>NZ_VLIY01000014.1 GCF_007489285.1 Skermania sp. ID1734
CAGCCGAGCGGGCGTTCCACTCGGCGCCGCACACAGCGTCGGCATCGGCGGAGAGCAGTGCGTTGATCATGGTCTGCAGCAGCTCGCGCATCAGATCCGGCGACGCGTCAGATAGGGCTTGGCCAAGCAGGCCTGCAGGGTCGACAATATGGGGTGCGGTCATCGCGATGACTCCTCGAGGATTCTTTAGACGGTTGACTCGAAAGATCACGCGGTGGCCGCTCTACATCCGTCAACGACACGGATGTCGGAGACGATCTCGGCCACCGAGTTACACCACTCTATGGGGCACTACTATGCCGGTTTCGGGTGCTATACGTGGTACACCATCCCCAGCACCCGAAGGAACCCACATGGGCTTATACCTGCGCGGCGGCATCGGCCCCCTGCGTGCCTCCGTCCCTCTAACCGGCCACCGACGCCGCCGCAGCAAGAGCGGGTTCACCGACGCCATGATCGGGTTGGGGTATCTGCTCGCTGCCCCGTTGTATGTGTTCACGTGGCTACTGAAGGGCATCGCCTGGACGGTCAACCGTGCCAACAGCAGCCGTGCTGCTAGTGCTGCGCCGACCCGGCCGCACGCCGCGTTCGCTCCCACCGCAGTCCTGCCCGCTAACACGCCGCCAAGGCTGTCGCGCAGTCCGGCGCAGAAAGCCCGGCTGCGGCGCGGTATCGCCTACGGGCTCGCCGGCTTCACCACCCTCTCGGTGCTCGGCAACCTGTCGGAACACCACTATGGTGCGGCGGCAGTGTGCGTGCTGCTCGTCATCTCAGCCCTAGCCTGGGCGGGTTGGGAAACCTACCGTTTGCGTGACATCGCTGCCGCGGAGATTGCGGCGCGTGCCGATGCCGAATACGCGCATAACATGGCCGTGATCAACAGTTTCCACACCCCCACCGAGCAGGTCATGGCCGAAGTCGCCGCGTCGGCGGGGACGGTCCCCGCGGGCTGGTACCCCGACCCGCATGTGCCGGGGGTGCAGCGCTGGTGGGACGGCAGGGCATGGAGCGATGCCAAGCGGTCGGTGGCGCGGCAGCCGTGAGCAGCAGCGATTCACCGCACTACGCATACCACGTCGAGTGGTCACCCGAGGATGGCGAATACGTTGCGACCAGCGTCGAGTTCGGCCCAGCGCTGTCACACCTGGATTTAGACCCAGTCGAGGCAATGCGCGGCATAGTCGACCTGGTTGCGTGGGCGGTCGGCGACCTCCGCGCCAACGGCGAGCCCATTCCGCAACCGATAGCCGACCGGGCCGGACTAGCGCCTTAGGCACGGCGAACCCCGCACGCGGACACCATTGCGTGCGGGGTTCGCTGCGACTGGACAACGACGGACCCGATCAAGGTCCGCAACTCCAGATTCTAATTGCCGTACTCGGCGCGTAAGCGCTTCTTCGCGGCCACTGCATCGGCCTTCGACTGATATCGGCCCATCGGCTCCCAGTGGGTGCCGCACCGCATCCGGACAGTCCAACTGTGCCCGTTGCCGAACACGCGGAAATCCTTGTCGGTCATTTCTTGGTGTCCCCTTTGCGGTGAATACTGGTACGCGAGTACCAAGTGCGGATACCCCGGCGACCCTGCGTACACACTAGGTACACACAACGGCATGTGTCACGGCTGACCGCGGTACCGGATCACGTTACCTGTGTGACTCGAAGAATCGCTACTACCTGCGATAACGTATGACACCGAATCAGATGTCATTACAGCGAGTTACTGATGAAACATCGGGACTAGATAACTCGTAATGAAAAGGTCGGGGGTTCGATTCCCCCAGGCGGCTCCATCTCTTGACCAGTTTCGGTCGGATCAACCGAAACCCCTGACAGATCCGCGGGTGAGCGTCGCGATGCGGCGTCGCGGCCGACGACATCTCGCGCGGCGACCGGCTGGTGACAGTGACTGCAGGCCAGGTACGGAACCATGTCGTGTCCGCATTCGGCGTGGTGCAGGATGACCGGCGGACCTTCCTCACCCATCAGATACGTGTCGCCCCACCGCAGCAACGCAAGGATGACCGGCAGCAGATCCTTGCCTGCCGTGGTCAGGTGGTACTCATAGCGGGGCGGCTTGTCGCTGTATTGGCGCTGCTCGACGATCCCATGCTCAATGAGTATCCCTAGGCGGTCGCTGAGGATATTTCTCGCGATTCGCAGTTCGCTGCGCAATTCTTCGAATCGGTGCAACCCCTTGAACGCGAACATCGATCGAACGATCATCAGGGTCCACCGATCCCCGATGATCTCGGCCGTCCGGGCGATCGAACAGTCCATTCGGGCCAGGCTCGTCTCGCGCATGTAACCACCACATCCTTCCGCGTCTACAACGCCGCATGTTCAGCTTGCCTTGGGTGGCGGTGGGAAGTAAGTTTTATTTTGAAACTGACTCTACTCTGTGGCGCGACGATGTCACAACGGAAGGCGATCATGAACGACACCGCTCTTTGGCTCGACGACGTCAACATTGGAGATCGATTCCGCACCGACACCTATGACCTCACGGCCGATGCGATCATCGACTTCGCGTCCGAGTGGGATCCCCAACCGTTCCACCTCGGCGAGGACACCGCCCAGGGCACGTTCTTCAAGGGGCTCGCGGCCAGTGGTTGGCAGACCGCGGCAATCACCATGCGGCTGCTGGTCACCACCGGATTGCCGTTAGCCACCGGCATCATCGGCGCTTCCATGGACCTCGCCTGGCCGACCCCGACCCTGCCCGGGGACCAACTGCACGTCGAACTGGAGGTGACCGACGTCCGCAGATCCAAATCCGATTCCACCCGCGGATTCATCACGGCGACCTACGACACCCTCAACCAGCACGGCGACATCCGCCAACACGCCGCCGGACGGCTCCTGGCGTTCGCCAAGCCCTGCAGCAACGGCGCGCCGATTCGGCAGCTGTAGCGCCGACGGGCAGGACTCCCCGGCGCCAATCGAGCGGCATCCAACCGACTACTCTCGGGCGATGGCCGGTTGCTTGTTTTGCGACATTGTTTCCGGCGCGGTCGACGCCGCTGTTGTCACGGAAGACGCGCACACCGTGGCTTTTCTCGACCATCGACCGGTCTTCAAGGGACACGTGCTGCTGGTTACCCGGCCGCACGTCGAGACACTGCCGGATCTCCCCGCCGAACTGCGGGATCCGTTCCTGGCCGCGGGGCAACGGTTGGCGGCAGCACTACCCCGCGCCCTGGGCGCCCAGGGCACATTCGTCGCCATGAACAACGTGGTCAGTCAGAGCGTGCCGCACCTACACATGCACGTCGTACCGCGTACCAAGGGAGATGGTCTGCGTGGGTTCTTCTGGCCGCGGACGCGCTACGCGGCGGGGGAGGCGGCCGAGTACGCCGACCGCATCCGCGCGGCGCTCGTCTAATCCGCACTCAGACCACGCTGCCGCGCGCGTTTTTGCTGCGCGGCCATACCACGAGCCGGGTGCGGCACCGCAAAAGCCCGCGCGACAGCAGAGACCCCAAAAGCCCGCGCGACGGCAATGGGTAGAGCCGCGAACCGGCGGCGGACTACTTTGGGCGTGTGACTGCTGCGGACTCGACCACTGCCGCACCAAAGCTGAGGGCCCTCGCGGCTCCGGTGGCGGTAGCCGGTGCGGCCGCGGCATCGGTAGCGCTGCTGCACTGGCGCGATCCACACGTCTCCGGCGCGTACGGGTTCTGTCCGTTTCACCGCCTGACCGGTCTGTGGTGTCCCGCTTGTGGGGGACTGCGCGCAGTCAACGACCTCACCGACGGGCATGTGATCGCCGCACTGTCGAGCAACATTTTCGTGCTGCCGCTGATTCTCGTCGTGGCAGCAGCGTGGGTGCGATGGACCGTTCTGCGGTGGAAAGGCGCGGCCGTACGGGTACCGGAGTTACCGAAGCCGGCACTTGGCGTGCTGGTTGCTGTGCTGCTGCTGTTCACGGTGGCGCGCAATACGCCGTGGGCGCATTGGCTGGCACCGGCATAGCCACTACGACGGCGGCCGTGTCACCGGGGCCGCGGCGGCGGCCGTGTCACTAACCGTATGCTGCACGGATGGCCGATTCGCTCAAGGCGCGCGTGCGAGAGAAACTGCTGCGGCAGCTCTCGGAAGACGGTGGGAGGCCCGTCGATCTTGAGGAGACCGACGATCCGAGGTTGCTGTCCGTTGCCGCCGATCTTGCAGCGCTCGATGAGGCCCAAGACGGTGATCCGGTGATCGAGGAATTGGCCAGCAGATACTGGGTGCCCTGACGCCCTAACGCGGTGGCAAATGCGGCAGTGCCGCCTGATACAGCCAGTTGTCCCACAGCGGCCACAGCGGAATATGCGTGTAATGCGCAGCGAGATCGGTGAATTCGTCGGCGCTGACCGAACCGTATCGATGCCGTGCCGTCCAGTCGTGCAGCAATTCGAAGAAGCGGTTCGAGCCGAGCTCGAGCCGCAGCGAGTGCAGAGCGAGCGCGCCTCGTTTGCCGACACGGGAGTCGAACATCGAGTTGGGCCCAGGGTCGGCGGCGACTATGTCGGCCGGCTGACGGGACAGATTGTGGCGCGCGGCCCGGGCCAACTGCTCGGTTGCGGGACCACCGGCCGCTTCAGACCACAGCCACTCGGCATACGTGGAAAAGCCGTCGTGCAGCCAGATGTCCTTCCAACGCCGGACTGTCAGGCTGCCGCCGAACCATTGCTGCGCTAGCTGCCGAGCGGCAAGACGTTCGGCGTTGCCCTGGCCGTCGCAGTGATTGATGCCGTACACCGACAACCCGGCGGCGGCAATTGGCACGGCCACATCGACGTCGGCGATCACGAGCGTGTAGTCGGCAAACGGATAGGCGCCGAAGAATCGCTCGAACGCGGTCAGCATTTCGGGCACCCGCGCAAAGTCGCGCTCGACGTCGGTACGCAGCGATCTGTCGGCAATGGTGCTGACGGGGACGCTCGATCGGCCGAGCCGATGCCGCTCGTAGGTGCCGATCTGCACCGTCACCCGGGACGTCGCCAGCGGTTGCGCCTGTTCGTACGCCCAAGTGATATGCGGACCGTCCGCCTTCTTGCGAACCAACGTGCCGTTGGCGACGACGTACAGCGCAGCTGCGGTTGTGATCGAGATGGCGTAGGTGGCCTTAGTGCTGGGGTGGTCATTGCACGGGAACCACGTCGCGGCGCCGTCGGGCTCGTCGGTCACGATCACGCCGTCGGCGAACTGTTGCCAGCCGATCGGTGTGCGTGGGCCGGGATGCGGCCGTGGTTGACCCGCATACTGCACGACGATCGACAGCAGGCCGCCCGCCGGAACATGTTGTGCCGGCCGGACTGTGAGCTTGCGGTGCTGATGCGTCGGCTGAGCCGCAGTGCCGTTGACCGTCACCGCCGTCACCTGCATCGACTGAGACAAATCGAGGGTGAACGCATGCCGTGATTCGGTCGCGGTGGCAACTATGGTTGCGGTGCCGCTCAGCCGGTTGCGCGCGGGCTCGTAGTCGAGGTCGAGTTCATAGCGGGAGACCCGGTAGCCGCGATTGCCGCTCCCGGGCAGGTAGGAGTCGAGCGGTTCGTCGTCGGTTCCGCTCCACACACGTCGATCCGATCATGAACGGCGGCAGTTTGCACGTAGCGAGACGTCAATCTTCTAGCGGTGTCGGCCGGTGGTACCGCCCGTCGTGATAGAGCAGTGGCGCGATCGCCGGTTCGTCGGCGGCTTGGGTATGAACCCGAGTGACCAGCCCGATGACGAGAGTGTGGTCGCCGATCGGGATGAGCCGGTCAACAATCACGCGCAGCCACATAGGAGTGCCGTGCAGCACCGGTTCGCCGCTGTCCAGGCGTGTCCACAGCGAACGGTCACTGAAGCGCTCGTGCGCCGCGCGGGCGAAGCGTTGCGCCAGATGCTGCTGATGCTCACCCAAGAAGTGGATGACCAGCGAATCCGCTGCGTGCAACGCACGGATGCTCGACGACGTATGGGCGATATTGAACGACACCAGCGGCGGGTCCAGCGAAATCGACGCGAACGAACTCGCGGTGAATCCGACCGGTCCGGTCTCGGAGTACATCGTCACGATCGTCACGCCGGACGGGTACCGGCGCATGGCAGCGCGATATTGATCCGCGGTGATGCCAGCGACGTCGGGCAGACGTGGATCGGACAAAATTCGGCACTCCCGTACTGCCCGCGCGGGCTCGTTGGGTACGGCCCGAGTCTACGTACGTCGCGTGGTGCACGATCAGCCGAAGTCGGGGTAGCCCTCCTCCGGTCCGAGCATGGCCGCGAGCCGGTCCCGGTTGATGCTCGACAGCTCCTGCAGCGTGTGCGCGGATATTCGTTCATGTACGCAGCCGTCGAAGGCCCGGTCGACATCGCTGGGCGAAACTTCTCCCAACTCCTCCTCGGCGGTGTTCAGCAGGTCTGCATACGACGCGAAAGGTCTTGCGTCGGCGACTTTCTGGGCCCACGTCACGCAGCAGCAGCATTCATACAAGGCGTGTACCGCCCGACTGCGCGGCAGGGCATTGAACGTGTCGAGCCCGATTCCCTTGTGCAACAGCATCGCAACCTCCGCAAGTAGGGCGGGAGTGGGAGGGCGAATCAATACTGCGACCGGCACTGCACCCATTCAATGGGTTGGCGCGGAAGTTTTCAGACACGTAACACCGCTACGCTTGCACCCCATGACGGATTGGAACGCGTTCACGGTCGAGACCACCGGACAGGTCGCCCAGGTCACGCTTATTGGTCCAGGCAAGGGCAACGCCATGGGCCCGGATTTCTGGCGCGAGCTGCCCGAGGTATTCACTGCACTCGACGCGGATCCCGAGGTGCGGGCGGTCGTGTTGGCGGGAAGTGGCAAGCACTTCTCGTTCGGGCTCGACCTCGCCGCGATGGGCGGCGAGTTTGCGCCGTTGCTGGCCGACCGGGCCTTCGCGGCGCCGCGCACGGCGTTCCTGGAAACGATCAAGCGGATGCAGGGTTCTATCAACGCTGTCGCGGACTGTCGGAAGCCGGTGGTCGCGGCGGTGCAGGGCTGGTGCATTGGCGGCGGAGTCGACCTGATCTCCGCGGCCGACATTCGCTACGCATCGGCCGACGCGAAGTTCAGCGTGCGCGAAGCCAAGGTGGCCATCGTGGCGGACATGGGCTCGTTGCAGCGACTACCGGCCATCATCGGCGATGGCCACCTGCGCGAACTGGCGTACACCGGCAAGGACATAGATGCCGCCCGAGCGGCGCAGATCGGCCTGGTGAACGACGTCCTACCGGACGCTGACGCAGCATTGGCGGCCGCCCACGCGACGGCTCGCGAGATCGCTGCGAACCCGCCGCTGGTGGTGCAGGGCGTCAAGGACGTGCTGGACCGGGAGCGTGCCGGCATGGTCTCCGATGGCCTGCGCTACGTAGCCGCATGGAATGCCGCGTTCCTGCCGTCGGAGGACCTGACCGAGGCCATTCAGGCGGTCTTCGAGAAGCGCCCGCCGGAGTTCAAGGGAAAGTAAAGCTCGAACAATCACTTGCCACGCGATAGCCGCGCCAACATAATTGCTTTGTGCAACTAGTTGACGAATGCAAGGATTCGGCGATGCACGACCCATCTGAGTACACCGACAAGATCGGCCTGCACCTAGTTCGGCTGCAGCGGATCCGGGACCGAACGCTGTCACAGCTGTCGACCATGACCAAGGGAGTGGTCGACCCGGCGGCCTACGCGTGCCTGTTCCGGCTGCTCGCGGAGGGTCCGATGCGTTCCGGTGCACTCGCCGAGGCCATGTATGCCGATCCGTCGACGATGAGCCGCCAGGTCGCCCAGCTGGTCGAGCGCGGGCTGGTGGAACGGCGAGCGGATCCCGGCGACGGTCGGGCGAGCGTGCTCGCCGTCACCGAGGTCGGGCGGGAGATGGCCGCACATTTGCGGCAGCTTCGCAACGCGCGACTGGACCGCATCCTGTCCGACTGGACCGACGACGAGCGACGTGACTTTGCCCGCCTGCTGGGCAAGTTCGTCACCGACTACGAATGCCGGCGCCCCGAAGTGATCGCGGCCGCCGACGAGGTGAAGGGCAAGAAGTGATCGCATCCCAAACAACGACGGAAGCCTCGCCAACGGGTTTCACGCATAAACAGATCTTGACGATCCTCACCGGGCTGATGCTCGGCATGCTGTTGGCCGCGCTCGACCAGACGATTGTCGCCACCGCGATCCGGACCATCGCCGACGACCTCAACGGCTATGCGCTGCAGGCCTGGGTCACCACCGCGTACCTGATCACCGCCACGCTGGCGACCCCGCTCTACGGCAAGCTCTCCGACATGTACGGCCGCAAGCCGTTCTTCATGGGTGCGATCACCATCTTCGTCGTCGGATCGCTGCTGTGCACCATCGCTCAGTCGATGTACATGCTGGCCGCATTCCGCGCATTTCAGGGGCTCGGCGCCGGCGGCCTGATGTCGTTGGCGCTGGCCATCATGGGCGACATCGTCGCGCCGCGCGAGCGCGCCAAGTATCAGGGCTACTTCCTGGCGGTGTTCGGGACATCGAGTGTGGTCGGCCCAGTGCTGGGCGGCCTGCTGGCCGGTCAGAGCAGCATCCTGGGGATCTCCGGCTGGCGCTGGGTATTCCTCGTCAACGTCCCGGTCGGCATCGCCGCTCTGGTCGTGGTGTTCCGGGTGCTGCACCTGCCGCGCGTGACCAAGCCGATGGTGCGGGTGGACTGGTGGGGTGTGCTCGCCCTGGTGGTCGGCATCGTGCCGCTGCTGATCGTCGCCGAGCAGGGCCGTGACTGGGGTTGGGGCAGCGTGGCGTCGGTCGCCTGCTACGTGGTGGGTGTGGCCGGCGTGGTCGCGTTCATCGCGGTGGAGGCGGCGCTGCGCGATGCGGCCCTGATCCCGCTGCGGATGTTCAAAAACTCGACGTTCGCGCTCGGCGTGGTGATTTCGGTGGTGGTGGGTGCGGCGATGTTCGGCGGCATCACCCTGGTGCCGCAGTATCTGCAGGTTGATCGCGGGTCGAGCCCGACGATGGCCGGTCTGCAGATGCTGCCGCTGGTGCTGGGATTGATGACCGGTTCGATCGTCTCCGGCCAGCTGATCGCCCGGACCGGCCGCTACCGCGCTTATCCGCTGATCGGTTCAGCCATGCTCACCCTCGGGCTGTTCCTGCTGCACTACGTCACGGCGGATACCCACATGTGGGTGGTGATGGTGTTCATGGCGATCACCGGGTTCGGCCTGGGCAACCTGATGCAGCCGCTGACCCTGGCCCTGCAGAACGCGCTGCCCCCGGCCGACATGGGAGTGTCCACCGCGGCGGCCACGTTCTTCCGCCAGATCGGCGGCACCATGGGTGTGGCGGTGTTCCTGTCGATCCTGTTCGCCCAGCTCGGCCCGAACATCTCCCACGAGTTGCAGGTCAGCGCGACGACGCCGGCCTTCCAGCAAGCGGTTCGGGAAGGATTGCACAGCACCAACCCGACGGATGTGGCGCTCTCGCGCGGGCTGGTCAACCACGACGTCTCGGCCGCGGGCGGCGTGCTGCAGGACAGCTCGGTGGTGCAGAAGCTGAGTCCGGAACTGGCCCGGCCGTTCAAGGTCGGCTTCGCCGACGCCATGTCGACGGTGTTCTTGTCGGTGACCGTGATGGCGTTTGTGGCGTTCGTGCTGGTGTTGTTCTGGAAGGAAGTGCCGTTGCGGCTCACCGCCGGCATTCAGGCCCGCGCCGACGCAGAACGGGCCGCGGTGGAGTAGCTATGCGGAGTTGCCGCGCGCGTTCTTGCCCACCTGCACAAGACAATTAGGGTGCGGCACCGCAAGTTCGCGCGCGGCGGTGAAGCAGGTAAGCCAGGTAAGCCAGCGGCTAGTGGCCGCCCTGCTCCTGCAGGCGCTTGAACGACCGCTCGACCTCGGCCTCGGCCTCGGCGCGGCCGACCCACTCCGAACCCTTCACGAACTTGCCCGGCTCGAGATCCTTGTACCGCTCGAAGAAGTGCTTGATCGGGTCGAGGACGAATTCGGGCACGTCCTCCAACTCCTGAATGTGATCCCACCGAGGGTCGCCGGCGGGCACGCACAGCACCTTGTCGTCGCCGCCCTTCTCGTCGGTCATCTTGTACATGGCGACGGGACGCACGTTGATGATCACGCCAGGGAAGACCGGCTCCGGCAGCAGCACGAGCACGTCGAGCGGGTCCCCGTCCTCACCGAGACTGTTGTCGATGTAGCCGTAGTCCGCCGGGTACACCATCGAGGTGTAGAGGAAGCGGTCGAGCCGGACCCGTCCGGTTTCGTGATCGACTTCGTACTTGTTCCGTTGCCCCTTGGGGATCTCGATGGTGACGTCGAACTCCACGCCGCTGGTCCTTGTCTCTCGATGAAACTCGGCAATTCGTTGAGGGAAGGTTATCGCGTCGAGGTTAGTGTGGAACCCGCAGCCGAGGATCACAGCGCAGTTTCGCCGCCGTGACCGGGCGAGTTTGTGCATTGTGTGAACGATGAGCGAGGGATTTTGGCTGGGCGGAACAAGAAGGCTCGTGGTGCTCTGGCCGCTCGTCGTCACCGCAATATGCAAGCGTTGGTCGTTGCCATAGTCCTGTTGCTCGTCGGCACGACGGGCGCGCTCGTCCTTATTCAGCATCCTTGGCGGGCCACGGCTGCGCTCGGCGCGTTGACCGTCGCCCCGCCGCCGGCGCTAGTGCTGCCGGCACCGCAAATCGCGCCGGTGCCCGCGACCGCACCGGAGCCGACCGCCGCCGCGTTGAGCGCGCAACTGGCCAAGGTCGTCGGCAATCCCGATCTGGGCACCTTCTCGGCGTCGGTGTCGGACGCGCTCTCGGCCACCACACTGTGGAGCAGTAATCCCGATCGTCCGATGACTCCGGCATCGACCACCAAGGTGCTCACCACGGCCGCCGCGATACTGGCGCTGCCGCTGGACCATCGGGTGTCCACCACGGTGGTGCGCGGGTCGACACCCGACGAGATCGTGCTGGTCGGCGGCGGCGATCCGACCCTGACCGCTCAGCCGGTCGGTCAGCCGAGCTTCTATCCGGGCTCGGCCCGGCTCGAGGACCTGGTGCAGCAGATCAAGCGCAGCGGAGTAACGCCGACGAGCATTGTCGTCGACACCAGCGCGTTCAGCGGGCCGACGATGGCCCAAGGCTGGGACAACTCCGACATCGCCGGCGGCAACATCACGCCGATCGAACCGCTCATGATCGACGGTGGCCGGTCCAACCCGCTCGTCGACGAGTCCCCGCGCAGCCCCACACCGGCCCTCGACGCGGGCCGTCAACTCGCCACCGCCCTTGGCATCGACCCGGCGAACGTCCGAATCGGATCGGCGCCGTCGGGCGCCGCGCCGCTGGCCAGTGTGCAGTCGGCGCCGCTGCGTGACCGGCTTGGACAGATGATGCGCCGGTCCGACAACGTGCTGGCCGAGGAGGTGGGCCGGGAAATCGCCAAATCGCTCGGGGACCCGCTCAGCTTCGACGGCGCGGTCAAGGCGGTCACGGACACGCTGCGCGACAACGGCTTTGACCTGTCCGGCGTGACCCTGCACGACGTGAGCGGGCTGTCGGTCGACGACCGCATTCCGCCGCGGCTGCTCGATCAGGTGCTCAACGAGGCCGCCGGAAACGCGAATCCGAAGCTGCGGCCGATGCTGGACTACCTACCGGTCGCGGGCGCCACCGGTACCCTCGCCGACCGCTACGGACCGGCCGATCGTGCCGGTGCCGGCTGGGTGCGCGCCAAGACCGGAACTCTGTCGGTGGCCAGCGCGTTGGTCGGGTATGTCGTCGACAACAGCGGGCGCGTCTTGACGTTCGCGCTCATGTCCAACGACCGGCCGCCCGACGTGAGCCGGCCAGCCCTCGACGCCATTGCGTCGACACTGCGAACTTGTGGGTGCACGTGAGCGAAACCCAGAGCGAAAAGCGCAATCTCCTAGCTGCCGCCGTCGACTGGGAGGTGGCCGCCAAGACCGCGGTACGGCTTTCCCCGCGCGGTCCCGCGGCGTCGCGCTACACCGCGCAGCAGGCCGTGAGCGAACTGTCCGAGGCGTCAGTGCGTGCCGAGGGTCCCGTGCGTGACGTCACCGGTCTCGCCGACGGGTTGCCGGTTCCGGCGGCGCAGGTGGTGGACCGCAAGACGTGGGCACGGGCGGCGGCGCAATCGATGGCGCAGCTCACCGGCAGTGCCGAGGAGACCGAACGCAGCCTGCTGGCCGGCAAGCCCGCCGGATTGCAGGCCGGTGCCATGCTCGCCTACCTCTCGTCGGCAATTCTCGGGCAGTACGACCCGTTCACCGGCGACAACGGCACGCTGCTGCTGGTGGCGCCCAACATCGTCATGGTCGAGCGGGCGCTGCGGGTGCCGCCCAGCGACTTCCGGCTGTGGGTCTGCCTGCACGAGGTGACGCACCGCGTCCAGTTCTCTTCTGCCCCATGGATTTCCGACTTCATGCGTGATGCCGTCGACGTGCTCGGTGCGGTCGGCGAAGAGTCCATGAACGAGATGCTCAGCCGACTGGTCGATGCACTCAAACAACGGCGGCGGTCGGACAGCCAACCGATGGAGCAGCGCGGTGTGATCGGGCTCCTGCGTGCGACCCAAGCGCCGCCGCAACGCGAGGCACTGGACCGGTTGTTGGTGCTCGGCACCTTGCTGGAGGGCCATGCCGATCACGTGATGGATGCGGTCGGCCCGGCGGTGGTCCCGAGCGTCGCCCAAATTCGGGCGGCCTTCGACGATCGGCGCCGCCGCTCCGTCAACCCGCTGCAACGACTGGTGCGTGCACTGCTGGGTATGGACGCCAAGATGGCGCAATACGTGCGCGGCAAGCGGTTCGTCGATGCCGTCGTCGGCGAGGTCGGCATGGAGCGCTTCAACGCGATCTGGACCGGCCCGGAGACCTTGCCGCTGCTCGCGGAGATCGAAGAACCGAATCGATGGATCGCCCGAGTGCTCGGCTGATCCGCCTACCGGAGACCGGCGCCATCCTGCAACTGCGCCACGCGGTGCGCGCTTGGCTCCGTCAGATTGTTCCCAACGCCCCGGTCTGCGTTGCGGTTTCGGGTGGAGCGGACTCGCTGGCACTGGTTGCGGCGGCAGTGGCGGAAGCGCCGGCCGCGCACGCCCTGATCGTCGACCACGGTTTGCAGCAAGGGTCTGGGGAGGTTGCGCGGGATGCCGCGGCGACGGCCGAGCGGCTCGGCTGCGCGTCGGCGCGGGTCTTGCCGGTGACCGTGACCGGTGCCGGCGGGTTGGAGGCCGCGGCCCGGCGCGCCCGCTACGGCGCGCTCGAGATAGCCCGCGACGGTCTGCCGGTGCTGCTCGGGCACACCCTCGACGACCAGGCCGAAACCGTGTTGCTCGGGCTCGCGCGCGGGTCCGGGCCGCGCTCGATGTGGGGCATGCAACCGTGGGACCCGCCGTGGGGCAGGCCGCTGCTCGGGGTAGGTCGCGCCGTCACCCGGCAGGCCTGCGCCGATCTGGGCGTTGTGGCGCACGAAGACCCGCACAACGAATGCCCGGACTTTGTGCGCGTGCGCCTACGGCACGAGGTCTTGCCGCTGCTAGAGGACGTGCTCGGCGGTGGCGTGGCCGCGGCGCTGGCCCGCACCGGCGAGCAGTTACGGGCCGACGGCGCGGTTCTGGACGGGTTGGCGCAGCGACTGATCGACGGTCTCGATGATGCCGCGCAGCTGCCGGTGAGTGTTCTGCGCGCGCAACCGGCCGCCATCCGCCGCCGCGCAATTCGGCTCTGGCTGCTCGGGAATGGCGCAAAGGCGTTGACCAGCAAGCATTTACACGCGGTCGACGAGCTCGTGGTGGGCTGGCGAGGGCAGGGCGGCGTCGCGGTCGGGGGCGGTGTGGGTGATGCCAGGTTGGTCGTCACGCGCGAGCATGGCAGGCTGTCGCTGGGTCTTGATGAGTCTGCGCGGCCGTCGGTCCCTGGAGCGGGTCGGTCGACGTGAAGGAGAAGGCAGGCGTGTACGACGGTGACATTGCGTCGGTACTGCTCACCGAGGACCAGATCCAGAGCCGCATCTCCGAACTCGCCGCCGAAATCGCAACTCGCTACCGCCCGGACGCGCCCGAGGGCGACCTGCTGCTCGTCGGCGTTCTCAAGGGCGCGATCTTCTTCATGACCGACCTTGCCCGCGCGCTTCCGCTGCCGACCCAGATGGAATTCATGGCGGTCAGTTCCTATGGTTCTGCGACCTCGTCGTCGGGCGTGGTGCGGATCCTCAAGGACCTGGACAAGGACATCACCGGCCGCAACGTGCTCATCGTCGAAGACATCATCGACTCCGGTCTGACGCTGTCCTGGTTGATGCGCAACCTGTCGAGCCGCAATCCGGCCTCGCTCGAAGTGGTGACGCTGCTGCGCAAGCCGGACGCGGTGAAGGTCGACCTCGAGGTCGCCAACGTCGGCTTCGACATTCCCAAGGAATTCGTCGTCGGGTACGGCCTCGATTACGGCGAGCGCTACCGCGACCTGCCCTACATCGGCACGCTGGAGCCGAAGGTCTACGAGTAGGCGGGCTAGGCCGAGACCACCCGGTCCAGCGCCTGCAGGTCCGCCTCGAAGGCGCGGAAAACTCGGTAGGCCACCACGAATGCGATGGTGCCGCCGAGGCAGACGATCCGCACGGCCACGATGACCAGCGGAATTTCGTCCGTCGGCACGAAGGTCAGCCCGGCCACGCCGAGCAACGGCACGGACGCTGCGATCGCCAGGTACAGGCTGCCGCGCCGGTCCAGACCGCGCAGTAGTCGCGCGTCGGTTGCGCTGGTTTCGCCGTGCGGTAGGAACGTCGGGTACAGGCAGCGGATGGCGAAGAACATGATCAGGATGAACGGGTAGGCCACCGCGATGGCGCCGCAAACCACCTGCGCAGCGACGAAATGGACCCAGGCGTTGGGCGGAATTCGGCCCGCGGCAACCTGCAGGCCGATCGGCCAGAATATGCCGAAGATCATCCACAGGCCGAAGCACACGGCCACGATCCGGTCGCCCATCAGCAGCGTGTCGCGGCGGGCGGCCGCGAGTGTTTCCGCGTCGTAGGTGCGGCCCAATCGCAGCCCGCGCGGCACGATGAGCAGCCGCCGGCACAGGTAGAGGATCAGCAGTCCACCGAGCGCGAACGCGACGATGTTGTTGAACGCAGCGATCAGGTCGAAGGTCCGCTGGGCATCGAGCTTGAGCTTGGTCACCACCAGCATCTGGTTCTGCTGGATGTTGTACAGGGCGGCCAGCGCGTTGGGAACGGCGATGGCCAGCGTGACAATCGGGACCGTCCAGCGCCGCAGCCGGAGTCGCCAACTGTGTGCCGGCGGGTCGACCAGGTCACAAGCGCGGGCGTCGAGGCACACCTCGAATTGCTGGGCCAATGCGGCACCGGTGGGCCAGCGCTCGGCCGGGTTCGCCGCCAGACACGTCAGCAACACGCGGCGCAGGGCCGCCGAACAATTTGGGGGCAGGCGTTCGATCGACTGCTCGGTGATGCCGCCGTGGCGGCGGCTCAGCATGGCGTCGAGGGTGGTGGTGTCCCCGCCGACGATGTCGCCGTCGTCGAAAGGCTTTCTCCCCGTGAGTAATTCCCACAGCAACACGCCGAGCGAGTAGATGTCGCTGCGGGTGTCCAGGTCGGCCGCCGTACCCGACCGGCCGGGGTGGCACGCCTCGAGTTGCTCCGGGCTCATGTACGACAGCGAACCGCCGAAGTAGGCGACCGGGCTCGACCGCCGACCGTCCGCGCCGGTCACCGAACCGCTGAAGCTGATATTGAAGTCCGCGAGTTTCGGCACGCCTTCCGAGGTGAGCAGCACATTGGCGGGTTTCACGTCGCGGTGCAACACGCCGCGCTCACCGGCGTAATCGAGCGCCTCGGCGAGTCGTCGGCCGAGCCAGGCCACGGTGTCCGGCCAGTTGAGCCCGGCGATCTCGGTGCGCACGCTGGAGTCGCTCGGCCGGATCTCACCGCGGCTGGCCATCGCCGCGTCGACCGAGGCCAGCAGCAGAGCTCCGCTGCGCTGCTCGATCGGTGTGGCACGCACCCGTTGCAAGACGTTGAGCAGGGTTCCCCCGGGCAGGTACTGCATGTAGAGCAGGCGCAGCCGGCGGTCATCGAGGATGCGCTGGTCGAAGACCCGCACGATGTAGTCGTGGTCGAGTTGCGCGAGCGTCTGTGGCTCGGTGCCGTGGTTCTCCGACACCTTGACCGCCACCAGGCGCTGCATGGTGCGCTGCCGGGCGAGAAACACGCGCGCGAACGCGCCCGCCCCCAGGGGAGTGAGCAGATCGAAGTCGTCGAGGCACTGGCCAACGTCGATGCTCTCGAGCGGGTCGGTGTTGGGGGTGATCGCTGCGATGGTGCGCGGGCCGACGGTCGGGGCCAGGGTGGCGTCGAATTCGGCTCCCACCGTCGCGGTGGGCGCCACCGTCGCTTCGCCGGGGCGCGCGGTGGCGTCGTCGGCGTTGCTGCTCATGGTCATCTCTGTCCCCGTGGGCGCGACCGGGGAGTCAATCGCATGAAAAATACTAGCCCCGTAACTTCGATAAGCGCCCATTTCGGGCGCGGATACTCCGCCTCGACACGGCGCTAGCGGATACTCGTAGCATGCTGCGCTCGGGTGAGTTCCGCGCCGACGACTTCACCGCTACTTCCATTGCCACCAGGGTGCGCGCCGGCGAGTTGGATCCGGTGCGGTCGGTGCAGGAGGCGTTGGACCGAATCGCCAAGCGCGACAGTGGGATCGACGCATTCATCGCGGTGCGTGGGGAAGCGGCGCTGGCCGAGGCGAAGGAGCTGTCGCTGCGCCGCGATCTGCCGTCGCTGCCGATGGCGGGTGTGCCGGTCGCGGTCAAGGACAACATCGCGGTCAAGGGTCTGCCGTTGCGGATGGGTTCGCGGGCAACCGCCGCCGAACCGTCCGCCGTCGATCACCCGGTGGTCGCCCGGTTGCGGGAGGCCGGCGCGGTCATCGTCGGGCTCACCGCGATGCCCGAACTCGGGATCTGGGGAACAACGGACAGTCCGGGCCGTGTGACCCGCAATCCGTGGGATTCGACGCGAACGGCCGGCGGGTCGTCCGGCGGCGCGGCCGCCGCGGTCAGCGCGGGCATGGTGCCCATCGCACACGGCAACGACGGCCTCGGCTCCATCCGGATTCCGTCGGCCTGCTGCGGATTGTTCGGGATCAAGCCCGGCAGCGGGCTGGTGCCGTCGGAGGTCGGTCGAACGTCATGGTTCGGGATGACCGAGAACGGCCCGCTGGCCACCACCGTCGGCGACGCCGCGCTGATGCTGTCGGTTCTCGCGCAACGGCCGGAGTTGGCGGCGCTGGCTAACCCTAAGGGTCTGCGCATCGGGCTCGCGGCCGGGTCACCCACGCCGCTGGTGCGGGTGGATCGGCACTGGACGGCGGCCGCCCGCACCGCCGGGTCGGTTCTCGTTTCGGCCGGTCACTTGGTCGAGACCACCACATTGCCGTACCAGCCCAGCGACGTGGCGGAATTCGTCCGCTGGACCGGGGGTGCGGCCAACGATGCCGAGGCGCTCGACCGGTCGCTGTTGCAGAAGCGGAATCGGCGGCACGTGGCCGTGGGACGGGTGGTCAATGAGCTGCAGTTGGTGCGGCCGCGTTCCATCGACCGCGCCCACCACCGGTTGCAGCAGTTCTTCGCGACCCACGATGTGGTTATTACGCCGACGCTCGCGCAAAATCCGCCGAAGTCCCGCGAATGGAGCGAAAAGGGTTGGCTGGCAAACATACTCGCCAACGTCAGGTACGCGCCGTTCGCGGCGCTGTGGAACCTGCTCGGCTGGCCGGCCGCGAGCGTGCCGGTGGGTTTGCATCCGGTGACGGGCACGCCGATGGCTGCGCAACTGGCCGGGCCGCCCGGCAGCGAGGCGGTTCTGCTCGCTTTGGCCGCTCAAATCGAAGCCCATCGCCCCTGGCAGCGGGTTGCACCGGAGTTTGTCGACTGAGCGCCATCTGATAGCAAGGTGCTATGGATCCACACCTTCGCGACCTGCGCTATTTCGTCGCGGTGGCCGAGGAACTGCACTTCACCAACGCTGCCCAACGCCTGCAGATCAAGCAGCCGACCCTGTCGCGGCAGATCCGGCAGCTCGAATCACAGCTTGGGGCAACGCTGCTCGACCGCGACCAGCGGTCGGTCGCGTTGACGGTGGCCGGTCGCCAACTGTTGGAGCGCGCGCGGCAGATCCTCGCCTTGTGGGATGAAACCGCCGCCGAGTTGGGCAGTGCGCAGCAGACCCTGCGGGTGGGCGTCCAACCGGGCGTCGGACTCGGGGCGATCGGGGATCTGGTCACCGCGCCGGACGTACAACTCGAGATCCGGCATGCGCCCTGGTCGGATCCGTCCTGCGGGCTGGCGACCCGAACGGCCGATGTCGCCGCAGTATGGCTGCCGATCCCGGATCTCGATCGGTACGACTACCGGGTGCTCAGCGTCGAACGGCGATGGGTGTTGCTGCCCGAGGCGCATCCGCTTGCCGCGGCCGAGCGCATCGACTTCGCCGACCTGCTCGACGAACCGTTCATCGCGCTGCCCGCCGAGGCTGGGGCCACTCGTGACTACTGGCTGGCCGTGGCCGATCGCGGCGGCCGAGCACCCATCATCGGTGCCGAAGCGGCCACCCCCGAGGAGACCCTGGAAGACGTCGGAATGGGTCTCGGCGTGTGCTTGGTCGCCGAGGGCAACTTAGCGATGTATCAGTGGCCGGGCGTCGTCGCGCGCCCGGTCGACGGGGTCACCGACTGCGAATTCGCCCTGGTGTGGCGTCCTGATGACGAGCGCCCGGAGCTACGCGCGTACGTGGAGCGAGTGGCCGGCTAACCTTCCACACCCCGCGCCCGGTCCTCGTACGCCTTGCGCGCCGCGCTGTCGACGTCGTCGAGGAAGACGTGGTCGAGACCGAACGCGCGGCCCATCCAGTCCGTGAGCGGGCCCGGCATGAACTTCTGGCTGGCAACGAGCAGTCCGGCGATCCGGGTGACCGCCACTCGCGGCTTCGGCGTCGCTATCAACTCGAGCACGGCGTTCGCGATATCGGCGGGTTCGGCGTTGCGCAGTCCCTTCGCGCCGGCGGTGCCGGCGATCAACTCGGTGTTGGTGAAGGTGGGTAGCACCGCGGAGAAGTGCACGCCGCTGTCGCGATATTCGCGCCGGGCCGAGTCGGTGAACGCCAGTACCGCGGCCTTGCTCGCGCAATAGGTCGCCATGCCGGGTGTCGGGGTCTCGCCAGCGAGTGAGGCGATGTTGATGACGTGCCCGCTGCCGCGGGCAACCATCCGCTCGGCGGCAAGCTTGCTGCCGAGAATGACGCCGTAGACGTTGATGTCGAGGATCCTTCGCGTCACCCGGTCGGGCTCGTCGATCAACCGGCCCACCGGCATGATTCCGGCGTTGTTGACGAGCACGTCGATAGGTCCGAGTTGGCGCTCGACCTGATCGAGAAAGCTCGTGAACGAGTCCAGGTCTGTGACATCGAGAGTGCCGTACACATCAAGATTCAGCGTCGAGCCCGACTCCTTGACGGTGGCCTCGTCGACGTCGCCAATAGCGACCTTGGCGCCGGCCCGGTGCAGCGCGGTGGCGGTGGCGAGCCCGATTCCTCTTGCGCCACCGGTGATTACGACAACTTTGCCGCGGACCGTCGCGGTTACCTCAGCCATGTGCTGCCTTTCCGGGTGCGGGGTCAGAGCGAGATTCCGAAGCGGCGCAGGCCACGGGCACTCGCCGCGCGCATCACCGACATCGCAAACTTGACCTTGTTCTTGTTGTACGGGAACCAGATGAGTTCCTTCGTCTGCGTGGGCACTCGCGGTGCCGTAATGGCTTGTACGCGGCAGTACTTGCGCACCCCGTTCGGCCCACCCCAGCGCGCACCGAGCCCGGATTCTTTCCAACCGCCCATCGGCAGCGCGAAGCTGAAAAGGTTTGCGGCAGCGTCGTTGATGTTGACCGCACCGACCTCGAGGCGCCGCGCCACGCGTTCGCCGCGGGAGCGGTCACCGGTCCACACGGTCGCCGAGAGCCCATACACCGAGTCGTTGGCGAGCCGGATTGCCTCCTCCTCGTCGGCCACCTTGATGATCGGCAGCGTCGGGCCGAACGTCTCCTCGCGAATGCACGACATCGACTGGTCCACGTCCACCAAAACCGTTGGCTGGAAGAAGGTTCCGACGCCGGTTGGCTTGCCGCCCACGACCGCGCGGGCGCCGCCCGCGACCGCTTCGTCAACATGGCGCTGCACCACGTCGCGTTGGGCGGCGTTGGCCAGCGCGCCCACGTCGTAGCGGTAGCCGCGGTCGTCTGCGCCCTGACGCAGTTCGCCGACGTGCTTGGTCAGCTTGGCCACGAACTCGTCGTACACCGGCGCCTCGACGTAGACGCGTTCGACGCTGACGCAGACCTGCCCGGCGTTGAGCAGGCCGCCGAAGGCCACGCCGTAGGCGGCGCGGTCCAGATCAGCATCGGCCAGAACCAGCGCGGGATCCTTGCCGCCCAGTTCCAAGCTGTACGGGATGAGCCGCTCCGCACAGGCCTTGGCGATCACCCGCCCGGTGCGCGTGGACCCGGTGAACTGCACGTAATCGACGTTGGCGACCACCGCCGCGCCGGTTTCTCCACGTCCGGTGGCCAGCGCGAGCACCGGCGGTGCGCCGATCTCCTGCCAGCCTCGGACCAGCAGTTCACCACCGAGCGGGGTGACCTCCGACGGCTTGAGCAGCACCGCGGCACCCGCCGCCAGTGCCGGAACGACGTCGATGCCGGGCATCGCAAAGGGGAAGTTCCACGGCGTGATCACGCCGACCACTTGATACGGACGGTAAATCGTGGTCAGTTTCTTGACCTTGCCGAGCGGGCTGTGCGGCGCCGGGTGCTCGTCGGCCAGAAATGTCGGTGCGTGGCGGGCGTAGTAGCCGATCAGGTCGGCGACGAACGGCGCCTCGATGGTGGCGTCCACCCGCGGTTTGGACGTCTCCGATTGCAGTACGTCGGAGATCGTTTCCGCGTGATCGAAGATCCAGTCCTGTAGCTTGCGCAACCACTCGGCGCGGCCCTTCGGCCCGATTGCCTCCCACTCCGGTTGCGCGGCGCGCAGTTGGGCGACCTTGGCGGCCACGACCTGTGCCGACTCATCTGCGACAGTGCCGACCACCCGTCCATCAGCGGGGTTGCGGACCTCGATGACGGGCCGTTTGGCCTTTGACGCTGGTGACGCGGTGGCAATTTCGGTCATCGATGCTCTCCTGTGTTGGCTGGGCGCCCGTGCCCGGTCGGTGCCCGCGATTCATACCTGCGCACTCCTCGAACACGCGCTGTGATGAGGCGCACTGGCCTATGATGCTGGCACAACAAATTGCGCTGCGCTTGGTCCAGCAGGTCAAGTTGGGGCAGCAATCTTGTACTCTCGATACAAATGTCTAAGCAGCTGTCCAAAGAGCTCCGCGACTGGATGCTCGAATACGTCGCGGACACGATGCGACCGGCCCAGACCGCGCAGATCGTCGGCCGTATCAACACGGCCGTCATCGAATTGGTGCCCGAGTTGGCCGACCATGAACTGCAGCGCGACCTCGCGGCGAGCACCGAGGCCCAACTGCAGGCCATCATGTTCGGGTTCACCGATGACCTCGGCGACGTCACCTTGCCGCCCGAAGCCCACGGCCTCGCCCGCAGCATCGCCAGGCGCGGCCTCGATCTGCGGGTTTTGCTGCAGATCTATCGGGTCGGCCAGCAGGCCGCGATCGACTATCTGACGGAAGTCATCGAGGCCCGACAACTCGACCCGGCGTTTGAGCGCGCATTGCTGCTGTGGTTTTTCGAGCGAACAGCGGCCTGGTTCGCGACATCGGTGGAAACGCTTAGCGACACCTTCAGCCGAGAACGCGAGCGCGGCTTCCGCGATGCATTCACCCGGCGCTCCGAAACCATTCGGGCGTTGCTTGCCGGCGACCACATCGACGTCGATCGGGCATCGCTGCACCTGGACTACCGGCTCTCACGCACACACCTCGCGTTTGCACTGTGGGACACCGAGGCGGAGACCGGCTACTCCGGCGATGCGATCGGAACCCTCGAGCGGGTCGCGGGCCGGATCGCGGCGGCCGCGGGCACGACTCGACTGTTGACAGCTCCCTCCGGGGCGCGCGGGCTGTGGGGCTGGCTCGGCGTTGAGGCGCCCCTCGACTCTTCCGCGCTAACCAATCGCGAGGCGGTGGGCGCCAGTCGATCGGTGCAGGTCGCATTCGGCAATGCCGGCGCCGGTCTGGACGGTTTTCGGAGCAGTCATCGCGAAGCCCTGGCAGCGCGGCGGATCGTCGAAACGTCGGGGCGCCACGACTGGCTCACCAGATATTCCGACGTGGAAATCGCCTCCCTGGTGGGTGCGGACAACACGGCTATGCGGACCCTGGTCGCGCGCGAATTGGCCGGCATCACCGGCCGCGACGCCCATGCGGCGCGATTGCGGGACACCCTGGCGGCCTATCTCGGCAACCATCGAAGTCCAGAGGCGGCCGCCCGCCATCTGGGCGTTCACAAGAACACCGTGCGCTACCGGATGCAGCGGATCGAGGAGTTACTCGGGCACAACATCGACAGCCGGCGAGTGCAGTTGGAGATCGCGCTGGCGTGTGTGGCGGCCTATGGCGAATCGGTGTTGCCGTGACGCTGACCCACGTTGACCCAGATCGGATCAGTGCGCGTGGATGCGCCGCAGCGGCGGCAGGTTCTTCGGTGGCACCCGCCGTTCCGGCAAATCGGCAAGCAGTCGACGGGTGGCCGCTGCGACGTCGGCGACTGCCGCCTCGACCGCCAGCCGATTACTGTCGGATATCGCCGACAGCCCACCTACCTTGCGCACGTACTGCAGTGCGGCCGCCTCGATCTCTTCCTCCGTCGCCGGTGGTTCCAGGCCCCTGAGTGCGGTGATGTTTCGGCACATAGGCCGAGGGTACGGCTGGCGCACGGGCGCCGGGTCGGGCGCGGAAGAGACGTCGGGAACCCGGGCGCAAATCTCCGCGTTGTTCAGTAATAAGGAACTGCAGTTAGAAGCTCTGCATTGGTGGTTGGGCGCTGGGTACGCGGGGGTAAGTGCTTCGCGGTAGCCTGGTGTGTCCGGGACAAACCGGATCCGGCGCAGCTGCGAAGACCGGAAATGGGAATACCGACGAGACCCCGCACTTTGGGAAAGGACTGGCCGCCGCGGCCGACGCTGTATGAACCGCAAGACTGTCTTTCGCAACCTGGCCATAGTGGCGGCGATTTTGCTGATCATCTATGCGTTCAGCTACTTCGGTAATGACACTCGCGGTTGGAAAAAGGTCGACACCTCGGTGGCGATCTCGCAGCTCGACGCAAAGAACGTGGCCAAGGCCCAGATCGATGACAAAGAGCAGCAGTTACGGCTGACCCTGAAAAAGGGTAACGACGCCACCGATAACAAGACCGAAATCATCACCAAATATCCAAATTCGGCCGCTGGCGAAATCTTTACGAAGGTCCAGCAATCCGGGGCGCAGAGCTACGACACCGTTGTGAACCAGGAAAGCTGGTTCACTTCGATGTTGATGTTCGTAGTGCCCATGGTGGCGCTGCTGGCCATCTTCGTTTACATCATGGGCCGCATGCAGGGCGGTGGTCGCGGCGGCGTGATGGGCTTCGGGCGATCCAAGGCGAAGCAGCTCAGCAAGGACATGCCGAAGACCACGTTCGCCGATGTGGCCGGCGCCGACGAAGCGGTCGAAGAGCTCTACGAAATCAAGGACTTTCTGCAGAACCCCACGCGGTATCAGGCCCTCGGCGCCAAGATCCCGAAGGGCGTGCTGCTGTACGGCCCGCCGGGAACCGGTAAGACGCTGCTGGCCCGCGCGGTGGCCGGCGAGGCCGGCGTGCCGTTCTTCACGATCTCCGGTTCGGACTTCGTGGAGATGTTCGTGGGCGTCGGTGCGTCCCGGGTGCGCGATCTGTTCGAGCAGGCCAAACAGAACAGCCCGTGCATCATCTTCGTCGATGAGATCGACGCGGTCGGCCGCCAGCGCGGCGCCGGCCTCGGTGGCGGCCACGACGAGCGCGAACAAACGCTCAACCAGCTGCTCGTGGAGATGGACGGCTTCGGCGACCGCACCGGCATCATCCTGATCGCGGCCACCAACCGGCCCGACATCCTCGACCCGGCGTTGCTGCGTCCCGGTCGCTTCGACCGCCAGATCCCCGTCGGCAATCCGGACCTCGCCGGCCGGCGCGCGATCCTGCGCGTGCACTCGCAGGGCAAGCCGATTTCCCCGGATGCGGATCTGGACGGTCTCGCCAAGCGGACCGTCGGCATGTCGGGTGCGGACCTGGCCAATGTCATCAACGAGGCCGCGCTGCTCACCGCCCGGGAAAACGGCGCGGTGATCACCCGCGACGCCCTGGAGGAGGCCGTCGACCGCGTGATCGGCGGTCCTCGTCGCAAGAGCCGCATCATCAGCGAGCAGGAAAAGAAGATCACTGCCTACCACGAGGGTGGGCACACCTTGGCGGCCTGGGCGATGCCGGACATCGAGCCGGTCTACAAGGTCACCATCCTGGCCCGCGGCCGCACCGGTGGCCACGCGATGACGGTGCCCGAGGACGACAAGGGTCTGATGACCCGCTCGGAGATGATCGCGCGCCTGGTTATGGCAATGGGCGGTCGCGCCGCCGAGGAGTTGGTCTTCGCGGAGCCCACCACGGGGGCGTCCTCCGACATCGACCAGGCCACCAAGATCGCGCGTGCAATGGTGACCGAGTACGGCATGAGCTCCAAGCTCGGCGCGGTCCGCTACGGTACCGACCACGGCGACCCGTTCCTGGGCCGCACGATGGGTACCGCGCCGGACTACAGCCACGAGATCGCCCGCGAGATCGATGAGGAGGTGCGCAACCTCATCGAGGCCGCGCACACCGAGGCCTGGGCAATTCTCAACGAGTACCGCGACGTGCTGGACGAGCTGGCCACCGCGCTGCTCGAACGTGAGACGCTGCACCGCCGCGACCTCGAGCAGATCTTCACGACTGTGGAGAAGCGGCCCCGGATTACGGCCTTCAACGACTTCGGTGAGCGGGTTCCCTCGGACAAGCCGCCGGTCAAGACGCCGCGCGAGCTGGCGATCGAGCGTGGCGAGCCGTATCCCGAGCCGAATGAGACCGCGCCGAAACCGCCACAGCCGCAACAGCATCAGCCGCGGCCGGTCCCGGCGCAGCCGAACGGCTACCCCGGCCAACCCAACGGTTACCCCCCGCCGCCGCAGTACGGCGGCTATCCGCCGGCGTCGCACGGCTCGCGTCCGGACTACGGTGCGCCGGCGGGCTGGTCCGCCCCCGGGTGGCCGCCCACGGAGGACAACCGGCATTACAACGGTCCGGAACAGGGCCAGCAGGGGCAGCAGGGCCGTCAGCCCACGCAGCCGCGCGAGTCCGAACGGGCCTACCACTGGGGCCCGCCGGGTCCCCGCCACGATGCCGGTGAGCGGTACCCACGGCACGGGGAGCACAACCAGCCTGGCGAGAGCGACCAGCAGAGTTGGGACGGACCGAACGGGCACTATTGATCGGCCGGCCCTACGCTGTGGTTGCGTTAAGCGCTGATCGCGAGAGTTGTCCGCTGCCCCGTTGGGGCCATGACCCGCAGGAGTCCGCCGGTGAACTTCCTCGACATTTTGGGAGGTGTCGACCGTTGGCGGTGAGGCAGCTCGACGGAGACCGGAACGGCGAACAGCCGGTGTCGCAAGACGGTCGGGCCGGACGAGATCACCACGAACTGACAGCGCTCGAGACGGGGCGGCGCTTCGACCAGGCGCGCGCCGAAGCGGCTATCCGGGAGTTGCTGCTGGCCGTGGGTGAGGATCCCGACCGGCCCGGTCTGGTCGACACGCCAGCGCGGGTGGCGCGGTCATATCGCGAGGTGTTCGCCGGCCTGTACGTGGAACCGGACTCGGTACTGGACACCACTTTCGACGAGGGACACCAGGAACTGGTCCTGGTCCGCGACATCCCGCTCTATTCCACCTGCGAACACCACTTGGTCTCCTTCCACGGCGTCGCGCACGTCGGCTACATCCCGGGTCCGTCCGGCCGGGTGACCGGGTTGTCGAAGCTGGCGCGGCTGGTAGACCTCTACGCCAAGCGGCCTCAGGTGCAGGAGCGGTTGACCAGCCAAATCGCCGACGCTGTGATGCGCAAGCTCGACCCGCGCGGAGCGATCGTCGTGATCGAGGCCGAGCATCTGTGCATGGCCATGCGTGGAATCCGCAAACCCGGTGCCAGCACCACCACTTCGGCGGTGCGCGGCCTGCTGCAGTCCAGCGCCGTCTCGCGCGCCGAGGCGCTCGACTTGATCTTGCGCAGGTGAGTCCGCTACCCGTCCCGCAGGGCGCGCGCCGAGTGGTGGTGATGGGCGTCCTCAATGTCACGAGCGATTCCTTCTCCGACGGCGGTCGGTACCTCGATCGCGATGCGGCGCTCGCCCACGGCCTGCAGTTACGGGACCTGGGCGCCGACATCATCGACGTCGGCGGCGAGTCCACGCGACCGGGTGCCGGCCGAATCGCGCCGGAGGTCGAGGCCGGCCGAGTCGTTGGAGTCATCAAAGACCTTGTGGCAGAAGGCATTCCAGTTAGTGTGGACACGATGCGGGCCAGCGTCGCGGCAGCCGCGCTCGACGCCGGCGCCAGCGTGGTCAACGATGTGTCGGGCGGCCGCGCGGACGCCGAGATGGCCAAAGTAGTTGCGAGCGCGCGGGTTCCGTGGATTCTCATGCACTGGCGGGCCGACGAATACGTGCACGCCGGCACGGCGGCCAGCTATGCCGACGTCGTCGCCGACGTCCGCGCCGAGCTGCTCGAACAGGCCGATCGGGCGGTCGCCGCCGGGGTCGCCGCCGAGGACCTAATCCTCGATCCCGGCTTGGGTTTCGCCAAGAACGCGCAACACAACTGGGCCCTGCTGCACGCGCTGCCGCAGCTGGTCGCGCTCGGCTTTCCGGTACTGATCGGGGCGTCCCGCAAGCGGTTCTTGGGCACCCTGTTGGCCGACGACAACGGCATCCGGCCACCGGACGGTCGCGAGGTGGCTACCGCGGTCATCTCGGCGCTTGCGGCCGCCAACGGGGCCTGGGGTGTCCGCGTTCACGACGTTCGCGCGACCGCCGACGCGCTGGCCGTGTGTGACGCCTGGGATCGCGGAGGTAGCCCGCGGTGAGTGATCGGATCGAACTTCGCGGGCTACGCGCGCGGGGGTACCACGGCGTGTTCGACCACGAGCGTCGTGACGGTCAGGAATTCGTCGTGGACCTCGTCGTCTGGCTGGATTTGGGGGCGGCCGCGGCCTCCGATGACCTCGCCGACACGGTCGATTACGGCCGACTCGCCAACGTCGCTGTCGAGGTGATCACCGGCGAACCACGCAACCTCATCGAGTCCGTCGCCGCCGAGATCGCCGACGGAGTCCTGCGCGATGACCGCATCGGCGAGGTCGAAGTCACCGTTCACAAGCCGTCGGCGCCTATCCCGCACACCTTTGCCGACGTGTGTGTGCGCGTGCGTCGCGATCGGGACGGGTCGAGCCGATGAGCCAGGTCGTGCTGTCCATCGGATCCAATGTGGGCGACTCGCACGCACACTTGCAAGGCGTCCTCGACCGATTGGGCCCGCGCACCCTGGCCGTTTCCCGGGTGTATCGGACCCCGCCGTGGGGCGGTGTCGAGCAGCAGGATTTTCTCAATGCCATAGTCATTGCCGCGGACACCGAGCTGGACTGCCGCGGCTGGTTGCGCCTCGCCCAGGATTGCGAGCGTGCCGCGGACCGGGTTCGCGATGTTCGATGGGGTCCACGCACGCTCGACGTCGACATCATCGACTGCGACGGCCGCTCCAGCGCCGACCCGGAGTTGACGCTGCCGCACCCGCGTGCGAAGGATCGCGCCTTCGTCCTGGTTCCGTGGCTGGAGATCGATCCGGCCGCAAGGCTGCTGGTCGGCGCCGAGCAGGTGCCGCTCACCGAACTGCTGGACGGGCTGGATCCGGCCGAAATCGCGGGGGTGCGCGCGACTGAGCTGACGCTGGCTGGGCGGAAGTTATGAAGCCGACCCGGGTGCTGGACCTGGCCGTCCTGTTCGTGCTCGCGACTGTCGCCTCCTGGCTGCTCGTGCGGGCCTTCTATGGCCAGCTGCCGCCGGTGCCGGTGTACGCGGGAGCGTCGCTGTACCCGGTGGCGGCCATCGAGGCGGTCGCCGCCTTCGTGATTCGCTCTCGGGTCAACGCGCGCCAGATCGGCGACGGCCCGCGCCAACTACACCCGATCACCGCGGCGAAGGCGGCGGCCTTGGCGAAGGCGTCAGCACTCGTTGGTGCCGCCTGTGCCGGGGTGTGGCTCGGTTTCTTGGTCTTCCTGCTGCCACAGCGCTCGACCGTGCACGCGGCCATGTCGGACAGTTCGGGCACGATCGTCGGTTTAGTCGCTGCAGTGTTGCTCGCCGGGGCGGCGCTGTGGCTCGAGCATTGCTGCAAAACGCCGCCCGAACCCCCCGATGAGCCGGCGCATTGACGAGTGCGGGGGTGAATCGCCGCACGAATGCGTTTGGGTGGCGAGTAGTCAAGTTAGGCTGAGTTCATGACCGCTGCTGCCCGCACCCGACCGCCGCGTCGCGGCCGGCGCAGCACGAGCAAGCTGATTCTGGCCGGACTGACCGTGCTCGGCGTGCTGGCCAGCATTTTTCTGATCTTCAGTGACAGCGTCCAGCTGTTGCGGGTGGGCTTGGTGGTCGCCCTGTGGGCCGCCGTACTGGCGTCGATCGCCATGACGAAGTACCGCCGGGAGTCAGCGCTGGACCGCGTCAAAGCGCGCGATCTGCAGACTGTTTACGAGCTGCAACTCGAGCGCGAGATTTCGGCCCGGCGCGAGTTCGAGATGGGTGTCGAAGCGCGCGTTCGACAGGAGGTGGGCGCGGACGCGCAGGAGCTCGCGGCGCTGCGGCGCGAGCTGGAGCACCTACGCAGCAACCTCGAGGCATTGTTCAAAGGCTTCGACGCAGACCTCCCGCCCGAGCGCCATGCCGTGCGGGCGGATTCGTCGCGAGTGGGTGAACTCGGGCGCGGCAGCTTCCAAGCGTCCGATTCCGGGCTCTTGGTGCCGGGCGCCGCCACCCCGCCGCCGGCGTTTGGCCCGGGCCGCGCGGATCCGCCCCGGTTCGCCAGCCCGTCCGATGATCCGGTGACCGCCGAGACGTCCGTCGTCGTGCTCGAATCCCTCAGTGAGCAATCCGGCAATGGCGATTCCCGCAAGGCTGCCGCGGCATCGTTGGACGCCGACGAAGGGTCCCACCATGAGGCGCTCCCGGAGCCGGCACCGGGTTCACGCCGGCACCGTCGGGCGGCGGCCGCGGACGGCGACGACGCCGGCTCGGGCGGGCACTCGACGGGAGTCTCCGTCGCCGAGCTGTTGGCCAATCTGAATGCCGAAAACTCCAGCGCGCAGCCCGCCGGGCGCAGTCGGCGCCGCGCCAACTGAGTTGTAGATCACTACCACCGCCGTAGCCGCCGATTGGGCGCTGCGGATATCCTCAACCTTGCAACGTCCGGTACCCCGCGCGTGGGACTGGAACGAAAAATGAGAAGAGGACAACGTTGACCTCATTCGGCGCGCCCAGTGCTGGCCAAGGCGGCACGTTCGGGCTCACCGGTGATCCAGCGCCCGCACGACTCACAGTTGGCATCGTTTCGGCGGGACGCGTGGGCACCGCCATCGGCGCAGCGCTCGAGCGCGTGGGCCATGTCGTCTTTGGCGTCAGTGCAGTCTCTGACCAGTCCGTCCATCGGGCCCGCACCCGGCTGCCCGAATCACGCATCCTGCCGGTCGACGAGGTCGCCGCACGCAGCGAACTGCTGCTTCTCACCGTTACCGACGCCGAGCTCGCCGGTCTGGTGCGCGGCCTCGCCGCCACCGATGCGGTCCGTCCCGGGACGTTGGTCGCACACACCTCGGGCGCCAACGGAATCGGTATTCTCGCGCCGCTGACCCGGCGTGGCGCCACGCCGCTGGCCATCCACCCGGCGATGACGTTCACCGGCCATGACGAAGACACGGCGCGGCTCGCCAACGCTTGCTTCGGCATCACCGCAGCCGACGAGATCGGGTTCGCGATCGCCCAGGCGCTGGTACTGGAGATAGGTGGCGAACCCGTACGGGTCCCTGAGGAGCGCCGCGCCCTCTATCACGCGGCGTTGGCGCATGGCAGCAATCACCTGGTGACGCTTGTTGTCGACGCGGTGGCCGCCTTGCGCGCCGCGCTGGCCGGAGCGGAACTGATGGGCCAGGCAACCATCGACGACCAGCCCAACGGGCTTGCCGAGCGGGTACTCGCACCGCTGCTGTCCGCGGCGCTGGACAACGCACTTCGACGCGGGCCCGCGGCGCTGACCGGTCCGGTGGCGCGTGGTGACGCGGCCGCGGTGGCCGAACATCTGCGCGTATTGACCGACGTCGACCCCGACATCGCCGCCGCCTATCGAGCACTGTCCTTACGTTCGGCGCAGCGTGCCGCCCAGCCCGCGCTCATTGACCTGCTGGAGCAGAGATGAACCCAAACCCGCAGTTGCGCGGCAGCTTCCGTCCCGGCGAGCTGACCGTTCATCATGACCCGGCAATCGTCACGGCCGTTTCGAACGCATTGCGCGCGGTAGGCCGCAAGGTGGCGCTGGTGCCGACGATGGGTGCACTGCACGAGGGCCACCTGGAGTTGGTGCGCCAGGCCAGGCGCGGCAACGCCGTGGTGATCGTGTCGATCTTCGTCAATCCGTTGCAGTTCGGCGCCGGTGAGGATCTCGACGCGTATCCGCGGACGCTGGATGCCGACGTCGAATTGCTGCGCGAGGCCGGCGTCGAACTCGTCTTCGCGCCGTCGGTGGCCGAGATGTACCCGGACGGTCAACGCACCACCGTGCACCCCGGCCCGGTCGGTTCGCAACTGGAAGGAGCAAGCCGCCCAACGCATTTCGCTGGCATGCTCACCGTCGTTGCGAAACTGCTGCAGATCACCCGGCCGCGGGTGGCCTACTTCGGGGAAAAGGACTATCAGCAACTCGTGCTGATTCGGCAAATGGTGCGGGACCTGAATTTCGACGTCAAGATCGTGCCGGTCGCGACCGTTCGCGAGCCGGACGGTCTGGCGCTCTCCTCGCGCAATCGGTACCTCAGCCCCAGCGAGCGCGAGGCCGCGGTGAGCCTGTCGGCAGCGCTTGCCGCGGGCCGCTACGCCCGTGGGCGCGGGCCGGCCGGGATCCTGGAGGCCGCGCGGTCGGTGATCGACGCGACTGACGGTATCGAACTCGACTATCTCGAACTGCGCGCGCCTGACCTGGGCCCAGCGCCGACGCACGGGCGTGCGCGACTGCTCATTGCCGCCCGGGTAGGCAGCACGCGATTGATCGACAACGTAGACGTTTCGCTCGGCACCGGCGCACCGGACGGCCACGCCGTTCCCAGCGCGTCGGCCAACGGGCGGGACCCGGACCCGCTGTCCAGCTAGAAAGGCACCAACGATGTTGCGCACCATGATGAAATCCAAGATTCACCGCGCGACGGTGACGCACGCCGATCTGCACTATGTCGGCTCGGTGACGGTCGACCGCGACCTCATGGAAGCCGCCGACCTGCTCGAGGGGGAGCAGGTGTGCATTGTCGACATCACCAACGGCGCACGCCTGGAAACCTATGTGATCACCGGCGAGCCCGGCTCGGGCGTGATCGGAATCAACGGTGCGGCAGCGCATCTGGTCAATCCGGGAGACCTTGTCATTCTCATCGCGTACGGGATGATGGATGAGCAGGAGCTGAAGCGGTACCAGCCGCGGGTCGTCTTCGTCGACGAACGCAATCGGCCCGTCGAACTCGGCGCCGACCCCGCGCACGCGCCCGAGGGTTCTGGTCTGACGAGCCCTCGCTTGCTTTCCACTGTCTAGTCCCGTGCTGCTCACCATTGACGTCCGCAACGCGAACATCATTCTGGGGCTCTTCAGCGGCTCCGGAGCGCATGCAAAGTTGTTGCAGCACTGGCGTTTGCGTACCGACCCGCGGATCACGGCCGACGAGTTGGCGCTGAAGATCCGCGGTTTGATCGGCAACGCGGTCGAACAGATCTCCGGGGTTTCGGCGTTGTCCACGGTGCCCTCCGTTTTGCGCGAGATTCGGCTGATGCTCACCAAGTACTGGGGTGCGATTCCGCACGTGGTGGTGGAACCTGGTGTGCGCACGGGTGTTCCGCTGCTCGTGGACAATCCCAAAGAAGTCGGCGCCGACCGCATCATCAACACCCTTGCCGCCCATCACTTTTACCAACAGCCCTGTGTGGTCGTGGATTTCGGCAGCTCGACGTGCGTCGACGTGGTATCGGCCAAGGGTGAGTTCCTCGGTGGGTCCATTGCGCCCGGCGTGGAAGTGTCGGCCGATGCGCAGGTCACCCACTCTGCCGCGCTGCGCAAGGTCGAACTGGTCCGGCCGCGAAACGTCATCGGTAAGAACACTGTCGAGTGCCTGCAATCGGGGGCGATCTACGGCTTCGCCGGGCTCGTCGACGGACTGGTCAACCGGGTGCTCGACGAAATGGAACCCTTCGCCGGCACCGACGTCGCAGTGATTGCCACCGGCGACAGCGCGCCGCTCATCGTGCCGGAATCCGAGACCATCGAACACCACGAACCGGACCTGACGCTCGAGGGGCTGCGGTTGGTGTATGAGCGCAACCAGCGGCTACAACGACGCCGGTAGGGAACCTTGGCAAATAAGTGTTGCCCTTTCCCATCCCGCGGCCGAGCTGCTAGCCTGTACGGCGTGTCTTACCGCATGAGCGCCCAGGAGTGTTGTCGAGGCTGACGTCCGCCTCGATAGTTTTCGCACATTCCTGGAGTTTTGCTCATGCTTTCCGCATCAAAGCGCCCTTTGCGCGCAGTTCCCTCTTCCGCGCCGACGCGGCTTCGCCCTGCGGACCTGCTGCAACTCACCGACGAAGCCGCAGACGGCGTGCTGGCCGGTCGCTACGACGAGTTGTTGCCGGACGGTGAGCAGTGGCCCCGCGACGAGCGGTGGTCCGCACGGCTGCACCGCGACGATGAAGTGGACGTGTGGCTGATCAGCTGGACGCCCGACAAGTCCACCCAGCTGCACGATCATGCCGGATCGATCGGCGCGCTCACCGTGCTCAGCGGTGCCCTGCAGGAACTTCGCTGGACCGGAACGCAATTGCGCGAGCGCGTGCTCGAGGCCGGTGACCAGGCGTCGTTTCCGATCGGCTGGGTGCACGACGTGGTGCGGGCCCCGGACGCGGCGGTGCAGACGCCGGTCGAGCCGACGCTGAGCGTGCATGCCTACAGTCCGCCGCTGACCGCCATGTCCTACTACGAGATCACCTCCGACGGCTGGTTGCGGCGCACCCACTCCGCCTTGACCGACCTCGACCACATCGCCACCGCCGCGCACTTTTAGGAATTTCTCATGGCTGCAATGACTATCGACCGAATGCTGGACGCGGCGCGGTCTCGGCTGCGCCGCATTCATCCGCATGAACTGCGTGCCGCCGTCGAACGCGGCGCGATCGTGGTGGACATCCGGCCCCAGGCCCAGCGTGATCGGGAGGGAACGTTGCCCGGCGCCTTGGCCATCGAACGCAACGTGCTCGAATGGCGTTGCGACCCGGCAAGTTCCGCGAAACTGTCCTTCGCGGTCGACCACGACGTCGAGTGGATCATCGTGTGCTCGCAGGGCTACACCTCCAGCCTGGCGGCGGCTGCCTTGCAGGATCTCGGCCTGCACCGGGCCACGGACCTCGTCGGTGGCTTCGAGGCGCTGCAAGCCACCGGTCTGCGCCATGTCATTGCGGATGCCCCGCATTTCGTCCGGTGCGCGGACACGCTCGCGATGGCTTCCTGAGCACGGGGGACTCGAGCAGGGCCTCCGCAGCAGCCACTAGGCTTGCGGTTCGTGAATCAAGCCAGCACGCCCACCGACGACACGCCCGAGCAGATTCGCATCCGCCGGGACAAGCGGGAGCGCTTGCTTGACGCTGGTCGTGAGCCGTACCCGGTCACGGTCGCCCGCACCCATGCGCTGTCGGAGATTCGGCAAGAATTCGGCGACTTGCCTGCGGACACGGCAACCGGCAAACCGGTCGGTGTCGCCGGCCGCGTTATTTTCCTGCGCAACACCGGAAAACTGTGTTTTGCCACCCTGCAAGAAGGTGACGGCACGCAGCTGCAGGCGATGATCAGCCTGGCCGGCGTAGGGGAGCAGGCGCTCGCCGATTGGAAGACCGACGTGGATCTCGGCGACATTATTTATGTGCACGGCGAGGTGATCACCTCCCGCCGCGGTGAGCTCAGCGTGCTGGCCGATTCCTGGTCGATGGCTTCGAAGGCCCTGCGGCCGCTGCCGGTCGCCCATAAAGAGATGAATGAAGAGTCCCGGGTGCGCCAGCGTTACGTCGATCTGATCGTGCGGCCACAAGCCCGGGAAATGGCGCGCCAGCGGGTAGCGGTAGTGCGAGCCTTGCGGGGTGCGTTGGAGCGTCGCGGCTTTCTCGAAGTCGAGACGCCCATGCTGCAGACGCTGCACGGCGGTGCGGCCGCGCGGCCGTTCGTGACGCACTCGAATGCGCTCGACATAGACCTATACCTTCGAATCGCTCCGGAGCTGTTTCTCAAGCGGTGCGTGGTGGGTGGTATAGAGAAGGTCTTCGAGATCAACCGGAATTTCCGTAACGAGGGTGCTGATTCGACGCATTCGCCGGAATTCGCGATGCTCGAAACCTACGAGGCCTACGGCACCTATGACGATTCCGCCACGATGATGCGTGAATTGATCCAGGAGGTGGCCCAAGAGGTTTTCGGCACGCAGGTGGTCACGCTCGCGGACGGCACCGAATACGATCTCGGCGGCGAGTGGACCACCGTTGAGATGTATCCGTCGTTGTCGGAATCGGTCGGTACGGAAATCACCCCGGACACCACGGTCGCCGAATTGACAGCGCTCGCCCAGCGCGCCGGACTCGAGATACCGGAAGGCAAGGGGTACGGCCACGGCAAACTCGTCGAGGAATTGTGGGAGCACGCCTACGGCGACAAGCTTTACGCCCCGACGTTCGTCCGCGACTTTCCCGTGGAGACATCTCCGCTCACGCGACAGCACCGCAGTAAACCGGGCGTGACGGAGAAATGGGATCTCTACGTCCGCGGTTTCGAATTGGCCACCGGCTATTCGGAACTGGTCGACCCTGTCGTGCAGCGCGACCGATTCATCGACCAGGCCCGGTTGGCGGCCGCGGGCGATGACGAGGCAATGGTGCTCGACGAAGAATTCTTGGCGGCAATGGAACACGGCATGCCCCCGACCACGGGCACTGGTATGGGCATCGACCGGCTGCTCATGGCGTTGACCGGTTTGGGAATCCGCGAAACGATACTCTTCCCGATCGTTCGGCCGTTGTCGCGCTAACTTTTGCTAGCACTTTCTGGCATTACGGCGCGTTGCGATGTGACTTGACCGCGGCATTGCCAATCCTGTGTCGGCGATCACCCTTTTGGCCAATTTCTTAATTTTCGGTAGTTGGAATCTTTCGAAATTCCGCCTACCCTTAGTGCGAGTAAGAACCGCCGAAGTTTCGGTACTTCATCCGAGAGGAAAATACCCGCATGGCAAAGAAGGTCACCGTCACTCTGATCGATGATCTGGACGGCGAGGCTGCTGCCGATGAGACCGTTGAGTTTGGTTTGGATGGGGTCAATTACGAAATAGACCTGTCTGCTGGGAACGCCAGTAAACTTCGCGATGAACTCGAAGCTTGGATTGCGAGTGCGCGAAAGGTCAGCGGCCGCCGCCGCGGAAAGGCTGCGGCTGCCACCTCGGCCCCGAAGAGCCGGGCCGCGGTCGATCGTGAGCAGAGTGCAGCAATCCGCGATTGGGCACGCCGAAATGGTTACAAGGTTTCCGCGCGCGGCCGGATCTCGGCAGAAATAACCGAGGCCTACAACAAGGCCAAGAAGTAATCGCGTAGCCGAATAGTCGGCGAATCCAAGCGGGTGCCCAGGGGTGGTGAGTAACCACCCCTGGGGTGGCTTTCGAGGACGGTTGTACGAGCAGAGGATTGTTCCTAGATCCAACGCCTTCGTCTTCGGGAGTAGATATGACTGTCACCATGAACGCCGCAGCAGCAACGCCGTTCGACGCCACGGTGCCGGCGGCGTCGGATGCGGAAGCACAGCGAGTGCGCAGCGAACTCGAGCGACTCGACGCCGAATTGGTCGCCATCGTGCGCCGTCGCGCTGAACTGACTCGGCGGGCCGGACTGATTCGCAAGTCGGTCAGCGTTGTCACTGCCGCGCACCACGACGAGATGAGCGTGGTCCGCCACTACGAGCGACACTTCGGCCGCGATGGCGTCAGCATCGCGCTGTCGCTGCTGCGGCTCGGTCGCTCGGGCGGTTGCCTGCGCTGAGCCAGATGTTGCTACTAAGCCGCCGGTACAGGCACGATTGTGCTCGTGGGACGAGGCCAACGTGTCTGTACTTGACGGACCCTGTTTACGTTTTGCCGACGGCTCCGGCCGACAGCATGAGGTTGGGCTGTCGGTCGAGAAGCCGCGGTTGACGGTAGGCAGATCGGCGCAGGCTGATATTGCACTCACCTGGGACGGTGAGGTGTCGCGTCTGCATGCGGCCCTGGAATGGATGGGCACCCACTGGACGATTCTCGATGACGGGCTGTCCCGCAACGGAACATTCATCAACGGCGAGCGCCTGGCTGGCCGGCGTCGGCTGCACGCCGGAGACCGGATCCGTATCGGCGCTGTCGTTTTGACGTTTCACGAGTTCGGCGCGGGCGCCGACGATGTCACGAGAGTGTCGTCCGGCGCGATCCCGACCGTTCGGTCACTGACCGAGACACAGCGTTCGGTGCTGCTCGCGTTGTGCCGGCCGTACAAGCACGGTGCCGCCTTCGCGAGTCCTGCCTCCAATCAACAGATCGCCGCGGAACTGTTCCTCAGCGTCGACGCCATCAAGACTCATCTGCGCGCGCTTTTTTCGAAGTTCGGCGTAGAAGACTTACCGCAGAATCAGAAGCGCATCCGGCTGGCTGAACTGGCCATGCAGAACGGCGTCATCTCCGAGCGAGATCTTTAAGGCGCTACTTGTACAGCCGGCTCACGCGGCGAGTACGACGCGAGCGCCGACAGAGTCACCGCTCGCGTCGTGGGCCGTGTCACCGCTCGCTGCCCGGGCGCGCGAGATGAGCCGCGCAATCCCGTGTGCCACGGCGGCCGGCTGCTCGAGGATCACCGAGTGCCCGGCGCCGTCGACGCACACCAACTCGGCGCCGCGGACCTGGGCAGCGATCGTGACCGAATGCGTCAGCGGGGTCATCAGGTCCGCTGTCCCGCACAGCACCAGCGTAGGGATCTCGGCGAGCACGCCAAGCGAGTCGGTTTCGTCGAAGGTGCGAAACGAACTCAGGAAGGTCGCCATCGTGGTGATCGGGGTCTGGTTGTGCATCGCTGCCGCCAGTGCGACGATCCGCGGGCTTACCTTGCGGTTGCCGAACTCGGCCGTCTCGATGACCGGAGCGAGCGCGCGGCAGCCCAGGTGCTTGACCCGCCGCATCAGCCCGGGCGCCCGTCGAACGGCGGCTTGAAACCACCCCGTCGCGGGGTTGCGCAGCAAGCGGCCGAATCCGGCGTCGGACAGGTTGCTCGCGGCGGTGGCGACCAGGCCCATCCCGACGATGCGGGTGCCGATCTCGGCGGGGTAGCGCCCGGCGTAGGTAATGGCCGTCATCCCGCCCATCGAGTGTCCGACCAGCATGACGGGCCCGGTGGGAGCCACCGCGTCGATCACCGCGTGCAGGTCATCGGCAAGCTGGCCGATGGTGTATGTGCTCGCCGGCGCTTCCTCGGAATCGCCGTGCCCGCGGTGGTCGTAGCTGACCACCCGCACCGAGAGGTTGGGGTCGATCTGATCGCGCACGTAGGCCCAGCTTTCGCTGCGTAGGCAGTGCCCGTGCAGCAACAGGACGGTCAGGTCGGCGCTAAGGTCGCCCTCTTCGCGCACCGCGAGCCGCACGCCGTCCGGGGTCACCACGGTGCTGTGCACGGTGGTGCTTGGGCCATTGGCGTTCTGCGTGGTGAACATGCCGGGCTCCTTCTGCGCGGGTTGCCTAATCAATGTCGCGCGCGCGGGCAACCGAAAGTAGGAACCCGAGTGGTGAGCGGTCCGCCCTGCAGGGTGCGTCTTTTACCACCCAAGGTGTGAGCCGGTTGCTATCCTGCAACACGTTCTAATTCGCGGGGATGATGGAGTGATTCGTGCGCAAGCTGCTCGCGGTGCTGTCGGTGGTTCTGAGCTGCTGTTTGGCCTTCTCGGCGCCCGCCTTCGCGGCGCCGGCTCCATTGCCGGTCGACTACAACTTCTTCGCCGGAATTCCCGACGAGTTGACGCATCCGGGCGGGTCTCTGCCAGGCAGCAACGACTGGAACTGCAAGCCTTCGCCGGAGCACCCGAACCCGGTTGTGCTGGTGCACGGCACCGGCGGTGGTGCGCAAACCAACTGGGGCGTGTACGCGCCGCTGTTGGCGAACGAGGGGTACTGCGTCTACGCGCTGACGTACGGCAACTACACCAACCTGCCGTGGCCGATATCGGCGATCGGCGGCATGCGGCCGATGGAGCAGAGTGCCGCTGAGCTCAGCGCGTTCGTGGATCGCGTGCTCGCGGCTACCGGCGCCAACCGCGTGGACATCGTCGGACATTCGCAGGGCACGCTGATGCCCACCTACTACGTCAAGCACCTCGGCGGGGCGGCCAAGATCGACAAGTACATTTCGTTGGCGCCGCTGTGGAACGGCTCAAACGCGGCGGGTGGCGGCGACATCGCAGCGTTCGCCCGTCGCCTGGGCGCAGCCGACGTCCTGAACTCATCGGTCGGCGCGTTGTGCGGTGCCTGCGTCGAGTTCCTGACCGGTGCGCCGTTCATGCAGGACCTGCAAAGCGGCGGGATCTACGCGCCCAACATCACCTATACGAACATCACCACGGCGTACGACGAGGCGGTGGTGCCCTACACGAGCGGACTGCTGGCCGCGCCGAACGCGACCAACATCGTCGTGCAGAACGGCTGTGCCCAGGACTATTCGGACCACGCCGGGCTGGCCGGCAGCCCACGAGCGGCAGCGTTCGTCCTCAACGCGCTCGACCCGGCGCACCCACACCCGGTGCCGTGCGTCTTCGTGCCCCCGTTCACCGGCTGACAGACTGGAGACATGATCGCGGACTCGACACCGCTGCTGGTGCCGGGCCAGACGTGCTGGCGGACAGCGCCGGCGGACCGGTTGGCCCTGATCGTGGATGCGGACGGGTACTTCCGTGCCGCCAAGGCCGCGATGCTGGCCGCGCAGCACCGGATCATGCTGATCGGTTGGGACTTCGACACCCGCATCGAGTTGGAACCGCGTGAACGGGAGCTTCCGGGCCCCAACCGGCTGGGTCGATTCCTGGTCTGGCTGACCAAGTCGCGCCCGGACGTGCATATCTATCTGCTCAAGTGGGACCTCGGCACCCTCACCGATGGCCTCGCCCGCGGCATGCCTCCGGTGTTTCTGCTCAACCTGTTCACAAGTAAGCGGATGCACCTGGTCGAGGACGGTGCGCACCCGCCGGGCGCCGCACACCATCAGAAGATCGTCGTGATCGACGATGCCCTGGCGTTCTGCGGCGGTATCGACATGACGGTGGACCGCTGGGACACCCGGGACCACCCCGACGACGACGTGCGGCGCACCAACCCGAACGGTGCGCAGCATGGCCCGTGGCACGACGCCACGGTTGCCGTCGATGGCGCGGCGGCCGCGCTGATCGGGGAGGTGGCGCGGGAGCGGTGGCTCACGATGACGGGCGAGAACCTGGAGCCGATCGACGCGGGCATCGCCGCGGCACGGCTGTGGCCGCGGGCACTGCAGCCGACGATGGAAAAGGTGGACGTCGCGATCGCCCGGACCTTGCCCGAACTCAACGAGCGCACCGAGGTCCGCGAGATCGAGGAGCTGTACGTGCGGGCGATCCGGGCGGCGCGCAACGTCTTGTACTTCGAGAATCAGTATCTGGCCGCACGCGGGCTGGTCGATGAAATCGCGGCACGGTTGCGCGCGCAGGACGGACCGGAAGTTGTCATCGTGCTGCCCCGGCACTCAGAGGGATGGCTCGAACGTCAGGCGATGGACGGAGCCCGGTACCGCCTGCTCGCCGAGTTATGGGAGGCCGACGAGCACGACCGGCTGCGGGTGTACTTCCCCGTCACGGCCGGCGGGCAGCCGATCTATGTGCATGCCAAGTTGCTGGTTGTCGATGACCGGCTGGTTCGGGTCGGCTCGGCGAATCTGAACAACCGATCCATGGGCTTCGACACCGAGTGCGACATCGCGGTGGAGGCGAACGCGTCCGACGCTGAGCTCGCCGGCCGCATTCTCGATATTCGCGACGATCTGATCGCCGAGCACCTCGGAGTTGGAATCGACCGGTTGCGCGCGGAGTTGACGGACTCCAACGGTTCACTGGTCGCAGCGATCGACGCGCTGCGCCTCGAGGCCGGCGAAGGCCGAACGCTGGTGCCATTCGATTCGGGTGTCGTCGCGGGCGAGGACAGCCCACTGGCCGAAAGCGAGCTTCTCGATCCCGCGCGGCGACCGTTTAGTTTGCTCGGTCGCCTTCGGCGGGTAATCGACCTGCGCGGCCGTTCGCTGTCAGCGTAGCGGCGGCGGGAAACGAAAGGTCACGTCGCGGCGTTATCTACGTAAGCCGGTGCAACTCGTGCAAAACAGGTGGACGAGCGGCGGTCGGAATCCCCGGGAACTAGAGTAGACATCGGGGCAGAGGAACCAGTTTTGGTCGAGCCGCCAAGGACCGGTTTCACGGTGATCCGGGAATGGGCTCGGTGCGCGTTTGCGTGCCGGATTCGTTGCCAAAAGTGAGGGAGAGCGATGTTCGAGAGGTTTACCGACCGGGCACGGCGGGTTGTCGTCCTGGCCCAAGAAGAGGCCCGGATGCTCAACCACAACTACATCGGCACCGAGCACATCCTGCTGGGCCTCATCCACGAGGGCGAGGGCGTCGCGGCCAAGTCGCTGGAGTCGTTGGGTATTTCGCTCGAGGGCGTGCGCAGCCAGGTCGAAGAGATCATCGGGCAGGGCCAGCAAGCCCCGTCCGGACACATTCCATTTACGCCACGGGCCAAGAAGGTGCTCGAGCTCAGCCTGCGCGAGGCATTGCAGCTCGGCCACAACTACATAGGCACCGAGCACATCCTGCTGGGCCTCATCCGTGAGGGTGAAGGTGTCGCGGCGCAAGTCTTGGTGAAGCTCGGCGCTGACCTGAACCGCGTGCGCCAGCAGGTCATTCAACTGCTCTCGGGCTACCAGGGCAAGGAGCCGGCGGAGTCCGGCGGCAGCCGCGGCGAAGCGGGCACCCCGTCGACGTCGCTGGTGCTCGACCAGTTCGGGCGCAACCTCACCCAGGCCGCACTAGAAGGCAAACTCGACCCGGTGATCGGCCGCTCGAAGGAAATCGAGCGGGTCATGCAGGTGCTGAGCCGGCGCACCAAGAACAACCCGGTGCTGATCGGAGAGCCCGGCGTCGGTAAGACCGCCGTGGTCGAGGGGCTGGCCCAGGCGATCGTCAACGGCGAGGTGCCGGAGACGCTCAAGGACAAGCAGCTCTACACCCTTGACCTCGGTTCGCTGGTCGCCGGCAGCCGTTACCGCGGTGACTTCGAGGAGCGCCTGAAGAAGGTGCTCAAGGAGATCAACACGCGTGGCGACATCATCCTGTTCATCGACGAGCTGCACACGCTGGTCGGGGCGGGCGCCGCGGAAGGCGCGATCGACGCGGCGAGCATCTTGAAGCCGAAGTTGGCCCGCGGTGAATTGCAGACCATCGGCGCCACCACCCTCGACGAGTACCGCAAGTACATCGAGAAGGACGCCGCCCTCGAGCGCCGGTTCCAGCCGGTGCAGGTCGGCGAGCCGACGGTCGAGCACACCATCAACATCCTCAAAGGCCTTCGTGACCGCTACGAGGCACACCACCGGGTCTCCATCACCGACGGTGCGCTGGTGGCCGCGGCGACCCTCGCGGACCGCTACATCAACGACCGCTTCTTGCCGGACAAGGCGATCGACCTGATCGACGAGGCCGGTGCACGGATGCGTATCCGCCGGATGACCGCACCGCCAGACCTGCGCGAGTTCGACGACAAGATCGCCGAGGCGCGGCGTGAAAAGGAGTCCGCGATCGACGCGCAGGACTTCGAGAAGGCCGCGTCGTTGCGCGACAAGGAGAAGCAACTCGTCGCCAAGCGGGCCGAGCGGGAGAAGCAGTGGCGCTCCGGCGACCTCGACGTGATCGCCGAGGTCGACGACGAGCAGATCGCCGAGGTGCTGGCCAACTGGACCGGTATCCCGGTGTTCAAGCTCACCGAGGAGGAGACCACTCGCCTGCTCCGGATGGAGGACGAGCTGCACAAGCGCATCATCGGTCAAGAGGATGCGGTTCGGGCTGTCTCGAAGGCGATCCGGCGTACCCGTGCCGGCCTGAAGGACCCCAAGCGGCCCTCGGGCTCGTTCATCTTCGCCGGCCCGTCGGGTGTCGGTAAGACCGAGCTGTCCAAGGCGCTGGCGAACTTCCTCTTCGGCGACGACGATGCGCTGATTCAGATCGACATGGGCGAGTTCCACGACCGCTTCACCGCGTCGCGGCTGTTCGGCGCTCCCCCTGGATACGTCGGCTACGAGGAGGGCGGCCAGCTCACCGAGAAGGTGCGCCGCAAGCCGTTCAGTGTGGTTCTGTTCGACGAGATCGAGAAGGCGCACCAGGAGATCTACAACACCCTCCTGCAGGTGCTCGAGGATGGTCGTCTCACCGACGGCCAGGGTCGCACGGTCGACTTCAAGAACACCGTGCTGATCTTCACCTCGAACCTGGGTACCTCCGACATCTCCAAGGCGGTCGGCTTGGGCTTCACGCAGTCCAACGCTGAGGGCTCGAACTACGAGCGCATGAAGATGAAGGTCAACGACGAGCTGAAGAAGCACTTCCGGCCTGAATTCCTCAACCGCATCGACGACGTGATCGTCTTCCACCAGCTCACCACGCAGCAGATCGTGGAGATGGTGGATCTGATGATCACCCGCGTCGAGGCCCAGTTGAAGAACAAGGACATGGCGCTCAAGCTCACCGAGAAGGCCAAGGCGCTGCTGGCCAAGCGCGGCTTCGACCCGGTGCTCGGCGCGCGGCCGCTGCGCCGGACCATCCAGCGCGAGATCGAAGACCAGCTGTCGGAGAAGATCCTCTTCGGCGAGATCGGCCCCGGCCAGATCGTGTTGGTCGACGTCGAAGGCTGGGACGGCGAAGGCTCCGGCGAGGACGCCAAGTTCACCTTCCGCGGTGCGCCGAAGCCGGCCAAGGTGCCGGACTCGCCGGCTCCAGCGCTGGCGGGCGCCGGTGAGGGCGCGGCCGAAGCGGAGTAACCACACAGCGCAAAGCCCGGGTTCCGGTTCATCGGAGCCCGGGCTTTTGCGTGTTTGCGGCTAGTGCGAGGAGCCGCAACTCACCCAACAAAAGTTCGGCTCAGCGACGGAAAACCGTCTATCGGCCGCAGATTTGTTCGTGCAGTTGCGCCCAATCACGCGTCACCCGCGACATCCAGACGTAACAACCGGCCCCGCGCCGTCACCGGCTGCTAACACCAGCCGAAACGTCGGCGAAACGCCGCGCCGCGATCATCGACTCATGACCGCCAACGAGACGCCCACGGTGCGAGCGCAATGCTCGTACTGCGGTGTCGGCTGCGGGATCACCGTGGAAACCGACGCGACCAGGCAGGTCATCGCAAAGGTGTCGGGCGACAAACTGCACCCGGCAAACGCAGGCAGGCTGTGCACCAAGGGTGCGACCCACGCCGAAATGATGAGCGCCCCCGGCCGAATGACGACCGCCTACGTCCGTCCTTCCCGCCAGCACCCACCGGAACCGGTCGACGTCGACGGCGCGATTCAACAGGCTGCCGCGCGGATCCGCGACATCGTCGACGAGCACGGGCCCGATGCGGTGGCGATCTACGTCTCCGGCCAGATGACGCTCGAGGCGCAGTATCTGGCGGCCAAACTCGCCAAGGGCTACCTGCGCACTGTGCACCTCGAATCGAACTCGCGGCTGTGCATGGCCAGTGCCGGCACGGGCTACAAACAGTCTCTCGGCGCCGACGGCCCGCCCGGCAGCTACGACGATTTCGACCACGCCGATCTCTTCTTCGTCAGCGGCTCCAACATGGCCGACTGCCACCCGATCCTTTTCCTGCGCATGACCGACCGGATCAAGTCAGGTGCGAAGCTGATCGTCGTCGGCCCGCGACGCACCGCTACGGCGGACAAGGCCGACCTGTTTCTGCAGATCAAGCCGGGCACCGACCTGGCGCTGCTGAACGGGCTGCTGCACCTGCTCGTCGAAAATGGCGATATAGACCGGGAATTCATTGCCGAACACACCGAGGGCTGGGCAGCCATGGAGCCGCTGCTGGCGGACTACCCACCGAGCCGCGTCGCGGCAATCACCGGGCTCACAGAGGACGATATCCGCACGGCCGCCCGGTGGATAGGTGCGGCCGACAACTGGATGTCCTGCTGGACGATGGGTCTGAACCAGAGCACGCACGGCACCTGGAACACCAACGCCATCTGTAACCTGCACCTGGCCACCGGCGCGATCTGCCGAACGGGCAGTGGGCCGTTCTCGCTGACCGGCCAACCGAACGCCATGGGTGGTCGCGAAATGGGCTACATGGGGCCGGGTTTGCCCGGACAACGCAGCGTGGTCGACCCCGCCGATCGCGCATTTGTGGAGGCCGCATGGGGACTCGGCCCGGGAACCATCCGCACCGACATCGGCACCGGCACTGTCGACATGTTCGCCAAGATTGCGGCGGGTGAAATCAAGGCCTGCTGGATCATCTGCACCAATCCTGTGGCGTCCGTGGCAAACCGGAAGACCGTCGTGGCGGGATTGGAGGCCGCGGACCTCGTCATCACGCAGGACGTGTTTACGGAAACCGCCACCAACGCCTATGCCGACATCATGCTCCCGGCCGCATCGTGGACCGAATCCGAAGGCGTCATGGTGAATTCGGAGCGGAACGTGACGTTGGTGCAGCAGGCGGTCGAGCCGGTAGGGCAGGCGCGGCCGGACTGGCAGCTGATCGCGCAGATGGCCGCCGCGCTCGGTTATGGCGCCGCGTTCGACTATGCCAGCAGCGCAGAGATCTTCGATGAAATTCGGCAATTCGTCAATCCCCGAACGGGATACGACCTGCGCGGAATCGATTACCCGCGATTGCGGCGATCATCGATGCAGTGGCCGGCGCCACCGGGTGCGTCGCCGCGCAATCCAATTCGGTATGTCACGGAAGAACGCCTACGTTTCCCGACGCCCAACGGCAGGGCGAAGTTTCTCCCGCGTCCGCACCTGGCACCGGCGGAAATGCCCGACGACAACTACCCGTTCGTGCTCAATACCGGTCGGCTACAATACCAATGGCACACGATGACCAAAACCGGAAAGGTGGACAAGCTCAACAAGCTCAGTCCCGCACCGTTTGTCGAAATCAATGCTGCGGATGCCGACGCGCTGGGCATCACCGAGGAGCATCAAGTCGAAATCACCTCGCGGCGAGGACGAGCGGTGCTGCCCGCAGTCCGCACCGACCGCGTATCACCGGGCAATTGCTTCGCACCGTTCCACTGGAACGACGAGCACGGCGAATACCTCACTGTCAACGCCGTCACCAACGACGCGGTAGACCAGGAGTCACTGCAGCCGGAGTTCAAGGTCAGCGCGGTGAGCCTGCGCCCGGTGGCGCCAATGACCAAGACGCAGCCCACCTCCGTGAATCCCGCACGCCGCCTTGCCGCAATCACCGGCGCAGACACGGTCACTCCACCGGTCCCGACCGAGTTAGAAAGAACCTTCCTGAACGGGTTCTTCGCGGCATTGGATCTCGCTGCGCCTCTCGGGGTGCCGACGTTGCCCGCCAGCGCACCGTTGGCTCCAGCTACCCGCGTCTGGGTGGAAGGGTTGCTCGCCGGAACCTATTCCGCGCCACGGCTGGCCGACGCCACCGAAACCTCGGTCGAGGTCGACGCACCCGTGCTCGTACTATGGGCTTCGCAAACGGGCAACGCGGAGGAACTGGCGCATCGATTTGCGGACCGGTTGTCCGGCACCAATATTCGTGCCCGCACGCTCAGCATGGACGCGTGCGACATTGCCGAGCTGGCCAAGGCCGAACGCGCCGTGATCTTTTCGAGTACCTTCGGTGATGGCGGACCACCGGACAATGGTGCCGATTTCTGGGAGCGACTCACCGCGGCCGATGCGCCCAAGCTGGACAGTCTGCACTATTCGGTGCTGGCCCTTGGTGATTCGTCGTACGACGACTTCTGCGGCCACGGCCGCAAGATCGACGATCGGCTGGCCGAGTTGGGCGCCCGGCGGATGCTCACTCGCGTGGAGTGTGAGGCTGATGACGATGACCTCGCGCACCGTTGGGCGGCCGACGTTGTCAAGCTGCTCTCCTCGCCCCGCGTCGCTCCGACTGCGGCACCTGGCTTTACCCGCACCGATCCGCTGCAGGCGCCGTTGGTACGCAATGTGCTTCTTACCGGCACAGGTTCGGCGAAGGAGGTGCGCCAGCTAGGGTTCGAGCTCGGTGAGGGTGTCACCTACGACGCCGGTGACGCGCTCGGAGTATTTCCCACCATCGCCGAAGGCGCGGTGTCGGAATGGCTATCGGTGACGGGATTGGACGGCGCCCAGACCGTGGACCTCGATGGCGAGCTGCCACTCGCCGAAACCTTGCGGACCCGGCTCGACATCTGTGGTGTCACACCGGCGTTGCTGCGCTTCGTTGCGGACCGCAACGAAGACCCACTGCTGGCCAAATTGCTTCGGCGCGACAACCGAAATGAACTCGACAGCTGGCTCTGGGGCCGGCAGATGGTCGACGTGCTGCGCGCCTTCCCGGTTGACGCTGATCTTGTCGACTGGTTGAGCGTGCTGAAGAAGCTGCAGCCGCGGCTCTACTCCATTTCGTCGAGCCCGTTGGTCAGCCCTCGCGAGGTGGAACTGACCGTGTCGGTGGTGCGCTACGAAAGCGGCGCCGGGGGAGTGTGTTCCACATTTCTGGCTGATCGCGCAGAGCAGCCCGTGCCGATCTTTTTGCAACGTGCGCCGCACTTCCGGCCGCCAGCGGACCCGACGGTACCGATGATCATGGTCGGGCCCGGCACGGGGGTCGCTCCGTTTCGCGCCTTCCTGCAGGAGCGGCGAGCCTTGGGCGCCACGGGCAAGAACTGGCTGTTCTTCGGCGAACAGAATTCGGCCACCAACTTCTATTACCGCGACGAGCTGGAAGACATGTTCCGCGACGGCTTCCTCAACCGCCTTGACCTTGCCTTTTCACGCGACCAGCGCGAGCGAATCTATGTGCAGCACAGGATGATCGAGCATGGCGCGCAACTATGGCGATGGATCTCCGACGGCGCCCACTTCTACGTGTGCGGTGATGCTGCCCGGATGGCCAAGGATGTCGACGACACACTCGTACAGATTTTCGGCATCCACGGCAACCTGGACGAGGAGGAAGCGCTGGCGTTTCGCAAGCAACTGATGAACGAGAAACGCTACGTGCGCGACGTCTACTAGCGGCAGTTACGGTGACGCTCCAGTTGTCGCCGCGACTGCTCGTTCGTGGCGTCGAGCGACCGCAAGTGGTTGGCTCACCGCAACGCCGATACGTGCAGTCACCAGCCCGGCCGGACCAATCCCGACTCATAGCGCGTTGATCGGTGCCATCGCCCGCGGGCCGGAACAGCTCGCTCGCCGGTTGGTTGCGCAGCGTCGGCGGAGAATCGGTGCCTGGAGTTCTCAACGTGCTGAACAGGTCGGAATCCGTTGTGGCACTGGCTATCTATCTCGTCGTATGCGGCGCCGTCATGACATGGTTGACGCGTACTCGAGACCTGACGTGGTGATCGGAGTAGGTTCGACTTGAGAGGCTTTCGGCGAACGACTGGAGGGAAACGCACTCATGGCAACACGTACCGCGAAAACTGCTTGGACTGGCTCGTTGCAGGACGGCTCCGGCCGAGTAGAGCTGTCGAGTTCCGGGGTCGGCACGTACGACGTGTCCTTCCCCAAGCGTGCTGCCGAAGAGGCCGACGGCACCACGAGCCCCGAGGAACTGATCGCGGCAGCGCATTCGTCGTGCTTTGCCATGGCCATGTCGGGTGAAATCGCCCGTGCCGGCGGGACGCCGGAGAGCCTCGACGTGTCGGCCGCCGTGTCGCTGGGCCCCGACCCCGCCGGCGGCTTCCGGCTCACCGGCATCAAGCTCACCGTGCGCGGCAAGGCCGGTGGGCTCGATGAGGCAGGCTTCGTCAAGGCGGCCGAGGCCGCGAAATCGGGCTGCCCGGTCAGCAAGGCGCTCAGTGGCACCGAGATCACCCTCGACGCGGCGATGGACAGTTAGTCCCGGGACGAACCCATGACTACGGCTCAGCCCTCCGCGGGCTGAGCCGTAACGTCGAGGACCACCTCGAATTCGAGCAGTGACGATCCCGATGCGACCGGTCGCGATCGCTCACCGGCGTGCGCCTCGCGCGCGGGGCCGTCCCGCCACGCCGCGAAGGACTCCTCGGAATCCCACTGCGTGACAACGAAATAGCGGTCGTCCCCACGGACCGGGCGCAACAACTGGAAGCCCAGGAAGCCCTTGGCGCTGTCCACCGTGTGGGCTCGGTTGGCGAACCGCTTCTCCAGTTCGGGGCCCGCGCCCTCGGGCACCTCGATTGCGTTGATCTTCACCACAGCCATGGTTGAACAGTACTCGCGCGGTTACCGTCGAGCCTGTGCTGCATGACGAGGGTGGCGAAGGCGCGCCGATCCTGCTCTTGCATGGATTGATGGGCAGCGCCCGCACATGGGCCCGCCAACTGCCGTGGCTGCGCGGTCACGGCAGGGTCTACACCTTTGACGCCGCCGCGCACGGCAGGCCGGCTCCGGCACAACTCAGCACCGAAGCGTTCGTTGCCGACCTCCTCGCCGCGCTCGGAGTGATCGACGAGCCGATGACCGTTATCGGGCACTCTATGGGCGGCCTGCATGCCTGGTGTCTCGCGGCGTCCGAACCCGACCGGGTATCCGCACTGGTAGTCGAGGACATGGCGCCGGATTTCCGGGGCCGCACGGCCGCCGATTGGGCACGGCTGATCAAGTCGTGGCCGCAGCCGTTCGCTTCCGAGCAGGCGATGCTCGACTATTTCGGGCCGGTCGCCGGCCGCTACTTTCTCGACTCGTTCGAACACCGCGGCGACGGCTGGCACCTGCACGGCTCCGTCGACACCTTTGTGGCCATCTCCGAGGAGTGGGGGACAAGGCATTTCTGGGACGAGTGGGCGCAGGTTCGGGCGCCGGCGCTGCTGATCGAGGGCGAACACTCGATCACCCCGCCCGGTCAGATGCGGCGGATGGCGCAATTGCACCCGAACTCCGAGTACGTGCGGGTTGTCGGCGCCGCCCACCTGGTGCACGATGAGCAACCGGAGCTCTTTCGTCGCGAAGTCGAGAGGTTCCTGCGCAACCAGTCAGGCTTCGCCGGCTAGCGCGAAGAGGCCATTGTCGGTCTGCTCGACGAGCCCGTCGACCAGCAGGGAATCCAGTGCGCGGTCGCGCTGCGCCGGATCGCGCGTCCATGCCACGTCCAGTTGCGCCTTGGGAACCGGGTGGTGGGCTGAGCGCAACACGTCGAGCAACCGGCCGCGGGCTTGGCGGTCGGTGCCCTCGTAGCGTTGCGTGCGCTGGCGTTGCGCTGAGTCGGGACGGCCCGCCTCCCGCCAGGCGCAGCGCGGCAGCGGACAGTCCTGGCAGCGTGGTGACCGGGCGGTGCACACGGTTGCGCCCAGCTCCATCAGCGCCGCGGAAAATTCCGCTGCTGCAGCCTTTTTCGCGGGAAGTAAGGCCTCGACATCGGCCAGGTCGCGACGGCTGGGCGCACCCGGGACCGCCTGCCCGAGGACAGCTCTGGCGACGACTCTGCGCACGTTCGTGTCGACCACCGGCACGCGCGCACCGTAGGCAAAACAGGCGACGGCCCGCGCGGTGTATTCGCCGATTCCGGGTAGCGTGAGCAGCGTGTCGACGTCGGACGGAACGATGTCGCCGTGTTCGCGCGCGATGATTCCGGCGCATTCGTGCAACCGCAGCGCGCGGCGCGGATAGCCGAGTTTCCCCCAGGCTCGCAGCACTTCTCCTGGGCTGTCGGCAGCCATGGCAGACGGAACCGGCCAGCGGGTCACCCATTCGAGCCAGATCGGTTCTACCCGTGCCACCGGCGTTTGCTGCAGCATGATCTCGCTCATCAGAATCTGCCACGCGGTCACGCCATAGCGCCGCCACGGCAGGTCGCGGGCGACGTCGCGATACCAGTGTCGCAGTGCAGCGTCGATCATGGCCTCCAACCAGTTTCGACGGTAGGTGTTCCTACCCGTTAACGAGGTGTGCAGAATGGCCTTATGCCGAACAGCAACCCGATCAGTGCCTGGAAGTCGTTGCGCGAAGGAAACGAGCGCTTTGTTGCAGGCTCGCAGCAGCATCCTAGTCAGGGTGCGGCGGACCGTGAAGAGTTGGTCAAGGGCCAACATCCCACCGCCGTACTCTTCGGTTGCGGAGATTCCCGCGTCGCGGCAGAGATCATCTTCGACCAGGGTCTCGGCGACATGTTCGTCGTCCGGACGGCCGGCCATGTCATCGACAGCTCGGTGCTCGGGTCGATCGAATACGCGGTCGAGTTGCTCAACGTCCCGCTGATCGTCGTGCTCGGCCACGACTCCTGCGGTGCCGTGAAGGCCAGCCTGGACGCGATCGACGCCGGCAGCATCCCGCCCGGTCACATCCGTAGCCTGGTCGAGCGCGTGATGCCGTCGATTCTGATCGGACGCAAGGAAGGGCTGTCGAGCGTTGACGACCTGGAAGCGCGCCATGTCGTGGAAACCTGCACGCTGCTCGCCGACTACTCGCCAATAATCGCCGAGAAGATCGCCACCGGAAAGCTCGCCGTCGCTGCCGTCACCTACCGACTCGAAGACGGCCGCGCGATTTTGCGCAGCGTGGTCGGCGACATCGGCGCCCAACCCGACGCGCCACTGACAGTGTGACGCGCTAGCCCCCGACACGCCGATGTCTGATCGACGGCGTGCGGGGTCGCTGCGCCTACCGTGGAAACGTGTTGGAACCGAACGGCCCGCTGCCGCCTGAGGTCTATCGGCGGCGCAGAGTTGCCGCGATAGTCATCGCGGTGGTTGTCCTCGTTGTACTCGTCTGGATCATCGCCTCGATGCGAGGTGGTGACGACTCGTCGTCTGCGGCCGCTGCCGCGTCCAGTTCCGCTGCTGCGGCCTCCTCGACTGCGGCCAGCGCAACGGCCGGGGCGTCGGGCGCACCCGCACCGGGACAGCCTGCCGCCAGCGGTGTGGCGGCGCCCAGCGGTCAGGCGGCCGCGCCGGTGCCGGCCGGGCAATGCCCGGACCAGTCGTTGGCGCTCAAGGCAACGGTTGGTCAGCCCACCTACCCGGCCGGTCAGAAGCCGCAGTTCGGAATGGTTATCACCAACATCTCGACCGCGCCTTGCCAGCGCGATCTCGGCGCAGGTCTGCAGCAGATGCTGGTGTACAGCATCGATGGCACCCAGCGGATCTGGTCGAACACCGACTGCTTCCCCAGCAACACTCCCGACGTCCGGACCCTGAACCCAGGCCAGCAGGCCGTGTTCAAGGTGGAATGGTCGGGCGAGACCTCCCAGCCGCAGTGCGCGGGAGACCGGGTACCGGTCCAGCCGGGCGCCTACACGGTGGTCGCACAACTCGGGGCGCTGCGCAGTCCGCCCGAGCCGTTCAACATTTCTTAAAGGCGCCGCTGGTCAGTCGAACTGGCCAGCGATACCCGCCTCGGCCAGTCGGGACAGGCCCTCCCGGATGTGGCGGGCCCAGTGGTTGCCGATCCCGGCAACCGTTTCCAGGTCGGCCGCGGTTGCCGCGAGCAGTCCCTGCAAGGTGCCGAACGCGGTCACCAGCCGGTCGATCTGCGTCGACTGAACCCGCGGAATGCGCGACAGCATCCGGTAACCCCGCGGGCTCATCGGGGTATCGAGAGCCTCGATTGTGGCGGGTTGGCCCAGAACCGGAGCCAGCGCCGTGAGGTCCAGCAAATCGGAGTCCGTAAGAGCGTCGAGCATGGCCAGCGCCTGTTCGACGGCGACTCTGCTGGGCGCGCTCGAGCCGGCGAGGTAGTCGCGAATCAACAACTGGCGCACGGCCTCGTTGTCGCCCACGAGCTCCTCGAGTTGCAGGGCCAACTGGCGTCCGTCGCTGCCGAGCTCGAGGACATCCTGGGAAATCTCCAGGGATATCCGGCGAACCATCTCGAGTCGCTGCACGACGGTCAGCGCATCCCGCAGCGTCACGTAGTCCTCGATCTCGACGAGGGAAAGCTGGGTGGTCACCTCGTCGAGCCGGGCCTTATAGCGCTCGAGGGTCGCCACTGCCTGGTTCGCGCGCGACAGAATGGTCGGCGAACCGACCATCACATGTCGCACGCTGTCTACATAAACGCTGACTATGCTCATCGACTGGCTCACCGACACGACGGGATAACCCGTCTGGATGGCCGTGCGCTCCGCCGCGCGATGCCGGGTGCCGGACTCCACCGTGGGAATCTTCGGATCCGGCACCAACTGCACGTTCGCGCGGACCACCCGTTTGCCGTCGGTGGACAGCACCACGGCGCCGTCCATCTTCGACAACTCCCGCAACCGGGTGGGCGCGAACTCGACGTCCAATTCGAAGCCGCCGTCGCAGATGGCTTCGACGTTTTCGTCGTAGCCGAGCACAATCAGCCCGCCGGTGCGACCACGCAGAATGCGTTCGAGGCCGTCCCGCAGAGCCGTGCCGGGAGCAAGGCGGGCGATGGCATCACGCAGCGCTGCGGACGTGTGCAGCGCCGACGACCGCAGCGCCGCTGACCTCGACTGGTCCATTTCGCCCCCTTTCCTTCCGGTTGCGCGCGACTATTCAGGTTACCCAGCTCACAGCTGATTACAGATTCGTGCAGGTTGGACGATGTCTCGGGCTAGCTGAGGTGCCGTAGCGCGCCGGCCAGGTCAGCGACCTCGAGCACTTCCATACCTGGTGGTACCGGTCCCGCTTGCGGCGGCACGAGTGCGCGATCGAAGCCGAGGCGTCGGGCCTCGAGCAGTCGACGACCGATGGCGGAGACGCGCCGCACTTCGCCCGCGAGACCGACCTCACCGATCGCCACCATCCCGCTCGGCAGCGCCGTGCCGCCGGCCGCCGAGGCAATGGCTACGGCGACCGCGAGATCCGCGGCCGGCTCGCCGATCCGCATGCCGCCAACCGTTGACGTGTACACGTCATGCTCGAAAAGCTTTACGCCGCAGCGACTTCCGAGCACTGCGACGGTCATCGACACGCGGTTGTAATCGAGCCCGCTGACGGCCCGCCGGGGCGCCGGGTTGGCGGTCTTGTGCACCAGTGCTTGCACCTCAGCCACCATGGCGCGCTTGCCGTCCATCGTCACCGTCACTGCGGTGCCGGGTACGGGGTCGGATTGGTGGTGAAGGAATAGCGCAGACGGATCTGCGATCCCGACGATGCCCGCATCGTGCAGTTCGAAGCAACCGACCTCGTCGGCAGCGCCGAAGCGGTTCTTCACTCCGCGGACCAGTCGCAAGGTCGAGTGTCGGTCGCCTTCGAAATGCAATACGACGTCCACTAGATGCTCGAGCGTGCGCGGTCCGGCGATCGCGCCTTCTTTCGTCACATGGCCGACCAGCACGACCGCGACGCCGGTGCGCTTCGCCAGCCCGGTCAATGCCGCGGTGATGGCCCGGACCTGTGTTACGCCACCGAGCACGCCGTCGGCTTCCGACGTGCTCAGTGTTTGCACCGAGTCGACCACCAGCAGCGTCGGGGCGACGGCGTCGACTTGAGCACAGACCATGGCCAGATCCGATTCGGCGGCGAGGTAGACCCGATCGTGCAGCGCGCCGGTGCGATCCGCGCGCAATCGAACCTGACCCGCGGATTCCTCGCCGGTCACGTAAAGTGCCCGGTCTTCCGGTGAGCGCCGCGCCCAGTTGTGCACGACCTCGAGCAGCAAGGTGGACTTGCCCACGCCCGGCTCACCGGCGAGCAGGACGACCGAGCCTGGAACTAGTCCGCCGCCGAGCACCCGATCCAACTCGCCGACGCCGGTCGGTTTGACGAGCGCTGCCTGCGCATCGACCGCTGTGATCGGGGTGGCGACCGAGCTCGGCAGCATGGCGGCTCGCGACGAACCAGAACGCACGAGCGGACTCACGACGGACTCTTCGATCGACCCCCACCCGCCGCAGTCGGGGCATTTGCCCACCCACTTCGCGACAACATGGCCGCACTCGCGGCAGCGGTACTCGGTCTTCGGTTTGGTCACGCAGGGCAGCCTAGGGTGCCGCTACGACAAATCCCGCAGCTTGATCAGCCCTCGCCGCCGGCGGTGCCGGACTTGGAGGACTCGAAGCGCGGCGTCTTCGGGCCGGCATCCACCGGCACGTCGATCTTGATGGTGCCCGCCTTGGCAAACGTGAACGTCATCGGGTACGTCAGTCCGGGAGTGACGTTCTTTCGCAGGCCGGTGATCTCGACCCGGATCGGCTTGGCCTCGGGGTCGGCGCCATTGGCGTCCGCGCTCGGGTTGCTCTGCACGCCGGGCCCGGCCGCGACGAGTTCGCTGAGCGGCTTGATCGTGGCCTTGTCGGCGGGTGTCACGTGGATGTCACCGAGGTCGGTGCTGATGCCGGTGAGCTGGTCCGGCTTGTCGGCACTGGAGTTGATCGCATTGAACGCCAAGGCAGCCTTGCCGCCCTTGCTGTTGGTGTATTCCTGAGTCGCGGGATAGAGGATCCGGACGTCGCGGAGCGCGATCTGGCCCTGCGTAGCGTAGTTGCCGTTGACGGCCGCGACCTGCTGCGCGGTCTGCGAAATTTGACCAGCGCCGCAGCCGGAAAGGGCCAGCGCTGCGCCTACGGCAATGGCGGCGACGGTAACTCGACGAGCTCCCACAGCTGTCCGAGCGTTCACGGTGTTCCTCCATCGAGTCAGGCCGAATGACTGCCGACAGTGACTACAAGCGCAATCAACTAGGCAGCGTAGTAGGTGAGCGTAGTAGTCAAGCAGGAAGCCTAGGTCTTGCGGGTTGCGTGCCGTGGGGAATCCGTCGATTCGATGGTGTCGTAGCCAGGTCAGGACTACCGCACACGCGGCCGGGAGCCGGCGCGATGCATGAATGCCGCTGCTTGTCAACCCTCAAGATGGGCTGCTACCGCCCCTGACCTGCACCGTTGGTCGCACCGCTGTTTGGCGCCATGTTAAACTGACTACATCGAAAGGGGCACGGGACATATGATTTTTAAGGTCGGAGACACCGTCGTTTACCCCCACCACGGAGCGGCGCTGATCGAAGCAATCGAAACTCGTACCATCAGAGGTGAACAGAAAGAGTATCTAGTACTCAAGGTCGCGCAAGGCGACCTCACCGTTCGAGTTCCCGCCGAAAACGCTGAGTTTGTCGGCGTGCGCGATGTCGTCGGTCAAGAGGGTCTCGACAAGGTCTTCCAGGTGCTTCGGGCGCCGCACACCGAGGAGCCGACCAACTGGTCGCGGCGCTACAAGGCGAACCTCGAAAAGCTCGCCTCCGGCGACGTGAACAAGGTGGCCGAGGTGGTTCGTGACCTGTGGCGCCGTGAGCAAGATCGTGGCCTGTCGGCCGGCGAAAAGCGAATGTTGGCCAAGGCCCGCCAGATCCTGGTCGGCGAGCTTGCGTTGGCCGAAGGCACCGACGATGCCAAGGCTGAAACGATTCTGGACGAGGTTCTCGCCGCCGCTTCCTGAGCGTGAGCATCCAGGTCCGCGGCCGCGTAGTCGCGTTGGTTCCGGCTGCCGGTCGCGGCACACGTCTGGGTGAGGCACAGCCCAAGGCGTTCGTCGAAATCGCTGGTTGCCCGATGGTGAGCATCGCCGTCGAAGGCCTGTTGAGCTCGGGTGTTGTCGACCGCGTCGTTGTCGTAGTGCCGTCGGAGTTGCTCGCTCGGGCTGCTGATCTGGTTCCCGAACAGGTGCAGGTGGTCGCGGGTGGCGCCGAAAGAATCGACTCCGTCCGCGCGGGGATGGACGCTGCCAGCGATGCCGACTTCGTCCTCGTCCACGACGCCGCGCGGGCCTTGACGCCCCCGAGTCTGGTTTCCCGCGTGGTTTCGGAACTGCAGGCGGGCCGGTCGGCGGTTGTCCCCGCCCTGCCGGTGGCCGACACCATCAAGACCGTCGATGACGCCGGTGATGTCACCGGGACTCCCGATCGTGCGCAGTTGCGCGCAATTCAGACACCACAGGGATTCGCCGCGGATTTGCTGCGTCGCGCGTACGCCGCCGCTCCCGCGGGTGCTTTTGCGACCGACGACGCCGGACTCGTCGAGCGGCTTGGGGAGCGCGTCCATACCGTGCCCGGCGACCCGCTGGCCTTCAAGATCACTACTCCGCTGGACCTGCGTCTGGCGCGTTCCCTGGCAGGGGGTTGAGATGCGGGTGGGGATCGGCAGCGACGTACATCCGATCGAGCGTGGTCGCCCGTGCTGGATAGCGGGTCTGCTGTTCGAGGATGCGGACGGTTGCTCCGGACACTCGGACGGCGATGTCGCAGCCCACGCCCTCTGCGACGCGCTGTTGTCGGCCGCCGGACTCGGTGACGTCGGTGCGGTCTTCGGCACGGGTCGGGCGGAATGGGCGGGCGTGAGCGGCGCGGCAATGCTGGCCGAGGTGCGGCGGTTACTGTCCGAGAACGGATGGTCCGTCGGCAACGCGGCCGTGCAGGTGATCGGTAACCGCCCGAAGATCGGCCCGCGTCGCACGGAAGCCCAGCAGGTGCTGTCCGACGTTCTCGGCGCGCCGGTGTCGGTTTCGGCCACCACGACTGACGGTCTCGGGTTAACCGGTCGCGGTGAAGGAATTGCGGCGATCGCGACGGCTGCGCTGATTGAAGATGAGGGGGCAACCCCCAGGTAGGATGGCCGGTCGTGACGTTGCGACTATTCGATACCCAGACGCGGACCTTGCGGGACTTCGTTCCGCTGGTCGCTGGCCGAGCGTCGGTGTATCTGTGTGGCGCAACCGTGCAGGGTGAACCACACATCGGCCACGTGCGCAGCGGGGTCGCGTTCGACGTGTTGCGACGCTGGTTGCTCGCGCACGACTACGACGTGGCGTTCATCCGCAATGTCACCGACATCGACGACAAGATCCTGAACAAAGCGGCCGACGCCGGCCGACCCTGGTGGGAATGGGCAGCAACTTATGAGCGGGCCTTCGACAGCGCCTACCAGGCGCTCGGCGTACTGCCGCCGTCCTGCGAACCGCGCGCGACCGGGCACATCACCCAGATGGTCGAGCTCATTCAACGACTGATCGACAACGGCCACGCCTACGCCGCCGACGGAAACGTCTACTTCGACGTGTCGAGCTACCCGGACTACGGCAGCCTGTCCGGTCACAAGCTCGACGACGTGCATCAAGGCGAAAGTGCTGGTGAGGGCAAGCGCGACCAGCGCGACTTCACGCTCTGGAAGGCGCAAAAGCCGGGGGAGCCGTCCTGGCCCACTCCGTGGGGTCGCGGTCGGCCCGGCTGGCATCTCGAGTGCTCCGCGATGGCCGAGACCTACCTCGGTTCGGAATTCGACATCCATTGCGGCGGAATGGACCTGGTGTTCCCGCACCACGAGAACGAAATCGCCCAGGCCAAGGGAGCGGGTGACAGCTTCGCGCGCTACTGGCTGCACAACGGGTGGGTCACCATGGGCGGGGAGAAGATGTCCAAGTCGCTCGGCAATGTGCTCTCCATACCGAATGTGCTGCAGCGAGTTCGGGCCGTAGAGCTTCGTTACTACTTGGGCAGCGCGAACTATCGGTCGATGCTCGAATACTCCGACCACGCGCTTGAGGTCGCGGCCAAGTCCTATCAAGGCATCGAGCAGTTCGTGCTGAAAACCGCTGAACGTGCCGGTGACGTACCAATGGGCAAGTGGACAGCCGAGTTTGCCGACGCCCTCGACGACGACCTTGCCGTGCCGCGGGCGCTTGCCGAGGTGCACCGGGTCGTGCACGAGGGCAATCGGGCACTGGACTCGGGTGAGCTCGCGCAGGCCCGCGATCACGCCGCAACGGTACGGGCGATGCTGAACATACTCGGTGTCGATCCGCTCGATGATCAGTGGCGCGGCGCCAAGGACAACTCGGAAGCGATTGCGGCCCTTGACGGGTTGGTGCGGGGCGAGCTCGACCGGCGGCAGTCCGCCAAGGCCGCGAAGAACTGGGCGGTCGCCGACGAGATCCGGAATCGGCTGGGCGAGTTAGGTATAGAGGTTACTGACACTGCGAATGGGCCCGAGTGGTCATTAAGGGCGAGAAGTTAATGGCCGGCAATTCAAGCAGACGCGGCGCTATTCGCAAGAGCGGCACCAAGAAGGGCCAGGTCGTCGGCTCCGGAGGGCAACGCCGTCGCGGACTCGAAGGACGCGGGGCAACCCCGCCCGCGAGCGCGCGCAAGAATCATCCGGCGGCCAAAAGAGCTCGTGCGGCGTCCAATTCGCAGCGACCCGCCCCTCGCCGCAACAACGAGGACGGTCCAGAGATGGTCCTCGGCCGCAACCCGGTCGTCGAGTGCCTACGGGCCGGCGTTCCGGCGACGGCGCTGTACGTTGCCGTCGGCGCGGACAGCGACGATCGGCTGAAGGAGAGCGTGCAACGGGCCGCAGATACCGGGATCTCGATCCTTGAAGTGCCGCGCACAGATCTGGACAGACTCAGCGCCAACGGATTACATCAGGGCCTGGCCCTGCAGGTGCCGCCCTATCGCTATGCCCACCCGGACGACCTGGTCGCGGCGGCGCGCGCCGCCGGTGACGACGCGTTACTCGTTGCCTTGGACAACATTTCCGACCCGCGCAACCTAGGGGCGGTCATTCGCTCGACGGCAGCCTTCGGCGGGCACGGCGTCGTCATCCCGCAGCGCAGGAGTGCCAGTGTCTCCGCGGTGGCCTGGCGCACCAGCGCGGGTGCGGCAGCGAGGTTGCCGGTCGCGCGGGCAACGAACCTCACCCGCACCCTGAAGGACTGGGCTGCCAATGGCATCAGGATAGTTGGGCTGGATGCGGAGGGGGACACGAGCCTCGACGACTTCGACGGTGTAGGCCCGCTCGCGGTCGTTGTTGGCTCCGAAGGCAAGGGTCTTTCGCGGCTGGTGCGAGAATCATGCGACAGCATTGTGAGCGTACCGATGGCTGGACCGGTCGAGTCGCTCAACGCTTCGGTGGCGGCTGGCGTGGTGCTGGCCGAGATCGCTCGACAGCGCCGTCAGGTATAGACGGCTCTCACTGCGGGGCACGGCACGGACAGGAGTCGTTTAGTGAGCAACCAATGGGATCCGAACCAGGGGCAGTGGGGGCCGAGTCAGCCGCAGAACCCCACCTATCACCAGCAGCCCTACGGCCAGACCTCGTACCCGCAGTACGGACAGCAGCAATACGGCCAGCCGCAGCCATACGGCCAGCCGCCCTATGGTTTTGGTCCGCCGCCGGATCACCCGCAGGCGACCACGGTCCTGGTGCTGGGCATCGTGAGCGTGGTGCTGCTGTGCGGCGGCATCGGCGGAATCATCGGCATCGTGGCGTGGGTCTTGGGTAAGAAGACCCTCAACGAGATCGACGCCTCGGGCGGCACCGTTGGCGGCCGGTCCAACGTCATGGTCGGCTACGTTCTGGGGATCGTTTCCACCTGCCTGATGGTGCTTGGAATCCTCATCTACATCGGAATTGGCATCGCGGTTACCGTAAGCAGCAGCACCTAGCATTCCCCGCCCCCCTGTGCGTGATTTTTCACCGCCCGCGGTGAAAAATCACGCACAGGGGGTCAGCGCAGAATCGTGCGGCCGATCGCGTACTTGTGCACTTCCGTGGGTCCGTCGTAGAGGCGAAATGCGCGCATGTCGCGGAAGATCATTTCCACGACGGTCTCATCGCTGATACCGATCCCGCCGAGAACCTGAACGCAGCGGTCGGCGACCTTGAAAAGCTCCTCGGACACATAGGCTTTGGCAATCGAACTTTCATGCCGCGCCTTCTCGCCGCGGTCCATCAACCAGCAAGCGTGCCAGATGGTCAATCGGCATTGGTGTAGGGCAATCTCGTTGTCGGCCAGCATGAACGACACGCCCTCGTGCTCACCGATGGGTTTGCCGAAGGCGGTGCGGGTCTTGGCGTGGGCAATCGCGATGCTCTGCGCGCGTTCCGCTGCACCAAGCCAGCGCATGCAGTGCGTCAACCTGGCCGGCGCCAACCGCATCTGCGCATACCGGAATGCCTGACCGACCTCGCCCAGAACCGAATCCGGGTCGAGCGCGAGATCGGCAAACCGCACAATGCCGTGGCCCTCGACATAGTTGCGGTCCATCGTGTTCATGATGCGTTCGATGACGATGCCCGGTTGTTCGCCGTCGGTGACGAACAACGTCGGACCGTCCGGCCCATGCGGATTCGGCTCGACGTTCGCCATGACGATCCAGGTCTTGGCGCCGTGAGCGCCAGTGATCAGCCACTTGTTGCCGTTGATGCGGAACCGGTCGCCGTCGAAGGATGCGGTCGTCTGCAGTTGGGATGGGTCGGAACCCGCACCGCCGGGCTCGGTCATCGCGAACACCGACCGCTGACGCCCATCGATCACCGGGCGTAGATACCGTTCGGCCTGCGCCGCGTTGGCAATCTTGTTGAGCAGAAACATATTGCCCTCGTCGGGCGCCGCGCAGTTCATCGCAATCGGACCCAACGTGGACCAGCCGGCCGCCTCGTAGAGAACGGCCTGTTCGATATGCGACAGGCCCCAGCCGCCGTACTCCTTCGGCGCCTGGATAGTGAGCAGTCCAGCCGTGCGTGCCCGCTCGACCAGTTCCTGCCGCAACTCGTCGCTCGGGCCGTGTTGAGTTAGTCGTGCATCGCGCTCGAAGGGCACAATCTCGGCTTCGACGAACGAACGCACCCGGTCGCGTTGCGCCGCTAGGTCAGGTGATATCTCGAAGTCGATCATTCGGTCTCCTTCTGACTAGCGCTGGCTATGGCCGCAAGTTAACCATGATTCTCAATCGCGTCGACCGTAACCCCCGCCCCCAGGCGTCCGGATCTCCAAGATGTCCCCCGCGGACAACTCGACGGAGTCGGATCCGGCCATCCTCTCGCGCTTGCCGTCACCGCGCTGCACGATGTTCTCGCCGAGCGCGCCCGCAGCGCCACCAGCCATACCGTAGGGCGGCACGCGCCGATGGTTGGAAAGCGTGCTGGCAGTGATGTCCTCGGTGAACCGCAACCGCCGCACCGCGCCGTCACCACCGCGCCAGCGCCCGGCACCGCCGCTGCCGCGGCGGATCGAGAATTCTTCCAGCACAACCGGTAGTCGCCACTCCAGCACTTCAGGGTCCGTCAGTCGAGAGTTCGTCATATGTGTTTGCACAACCGGGGTACCGGGAAAGCCTTCGCCAGCACCGGATCCCGAGCTGATCGTCTCGTAATACTGATGGTTGGCGTTTCCGAACGTCAGGTTGTTCATCGTGCCCGACCCTTCGGCCTGCACGCCGAGTGCTCCGTAGAGTGCGCCGGTGATTGCCTGTGACGTTTCCACATTGCCGGCGACCACTGCTGCGGGGTGCTCCGGGGAAAGCATGCTCCTAGCGGGAATCACGATGTGCAGTGGTGCAAGACACCCGTCGTTCAACGGAATATCTTGATTGATAAGAGTTCTGAATACATACAGCACCGCGGCGATCGCCACGGATGACGGTGCGTTGTAGTTGGTGTCGAGTTGGTCGGAGGTGCCGGTGAAGTCGATCGTCGCTTCCCGCTTCTCCTTGTCAATTGTGATTCGCACGCAAATTATGGCACCGGAATCCATTTCGTAGCGGTACTCGCCGTCACGCAGCGATGTCAGCACCCGTTGTACGGATTCCGTCGCGTTCGCCTGTACGTGCGCCATATACGCGTGGACGACGTCGATGCCGTAGTTCTCGATCATCTTGCCGACCTCGTCGACACCCTTTTGGTTCGCCGAAATCTGCGCCCGCAGATCGGCCAGGTTCGTATCCGGATTGCGCGACGGGTAGCGTGCGCCCGTCAGTAGCGCACGCGTATCCGATTCCTGAAACTTCCCGTCCCGCACCAGCAACCAGTTGTCGAACAGCACGCCTTCCTCGTCGATCGTCGAACTGCGGGCGGGCATGGAACCGGGCGTCAGGCCGCCGATTTCGGCATGGTGGCCGCGCGAGGCGACGAAGAACAGCACCTCATCGGCATCGTGGGCGAAGACCGGCGTGATCACGGTGATGTCCGGCAAATGGGTTCCACCGTGGAACGGGTCGTTGACGGCATAGACGTCGCCGCGCTGCAGGGAATCACCGCGTCGCCGGATCACTTCCTTGACGCTCGGGCCCATCGATCCCAGGTGCACGGGAATGTGCGGCGCGTTGGCGATGAGATTTCCGTGCGGATCGAACAGTGCGCAGGAAAAGTCCAGCCGTTCCTTGATGTTCACCGACTGCGCGGTTGCCTCCAGCCTGGTGCCCATTTGCTCGGCGATAGACATGAACAGGTTGTTGAAGATCTCCAGCAGCACCGGGTCCGCCTCCGCGCTCGCCTCGGGGCGGGCGCGCGGCTCTACCCGTTCGATGACCAGATGTCCGGTCTCGACCGCTTTTCCGCGCCAACCGGAGTCGATGACGGTGGTGGAGTCCGCTTCCGCAATTACGGCAGGTCCATCGACGACGTCGCTCGAGGTCAGCGATTCGCGAGTGCGCAGTACGGCATCGCGCCACTGGCCACCGGAGAACATCCGAACCGACTCGCTGCCGGTGTCCTCGTTGCCGCTATCGCCGAGCGCGGACAGGTCAGGCTCCTCGGTGCGCCCTATTGCCTCCACACTGAGCGCCTCGACCGTGATCGGCCGATCCAGGAGAAACGAGTACCGCTGCTGATGCAGGCGTTCGAATTCGGCTCGCATGCCGTCGATGTCGGCGAGGACAACGGCGACCGTTGTGTCGGTGCCCTCATAGCGCAAATGGGCGCGACGGCGAAACTCTATTCGGGCCTCGGGAATGTCCTCGTCGCGCAATTCCTGTCGCGCTGATTCGACGAGTTGTTCTGCCTGGGAGCATAGTTCGTCGTACGAGTCGGCGGCCAACCGCAGCTCCACCGACTGTTCACGCATCGACGTCGCGTCGGCCAGGCCGATGCCCAGGGCCGACAGCACGCCGGCCATCGGTGGAACCAGCACGGTGTCGATGCCCAACGCATCGGCCACCGCGCAGGCATGCTGGCCGCCTGCACCGCCGAAAGTCGTGAGGGCATAACGCGTTACATCATGGCCCTTTTCGACTGAAATCCGCTTGACCGCGTTCGCCATGTTGGCAACAGCGATCTGCAAGAACCCTTCGGCGACCTGCTCGGGCGACCGCTCATCACCGGTAGCGTCGGTGATCTCGCGAGCCAAGTCCGCGAAGCGTTTCCGAACGACATCGGTGTCCAGCGACTCATCGCCGTCGGGGCCGAATACCTTGGGGAATCGGTGCGGTTGGATCCTGCCAAGCATCACATTGGCGTCGGTGACGGTGAGGGGGCCGCCGTTGCGGTAGCAGGCAGGGCCCGGGTCGGCGCCGGCCGAGTCCGGGCCGACGCGGTAGCGGCTACCGTCGAAGTGCAGTATTGACCCGCCGCCCGCGGCCACCGTATTGATGTCCATCATCGGTGCCCGCAGTCGCACGCCCGCCACTACTGTGTTGAACACCCGTTCGTACTCGCCGGCGTAATGCGAAACGTCCGTTGACGTTCCGCCCATGTCGAAGCCGATCACCTTGTCGTAGCCGGCCAGCTGTGACATCCGGACCATGCCGACGATGCCGCCGGCCGGTCCGGACAGAATCGCGTCCTTGCCGCGGAAGTGGTGTGCCTCAGCGAGTCCGCCGTTGGACTGCATGAACATCAGTGTGACACCGGCGAGTTGGTCGGCTACCTGTGCGACGTAACGCCGCAGAACGGGGGAGAGGTAGGCGTCGACCACGGCGGTGTCGCCACGCGGTACGAGTTTCATCAGTGGACTCACCTCGGCCGAGGCCGAGACCTGCTCGAACCCGAGCTCCGTGGCTATTTCGGCGATTTGGCGCTCATGGTCGGGGTAGAGATGGCTGTGCATGCAGACCACGGCGACCGCACTGATGCCGTCGGCATGCGCAGCCGCGAGCTGTGACCGGACCCCGTCATGGTCGAGCGGGCGCAACTCCTCGCCGTCGGCGGACATTCGTTCGTCTGCCTCTATGACCCGCTCATACAGCGGCTCGGGCAGTACGATGTGGCGGTCGAAGATGCGCGGCCGGTTCTGATATCCGATCCGCAGGGCATCGGCAAAGCCCTTGGTGATCACCAGCGCGGTCCGTTCGCCCTTGCGCTCCAGCAAGGCGTTGGTGGCCACAGTGGTGCCCATCCGGACGGACTCGATGCGGTCGGCGGGCACGGGGTCGTCCTGATTGGCACCGAGCAATTGCCGAATACCGGCGACTGCGGCGTCGCGGTATCGCTGTGGATTCTCCGAGAGTAATTTGTGGGTGATCAGCGTGCCGTCGGGTTTGCGCGCGACGATGTCAGTGAATGTTCCGCCGCGGTCGATCCAGAATTGCCAGCGCACGGGTTCAACCTACCGCCGTGGTGATCGGTCACCGCGGGTGTCGGCGAGAAGGGAGCGGCGCAGTGCAACGACCCACTGGCTGGTTCCTGGGACTGGCTACTTTCGACGTGATCCACTTGGTCGATCGTCAACCCGGTCCGAACGAGAAGATTCGGGCCATTCGGCAAACGGTCGCGGCCGGCGGCCCGGCGACCAACGCGGCGGTGACCTTTCAACACCTTGGCGGTGCAGCCACCTTGCACACCCGTTTGGGCGCGACGCCGCTGGCTGGTGTGATCAAGGAGGAACTGACCGGACTGGGAGTCGAGATCGTCGATTGGAGTTCGGGCGCCGGCGACGAGCCGCCCACCTCGGCGATATCTGTGCTCGCGGACTCGGGGGACCGCGCGGTCACGTCTACGCCGGGTCAGTTGCGCGATGAGTTGCTACCTGAAAGCCTGCCCGGCGCCACGCCCGATGTCGTCCTTGTCGACGGGTATTACCCGAACCTCGTCGCGGGGCTCCTGCAGAAATTGGATCCAAAGCCGCTCGTTGTCTTCGATGGCGGTAGTTACAAATCCAACTTCGACTCCCTGATGGAATTCGTCGACATTGCAATTCTGTCCGCGGACTTCACCGCGCCGAATGGCGACCTTTATTCCTATTTCGCGGAGCGTGGCGTCGATAAAGTGGCCGTCACCAGCGGCGCCGAACCGGTGCAGTGGCGTGACGGATCATTGCGCGGTGAGATTGCGGTGCCGGCCGTTGCAGTGAAGGACACGCTGGGGGCCGGGGATGTTTTCCATGGCGCCGCCTGTCTGCGACTTGCCACCGGATCAGATTTGGCCGACGCCTTGGCCATCGGTGCCCAAACCGCCGCGCGGTCAATCGGGTCGTTCGGCACCAGGCAGTGGCTGCGCGAGACTTAGCACCCCGGCCACTTCGTCTTCGTCGACGGTTCTGTACGCGCGAGACTTCGACGTCGCGATTAGTTCGGCGTTCGGTCGGTCCACCGCCGAATACCACTCGCGCGCTGCCGCCGGGGTTCGTCCGCCGGCGATGTGTCGGGCGATGAGTCGCTCGGCACGGGAGGTCTCCGGCGCGTCGACGTAATACCACCGGGTCAGTCGCGGGGAAATGTCTCGCCATTCACCGGTGGGTAGGCCGAGGTAGTTGCCCTCAGTGATGATGAGTCGGGTGGTTGCCGATACCACCGATCGGGCCGCAATAGGTTCGTGCAGCCCGCGATCGTATTCGGGACAGTAGACGTCGTTCTTGGTGAATTCGGCGGCGAGCCGGGCCAATAGCACCCGGTAGCCGAGAACATCGAACGTCTCGGGCGCACCCTTTCGACCCGATAGCCCGAGGGAGCTCAGTACCGAATTGGATAAATGGAAGCCGTCGAGCGGGACGTAGCCGGCCTGATCGCCAAACAGCGTCACGAGCGCCCGTGCGAGGGTGCTTTTGCCCGCTGCGGGTGGGCCGGCGAAGCCGATGATCACTCGCGTGTCCGAACTGGCCAGCAGTTGCTCGATTTCGGCGATGATCCTCACGCGTCGACGCTTCCAGCGGCGTCGCGCGTGATCGCGATCGGGGCCACCTGCGGCCGCGAGCGGTACTTCGACCGAGCCCCGACACCGCGGCACACCAGGTAGATGACAAACGAAATACCGGTGACAAACGTCGAGACCGGCACTCCGGGTGCCAGGGACAGCACGATTCCGCCGACCGCGGACACCTCGGCGAACACAATCGACAGAATGGTCGCTCGCAACGGCGAGGCGGTCACCCGCGCGGCCGCGGCGGCGGGAGTGATCAGTAGCGACAGCACCAGCAGCGCGCCCACGATCTGCACGCCCAACGCCGCAGCCACACCGACCAGCACCGCGAAAACGATCGACAGTCCGCGCACCGGAACGCCGCGGGCGAGTGCCACCTCGGGATCGGTGCTGGCAAACAGCAGCGGCCGATACACCACCGCGAGTACCGCGAGCACGATCACCGCGCAGGCCAACAGCAAGTTGAGCCCGCTGTTGCCGACTCCCACGATCTGTCCGATCAGCAACGAGAAACTGGTTCCTGTGCGCCCGGGATAAAGCCAGATGAACAGCACCGACAGGCCGAGGCCAAAGGACACGATCACACCGATGACCGAATCTCGTTCCCGCGCTTTGTTTCCCAACAGCCCGAACAATACCGCGGCGACGACCGACCCGATGATCGCTCCCACGCCCACGCTGAAACCGGCCAGCAGCGCGGCCGACGCGCCGGTCAGCGACAGCTCACTGGTGCCGTGCACCGCGAACGACATCTGGCGGCTGATGATCAACGGCCCGATCGCGCCGGCGAGCAGGCCGAGGATCGCGGCGGCAAGCAGCGCGTGCTGGACGAAGTCGTAGCCGAGCAGGTCACTGGTGAGACCGAAGTCGAAGAACTTCGAAAAGACATCTGCGAGTTTCTCGTTCATACACCCTCCGGATGATGCCCGCCCGCCGACCCGAGCGCATCCACCGCATCCCCGGTCCCGACTATCACCAGCCGGTCGCGCACCTTCAGTACGTCCACGTCGGTGCCGTACAGGTCCGACAACACTGCGCTCGTCATGACGTCCTCCGGCGCACCGATCCGGAACTTGCCGTCGACGAGATACAGCACCCGATCCACCATCGGCAGAATCGGGTTGATCTCGTGGGTGACGAATAGCACTGCGGTGCCGTGGGTTCTGCGCCGTCTGTCGATCAGAACCGAAACCAACTGCTGATTTGCCAGATCGAGGCTCAGCAACGGCTCGTCGCACAACAACACCTGCGGGTCGCCGACCAACGCCTGGGCTACCCGCAGACGCTGCTGCTCGCCGCCGGACATGGAGCCCAGCGGGGCCTGCGCGTAGTGCAGGGCGTCGACCTCGGCGAGCGCACGATCGACGATCCGGCGCCGCTGCGCGCGATTGCGCCAGCCCAGCCCCCAGCGGTGTCCGTCGACACCGAGACCGACCAGGTCGCGACCCCGCAGCGGCAGCCCGTCATCCATCGACTTCTGCTGCGGCACATAACCGAGTGCTGGATTGCCGACGCGCACCGCTGCGCCGGCGACGGTCGCACGACCCGAGCTGAGGCCCACTTGTCCAAGCAGCACCTTCAACAGCGAGGTCTTCCCGGAACCGTTCGGTCCCAGGACAGCCACGAATTCGCCGGGCGACACGGATAAGTCGAGGTTGTCCCACAGGGTCCGATCACCGAAGCGCAGCGTTGCGCCTGCGAGTTCGACGGCGGGCGGGGTCATTGCGCCTCGGAATGAAGTGCGACCGAAAGGGATTCAGCGTTGCGGAGCTGCCACTCGAGGTAGTCGACTCCAGCGGGCAGCGTCTCGGTCATGGCGACGACGGGGATGTCGGCCGCCTGGGCGGTGGTTCGGATGTCCTTGGTGAGCTTGTCCTCGGTTTGGCTGTTGTAGACCAGCGCCCGGACCTTTCTGCCGGTCAACAGATCCCGCGTGGCAGCGACGTCGCTCGGTGACGGGTCGGTGCCGTCCTCGATCGCGTGCTCGAAGCCATGCGGGGTGAGGTCGACGACGCCTGCGGCGAGCAACAGGTAGTGCGCAATTGGTTCGGTCTGCGCGACAGGTGCATGCGGTGCGCCGGCGGCGATGCGCTGGATCGCTGCCGAAACCTCGCGAAGCCGATTGTCGAAGTCCTTCGCGCGGTCGGCGTAGCCCTGCCGGTGTGTCGGATCGACGTCGCCGAGTTCTGTCGCGATCTTGGCTGTGACTGCCGTGACCGTCGGGATGTCGTACCAGACGTGTTCATTGTCGTCGTTCTTGTCCGCACGCAGTTCGTAGGCCTGCACCGTCCGTTTCGCCGGTTCGGCGGCCAGGATCTTGTCGATGAAGCTGTCGTAGCCGCCGCCGTTGTAGACAACCAGGTCGGCATCGGTCACTCGGGCGGCATCGGCGGGTGCCGACTCGAACGAGTGCGGGTCGGCCGCGGGATCGGAGATGATCGACGCCACGTCCGCGTCCGGTCCGGCCACGGCTTGCGCTACCGAGCCCCACACGTTCGTCGACGCGACCACCTGTGGTTTTCCGCTGTCGCGGTGGTCGGTTCCGCACGCCGCGACGCCGAGTGCCGCAACGCAAAGGCCAGCGACCGCGGCACGCAGCGCAAAGCGAGACACGTCGAGTCCTTAACTGCTAATGGAAACCATTTCCGTTATAGCTTAGCGTGTGTCCATGGCGCTGGCGCAATTCCACTGAAGGTTGCCGGCGCAGGCCAACGCCAGCGATGGTGTGTATTGATGTGTGTATAGCCGGGGATGATCACCGCCGCCCCAGATGTGTACACGTGTGTGTATACAACGGGCGTCGATCGACCAATCCCTATCCCGACTCGGCAGAGAGCAGTTGCGCGCAGCGCAGTAGGCCGAGGTGGCTGTAGGCCTGCGGATGGTTGCCGAGCGACCGCTCCGCGACCGGGTCGTACTCCTCGCTGAGCAGGCCGGTCGGGCCGGCCACGTTGACCAATTGGGTGAACAGCGCCTCGGCGTCGGACCGGCGCCCGATCAGCAGGTATGCCTCCACCAGCCAGGCCGCACACAGGTGGAAGCCGCCTTCGCCGCCGGGCAGACCGTCGTCGTGGTGGTAGCGATACACCGTCGAACCGCTGCGCAACTCCGCCTCGGTGGCCACCACGGTGGCCGCGAACCGCGGGTCCGCGGGGTCGATGAGCCCGCTCAGGCCGATGTGCAGCGATGCCGCGTCGAGGTCGGTGCCGTCATAGGCCGCCGTGAACGACTGCACGTCGTCTTTCCAGCCGTGGGCAAGAACGTCGGCGGCGATGTCGTCACGCAGTCGATCCCACGCGGGATCGTGCTCGCGGTCGAACTGTTTGGCCAGCGTGAGCGCACGGTCCACGGTCAGCCAGCCCATCACCTTCGAATAGACATGGTGGCGCGGATTGTCGCGGATCTCCCAGATGCCATGGTCCGGTTCGTGCCAGCGTCGCTGCACCGCGGAAACCATGGCGCATACCAGGTTCCAGTCGACGTCCGGCAACGCCGTGCGGGCGGTGTTAAATCCCTGGGCTTCGCGGGCGTGCGCGAGCGAGCAGATCAGGTCCACGATCGGTCCGAAGACATCGAGTTGCACCTGCATGTTTGCCGCGTTGCCCACCCGCACCGGACGTGAGCCGGCGTACCCGGGCAGCGCGTCTATGACCGCCTCGGGCGGCAGGTTCGAGCCATAGATCGTGTACAGCGGGTGCAGCCGCTCCGGACCGGGCAGGGTCTCGAGAACTTGATGCACCCACGCCAGGTATTCCTCGGCCTCTTGCAGTGACCCCAATGACACCAAGGCGGATGCCGTCAATGCCGCGTCCCGCAACCAGCAGTAGCGATAATCCCAGTTCCGTACGCCGCCAATGTCTTCGGGCAGCGAGGTGGTGGCCGCGGCCAGGATGGATCCTGACGGCGCGTGCACGAGACCGCGCAACGTCAGGGCCGAGCGCTTCATCAGGTCCGGCTTCAACGGCGGCAGGTTCAGCTTGTCGGCCCAGTCTCGCCAGTACGCCTCCGCGGTCGCCCGTCGCTCGGTTTCGGCGACCACCGATGGGCCGAGATCCCATGTTCCACATCGAAGTTCGAGAACCACCGGGCCCTGCGAAGGGTCCACCACCGCGGTCGCCGACTGGTGCACGCCGTCGCTGACGATCTCCCACTCGACGCCGGGCGAGCGCAACACCACCGGATCGTTCGTGCCAAAGACACGCAGGCCGAATGCTTCCCGCTCGAGCATCACCTGCACCTGGCCGAATTCCGGCCGCGGCGCGAAGCTCACCACGGCTTTGGCGTCGCCGGTGATCACGCGGGTCAGGTCGGTGCGCTCGGGCGCTACGTGGTGCGGCAGATAATCGAGCACTTGCAGACTGGCCCAGCGAGTTTCGACGGTCATCGTCCCATCAAGGTAGCGCTGCGAGAGCGGTAGCGCGGCACGTTCGGGGCCGATGCTGAAGTGGCCCGCCTCCGGCCCGCCGAGCAGATGCGCAAAGATCGCCGCCGAGTCCGGCTCGGGATGGCACAGCCACGTCACATTGGCGTCGGGCGTCAGCAACGCGACCGAGCGCGGACTGGCCAGCATGGTGAGGCGCTCGATGGGCGGTGCAGCAGGACCCGACAGCCAGGTGCGCCGCTCCTCGAGCAGGTACGCGAGCGCGGCGGCCACATCCTTGGTGGACGCGACCCGGTATTTCGCCAGCGTCTCGCCCTCGCCGACCTTGATGCCGACGTCCGGACCGGAGAGCTGACGGAACGCCTTTTCATCCGTCACGTCGTCGCCGAAGAAGACCGCCGCGGACGCGCCGTTCTGATGCCGCAGGATGTCTAGCGCGGTGCCCTTGTCGGTTTCGATGACGGCAAGTTCGATGACCGACTTGCCCTCGGTGACTTGCACCCCCACCCAGGTGGCCGGTCCGCGTCGGGCGCGCTTGAGCGCTCGCGCAGCAATCGGCGGTTCCGCGTTGCGCACGTGCAGGGCGACGCTGGCCGGCTTGTGCTCGACGGTGACGCCGGGGCTCTCGGCGGCAATCCGGTCCAGTTCGCTGCCGAGTTCTTCGAGCAGTTGTTTCGCGTCCGCGTCGATGGCGTGCACGAACCCGACGTCGAACTCCGAGCCGTGGCTACCGACCAGCTGTACCTCCACCGGAAGCCGGGACAGCGCCGCGAGATCGCGCAGCGCCCGGCCGGAGATGACGGCGGCGGTGGTGTGTGGGAGTCCGGCAAGCGCGCGCAGCGCCCGCGCGGACTCGTCGTGCGGAAAGGCCTTGTTCGGGTCGGAAACGATCGGCGCCATCGTGCCGTCGTAATCCGATGCGACGAGCAGTCGGGGAGTGCGAGCGATGGTCGACAACGCTCGTCGTAACTCGATCGGTAGGTCCTGCGCACTCACGTTTCAAACCTAAGTGATGAGTGCCGTCAACAGGGTGCTTGCGGCGCCCTGGGGCGCGCAAGATCACACTATTTTGCGGTCTCCGAGCAGCAAATCGACGGTAAGGTCCAGCCGCGCGGCGACGTCGTTGGCCGATGCCCGGCGGGTGAGCCAGGCGACCAGGTTCGCCAGCCACACGTCACTGATGACTCGCGCGATGGCCAGTTGCTCGTCGGTCGGCTCGGCGTCGTTCATGGCCCGCGCGAATAGCCGGTCCATGACTCGACCCACGCGATCCACCTCAGCCGCGGCCGAGGCGTCGGCGAACATGAATGCCCGGGTCATCGCCTCGGTGAGCAGCGGGTCGCGCTGCATGGCCTTGGTGATCTGGGCCAACAGCACATGCATGCGTTCCTGCGCGGACTGTCCGGCCGGAATCTTGCGCTTGCCCTCGATCTTCTCGAACTCACGCGCCAGGGCTGAGACCAGCAGGTGCACCTTCGACGGGAAGTAGCGGTAGAGGGTGCCGACCGCCACGTCCGCACGTTCGGCGACCGCGCGCATCTGGACGGCCTCATAACCGCCCTTGGACGCGAGCGCCAGCGTGGCATCGAGGATTCGTTTGCGTCGTTCGCGCTGAGCGTTCGAGCTCAAGTCTTCCTCGGTGAGCGTGGTGATCGCTCCGTTGTTCGCATTGCGCGGTCGGGACGGGGATGTCATCGAGAAGTCCTTGCCTTCGTTGCTGCGTGCTGCTCGCCTGCACCCAATCGGTCCTGACGAGGCGTCACACTGCCTCACCCCGCGGAGCCTGTGGATACCTTCGCCTTGACTCTAGACTGGAATCCATATTAGAACACGTTCTACGCACGCGTGTCATCGTGGAAAGGCGGCCAGCGCTGTGACTATAGCCACCAGCGACGAACAAAGAGCGGTTCAGGATGCGATTCGTTCCTGGGCTGCGAGTGTGGCCCCGATCGCGGCGTTGCGCGCCGGCGACGGAACGGCCTGGATCAACCACTGGGACGGATTGGCGCAACTGGGCGTCTTCGCGGTTGCCGTGGGGCCAGAGCACGGCGGTGTCGACGGCACGGTGGTGGACCTGGCGGCCATGCTGGAGCAAGCGGCGCGCGAGCTCGTCAGCGGGCCGGTGTTAAGCACCGCCCTCGCCGGACTGCTCTTGAAGACGGCAGCGCAACCGAGCGCCAAGGCGGTCGGAGCCGACATCGCCGATGGGCGTCTGCAGTGTGCCGTCGCGCTCGGCGACTCCGCGGTGACCGCGCGACCTGGCGAGGACCGTGCGCTCGTGCTGAACGGGAGTGCGGGTCTGGCCATGGGTTCCGCCCCCGGGGTGGCGGTGCTTCTCGCCGCAGACACCGGCACCGAAACCGTCTGGTGCCTGGTCGAATCGGACGCGGAGGGGCTGATTCGCGAGGCCGCCGCCGGTCTCGATGTCAGCGTCCCGGTCGAGCGGGTTCACTGCGCGAACGTCGTCGTGCCGGCTGACCGGATCCTGACCGGGCTCGACCATCGCAGCGCGCTCGATAGAGCCGCCACCCTTGCGGCTGCCGAGGCCGCGGGCGTCGCCGGATGGTGCCTGGACACGGCCGTCGCGTACGCAAAGATCCGCGAGCAGTTCGGACGCAAGATCGGCTCTTTCCAGGCCGTCAAACACATCTGCGCACAGATGTTGTGCCGGGCGGAGGCGGCGCGCGTTGTGGCCTGGGATGCGGCGGTGGCTGCCGAGCGCGGGGATGAACTGCCCTTTGCTGCGGCCGTGGCCGCGGCGGTGGCGCTCGATGCGGCCGTGGAGAACGCCAAGGACTGCATCCAGGTCCTCGGCGGGATCGGGTTCACCTGGGAGCACGACGCGCACTTCTACTTGCGCCGAGCCGCCGCGCTGCGGCAGCTGCTGGGGGGCTCGTCGAGTTGGCGGCGTCGCGTCGCCGAACTCGCCAAAGAGGGTCGGCGACGTAGTGCGGGCATTGACCTGTCCGATCACGATGAACTGCGCCAGCGCATCCGCGCTGAGGTCGATGCGGTTTCGGCGCTACCCGCCGAGCGGCGCCGCGCCGCGCTGGTGGAGCGCGGGTTGTTCGCGCCGCACTGGCCCAAGCCATTCGGTCGGGACGCCGATGCGGTGGAGCAGCTGCTCATCGACGAGGAACTGCGCGCCGCCGGCGTGGAGCGCGCCGACCTGGTGGTCGGGTGGTGGGCCATTCCGACGATTCTCGAACACGGCACACCGGAGCAGATCGAGCGTCATGTGCTGGCGACGCTGCGCGGCGACACCTTCTGGTGCCAGCTGTTCAGCGAGCCAGGTGCGGGCTCGGACCTGGCCTCCTTGCGAACCACCGCGACCAAGGTCTCCGGCGGTTGGCGGCTGCAAGGCCAGAAGGTGTGGACGTCGGCAGCAGATCGTGCCAACTGGGCGATTTGCCTGGCCCGCACCAACAGAGAAGCGCCGAAGCACCGCGGAATCACCTACTTCCTCGTCGACATGAGCTCGCCCGGCATCACCGTTGCACCGCTGCGGGAGATCACCGGCGAGCCAAGGTTCAACGAGGTGTTCCTCGATGACGTCTTTGTGCCCGACGACTGTGTGGTCGGGCCGGTCGATGGTGGCTGGCGGTTGGCAAACACGACCCTGGCCAATGAGCGAGTCGCGATCGGGGGCGGCTCGACGCTTGGTCAGTTCGTGGAGCAGCTGATTGCCAACGTGGATGTGCGTGACGCGGTGACGGCCGATCGGCTCGGTGGGTTGATCGCACAGGTGATGGTCGGCACGCTGCTCGACGTCCGGACGACGATTCGGCAGTTGGCCGGCCAGGACCCGGGCCCCGCCTCGAGCGTCCGCAAACTCGTTGGCGTGCAATACCGTCAAGACATCGCCGAGTTCGCGATGGAAGTTTCCGGTGCCGAGGGCGCCCTCGACACCGAGGCGTCACACGAGTTCTTGCTGACCCGTTGCCTGTCCATCGCGGGCGGCACCACGCAGATCCTGCTGACCGTGGCCGCGGAGCGGATTCTGGGGCTGCCGCGTGAGGGGAAGTCCAGCTGACCTTTCGTGGCGGCGAAATCGGTGATACAACTAGAACACGTTCTAGTACAGCGGGCCGGTGACGGCGCGCTAGGAGGTCAGATGGACTTTTCGCGCACCGAGACCCAAGAGGCGGTCGCGCAGGCGGCGAGTGGCCTCGTGTCGCGGCTGACGGAGGCGGCGGCCGATGCGGCCTGGGCGGAAATCGTCGACGCCGGCCTCGTCGCGTTGGCGCTGTCGGAAGAATGCGGCGGCGACGGCCTAGGGCTCGCGGAGTTGACTGTGCTGCTTGGTGAGATCGGCCGTGCCGCACTGCCAGTGCCCGCACTAGCGACGATCGGCCTGGGGGTGCTGCCGCTGCTGCAGCTGGATCCCGAGCGTGCTCACGACGACATCCTGCAAGCGGTCGGCGAAGGCGAAATTCTCACGGCCGCGCTCTGTGAGCCTGGGCGTCCGATGGTGCAGCATCCGGTCACGACGACACTGCCCGAAGGAGATTCGCTCATCGTCACCGGGGCGAAGGTCGCCGTGCCATACGCGGCGCAGGCGCACGCGATCCTGGTGCCCACCGATGCCGGTGTCGTGCTGGTGCCGCCGGACGCGGACGGCGTTTCGATGGTCGCGAGCCCGTCGTCGTCGGGCATGCCCGAGTATGCGGTTCGCTTCGATGGCGCAGTGGTGCCGAAAGCCAATCTGCTGCCGGGAGATCCGAATGCGCTGCGACGTATTGCACTGGCGTGCATCGGCGCCGCTGCCGACGGCCTGCTCGCGGGCGCGTTGGAGCTGACGGCAAAACACCTCGGTAGCCGGCACCAGTTCGGCAAGCCGCTGGCCACCTTCCAGGCCGTTGCCCAGGAGATTGCCAACGTCTACGTCGTTTCCAGGACGCTGCATGTCGCGGCGCTCTCGTCCAGTTGGCGGGTGGCCGAGGGCCTGGATGCCGATGATGATCTGGATGTGCTTGCCTACTGGATTGCCGCCGAAGTGCCTGCGGCCATGCAGGTTTGCCACCATTTGCATGGCGGAATCGGCGTGGACGTGACGTATCCGATGCATCGGTATTACTCGCAGGCGAAGGATCTGGCGCGTCTGGTTGGCGGCGAGTCGCACAGGCTGGAACTGTTGGGGGCGCGGTGTTCATCGATCTGACCGACGAGCAGCGGGCGTTGCAGGCGCAGTTACGCGAGTACTTCGCGCAACTGATCTCGCCTGAAGAGGCCGAGATCATGATGACCGAGCGGCACGGGCCGACCTACCGTGCGGTGATTCGCCGCATGGGCCGCGACGGCTGGCTCGGCGTCGGATGGCCGAAGGAATTCGGCGGCAAAGGGTTCGGTGAAATCGAGCAACAGATCTTCACCAGCGAGGCAGTCCGGGCGGATGTCCCGCTGCCATCGGTCACCCTGCAAACCGTCGGGCCGACGTTGCAGGCGTACGGATCTGAGGAGCAGAAGCGAAAGTTCCTCCCGGCGATCCTCGCGGGCGAGGTGCATTTCGCCATCGGCTACACCGAACCGGAGGCGGGCACGGATCTGGCGGCACTGCGTACCACGGCGAAGCGAGATGCCAACGGAGACTTCATCGTCAACGGACAAAAGATCTTCACCACTGGCGGCCACGATGCGGACTACATCTGGCTCGCCTGCCGTACGGGAACGCCGGACAGCCGCCATCGGGGCATTTCGATCCTGATCGTCGACACCAACGATCCCGGCTATTCCTGGACGCCGATCATCACCTGCGACGGCGCACACCACGTCAACGCCACCTATTACTCCGACGTACGGGTACCCGCGGAAATGCTCGTCGGCGAGGAGAACTCGGGGTGGAAGCTGATCACCACGCAGCTCAATCACGAGCGCGTCATGCTCGGGCCAGCGGGCCGCATCGGCGGCATCTACGACAAGCTGCATGACTGGGCCGCTCGAACCAAACTGCTCGGCGAGCCGGACGTCCAGCGGGTGCTCGGCGAGATACACGCGATCTACCGACTGAACGAACTGCTGAACTGGCAGGTCGCCTCCAGCGAGAACGCCGCCGTGGACATCGCGGATGCGTCGGCCACCAAGGTCTTTTCCACCGAACGACTGCAGCGGGTCGGCCGCCTCGCCGAGGACATCGTCGGCCGGCACGGAGATCCGAGCGACGCGGAGACCGCACACCTCATGGACTGGCTGGACAAGCAGCTGAAGCGAAATCTCGTGATCACCTTTGGTGGCGGCGTCAACGAGGTGATGCGCGAACTTATCGCCACCGCCGGACTCCGGCTGCCCCGAGTTCCCCGATAGGAAGTCGCCACATGACCGAAACCATCCTGGCCGCAGCGCAACGCGTGCGCGCCGCGGGCGAGAGCAAACCGCGACTCGCCCGCGACCCCGTCAACCAGGCGATGATCAACAACTGGGTTGAGGCGATCGGAGATGCCAACCCGATCTATGTCGACGAAGCCGCCGCGATAGCGGCGGGCCACGACGGGATCGTCGCCCCACCGGCCATGGCGCAAGTGTGGACCATGCCCGGTCTGCACGGCACGCGCAGTGCCGACGATCCGCTGGGCATGATGATGGCCATCTTGGATGAGGCCGGCTTCACGTCAATCGTCGCGACCAACTGCGAGCAGACCTACCACCGCTACCTCAACATCGACGAGCGAGTCGAGATCACCATCGAGCTCGAAGACGTTGTCGGGCCGAAGAAGACCGCGCTCGGTGACGGGTGGTTCGTCACCACCCGCAACCGTTGGTACGTTCGAGACCCAGCGTCCGACGTCGCAGAACTGGTCTGCGAGATGCTGTTTCGCGTGCTCAAGTTCGCGCCGCCAAGTGCGCCGCCCGCACCCGACGGAATCGATCCAGCCCAGGCGATCCGGCCGGTTGTCTCCCGCGACACCGAATTCTTTTGGGAAGGCGTCAAGCTCGGCGAGCTACGCATTCAGCGACTGCCCGACGGGACACTCAAACATCCGCCGGTACCGGCAGTGTGGCTGGACAAGACCGAGCAGACGGACTATGTGGTGGCCAAGGGCATGGGCACCGTCTTCAGCTTTGTTGTGCATCACGCGCCGAAAGTCCCGGGCCGCACCACGCCGTTCGTGGTGGCGCTCATCCAGCTTGACGAAGGCGTGCGGATGCTCGGTGAGCTGCGCGGAGTGGCACCGGAGGACGTGCGGATTGGGATGGCCGTCGAGGTGGAGTTCCTGCGGATCGATGACGATTTCACGCTGCCAGCGTGGCGGCCGGCCGAAAGGGACCTCCACTCGTGAACGCCGATGTAGGAACGCAGCTGCCACCATTGACCATCACCGGGGACCCGACCTTTGTGATCAGTAGTGCCTTGGCCACCAGGGACTTTCAAGATGTTCACCACGATCGGGATAAGGCCCAGGCGCGCGGATCGAAAGACATCTTCGTCAACATCCTCACCGACACCGGTCTGGTCCAGCGGTTCGTCACCGATTGGGCCGGTCCGAGGGCGCGGGTGAAGTCGGTGCAGCTGCGACTCGGCGTGCCGTGGTACGCCAACGACAGCCTGACCATGACCGGTGAGGTGACCGGCGTCGATGGCGACCTGGTCACAGTGTCGGTGGTGGGCAAGGACAGCCTTGGCGATCATGTCGTTGCGCGCGTGGAGGTTTCGTTGTGAGCGGGATTTCCGGTAAGGCCGCCGTCGTCGGCATCGGCGCGACCGACTACTCGAAAGACTCCGGCCGCACCGAATTGCGTCTGGCCACAGAGGCGGTCAACGCAGCCTTGGCCGACGCAGGCCTGACTCCGGCCGACGTGGACGGCCTCGTGACCTTTTCGATGGACTCCAACCGCGCCACCGCAGTAGCTCGCTCGGTGGGAATGGGGGCGCTGAAGTTCTTCAGCCTCATCGACTTCGGCGGCGGGGCCGCATGCGCAACTGTTCAGCAGGCGGCCATGGCAGTTGCCACCGGGGTTGCCGATGTGGTGGTCGCGTATCGCGCTTTCAACGAGCGTTCGGCTACCCGATTCGGCCAAGTGTCAACGGCATTGGCGGGTGCGCCCACCTCGGCCGGAATCGACGCGAGTTGGACCTATCCGCATGGTCTCGGCACGCCCGCCAGCCAGGTGGCGATGGTGGCGCGGCGCTATATGCACGTCTACGGCGCGACGAGCGAAGACTTCGGGCGCATTGCCGTCGCCGACCGCAAGCATGCCGCCGTCAACCCGGCAGCGTTCTTCTATGGCAAGCCAATCACGTTGGCGGACCATCAAAATTCCCGCTGGATCGCTGAGCCGCTGCATCTGCTGGACTGCTGCCAGGAGTCCGACGGTGGCATCGCCATCGTTGTGACTTCGGTTGAGCGGGCCAAGGATCTGCCGAACACGCCGGCAATCATTGCGGCGGCGGCCCAGGGCTCGGGCGACGACCAGTTCATCATGACCAGCTACTACCGCGACGCTATGGACGGTCTGCCGGAGATGCGCCTCGTGGGCGACCAATTGTGGCACCAGTCCGGCCTCACACCGCAAGACATCCAGACCGCGGTTCTCTACGACCACTTCACCCCGTTCGTGCTGATGCAGTTGGAGGAACTGGGTTTCTGCGATCGCGGGGAAGCCAAGGACTTCATTGCCGACGGCGCCATCGAGCACGGCGGGCGGCTACCGATCAACACCCACGGCGGCCAACTCGGCGAGGCCTACATTCACGGCATGAACGGCATCGCCGAAGGCGTGCGCCAAATTCGCGGGACCTCGGTGAACCAGGTCGACGACGCGCGCAACGTCCTCGTCACCGCCGGGACCGGGGTGCCGACGTCCGGACTGATCCTCACGCGGTAGTTCCGCTCAGTAGCCGTGGAAGTCGTACGGCTTGAAGGCGACGACCTTGCCGACGTCGAGCTGAATCTGTTCGTGGTTGTGCAGCTCGATGGTGCGCGGGTCCGTCTGCACCTGCTTGCCGTCGACGAATACTGTCACCGGACCGCGCGCCGGCCCGACCTGATCCGGTCCGAGCGGCTGCTGCCAAATGTCGAAGAAGTTTCCGAGCGTAAACGAGCGCTGGACCGGCGATTCGATGTGGATGATGCCGGTCTCGTCGTGCGTGTGCAGCCAGTAGTACTTGGAACCCGACTCGACAAACGGGCCGTAGGCGGTCTGTTTGAGCTTGTAGGGACCCACGATCCCGATGCCGTACGGCACCAACTTCTCTTGACCGTCGACGTAGATGGCCAGGTGCGCATGGATATGGAACAGCAACTTTTCGGCGGTGTCGGCCGAAATACCGTCGATCGGCTGACCGGTGACCCGCTCAGAAATCGGGGCCAGCACCTTTGCCGCCGCCGAGGGCGCGCCCGCGGACGAGGTTGATGTCACCGCCGACGACGTCACCGCCGACGACTCAGCCGCGGTCGAAGATTGGGCCGCGGGCGTGCCCCCGGACCCGCATGCAGACGTCCACGCCACCGAGGCGGCAACGACTGCCGCGGCAAGTGGGGCAATCTTCCGGCGTGGCGCCATCCGACGATTCTACGGCGCTGGGCAACCGATAAGCCGAGCCCGACGAGCAAAGCGAGCCGCGTATCGTGCGGGCAATGACGGAACTGCGTCGCATATGAACCCGACCGTACTGGTGGTGATGGGCGTCTCGGGCTCCGGGAAGTCCACGCTCGGCCGACTGCTCGCCCAGCGGTTGGGCTGGGACTTTCAGGAAGGTGACGACCTGCATCCCGCCGCAAACATTGCCAAGATGCCCGCCGGAATTCCGCTTACCGATGCCGATCGGTGGCCCTGGCTCGACCGCGTCGCCGCGTGGATCCGCGAGCGACTGGAAGCCGGGCAGTCGGGTGTGGTTGCCTGCTCGGCGCTGAAGCGATCGTATCGAGATGTCTTGCGGGGCAAGGGTGTGCGGTTCGTGTACCTGCACGGCGAGCGCGACGCGATCGCGGCCCGTCTCGCAGCTCGGCGCGGCCACTACATGCCCGCAGCCCTGTTGGATTCGCAGTTCGCCGCGCTCGAGCCGCCACAACCCGACGAGGGCGCGATCACCGTGAACATTGCCGCGTCGCCCGAGACGGAGGCCGACGCCGTGCTCGCTGACCTGCGAAGTTAGCGCCGAGCTTTCTCCCGGCGAGCGTGTGTTCGACATGCAAGTATGGGGTAGGCACGATAGTGCCAACCGCGCTTGGCGGAGACGAGTTGTTGCGTATGGCCGGTTCGGACAAGGAGATGGCGCGCGTGGTCGGGGCCGCGGCGCTGATTGTGCTTGCCGTGATCACCTTGCGCGGCTATCTGCCTGGGGTGGAGCCGCAACCCCGGTCACGTCCCACCGGTGGCCCGATGACTTTTGTTGCTGTGATCGTGATGCTCGGGGGCGCGATCGTGATCACCGCTATTGGACTCATCGCGATGCTGCGCCAGCGCGTGGCCGTGCGTCCTGACCTCGATGAGCTTCCCGATCCCTTCCGTAGACCTCGGAAACCGCCACTGCGCCTATTGCTTTACGCGTTGGGGGCAGTTCTGCTCGGTCTCGTTGTCGTGGTGATACTTGCGCGATTGGGGATCCATCAGCCGACGCAGCAGCACCCGCCGGGGAAACTGCAACCAGCACCGGGCTCGGGGCGCGCGACACCGGCGCCGCCTCCGCAGCAACCGCCACCGGACCAGGGCACCAACACTTTTCCCTATATCGCCGCGATGGCCATCGCCCTGATGTTGCTCTTCGCTGCGGGCGCGTTCGTTGTCTACCGCCGCCGGGTTCGCACACCGGAACCGTACATCGTGGCGGATTTCGATATGGAAACACCGGAGCAGCCGCCAGATTCGGCCCCGCTGGTGCGTGCGGCGGAACTTGGCCTGGCCGAGATCGGTGACCTCAGTCGGGAACCACGCGAGGCGATCATCGCGTGCTACGCGGCGATGGAGGATGCGCTCGCAAACGCACCAGAGGCCGCTCCGCAAGACTCGGATACGCCCTCAGAGGTGTTGGCCCGGGCTGTCGAGCACCACGCCGTCCACGCCGAGAACGCCGCAAATCTGGTGCAGCTCTTCGCCGAAGCCCGGTTCAGTCCGCATGTGATGACCGAAAACCATCGCGATGCTGCGGTTCGTTCCCTGCGGTCGGTGCTAGCGGAATTGCGGAGTGTCGCATGAAGCGTTTGGTGGCAGCGGGACTGGTCTTCGTCGTCGGCGTGGAGATTTACGCACTCTTCCTGCCTAGTCGTCGAATTGTGGCGTGGGCGGCGGGGCTAGCCGTGGCGATCGTGTTAATTGCGGTGCGGTGGTTTTTGGACAACGACGAATCCGCGGCAGCCGACGAGCCACCTATCAGTGATCCACAGGAAGCGTTGCGACGCTGGCTGTCTCGCACAGAGACACTGATCGGCTGGTCGGAAGCAACCCGGGCGGACTGGGATCGGCACCTGCGGCCCATGCTGGCCCGCGAATTCCAGTTGGCCACCGGCCATCGCCAGAACAAGGATCCTGCTGCCTTGGATGCCACCGGGCGAATGCTGTTCGGCCCCGAACTGTGGAGCTGGGTGGATCCGAGCAATGTTTCCCGCGCGCGTGCCGCCGAACCAGGCCCGGGGCGTAGCGCGTTGGACGAGATACTGCGACGATTGGAGCAAGTATGACCACCCCCGCCACGGTCACCACCGAACGGGCCGAGGCCGTGCTCACCGAGATCGAGCGTGTTGTCGTCGGCAAGCGGGATTCGCTGACCTTGATCATGACTGCCATCCTCGCTCGCGGGCACGTGCTGATCGAGGATCTGCCGGGTCTCGGCAAGACGCTCATCGCTCGCTCGTTTGCCAGGGCGCTGGGTTTGGACTTCACCCGGGTGCAGTTCACTCCAGACTTGCTGCCGGCAGATTTGCTCGGCTCGACGATCTATGACATGCAGGCGGGTCGCTTCGACTTCCGTCCCGGTCCGATCTTCACCAATCTGCTGCTCGCCGACGAGATCAATCGCACGCCACCGAAGACCCAAGCCGCACTGCTCGAGGCAATGGCCGAGGAGCAGGTGAGCATCGACGGCGAGACCCGCAGATTGCCGACGCCGTTCATCGTTCTCGCGACGGACAACCCCATCGAATACGAGGGCACGTACCCGCTGCCCGAGGCCCAACTGGACCGCTTCGCCATGCGACTCGAGCTCGGCTACCTCAGTGGTGCGGATGAGGCCACGATGCTTCGCCGTCGGCTCAATCGCGGATCGGCTCCGCCAGCGGTGTCCCAGGTGGTCGACGCGCACGATCTCATCGCGATGCGTGAGTCGGTCGAGGAGGTCACGGTGCACGACGACGTCTTGCAATACGTCGTGTCGCTGGCGACGGCGAGCCGCAACCATCCGCAGGTGGAGGTGGGCGCGAGCCCGCGCGCGGAACTGGATCTGGTCCAGCTTGCCCGCGCCCGAGCCTTGTTGCTAGGCCGCGATTATGTGATCCCGGAGGACGTGAAGGCGCTGGCGGTACCGGTGATCTCGCATCGGATCAGCTTGCGGCCCGAGATGTGGGTGCGCCGGATCCACGGGTCCGACGTCATCGGCGAGCTGCTGCGCCGCCTGCCCGTGCCCAGAGCTCGCCCGCGATGACTGAAGGCCGGGTCGAGGTGCCGCTGCACTGGCGCGCGTCGCCGTTGATGCTCGCACTTGCTACCTGCGCCGCCGCGGCACTGGCGGTAGCCGTGGCGGCGTCGGCGTGGCAGGTGGCCGCTTTCGCCGCACCGTTGCTTGGGGTACTCGCCTCGATCGGCTGGCAGCGGCCGCGTTCGGTGGTGTATGCGCACGCCGACGTCGCGGAGATCCGGTGTTTCGAGGGCGAAACCGTCACGATGCGAGTATGGGCATCCACCAAGGAGCGCGGTATCGCCCTCGCCGTGTCGGTGGTCCCGATGGAGGGTCTCGAAGTTCAGGCGTCCGCGGAGGAATCCGATGCTGCTCTGGAGTTGTCCGCGTCGGCGCAACGCTGGGGTAGGTACCCGATCGGGCTGCAGGTCCAAGCAGTAGGCGCGAGCGGCCTGCTCACCGCAACGGAAGTTGCGGTGCCCGTACAGATGTATGTGTTTCCGCTCGTGGGGGCGCAGCCGACCACCTTGCCGCGCACCGAACTTCCCGACCGGCTGGGCGTGCATCTGACCCGGCACAAGGGGCCCGGCGTCGAGTATGCGGATGTGCGGGAATACGTTCCCGGAGACCAGCTTCGGACCATCAACTGGTCGGTGAGTGCGCGCCGCGGCAGCCTGCATGTCACCGAGCGGCTCACCGACCGCGCCGCGGACGTAGTGGTACTGATCGACACGTACGCGCAGGCGCCGGGACCGGCCACTGCCGCCACCGAGCGGGTTGTTCGGGGCGCCGCGCAGGTGGTGCAGACGGCGTTGCGAAACGGCGACCGGGCGGGCATCGTCGCACTCGGCGGGCGCCGGCCGCGGTGGCTCGGCGCCGACATCGGCCGCCGGCAGTTCTACCGCGTCCTGGACGCCGTGCTTGCGGTCGGCGGCGAATACGAAACGACCACCGGAACGTTGGCGCCGCGCGCCGCGGTACCGTCCGGTGCCATTTTGGTTGCGTTCTCGACGATGCTCGACACCGAATTTGCCTTGGCGCTCATCGACTTACGCAAGCGCGGACATATGGTCGTCGCTGTCGACGTGCTCGAGGGGGCGCCGTTCGAAGAGGAGCTCGAGCCGATGGTGGCCCGCATGTGGGCGCTGGAGCGGTCGGCGATGTATCGAGACATGGGGACCGTGGGTGTCGACATTGTTTCGTGGCACGGCGATATCACGCTCGATCAGGCGATGCAGCTGGTGCCTGTCCGGCGGCGACCGGCGAGGCGGAAGCGATGAGCACACCGACGGCACAGCCTGCACCCAGAGCGTTTGCGGTTGTTTTCGGGTTGTTGATGATTGGCGCGTGCGCCGTCGAGGCTTACGGCTGGGCGCTGGCGGCGGTCGGTGTTTCTGTTGCCGCTCTGGTCGTATCGGTGTGGCTCCGGGTGGCGGCGACGGTCGCGGTATTGGCCATCGTTGTTGCGCTGGCTCTTTCGGGGCCGGAGCCGATATTCGCGGTGTTGTCTGGGCTGTGCGCGACAGCCTATCTCCTCACTCGTCATGCGGCGGGGGGACCGCGCGGACTGGTCACAACGACGCGACCCGTGCTGCTGGCGATGATGGTGTTCGCCGCTCTCGGTGCAGGCGCTGCCTGGGTGGCCGTCCCGATTCGCTGGGTGCCTGTGGTGGCCGCACCCGCGGTCGTCATCGCCTACGCGTTGGTGGTACTGCCGTACTTTCGTCACGGCGGATCGATTCGTCTATAGCCGCACGCGCGCTGACGATGAAAGCTCGGGCTGCTGGGCTGGTGGTGCCGCTCGATCGCCAGACAAGGACTACGCTGCCGACTAGCGCGGGCTCCACGATGCGCGCGGACCGCAACGTTGGCTCGATGATGACGGCCGATTCGGGTACCACCGCGATACCCAGACCTGCCGCGGCGAGTTGGCATGCGACCAAGGGATTTCCAGCCTCGTACCCGATGACGGGACGCAAACCGACACGGCTGCAGGCGTCGTCGAGAATTGTTCGTAGTCCCGACCCGCGCGGCAAGCTGATGAGCCGATGCTGGACCAGATCGGTGAGCCGAATGGTTTTGCGGCGCACGGTCAGATCTTCGACGCCGACTGCAGCGACAAGGCGCTCGGTGCGAACCACCGCGGTGGCAAGGTCTTTCGGGGGTTCACCAATGGCGGTGAACGCAAGATCAGCACGTCCGGTGCGCACCGAATCGAGTAGGTTGGCGGCCGTGTCTTCGGCGAGCGTGATTTCTACGTCAGGATGGTGGCGGTGGAAGTCGGCAAGAAGCTGAGGCAGATCGACGTCGCCGGCTGTCGCCGAGGACAGCATGCCGATGTTCAGCCGCCCGCGCACCAGGCCGGCGTATTCATCGGCGGTGGTACGGACTGCTTCTACCGCCGCGAGCGCTTGCTTGACATGCGGCAGCACCGCTTCGCCGACGGCCGTGGGACGCACGAAGCGGCTGGATCGATCCAACAGCGCTTGCCCCAACTCGCGCTCGAGCCGCTTGATCTGTGCGCTGACCCCGGGTTGAGCCACATGCAACCGCTCGGCGGCACGGGTGAAGTTGGCCTCCTCGACAACGGCGAGAAAGTATTCGAGCTGGTGCAGTTCCATAACCAGTGCTTCTTGCCGCTAGAAAAACTATCTCTTGGACTTCTGGGTGAAACCTTACGATGCTGAAGGCATGACAGACAACGATCTAGCCGGGTTCCAGACCTTCGCCCCGCCGCGGCCGAGTAGCGTCGTCACCGCCGGGAGCGCGTCCGACGTGGTCAAAGTGGTTGAATACGCTGCGGCGCAAAACCTACCGGTACAGGTGCAGGCGACCGGGCACGGCCGCAGCATGACCGAGCCCGGTGCCGTGCTGATCGACACGCATCTCATGAATGGGGTGCGAGTAGACCCCGTGAACCGCACCGCGTGGGTGGAAGCCGGCGCTCGCTGGCGTGCGGTGCTCGACGCGGCCGCGCAGTTCGGATTGGCAGCGCCCTCGGGCAGCTCACCCGAGGTCGGTGCGGTGGGCTACACGCTGGGTGGCGGATACGGCATTCTCGCCCGCAAACACGGGCTCGCGGTCGATCAGGTGCGGCGAATGGAGGTCGTCACGGCCGACGGTGAACTCCGTATGGTGACCGCAGACCGGGACCCGGACCTCTGCTGGGCGCTGCTCGGCGGCCGCGACAACTTCGGGATTGTCACCGGCTTGGAGATCGGCCTGTTCGACACGCGCACGGTCTATGGCGGCGGGATGTACTTCGATACCCACCTGATTCCCAAAGTTCTTGCTGCCTACCCGGAATGGACGAAGAGTCTGCCGGAGGCGGCGACGGCGTCGGTAGGCGTCATTCCACTGCCCAACCTGCCGTTCATTCCGGAGCCAATTCGGGGCCGGCAGGTAGCGCACGTACGTATCGCATTCGACGGTCCCGCCGAAATCGGCGAGCAACTGCTGGCCCCGATCCAAGCAGTCGGGCCGCGACTGCTCGAGCACATGCGGACAATGCCCTACGCCGAAAGCGGTTCCATCTATAACGACCCACCGGTTCCGCACGCATATTCGGGTGACAACGTGCTGCTGAGCGACCTGAATCCCACGGCCGTGCAACGCATATCCGCCATCGTGGCCAGCGGTCCGGTCGAACCGCCGGTACTCGATATCCGTCACCTTGGTGGTGCGGTGTCGCGAGTCCCGCAGGTGCCCAGCGCTATCGGCTTCCGCGAGGCCCAATACATCGTCCGGGTCATATCGATGATCGGAGCCGACGGCATCGAGTCGGCATGGTCGGTTCAACGCCGACTACGGGAAGCATTGGCGCCGTGGACTATCGGCCGAGCGCTCTCCTTCGCGTATCTGCCGGATCCGGAGTCCGACCCAGTCCGGACGGCGTTCCATCCCGCGGATTACCGCCGCCTCACGAAACTGAAGGCCGAGTACGACCCGGAGGAACTCTTCCGCTGCGGGCAGCGCATAGTGCGGTAGCGCTACTGCAGCTTCGGAGCCATCTTTGTGAACATAGCGACAGCGAAGTCATTGGTGGCGGAGTTCTCGCCAGCCTGCATCATCACGTCACCGACCCGCACGTAGGTCGTTCCGGCGACCGTCACGGCTTCGTCACCGAGCCCGTCGACCTTCTTGGCCTGTGGGTCGTTGGCGTACAACGAAAAGTTGTCGCCGGGCACCACATCGATTCCGACGGTCGCTACCGCTCCGCCGCCGGAGATGGTGAACTTGCAACCCGAGCGCGGCGAGGTCTGCTCGTTGTAGTCGATTTTCTCGGTCTTCAACGTGTATTGCGTGTCAGCGGACTGACTGCCGCTGAGGTGCTGGCTGCGCGCCACGTCCGCAGCGTCGCTTTCGCTGAGCAGCGCGCAGACGTCCACCGAGGCAGCCTTGCTCGCATTCCCGGGCGCCACCGTGAACTCGGACCCCGACGACGGCGCATTATCGGCACTGTTTTCACTACTGCCACACCCGGTGAGCAGCCAAAAGACCGCTGCACAACAGAGCGCGGCCACTCGTATCGATGTCATCCGACAACGCTAGCCCCCAAAGCGGACCAATGGGACGAAAATGCTGGGGTCAGCTGGACCGAATCGCCGGCTCCCCCGGTGCCGACGTGCGGCGGTGGTGGCCTTCGAATCCGGCCCACGCGCGTCTGCGCTCAGCGTGCGGATCGTTCTCGACTCGCGGGGGTGCGTCGATGACCAGGGTCGCTCGGGTTTGTTGTTCGTAGCCGGGCCATGAGTCCTGCGGTGCGCCGTGCCGAGCGAAGTTGAGCCAGTGACCTTGCATTTGGTACACGACCGAGCGCATCGCCCGGCGGTCTCCGAGGCTGGTCGTCATTCGGCCGATCGCGGTCTCATGCGCACCGAACACAGGTAGCAGTTCCATCGCATGCGTCGCGCCGAGTCCCATTCCGCGCATCAGCCGTGGCGCGAAGTCGTAGCGGTACATGTATGCCGGTGCGTGTGTCGAATGCGATTCCGCCACTTCGATACTCGGGTGCCAAAAAGTGACATCGGTGCCGATGGCAAGTGCGGCTTTGGGGCTTGGGTAGGTGGGATAGGCGGCGAGCACTCGATCGCGGATATCTGGATCTGTCGCCTCGAACAACGTTTCGATCCGGTGCGGCTTGGTCGGCAGTGCGTCGGGAATCCGGGAGAACAAACTGCTTTCACGTCGGTTGGTTCCGATGATCAGCGGCACGCGGTTGGCGGTGCCGTCGCGGAATGCCGCCACTGGCCATTTCGGAAAGAAGTCACCGTCAATGGCTGGTTCGAGGGGAAAGTGACCGGGAACATCGTTGGCCACACGGCGATAGAGCGCGAGCATCGCCTTGCCGAGTTCCTTGGGCGTCGCGAGTTCCAGCGCCTGCACCGCAGTATCAGGTGTCGCGCCGAGCAGGTCGATGAACATGTCTGCCCAGCGCTGCGAGTCGTCGAGATCATGAGCCCAGTGCGCTGGCGAACTCTGCGCAATGGCACGGTGAAACAGCCCTTTTGCCGCCGGCGTGACCATCAGGGAAGTCACGGCATTGCCGCCCGCGGATTCGCCAAAGATGGTGACGTTGGCCGGGTCTCCGCCGAATGCGGCGATATTGCGCTGCACCCACTCGAGCGCGGCCACCTGGTCGCGCAAGCCGAGGTTGCTGTCGATGGGCCGGTCCGGGGATCCGAAACTGCTCACGTCGAGATAGCCCAGTGGACCGAGTCGGTAGTTCATCGAAACGAACACGATGTCGCCGCGCTCGACGAGTCGCACTCCGCTGTAAAGGGACAGCGCTGATGTTCCGACGATGTATCCGCCGCCGTGGATGAAGACCATCACCGGCCTCGGCTTGTCGCTCGCGGCCACTGGGGCCACCACATTCAGCGTCAGGCAGTCCTCGTTCACCGGCTGCACTCGGCCAGGGGAGAGCCCGGCGCCCCACGGCGGTTGGCAGGACGCATACCGAAAGTAGGTGGCATCCCTGGTACCTCGCCACGGCGTCACGGGCGCCGGTGCGCGCCAACGCAAATCACCCACCGGCGGTGCGGCGTAAGGAATGGAGCGCCAGCGCCGCACGGCGCCTTCACGACGTCCCCGGACGCGGCCTTCGGCAGTTTCAATCGTGAGGTTGGCGTCCATGGCTCAGGCGAGCGTCATCACGACATCGGACAGGGCCGGCGCGTCGTCGCGGTCGATCACCGTTGCCGAGACTCCGAGGCCGGCGTCGGTGTGCCAGACGCGTACCCGCAACCGCTCGCCCGGAAAGACGACACCGGCAAACCGTGCACGAAAGCCCTTGACGCGGCTGACGTCCGATTCCAGCGCCCCGTCGACCACCGCCTTGCATACCATCCCATAGGTACACAGGCCATGCAGGATCGGTGCGGGAAACCCTGCGGCCTTGGCGAATTCCGGATCGGAATGCAGGGGGTTGCGATCGCCGCACATTCGGTACAGCAGGGCTTGCTGCGGCAGCGTGGCGACCTCGAGCTCGTGATCGGGCGCTCGATCGGGCAGTGCCACCGCGTCGGAGGGACCACGCTCGCCGCCGAATCCGCCTTCGCCGCGGGCAAAAATCGAGGAACGCGCGCTCCACAGCGGGGCGCCGGATTCGTCCAGTGTGGTGGATTCCTGCACTATCACCGCGGCTTTGCCCTTGTCCCATACCTCGGCGATACGGGTGGCGGTGGTCGCTTTCCCCGCCGGGGGTAGTGGCCGATGCACGGTTATCTCCTGACTGCCGTGCACGATCTTCGCCAGGTCGATGTCGATGCCTGGAAACGACACCCGCGGCGGTTCGGTGGCATGGAAGGTCGCGGCGACGGTGGCAAATGTCGGTAACACCTGCGGATCGGTGTCGCTGAGGTAGCGCAGCTCGGCTGGGTCGGTCGCCCGGGCACCGGCGCCCAGTGCGAGGTGGTAGAGCTGCACATCCGCGGTTTCCCAGCTGAAGTCGACGCTGGGTAGCTCGGCTCCGATCGCCACTGCGGGATCGATTGGCATGCCTGGCCCTTTCAGTTGCTCACGGTGTTTTTGCGGCTGTCTACATTGGATTCCGACGTGGCCCGCTGCGCAATATCGAGCGCGGCGAGGTAGCCGAAGGTCATCGCAGGTCCGATGGTGGCGCCCGGACCGGCATAGGTATGACCCATCACCGGGATCGCGCAGTTCCCAACGGCATAGAGGCCGTCGATGACGCTGCCGTCCGAACGCAGCACGCGCGCGGACGCATCGGTACGCAGGCCGCCCTTGGTACCGAGATCGCCTGGCACCATCTTGATGGCGTAGAACGGCGACTTCTCCAGCGCGCCGAGATTAGGGTTCGGTTTGTTGCGTGGATCGCCGTAGTAGTTGTCATAGCCGCTGTCCCCGCGACCGAAGTCCTCGTCCTTGCCTGAGCGGGCAAAGCCGTTGAAGCGCTGAATCGTTGCGGTGAGCTCGTCGGCCGGCAGGCCGGTCTTGGCGGCCAACTCCGCGATGGTCGGGGCTTGCACCACGACTCCAGATTCGACCCACTTCTTCGGAAAGCGTTGCTCCGGTTGCAGCCCCGCAAACATGTACCGGTCGCGGTAGCGCTGATCCATGACCATCCATGCCGGAATGTTTTCGCCTGGGCCGTCCCCGGTGCCGTTGCGGCCACCGTACATCCGATGCACGGCCTCGACGTAGGGCAGCGCCTCGTTCATGAATCGGCGACCCTGCATGTTCACCATGATGCCACCGGGCAGCGAACGCTCGGCCAGGCAGAACCACGGACCCTTGGGCAGCGGAATCGACGGGCCCCACCACGCGTCGTCCATCAAGTCTGTTGCCGCTCCGAGCTTTTGACCCGCCACGATGCCGTCCCCGGTGTTGGCGGCCGCCCCAACCGTCCATTCCGTGCCGATCGGTTCGCGCTGGTACTGGTGCCGCATTTCCGCGTTGCGCTCGAATCCGCCAGCGGCCAGTACGACGCCGTGCCGCGCGCGGAGCAGCGTCGGGGTCCCGTCGAGCAGTACATCGACGCCGGTCACCACCCCGTCGTCGGTATGCAGGTCGATCATCGGGGTGTTGAGCAGCACGGGAACATCGAGGTCCAGCAATCCCTTTCGCAGGGCCGCTACCAACGCCTGGCCCATGCCCAGCAAATGCTTGCCGGTGAGCCGCGCAGCGAACAACCGTGCACCCACCCGCATCGCACGCATGGGCCCGCGGATGTGCCGCTTACGCAGGTTCAGCCAACGGTAATCGGCTTGGGTCACTACGACGTTGAGAGGTGTCTTGCTGTAGGGCGGTTCCAAGTTGGCCAGTTCGGCGCCGAGTGGCTTGGCGTTGAACGGTGCCGGTTCGACGGAGCGCCCGCCGAGACGGCCGCCCGGCGCTTCGGGGTAGTAGTCGGAGTAGTTGGGAACCCAGCGCAGCTTGAGCGGTGTCTTCTGCAGCACGAACGAGAGCATCTCCGGGCCGCGGGCCAAGAAGGTGTCGATCAGTTCGGCCGGGGTGTCGTCGCCGATGATGGAATGCAGGTATTGCCGCGCCGCCTCCGGAGTGTCCCGGACCCCATCAGCGACGAGCGCCGGGTTGTTGGGAATCCACACACCGCCGCCCGATCGCGCGGTGGACCCGCCGTAGTGGGCGGCCTTTTCCACCACGACGACGCTGAGTCCGTGGTGGGCTGCGGTGAGTGCCGCGGTCAGTCCGGCGCCGCCGCTGCCGACGACCACAATGTCGTATTCCCGATCGCTCATGTAGAACACGTTATAGAATGATGCCGCCCGCAGTCCATCCTTTCCTGCCAGGAAGTATTGCCGACCTTTGCCAAGAGAAACCGAAACACGTTACAGTCAGGAGAGAAGCGACGCACGTCGCAGGGAGGATCGGGGCTGATGCTGGACAGTTCTGTGCGTGCGGAGATCGCCGAGCGGCTTGCACAGGCCGAACTCGACCGCGCACCGATCCGCCCACTCACCGACTCTTATCCCGGCATCGATGTGGTCGACGCCTACGAGATCCAGCTGATCAACATTCGTCGACGGCTCGCCGACGGCGCGCGGGTAGTCGGGCACAAGGTGGGGCTTTCGTCCAAGGCGATGCAGCAGATGATGGGCGTCGATGAGCCCGACTATGGCCACCTGCTCGCCGACATGGAGGTCACCGAGGACGAGCCCGTGGACACCTCGCGATACTGCTACCCGCGGGTCGAGGTCGAGGTGGGGTTCGTGCTCGGCGCCGACCTGCCCGGTGCGGAGTGCACGGAGGCGGATGTCCTCGCCGCAACCGAGTCGTTTGCGCCGTCGATAGAGCTCATCGACAGCCGCATTGTGGACTGGAAGATCAAGCTGGCTGACACGATTTCGGACAACGCGTCTTCGGCGGGCTTCGTGCTGGGTAAGCAGCGCGTGGCCACGGACGCCATCGACATCAAGGCCATCGATGCGGTGCTCACCCGCAACGGAGAACGGATCGCCGAAGGGCGTAGCGACGCCGTGCTCGGCGATCCCGTGATCGCGGTGGCGTGGCTTGCCCGCAAGGTCGCGGGCTTCGGGGTGCGGTTGAAAGCCGGCGACATCGTGCTGCCCGGTTCGTGCACGCGCGCCATCGACGCGCGCCCCGGTGACAGCTTTCATGCCGAGTTCAGTGGGCTCGGCTCCGTTTCGCTGCAATTCAAGTAGGGGAGAAGCGATGACAGCAAAAGCAACCGTCGCGATTGTCGGATCGGGCAATATCAGCACGGACCTGCTCTACAAACTGCAGCGCTCGGAGTTGCTCGAGCCGCGCTGGATGATCGGCATCGACCCGGCCAGTGAAGGTCTCAAGCGTGCGCGCGGCATGGGGTTGGAGACGTCGGCCGACGGAGTCGACTGGCTGCTCGCCCAACCAGACAAGCCCGATCTGATCTTCGAGGCCACCTCGGCCTATGTGCACCGCGAGGCCGCGCCCAAATACGCCGAAGCCGGCATCCGGGCCATCGACCTGACTCCTGCTGCGGTGGGACCGGCGGTGATCCCGCCGGTGAATATCGGTGAGCATCTCGACGCGCCGAACGTCAATATGATCACCTGTGGCGGCCAGGCCACCATTCCCATGGTGGCCGCGGTGTCGCGAGTGGTCGAGGTGCCCTACGCCGAGATCGTCGCGTCGGTCGCTTCGGTGTCGGCCGGTCCCGGCACCCGGGCCAACATCGACGAGTTCACCAAGACGACCAGCCGCGGCGTGGAAACCATCGGCGGCGCCCAGCGGGGCAAGGCGATCATCATCCTCAACCCCGCCGAACCGCCGATGATCATGCGCGACACCATCTTCTGCGCCATCCCCGAGGACGCCGACCACGACGCGATCACCGAATCGGTGCATCGCATGGTGGCCGACGTGCAGCAGTACGTGCCCGGCTACCGCCTGCTCAACGATCCGCAGTTCGACCCGCCGTCCCTGGTGTCCGGCGGCCTGGCCAAGGTGTCGATCTTCCTGGAAGTCGAAGGGGCCGGCGACTTTTTGCCGCCGTATGCGGGCAACCTCGACATCATGACGGCCGCGGCCACCAAGGTTGGCGAAGAGGTCGCTAGGCAGATGCTCTCGACACGGGTGTAAGGAGCCAAACGAATGCCTTTCTCCGACGAACTCGACATTCGCGTCACCGACACCTCACTGCGGGACGGTTCGCATCACAAGCGCCACCAGTTCACCGCGCAGGATGTGGAGAACATCGTGTCCGCGCTCGACGAGGCCGGCGTCCCGGTCATTGAGGTGACTCACGGCGACGGACTCGGCGGGTCCTCCTTCAACTACGGCTTCTCGAAAACTCCGGAGCAGGAACTCATTTCGATCGCGGCCAAGACCGCCAAGCGGGCCAAGATCGCCGTGCTGATGTTGCCGGGCGTGGGGGTGAAGGAGGACATCGTCATCGCGCAGGACAACGGCGCGTCGATAGTCCGGATCGCCACGCACTGCACCGAAGCGGACGTATCCATTCAACACTTCGGCCTGGCCCGGGAACGCGGGCTGGAGACCGTGGGATTTTTGATGATGGCGCACACCCAGCCGCCGGAGGTGCTGGCCAAGCAGGCGCGCATCATGGCCGATGCCGGTTGCCAATGCGTCTACATTGTCGACTCGGCGGGTGCGATGGTGCTCGAGCAGGTGGCTGACCGTGTCGCTGCCGTTGTTGCCGAACTCGGCGACGACGCTCAGGTCGGCTTTCACGGCCACGAGAACCTCGACCTTGCCGTGGCGAACTCGGTCTTTGCCGTGCGCGCGGGCGCTTTGCAGATCGACGGCAGCGCAAGGCGTTTCGGTGCCGGAGCGGGGAACACGCCCGTCGAGGCGTTCGTAGGTGTCTGCGACAAGCTCGGCATCAAGACGGGCATCGACTTTTTCAAGATTGCCGACGCCGCCGAAGACGTCGTGCGTCCCGTGATGCCGCAGGAGTGCCTGCTGGATCGGCAGGCATTGATGATGGGTTATGCGGGCGTCTACTCGAGCTTCCTCCGGCACGCCGAACGCCAAGCGGAGCGGTACGGGGTGTCCGCCGCGGAGATGCTGGTCCGGGCGGGCAAGCGCAAACTCGTTGGTGGCCAAGAGGATCAGCTGATCGACATCGCCTTGGAGCTGCAGCGCGAAGCCCTCCCTCCCCGTGCGTGATTTTTCACCGCCCGCGGTGAAAAATCACGCACGGCCCTACTTGAGCACCAGCCGCGCCGAGCGCTCGAGCTGATCTGCGATCTCCGCATAGGAGGCGTAACCAATTCCGGCGCGAACCAACGCGCCCGCGTAGAGCAGCTCCAACGACTCGAGAACGTCCGCTCCGGACTCCGGTCCGAGCGCTGTGGCGAGCCGCTGGCGGATCTCCCCGCCGATGCGCAGCCGCAGATGCTGCACATCGGGATCGTTGCCGAGCAAGGCACTGGTGACCGCGCCGGCCAACTCCGGTTCATCGGCGACCAACAAGGCGATTCCGCGCAGCACCGCGATCGCTCGCTCGGAAGTCGCTGCGCCATCGTCGAACTCGATGTCGGATGTCGCCAGACGTCGCCAGAAAACCTCGGCGACAAGGTGTTCCTTCGAGGAGAAGTAGGTGTACGCGGTCGCGGGCGCGACACCGGCGCGAGCGGCGACAAGGCGAACCGTGAGCCCGGAGAACCCTTCCTCGCTCAGAACCTCGACCGCAGCCTTGGTCAGTCGGGCCACAGTGTCGGCTTGCTTCTCGGTCAGCCGCCGACGCGTCGACTCCAACTTCACCGAACTAGACACATGTCTGGACGCTACTACAGCATCCCTAGGGTGGCAAGCTTGTCAGCCAATCGGGAGATGTAGGCGACCACGCCGGCTTCGTCGCGGTCCGGTAGGCCGTAGACCACGTCCGTCACGCCGATCTCTGCCCAATGCCGCAACCGCTCACCGTCAGGCTTGATGTCCAACGCAACGATGCGCGGCAAACCGTCTCGTCCGGCGTCCTGCCAGATCTTGTGCAGCAGCCGCACCGGGTCGTCGATGTCGCGCTCTCGAGGGGTGGTGATCCAGCCGTCGGCGAATTCGGCGATCCAGCGAAACGTTCGTTCGGTGCCCGCCGCGCCGATCAGCACCGGAACGCCCTCGCTCCGCACGGTTTTCGGCCAGGCCCAGCTCGGGCCGAAGTTTACGAAATCGCCGGCGTAGCTGGCCTCTTCGTCCCGCCACAACGCGCGCATCGCTTGGAGGTATTCGCGCAGCACTGTCCTGCGCTTGTTTCCGGGCACACCGTGATCACTCAATTCGTCGGTGTTCCAGCCGAAGCCGGCACCAAGGGTCACCCGGCCGCCGGAAAGGAAGTCGAGCGTGGCAATCGTCTTGGCCAGCGTGATCGGGTCGTGCTCCACCGGCAGCGCAACGGCCGTCGCGAGTTCGATGCGGTCGGTGACGGCTGCAGCCATGCCCAGCGACACCCAAGGATCCAGCGTCCGCATGTAGCGGTCGTCCGGCAGCGTCGCGTCGCCGGTTTGCGGGTGCGCCGCCTGGCGTTTGATCGGGATATGCGTGTGCTCGGGAACGTAGAAGGTCGAAAACCCTGCGTTCTCGGCCGCTTTCGCCGCCGCCGCGGGCGTGATACCACGGTCGCTGGTGAACAACACAATCCCGAATTTCATGGTCACTTCCCCAGGGCCGCTGCAGTTCCCGCGCGACGTCCGTAGAAACTCCCGTCACCGAGCGAGGTACCGCTGGCATACCCGCCGGCGCACACTCCCGACGTGCACCGTCCGGCCGCGAAGAGGCCCGGAATCGGGTCTCCCGAGACGTGCAGCACGTGCGAATCCAGGTCGGTCCGCAGCCCACCGAGGGTAAACCCGGCGGTGAAGCCGCGCAGGTCGAACGCGGCGATCGGCGTGCCGACCGGCCGGACCCATTCAGGCTTCTTGCCCAGCAACGGATCCCGGCGTTCCTTGGCGTGCAGGTTGTACGTCTCGACGGTAGACTGTAAGGCCAATTCCGGCAGGCCAATTTCCGCCTCGAGTTCAGCGACGCTCTCACACACCCACTTCGGCGGGGTACGGAAGAAGGGCGTCGACGTTTCGGTGATCATGCCCTCTTCATAGGCGGCCTCGTCGATGATGAGGAAGGCCTGGTTGTCCTGCTGGATCAGTGTCAATTGGCCGATCCGGCCGGGATAGGTGTCTTCCGGGACATACCGCTGGCCGCGGCCGTTGACGAGGATGCCGCGCGCCATGAGTTGCGGGTCGCAAAAGAAGGCGACCTCGGTTGCGTCCATGTGTGCGACATCGGCGCCGAGCGCCTGCGCCACCCGAATCGCTTGCCCGTCATGCTCTTCGATGGCGGCGCCCGGCCGGCCGATCAACCTCGGAGCGTACGTTTCAACCATCTCGTTGTTGTAGGCAAAGCTGCCGGTGGCCAACACCACGCCCTTACGCGCACGCACCGAAATCGTCTGGCCATATCGCTTGGCCTCGACACCGACGACGCGGTCGCCGTCAACGATCAATCGCTGCAGCCGGATGTCGTACTCCGCTCGGATGCCTAGCTTTTCGGCCGTCTCGACGAGCGGCTTCATCAGCATGTAACCGCCGCCCCGCTCGCCGGTGCGCTTGTTCTGCATCTGCGGAAGATGCCCGCGCGGTGCCGGTGTGGCAATTGCGTTGAAGGGCGCTGCATTTTCGCCGCCGGAGTACATCAGACCCTCGTCGTGCGGTGGTTCCCAACCCGGTTCACCCCAGAACTCTTCCTTGAACGGCACCCCGCAATCCACCAGCCACTGGTAGTGATCCACGCTGCCCGCGCAGTAGTCCTCGATCTTCGCGCGATCGGCTCCCGGCCCCAGTGCGGCCATCATGAATGTGGCCATGTTCTGCGCCGAATCCTCGAAGCCCAGCGCCCGCTGTAGGGGGGTGCCCCCGCCCAGGTAGATGAAGCCGCCGGCCAGCGCGGCGGCCCCGCCCCAGCCACTGGTGCGCTCGAGGACTACCACCTCAGCGCCGGCTCGGGCAGCCTCGATGGCGGCACACACCCCGGCGATGCCGTATCCGGCGATCACGACGTCGGCCTCGATGGCCCACTCGGCTACATTCGATGCGGACAGCGGCCGAAAGTTCGGTAGGTCTGTCATCTGCGCACGCCTCTCAGTCCTGCTTCTTCTTCACGTCAGCGATCACCGACCGTGTCATCAGATCCAGCTTGGTGCCCAGCGGCCATCCCACGTAGTGGCACAGGAATATCGCGATCTCCTGCAGCTGGTCCGAAGTGAACTCTTGGTTGTGCAGTGCAGCCCGCACCTGGACCTCGGCCATGTCGAAGATTCCCTGGGCCGTCATGGCTCCAAGCAGCAGCAGGCGCCGATCGCGGATGCTCAGGCCGTCGCGAGACCAGATGTCGGCGAAGAGGTGGTCGACGGTATAGGCGAAGTGATCGCCGGGCGCATCCTTGACGTGCCAGCCGTACACCTGCTGCATCATGTCGAGGCCGCGCTGGCGCACATCGTCGGTCATGTCACGTTCCCTTCTCCCACACCGAGTCCGTTTCCCAACTCGGCACGCGCAAGCTGAGTCAGCGGAAGGTCGACGCCGAGTCGGGCGCCGAGATCAGTTGCCAACGCCAAGTCCTTTTCACCCAAATCGCGGACATGGCTCAGGATCGGATACCAAAAATCCTCGGGCGCAACCGGTTCGGTCGTATTCCGCAACATGATCGCTCCCGGGCCGCCGGTGATGGCGTCCGAATGGCGCACCACCTTGCCCAGCTCGGTGATGTCCAGTCCCGATGCCGCGGCCAGGCGCTGGGCCTCACCGGCGGCAGCAAAGGCGACAAAGTGCACGAGATTGCGGGCCAGCTTCATCCGTGTTCCGGCACCGACGTCGCCCGCGTGCACAATCAGCCCGGCCCACTTTCCGAACGGGCCGGCGACGCGCTGGTAGGCCGCTGCCGACCCGCCGACCATCACGGCCAGCGAACCGCGGTTGGCCGCCGGGGCGCCGCCGCTGACCGGGGCATCGATCAATTCGACCTCGTGCTCCAGACACTGCTGCGCCAGTTCCGTTGCGGTGGTGTCGCTGATGGTCGAGTGCACGGCAATCACCGTGCCCGGCGCGGCAGTCTCGAGAATTTGGCTCACCACGTCACGAACTTGGGCGTCGTCGAGGACGGTTACCGAGATGATCGTGGCCAGTTTTGCCAATTCCGCTGGGCTGCCTGCGCTCTGCGCGCCCGCGGCGATGAACGGCTCGACCGCCTCGGCGCGCACGTCACCGACAACAAGGCCGCCCGGCCAGTCGAGCAGGCGTTTGGCCATCGGCGCACCCATATTGCCCAGGCCGATGAAACCGACTGGTTGAGCGCCCCCGTTCATGATCGGAAAATCTGTCCGCCATCGACATTGAGCACGTGACCGGTAACCCACTTGGCGTCGTCGGAAAGCAGATACAGGCAGGCGCCTACCAGGTCCTCCGGTGTGCCGATGCGCTTGAGCGGCAACATCTGCACCATCGTGTCGACGATATTGCCGGGCGTCACCGTCCGGGTCGCCTCCGTGTCGATCGGTCCAGGAGCGATCGCATTGATCCGGATGTTGTTCCCGCCCAGCTCATAGGCTAATTGTTGGGTCATGGCGTTAATGCCGGCTTTGGCCAAGCCGTAGAAACCCGAGTAAAGCCATGCTGCGGTGGAGGATTGGTTGACAATCGACCCGCCGTTCTTGCGCATGTGCGGCCAGACCGCGCGGGTCACGTTGAGCGCGCCGTCCATGTTGACGGCCATGAATTTCTTGTAGTAGTCCCACGGAACAGTCAGCAGGATATCCAGTTTCATGTCGCCGTAGATCGCGGCGTTGTTCACCAGGTGGTCGATGGTGCCGAACTCGGCAACCGCCGCCTCGGCAAGGCGTTTGGCGGACTCCGGTTCGGAGACGTCGACGTCGCAGAATATTGCCCGCCCGCCGTACGCCACGATCTGTTTGGCGACGGATGTGCCTAATTCGGTATTGAGGTCGGCGACAACCACATTGGCGTCTTCGTGTGCGAGTGCGTGGGCGTAGCACTCGCCGATGCCGCGAGCCGCGCCCGTAACGATCGCCGTTTTTCCCGTGAAGCGTGTCATGCCGCTGCTCCTACCCTGCCTTGGTGGCGACGAGCTTGGTTTCGAGGTACTCCTCGAACCCCGCGACGCCCATCTCTCTGCCGATGCCGGATTGCTTGTAGCCACCAAACGGCGCGTCGGCGCTGTACCAGTTGCCGCCGTTGACGCTGAGCGTTCCGGTGCGAATCTCGTCGGTGACGTGCCGTATCCGCGCTTCGTCCCGGCCCCACACGGCACCGGACAGTCCGTAGGGGGAGTCGTTGGCGATGCGGATGGCGTCCTCATCGTCGTCGTAGGGAAGGATCACCAATACCGGCCCGAAAATCTCTTCACGGGCAACGACGGCGTCATTGCCGACGTCTGCGACGAGCGTGGGTTCGATGAAAAAACCGCGGTCTCGATCGGCGGGACGCCCGCCGCCGGTGACGATCCGTCCGCCATCGTCGGTGACAGTCGCGAGATATCGCTCGACTCGATCGCGCTGTCGAGCCGAGATCAGCGGACCGCACACCGTCGTCGGCTCGGCCGGATCGCCGGGCCTGATGCCGCCCAGGGTGGCCGCCGTGGCTTGCACGGCCTCGTCATAGCGCGACCTCGGCACCAGCAGCCTCGTCGCCAATGCGCAGCCTTGTCCGGCGTGCACGCACACAGAGAACGCCGCATACCCGCAGGCTGCCGCGAGGTCGGCGTCGTCGAGCACCACGAACGCGGACTTGCCGCCGAGTTCGAGGAAAACCTTCGTCACATTGCTTGCCGCGGCGCGCATTACCGCCTTGCCGGTCGGCGTCGAGCCGGTGAACGAGATCAGGTCCACCCGTGGGTCGCTCGCCAATTGCGCCCCGACGTGGTGATCGTCGGACGTCACGACATTCACCACACCCGGCGGGATGTCGGTTTCCTCGGCGATGACCATGCCGACGAGCGCCGCACACCACGGGGTGTCTGGGGCTGGTTTGAGCACCACCGTGTTTCCGGCGGCGAGCGCCGGGCCGAGCTTTGCGAAGTTGATCTGATGCGGGAAATTCCAGGGCGTTATCGCACCGACCACGCCGACTGGTTCGCGCCTGATGGACCGATGGGTCTGCACACCCATCGGCGCTGCAACTCCGAGATCGCTTTCCCACCGGTAGTTTTCGGCCAGATCCGCCGCGTAATTCAGGTCGGCGATCGGACCGGCCAGTTGTGGACCGTGCGTGAGAAACGCTGGCGCGCCGGCCTCTTCGATGGTGATGGCGCGAAGTTCATCGAGATGTGACTGCAGGGCGGTGCAAAGTTGGCGCAGACAGTGCGCGCGGAAGGTTGGGTCCCGGCGCCAGTCGGTGTGATCGAAGGCCGATCGGGCGGCTGCTATGGCTGCGTCCATCTCGGCTGCCGTGCCGTTTGCCGCGTGACCAAGCGTTTCCTCGGTCGCGGGATTGACGGTGGTGAACGTGCCGCCGGAGCCGGGAACCAACTTCCCGTCGATAAGCAGCGGCGAAGCGTCGGCCGGTCGAAGACTGGACATGTGTCTGGACTTTAGTTCGGCGGGCATGGAATGGCAACCGTGTGCCGCGAATCGATGAGAACAGATTCTACCGGTCAAGCTACGCGATAAGGCGACGCCTCCTAACGCATATCCGGCGGCAATATGACACACGTTCTAGCTCGAATCGGCGCCGATTAACCATTGCAGGAGCTGGATCGCAGTAGTAACGTCCAGACACGTGTCCAGGAACCTGTCTCGCGTAGGCGGGAGGCTCGCATGACCGCCGCCTCGTTGGAACCGCTGCTGTTCGATCCGTACGACTATCGATTCCACGACGATCCCTATCCGGTCTATCGACGGTTGCGGCACGAAGCTCCCGTCTATCACAACGCGGACCTGGGATTCTGGGCCCTGTCGAGCCACCGCGACGTTGCCGCCGCGCTGCGCGACAGCAAGCGGTTGTCCAGCGCCAACGGCGTCTCGCTGGATTCCTCCGCGTACGGTCCGCACGCCCACCGCGTGATGTCGTTCCTGGCGATGGACGACCCGCGCCATTTGCGGATGCGAAGACTCGTTTCTAAAGGTTTCACTCCCCGTCGCGTGGACGAACTACGGGAACAGATCAGGAAACTGACGCTGCACTACCTCGAACCGGCGCTGGACACAGGTAGTTTCGACTGGGTCGCTGACGTTGCCGGGAAACTGCCGATGGATGTGGTTTCGGAGCTGCTCGGCGTGCCCGAATCCGACCGCGATGAGTTACGGCGCATGGCCGATCTGCTGGTACACCGCGAAGAGGGCGTACAGGACGTACCGGTTGCCGCCATGGAGGCAGCGGTGCAGCTTTTCGGCTACTACAACCAGTTGCTCACCGAGCGTCGCCGCAACCCCGGCACCGATTTGATTTCGGCACTGTTGGGCGCCGACATCGATGGTGACCGTCTCGATGATTCCGAAATTGTCGGCTTCCTCTTCTTGATGGTGGTGGCCGGCAACGAGACGACGACGAAACTCCTTGGCAACGCGCTCTATTGGGCGGATCGTCATAGGGACCAGTATCGAAGGGTTGTCGCGAACCTGGATTGCGTGCCGGACTGGGTCGAGGAGACGCTGCGGTACGACACCTCAACCCAGATACTCGCCCGCACGGCCGCGACCGACATCGAGTACGCCGGGACGACCATCCCCGCAGGGGAGAAGGTGCTGCTCCTCATCGGTTCGGCCAATCGTGACGATTCGGTATTCGACGCTGCTGATGAATTCCAGATAGGACACGACAGTAGGTCGAAGCTCCTGAGTTTCGGTGCGGGCACACACTTTTGTCTGGGCGCCCACCTGGCCCGCCTGGAGGCGAACATTGCGCTGCGCGAATTCGCGGCGAGAGTTGCAGACTATTCGGTCGACGCCAAATGTGCAGTGCGCGTGCATTCGACAAATGTCCGCGGCTTCTCGGCACTGCCGATCACGGTGGTGAGCAGCTGATGCCGAGATTCCCACCCAATCCCGAACGCCGGCCGGCGGTCGTCAGCGGTGCATCGTCGGGTATCGGGATGGCCACGGCGGTCGCGCTCGCCGAGTGTGGGCACCCGGTTGCGCTGGGAGCGCGACGAGTCGACGAATGCGAAGCCGTCGCCGACAAGATCCGTGCCGCAGGAGGTTGCGTCTTTGCTCATCATCTCGACGTAACCCGGTCCGACTCAGTGGACGAGTTCGTCACGGCGGCTGAGGCCGCACTGGGCCCGACCGAAATACTCGTCTCCAGTGCGGGAAATCTCGAATTCTCCACGGTGCACGACATGGACCCGGATCGTTTCCTGGCCCAGCTCCAGGTGCACCTGGCCGGAGCTCAGCGGCTGGTGCATCGGGTTGTGCCGGGCATGCTCGCACGCCGCCGCGGCGACGTGGTGCTGATCGGTTCCGACTGTGCCCCATTCCCGCGGCCGCGCATGGGTGCCTACAACGCCGCCAAGTCCGGTGTCGAAGCGATGGGTCTGCAGCTGCGAATGGAGTTGGAAGGAACCGGTATTCGCGCCTCGGTGGTGCGTCCGGGACCGACCCTGACCGGGATGGGCATGGATTCCACCCCGGAGGTCATCGGTCCCGTGCTCGACGACTGGGCCAGGTGGGGCTTCGCACGGCACCCCTACTTTCTGCGCCCTGCAGACATCGCCGCGGCCGTCGTCGCCGTTGTGTCGGCACCGCGCGGCGCGCATCTTGTTCTGGTCGAGGTTCAACCCGAAGCACCCCTGCGAAAGGATGATTCGTGAGCGTCGAGTCGATCACCCGTGATCCTGCCGTGGTGTCGGGCGGAGCCCACCCGCACGGCCATCTCGAGGAACTTCGCCGCGACCCGATCGGATTGATGCGCCGCGTTCGAGACGAATGTGGAGATGTCGGCGCCTTTCGGCTTGCCGATCGCAAGGTCGTGCTGTTGACCGGTACGGAGGCCAACGAGTTCTTCTTTCGTTCCAGCGAGGAGGAACTCGACCAGCAGGCCGCTTACCCGTTCATGAAGCCGATATTCGGAGCGGGCGTCGTGTTCGATGCCAGCCCGCAGCGACGCAAGGAGATGTTGCACAATCAAGCGCTGCGCGGCGAGTACATGAAGGGACATGCGAAAACCATTGCCGCAGAGGTTGATCAGATGGTTGCCAGTTGGGGTTCGGCAGGCACCATCGACCTGCTCGACTTCTTCGCCGAGCTGACCATCTACACCTCGTCGGCCTGTCTGATCGGCAGGAAGTTTCGCAAGCAACTCGACAGTCGTTTTGCCCGCCTCTATCACGAGCTCGAAAGAGGCACCGACGCACTTGCTTTCGTGGATCCTTACGCTCCGATCGAAAGCTTCCGGCGTCGCGACGAGGCACGCCAGAGCTTGGTCGCGTTGGTGCAAGAGATCATGGCAGGCCGAATCGCCCACCCACCACTGGGCAAACAGGACCGCGACATGCTCGACGTGCTCGTCGCCATCAACGACGAGAACGGAACGCCGCGATTCTCCGCCGACGAGATCACCGGCATCTTCATCTCGATGATGTTCGCCGGCCACCACACCACTTCAGGGACGGCGGCGTGGACATTGATCGAGTTGCTGCGACACCCCGACTATGTCGAAGCGGTGCGCAAGGAGCTGGACGACCTGTACGCCGACGGGTCGGAGGTCAGCTTCCATGCGCTGCGGCAAATCCCGGTGCTCGAGGCAGTGATCAAGGAGACACTTCGCCTGCATCCGCCGTTGATCATGCTGTTGCGGGTGGCACGCGGAGACTTCGAGGTGGCCGGACGTCGAATCGCAGCGGGCGACCTGGTCGCAGCCTCGCCGGCAATATCCAACCGATTGCCGTCGGACTTTCCGAATCCGGATGCATTTGATCCGCACCGCTACATCGATCCGAATCAAGAAGACATCCTCAACCGCTGGACGTGGATCCCGTTCGGAGCCGGACGACATCGCTGTGTCGGAGCGGCGTTCGCGACAATGCAGTTGAAGGCGATTTTTTCGATCCTGTTGCACAAGTTCGACTTCGAGCTGGCGCAACCACCGGAAACCTATCGCAATGATCACAGCAAGATGGTGGTCCAGCTCGCCCAACCGTGCTTGGTCCGATACCGCGAGCGGGTGTAGTTATGAGACTCGCAGCCGATCTGGACCTATGTCAGGGCCATGCCATGTGTGAACTGGAGGCACCTGAGGTGTTCGCCGTACCCAAGCACGGCAAGGTCGACATTTTGCTCGAGCAACCAGACGAAAGCTTGCGCGCGGAGGTGCAGCGCGCCGTGCGCTATTGCCCCACACAGGCGTTGACGCTGACCGAAGGAACCGCAGATGCCTAGTTTCGACCGCGCCGAACTCGACGAGATGGTGCAACGCTGGGTAGCGGAGAACAAGCGGTGCGAGGAGCTCGGCGACTGGACCTCTCTCGCCGCGATGTACACCGCCGACGCGACCTATGGCTGGAATTACGGTCCGGCCCAAGAGTTCATGGCTGTCGGCCGAGACGAGATTCGTGAACTTGCGCTCGGCCAGGAAATGGACGGCCTGCAAGGCTGGTCGTACCCCTACCAACAATTCGTCATCGATGACCGCTCCGGTGACGTGATCGGCTTCTGGAAACAGATATCGGAAGCGAAACGTCCGGACGGGCGCAATTACGAGGTGGCCGGCATCGGCGGTAGTTGGTTTCGGTACGGCGGAAACTATCAATGGTCGTGGCAGCGCGACTTTTTCGACCTTGGCAATGTGTCCGCGCTGTTCGTCGAGATGATGCAGCACAACGCGCTTTCGCCCGGGATGCAGAAGCGGATCGCGCGGTCGATGTCCGCCACCGCACTACCAGGGTGGTATCCGGCCGGCCAAGCACCGGTGGACATCTGGTGAAACACTCGAACTTTCAACAGCTTTCGCGCGGGCAGCTAGCAACTCTCGTGCCCGAATTGTTGCTGTGCGGCCACCTCATCGACCGCTCCGGCATGGCGCAACTCATCGGCGCCTTGGGCCGCGAAGGCATGACGGCCGTCGCTATCGAAGAATGGGCTGCGGCCAGCCCCATCTACACCCGACGGATGCAGGACGCGCTGAACTTTCGCGGCGACAGCGTCGAAACGATCTTCAAGGGACTGCAGTTCGATATCGGCGCGCCACCACAGTTCATGGACTTCCGTTTCCGGGTGGACGATCACGACCACGGCGAGTTCTGGCTCGACCACTGCGGGGCCCTCATGGACGTGGAGGTGCTCGGCGACGAGTACGTCACCGCGATGTGCCACGACATCGAGGACCCGACGTTCGATGCGACCGCGGCCGCCACCAATCCGCACGCCCAAGTGCGCCCCATCCACCGTCCGCCGCGGCGTCCGCCCGATCGGGTGCCGAACTGCGCCTGGCGGGTGACCATAGACCCCCTATACGAGCCCCAATCGGACCCGCCGCACGCCGAAGCCCTGGCCGAATCTCACGCGGCCCGGTTCGACCTGGTGCCTATCGATCCGGCGGACAGCGGCCGGTCTGACTACACCGGCCCGCTGCTCAGCGATGTCCGCTTCGCCGACTTCTCGGCCTCGGCGCTGGTCCGGATCGCCGACGAGATCTGCTTGCAACAGCACCTACTCACCCTGGGTTTCACGCAGGCAGTCCGAGCCCGCACCACCGAGGCCGACGCGCTCGCGATCGGTCGGAGGCAGTTCGGCGGCATCGCCGGCCTCACCGCCGAGCGCATCCGGCGCGCCCTGGGACTGGGACGGGATCTCGAGGCTCTTGTGCACGTCCTTCGTGTTCATCCAGCCGTGAATCCCGCCGGGTATGGGGGCGTATCGATCGCCGCGGACGGACCGCTGCGTCTCCGGATCGCCCAGCACAGCCCGGCGCAGGCCGATGGCGGGTGGCTGTCGCTGCTGGGTCCTGACCATTTGGATCCACTGGATGCGCTCGTTCGCGGCGTCGATGCGCGGTTCTACACCAGCGTCGTCGCCGCCGATGAAGACGCGTTGACCATCCAGATCGACACCGCCGCCACGCCGTTCCCGGAGGCCACCGAAGTGGCGCTGACCAGATTCAGTTCTGGCGCAAACTTCCAGTTCAACGATGGTCGTATCCCGCTCCCGCTGACTGTCGGAGTCATGAGGCGGTAACGGATGAGCCGGCGCAATGGATAAGCACAGTGGCCTAGGTCACTATGTGGTTACAAGGTGGGCATCGCCGCGTTTCGGCCGCTGCGTTTCGTCGCAGCCTCGCGGTGCCGTACGTTAACTTCACTGTGACTCCGGTTCACAGGATCTCCATGCGAGAGCATCCAACGAGGGAGGCTTCGTTGTCCGTAGCGCTCGACACCGCCGTCCGCGCATCCGAACTCGCCTATGACGTTCGCGGGTCCGGTCCAACGCTCATCCTCTTTCACGGCCTCGTGCACCGGCGTCACGCTTGGGATCCGGTCGTCGACCGGCTGGCCAAGCACCGCACGGTTATCACCGTGGACCTGCCCGGGCACGGCGAGTCCCCAGATGTCGACGAGTCCGGCGATGTGCTCGCCGAATCGCTCGCCGAGCTCGAGCAGTTTGTTCTCGAAATGTCGCGGCCGGGGGAGAAGCCCCACCTCGCCGGTAACTCGCTCGGTGGATATGCCGCGCTCGAACTCGCGGCCCGCGGCTACGCGAAGTCGGCCACCGCGCTCTCACCGGCTGGCTTTGCCGTCGGCCAGTGGGACCACCGCCGATCGGTCGCCATGTTCACTGGTCTCCGCGCGGCAGCCCGGTTGCTGGGACCGGACAATGTCGCGGCAGCTGTCCAGAATCCGGCCCTACGCGCGCTGCTGTTGGGCCCCTTCTACGCCAACGGCTGGCGTGCTGACGTGGACGCCTGCGCCATCGATGTGCGGTCCCTGGTCGAGAACCGAGTGGTCAACCACGCGGCAAACGCGACATTGACCTTCACCAGCCCCGTCGATGACCGGTGCCCGATCACCGTCGCGTGGGGCCGTCGGGACCTGATCCTGCCGATCTACCAAGCCAACGGCGTCACACGCGTGTTCCCGCACGCCCGCGTCATCAAGGTGGCCGGTCTTGGCCACGTTCCCATGCCGGACAATCCGGAACTGGTCGCCAGCCTGCTGCTCGCCGGGAGCGCCTGAGCCGAGTCGACCCCCATGGCCTCTGGAGTCCCCGCGCAGATTTCGCGCCGTCGGGCGCTGCGGCTACTCGGGGCCGGGGCCGCACTACCTGCGATTGGCGTGACGACCGGCTGCCACATCGGCTGGAATTCCGGCTCACCCAATGGACCGCTCGATCTGGTCTTCCAGGGCGACGCCACCCAGCAGAAGGCCTTCAACAAGCTCTTCGCCGAGTTTCACCGCACCCATCCCGACATCGAGGTAGCTGCGCGCGGCATCGCGGCGGGGGACTGGGCGACCTTCGCGGCCACCGTCTCCACGCAGATTGCCGGCGGCAAGGGTCCGGACATTGTCGACGTCGCCACCGAAGGTCAAAAGTTGTTCGCGGCCAAAGGTTTATTAACGCCGCTCGACGAGTTCATCGCCAAAGACCGAGGTGTCGTCGACGCGTACTATGCCGGAATCGACCCACATCTGAAGGAGTGGACCAACAAGTACGGGTCCACCGACGGCAAGACCTATTACATCCCGGGCGGCTACAACCCGGTCGTGATGTACTGCAACACCGAGGTCTTCGAGAAGGCCGGGGTCGAGCTCCCGGAACGGGATTGGAGCTGGGCGGATTTTCGCAGAGCAGGGCAGCGGATCAAGGACCGCACGGGAGCATTCCTGTTGCCCATTGCCTACAACTTCCCCTTCGTCGATATCATGCCGTGGCTACTGACCAACGGCGCCAGCACCTTCAACGCCGACTGGACCGAGCCGACCTTCGATTCGGAGGCAGCCGTCGAAGCGGCAACGTACGTGAAGAGCCTGCTGGACGCGGGATTGTCGCCGAGACCGGGCGGCGCCTTCGAGGCGACCAGTCAGTTCAAGCGGGGCAAACTCGCGACGCTGGGTGGTGGCCGGTGGCCGACTCTGGACCTGCGCCGCCTAGACATGGTCGACAAGACACGTATCGTCAATTGGCCCTTCAAGGTTCGCAACGGGACACCGATCGGCTGGGACGGCTGGCCGATTCTGAAGACGTCGCAGAAGAAGGAGAAGGCGTGGACCTTTCTGGAATGGATGATGTCTGCTGACGCCGCCCGGTTTTACGCGCAGATCGGGGGTACGACAGTTCCCGCGCTTCGATCGGTGGCGCTGAGCGAGGTGTTTCTGAAGGATTCGCCCAAGGGGTCCGAACTGCTTGCGGAGGCGATCCGATACGGCACGCCGATGCCGTCGCCGGAGCGTGGCGGCCAGATTCAGACCGCGGTCGTCACCGGGTGGCAGGCGGCGATCACTGGCACAAAGTCGGTGAAAGACGCCCTCGCAGACGCCAACACGACGATGGGGCGGCTGCTGTGACCGCCGTCGCCAGCCCGGTGCCGCGTCGGTCCTGGACCGGCTATGGATTCCTGAGCCCGGCGCTGGTGCTGTTCGCCATCTTCATTCTCGGGCCCTTCGTCGCCGCCATCGTGCTCAGCCTTTTTCACTGGGACATGTTCACGCCGGCGCACTTTGCGGGTCTGGACAACTACACCAGGTTGTTCAGCGATTCGCTGTTCTACAAGGCGCTCGGCAATACCTTCATCTTCGCCTTCGCTTCGGTGGCAACCCATTTGGTCGGCGGCCTGCTATTGGCTTTGGGCGTCAACCGGATCGCGAGCCGTGTTTTGTCCTACTTCGTCCGGACGGCGGTGTTCTTTCCGTTCGTGATTTCCTGGGCGGCGGTGGCGTTGCTGTGGAAGTTCGTGCTGGACCCCACATTTGGGCTGGTTTCCTACTACCTGCAGCAGATCGGGATCACCTCGCCCGACTGGTTCACCGATCCAGCGTGGGCCCTGACCTCCATCATCGCCATCGACTTCTGGCACACCATCGGTTTCACCTTCGTCATCATGCTGGCCGGGCTGCAGACGGTGCCGCAGCAGCTCATCGAGGCGGCCCGGCTCGACGGCGCGAGCAGGTGGCAAATCCTGTGGAACATCACGATTCCGCTGATGTCACCGACGATCTTGTTCGCCGCGGTGGTGACTTTCATCGGCGCGTTCCAGATTTTCGATCCGGTGCAGATCATCACTCCCCAAGGTGGACCCGACAATTCGACGGTGACTGTCGTGATGTACCTGTACCAGTGGGCGTTTCAGAATTTCCAGGTCGGCTATGCATCGGCGGTGGCATTCATCGTGTTTGTCGTGATGATGATCGCCACGGCCGTGCAATTCCGGTTGAGCCGGCGATGGGTGCACCAATGATGCCGCGGCTTCGGTCCAACCTGGTCAGCCTCGTCATGGCCGTCGTTGCGTTGATCATGGTTGCCCCACTGGTTTGGCTTGTTGTGCAGAGCGTGCTGCCGGAAGATGACGCGCTCACTGTGCCGCCGAACTGGATTCCCAAGCCGTTCACCACGGCCAACTACACCGCTATCACCGGACTGATCCCGTTCGGCCGCATGGCGCTCAACAGCTTGGTCGTGGCAGTGATTTCAACGGCCGGGTCACTGGCGGTGAGCGTGACGGCCGCTTACGCCTTCTCCAGGGTGAACTTTCGCGGGCGCAATCCGATCTTCGCGCTGCTGCTGACCGCGCTCATGGTGCCGGCGCAGATGACCGTGATACCCGTGTTCATCCTCATGCGGTTCCTCGGCCTGTTCGACAACCTCGCCGCGCTGTGGCTGCCCGCGCTGATCAATGTTTTCGCGATCTTCTTCTTTCGGCAGTACTTCAACTCGATCCCGCGCGACCTCGACGAGGCTGCCACCATCGACGGCGCGGGGCATCTGTGGATTCTGTTTCGGCTGCTGATTCCGCTGTCCGGGCCGGCGTTGGCGGCCATGACGATCCTGGTGTTCGAGATGTCGTGGAACAACTACTTCGGGCCGTTGATCTTCCTGAGCAGCCCCGAGCACATGACGTTGCCGATCGGCCTGGTCACGTTGCAACACGGCCAAAACGGCGCCACCGTAGTAGTTTTCGCAGCCATCACGGCCGTGGTGATTCCGGTGTTGGTCGTCTTCTTGATCTTCCAGCGCAGCTTCGTGGCCAGTATCGCAGCGGTGGGATTACGGGCATGAGCGGGACCGAGCTGATTCTGCGCCGGGTTTCACGCGGCGCGTGGTCCGGGTTGCCGATCTTGTTGTTCGCGAGCGTGGCCGTGTGTCTGGCGGCCGCCCTCGTCGTAGTGCTGACGCCGGGTGTCACCCCGGTTTCGGTGCTCGTTTTCGCCGCGCTCGAAACACCATGGGCAGTCGCGCTGCTCGCCACTGTCGATGATTTGATCCGCATGGAAGACACCTCGCTCGCCGACTGGTGTCGCGGGTTGTGCTGCTTCACCGGGTTTGGGTACGCGGTGATGGCGGTTCCGGCCGTGGCGGTGTCGTTGTTCCTGGTCGCGCTCGAGGTGTGGCATCAGACCCACAGCGTGATCGCGCTCGGTCCGGTGATCGTGAGCGCAATCGTGGCAACGATTCTGGGTACTGCGAGCACGGCGGCATTACCGCTGGGGATCGCTCATCCGCAACTGCGCGGGCAGCGGCTTTGGATCACCGGGATGCATCTGGTGGCACGTTGGCCGGTGCGATTTCTTGCCGCGCCAGCGTTGTTGGGGTTCGGCGTGTGGGTGGCGACGCAGGTCAGCGCCTCGGTGCTGCTGTTGGTCCCGGCGCCGGTTGCGTTGGTGCTGGGCGCCGGCTTTTGGACATCGGCAGCGGAACTCGACCCGTCCCTCCCTGTGCGTGAATTTTCACCGCCCGCGGTGAAAATTCACGCACAGGGAGGCAGGTGATTCTCCACTTCGAGCAGTCCCTCTAGCACGGCATGCTCGATGCTTTGCCGCAGCTTCGGGCAGCCCTGCGGCTGGGCAGCATCGCCCGCTGCGAACACGGGACACGACGTGCGCGGGTCCGTCGTCCACTGAATGCTGGTCTGCTGGAAGCTGTTCTTCCGGACCAGCACCTCGGTGCCGCAGCTACGGCACTGCACCGGTTGCATACCGCGCTCGAGGTAGTTGTGCCGGTCCGCGAGGGTCTGCTGCCGGACCGCCTCGGCCCGGGCCGGGTCGGTGGTGAAGGCCGGAGCCTTCACCCAGTCCGACGCGTCGGTGCTCACGAGCTACACCCCCGCGGTCTTACCGTCCGCCGGCGCCTGCTTGGCCAGGTTGTCTGCCACTTCCTTCTCCCACGCTTCGACGGCCTTGGTGGTGTCGATCTCGAACTCGAAACGCTGCGTCATCTGCGGCGTAACGTCGGCGATGTCCACATAAAACTGTTCGTACCAGCGGCGCAGTTGGTACACCGGACCGTCCTCGTCGCACAGCAGTGGATTGTCGATCTTGGTCTTACGCTTCCAGATCGCCACGTCCTGTTCGAATCCCAACGTCACCCCCTCGGTGAACTTGCGGGCCAGCTTCGTTGTGGTCGCCTCGTCGAGGCCCTTCGGCTTTTGCACCGAGACTCCGTACATGAGCATGAATGAATTGTGCGTGATCGGATAGTGGCAGTTGATCAGCACGCTCTCAGCCTTGTAACCGCTGTAGTCGTTGTGCAGCCAGTTGATCATGTAGGAGGGCCCAAAGTAGGAGGCCTCCGAGTCGAGCACCGAGTTTCCGTACTGCGTGCCCATGTTGGAGACATCAGGCCGACCGTGGTTCTGGAGGTATTGGGTGGCGACGTGGCCTTCGAACACGTTCTTGAAGTACTTCGGGAATCCGAAGTGGACGTAGAAGAAGTGCGCCATGTCCACGACGTTGTCGATGATCTCCCGGCAGTTCGACCCCTCGACCAGTAACTTGTTCCAGGTCCAGTCGGTCCAGTCGTCGGAAAAGACCTCGTTGAGCCGCGGGATGGTGATGTCGTCAGGAGGCGGGTTGCCCTCCGGGTCGTTCCACACGAACAGTTGTTTGTTCTCCTGCAGCGTTGTCCAGGACCGGGTCCTGGCGAGCGGCGGGACCCGGCGCGCATACGGGATTGCCGTGCACTTGCCGTTGCCACCCCAACGCCAGTCATGAAACGGGCAAGCTATCGAATCACCTTTGACCGTGCCATCGCTCAGGTCGCCACCCATGTGTCGGCAGTATGCATCCAGGACGTGCAGTTTGTTCTGGCTGTCGGCGAACACTACGAGCTTGGTGCCGAAAGCATCGACCGCATGCGGCTTGCCATCGAGAAAATCCCGCTCCAAGCCGAGGCAGTGCCAGCCCCGCGCGAACCGCGTCGGGGTGGTGCCTACGTCGATCTCGCGAACCCGTGCCATGTGCCCTTGCTCCTTCCCCTCATCAGTAGAACACGTTATAGAATTTGTCGCGCTCGCGCCAGCGTTCCATGCGGATCGCTCAGGCGATATCCCGCCCCCGGCGCCGGTGCCCGATGCTCGACAGAAATGGGAACGTGTTCTAGTCTCAGTTTGAGAAGTAACCTCTGACCCGCATCGAACAAGGAGCGTCTCGAAGTGAGTGACCGCGACAGTCACGAAGTGATGCAGCGCGTTGAGGCGCTCTTGCCGACGTTGCGCGAACGTGCGCAGGAAGCCGAGGATCTGCGGCGCATTCCCGACGAATCGATCAAGGCGATTCAAGAGACCGGCTTCTTCCGGCTGCTGCAGCCGAGCCAGTGGGGCGGTTACGAGTCGGACCCCGTGCTGTTCTATGAGACGGTGCGCAGGATCGCCAGCGCATGCGGTTCGACCGGGTGGGTGTCCTCGATCATCGGCGTTCACAACTGGCATCTGGCGTTGTTCGATCAGCAGGCGCAGGAGGAGGTTTGGGGCGCCGACACTGACGTGCGGATCTCCTCCTCGTACGCGCCGATGGGTGCCGGTGCCGTCACCGACGGCGGATACATCGTCAACGGATCGTGGGCCTGGTCGAGCGGTTGCGATCATGCGTCCTGGGTTGTCGTGGGCGGCCCGGTGATCAAGGACGGCCGGCCCGTGGACTTCGGTAGCTTTTTGATTCCGCGCGAGGAGTACCGCATCGATGACGTCTGGCACGTCGTCGGACTGCGGGGTACGGGCAGCAACACGATCGTCGTCAAGGACGTGTTCGTGCCGCGGCATCGGTTCCTGAGCTTCAAGGCGATGAGCAACCTCACCGCGCCGGGTCTCGAACGCAACACCGCGCCCGTCTACAAGATGCCCTGGGGCACAATACATCCGACGACAATTTCCGCCCCGATCGTCGGAATGGCTTACGGCGCCTACGAGGCGCACGTCGAGCATCAGGGCAAGCGCATCCGGGCCGCGTTCGCGGGCGAGAAGGCGAAGGACGATCCGTTTGCCAAGGTGCGAATTGCCGAGGCCTCCAGTGACATTGACGCCGCCTGGCGGCAGTTGTCGGGCAACGTCGCGGACGAATATGCGTTGCTGTGCGCCGGCGAAGAGGTTCCCTTCGAGCTACGGCTGCGGGCGCGTCGAGACCAGGTCCGCGCCACCGGTCGGGCGATTGCCTCGATCGACAAGCTCTTCGAAAGTTCGGGCGCTACCGCGCTGGCCAACGGCACACCGCTGCAACGGTTCTGGCGCGACGCGCACGCAGGTAGGGTGCACGCCGCCAATGATCCAGAGCGGGCCTACATGATGTTCGGTTCCGGTGAGTTCGGGCTGCCGATCTCGGACACAATGGTTTAGGAGGTGAAGGGCGAGTGAGCATCGCAGCGCGGTACGCGCGAGGAGCGGAGCGAGTCCAGAACCGACCAGGCAACAGGGAGGTGGCGGGCGAGTGAGCATCGCAGCGCGGAACGCGCGAGGAGCGGAGCGAGTCCAGAACCGACCATCAGCGGAGATGGTGGCCGTGCAAGAGCTCACATACGAATCGACGTCCCGCTTCGCTCAGGTCCGCCCGGACTTGAAGCTGCACTACCACGAGGCTGGCGTCGGTAACGGTCCCACGATTGTGCTGCTGCACGGGGGCGGCCCGGGAGCCTCCTCGTGGTCGAATTTCGGTCGCAACATTCCGGTGCTGGCCAAGAGTTTTCACGTGATCGCTGTCGACCAGCCGGGGTACGGCCAATCCGACAAGCCCACCGAGCATCCGCAATACTTCGTGCACAGCGCGTCAGCCCTCAAGGACCTGCTCGATACGCTGGACATTAACGAGCGCGTGCACCTGCTGGGCAATTCGCTGGGTGGCGGTGCGGCGGTACGGTTCGCGCTCGAATACCCGGACCGTGCGGGTCGATTGGTCCTCATGGGCCCAGGCGGCTTGAGTGTCAACCTGTTTGCGCCCGACCCCACCGAGGGGGTGAAGAACCTTGGCCGGTTCGCGGCCGAGCCGACCCGCGAGCGGCTCGAGGCATTCCTGCGCATCATGGTCTTCGATCAGTCCCTGATCACGGACGAGCTGATCGACGAGCGGTTCGCGGCTGCTAGCACGCCGGAGTCGCTGGCCGCCGCGCGCGCGATGGGTAAGTCGTTTTCCAGCAAGGATTTCGAGAAGGGCATGCTCTGGCGTGATGCGTACCGGCTGCGCCAACGAGTCTTGTTGATCTGGGGCCGGGAAGACCGCGTCAACCCGCTGGACGGGGCGTTGGTGGCGCTCAAGATGATCCCGCGTGCCCAGCTACATGTCTTCGGCGGTTGCGGTCACTGGGCCCAGCTCGAGAAGTTCGACGAATTCAACCGGCTGGCAACAGACTTCCTACTGGACGGGGGTTGATCATGGGTATTCGCTCGCTGGGTTACATGCGTATCGAAGCCACCGACATGGACGCGTGGCGCGAATATGCCTTCAAGGTGCTGGGACTGATCGAGGGAAAGGGTACCGATCCGAACTCGTTGTACCTGCGGATGGATGACTTTCCCGCTCGACTGGTGATCGTGCCCGGCGAAAAGGACAGGCTGGCCGTGACCGGCTGGGAGACCGCGAATGCCGGTGAACTGCAAGATATGCGCGACAGACTCGAGGCCGCCGGTGTTCCCTACAAGGAGGGGACCGCCGAGCAGTTGCGCGACCGCCGCGTCGACGAATTGATCTGCTTCGAGGACCCGTCCGGCAACGCGCTGGAGATCTTCCACGGTGCCGCGCTCGAGCATCGTCGCATCGTCAGCCCCTACGGGCATCGTTTCGTCACCGGCGAGCAGGGCCTGGGGCACGTGGTGCTGTCCACCCGCGACGACGCCGAGGCACTGCACTTCTACCGCGACGTCTTGGGCTTCAAGCTCCGCGATTCGATGCGACTGCCACCGCAAATGGTGGGACGGCCGGCGGACGGTGCACCGGCGTGGCTGCGATTCTTCGGTTGCAATCCACGGCACCATTCGCTGGCGTTTCTGCCGATGCCCACGCCGAGTGGGATAGTTCACCTGATGATCGAGGTCGAAAACTCCGACGATGTGGGCCTGTGTCTCGACCGGGCGCTGCGCCGCAAGGTCAAGATGTCGGCCACGCTCGGCCGGCATGTCAACGACCTGATGCTGTCGTTCTACATGAAGACGCCAGGCGGATTCGACATCGAGTTCGGCTGTGAGGGCAGGCAAGTGGACGACACCGACTGGATTGCGCGGGAGAGCACGGCAGTGAGCCTGTGGGGGCACGACTTCAGCGTGGGGATGCAGCAGTGACCGTGGACCCAGCACAACAACCGGGCGGGATCGATGCCCGCACGTTCCGGAATGTGCTGGGCCAGTTCTGTACCGGGGTCACCATTATCACCACCACGGCCGAGGACGGCGCACCCATCGGGTTTGCGTGCCAATCGTTTGCGGCGCTGTCACTTGACCCCCCGTTGGTGCTGTTCTGCCCGACCAAGCAGTCGCGGTCCTGGTCGGAGATTGCGGAGAACGGACGGTTCTGCGTCAACGTCCTCGCGGAGAACCAGCAGGAGACTTGTGCGAGATTCGGCTCCCGCGAGCCGGACAAGTTTGCCGGAATACCGTGGCATCCGTCGCCGCTCGGCTCGCCGATCATCGAGGGAGCATTAGCGCACATCGACTGCACCGTGGCGACCGTGCATGACGGCGGCGACCATTTTGTGGTGTTCGGGCGGGTGCAATCATTGTCTGAAGCCGCGTCTGCGGCCGTGTCTGACTCGAAGGTACAGCGCCCCTTGCTTTTCTATCGCGGTCAGTACACGGCGATAGAACCGGACAAGACAGTCCCTGCGCAGTGGCGTGATGATCTCGAGTCGTTCCTCACGACCACCTCGCTGGATACCTGGCTATAGCAGTTCGGCGTCCTCGAATGTCATCTCGAGTCGATCGATAGTGGTGCTCATGAGTGCCCGCTTGGGTAAACCGAGCGACCGGAGTTCGTCCGCCCACCGGGTGGTTTCCGAGGCGTAACGTGGCGCCGCCCGGTCGGGTACGCACGCCGGCTGGCCGCATCTTCCAGAGAGTGCAGCGGGTCGCGCCGTCGAGATGCGAGTAGGCGTCGAGCGAGGCATTGATGCCGGACCCGGGTGTGGGGATGCCTTGCCGCACTGACAGTTCCACGATCAGACTGCCGCGCTGTTGCAGAGTCGCGGTGCGTAGCGGCCCGTCGTTGCTCGCGGAAAATTCGGCCAGTTCCTTGGGAAATCCCCATATCTCGCGCCCGGCAGCGAGGGTGAAGTCGCCGTCCACCGGGAGCTGGTGAATGAAGACACCGGCTTTCGTCAAACCGGCGGAATGGTGCCGGACCACGAAGGAGATGCCGAATTCGTTATAGGGCCCTAGATCTCCATCAACATAGTGAACGAAGACGAGAGTGCAGAGGCCAGTGTTGCGCGGCAGCCGCAGCACCCGTAGCCCCGAGTAGTCGATGATCTCTTGCGCGATATCGGCGCGCACGCGGAAGGTAGCGGCGAATGCATGCGCGAGCCGAATGTGGACCGGCATCGCGATTTCCTGGCCCAGCACACTGTGCGTGGTCATGTCGCCAACACCGCCTTTACCAGTGAAGGGTGGTTGCAACACGTTCTAGTATTGGTTATGGCGAGCGTTGATACCAGACCGGACTTCGATCTGCTCGACGGGCGGTTCTCCGCAGGTGAGCACGGCGATCCGCGGTTGGCCTACGCGTGGATGCGCCGACACGCGCCAGTGTGCAGGGACGTGCCGAACGCAATCGCGGCGGCGGCGAGTTACGACGCGATCATGGCTGCCGAACGCGATCCGGACTTGTTCTCCAACGCCGGCGGCATTCGGCCGGAAACCGGCCCCTTGCCCCAGATGATCGATATGGACGACCCCGCGCACCTGCAACGGCGCAAGTTGGTCAACAAGGGTTTCACTCGCCGCCGTGTAGAGGCACAAATTCCGCAGATCGAGGCGATCATCGACCAGCTCATCGACGCGGTCTGTGAAAAGGGCGAGTGCGACTTCGTTACCGACCTGGCCGCGCCGCTGCCGATGGCCGTGATCGGAGACATGCTCGGCGTCCGACCGCGTGAGCGTGAGATGTTTCTGAACTGGTCCGATGACCTAGTAAAGGCCTTGGGCAGCAACGTCTCCAATGACCAACTGATGGCGAGTATGCGCGCCTATGCAGCGTTCGGTGAATTCACCATGCGCACCATCGCACAACGGCGGCAGCAACCGACCGACGACCTCACCAGCGTCCTGGTGCACGCGGAGGTCGACGGTGAGCGACTCAGCGACGACGAGATTGTGGGTGAGACGCTGCTGATCCTCGTCGGTGGCGACGAGACCACCCGGCACGTGCTCAGCGGCGGCATGGAGCAACTGTTGATCCACACCGACCAGCGCGACCGGTTGGTCGAGCGCCCCGACGGAATCCGGTGTGCGGTCGAGGAAATGCTGCGCTGGGTGACACCCATCAAGAACATGTGCCGGACTCTCACCCGCGACACCACCTTCTACGGCGTCGATCTGCGCGCGGGGGAGAAGATGCTGTTGCTCTTCGAATCCGCGAACTTCGACGAGGTCCACTTCGACAACCCGGATGCCTTCGACTCCAGGCGCGACCCCAACCCGCACTTGGCCTTCGGCTTCGGGACGCACTTCTGCCTCGGTAATCAGTTGGCGCGGATTGAGGCCCGGTTGATGTTCGAACGACTGCTCGCGCGCCTGCCGGACATGGAAAGAGCTACGACCGGGCCCTTACCGCGGCGACCGGCGAACTTCATCTCCGGTCTCGAATCCATGCCGGTCCGCTTCACGCCAACCGCCGCTTCTCGTTAGGAACGGCTGGAAACCACGTGCTGCGAAAGCTTTTCCACATAGCAGCGAGGCGCACCGAACAATTGCGCATCGGCGTGGGCGCGCTTGAAGTACAGGTGCGCGTCGTGTTCCCAGGTAATGGCGATGCCGCCATGCAGTTGAACCGACTCGGCGGCAACCGTTTCGAGTGCTTCTGAGCAGTAAATCTTTGCCGCAAATGCTGATTCGGCGGCATCTGGGTCATCGTTGGCAAGCGCAGCGGTAGCGGCGTAGGACATTGATCGCGCCGTCTCCACCAGTGCGTACATATCCGCCATCCGATGCTTCAGCGCCTGAAAGCTGCCGATAGGCCGGCCGAACTGCACCCGCGATTTTGTGTAAGCCACCGTGTTGGCCAGGCACCGGTCCGCGGCACCGACCTGCTCGGCGGCGAGAGCGGCGCACGCGATCACGCGTACGCGATCGATAACGTGTCCGCCGTTCCCGTTGTCGAGTCGTCGCGCCGGGGTGGCGTCGAAACTGACGCTGGTAAAGCGCCGAGTGGGATCCATCCCGCGAGTGGCTGCGCGAGTGGTTGTGGCTGGGTCCACCTCGAAGAACCCATATCCGTCATCGGTGCTCGCGACGACAACCAGCACGTCGGCGATGTGTCCATCGAGCACGTACTGGCTGCTGCCACTGAGCCGCCCGGCTGAATCGGCGCTGACGCCTGGCGTATCCCACCCAGCTTCGCCTGCCCAGCACAGGGCAGCGACAGCACTGCCGGCGGCAATCTCTGGCAGCCACTGCGCACAGGACTTCTCGTCGCCGAGCGCGAGTAGTGTCGGCGCGCAGATGGCCACGGATCCGAGCATCGGCGTGGCGGCCAGCACGCTTCCCAATTCCGACAACACCAGATGCGACTCGACGATGCTTGCGCCAACACCGCCGAAATCCTCCGGTATAGCCAGTGCGGCAACGCCGACCTGTTCGCACAGCAACCGCCACAGCTTTTCGTCGTAGCCGGAGTCCGAGGCGATCGCCTCGCGCAGGCCGGCATGCTTGGCAAGCAGGGACCGAACCGTCGCTACCAGGTCGCGCTGCTCGTCGGTGATCCGGCCGATCATGCCGTGCCTCGCAATGCGGTTGCGATGCGGGTGCGGTGGAACTCGGCGGTGCCCCAGGCACTTTGGAGTGCCCGTACCTTGGTCAACCACAGCGAGAGGTCGTACTCGGCCGTGTAGCCGATGGCGCCGTGGACCTGCAGCGCCTTGCGCGCCACCAGATACGCCGCATCACCGCAAGCAACCTTGGCAGCGGATACATCGCGTGCGGAGGTCGGCGAATCCGTCGAGAGCGCGGTCGCGGCACCGTAGAGCAGCGGCCGCGCCATCTCCACCGCGACCAACGCGTCTGCTAAATGGTGCTTGATGGCCTGGAATTGACCGATGGGTCTGCCGAACTGGACACGATTCTTCGCGTAGTCGGTGCTGATCTCGAGCATTTTCAGCCCGGCTCCGAGAAGCTGGGCAGCGCAGGCCAGTACGGCGTGATCCACCGCCGCGCTCACCGCGTCCGCGGCGTCGTCGGCGACCACGTCGGACGCGGAGATGTCGAACAACCGCCGGGCCGCATCCACTGACGTTCTGCGGTCACTGATATCGGCGCGGCGAACCGTCGTCATGTCCGCGTAGAGCACCAGGTCGGCGATATCGGCGTCCAGGGCGCGCGGTGTCAGTGGGTGTACCGCGACGGAGCCGAGTGCCGCGCCGGTGGCCAGTCGCGGCAGCCATTGCGCAGCCAGGTCACGATAGTCCAGTCGCTGCAGCAACGCCGGTAGGAATGCGGCGGTTTCGACCAACGGGCCGGGCACGGCGGCGCGGCCGAGTTCGATGAAGGCGACCACGAGGTCGACCGGTGACGCCCCCAGGCCGTCGTAGGACTCGTCGACGATCAAGCCGGTGACGCCGGCATCGGCGAGCTGCCGCAACAGCGCCCGCCCAGGGTCGAGATCGCCGCGGGCCCACGATCGCACGATGTCTGGGGTCTTGCTGCCGGCCAATAGGTCACCGAGACTGCGGGCGAAATCGGATTGCTCGGTTGACAATGCGAACTTCATCGATCGGCCTTCGGTAGTCCGAGCAGCCGCTCGGCGACAATGTTGCGCTGGATTTCGTTGGTGCCGGCATAGATCGGGCCGGATAGTGAGAACAAGTACCCGTCGAGCCACGGACCTTCGAGTTCGCCGTCAGCGCCGAGCAGATCGAGCGCGGTTTCATGGATAGAAACGTCGAGCTGCGACCAGAACAGCTTGTTCACCGAGGACTCCGCGCCGAGCGCGCCGCCTTCGATCAGCCGGGTGACCGTGCTCCACGTGCTGAGCCGGTACGCTTCCGCGCCGATCCAGGCATCGACCACTCGGTCGCGGGCGGCCGTGTCGGCGGGGTCGGCCTGCTTGCGCCACAACTGGATGAGCCGATCCGTGGCCGCGTTGAACCGGCCCGGGCTACGCAACGACAACCCGCGCTCGTTGCTCGAGGTGCTCATCGCGACGCGCCAACCGTCGTGCACGCCCCCGATCACGTCGGCATTCGGCACAAAGACGTTGTCGAAGAACAACTCCGCAAAGCCCGGCTCACCGTCGAGTTGCGGTATCGGCCGCACCGTGACACCTTCCGCGGTGAGCGGAAACATGAAGTAGGTCAGGCCGCGGTGTCGTTCGGCCGCCGGATCGCTGCGGAAGAGGCCGAAACCCCAGTCCGCGAAGGCGGCGCGGGAATTCCAGGTCTTCTGACCGTTCAGCAACCAGCCGCCGTCGGTCTGCGTTGCGGTCGAGCGAATACCGGCCAGGTCGCTGCCCGCCTCCGGTTCGGACCAGGCTTGCGCCCAAATGTCGTCGGCTCGTGCCATGCGCGGCATGATGCGCTGCAATTGCTCGGGGGTGCCGTGCTCGAACAAGGTGGGCGCCAACAGAAAGATGCCGTTCTGGCTCACCCGGCCGGGCGCACCGGCGGCGTAGTACTCTTGCTCGAAGAGCACCCATTCCACCAAAGATGCGTCGCGCCCACCGAGTTCGGTCGGCCAGGACACCACCGACAGTCGTGCGTCGGCCAGCGTGCGCTCCCATTCGCGATGGGCTTCGAACCCTTCGCGGGTGTCCATCGATGGCAACGGCTGTGCGGGCACGTGTTCGGCGAGAAAGTCGCGCACTTCCTGCTGAAATGTCAACTCCGCGGAATCGAGTTCCAAATCCACTGCTATGTCCTGCCTTCCGCGGCCCGCAGGTCGCGCTTGAGCACTTTGCCACCAGCGTTCCGCGGCAGCACGTCGAGGAATTCCACGGTTCGCGGCACCTTGTAGTTGGCCAGATTCGCCTTGGCGTAGCCGATCACGTCGTCTGCTGATAGCGCGTGATCAGGACGGCGGACCACAAAAGCCTTGCCCACCTCGCCCATTCGGTCATCGGGGACACCGATCACGGCCGAGTCGGCGACGCCGTCCAGACGAGCCAGCACCTGTTCCACCTCGGCCGGGTATACGTTGAAGCCCCCGCAGATGTACATATCCTTGAGTCGGTCGGTGATCTTGAGGTAGCCGCGATCGTCGATGTAGCCGACATCTCCCGTGTGCAACCAGCCGTCGGAATCGATGGTCTTGGCGGTGGCTTCCGGGTCGTCGAGATATCCGAGCATCACGTTGGGGCCACGCATGAGTAACTCGCCGGTGCGGTCATCGATCCGAATCTCGAAGCCCGCGATCGGCCTCCCGCACGTCGTCGCGACAGTCACCGGGTCGTCATCGGGCCGGCACATGGTGCCGAATCCGCAACCTTCGGAGAGTCCGTAGGCCGTGAGCACAACGTCGAAGTCCAGGTCCGATTGCATTCGTTCGACCAGCGCGACCGGCACGACAGCCGCGCCCGTGACGGCAACGCGCAGGGTGGACAGTTCGAAGCGGTCCCGATCGGGATGGTCAAGGATCGACTGGTAAATGGTCGGGGGCCCAGGCAGGACGGTAATGCGTTCCGCCGCAACAGTGCTCATTGCGGTCGGTACGTCGAATACGGCCTGCGGCACGATGGTCGCTCCGGTAACCAGGCACGCCAGTATTCCGGCCTTGTAACCGAAGCTGTGGAAGAACGGGTTGATAATCAGGTAGCGATCTTGCGCGGTCAGCGTCGCGCACTCCGCCCAAGCACGCACAACCGCCAGGGCCTGACGGTGCGCGCACATCGCGCCCTTGCTTCGACCCGTCGTACCGGACGTGAACAGAATGTCGCAAAGATCTTCGGGTGCAATGGAATCGGCGCGCTCATCGGCTTCGGTCGGGGAGACCGCCCGCGCAAACTGGGCGACATCGTCCCATTCGAGGTCGCCGGGAGAGCCTGGAGTTGCCGTCTCGCCCACGGGTATTCGGATCACCGTGTCGAGGTCGGGGGCGTCGGTCAACTGCCGCAGTTCGGCGAGCCGGTCTTTGCCGAGGAAGCTGGCGGCAACGAAGAGCACCCGGGAACGGGTCCGTGCAATCAGATCCGACGCCTCCGCTGCGGTGTAACGAGTGTTGATCGGGATCAGAACGCCGCCCGCGTAGTGGACTGCCAGCGCCGCCGTCACCCAATGATGGGTATTTGGCGACCAGATCGCGACGCAATCCGCACGCTGCAGTCCGCGGGCAATGAGGCCGCGTGCGACAGTCTGTACCGCCGCGAGCAGCCCGGACCAGGTGATTCGCACGTCACCGTCGACGACCGCTTCGGAATCGCCCCACGTCGCCGCGGCGTGGCGCAGCGCCATGGGCGTCGTCTGCGACGGGTCCGTCGCGGCGGGTTGAGTCACCGTTTCCACCTAGCGGGTCGTTCTCGTTCCACGTTAGCAAGCAAGTGCTTGGTAGGTTATCCTACTCGTGTGACGGGTGCTGATGGCAACTCCGCAAACGCGAGGTTCGCCGAGGAGATTCGAGACTGGCTCGCCGACAACCTTGTCGGTGAGTTTGCGCAGCTGCGCGGGCTGGGCGGCCCGGGGCGCGAGCACGAGGCGTATGAGGAGCGGCTGGCCTGGGACCGCCACTTGGCTGCTGCCGGGTGGACCTGCCTGGGCTGGCCGCGCGAGTACGGCGGACGTGCGGCGACGCTGGAACAACAGGTCATCTTCCACCAGGAATACGCCCGCGCTAACGCCCCCGCACGGGTGTCGCACATCGGGGAGGAACTGCTCGGCCCCACCTTGATGGCGTTCGGCACCGATGCCCAGAAACGCCGGTTTCTGCCCGGGATCAAGGCCGTGCGCGAACTGTGGTGTCAGGGCTACTCCGAACCGGGCGCCGGCTCCGACCTGGCCGCGGTCTCGACGACCGCGCGCCTCGACGGCGACGGATGGTCCATCAACGGTCAAAAGGTATGGACCTCTCTTGCGCACGTCGCCGATTGGTGCTTCGTAGTCGCGCGCACAGAACCCGGGTCCAAGCGTCATCACGGCCTGTCGTACCTGCTGGTGCCGATGAAACAGCCAGGTGTGCAGGTGCGCCCGATCCTCCAGTTGACCGAGACCTCCGAGTTCAACGAGGTGTTCTTCGACAATGCCCGCACGAGTGCAGATCTGGTCGTGGGCGCTGTCGGGGATGGCTGGCGCATTGCCATGGGCACCTTGACCTTTGAACGCGGGGTGTCCACCCTCGGTCAGCAGATCGGCTTTGCCCGTGAGTTGCAAGAGATAGTTGAGCTTGCCGAACGCAACGGCGCCGCTAGCGATCCGGTGATCCGGGACAAGCTGACCCGGGCCTGGATCGGTCTGCGGGTGATGCGCGCGCACGCCGCGCGGACGCTCGCGAATGTCGACGCCGGCACCGGCGCGGGTGAGGCGTCGGTAGCGAAGCTGTTGTGGGCCAACTGGCATCGCGGTCTCGGCGAACTCGCGATGGAGGTCCTCGGTGCGCCGGGCTTGCTCGCTGCTGACGCGCCCGAGAACGGGCGGCTATCGGAACTGCAACGGCTCTACCTGTTCAGTCGCGCCGACACGATCTACGGCGGATCGAACGAGGTGCAGCGCAACATCCTTGCCGAGCGGGTGCTCGGCCTACCGCGAGAGGCGCGTCCATGACGGTCAACTCCCATCCGCTCGCCATCGCCCCAGCGGAGGTCGTAGGGCACGGATTGCTCACGGGTCGAACGGCTCTCGTCACCGCCGCCGCCGGAACGGGAATCGGCTCGGCAACGGCGCGCCGGATGCTCGCCGAGGGTGCCGACGTGATCGTCTCGGACTATCACGAACGGCGTTTGGAAACCACGCGTGCCGAGCTCTCCGAAAACTATCCGGATCGACGGGTTGCCGCCGTGCCGTGCGACGTCAGCAGTTCGGAGCAGGTTGCCCGACTGTTCTCCGAAGCGGCGCAGGTAATGGGACGGTTGGACGTCGTCGTCAACAACGCCGGCCTGGGCGGCGAGACGCCCGTCATCGACATGACTGACGAGCAGTGGGATCGCGTGCTCGACGTGACGCTGAACGGTACGTTCCGCTGTACCCGAGAGGCGTTGCGGTACTTTCGCAATGCCGGTCACGGTGGTGTGATAGTCAACAATGCCAGTGTGCTGGGGTGGCGCGCGCAACACGGCCAAGCGCACTACGCCGCCGCAAAAGCCGGCGTGATGGCGTTGACGAGGTGCAGCGCGATCGAGGCCGCAGAACTCGGCGTGCGGATCAACGCGGTGGCGCCGAGCATCGCCACGCACGCATTCCTGGCCAAGGTAACCTCCAACGAATTGCTCGACAGGCTGGCCGCCGGTGAGGCATTCGGTCGGGCCGCGCAACCGTGGGAGGTGGCCGCGACCATCGCCATGCTGGCCAGCGATTACACCACCTACCTCACCGGTGAGGTCGTGTCGATCAGCAGCCAGCGGGCCTGACCGCGTCGCAGATAGGATCCATTGAAGTGCCAGCTCCCAAAGACACCGGTGAAAAGGGCGGTCGCCGTGAGGAATTGCTCAATCTAGCGGCGAAACTCTTTGCGCAGCGCGGACTACGAGCAACCACAGTCCGCGACATCGCCGACGCAGCCGGTATCCTTTCCGGCAGTCTCTATCATCACTTCGATTCCAAGGAATCGATGGTCGATGAGATCTTGCGTGGCTTCCTCGATGACCTGTTCGGGAGGTACCGCGAGATCATCGACGCCGGTCTCTCGCCGCGAACGACGCTGGAAGCGTTGGTTACCGCGTCATTCGAGGCTATCGACGCCTCGCATTCCGCGGTGGCCATCTACCAGGATGAGGCCAAGCATCTGCACGACCTCGGGCGGTTCGCCTACATCGACGAACGCAACCAGGAGTTCCGGCAGATGTGGATGGGCGTGCTGGAGCGCGGAATCCGCGACGGCAGCTTTCGGCCGGACACCGATGTCGAGCTTGCCTACCGGTTCCTGCGCGACACCGTGTGGGTCGCTGTCCGCTGGTACCGGCCGGGCGGATCGATGACCGCGGACGCGGTCGCCAAACACTATTTGACAATCGTGCTCGACGGGCTGTCCGTGCCCGGCGTGAGTAAGAAATGAGACTGACATGACCGAGGCATTCATCATCGACGCGGTGCGCACCGCGGTCGGCAAGCGCAATGGCGCGTTGGCGGGCACCCATCCGGCCGATCTGGGCGCCGCTATTCTCACCGGCCTGGTCGAGCGCGTCGGCGTCGACCCGGGTGCCGTGGACGACGTCATCTTCGGCTGTGTGGACGCGGTCGGCCCGCAGGCCGGAAATATTGCCCGCACCGCATGGTTGGCGGCCGGCTACCCCGACGAAGTGCCCGGCGTGACCGTCGATCGGCAATGCGGGTCGAGTCAGCAGGCGATTCATTTTGGGGCCCAGGCGATAATGAGCGGCACCGCTGATCTGATCATCGCCGGTGGCGTGCAGAACATGAGCGCGATTCCCATCTCGGCGGCGATGCTGGCCGGACGCGAGTACGGGTTCGAGACGCCGTTCAAGGGTTCCGTCGGGTGGGACAAACGCTATGGGAACGAAGAGGTTTCCCAATTCCATGGCGCCGAACTGATTGCACACAAGTGGGACATCAGTCGGGAAGACATGGAGCGCTGGGCCCTGCGTAGTCATGAGCGGGCACGCGCGGCGATCGCCGACGGTAAGTTTCAGCGCGAAATCATCCCGGTTGGCGAGTTTGCGGTCGACGAGGGACCGCGCGAAACCAGTCTCGAAAAGATGGCGGCACTGAAGACGCTGGTGGAGGACGGCCGTCTCACCGCTGCCGTGGCCAGCCAGATCTCTGACGGTGCCAGCGCCACGCTGCTCGCGTCGGAGCAGGCGGTGGCCCAGCACAACCTGACGCCGCGTGCCCGGATTCATCATGTGAGTGCCCGCGGGTCAGACCCGATCTACATGCTCACCGGCCCGATCCCCGCCACCCAGCACGCGCTGGCTCGATCGGGACTGACGATCGACGACATCGACGTCATCGAGATCAACGAAGCCTTTGCGCCGGTGGTGCTCTCGTGGTTAAAGGACACTGGTGCGGACCCCGAGCGGGTCAACGTCAACGGCGGTGCGATCGCGCTCGGGCACCCGCTCGGCGCCACCGGGGCAAAGCTTTTCGCAACGCTGCTCAACGAGCTCGATCGGGTCGGCGGACGCTACGGTCTGCTCACCATTTGCGAGGGCGGCGGCACCGCGAACGCGTCGATCATCGAACGCTTGTAGATCTACGCGGCATCCTCATACGTGATGTCGTAGAACAGTCCCGCAAGGTGCCGTTCCACTACGCCCACGATATTTATCTGTTCGAGCGGCCTCGGCAAAGGTGGTGCGACCGAACGGTATTGATGTCCGGTTGGTGTGGTGAGTGTGTAGACGTGCGGCTCGCCGGGCGGTGTCGGTTCTGGTTTGGCGTCAAAGCCCTCGCCTTGTTCGGCGTAGTTGCAAGCTTCGCAGAGTCCGGCGCCGTTATCGGCGGTCGTAGCGCCACCGCTCTCGTAGGCTGTGATGTGGTCTCGGTGCCGGATCGGAGCATCGCACCACGGCGTTCGGCAGACACGATCGCGGGTGTCGATCAACCGAGCGAGCGCGGTGGGGAAGCATCGGGATTTCGACTCCATCGCGGTCAGGGTCCCAGTTTTCGGCGTTGCGTAGACCTTCCGGAGTTCGGCGCGTGAGTCGGCGGCGGCGTCTTTGGCCCAGTGCCGGGCCAATCCAGCCGGGATGGGACCGTAGCCGGGCACATAGCCAGGCTCGGTGCCGTCAGCGAAGAGCACTTCGTCCGAGACGATCAGGTTGACGCTGACAGGTACCGCGTTGGCCGACGCGATGCCAGTGACTCGTTCGGTGAGCAGGTCAGCCATTATCTGCCCGTGGCCGCGGTTGTCGCCGGCGGCGCGAATGGCTTTGGCGTCGCGGTCGAGGGTGGCATAAATGCAGACGGCTTGTTTTACCGGTAGCAGCGCTGTCAGATAGGCCATCGTGTCGGGGGCGGCACGGGTGGTGACGCACCGGTCGCCTTCCGCTTTGCGGGCGCGCTTGACCATGGCCTCCGCGTCATAGCGGGCGGCGAGTTCACGGGCTTTGGCCCGCAGCCTTCGGTCACCGAGTCCTTCCACGGTGCCGGGGTCCGCGCAGAGCTCGGCGTCGATTGCCATGCGATCTTCGCGTGTCAGACAGGCGGTTTCGCAGACCAGGATGGTCGCGCGCCATTCACTGAGCAGACCGCGTTCGAGCAAGCGCAGGGTGTGCGGCATCTCGTGTACCAACGCGCGGGCCATACCAAGGTGCCGACTCCCCTTGTGGGTGGAGTCGCGGCGAGCCAGCGCGACTTCCATGCCGATACCGCGTCCCTGCTGATCGGCGGGTACGCCGCGCTGAGCGCGCTCACGCCGACGGGATTCGTCCAGGTCAGCTGTTGTCTTGGCTTGGGCTGCAGCACAACAGGATTTGAGCTCTTCAAGCTCGGTGAGCAGATCTATGCGTGCAGCGTCATCGATATCGCGATCGAGTGTTGCGAGGTTCTGGCGCAGATCGGCGATCGCGTCGAATATTGGTTGTCCCCCCGAATGGTCCATGGCACCAGCGTATACGAACAAACGTTCGAGAGCAATTGCTTTTTATCGCCGACGCAAAGTCAAGCGAAACCCCTCCGGCAACATCGTCAGCCGCTCGGCGACCCGCAGTTGATATTCCGGCTCACCCGCGATGTGGTAGCGCTGCAGGATGGTGCCGAGCACCAGCACCGCTTCATGAATCGCGAACTGCCTTCCGATACAGGCGCGTTCGCCGGTTCCGAAGGGTTTGTAAATGTGCGGGGCGCGGCCCTTGACGTGCTCGGGCAAAAACCGATCGGGATTGAATTCTGTGGCGTCGGGTCCCCAGATCGGGTCACGGTGCAGCGCCGGAATGATCACCAGCACACCGTCGCCGGCTTTCATCGGGTACCTGCCAGCCAGCAGTGTGTCCTGTTTCGCCTCGCGGGCGTACACGGGCGCGGTCGGCCACAACCGCAGCGACTCATCGAGGACGCGGCGGACGTAGCGCAGCTTCGCGACCTGTTCGAAGCCCGGGCGTTCGGTTCCCCATACCGCATCAACCTCGGCGGTCGCCTGTGCCAGCACGTCCGGATGCCGCGACAGGTAATAGAGCGCGAAGGACAGTGCCCCCGAGGTTGTTTCATGACCGGCAACCAAGAACGTGATGACCTGGAAACGGATATTGCGATCGTCGAGCTGATCCGGATCTTGTTCGCGCTGCGCTCGCATCATCAACTCGAGCAGGTCCTCCGGGCGCGGGCCGGTGGATTCGCGGCGCTCTCGGATCACGTCGTCGACCACGCCGAACATGTATTGCAGCCGCTGTTCGTTGCGGCGATCAGCATTGCGCCACAAGAGATCCCCGACAACCGGCGGCGCCAGGAAGGTCCGCAGCTGCGCGTGGCGCAGCGCGCCGACCATGGCGTCGACAAAGGGATGCGGCCGCTCTCGGCGGAACGAATCGAAGGGGTGGCTGAACCCGGTGCGGCCGATGGTTTCCAGCGTCAACTTCGTCATGTCCGGCGACACGTCGACCGGAGCCACCCCGGCGTGCTGGTCCCAATACCGGGTCAGTTCACCGGCAACATCCAGCATGGTCTGGTGGTAGCTGCGCATCGCCGACTGGGTGAAGGCCGGCCGCAGTAGGTTGTGCGCCTTGCGCCAGTTGGGCTCGGAACTGTACGCCGTGAAGAGGCCATCGCCGCCGATCGGTCGCAGGGCAGCGACAGCGGGGGAGAGGAACTTGCCGAAGCGCTTTTCATCGGAGAGGTCGGCCACCAAGTCCGGGCCGGATGCCAGCACGATTCGCCGGTTGAAGATCTTGCGCTCGAAGATCGGACCGATGGTGCGCGCCGTCTCGGTGATGCTCTGGATCGGCGTCCGGGGCCGCATGCCCAGCAGATCGCCGAGCAGCGGAAGGCGATGTGGCGGATGTGGGACTGCCGGTGCCTGCGCGTCCAGTAGATCAACGGTCATGGCCAACCTCCGCTGCTGAACTGACGTATAGTAAGCAACGTACCCCCTATTGAATCCATGTCAAGTAGAATTCGTCCGTGAGCACTGCGCGCCGTCGTCTCGATCCGGAGCAGCGGCGTGCGCAACTCTTGGACATCGGCGCGCGGTTGTTTGCCGAGCATCCCTACGAAGATGTCTGGATCGAAGAGGTCGCCGAACTCGCCGGTGTCTCCCGTGGCCTGCTCTACCACTATTTTCCGAACAAGCGCGACTTCTTCGCGGCGATCGTTCAGCGAGCGTCGGACCAACTGCTGTCCGCCACCGAGATCGATCCGAACCTACCCATGGCCGAACAGGTTTCGGCTGGCCTCGACGCCTACATCGAGCACTTCATCAAGAACCCCCATGGCGTGCTCGCCGTGAATCGCGGTGCACTGTCTGGTGATCAGACGATCCAGGCCATCATCGACGACGAACTCGCGGTGTTGCGTCGGCGTATGCTCGACGCACTGGCGCTGCACGGGCACGAGCGCGATGTCGCCGGTGCTGCGGTGCTGGGCTGGCTGGCATTCACTCGGGCCGTCTGCGTCAACTGGGTTGCCCAGCAGACGATGTCGCGCGACGAAGTGCGCGAGCTGTGCCTGCGGACCCTCGTTGGAGCGCTGGGTTCGACGGTGCACCTGGAGGAGCCGCCACGCTGATGCCCTTCAGTCCCAGTCCACGAGCTCAGCCATGGCCAGTAATCGTTGTCGACGCGCAGGGCTGGTCTCACCGATCCAGGCGATGAGGCCGTAGACATGCGATCGGAAGTCGTTGTGTCCCTGCCTGTTCTGCGCCGCAGCGCCGGTGCGCTGACAGTTGTGCAACAGCGCCCTAACCTGATCGTAGGCGTAACGGGGAGCAGCCGGACGGTTGTTGACGACTAGGCCCGCCAGGATTTGACGCTGATGTTGTCGCCGTACAGAGGTTTTCGCCGGGTTAACGAGGAAACCCTCGGCTTCAGCGATGCGCGTCACCGCCCAAACGGCCGAATCGGCATCCATTGTTCCCGACAGCGCAAGGTCATCGGCATAGCGCGTATACGCCAGGCCGCTGCGGCGCGCGTACCCGGAAATGCGCCGGTCGAGGTTACGCGCAACAAGATTGGCGAGACGCGGTGAGGTCGGCGCGCCCTGCGGAAGGTGCGGGACTCGCAGCAGCGTCCGCTGGCGATGATCCAGCCCACGCAGCGGTGCGATCGCGGACGCATGAGTGCAGAGGTCGGCCAATGCGGTCGCGACCGAATCGGGGTAGCCACACGCGCGGAAAACAGCCCGGACCCGCGCGACGGTGATGCTGGAAAAGAAATCCCGAAGGTCGACGCGGACCACGACGTCGGCTTGCGCGTGTGGCATCGCAAACGTCTCAGCGCTGCGGCCCTTCTCGAATCCGTGGCAGCTAGGGTGGGCCGGAATCCCCGAGAGTATGCGCCGGTTGATGGTCCGTTGAATTTCGCGCAGTCGGGGCTTGGGTGCCTCGACCAGTCGCACGCCCGTCGATTTGGGTAGCCGTCGATATCGGTAGTGCGACAGTGGTTCCCGCGCGGTGCGTAGCCAGCCACCGTGGTCGGCAAACCACTCCAATTCTGCAGTTGTCAGATTGAGCATCGTCGCCAGTGCACCGCAATCCAGAATTTCGGGGACGCCAAAGCGCAACCCGCCCGGTTCGCCTTCAGGTGCGACCACAGTCTCCGGCAACTCAGGGAGGTCAGCGAGGACCGCCTGCAAGGTAGTTTGCGGATCGATTGGCTCCCTAGGAATTAAGCCGACCACCCGCAAGGCGAGGGACTCCGCTTCGACAGGGTCGATGATCGCTGCAAACGCCTCGGCCAGTTCGCTGTGCCGCCACCGAAAACCGCCGCGCGCAAATTCATCGGCGAGAGCGTGCGCGACGGCTGGTGAGACGGCGCGAGGCGTCATACGGCGTGTGCGGCGGTGGGGCGACCAAAAACTATCGTCCTTGGCGCCGTGTAGCTCGCGCAGCGCGCCGAGCGGCTCCGGACGCTGTGCCCAACTGATGATGTGCACCCAGGGGTTGCCCCTGAGGAGGGCCTGATCGACCCACGCTCGCCCCACCACCGTCGCACGGGGCTCTACCCTGCCACATACCAGTCCGCTACGTCGGCAGCTTGCTCAGTTCCTCGATCCGCAAAACTGCGTCCGCGACTATCCGCTCGATCAACTCTTTACAGCTCGGCAGATCATCGAGCATCCCGACAACCTGGCCTGAGGCCAGCACGCCGGCATGGGTGTTGCCCTCGACGAGTCCGGCCCGCAACAACATCGGCGTATTGGCCGCCATGATCACCTGCGACCAGGTGAGTTCCTTGCCCTTCTTCATGGCCAGCCCATCGCGAATCATGGCCGACCACTTCATGCCCGTCATCTTCTTGAACTTCGCGGCATTGCTCACCGCGGCAACGAGTCCACGGGTGCTCCCGGAATGCTCGAGTTTGTCGACCAGCTCGGTATTGAGCACCCGGTGCGGCATTCCGTCGACCTTGAACGAGACCGTGGTGTCTTGCAGTCCCCGGCGCAGGTACTCCTGCTTGACCGCGTCCGGCACCGTGCTGTCGGTGGTCAGCAGGAATCGAGTGCCCATTGCGATCCCGGCGGCACCGTAGGCCAGGGCTGCCGCAAGGCCGCGCCCGTCGAAGAATCCGCCGGCGGCCACCACCGGGATGTCCACGGCATCGAGGACCGAGGGCAGCAGCAACGTGGTTGCAACAGGCCCAGTGTGGCCGCCGCCCTCGCCACCCTGCACGATCACGGCATCGGCCCCCCACGCCGCGACCTTCCTGGCATGCTTGGCGGCGCCGATCGACGGAATCACAATGACGCCGGCATCTTTGAGCCGTTCGATCAGTTCTTGCTTGGGCGCCAACGCAAAAGAGGCGACCCGCACGTTCTCGCGGATCATCAGCTCGATGCGTTGCGCCGCATCGGTAGCGTCCGCGCGAATGTTGACGCCGAAGGGCTTATCCGTGAGCCCCTTGGTCTTTGCTATCGCCGCCTCGAGCTCGGCGTAGGTCATGGTGGCCGACGCCAAAATTCCCAGGCCGCCCGCGTTTGCTGTGCCCGCAACGAGGCGCGGGCCGGCCACCCAGCCCATGCCGGTCTGGACGACGGGGTGCTCGACGCCTACCAGCTCGGTCAGCGCGGTGCGCAAGGTGCTCATTGGGGTACCTCCCGGTTGCGAATTCCGCGGGGGTCGATGACTTCTCGGATCAACCGCAGTTCCTCATCGGTGGGGTAGCGGGTGGGCTCGGCCTCGTGCAGTCCGGCGATCTCGAACGAGGTATTCGCCGCAACCTCATCGGCGGTCACTCCGGGGTGCAAACTGAGCGCCCGCATCGTGTGGCCGGGACCGCCGAAGTCGAAGACGCCGAGGTTGGTGACCACGCGGTGGATGTGCAGATAGCGAAATGCCGGATTGCTTGGATCTATCTTGTCGTACCCGACACCGCAGACGATGTCGACCTGCTCGCAGAACACCCGACTGGAATGCTTCGGCACCCAATAACTGGTGGCGTGGTTGATCGTATTTCCGGGTGCGCCGCGGGAGCCGAACATCTGCCGCGTCGGATGCTGCAGCGGGCCGAATGCGGACAGGTTCTGATTTCCGTAGCGGTCAATCTGATTGGCGCCCATGACCACATGCCGGCGTCCGGACGCAACGACATCGAACACCTTCCGGAACGGTATCCAGCCCTCGATGGCACCTTTGTCGCCCAGCGCCGGCGTCTCTGCCATGAGCAGCGCCTCGCCGTCGGAGAGCAGTAGATCCGGTTCCGTCGTCAGCTTGGCCAACCGCGCACCGATGCTCGGCAGCGTCGCCATCGGACTCGCCATGATTTCACCAGCGCCGGAGAATATTTCCGCACAGGCGACCGCGCAGATCTCGGCGCGGGTGGTATCAGTTGTGGTGGTCATCGGGTGCCTTCCTGAGCGAACCTGCGCACGGCCGCTTGATAGTCGTCCTCGCCGCCGCTCAGATACTGCTCGACAAACTCTTGCCACGTCGCCGCATCCTTTGCCGACTCGACGTAGTGACGCTGGAATTTCTCGTCGCGTTCGTAATCGTTTGCCCCGAGGGTGAAATGGGCGCCGTTGGGCGCCTCAACCACGGCGTCGACCATCATCCGGTTGAGCAGAAGTGACTGCGGTGGAACCGACTTCACCAGTTCCTCGGTGCTCACCACACGCTCGACCGAAAGGTACCGACGATCGGCAGCCATGCAGAACAGGTCATCGAAATACGGATCGACACCTGTATAGGCGGCATTGCCATGGGCGTCACCGAGATTGAGATGCACAAATGCCGCGTCTAGTCGCAGCGCCGGCATCGCGACCACCGTCTCAACCTGTCCATTGCTGTCGGGATACGGTGAGGTGACAGTGCGTAATTCGTCGCCCCAGAAATTCATGACATCGGAACCGAGGCCGGCGCGAATCGGCAGAAACGGCAGGCGTGCGGCAGCCGCCTCGAGCCCGCATTTCAGCATGCCCTCGTCCATCTCCCGGGCCTCGATCGCGCCGCTGGTGCGGGCACGCGCGAACCAGGGATCGTAAAACGGCGGCGAATCCAGCGACACAAAACCGTAGTAGGCCTTGCGGACCTTGCCTGCAGAACACAGCAATCCGAGGTCGGGGCCGCCGTAGGTGACCACGGTGAGGTCGGTGATGTCGGTTCGCAGCAGCGCCCTTATGAACGCCATCGGCTTGCGTCGCGAACCCCATCCGCCGATGCCGATCGTCATGCCGCTGCGCAGTTCACCCACAGCCTCGTCGAGCGTCGTTCTCTTATCGCGCATCCTCACGCCTTCTGTGTTCGTTGTTTGGCCAGGTCTGACTCAAACCGGTCGCGAATCTCATCCGCCGCACCGGACAGGTTGAGTTCGAAGGTGAATCCCTGCTCGAACCGGTAGCTGCGGTGCACGTTCTGCAGGTCGATGCCATTAAGTGCTTCCTTGGCCGCGCGGATCACTCGGCCGTCTTTGGCCGCGATCTCGGCTGTCACTTCCAGTGCGGCACTGTCAAGCTCGGCGCGTGGGACCACGCGATACACCGACCCGTAATGGTGAAGTTCCGTCGCTGTAATGGTTTTCGCGGTGAAGAACAATGCGCGCATCAGATGCTGCGGAACCAGTCGCGATAGGTGGGTGGCGGCACCCAGCGCTCCGCGGTCAACTTCGGGCAGACCAAACGTCGCGTCGTCCGCGGCCACCACGATGTCGGAGTTGCCTACTATCCCGATGCCGCCGCCAAGGCAGAAGCCCTGCACCGCCGCGACCACAGGCACCTGGCAGTCATAGACCGCGGAGAACACCTCGGCACAGCCGCGGTTGTGGTCGATCAGGCTCTGGTGCTTCGCGCTGGCCGCACCGTTGCGCACGTTGCGCTGAATCTCCTTGATGTCCACACCGGCGCAGAAGCCACGGTTCTCGGCCCGGATCACCACTGCCCGGACGCTCTGGTCTCGGCCGGCGGAGCGCACCGCGTCGGCGAGATCGAACCAACCGCGGGCCGGAAAGGCATTGACCGGCGGGTAGTCGATGGTGATGACGCTGACGCCCGGCCCGCCGGGTGAGCTGCTGATTCCCATTCCATGTCCATTCTGTGAGCGGGCGCCGGTACACAAACAAGCACTTGCTTGGTAGGTTAGCACGGTGACGTTGAGTCTTGCTTTGGATGATTCGGTCGTTCTGGTGACGGGCGGAGTGCGCGGTGTGGGTGCCGGCATCAGTCGCGTGTTCCTGGAAGCGGGTGCGACCGTGGTGGTGTGTGCGCGTCGGCCCGGTCAAGCCGAGTTGGCGGTTGGCGATCGGGTCGCCGACTTCGTTTCGTGCGATGTGCGGGATGAAGCTGCGGTACACGACCTGATAGCGCGGATCGTCGATCGTTACGGCCGTCTCGACGCCGTCGTCAACAACGCCGGCGGCGCACCGTTCGCGCTCGCGGCCGACGCCAGCCCGAACTTTCACCGCAAGATCGTGGAACTGAATATGTTGGCGCCGCTTCTGGTTTCCCAGCAGGCCAACGAGGTGATGCAGGCCCAACCGCAGGGCGGATCGATTGTGATGGTGTCGAGCGTGAGCGGCCACCGGCCGTCACCGGGTACCGCCGCATACGGTGCGGCCAAGGCCGGAGTCGACAGTCTCGTCGGCAGCCTGGCGGTCGAGTGGGCGCCGAAGGTGCGGGTGAACTCGATCGTTGTGGGGCCGGTCGAAACAGAGCAAAGCCATCTGCATTACGGCGACGCGGCCGGACTTGCCGCTGTCGCACAAACAATTCCACTGCGGCGATTGGCGACGCCGCAGGACGTCGGGCAGTGCGCGGCATTTTTGACGTCCGAGCTGGCGGGCTATGTCAGCGGTTCCACGCTGACCGTGCACGGCGGTGGCGAACGGCCGGCGTTCCTCGGCGCGGTGGAACAAGCTGCAGCACAGAATTCATCTAATAACACAACAGGAGTGGGCAATTGAGCGGGATTTGTGATGGTCGCGTCGTGGTGATCACCGGCGCGGGCCGGGGCATCGGCCGGGCGCACGCGTTGGCATTCGCCGCGGAGGGCGCCAAGGTCGTGGTCAACGATTTGGGTGCCGGCCTGGACGGGTCGGCGTCGGGTGAAGACCCTGCCTCAGCGGTCGTGGCCGAGATTCGTGCCGGCGGCGGCGACGCAGTCGTCAATGGCGACGATGTCGCCGATTGGACTGGCGCGCAACGGTTGATCGGCACCGCCATCGATACCTTCGGCCGCCTGGACGTGCTGGTCAACAACGCCGGTTTCTTGCGTGACCGGATGCTGGCCAACCTCAGCGAGGACGAGTGGGATGCGGTGATTCGCGTGCATCTCAAGGGCCACTTCGCACCCCTTCGCCACGCGATCGAATACTGGCGCAGCGAGTCCAAGGCGGGACGCGGCGTCGACGCCCGGATCATCAACACCAGCTCTGGTGCGGGACTGCAAGGCAGCATCGGGCAGAGCAATTACGCGGCAGCCAAGGCCGGAATCGCGGTGCTCACCATTAACGCCGCGGCCGAGTTTGCCCGCTACGGCGTCACCGTCAACGCCATCGCGCCTGCCGCGCGCACCCGGATGACCGAGGCGGCCATGCCGGACGCGATGGCGAAGCCGGCTGAGGGATTCGACGAAATGGCACCGGAAAATGTTTCACCCCTGGTCGTTTGGCTGGGAAGTGCGCAGTCGCGGGATGTCACCGGTCGAGTGTTCGAGGTCGAGGGCGGCAAGATCGCGCTCGCCGATGGCTGGCGGCACGGTGTGCCGATCGACAAGGGGCAGCGCTGGTCACCCGACGAGATCGGACCGGTGGTCACCAAGCTGATCGGAGCGGCGACACCCCCAGAGCCGGTCTACGGAGCCAGCTGAGTCGAGCTACTCGGTGCCGTCCGGCGGCACCGAGGGCAGGCCCTCGCTGGCGCGCAGCTTTTCGGCCAGAGCGGTCAGCAGGGTCTGTGACTCCTCCGACAAATCGAATGCCCGAATAGACAATCGTCGTAGGCCGTATCCCTCGAGCTGTGACAACAGCTCGAGGTCGTGCTCGATCTTGGTGGCGTAGATGTCGTTGAAGAAGTAGTCCGGCTTGACCTTGAAGAAGCGGGCCAGGGCGGCGACCGTCTCGTCCGAGGGGTTCGTCCGCTGACCGGATCGCAGCTGGGAAAGGTATGGCTTGGAAATCGGGTGACCCGCCGCCGTGAGCGCCGCCGCAACCTCGGCGTTGGTGTGCGGCTTGCGTCCCGGTGGATGAACCGTCTCGAACAGTTTGTTCAGCCGTGCAGCGAAGTCTGGCATCGTGGGCTACCCAGGCCCCTTCCTCGGTGGCAATTTGCCGGTTTCTTCTCCAATATTAGCGAACTAGTTGCTGATTGCCCACGATGGACACTGCCAACCACTCGATTGCACAGGTTAGCTGCATCCCACGCCGAAACGGCCAGCGGTTGTCCGTCTTTGCCTTGCCTAGCGTGTGTGTGCTGGTGGCATGTGACTTTCTGGCGTTTCGCAACCCGAACTACGGGAATAGTTCGGTTGCTCCAGAATAACCAGCTGGCCGGGTGCCGATTTCTAAGAATTAGATCCGCTCGATGATCGTTCCCGTCGAGAGTGCACCGCCGGCGCACATGGCGATCAGTGCGGTGTTACCGTCGCGGCGCTCGAGTTCATGGAGGGCGGTCGTGATCAGCCGCGATCCCGTGCTGCCCACTGGGTGCCCGAGCGCGATCGCGCCACCGTTGACGTTGACCTTGTCCATGTCCGGCTTTTGCACTGCCGCCCACGACAATAGGACCGAGGCAAATGCCTCATTCACTTCGAACAGGTCGAGATCGTTGATGCTCATCCCGCTCCGTTCGAGGAGTCTGGCCGTCGCTTGCACCGGTCCGTCGAGGTGAAACTCGGTCTCCGCGCCGACCAGGCACTGGGTGCGGATGCGGGCACGCGGGGTGAGCCCCTCGGCGCGTGCGCGGGCCTCGTCCATCAGGAGGACCGCGGCCGCGCCGTCGGAGATCTGTGAGGACGTCCCCGCCGTGTGCAGGCCGCCGTCGAGGACCGGCTTCAATTGCGCCAGCGACTCGGGGCTCGTATCGCGCAATCCTTGGTCGCGAGTCACTTCTCGCTTCTCGCCGGTCGCGTTGCCGTCGGCGTCGAGCACCGGCGCTGTCACCGGTATCACCTCGCGCTCGAATCTTCCTTGTGCCCAAGCCTGTTTAGCGAGTGATTGCGAGCGCAGGCCGAGACCGTCGAGATCGGCTCGGGTCAGCCCGCGTCGTCGGGCGATCCGTTCCGCTGCCTCGAACTGGTTGGGCAGATCGATGTCCCAGCTGTCCGGGCGACGAGGACCCGCGTGCTCGCCGACATTCGCTCCGAGCGGCACCCGGCTCATGGCCTCCACGCCGCAGGCGATTCCGATATCTATGGCGTCGGTGGCGATGAGACCGGCGATCAAGTGATTGGCCTGCTGCGCCGAGCCGCACTGACAGTCGACCGTCGTACAGCCGGACTGCCACGGCAGGCCGGCGTGCAGCCACGCGGTGCGGGTGACGTTGTTGGACTGCTCACCGGCCTGGGTGACGCATCCGCCGATGACCTGTTCAACAAGCAGTGGGTCGATCTGTGCGCGCTCGATCACGCCACGCTGGGCAGCGCCGAGTATCTCGGTTGCGTGCAGCCCCGCCAGCCAACCGCGCCGCTTGCCGATCGGTGTGCGCACTGCCTCCACGATTACCGGATTGCCCATTCGGAAACTCCTTTCGATACCAACAAAAATAGAACACGTTCTGACACCTCGACAAGGCGGCATTGTCGCTGATTCTTCCCAGCCTTTGCCCGATGTGGTTCAATGATGTTAGAACGTGTTCCACATCGATGGGCGGCGCTGCCCGAGCGTGCCGGCCAGGGTGGTCAAGTGAGATAGCACACGCAGGAGACGCTGGTGGCCGAGCCAAATCTTCCCGACGGATTCGACTTCACCGATCCGGACATCTACGCGCAACGTGTTCCCTTCCAGGAGTTCGCGGAACTGCGCAAGACTGCCCCCATCTGGTGGAACCCACAGCCACCGGAGGTGGGCGGATTCCACGACGACGGATTCTGGGTGGTCAGCAAGCACCACGACGTCAAAGAAGTCTCGCGCCGCAGCGACGTCTTCTCGACATGGGTCAACACCGCCATTCCGCGGTTCAACGACGACATCACGCGCGACCAGATCGAGCTGCAGCGGTTCGTTCTGCTCAACAAGGACGCGCCCGAGCACACGAAGCTACGCAAGCTAGTTTCCCGCGGGTTCACGCCGCGCGCCATCAACAGCCTGCGTGCCGAGTTGTCGGCGCGGGCTGAGCAGATCGTCAAGGAGGCCGCACAAGCCGGTTCCGGCGACTTCGTCACGCAGGTCGCCTGCGAACTTCCGCTGCAGGCGATTGCCGAGTTGATCGGTGTGCCGCAAGAAGATCGGCAGAAGGTCTTCCACTGGTCGAACCAGATGACCGGCTACGACGACCCCGAACTCGATCTTGACCCGGTGGCGGCTTCGGCCGAAATCCTCGGTTACGCATACCAAATGGCCGAAGAGCGCAAGAAGTGTCCGGCCGACGACATCGTCACCACGCTGATCGAAGCAGACGTCGACGGGCACGAGCTGAGTTCGGATGAGTTCGGCTTCTTCGTCATCCTGCTGGCTGTGGCCGGCAACGAGACGACGCGTAACGCGATCACCCATGGCATGCACGCGTTCCTGCGGTATCCGGACCAGTGGGAACTGTTCAAGCGCGAGCGTCCGGCCACCGCCGCAGACGAGATCATTCGCTGGGCCACCCCGGTGACGTCGTTCCAGCGAACGGCGCTGGAAGACACCGAACTCGGCGGCGTGCAGATCAAGAAGGGCCAGCGGGTTGTCATGATGTACAGCTCCGCGAACTTCGACGAGGATGTCTTCGAGAACCCGACCTCGTTCGACATCACTCGAAACCCGAACCCGCACTTGTCCTTCGGCGGCACCGGTGCGCATTTCTGTCTGGGTGCGAACCTGGCGCGGCTCGAGATCGACCTGATCTTCAATGCTATTGCCGACCATCTGCCCGACATGTCGAGGGTCGCGGAGCCGCGGCGCTTGCGTTCGGGCTGGCTTAACGGCATCAAGGAGTTCCAGGTCGACTACGGGACCTGTCCGGTCAAGCACTAGTGCTACAGCGCAACCCGGGCTGCGACTGTGCGGCCCGGGTTTACGCTGGCTCCCGCGTTGATCACGAGCATATGGCCCGAAAACGAGGGCCAAACGCGACCATTTGTTCGGGCTCGCCGCGAGAGGGTGCCTAACGAGAAGGGCGCTGAGTCAGGCGACGGGCTTGGCGGTCGACATTGCCCGCTCGACCTCCCAGAACGCCCGCAAGGCAACGATCTTGCCGTCGTCATTCACCCGATAGGTAAAGGCGCCCTCGGCATCGATCTGCATGCCGCCGATCAGTGTTCTGATGAATCCGAGAAAGCACGCTTCGTTGCCGCACGCGACCGAGTCGTGAAAATGAAACTCGATCGAGTCGGCCTTGGCGATGGCCATGTCCCAGAACGCGGAGATTCCCTCGGCGCCATGGTGGCCCTTGCCCTCCGGGTCGAACCCTGACGGTCCGACTGGATCCTCGACGCAGGCCTCCGGGGCAAACAAGGCGAGCCACTGCTGCTTGTTCTTCGCACGAACTGCGGCCTGGGAGGCGAGCCCGGCGGCGCGCGCCGGATGGACGGTGTCCATCACTCAGGCCGCTCGGAGCCAACGACCCACATCGAAAAGTATTGCGAGCCGCCACCGTAAGCGTGTCCCATCGCCTTGCGCGCATTGGCCACCTGATGATCGCCGGCGCGTCCCATCACCTGCATGGCGGCTTCGGCAAATCGAATGAGACCCGACGCGCCAATGGGATTCGACGACAGCACACCACCGGAGGCATTGACCGGGATCCGTCCACCAATAGCCGTCTCGCCGGCCTCGGTAAGCTTCCAGCCCTCGCCCTCAGCGGCAAAACCAAGGTTCTCTAACCACATCGGCTCGAACCAGGAGAAGGGCACGTAGATCTCTGCGGCGTCGATTTCCTCGAGTGGATCCTTGATGCCGGCCGCCTTCCACAGTGCGGCAGCAGCGTCGCGGCCAGCCTGGGGGTTCACCTGATCTCGTCCCGCGTAGGTGGTCGGTTCGGTCCGCATGGCGGTGGCGTGAATCCAGGCGACCTTGCGGCCCTGCGCCTCGACGGCCGCGGCACTGTCCGCGTCCCCGATGACCAGCGCACAGGCCCCATCCGAAGATGGGCACGTCTCGTCATAGCGGATCGGATCCCACAGCATCTGCGACGCCTGCACCGATTCCAAGGTGATGTCCGGCTGCTTCAAGTGCGCGTATGGATTTCGGCTGCCGTTGAGCCGGTCCTTCACCGCGACCATGGCACCGACATGTGCTGGTGCACCGGCACGTCGGATGTAGGAGCGCACGTGCGGGGCGAAGTAGCCGCCCGCGCCGGCGCCCACCGGCATGTTGAAGGGAATGGGAATGGACAACGCCCACATGGCATTCGATTCGGACTGCTTCTCCCATGCCACGGCCAGTACGCGGCGATACTGCCCGGACTGCACCAGGCTCGTCGCCACACATCCCGTCGAGCCACCGACCGACCCTGCCGTGTGCACCCGGATGAGCGGCTTGCCAGTGGCGCCGAGCGCGTCGGCCATGAAGAGCTCGGGCATCATGACACCCTCGAACAGGTCGGGCGCCTTACCGACGACCACCGCGTCGATTTCTTCCAGACTCAGCCCGGAATCAGCGAGCGCCCGATCGATGGCTTCCCGGCACAAGCCCGCCATCGACACGTCCTGGCGCTTGGCGACGTAATGCGTTTGTCCGGTCCCCAGCACTGCGGCGAGTTGCTTGCTCACTTGTCTCGACCTTCCATGACCGCGACCAGATTCTGTTGCAGGGCAGGCCCGCTCGTCGCGTGTGCCAGCACCCTTCCTGCCTGGCCGGAGTGAATTCGGTTTGCCGCGTGTCCGATGCGTTCGAGCCCACCGGCGAACAACGGGTTGCCGGCGAGCGGACCGCCCGACGGATTCACCTCGGTGTCGGCGGCCAATCCGATTGCCTCGCGCAAAATAAACTCTTGATGCGAGAAGGGCGCATACAGTTCCGCGCTGTCGATTCCGGTGACATCGCCGCGAGTGGCGTCGCGCGCCGCAGCGGTGGTGGACGCCGACACGGTCAGGTCACGCGCGCCGAGGTTCGGGGTATCGATGCGGTGCGCGATTCCGCTGATCCATGCCGGGCGTTCGCACAATTCCCGGGCACGGTCACCGGCCGCAAGTACGATTGCCGCGGCGCCGTCGGTGATCGGTGCGCAGTCATGGGCGCGCAACGGATTCGCCACATACTCAGTGGCGAGCAGCGCGTCGATGTCGACCGGACCGGAACGCTGGGCATTCGGATTTGATTGCGCGGCAGCGAGACTGCGTGCTGCGACCTCGGCCATCGAACGCTCGGTCCACTTACCGGCGTCCAGCCCGGCGCGGGCTTGCAGGCCGGCAATGCTCAGCGAGTCGGGCCAGAGGGGAGTAACCACATACGGGTCGAGTTGCATCGACAGAACCTGTCGCAGCCGTCCTGCCGAGGACTTGCCGAAGCCGTAGACGAGGGCGGTGTCGACCTCGCCGGTGAGGATCTTCAGGTACGCCTCGTACAGCGCCCAGGCTGCATCCATTTCGACGTGCGACTCGTTGATCGGCGGCACTGCGCCGATGGCATCGACGGCGGCAATGAACGAAAACGCGCGTCCGGCCAGATAATCTGATGAGCCACTGCACCAGAAACCAATGTCGGACTTAGTGATTCCGAGCTTGTCGTACAGCTCCTGGAAGCAGGGCACCAGCATTTCCACGCCGTTGGTGGTGCCGGTTGTTTCACGAACGTTGGGGGATTGGGCAAAACCCACCACAGCCACTTCGGTCATCGACGCGTCCTCACAGGTGATGCTTGTAGGTTTCGTAATCGGCGTCCGGTTCGCCGGTGGGCCGGAAGTGGTCGATGTTCTCGAGGGTGTAGCCCCAATGTTCGCGTGGCTTCCACACCGCTTCGACCCGCATTCCCATCCGCACTTCCGCTGGGTCGCATTCCAAGATCAGGTGCAGGAACGGGATATCTGCGCCGTCCAGCAACACGTACGCCGCGATGTAGGGCGGCTTGATGCGCTGACCCAGGAACGGCACATTGACCACACAGAAGGTGGTGACGATGCCGCGGTCGGGCAGTTCCACCTGCTCGGTTGTGGGCCGGCCGTCGGTGGGGTTGGCGCCCCGCGGCGGGATGTACACCTTTCCGTTCGCGTCGGTGCGGCCGCCGATGAGCCGGCCCTCCTTCAACCCGCGCAGGTAGTAGCTCTCCTGGAACGACGCTGAATGCTGGTATTCCAGTTTGACGGGCGTGGTGAGGATGGTGATCGGCTCGCCACTGGAGTCGCTTGCCGTCGTGGGTGTTTCGCTGTTCTCGCCGGGCTCGAAGCAGACGATGTCGGTGATGGCGCCGATCGTTTCGCCGCGCCAGCGGGCGCGTACCCGCATGCCGGAGTACATTGCGTCGGGCGAACCAGCGTCCACGGCGTGCAGCATCGCGGTATCGGCACCGTCGAGTTGGATCAAAGCGAACGCAAACGGGTGCGGCAGCGGATGCGCCTCGAGCGGCTTGGCCACCCAGCTCCAGGTGGTGACCGTGCCGGTGTCTGCGACGTCGACAAACTCGGTCAGCGGCTTGGACGTCACCGGGTCGTACTCGGAAGGCGGCACGATCACCCGCCCGTCACTACCTCGGATACCGAGGATCCGCTTGCCGCGCAAGGCCGTTAAGAATCGACCGAGCACCGGGCCGACGGACCTGGTGTAATCGAATTGCATGTGCAGCGGCGCACTGAGCGGCTTTTCGAGCTGTGCGTCACGAACAGCACTGTTCACATTGCTCACAACTTCGAGTAGAACAGGTTCTTATTCTGCTCGCAAGGGTGACTTCGAATCACCCCTTCGAAAGGCGCGCGATGAAGCTCGGACTACAACTCGGATACTGGGGCGCCCAGCCCACTCCGAACGCCGGCGAACTGGTCCGCGCGGCCGACGAGGTCGGGTTCGATGCGGTGTTCGCCGCCGAGTCCTGGGGCTCCGACGCCTTCACCCCGCTCGCCTGGTGGGGTTCGGCGACGCGGCGCGTCCGGTTGGGAACGTCAGTGGCGCAGTTGTCCGCGCGGACGCCGACCGCGTGTGCCATGCACGCCCTGACCCTCGACCACCTCAGTGGTGGGCGGGCAATCCTCGGACTGGGCGTGTCCGGGCCACAGGTGGTGGAGGGCTGGTACGGACAGCCGTTTGCCAAGCCGCTCGCGCGCACGCGTGAGTACGTCGACATCGTGCGGCAGGTACTGGCCCGCGAGACCGCCGTCCACAACGACGGCCCGCACTATCCGTTGCCGTATACCGGCGCTGGCGCGACGGGTCTGGGCAAGCCGTTGCGGCCGATTACCCACCCGTTACGTGCGGATTTGCCGATCTGGCTCGGCGCTGAAGGTCCCAAGAACGTGGCACTGACGGCCGAAATCGCCGACGGCTGGCTGGCGATCTACTATTCGCCACGGCTGGCTCCCATGTACAACGAGTGGCTCGACGAGGGCTTCGCTCGTACCGGCGCGCGACGGTCGCGGGCCGATTTCGAGGTGGCCGCGAGTTGCCAGGTGATCGTCACGGACGACCGGGCGGCCGAGATCGAGCGGTTGCGACCCGTGATCGCGCTATACGTCGGGGGCATGGGCGCGCCGGAGTTGAACTTTCACGCGCAGGTATACCGGCGCATGGGGTACGCCGCCGAGGTCGACGAGATCGGCCGGCTGTTCCAGTCCGGCCGCAAGACGGAGGCGGCCGCCGCAGTACCGGACGAGATGGTGGTCGAGACGATGATCATCGGCGACGGAGACCGGGTGCGCACCGAAATCAAGCAATGGTCGGACGCCGGCGTGACGATGCTGTTGGTGACGTGTGGCGACGTCGAACAAATGCGACGCCTCGCCGCACTTGCCGATAGCTAGAACACGTTCTAAATTCGAGGAATGACCGACGACGCACTCGCCCCCGGCCTGTGGAAGATCGCTGCTGCCGATCCGCACCGGATCGCCCTGGTCGATCCGGATGGCAACTCGCTGACCTATGGTGAACTCGCCGCGCGCGCCGACCGTTACGGTGCAGGTTTGCAACAGATGGGTCTGCGCCCCGGCGATGCCGTGGTGATGATGTTGCACAACACCGCCGACCTGGTCGCCTTCTATTTCGCTGCCTTCGAGACCGGCCTCTACATTGTTGCCGTCAACTGGCACCTCACCGGGCCGGAGGTCGCTTACATCCTCAAAGACAGTGAGGCCAAAGCGTTTCTGGCTGGTGAGCGCTTTGCCGAGGCGGCCGTGCAGGCGGCCGACGAGGCCGGGGTCCCGGCGGACGCGCGGTTCGCGGTCGGCACCATCGACGGGTTCCGACCGCTGTCCGAACTCGGCGCCGATCTACCGCCGGGACGTCCCGAGATTCGCACCACCGGCGCACCGATGCTGTACACGTCCGGAACTACCGGACGTCCGAAGGGCGTCCGTCGCCCGCTGACGGGTAATGATCCGGACGAGGTGCCGCTGGCCGCGAGTGGGTTCTTCGGCATCTTCGGACTGCGTGCATTCGACAGCCACGTCCACATCTGTGGCTCCCCGCTCTACCACACTGCCGTGCTCAACTTCGTCACCATCTCTATTCAATTGGGGCACAAGGTCGTCCTGATGGACCGCTGGGATCCGGAGGAAATGCTGCGGCTGATCGAAGAGCATCGGGTCACCCATTCGCACATGGTTCCCACCCAGTTCCACCGCCTGCTCGCCCTGCCTGAGGAGGTTCGCGCCAAGTACGACGTGTCGTCGCTGCGCTGCATGATCCACGGCGCCGCGCCGTGCCCCTTGGAGATCAAGCGCCGCATGCTCGAGTGGTGGGGGCCGGTGGTGACCGAGTACTACGCCGCAACCGAGGGTGGCGGGACATCGATTTCGGGCGAGGAATGGCTGCGCAAGCCCGGCTCGGTGGGTAAGGCGTGGCCCAATTCTGTTGTCAAGGTGCTCGATGACAATGGCAATGAATTGCCGCCCCGTGAGGTCGGCCAGGTGTACATGCGGATGGGTGGTTCCTCCTTCGAATACCACCACGACAAGAAGAAGACCGAAGCATCGCGGGTGGGTGACCTTTTCACGCTCGGTGACGTGGGGTACGTCGACGAGGACGGTTACTTGTACCTGTGTGACCGCAAGTCGGACATGATCATTTCTGGCGGCGTCAACATCTATCCGGCCGAGATCGAGGGCGAGTTGGCCGTCCACCCGAAGGTCGCCGATGTGGCGGTGTTCGGTGTGCCCCATGAAGATTGGGGCGAAGAGATCAAGGCGGTGGTGCAACCGGCCGACGGTATCGAGGGTGACGAGGCGTTGACTGCCGAGTTGCTCGACTTTGCCGCCAAGCGGCTGGCGAAGTTCAAGTGGCCCAAGTCCATCGACTACGTCAACGAACTGCCGCGCGATCCAAACGGCAAGCTGTACAAGCGTAAGTTGCGCGACCCCTACTGGGCGGACCGGGAGCGCGCAATCTAGTGCTGCCCGACAATTATCCGCGCGATCGTGTGCAGTGCCGGATTGTCGGGGTCCCAGTACGAACTGTGGCTGCCCGAGCCGTCCCAGACGATTCCGCCGGGTGACCACCACGGCCCACGAGTGGGCGCGCCGTCGAAGACTGTTGCGCCGAACTCCGGCCGGATCGGTTGGGTTTCGTGAATGAACGGGGGACTTGCGCGGATTGGGTCGAATTTGTTTGTCGTGGCGAACACTCGGGTGCCGTTCTGCGCCGGGTCGACGCCGGTGAGTCGTAGGTCTGCGACGTTGTCGACGCCGACGCCGGGGCTTGCCACCAGGATCAGCCGGTCGGCGTTCAAGGCGTAGCCATTGCTCGCCGCGTGACCGATCACGGTCGTTCCGTAACTATGTCCGACAACGGTATTCATGGATGGCTGGCCGATGTGCGTTGCGCGCAAGCCCTCCTGGAACCGGTCGAGTGCCGGCGCCGCGCGGTCGGCGTACGCGTGCGACGGTGAGTCGGTGACCAGACTCTGTGGCGCGTCGTATCCGTACCAGGCGATCACTGCTGGTTGACCGCTGCCGAGGGCGACGGCCTTGTCCTGCATGGCAATCGCGCGCGTCATGCCGCGATCGAAGTCTGTCAGTGTGGCGCCGGTGCCGGGCACAAAGGTGACCACGTGCGTCGCCGTGTCGGGGTCGTTCGTCGCGACGGCGGCGTGGCCATTGTTGTCGAGGAGCGTCAGCAATCGTGGTGGCTGCGCCGCGCGAGCGACCGCGTCGTAGCCGTCGATGTTGCGGGTTCGGGCACGTGCTGCGTCGATGCGGTTGCGCCACAACACAAAATCTGCATGGGTTTGTTTCCAGTGATGCGTCGCGGACGGCGGGGGATCCATTGGGATGTTCCGGCCCGCTGCCCAGTCCGGATGAGCGGCCGTGAGCTGGTCCACCGTCGCCTGTGCGGCGGTGCAGTCGGCGCGCAGCAATTCGAGTGTTCGGCGATTGAAGATGTCACGCTCGGCCTGTGGGATGCCGTCACGGTTGCCCAAGAAGCGGTCCTGCGCGTACAAGGCCTCCTTCTGATCGGTCGACAGTTGTTGCCACGCATGATGCAGTTGGGCGGGGTCGGTCGGCAGCGCCGAGCTCGCGAGGTGCGGGGCCGCAGTAGTGAGTTCGGTCAGCGTCGAGTCGAGTGCTTTCGCCGCTTGATGTTCAGTGTCGACAAAGGCGTTGATCTGTGCCCGAATTCGGTGCTGCAGGAACGCGGCATGATCGGGATCGGATGTGGAAGTGACCGTTCCGTTGTCGGTGACGGCCATACCCTCGTCGACTGCCTCATCGATGAGATTCAGCAGAGTGGCGCGGATGTCGGCGAGATGCGTGCCGAACCGGGTGTAGTGATCGCCGAGTTCGTCAATGGCGTGGCCGATTCGTCGTGCAGTCTCCCAATCTGTGCGCGCTCTTGTCGTGGCCGATCGCGCCGCCCGCCCTTGCCAGTGTTGGGGGAGAAGGTCCGCGATTCGTGCGGCGTTGTCGGCGCTGTCGACGAGAAGCTCGGTCTGGGCGCAAAGTTCGGTTGCGAAGTCGTTCATGGAGAGCGGTTGGCAGCGTCGGATGCGCTCGATCGATCTCATCGGCGAATCTTGTTCTTGGTCTGTTCGTCTGCGCCGACATATCTGGCAGCGCTGGATCGTGTGGTCTGCGCGAAGTCCTGTATTGCAGCAGCAATTGCCTGATGAGCCGCAGCGGGTCAAGCCCCTAGAAGTGGTGTAACTGAATTGTGATCCTTCGTTGGTGATCAGGCGGGTAGTTGCATCAGTGCATCAGTGGTCACCTCCGTCTGCGAGCTGGTGTCGGTGTCGGTGGTCAGGGTGAGTCGGCAGCGGCCCAGGACTTCGAGTCCGAGGTATCGGCGTCCTTCGGCCCATTCGTCGGTCTGCTCGGCAAGGACGGCGCCGATGAGGCGGACGATGGCATCTCGGTTGGGGAAGATGCCCACGACGTCGGTGCGGCGGCGGATCTCTCGGTTGAGCCGCTCGGTGGGGT
>NZ_VLIY01000015.1 GCF_007489285.1 Skermania sp. ID1734
CAGCCGAGCGGGCGTTCCACTCGGCGCCGCACACAGCGTCGGCATCGGCGGAGAGCAGTGCGTTGATCATGGTCTGCAGCAGCTCGCGCATCAGATCCGGCGACGCGTCAGATAGGGCTTGGCCAAGCAGGCCTGCAGGGTCGACAATATGGGGTGCGGTCATCGCGATGACTCCTCGAGGATTCTTTAGACGGTTGACTCGAAAGATCACGCGGTGGCCGCTCTACATCCGTCAACGACACGGATGTCGGAGACGATCTCGGCCACCGAGTTACACCACTCTATGGGGCACTACTGCGACGAGCTCGACGCGCTGCTCGCAGATGCTGGCCGAATTGACCGGCTCGATGCGTCGTCGAGGCTCTACAGCATCGGATGGGCGTGCCGGAACCTGTGCGCGACGCTCGCGGCCGTCGAACGCACACCGCGGGAACAGCTGGAGCAGTCATGAGCCGCGGTCGCGCACCTCTCGATCCGACCGGCGCCATGCTGCTCCTGGAGCGGGTGCTCGACCAGTTGCCGGCACTACCTCAGGCAGCGTGCCGCGGGCAGTGGCAGATCTACGAACCGCGCAGCCTGGGCGAGGAAGACGAGTGCGTCGCCGAACGCCGCGCCGCCGCCGCCCAGCTGTGCGGCCGTTGCCCGGAACGTGTCCGCTGCCAGTGGCGCACCGAACCGCCAGGGTCGCCGTGAGCAGCGTCGTCAACGGGCTGTTGCTCGAGCGCGACGATCTGCTGGTTGTGCAACGGCTCATCGTCGTCGCTGAACACGCGCGCCGCCGCAACGGACTCCCACTGTCGGACACCATCGCTCGACTGAAAACGCAGGTCAACGCAGCGCTGGCGGACAATCGGACACGAAACGAACAACCGTTGCAGCCCAACACATATCGTGAGATCAGCGTCAGCGAGTACGCCACCCGCACCGGCTGCAGCCAGCGGACCGCGCGCCGCCACGCACAACGACACGGCCGCAAAACAGGCGGCCGCTGGCTCATACCGATCGAGGAATAACCGATGGCCAACACCAGCAACACAGGAACATCGACGAACGGCAGCAGCGGCGCCGACGCCGACCAGCGCGCCGCGGTCATCGACTACCTGAGCGCACTCGACCCCGCCGAGCTCGTCGCGCTGCTCGCTGAGGCCCTCGCCGGCGAGCAACCCACCAGCCGGGGAACGCATCGGGCAAACAAGCAGACGAGCCCAACCGCGCGCATCGCGGCCGGCTACAACGACTGAAGCGTGAAAGGGCACTGACAAACCATGAGCATCAGCCCCCAAAAACGAGTTCTCGTCTCCCGCGCGAGCCTGTACGACCCCGACTACGACGACGAAGCGGACCGACTGGCCGCAATCGACGGTCTCAACCCGCGCACGCGAATGGCGCTGGGCTACCACGAACAAGCGAAAAAGGCGGCCGAGGAACTCGCCAAGCAGGAGAGCAAGCGATGACCCAAACCGCGCGGCCCACCGACGCCCAGCTGCAAGCGATCGTTGATCAGCGCCTTGCCGAAGCCGCCCAGGCCAGGACCGAGCTGGAAAGCCGGCGCACCGCCGAACAGCAACGCCTCGCCGAGGCGCAACGCGCCTACGACCTGGCATTCATCGCCGACCATCGGAGGATCGACCAGCAGCTGGCCGAACGCGAACACGCCGCATTCACAGCCTTCCGCGACGCTGTAACCGCTCGTGATCTCGTCGCCGCATTCACCGCGTTCGCTGACTACCGCGGGCACCGCATCGCCCGCTATCACGTCCGCAGCCAAGCCCGGCAATCCCAAGACGCCCAACAGACCACCGCCCAGATCTTGCCCGACAGCGACCGCTTAAGGTTCGACGGAGGTGACTTCATCACCGCAGTCAACAAAGCAGCCGAGGCAACCTATCGGCAGCGCAGCGACGAAATATGCGCGGAAGTAATTCCCGAACGCCCCGAGACCATCGCCGACCTCGACGGTGAAGGCTGAACCCATGACGCTCGACGCGCTCGACCCGGGCCCCAACGGCGACTTCCCGTATCTGCCGCGCACACCCGACGGCTACCTCGACACCAACGTCATGCCCATCGGCATCCGCCGGCAACGCACACCCGACGGCCGTGTCGTGGAAATCGACGTGACCCCGACCGTTCTCATCGACGGCGCGCACGTGCCGATCACCAGCGTTCTCCCACCGCCACCAAGCCCATAAGGGAGCGCCCGAAATGGCTCACATCATCAAGCACCTGGAACTGTCAGCGAACATCGTTGGGAAAGCACCCGCAATCAGCGAAACCATAGACGTGAAGGTGATCAGCACCGGCACGACAAGCATCACCGTAGCCATCCGAGCTGGGTGACGCAGCAGCGCGGCGCGCCGAGATGAACGGTGGTGTGGATCTCGGCGCGTCAGCAGTCGCGCGACACCTATACGGGCCGCTGCCGTCTGCACTGCCTTTCCAGACGGCAGCGGCCCGGACACAAACTGATCGCCGCCGCGGGGTGGGGGCATGCCCCTTCGCCGCCGCGCCGGGCCGCCCTGGGTGAGGCGAAAATTCCGTGCGGACAGTTCACAGATATCCGCATCTGCGACCCAACAACCAGGTGATCGACCGAATCTGAGGAGAAGATTCGACGAAATTCCACCCTCGACTGGCGGCCGAAAGCTGCGATAAGCGCCCGCCCGTAAGATTCGATTCCGTGATTGCGAAACCGGTCAAGTACTCCGCGGCATGGGTGCCCTACGACGAGCGTTCGTGGGACCAGGCATCTGCCTTGGCCGGCGAATGGATCGAGGATGAAGCGCAGCGGCTGAGCTTGCCTGTTGTACTACTCACCAACACATTCAGCGGTCAAGCCGATAGCGGGCCGCTGGCCGATTTGGTGCGACGCGGCGCGATCCACACGACACGGCGGTCGCGTTCGGTTTCGTCGGGAACCGGCCCAGTGTTCGCGTATGTGCCGCATGTCCGCGAACTTGCCTACAGCATCCAGCTCGCGCGTAATACCGCGCTGTGCGTGGTGGAGACCCCTTCTTTCCCGGTGCGTGGATGGGCCTCCGCTGTCGGCGCAGTTGACTTGTTGACGGGCGAGATCACGCCGCCGCCGGCAGCCGAGTTGAAGGACGAGTTAGACCATCTGGTGTTCAACGGGAACAACGGTTACGGCGATGTGTACGGTAAGCGCGACGCGAAGCGATCACTTGGGAAGCTATCTGCAAGTGCGGATTATGACCCGGATTTTATCGTCGGGTATTTGGCTGGCAGCGGCATCAGCGAAAATGGTCTGACGAATATTCAGAAGCTGATCGGGAAGCTCTGACCCCGAGGACCGGATGCAATGGCGACGTTCAAGGATCTTCATGGCGAGCCGGTGCTCGACGAGTCCGATGAGCCGTTCATCTACCACGGCGAGGAACTGACCGAGGAGCGCGCCGCTCAGTTGGCGGCCGAAACACTCGCCGAGATCCGCCCGCATGACCACGACTAGGGTGTCTGGAATGTCGCGAACGGAGTGGACCGAGCGTCAAAACGGCCGCAACTGTAGCCAGTGCGGAAAGCGGTTGCTGATTCAACAAGTGGCAGCGGACCGGGTTCGGTGGTGAAGTGATCGCCAGCGGCGAATCGGTCGAATGCAGCGGCACCTGTATTGGCGACGTCGAAGCGCGCTGACTCTAAGGTCATCAGCTGGTCGATCGCTGTACGGCGGCGCGTGTCGCTGACCAACGTGTAAATGCTCGTTGTTTGCGACGACTGGTGGCGCATCAGCTCCTGGACAACGCGTAGATCAGCGCCGCATTCGACAAGGTGAGTGCCGTAGAAGTGCCGCAGACAGTGCGGTGTGCCGGGAACCTTGTTGCGCAGCATGCGAAGTCGGGTGCGTTCGCTGACGCAGCGGCCGCCGACGCGCCGGGCCCGTTGGCCATGAACCAGTAGCCCGCCGGCATTCTGCGGGCGTGCGCAAGGATCAGCGGGTGCGCCGGCAGCGTGTACGTCGATCCGCCCTTGCCGGTGACCGTGAGAGTGCCGGCCTCGGCGTCGAGCTGGTTGCCGTGGAACCTGGCGACCTCGGCGACGCGCAACCCGGCGAGGCCTTGCAGCAGGCACATCGCCCGCAGTTCCGAGTCGCTGGTGGCGATCAACCGCTCGAACTGGCCGCGGGTGACCGGGCGAGGTTGCCCAGTTCCGGGCGGCCGAGCCACTGCGCTATCTCGCTGGTGCCGGCGTCGAGTAGCGGGCCGTGGTCGGTCTGGAACCCGGTCTTGGACAGTGCGTTTCGCGCGGCCCTCCGCATACATGTGCGTAGCCCACCGCGACAGGATCGGATCGGAGCTGCTCATTGCGCCCCGCTCAAATCCGGTTGATCGCGTCAGCGCGCCGCGGATCCGACACCCGGGTGTAGACCGCTGTGGTGGCGAGGTTCGCGTGCCTGAGCAGTGTTTGCACGGTGCGCAGGTCCGCGCCGGTCTCGACCAGGCGAGTGCCGTACCAGTGTCGCAGGCGGTGAGCTGTACCGTTGGCGATGTCCGCGCGAGCCATCGCACCCGCGATCATCTCGGATACGCTGCGCGACTTGAGATGTTCGCCAGGCCGGGTCGCGTTCGATGGGAACCATCAGCCCCGTTTCGGCATCAGGTGAGCCTCGTCAACGATCAGCGGATGCAGCGGAATGGTTTCAGCGTGGCCACCCTTGCCGACCACCCGCAATGTTCGGGATTCGAGGTCGAAGTCCTCGCCGCGCACCTTCGCGATCTCGTGGACCCGCAGACCTGCATACGCTGCGAGCAGGATCATCACCCGTGTCCGGTGATGCATGCGAGTGGCGATCAGGCGGTCGAGTTGTTGGTCGCTGATCGGCCGGGGAGTTGACCTCGGTAGCCGTGGCGCTGGCAGGGTCGCGGTGGTGTTGTGCCCACCGTTGGCGGAGAACCAGTCGAAGAATCGTTTGATCTGTACGTAGTAGGTGTTTCTGCTGCGGGCTGCAAGGTGTGGACGCGCCAGGAACCGTGACACGTCCACGGCTGTGACGTATTCGATGGGTGATCCTGCGAACCGTTCCACCGCCCTCAATGTGCGCACTGATTCCTCGACCCACCTCTCGCCCTTGCCGGCGCCGCGCTGGTGGAGCTCCCATCTGCTCAGCGGCGGTAGCTCGGTCCCGTCTGTGCCGCCGGTGGAGACAAGTCGCAGTGCAGTGGTCATGGTTCCTCCGTCATCGTGGGTAGTAGCCCTCTCGGGCCGTCCGGCCGCGAGGGAGGCGCTGCGCGCCTACTGGTGCCTGTGCTTGGCCCCTTCCCCAATTGCGCCCCCGTTCCACGATTCGCCAGACCGGACTGGCCAACGACTTCTAGACCTCCCACCAACTGGCCGTGGAAGATCCCGCGTTGAACCCGTCGCGTCGTGCGCACTCTGCTTCGGGCTGCCAGCGCCGTTCGCTGGACTGTGAATCACCGGACCGATCTTTTGTGTTGCTGCTGGGGCGGGACCGGCAGAAAACCGCCCTATTCTGTTGTCTCGCAGGGATGTTGGCCTAGTTGTGGTGTTCGGCGTAGAAGTCGGCTAGGGATTGAATGTCACGCGACGTAATGAGGGACCAGCGGACGAGTCCCGCGTATCGGCGGGCGAACCTGTCCGGGTCGGCATCGCCCTGGCGGGTCGCGTAGTCGAGCGCATCGGAATAGGCGTGCTCGACGGCTTCGGTCTCGCCAGGGGAGAGGCGTCTACGTCGACCGCGACGATTCGACATGACGCAGTAACCGCAGCGCACCCGCCGGATCGATCTCGCCACGGGCGAGACGGTCGGCGATGGTCGCGGCGTCGAGAAACGTGACGCGGCTCAGACCCTCCCGCCGGCACAGATCGGTGACTTTGGTCATGGCGGGCAGCAGCTCGGCGCGGGTCAGCGGCCGGTCTATCGTGTGCATAAAGGGTGTCCTAGCGGGCTAGGGGACACCTGAGCGTTCGAGAATAATTGCGTCTACAGTGCATCGTGACGTACAGCGGTTACACCGGCCTGTACAGCGTTTGGTGCGCTGTTGATCGCCAAGTACGTCGAGCGACTACAGGCCCGTGGATGATGCGTCGTACTGTTTATCGGGAGGTCAAGGTCGCTAGGGCATCGCAGCGCGCCAGCGTGAGGAGCGGAACGCGACCGGAACCGGACCGTCGAGATCAGCGAGTCAACGGAAACGGAGCGCGGCGTGAGCGGGACGAAATCGCTGTTCGACAGCATTGAGCGGGCCGTCGCCGACATCGCCGCGGGTAAAGCCGTTGTGGTGGTCGACGACGAGGATCGGGAGAACGAAGGCGACCTGATCTTCGCCGCCGAGATGTCGACGCCCGAGCTCATGGCGTTCATGATCCGCTACACCTCCGGCTATATCTGTGTGCCGCTGATGGGTGACGACTGCGACCGGCTCGGTCTGCCGCCGATGTACGCGACCAACCAGGACAAGCACGGCACCGCGTACACGGTCACCGTGGATGCCCGGGATGGCATCGGGACCGGGATCTCCGCGGCCGACCGGGCCGCGACCGCCCGCCTGCTCGCCGACCCCGACACCACCGCGAACGATTTCCGCCGGCCCGGCCACGTCGTGCCGCTGCGCGCCAAGGACGGCGGCGTGCTGCGCCGGCCCGGTCACACCGAGGCGGCCGTCGACCTGGCCCGCATGGCGGACCTGCGCCCGGCCGGGGTGATCTGCGAAATCGTCAGCCAGAAGGACGAGGGCCAAATGGCTCGCACCGACGAGCTGCGCGTGTTCGCCGACGAACACAACCTCGCCCTGATCTCCATCGCCGACCTCATCGCCTGGCGACGCAAGCATGAAAAGCATGTGGTCCGCGTTGCCGAGGCCCGCATTCCCACCAGACACGGCGAGTTTCGCGCGGTCGGGTACCAGAGCATTTACGACGACGTCGAGCACGTAGCCCTGGTGCGTGGTGATCTGCCCGGCCCCGACGGCAAGGGCGCGGACGTGTTGGTGCGCGTGCACTCGGAATGCCTAACCGGCGACGTCTTCGGGTCGTTGCGCTGCGACTGCGGACCGCAACTGGATGCGGCCCTGGACATGGTGGCCCAGGAAGGTCGCGGCGTCGTTCTCTACATGCGCGGCCACGAGGGGCGGGGGATTGGGCTGCTGCACAAGCTGCAGGCCTATCAGTTGCAGGACGCCGGCTCCGACACCGTTGATGCCAACCTGCAGTTGGGTCTGCCCGCGGACGCCCGTGACTATGGCATCGGCGCGCAGATACTGGTGGACCTCGGAATTTCCTCGATGCGGCTGCTCACCAACAACCCCGCCAAGCGGGTTGGTCTCGATGGCTACGGGCTGCACATCACCGAGCGGGTGCCGATGCCGGTGCGGGCCAACACCGAAAACCTGACCTATCTGCGCACCAAGCGAGACCGGATGGGGCACGACCTCATCGGTCTCGACGATTTCGACCTCGGCGGTTCCGTCCGATGAGTGGCGAGGGCGTCCCGCAGCTGCAGCTCGACGAGGCGAAGGGCTTGCGGGTGGCGATCGTGGCGGCGCGCTGGCACACCGAGATCTGTGACGCGCTGCTCGCGGGTGCCGAGCGAATGGCGAAGCAGGCGCAAGTCCCCGACGTGACGGTGGTGCGCTGCGCCGGTGCGGTCGAATTGCCGGTGGTGGCACAGGCTTTGGCCCGCAACCACGATGCGGTGGTGGCCCTTGGCGTGGTGATCCGCGGTGGCACACCGCATTTCGAGTATGTCTGCGACGCCGTCACGGCCGGACTGACGCGCGTTTCGCTCGACGAGAGCACCCCGGTGGGTAACGGCGTACTCACCACCGACACCGAGCAACAGGCGCTCGACCGAGCCGGGCTGCCGGATTCCGCCGAGGACAAGGGTGGCGACGCGTGCGCGGCGGCGATCGACTCGGCGATCACGCTGCGGAAGTTAGCAGGTAAGTGATGAGCATGACCGACTGGGAGTTCGAGGCACGACCGCACCGTACGGCGCGCTTTGCCACCATCATTGCCGCGGTGATCATCGTGGTGATGGTGGTGGCCGGTGTTCTACTGCGGCACAACGCCACCGGTGTCTATTTCCGGACCGCCGATCAGGTCGCCATGGTGTTGCTGGGTCTGCTGCTCGGCGGAGCGGTGCTGTTGCTGACCCGGCCCCGGCTGCGTGCCAATGCCCGCGGCGTCTCGGTGCGAAACGTGATCAGCGAGAAGTTCTTCGAGTGGAACGTCGTGCGCGGTCTGTCCTTTCCCGATGGCGCGTCGTGGGCGCGGATCGAACTGCCCGACGACGAGTACGTAGCGGTGATGGCGATCCAGGCCAACGACAAGGAACGCGCGGTGGAGGCGGTGCAGCGCTTCCGCGCCTTGGGTCGCAAGTATGCCGGCTCGAGCCAGGGCTTGCCTCCGGCGTAGCCTGCCGACATGACGCAACCTCCGCAGAGACTGTCGTTTCGGTCCGACGAGATCGCTGAGGAAGCCGTTGACCGACTGGTCGAAGTCCTTGACCTGCAAGCGGGTCTACCAGGCATTCAGCGGCTGCGGGCCTGGGAACGCTCAGCGTTGGCGGTTCGGCCCGGCGAACGTGCGCTCGACGTGGGCTCCGGCACCGGCTCCGAGGTGCAACACCTGGCAGACTTGGTGGGACCGGATGGCGACGCAGTGGGTGTCGAACCGAACGACTGGATGCGCACGGTTGCGGAAGAGCGCGCGGCGCAAGCCAGTTCGCGGGCCCGTTTCGTGTCCGGGCTCGCCAGCGACCTACCGTTCGCGGACGGCGCCTTCGACATCGTGCGCTGTGAGCGAGTCTTTCAGCACCTGAACGAACCCGAACTCGCGGCGACGGAGATCGCGCGGGTCCTGCGGCCGGGTGGACGCACAGTCGTCACCGACACTGACTGGGAGACAGCGATTCTGCATCCTCTCGATCGGGAAATCGCCGCAGCGGTCGCCGAGATGATGTTGGCGAACATGACCAACCCGCGATCGGGGCGCCGTCTTCCCGGACTGCTCACCGCGGCCGGCCTCACAGTCGAGGACGTCGGATCACAGGCGCTGATTTGGCCCGCATCGGTGGTCGAGGGCCCCTTCGTTCAGATGATGATGGCGCAGTCGATCGAAAGCGGCATCCTCGCCGAGGAGCAGGCGGCACGACTCCTCGCAGATTTGCGCGCCGGCGTGGCGCGCGGTGACTTTCATATGTCGGTGACCATGTTCGCGGTGTTGGCAACAAAAGGCTAGGTCAAACATCGCGCCAAAGTTGTTGCTAGTGCGCTAAATACAGCACGACCTGAGTTTTGCCCGCCGAGTCCTTGTGTGATTCCACCGCGAGTGGTGTCTGGCTCGCCGTCCCAATGCCGAAGGTGGTGACCCCCTCGAACGAACCGGCGAACACGATCTGACGAAGCGACTGATAGTCGTCGCCGGCGGTGAAGGTGAAGTTGTGGAACTTCGCGATGTCGGCGGCCGGCGCTTTGATCGACACCTGCACTTCTGCGCCGCCGTCGACGGGAATCACCCGCCCTGATCCTGCCTGCGTGACCTGCGGAACGTAGGCGGCGCGATACCCGACCGGATCTGACGTGTCCAACTGGAACGTCACGGTATCGAAGCACCGGCCCGGCTTCGGCACTACGTCGGAGACGGTGCCGGTGGTGATGGGGTGGTCCGGCCCGCCGCCGTCGGGCAGCGTGTTCCAGGTGGCGACGTTCAGGCCGTCTTCGACGCAGCCGTCGAGGCTTGGGAGTGAGTTGATCGGGGTGCTGCTGACCGACGATGTCGGGAAAGCCGTGCCGGTCGGCTTGCTCGACGTTGCAGATGTCGTCGGGCTCGCGGACTGCTGGGTGTTGCCCGAACAGGCGGCGAGCACGATGGCCAATAGTGCTGTCGCAGCGGCAAGTTTCGTCGGCGCCATATCCGCTATCCTGCCGTGTCCCCGAGCACAATGCCGTCCCGACGCGGGTCCGCGCCGCCGATCCACCCGTCCCTGTCGCGTTGCAGCGCACTGAGCCCACTGGATTGCGGTGCCACCGAAACCTGATGCCCCAGTTGCCGCAACCGCTGCACGAGGGGATCGTGGTCGCCGTTGTCGGTGGCATTGATATCCGGATGCTCGCCGCCGACTCCGGTCACCGGCGTGTTGGCCGCGCCGAAATCGACTGCGGAGACCGCTTGTTGCGGATCGAGACCCCAATCCAGCAGGTTCACCAGGGTTTTCACGACGAACTGGATGATCACCGCGCCGCCCGGTGAACCGGTGACGAGCTGCAGATTTTTGTGGTCGTCGAACACCAGCGTCGGCGACATGGAACTGCGGGGCCGCTTGCCCGGTTGGACCCGGTTGGCGATGGGTGTGCCATCCGGCGCGGTCGGCTGCGCCGAGAAGTCGGTGAGCTGATTGTTCAGCAGGAAGCCGTCGACCATGTGGAACGAACCGAACGCAGACTCGATCGAGGTGGTCATCGACGCGGCATTGCCGTATTTGTCGACGATCGAAATGTGGCTGGTGCCATGCTCAGGCTGCTGCGGTGCCGGTGCGAGTGGCACCGGGCCAAGGTCGCCAGGCTGTGCGGTGCCCATCGAGTGGTCTGGGTTGATAAGGGCAGCACGCTTCTTCAAATAGTCAGGGTTGAGCAGCGTTTGCGGTGAATTGCCAGGCAGCGGCACAAAATCCGAGTCCGCGATGTATTTGTCGCGGTCCGCGTAGGCCAACCGTTCGGCTTCGGAGATGAGGTGCACGGCCTCGGGGTTCGGGCGCCCGCCGTTGACGTCCATCGTGGTCGGTCGCAGCCTCGCGAGATCGAAGTTGCTCAGGATTCCCATGATCGAGCCGATCGTGATGCCGCCTGATGACGGGTTCGGCATTCCGCAGATCTGGTGGCCGCGGTACGGCTCACACACCGGCGTGCGCTTCTTGGCCTGGTAGGCCGCGAGGTCTTGCAACGTGATCTGGCCGGGCGTGCGCCCGCCGGATGTTGTGGCTGTCGTGTCGACGATGTCGCGGGCGATGGCGCCGTGATAGAAGGCGTCGGCGCCGTCGGTGGCGATGGCGCCCAGGGTCTTCGCCAGCGCTGGGTCGGTGATCGTGGTTCCGGCCTTTTTCGGTGTTGCGTCGGCGTTGAGGAAATAGGCGCGTGCGGTCGGGTCGGCGGCCAGCGACGACGCGGACTCGGCGATCTGTTCGGCCATCCGGGGACTGATCGCAAAGCCGTTGTCGGCAAGGTTGATTGCCGGGTCGAAGAGGTCGTGCCACGGTTGTTTGCCGTGGTCGTGGTGCGCCAGCTCGAGCAGCCGCAGTACGCCGGGAACGCCGATGGAACGACCGCTGGCGCGCGTGTTCGGTTGCGGTTCACGGCGATCGGTGTCGCTGATCCAACGCAGGTAATTCTCGGTTGCGGACTGTGGTGCCGTCTCGCGGCCGTCGTAGGCATCGACCTGTTTGGTGTTGGCGTCGTAATACAGCAGGAACGCGCCGCCGCCGATGCCGGAGGACTCTGGCTCCACGAGGTTCAGTACGGTCTGGGCGACGATGAGGGCGTCGGCTGCCGTGCCGCCGGCGTCGAGGACCTTGCACGCTGCCAACGTCGAGACCGGATTTGCCGTGGATACCGCGTAGGTCCGGGTGCGCACCGGTGTCATTCCGGAGCGGTAGCCGGTCGCGATCTCGGGGTTGGTGGCCAGGTCGGTGGTGCCGCTGGCCCTCGAGACAGTGAGCATCGTGGCCTTGCCGGTCTCGGTGCAGGCCTGGCTGCTGGTGCTGCTGCTGCTGCTGCTCGAGCATGCGGTCAGGCACGCGACGGCGAGCACAGTGGCCAGGCCGAAGCTGCTGAGTCTCACCTTCGCCATGCTGACGAGTGTCACGTTCCCCACGCTAACCCGGTGATCACGAGCAAACGGCGAGCTGTACGGCGTAAGAATGGGACTTTTGCTCGTGATCACCGCGCGGGCATGCATAGGGCTGCTAGCCTTGGGGCACTAGGCATAGGAGTTCTATGTATATCGACAAAGACTTGGTGGCCGCGTCTGCGACGCCGCTGGTGCTCGGAATTCTCGCCGACGGCGAGTCCTACGGTTACGCGATTCTCAAACGCGTCAAAGAGCTTTCCGGCGGGCGCATGCAGTGGACCGACGGAATGCTTTATCCGCTGCTGCACCGTTTGGAACGGTCCGGGTACGTGTCTGCGTCCTGGGGGAGCTCCGACGCCGGGCGGCGACGCAAGCACTACGAAATCACCGATGCGGGCAGGCGAGCGCTCGCTGAACGACGCAGCCAATGGGACGTCGTGGCGGATGCGCTGGATCAGGTGTGGCGCTGCGCCCAGTTGCCGCCGGCGCCAGCGGGTGGTTGGTCGTGACGGACACCGACGCAGTGCTGGAATCGCAGATCGGCCAGTGGCGTGGCTACGTCGAACGACATCATGCCATCTCGGCAGCCGACGCCGACGAGATGGAAGACCATCTGCGCGACCAGATTTCGGACCTGTCGGCACTCGGGCTACAGGCCGACGAGGCGTTCCTGGTTGCGGTGAAGCGGATGGGCAGCGTCGATACCATCTCCCGCGAGTTCGCGCGTGAGCATTCCGATCGGCTCTGGAAGCAGCTTGTGCTCGTGCCCGCCGCCTCCGACCGCGCCGATCGCGGGTCCCGGCGCGAGCTCTTCGTCGTTCTCGCGTTGGCTGTCGCAGCGGCCATCGCGGTGAAGGTCGGCTGGGCAGTGCTGCACGACGACCTGTTCGCGCGCAACGCCAGCCTGTTCGTGCTGCCTTTCCTCGCCGGATACTTCACGTGGAAGCGTCGACTGAATCCGCGCGTTGCCGCGGTGCTGGTGGTGCCCTTTGTGCTGGCGGCGGTGCTGTTGAACGCCTTCCCGTTCGATCCGCGCGGATCCACCGTGGTGATCGCGTCGATCCATGCGCCGATCGCCCTGTGGTTTGCCGTCGGTCTGGCCTATGTCGGCGGCGAGTGGCGGTCGGACCGTCGCCGGATGGACTTTGTCCGGTTCACCGGTGAATGGTTTGTCTACCTGACCCTGCTGGCGCTCGGCGGCGGCGTCTTGACGGGTCTGACCGTTGGCGCCTTCACCGCGCTGGGTCTCGATGCCAATGGGGCGATAGAGGATTGGGTGCTGCCCTTCGGCGCGGCCGGAGCCGTGATTGTCGCGGCGTGGCTGGTCGAAGCGAAGCAGAACGTTGTGGAAAACATCGCGCCGGTTCTCACTCGGGTGTTCACGCCGATCACGATCCTGATGCTGGCCGTGTTGGTTGGCGGGTTCGCAACCACAGGCAGCGTTATCGATGTCGACCGCAGCCTGTTGATCCTGATGGATCTCATCCTGGTCGTCGTACTGGGGCTGTTGCTGTATGCGATTTCGGCACGCGATCCGCACCTGCCGCCGGACATGTTCGATCGGTTGCAACTGGTCCTCGTCGTGCTCGCGCTCGTGCTCGACGCACTCATGCTGGCGGCGATGCTGAGCCGGATCGCCGAGTTCGGCATGACCGCAAACAAGGCGGCGGCGCTCGGGTTGAATCTCGTCTTGCTCGTCAATCTCGGTTGGGCCGCCTGGCTCGGTTTCGGCTTCGTCCGCGCCCGCCACGGCTTCAGCGCCACCGAGCGCTGGCAGACGCGCTACCTGCCCGTCTTCGGGGCCTGGGCAGCACTTGTCGTGGGGCTGTTTCCGCCGGTGTTCGACTTCGCCTAGCGAGGCCGGCCCCGAGCTGCACACGGTTGCCACGACACCGAACAAATGGTCGCTAATCGGGGCAAACTTCGCGCCATTTGCTCGTGATCAACGCGGGGAGTGGGCGGGGCGATCCTGTCGGTCCGGATGACTAACCTGGTAGTCGTGCCAGACCCCGCCACCTACCGGCCCGCCCCGGGCTCGATTCCCGTCGAACCTGGTGTCTACAAGTTCCGCGACGTCCATGGCCGGGTCATCTACGTGGGCAAGGCAAAGAGCTTGCGGGCGCGGCTGAGCAACTACTTCGCGGATGTGGCGTCACTGCATCCACGCACCAGGCAAATGGTCACCACGGCCGCGAGCGTCGAATGGACCGTCGTCTCCACCGAAGTCGAAGCGCTGCAGCTCGAATACAACTGGATCAAAGAGTTCGACCCGCGGTTCAACGTCCGCTACCGCGACGACAAGACGTATCCGGTGCTCGCCGTGACCCTCAACGAGGAGTACCCGCGGCTGTTCGTCTACCGCGGACCGCGCCGCAAAGGCGTCCGCTACTTCGGTCCCTATGCGCACGCGTGGGCGATTCGGGAAACGCTCGACCTGCTGCTGCGGGTCTTCCCGGCACGCACCTGCTCCAACGGAGTGTTCAAGCGGCACAGCCAGATCGGGCGGCCGTGCCTGCTCGGATACATCGACAAGTGTTCGGCGCCGTGTGTCGGGCGGGTGAGCGCCGCGCAGCACCGCGAGATCGTCAACGACTTCTGCGACTTTCTCGCCGGCAAGACCGACCGGATGGTCCGCCAACTCGAAAACCGGATGCAAGAGGCCGCAACCGAACTCGACTTCGAAACGGCCGCCCGGCTCCGCGACGACGTAGGCGCACTACGCCGGGCGCTGGAGAAGCAGGCCGTGGTCCTGGGCAGCGGCACCGACGCCGACGTGGTCGCCTTCGCCACCGACGACCTCGAGGTGGCCGTGCAGGTGTTCCACGTGCGCGGGGGACGGGTGCGCGGGCAGCGCGGCTGGGTTGTCGACAAGGCCGGCGAGGCCGTCGAACCCGGCGTGGCCGAACGCTCCGGCGGTGACCTGCCCGAATTGGTCGAGCAGTTCCTGACCCAGTTCTACGGCGAACAGGCCGCGCACGCAGAGAATGTCGACGAGTTCGACCGGCCAGCCTCGGTGGTGCCGCGGGAGGTACTCGTCCCGGCGTTGCCGCGCAATGTCGACGAGGTGGGGCAGTGGCTGAGCGGGCTGCGCGGATCCACGGTGCACATCAGGGTGCCGCAGCGCGGGGACAAGAAGGCGCTCGCCGAGACGGTGCACCGCAACGCCATGGAGGCGCTGGCGCAGCACAAGCTCAAACGGGCTAGCGATTTCAACGCCAGATCTGCGGCGCTGCAGGGCATTCAGGAGGCATTGGAACTCGACAGCGCGCCGCTGCGCATTGAATGTGTGGACATCAGCCACGTGCAGGGCACCGATGTGGTGGCGTCCCTGGTGGTGTTCGAGGACGGACTGCCGCGCAAGTCTGACTATCGGCATTATGCGATCAAAGAGGCGGCGGGCGAGGGACGTTCGGACGATGTCGGAAGTATTGCCGAGGTCACGCGCCGCCGGTTCGCTCGTATGCGGCGCGACGAAGAACCGTCGGTCATCGACGAAAAGACGGGCAAGCCAAAGCGGTTCGCGTATCCGCCGAACCTGTATGTCGTCGATGGCGGTGCCCCGCAGGTCGCGGCGGCGGCTGAGGTACTCGACGATCTCGGCATTACCGACGTCGCGGTCATCGGACTGGCCAAGCGGCTCGAAGAGGTATGGGTACCAGGCGAACCCGATCCGGTGATCCTGCCGCGCAACAGCGAATCACTGTTCCTGTTGCAGCGCGTGCGCGATGAAGCGCACCGTTTCGCGATCACGTTCCACCGCAGCAAGCGATCACGACGCATGACAGCATCCGCGCTCGATTCCATCCGTGGACTGGGCGAGACCCGTCGGACCGCGCTCGTCATGCATTTCGGCTCGGTAGCGAACCTGAAAAAGGCGAGTGTGGAGGAGATTGCCGAGGTGCCCGGCATCGGGTTGAACACCGCCAAGGCGGTGCTCGCCGCACTCAGCGCTGAATAGCCTGCCACGCCGAGTGCAACCGCTTGGCCCGCACCGATCCGGCGATTGCGAGCACCTGACGATCGCGCGCCCAGCGCTCACGCGTCTGGTCGTCGGCGCTGTGCCACAACGGATCGAGGTCGGCGAGGAGGGCTTCGAACGTGTCGAACAGCCCGCCGAGCGCGATGTGCACCGTCGGATCACTCGGTTCGGCCAGGGCTAAACCGCGGACCGCCGACGCACCAAAGACCAGCCGCTGCACTATGTCTCGCGGCCACTGGCATCGCCTGGCCACCTGTACCAGCCAGCCGTGCGTCGCCCCGAGCACGTGCAGGTCCTCGACGGTCCGGAAAGGCTTGAGGTAGCGGGCGAATCCATCGCCCGGGCAGATCTCGCGTTCGTCGACCGTGACGTTCTCGAACACGACCTCCGCGTGCGGCACCTCCGGAATGAAGGGCAGCGGCGGGCGATCCGTGAGCGTCACCCCCGACCGAGCCGAGTCGATCAACACCACGCGCAATTGATTGCGCCCCGCGGAATCCGTCCCGACGGTCGCGACAACCGCGAGTTGGGCGGGCGGCGGACCCACCGGTGACGAATGACTTCACGCCGTCGAGGCGCCAGCCGGCGCCGTCACGGGTCAGGGTGGTCTGGATGGCGGCGGGGTGACCACCGCCGGTTTCGGTCGCACACATCGCGGTCGCCGCTTCGCCGGCTCGGGGGAGCAGCGCCGCGAGTGCCCACCGATATCCGGCCGCGAAGGCATAGCCGAGGCGGTCGGCGTGAAAGCCGCCGATGATCGCTCGGTCGATCGGCAGGTCGAACTCATGGTGTTCGCTGTGTCGCCACGCGTGGGCCACCGAGTCGAGGGGCGCGGGCGCCGGCGAAACAGTCAGGAGGTGTTGAAGCACGCTCTGCACCCGTCGACCGTATGTCAACGGTAGGGTTGCGTCGAAGTAACCGCGACACGGAGAACAGGTAAGGACCAGGGCGGCCGCAGTGGACCAGCAAGAGCGTGTGCAGCAGGCTGCCGATGGCGTCGATGTCGTTGTGGTGACTGGACTTTCGGGCGCCGGACGGGGCACGGCTGCGAAGGTGTTCGAAGACCTCGGCTGGTATGTCACCGACAACCTGCCCGCGGAGCTCATCCCGCGGTTGATCAACCTGGGGCTCGAAATCGACCCGCCGATCCGCCGGCTCGTCGTGGTCATGGACGTTCGCAGCCGGTTCTTTACCAGCGATCTCAACCGGGTGGTCAAGGAACTCGAGTCGCAGTCCGTGCACATGCGCCTGCTGTTTCTCGAGGCGTCCGACGACGTCCTGATTCGCCGGTTCAGTCACGTCCGACGCCGCCACCCACTGCAGAGTGAGAGCCTCGACGGCACCCTGTCGGGCGGAATCGCGGAGGAACGCCGGATCCTGGCCGACGTGAAATCGGCGGCCGATCTGGTGATCGACACGACCGCCCTGTCGATCCACGAACTGCGTCGCAAGATCGAGGAGGCCTACGGCGGCGCGACGCCGGACGCCCTACAGGTCACCGTGCAATCGTTCGGTTTCAAATACGGGGTTCCGATGGACGCCGATGTGATGCTGGATGTGCGCTTCCTGCCCAATCCCCATTGGATCCCCGAACTCCGCGAGCACACCGGCCGCGAGGCTGTCGTCCGGGACTACGTGCTGTCCCGCGACGGCGCCGCGGAGTATTTGCGGACCGCGAACCATTTGGTCGAGCTGACCACGAATGGCTACCTTCAAGAAGGCAAGCGATATATGACGATCGCGGTGGGGTGTACCGGGGGCAAGCACCGCAGCGTAGCGATTGCGGAGGCATTGGCAGACTTGGTAAGCGGCGACGAGAGCCATGCGGTGCGAGTGGTGCACCGCGATCTGGGGCGCGAATGAGCAGCGGATATCCCCACGACACGGATCACCAGCCAGCGATCGTCGCGCTCGGCGGTGGGCACGGCCTGTATGCCACCCTCAGTGCGGTCCGGCGGCTGACCCGCAACGTCACCGCGGTGGTCACCGTGGCCGACGACGGCGGCTCGTCCGGTCGGCTGCGATCCGAGCTGGGTGTGATTCCGCCTGGCGACCTGCGCATGGCGCTGGCCGCGCTCGCTGCCGACGACAATGCAGTTTCGGTGTGGACCAAGACGATTCAGCATCGTTTCGGCGGGACCGGAGCACTGGCCGGGCATTCAGTGGGCAACCTGATCCTGGCCGGGCTGAACGAGGTGCTCGGCGACCCCGTCACCGCGCTCGACGAGATGGCCCGGCTGCTGAAGATCAGTGGGCGGGTGTTGCCGATGGCGTCGATCGCCCTCGATATCGAAGCCGACGTGTCCGGCCTGGAGGCTGATCCGCGCGTCAGCCGCTGCATTCGAGGCCAGGTGGCCGTCGCCACCACGCCCGGCAAGGTGCGTCGGGTGCGGCTGATCCCGGCGGATCCGCCGGCCTGCACCGATGCGCTGACTGCGATCGATCACGCCGAACTGGTCGTGCTCGGGCCGGGGTCGTGGTTCACCAGCGTCATCCCGCACATGCTGGTACCGGAATTGCTGGACTCACTCACAACCACGCGCGCCCGGAAGGTGTTGGTGCTGAATTTGGCCGCCGAGCCGGGCGAGACGGCAGGATTCTCCGCAGAACGACATTTACACGTATTGTCGCAACACGCACCGACTTTCGTGGTCGATGATGTGATCGTGGATTCAGGGTCGGTGCCGGAGGGTCGCGAGCGTGAGCACCTGGTCCGGGCGGCGCGGGCGCTCGGGGCACAGGTCACTTTCGCCGACGTCGCCGAGCCCGGCGTGAGTCAACATCATCCGGGCAAGCTGGCTGCGGTCCTGCGCCCGTTAGCGGGACGGATAACCGGTAAGCGACGGATGTCGCCGCCGATAGGTATGTCGGGTGACGGACAGTCGGTATTGGTGGAAAGGGGAGCGCGTCGTGGCGATGACAGCTGAGGTTAAGGACGAACTCAGCCGGCTGGTGGTCAACCAGGTCAGCGCGCGGCGCGCCGAGTTGTCTGCGCTGCTCCGTTTTGCAGGTGGGTTGCACATCGTCGCCGGACGGGTGGTGGTCGAGGCCGAGGTGGACCTCGGCTCCATCGCGCGGCGGCTGCGCCGGGAGATTCTGGAGCTCTACGGCTATGCGTCCGACGTGCACGTTCTCGGCGCCGGCGGCCTGCGCAAGAGCGCTCGCTATGTAGTGCGGGTGTCCAAGGAGGGCGAGGCGCTGGCCCGGCAAACGGGATTGCTCGACGTCCGTGGGCGGCCGGTCCGGGGCCTGCCCAGCCAGGTGGTGGGCGGCAGCATCGCCGATGCGGAAGCAGCTTGGCGCGGCGCATTCCTGGCGCACGGCTCACTCACCGAGCCGGGGCGTTCGTCAGCCTTGGAGGTGAGTTGTCCGGGACCGGAGGCAGCGCTGGCATTGGTTGGCGCTGCACGGCGGCTCGGGATCACCGCAAAAGCCCGCGAGGTGCGCGGCACCGATCGGGTGGTGGTGCGCGACGGCGAGGCGATCGGCGCTCTGCTGACCAGAATGGGAGCACAGGACACGAGGCTCACCTGGGAGGAGCGCCGGATGCGGCGCGAGGTCCGCGCGACCGCGAACCGGCTCGCCAACTTCGATGACGCCAATTTGCGACGGTCCGCGCGGGCGGCCGTCGCGGCGGCGGCGCGGGTGGAGCGCGCCCTGGAGATTCTGGGTGACGAGGTGCCCGACCATCTCGCGGCGGCCGGCACCCTGCGCGTGCAGCACCGGCAGGCGTCGCTCGAGGAGCTGGGCCAGCTCGCCGATCCGCCGATGACTAAAGACGCTGTGGCAGGACGCATTCGACGCCTGCTGTCGATGGCCGACAAGGAAGCCAAGAAGCGCGGTATCCCCGACACCGAGTCGGCGGTTACTGCTGAGTTGCTCGACGAGGCCTGAAGCCCCCGCGCCCGATGGATAGATCACACCACTGACAATGACTGTCAGGGGGCGATTAGCCGTCGACTAGGGTAATTACGACACACACGGAAATTCATAAGGAGCCAATCGTGACGGTCCGGGTAGGCGTGAACGGCTTCGGCCGTATCGGACGAAACTTCTTCAGGGCGATCGAGGCGCAAAAGGCGCTCGGCACCACCGACATCGAGATCGTGGCGGTCAACGACCTGACCGACAACGCAACGCTCGCGCACCTGCTCAAGTACGACTCGATTCTCGGCCGCCTGCCGCACGACGTTTCGCTGGAAGGCGATGACACCATCGTCGTCGGCGACCGCAAGATCAAGGCCCTCGAGGTCAAGGCCGGTCCGTCGGAACTGCCGTGGGGCGACCTGGGTGTTGACGTCGTCGTCGAGTCGACCGGCATCTTCACCGACGCTGCCAAGGCCAAGGGGCACCTTGCGGCCGGCGCGAAGAAGGTCATCATTTCCGCGCCGGCTAAGGGTGAGGACATCACGATCGTCATGGGCGTCAACGACGACAAGTACGACGGCAGCCAGAACATCATCTCGAACGCGTCGTGCACCACGAACTGCCTCGGTCCGCTGGCCAAGGTCCTCAACGACGAGTTCGGCATCGTCCGTGGCCTCATGACCACCATCCACGCCTACACGCAGGACCAGAACCTGCAGGACGGCCCGCACAAGGATCTGCGCCGTGCCCGCGCGGCCGCGCTGAACATCGTGCCCACGGGAACCGGCGCCGCGAAGGCGATCGGGCTGGTGCTGCCGGAGCTGCAGGGCAAGCTCGACGGCTACGCACTGCGGGTGCCGGTGCCGACGGGTTCGGTCACCGACCTGACCGCCAACCTCGCCAAGTCGGCCTCGGTGGACGACATCAACGCCGCCATGCGTGCGGCCGCCGAGGGTCCGCTCAAGGGCATTCTGAAGTACAACACAGACCCGATCGTCTCCTCCGACATCGTGACGGACCCGCACTCGAGCATCTACGACGCGCCGCTGACCAAGGTCATCGATGACGAGGTGAAGGTGGTCTCCTGGTACGACAACGAGTGGGGTTACTCGAACCGACTGGTCGACCTGGTCGGTCTCGTCGGCAAATCGCTCTAAGGAGCCCGCTTCCGTGAAGACCCTGCAGGACCTACTGAACTCCGGTGTCGAGGGTCGGGGCGTTCTCGTGCGCTCCGACCTCAATGTCCCGCTCGAGGACGGCAAAATCACCGACCCGGGTCGCATCATCGCTTCCGTTCCGACGCTGAAGGCGTTGGTCGAGGCCGGTGCCAAGGTTGTCGTCATGGCGCACTTGGGCCGGCCGAAGGGCGCCGTTGATCCGAAGTTGTCGCTGGCGCCAGTTGCGGAGCGGCTCGCCGCCGAGTTGGGACGTAATGTCCAACTCGCGGGTGACGTGGTGGGCCAGGACGCGTTGGCGCGCTCGGAGGGCCTCACCGACGGTGACGTGCTGCTCCTCGAGAACGTGCGGTTCGATCCTCGCGAAACCAGCAAAGACGACGCGGAGCGTGGCAAGCTCGCCGCCGCGCTCGTCGAATTGGTCGGCGACGACGGGGCTTTCGTCTCCGACGGCTTCGGTGTCGTGCACCGCAAGCAGGCGTCGGTCTATGACGTGGCGAAGCTGCTGCCGTCGTACTCGGGCACGCTGGTCGAGGAAGAAGTGGGCGTGCTGGCCAAGCTGACGAGCGAGCCGGATCAGCCGTATGCCGTGGTGCTCGGCGGATCCAAGGTTTCCGACAAACTGGCCGTCATCGAGGCGCTGGCGCCGAAGGTCGACACGTTGGTCATCGGTGGCGGAATGTGCTTCACCTTCCTTGCCGCGCAAGGGCATCCGGTTGGCAATTCACTGCTGCAGGAAGAGATGATCGATACCTGCAAGGATTTGCTCGACCGCTACGCCGACGTCATCCACGTGCCGCGCGACGTGGTGGCCGCGGACAGCTTCTCGGCCGACGCACAGGCGAAAACCGTCGATGCGCACCAAATTCCGGACGGCTGGATGGGTCTGGACATCGGCCCGGAGTCGGCCAAGCGGTTCGGTGCGGTGCTGGGTGCGGCCAAGACGATCTTCTGGAACGGCCCGATGGGCGTGTTCGAGTTCGAGAAGTTCGCGGCCGGTACTCGTGCGGTGGCCGAGGCGATTGTGAAGGCGACCGGCAAGGGCGCGTTCAGCGTGGTCGGTGGCGGCGACTCGGCGGCCGCGGTGCGTCAGCTCGGGTTGCCCGAGGACGGGTTCTCGCACATTTCCACCGGTGGCGGGGCGTCGCTGGAGTACCTGGAGGGCAAGGAGCTGCCGGGTCTGGCGGTACTGGAGGTGAAGGGGGAGTGAGCATCGCAGCGACGAAGTCGCGAGGAGCGGAGCGAGTCCTGAACCGACCAACGGACTCGGAGGTGAAGGGGGAGTGAGCATCGCAGCGACGAAGTCGCGAGGAGCGGAGCGAGTCCTGAACCGACCATCAAGTTCGGAGGTGAAGGGATGAGTCGTAAACCGCTCATCGCCGGCAACTGGAAGATGAACCTCAACCACCTCGAGGCCATCGCCCTGGTGCAGAAACTGGCGTTTGCGTTGCCGGAGAAGTACTTCAGCAGGGTCGATGTCGCGGTGATTCCGCCGTTCACCGACATCCGCAGCGTGCAGACCCTCGTCGAGGGGGACAAGCTGCTGCTCACCTATGGCGCGCAGGATGTGTCGGTACACGACTCGGGTGCCTACACCGGCGAGATCAGCGGCTCCATGCTGGCCAAGCTGGGCTGCACCTTCGTAGTGGTCGGTCACTCGGAGCGGCGCCAGTATCACCACGAGGACGATGCGACGGTGCTGGCCAAGGCCAAGGCCGTGCTCAAGAACGAGATGACGCCGATCGTGTGCATCGGTGAGGGGCTTGACGTCCGCGAGTCCGGCAATCAGGTCGAGTACAACCTCGAACAGTTGCGCGGGTCGCTGAAGGGGCTGTCCGCCGAGGACATCGCCAATGTTGTCATTGCCTACGAGCCGGTGTGGGCGATCGGCACTGGGCGGGTGGCCACGCCGCAGGACGCGCAGGAGGTGTGTGGCGCGATTCGCGAGGAGTTGGTCAAGCTCGCCGATGCCGACGTAGCGGCCGGGGTGCGGATTCTCTACGGCGGTTCGGTCAACGCGAAGAACGTCGGTGAACTGGTGGCCCAGCCGGATGTGGATGGAGCACTGGTCGGTGGGGCGTCGTTGAAGGCGGACGAGTTCGCGACCCTCTCGGCGATCGCGGCCGGAGGCCCGCTGTAGGTTCAGCGGGCTCGTAGGACGCCGATCGGGCACTGCGGCCGGAGGCCCGCTGTAGGTTCAGCGGGGACAGAGGGCCGCTGCCCAAGCGTGCGTTGAGATGTGCACTCACATGTGTGTACATCTCAAGCCGCCCGCCCGCCCCAGGATGTACACACACAGGTGTGTACATCTCAAGCCGCCCGCCTGCCCCAGGATGTACACACACAGGTGTGTACATCTTCAAGCCGCCAGCCCACCCCGCCGTGTGTGTATACGCGTGTGGCGTGGCTCGCCGTGCTGTACCGGGTTGCCTGCCCGTGTATCGTGGGCGGGCGACGCCTGTGAGGAGATAGAAGACCCCGTGGAACTGTTCCTGGATATCTTGCTGGTGGTGACCAGCGTGCTGATGGTGCTGCTGGTGCTCCTGCATCGCGCTAAGGGCGGCGGTCTGTCCAGCCTCTTCGGCGGTGGCGTGCAGTCGAGCCTGTCGGGCTCCACTGTGGTGGAGAAGAACCTCGACCGGATCACTATCTTCACGTCGATCGTCTGGCTCATCGCCATTCTCGGGATCGGTCTGGAAATCAAGCTCGGGGGCTGAGCTCACGACAGGCAGCGGAGGCCTGAGAGAACGTCCGGTGCAAACCAGTCATACTTCTCGGCATGACTGCGACCGATCCGGGCCGTGAAGCCACCGAGCCGCTCCGTGAAGACATCCGCCTCCTCGGTGGCATTCTCGGACAAATAGTCCGCGAACAAGAAGGCGAGGAGGTCTTCGGCCTCGTCGAGAAGGCGCGCGTCGAGTCTTTCCGGCTGCGGCGGTCCGAGATCGACCGCGCCGAGTTGGCGAAGCTGTTCGACGGCATTGTCATCGGCAAGGCCATTCCGGTCATTCGAGCGTTCAGCCATTTCTCGCTCCTGGCCAACCTTGCCGAGGACCTGCACCGGGAGCGGCGCCGCGCCATCCACGTGCGGGCCGGTGAGCCGCCCCAGGACAGCAGCCTCGCCGCCACTTACGCGAAACTCGACGCTGCCGGCCTTGAGTCGGACACCGTCGCCGACCTGCTGCGCGACGCGTTGGTGTCGCCGGTGATCACGGCTCACCCGACCGAGACTCGCCGCCGCACTGTCTTCGAAACGCAGGCCCGCATCACGGAACTCATGCGGTTCCGGGAACGCACCGATCTTGATGAAAGTGAACAAGAAGATGTCGAGGTGCGGTTGCGTCGACAGATTCTTACGCTGTGGCAAACCGCGCTGATTCGTCTTCACCGCCTGCGCATCCAGGACGAGATCGAGGTCGGCCTGCGCTACTTCGATCTGTCGCTGCTCGACGTCATCCCGGACATCAATGCGCGCGTGCGTGAGCAGTTGCGGAAGCGCTGGCCGGAGGCGGATCTGTTGCAGCAGCCGATGTTGCGTCCTGGCTCGTGGATCGGTGGTGACCGCGACGGCAACCCGTTTGTCACGGCCGACGTCGTACACCGTGCGACGCACCGGGCGGCGTTCGTCGCGATGGACCACCACCTCACGGAGCTGTCGCATCTCGAGCAGGAATTGTCCATGTCGGCGCGGCTTGTCACCGTCACGTACGACCTCGATGCGCTCGCGGATGCGGCCGGAGATGTCGCGGCCGGCCATGCCGACGAGCCCTACCGCCGCGCGCTGCGGGGCATCCGGGCCCGGCTCACCGCGACGGGCGAGCGGATTCTGGATTCCCAGCCCGAACACGCGCTGCCGTCGTCGCTGCCGCCGTACTCGTCGCCGCAGGAGGTGCTGGCGGACCTCGATGTTGTCGATGCCTCGTTGCGCAGGCACGGCGATGCGATTCTCGCTGATGCCCGCCTCGCCAGGCTGCGGCAGTCGATCGAGACGTTCGGTTTTCATCTCAGCGGTCTGGACATGCGGCAGAACTCGGCCATCCACGAGACTGTCGTCGCCGAGTTGCTCGCCTGGGCTGGCGTCCACGCGGATTACACGTCGCTGCCGGAAGAGGAACGGGTACGGCTGCTGGCCCGCGAGCTGGAGACACGCCGACCGCTGACCGGGCCCGACGCCACGTTCAGCGAGCTGACGACCAACGAGTTGGCGATCGTGCGCTCGGCCGCCGACGCTGTCCGAACGCTCGGCCCTGGAGCGATCCCGAACTACATCATCAGCATGTGCACGTCCGTCAGCGACATCCTCGAGGCGGCCATCCTGCTGAAGGAAGCAGGCATCCTCGTTCCGGGTGTGAACGGCGAGCCACCTCGGTCCGAAGTCGGGGTGGTGCCGCTGTTCGAGACAATCGAGGATCTGCAGAACGGTGCGAAAACGCTGCTGGCGACCCTGGATGTGCCGGTGTACCGGGAGTTGGTGCGCTCGCGTGGAGACAACCAGGAGGTGATGCTCGGCTACTCGGATTCGAACAAGGACGGTGGGTACCTCGCCGCCAACTGGGCACTGTACCGGGCCGAGCTCGATCTCGTTGAGGCCGCGCGCAGCAGCGGAATTCGGTTGCGGCTCTTCCACGGTCGTGGCGGCAGCATCGGCCGCGGTGGCGGACCCAGCTACGAGGCGATTCTCGCCCAACCGGCGGGCGCGGTGACGGGGTCGTTACGCATCACCGAACAGGGCGAGGTCATCGCCGCAAAATTTGCCGAGCCACGGCTGGCCCGCCGCAACCTGGAGTCCCTTATCGCGGCCACCCTCGAATCGACCCTGCTCGACGTCGAGGGCCTCGGCGACGCGGCCGAGCCCGCATATGCGATCTTCGACGACCTGGCCGCACGAGCACGTTCGGCGTACGCGGAGTTGGTGCACGAAACCCCCGGATTTGTTGATTACTTCCGGATGTCCACCCCGGTCGCGGAGATCGGCGAGCTCAACATCGGTAGCCGGCCGTCGTCGCGCAAGCCCACGAGTTCGGTGTCGGATCTGCGCGCCATTCCGTGGGTGATGTCGTGGAGTCAATCTCGCGTCATGCTGCCGGGCTGGTACGGCGTCGGCACGGCGTTCGAAGACTGGATCGGCGAGGACGAGAACCGACTGGCGCAACTCTCCGAGCTGTATCAGCGTTGGCCGTTCTTCCGTTCGATGATGTCGAACATGGCCATGGTCATGGCCAAGGCGGACCTCGGTCTGGCGGCGCGGTATTCCGAACTGGTGCCGGATGAAGCGTTGCGGCAAAAGATCTTCGGCATGATCTGCGTCGAATACGACAAGACGGTGCGCATGTATCGGGCGATCACCGGCCAGCCCGACCTGCTGGCCGACAACCCGGCCGTGGCGCGGGCGGTGTTCAACCGCTTCCCGTATCTGGAACCGCTGAACCACCTGCAGGTGGAATTGTTGCGTCAGTATCGCGCCGGCGATGATCGGGAACTCGTCAAGCGCGGGATCCTGTTGACGATGAACGGGTTGGCCGCGGCCCTGCGAAACAGCGGTTAGTCGCTCACCCAGTGGTATTCGGTTTCGAGGCCTTGGTAGGCGTCGAAACGGGGGAGTGGCGCGTCGTTGAGCGCGGCGTCGAGGCGGTCGAGGTAGAACTGCAGGCGCGGGCCGGTGACGGGCAGGTCCGATGGGTGCAGGTGGCGTCGCACCACTTCCAGAGTGGTCACCACACCTACTTGGTGCAGGGTGATCTCCAGGATTGCGTTGTGGAGTTGCAGGTCGGCGCGATGCGGCGCCTCGCAGTGCTGGACGCGTATCGACACCGTTTTTTGCAGGCAGTCATCGTCGAGCGCGACCTGCAGGTCGCGGCCTGAATCTTCGCCGCCTGAATCTTCGACGACTGTGCCGAACCAGGTGGGAAGCGTCGCGGATTCGGTGAGTCGTTCCCATACGTCGACGATCGGGATGGCGAAACCGCGCACGTAGTGCAGCATGACCAGATCGCTGCCAGTAGCCCGGTCATGTTCGGGTCGGACCTCGCCGATGGGGGACGTCACGGTCACGTGGGCTCCTTCCTTCGCACATTCATTGAACACGCCCGAGTGCGCTACGGGGAACCGATTGCCGCTGGCCCACGTCAAATCCGGTAAGCAGCACAACCAGGCGATCGGGCGAAAGGTGTTGGAATGCAGCAGCGCTCAGGGTGTCATGCGGGATGGCGGCAGGGATTGCGGGCGCGATCGCGGTCGGGTCCGGGGACTCGCGGAATGTGCGCGCGGGCCGAGGGAGCGGACCGCAGTGCGCCGCCTTGGCGCGGCCCGACGGACACCGGAGATACCGCGACGCATCATGATGCGGAGTGATGATGATATGATGCGATTTATGCGGACGACCGTCAACATCGACGATGAACTGCTGACACAGGCGAAAATGCTCGCCGCACGCACGTCTCGCAGCCTTGGTGCCGTGGTCGATGACGCGTTGCGTGTCCTGTTGAAGGCACAGAGCGTTTCCGCTGAGCAGACGGGGTGGCGGTTGCCGTCGGCGAATCTCGGCCGGTTGCAACCCGGCGTGGATTTGGAGGACAAGGAGTCGCTCGCGAACGTGTTAGGCGACAATGATCTGTCCTGACGTCAACGTTTTCGTGTATGCGTTGAACGAGGACAGCGCCCATCATGCGCAGTATCGGAATTGGCTGGTGGAGGCGCTCCGTGGTGTGGAGCCGGTGGGCGTCAGCGAATTGGTTCTTGCCGGGGTTGTTCGCATCTTGACGAACCATCGGATCTTTGAACGCCCGAGCTCAACTCAGGAGGCGCTCGACTATTGCGCGGCCATCCGGGCTGCACCTTCGGCGGTTCCGCTCCAACCCGGACCTCGGCACTGGGCGCTGTTCGCCGAACTCTGCGCCGAAACCGCGGCAAAGGGAAACATCGTCCCTGATGCCTATCACGCCGCCTTGGCAATCGAAAATGGCGCGACCTGGATCACCAACGACCGAGGATTTGCGCGATTCCCCAAACTTATGTGGCGCAAGCCATTTGACTGAATGTGACTACTTGCCGTTCCGGTCCAGCTTGCTCGCCGCCGGCTCGTCGAGCAACCAGACAGTCTTGAGGTGTCCATGCGCACCTGCGGCCGGAACGTCCTCCGGGACGGCGTGATCGTCGACCGCGGCAGCCACCGCGTCCGCCTTACCCGCACCGGACACCACCAGCCACACTTCCCGTGCATGCCGCACCGCGGGCAGCGTCAAGGTGATGCGCACCGGCGGCGGCTTGGGGGAATCGAGCACCGAAACCACCATGTGCTCGTGTTCGCGCACGGCGTCGGAGTTCGGAAACAGTGAGTTGACGTGGCCTTCCGGGCCCATACCCAACAGATGCACGTCGAAGAGCGGCACGTCCGTGCCGCGCGCTTGCTCGGACAAGACCCGGGCATACCCGGCCGCGGCTGCCTCTGGATTGTTGCCGAACTCGCCGTCGGAAGCCGCCATCGGGAAAACCCGCGCCGGATCGACGTCGACATGATCGAGCAGAGCCTCGCGGGCTTGTAGCTCGTTGCGTTCCTGGTCGTCATGCGGGACGAATCGTTCGTCGCCCCAGTAGATGTCGACCTTGCGCCAGTCGATGCTGCCCGGGTTCTCCCGAACCCATTTCAGAAGTCCGATGCCGGTGCCGCCCCCGGTCAACACGACTGCCGCCGAGCCGCGTTCGGCCTGGGCCGACTCGATGGCCTCGACGAAGCGCTGGCCGGCGGCGGCGACCAGGGCGTCGGTGTCGGGGTAGGTCTCGACAATCACAGTGGGCGCGGTCATATCACTCATATTGCACGCTCTCCATGCCCTCGAGGGCCGACTCGTAAATCTCGTCGGGATCAAGTCTGCGGAGATCCTCGGCGAGGCAGTCGCGAGTTTCCCGACGCGCCAACGCAAGGCGACGATCCGGCTGCCCGGTGCGCGACAGCGTCGCTGTGCGGCCGGTCTGCGGCCGGCTCAGCGTGATGGACGAGGTTTCGCGCTGCAGTTCGACGAACAGGTCGCCGAACTTCCTGGTGACCGGGCAGTTCAGGCGGCTTGCCAGCCAGCCCGCCGTCACATCGAGCGCCGGTTCCTCCCGTAGGCCGGAGACGACGACGCGCTGGACCGGTTCGAACGGAGCCTCGTCGAGCGCCGACGTCAACAGCGCCCGCCAGTACGTCACCCGTGCCCACGACAGGTCCGTGTCGCCCGCCGCGTAGCTCGCGCGACGGGTCTTGATCGTCTGCAACGGATCATCGGCGAGCGTCGCGTCGGTGATTCGTCTGATTGCCAGCCGGCCTACCGGATCCTCGGCGGGCACAGGCGGTGCGTTGCGGGGCCACCACGCCACCACCGGGGTGTCGGGCAGGAGAAACGGGATGACCACACTGCTTTCGTGTTCCGTGAGTTCACCGGCGAGCATGAGCACGATGACCTCGGACGCTCCGGCGTCTCCGCCTACCCGGATCTGGGCGTCCAGTCTCGTTGCGTCGCTGCGGTTGCCGCGGGACAGCACGATGATCCGGCAGGGGTGTTCCTTGCTGGCCTCGTTCGCCGCGTCGATGGCGTCCTCGGTGTCGGCCGCGTTATCGGTACAAATGACCAGAGTCAGAACCCTTCCGGAGGTGACTAGACCGTTGGATTCGCGCAGTTCGATCAGCGTCTTGCCGACGGCCGAGGTGGTGGTCTGGGGCAGGTCGACGATCATCTCGCTAGTTCTCCCTGTCTACGGCCGCCGCCACACACGTCCAGTGCGGGCGAGCATTTCATCAGCCGACTTCGGCCCCCACGTCCCGGCCTCATACGACTCGGGCCGCCCGTTGGCCGCCCAATGGTCGAGCACGGGATCCAGTATTTTCCAGGACAATTCGACCTCGGCGTTCACCGGGAACAAGGACGGCACGCCCAACAGCACGTCGAGGATCAGCCGTTCGTAGGCCTCGGGGGAGGACTCGGTGAACGCGGCGCCGTAACTGAAGTCCATGTTGACGTCGCGCACCTCCATGCTCGACCCCGGCACCTTGGAGCCGAATCGCATGGTGACGCCCTCGTCCGGCTGGACCCGGATAACCAGAGCGTTCTGACCGAGCTCTTCGGTCATCGTTTCGTCGAACGGAAGATGTGGCGCCCGCTTGAACACGACCGCAATCTCGGTGACGCGCCGGCCTAGCCGTTTACCGGTGCGCAGGTAGAACGGCACCCCCGCCCAGCGTCGAGTGTCCACGGCCAGCGTGATGGCCGCGTAGGTCTCGGTGCGCGACTCCGGCGAAAAGCCCTCCTCCTCGAGCAGCCCAACCACCGGCTGGCCGCCCTGCCAACCGGCGGCGTACTGTCCGCGTGCGGTCGTCTCATCAAGCGGCTCAACAAGTTTGGTGGCCGAGAGCACCTTGATCTTCTCGGTCTGTAGTTCGCCCGGTGCGAAGCTGACCGGCTCCTCCATCGCGGTGAACGCCAACAACTGCAGCAGATGGTTCTGGATGACGTCACGGGCGGCGCCGATGCCGTCGTAGTACCCGGCGCGGCCACCGAGGCCGATATCTTCGGCCATCGTGATCTGCACATGGTCGACGTAATGGGCATTCCAGATCGGCTCGAACAATTGGTTGGCGAACCGCAGCGCGAGGATGTTCTGCACCACCTCTTTGCCGAGGTAGTGGTCGATGCGGAAGACCGTCTCCTCCGGAAAGACCTGGTTGACCAGGGCGTTGAGTTTGCGGGCGCTCTCCAGGTCGTGGCCGAAGGGCTTCTCCACCACCACCCGTCGCCAGGCGCCGTTCTTGGGAGTGGCCAGTCCGGAATCGGCGAGTTGTTGGAGCACGACCGGGAACGCGCCCGGCGGAATCGACAAGTAGAAGGCGTGATTGCCGCCGGTGCCGCGTTCGGCGTCGAGCGAAGCCAGCGTTTTGCTGAGCCGGTCGAAGGCGCTGTCGTCGTCGAAGGTGCCCTGCACAAAGCGAATTCCCTCGGCCAGGCGGTCCCAGACCTCCTGCCGGTACGGAGTGCGCGCATGCTCCTTCACTGCGTCGTGCACGATCGCTGCGAAGTCCTCATGGGCCATATCGCGGCGGGCAAAACCGACCAGCGTGAAGCCCGGCGGCAACAACCCGCGATTGGCGAGGTCGTACACCGCCGGCATCAACTTCTTGCGCGCCAGGTCGCCGGTGACACCGAAGATGACGAGGCTGCAAGGACCAGCGATTCGCGGCAGCCGCATGTCCCGCTCGTCGCGCAGCGGGTTACGCCAGGCGGCCCTTGCAACCTCGGTGTCGTCGGACATTCAGTTCTTGGCGCGCAGTTGCTCGGCGGTGGCGTCGAGCAACTCCTGCCAGGACTTCATGAACTTGTCGACACCCTCGCTCTCCAGGGTCGCGAACACGTCCGGCAGATCGACGCCGACGTCGGTGAGCTGGTCGAACAACGCCTGCGCCTGAGCGGATCGGCCGCTGACCGTGTCACCGCTGATCTCGGCGTGGTCGGCGACCGCCTGCAGCGTCTTCTCCGGCATCGTGTTCACCGTGTTCGGCGCCACCAAGTCGGTGACGTACATGACGTCGGAGTAGTCCGGGTTCTTCACGCCGGTCGAGGCCCACAGCGGGCGCTGACGGTTGGCGCGCTCCGACTTCAGGTTGTCGAAGCGGGTGTTCGCACCCTCGAAGACTTCCTGGTAGGCCGCGTACGCGAGCCGGGCGTTGGCAACACCCGCCTTACCTCGCAGCGCGAGGGCTTCGGCACTGCCGAGCTTCTCGAGCCGCTTGTCGATCTCCGTGTCCACCCGGGAGACGAAGAACGATGCGACGGAGTGAATGCGGCTCAGGTCGCGGCCGGAGTTCTTGGCCTCTTCCAGCCCGGCGAGGTAGGCGTCCATCACCTCGCGGTGCCGCTCGACCGAGAAGATCAGCGTGACGTTCACACTGATGCCCTCGGCGATGGCCTTGGTGATCGCCGGGAGCCCGGGCTTGGTGGCAGGGATCTTGATCAACACGTTCGGCCGATCGACGATCTTCCACAATTCGATGGCCTGCGCGATGGTCTTGTCGGTGTCGAACGCGAGGAATGGGTCCACCTCGATGGACACGCGGCCATCAACGCCGCCGCTGGACTCGAAGATCGGCGCGAACACGTCGCAGGCGTTGCGCACGTCGTCGGTGGTGATCGTGCGGATGGCGGCGTCCACATCAGCACCGCGCGCGGCAAGCTCTTTGACCTGATCGTCGTAGGCGTCGCCCTTGCTGAGCGCGCCCTGGAAGATCGTCGGGTTGGTCGTGACACCTACCACGTTGCGGGTCTCGATCAGCTCGGTGAGGTTGCCGGATTGAATCCGTTCCCGCGAAAGGTCGTCGAGCCAGATGGATACGCCCTGGTTGGACAGTGCCGTGGTGTTTGCGTTCTGACTCATGTCAGGTCACCCCTTCAAGTTTTCGATAGATTTGCGGGCCGCTGCGGCGACGTGGGAATCGGTGAAGCCGAACTCGCGGAAAAGCGTCTGGTAATCGGCCGAGGCACCGAAGTGCTCGATCGAAACAATTTCGCCGGCGTCGCCGACGAACCGGTACCACGGCATTGCGATGCCGGCCTCCACTGCGACGCGCGCCTTGACCGCCGGCGGCAGCACTTCGTCGCGGTAGCTCTGATCCTGGTTGTCGAACCATTCCACGCAGGGCATCGACACCACCCGGGTCGCGATGCCATCGGCCTCGAGGGAATTGCGGGCCGCAACCGCGATCTGCAACTCCGAGCCCGTCGCGATGATCACGACGTCAGGAGTGGGCTTGCTGGCTTCAGCCAGGATGTAGCCGCCGCGCGCGACACCCTCGTAGTTGGTGCCCTCCAGCACGGGCAGGTTCTGCCGGGTCAGCGCCAGCGCCGTCGGACGGTGGGCCGACTTGTCGCGACCCTGCTCGATCGTGGCGCGCCACGCATGCGCCGTCTCGTTCGCGTCGCCGGGCCGAACAACGTTGAGCCCCGGAATGGCTCGCAGCGCGGCGAGATGCTCGATCGGCTGGTGGGTCGGGCCATCTTCGCCCAGACCGATCGAGTCGTGCGTCCAGACGTAAACGACCGGGCACTGCATAATCGCGGCCAACCGGACCGCTGGTCGCATGTAGTCGCTGAACACCAGGAACGTTCCGCCGAACGGGCGGGTGGGCCCGTGCAGCGCAATTCCGTTGAGGATCGACCCCATCGCGTGCTCTCGGACACCGAAGTGCAGCACGCGACCGTACGGGTTGGCCTTCCACATCCCGGTCGAGATGCTTTCCGGGCCGAAGCTCGCCGAATCGGGGATGGTGGTGTTGTTCGACTCGGCCAAGTCCGCGGAGCCGCCCCACAGTTCCGGTAGCACCGGGCCGAGCGCCTCGAGCACCTTGGCCGACGCCTTCCGGGTGGCGAGGCCCTTCGCATCGGGCTCCCAGGTCGGCAGTCCGCTGTACCAGCCGTCGGGCAATTCGCGCCCGTGCAGGCGGTCGAACAGCGCCTTGTTGTCCGGGCACCGCTGTGCCCAGGCGTCGAACTGTTCCTGCCAGGCCTTGTGTGCCTCGGCGCCACGCTCGCCGACCTTGCGCGCGTGCGCGATGACCTCCTCGGCGACGTCGAACTTCTTCTCCGGGTCGAAGCCGAGCGCCTTCTTCACCGCCGCGACCTCGTCGTCACCGAGGGCAGCACCGTGCGCGGCGCCGGTGTTCATCTTGTTCGGCGCTGGATAGCCGATGATCGTGCGCAGCAGGATGAACGACGGCTTGTCGGTGACGGCCTTGGCGTTGTCGATGGCCTCCTGGATGCCGACTACGTTCTCGCCGCCCTCGACGACCTGTACGTGCCAGCCGTAGGCCTCGTACCGCTTGGCGGTGTCCTCGCCGAGCGCGATCGTGGTGTCGTCCTCGATGGAGATCTTGTTGTCGTCATAAATCACCACGAGGTTGCCGAGTTGCTGAACCCCGGCGAGCGACGACGCCTCGGAAGTGACCCCTTCTTCGATGTCGCCGTCGGATGCGATCACGTAGATGTAATGGTCGAAAGGGCTCTGTCCGGGCGCGGCGTCCGGGTCGAACAGCCCGCGCTCGCGACGCGACGCCATCGACATGCCGACAGCCGACGCCAGACCCTGGCCGAGTGGGCCGGTAGTGATCTCCACACCTCGGGTGTGGCCGTGCTCGGGGTGGCCGGGAGTCTTGGAACCCCAGGTGCGCAGCTCTTCGAGGTCTTTCAGTTCCAGTCCGTAGCCGGAGAGGTAGAGCTGGATGTACAGCGTGAGACTCGAGTGTCCGCAGGAGAGCACGAACCTGTCGCGGCCGACCCAGTCGGCGTCGTTGGGATCGTGGCGCATCACATGCTGGAACAGCGTGTACGCGAGCGGGGCAAGGCTCATCGCGGTGCCGGGGTGACCGTTGCCGACCTTCTGTACCGCATCGGCGGCGAGAACCCGGATGGTGTCCACCGTGCGCTTATCCAGGTCGGTCCAATCCGACGGGTAGTGCGGTTCGGTCAGCTTGCGGATCTCATCAGTGATCGGCACGGGTTGCGGTTCTCCTTCTGGCGATAATCTGCTACGTCCACCCTAGTTGTGTGGCCGACACGTTGCCCGCGCAATTGCGGCTTTGCGCGTGTCTGTTCATCCGCGCGTCATGAGCAGGCGCGAGATCGGGTAGGGGTTCGGCAATCTGAAGGTGTCGCGCCGTCTACCATCATCTGTAGTAGCTGCGCCGCAGGCGTCGATAGGGTGCAGCGGATCAGCCCCGATTCGATGCGCGTGTCGCACGCGTGTGGCTAGGAGAAGGTGTGCGGACAGGGCAGCAGAGCGGACACGGTCTGGGTACGGCCGTGCCAACCCAGCCGTCCGCGCCGATGCATCCGCTGTTGGCGACGCCACTGGCGTACCTGGCCCTCACCAAGCCGCGGGTCATCGAGCTGCTCCTCGTCGCGACCATTCCCTCGATGCTGCTCGCCGATCGCGGATCCGTCGACATCGTCCTGATCATCAGCACGCTCTTCGGTGGGTGGATGGGCGCGGCCAGCGCCAACACCCTCAACTGCGTGGTCGACGCCGACATCGACAAGGTGATGAAGCGCACCGCGAAGCGTCCGTTGGCGCGCGCGGTCGTGCCGCGCCGAAACGCGTTGATCTTCGGCCTGACACTCGGAGTAGCGTCGTTCGCCTGGCTGTGGTGGCGTGCCAACCTGCTCAGCGGGCTGTTGGTGGTCGCCACGATCCTGTTCTACGTCTTCGTCTACACCCTCGGCCTCAAGCGGCGCACATCGCAGAACGTGGTGTGGGGCGGTGCCGCGGGCTGCATGCCGGTGATGGTCGGCTGGTCGGCGGTCACCGGGTCGATCGGGTGGCCGGCGCTGGTGCTGTTCGCGGTGATCTTCTTCTGGACACCGCCGCACACCTGGGCGCTCGCGATGCGTTACAAAGAGGACTACAAAGCCGCGGGCGTGCCCATGCTGCCCGTGGTGGCGACCGAGCGGCAGGTTACCCGCCAGATCGTGGTCTACACCTGGCTCACCGTGCTGGCCACGCTCGCGCTCGTTCCGGCGACCGGCGTGATCTATGCGGCCGTCGCCCTGGTGTCCGGCGCCTGGTTCCTCTTGATGGCCCACCAGTTGTACGCGGGCGTGCGGCGCGGTGAGTCGGTGCAGCCGCTGCGACTGTTCCTGCAGTCCAACAACTACCTGGCGGTGGTCTTCTGCGGTCTGGCCGTGGATTCTGTTCTGGGCTGGCCGACGATTGCGGGCTACTTCAGCTGACTTCTGACTGACGTTTGCTCGTCATCGGCGCAGTTCGCTCCGCACCTCGACACTTCGCTCCCCGCGCGCGGAACGCGAGTTGTATCGACGAGGAGCCAAGCCCCGTTCTCGCTGGTCGCAATCTGCGAACCGTTTGCTTGTTTCCCGCGCGTAGGTGATGCGGGCCTGTAAGGATTGCCGTGGAGTTGTGATCTTCGACACGAGCAAGGAACACCTCAGATGACGGCAGTGGTTGCGGGTCCGGAAATCGATTCGATCAGCGTCAACACCATTCGCACGCTCTGTATCGATGCGGTTCAGGCGGCCAACTCCGGGCATCCGGGCACCCCGATGGCAATGGCGCCCGTCGTGTACACGCTGTGGCAGCGCGTTTTGCGGTTCGACCCGGCCGATCCCATCTGGCCCAACCGGGACCGCTTCGTTCTGTCCGCCGGTCACGCCTCGACGTTGCTCTACTCGATCCTGCATCTCACCGGTGTGCAGGCGGTCGACGCCAAGTACGAGACCGTGGGCAAGCCCTCGGTTGAGCTCGACGACCTGAAGAAGTTCCGCCAGCTCGACTCCAAGTGTCCCGGGCACCCCGAGTATCGCTGGACCTCCGGCATCGAGTGCACGACCGGCCCGCTGGGCACCGGGGTGGCCACCAGCGTCGGGATGGCGATCGCGAGCAAGTGGCTGGCGGCCACCTACAACCGCCCGGGCCACGACCTGTTCGGCTTCAATGTCTATGCCCTCGCCGGAGACGGCTGCATGATGGAAGGCGTTGCCTCCGAGGCGGCTTCCCTTGCCGCACACCTGAAGTTGTCGAATCTGTGCTGGATCTACGACAACAACAAGATCACGATCGAAGGCGCCACGGACATCGCGTTCACCGAAGATGTGGCCACTCGGTTCGTCGGCTACGGGTGGAACGTCACGCGCGTCGGCGACGCCAATGACCTCGACATGCTCGGCCGGGCATTCCAGACGTTTGCCAACGAACAGCACCGCCCGACGCTGATTATCGTCGACAGCCACATCGCCTACGGCGCGCCCACGAAAGAGGGCACCGCGGCCGCACACGGGGAACCGCTCGGCGTCGACGAGGTGCGCGCCACCAAGGAGTTCTACGGGTTCCCGCCCGACGAGCAGTTCTACATCCCGGACGGGGTGTACGAGAACTTTGCCGACGGCATCGGCGCGCGCGGGGCAAAGCTGCATGCCGACTGGGAGGCGGCGTTCGAGCGCTACCGGGGCGAATTCCCGGATCTGGCCGACCAGATCGAGCGCATGCAGCGCCGGGAACTGCCCGATGGCTGGGATGCCGACATTCCAACTTTCCCGGCGGATCCCAAGGGCATCGCGTCGCGCGCATCCTCGGGACAGGTGCTCAACGCGCTGGCCAAGAACTACCCGTGGCTCATCGGCGGCGCAGCGGACCTGTCACCGTCGACCAAAACACGCCTGACCTTCGAGGGTGCCGGGGATTTGCAGGCCGACAACTACGGTGGCCGCAACCTGCACTTCGGCGTGCGCGAATTCGCTTCCGGCGCAATAACGAATGGGCTCGCGCTGTCGAAGATCCGGGCCTTCTGGTCAGGGTTCATGATCTTCTCCGACTTCGCCCGCGGCGCAATCCGATTGTCGGCCATCATGGAAATTCCGACTATCAACATCTTCACGCACGACTCGATCGGCGTGGGGGAGGACGGCCCGACGCATCAGCCCGTGGAGCAACTGCTGTCGTTGCGCGCCATCCCTGGCGTCCTGGTGATTCGCCCGGCCGATGCCAATGAGGTGGCCGAGGCCTGGCGACTCATCGCCGGACTGCAGCACGAGCCGGTCGCCCTGATCCTGTCTCGCCAGAATCTGCCGACACTCGACCGCTCTGTCTATGCGCCGGCCTCCGGGCTGGCGAAGGGCGCTTATGTGCTGGCGTCCGACGACGACCCAGAGGTGATCCTCATGGCGACGGGCAGCGAGGTCAGCCTCGTGGTCGAGGCCTACGAGCAGCTCACCAAGGACGGTATTCGCGCGCGCGTGGTCAGCATGCCGTGCCTGGAACTGTTCGCCCAGCAGCCCCAGGAGTATCGCGACAGCGTGCTACCGCCGTCGGTGCGAGCGCGGGTGGCGGTCGAGCAAGCGTCCACGCACGGCTGGCACCGCTACGTCGGCCTCGACGGCAAGGTCATCGGCATGGAGACGTTCGGCGCGTCGGCGCCGCTCAAAGAGCTGCTGACCAAGTTCGGGTTCACGCCCGAGAAGGTCGTGGAGGCAGCGCGTGAGGTCGCCGGGCGGTAAACCCGATCGACTGTGCCTCAGGGCAGCAAGACGATCGATCCGGTTGTCTTACGCCCCTCCAAATCCCGGTGCGCCCGCGCGGCGTCTGCTAGGGGATATGTAGCGCCAACCCGAACGCGTAGGGTGCCGTCGGCGAGGGCGTTGAAAACATCGCCCGCTCGCCAGCGCAGTTCTTCAGCGGTGCGGGTGTAGTGCGCCAGGGTCGGCCGGGTGACGAACAGCGAGCCCGCCGCGTTGAGCCGCTGCAGGTCGAAGGGCGGCACCTTGCCGCTGGCTGAGCCGAACAACGCAACCATGCCGCGGATCCGCACCGACGCGAGGCTTGCCTCGAACGTTGCCGCGCCGACGCCGTCGTACGCCACCGCGACGCCTTCACCGTCGGTGAGTTTGCGCACCTCATCGGCCAGGTCGTCGCCGTAGCGCAGCACTTGCCACGCACCGGCCTCCTTCGACAGCGCCTCCTTTTCGTCGGTGGACACGGTGGTGATCACCCGGATCCCGCGCGCGGCGGCGAGTTGGGTGAGCATCAGCCCGACTCCGCCGGCACCGGCGTGCACCAGAACGGTGTCGCCGTGTTGGGCGTTGTACACGGAATTCAGCAGGTAGTGCGCGGTCATTCCCTGCAGCAGGGCGGACGCGGCCTCCGGCTTGCCCACGGCATCCGGCACTGGCACCGCGTTTGCGGCGTCCACGGCAACAATTTCCGCGTAACTTCCCTCGGCCTCGGCCCACGCCACCCGATCGCCGACTTTCAGGTCGGTGACGTCCGCGCCGACCTCGGTCACCACTCCGGTGCCCTCTGAGCCGGGAATGTAGGGCAGTTCGCGCGGGTAGGCGCCGGTGCGGATGTAGGTGTCGATGTAGTTCACGCCGATCGCATCGGTCCGCACCAGGACCTGGTTGGCGCCGCACGCTGGCTCCGGAACCTCGACGGGACAAAGGACCTCAGGACCGCCGAGTTCGCTCACTTGGATGGCTCGCATGAGTTCTGTTCTACCCGACGGGAGTGTTCGGACGCTCCGAGGTGCAGTGTGGTCGTCGCGGAACAGCCATAGCCGCACACGTGAGGCGCATCGAACAACCAGTATCGTTGTCCGCTATGACGACCGAAGCCGTGACGAAGGCGCCCGCTGGCGTCGTGAAGTCAATCGAGAAGTTTTTGGCCGATCATGGCGGCACCGCGAAGGCGGTGTTGCAGCCGTTGGGCCGCGTCGGCGTGCGGATCACCCTCGTGGGTGCCGATGGCGTGCTCGGCGATCGCGTGGTCGCGACGATGGCCCAGGCGCGGGCTGCGGTCGATGAATTCGATGCCGTGACCATCACCGACTGGGTTCGTGATGTCACCGCGGTCGCCACCCCGCGCAAGGGTCACTGGCGAAAGATGGCCGGCTGGGTCGCCAACCAGACCAAGTTCCCGAAGCCGCGATAATCCGCCTGTGCGTGAAATTTCACCGGTGACGGTGAAATTTCACGCACAGGGGTAGGTCGCAGGAACTGTCGCGGCAGTGGTGGTTTCCGGCAGCGGCTCCCGGGTGCGGGTCGCTGCCCACAGCGCCGCGGTCGCGGCGGTGCAGGCCGCGGCGCCGCCGACGTGAATCGCCACCAGCGCCGACGGGACGTGCGTGAAGTACTGCACCACGCCAACCGCAGCCTGGGCGACGATCAGCACAATCAGCACCTGAAACCGCCGTTTGACGGCGGCAGACGCGTCGACCGCATAGAGGGCGAAACCCAGCCCGATGACGAGCGCAAGGTAACCGACGAGAAGTTCGGCGTGCGCGTGCACCAGCGTCACGATCTCGATATTCAGCCGCGGGACCGTGTAGGTGGCGCTCTGGTCTCCGGCGTGCGGGCCGGCGCCGGTGACCATCGTGCCTGCGACGAGCACAAAGCTCAGCACCACGCCGGCCAGGCCGGACAGCCAGCGCAGCGGGGTCGGCACGGTCGAGGTCTCCACCCCATCGTCGGGCGCGACGATCTTCGTGTACAGCAGCACCGACAGCCAGACCATCAGCATCGACGCGAGCAAGTGCACGGCCACGGTCCACCACAGCAACCCAGTGCGCACGGTGATGCCGCCGATGACCGCCTGCAGGACGGTCCCGGCCGGCATCAGCCAGGCGAAGACGAACACTTCGCGACGGCGGCGGGCGCGGGTCACCGCGAGCACGACGAGCGCCGCGCAGATCACCACCAGGAAGGTGAACATGCGGTTGGTGAACTCAATGGCTTGGTGGAAGCCGGCGACCTCGGCGTGCGGCACCGGGACGAAGCTGCCTGGGAAGCATTCCGGCCAAGTGGGGCAGCCGAGCCCGGATGCGGTCACCCGAACGATTGCGCCGGTGATCGAGATGCCGGCCTGCGACACGATGACTGCCAGCGCAATGAGTCGTTGGACGTGCGGCGACGGCAGCGGCAGCCGGTCGACGATCCGGAGGAAGCCGCGATAAAGCACGCTTCGATGGTAGAGGAGTGGGCAGCTAGAAGAACCGGAAGGTGCGGGTCGCGGCCCACCCGGCGAGCAGACCCCAGACGGCCAGGACGACGATGCCATACCAGTCCACCGTCAGGTCGAGGGCCTGTTTGAGCGCTTCGGCGAGCGCGCCCGACGGGATCAACCGAGCGGCGATCCGGAGCCATTCGGGCAGATTTGGGGCGAAGATCACACTGCCGATGCCGAGCAACACGAACCAGGCGATGTTGGCCAGTGCCAACACGACTTCAGCCTTGAGCGTGCCGCCCAGCAGCAAACCCAGCGCGGCAAAACACGCGGTACCGAGCAATATCAGCGCGGCACCGAGCAGCAGGCCGCCGATGCTGGGTCGCCAGCCGAGCGCAAATCCGATTGCCCCGAGCACCACTGCCTGCACCACGACGACGATGACCACCGCGACGCTCTTGCCGGCGATGATGCCCCACTTCGGCAACGGCGTCGCGCCGAGCCGCTTCAGCGCGCCGTAGCGGCGGTCGAACCCGACCGCGATGGCTTGGCCGGTGAACGCCGTGGACATGACCGCGACCATCATCACCGCGGGCACCACCGTGTCGACGCGATCGCTGCCCAAGGCGCCGAACGGCAGCAGGGTCAGACCCACCAGGATGGTGATCGGGATGAACATGGTGAGCAGCAGTTGTTCGCCGTTGCGCAGCAGCAGCACCAGCTCGAGCGTGCTCTGTGCCCGCAGCATGCGCAGCGGCGCGCTGGGGCGCGGATCGGGCGCGAAGGTGCCCGGGGCGAACCTGGTGGTCTCGGTCATCCGCGCAGCTCCCGGCCCGTCAGGTCGAGGAATACGTCCTCCAGTCGGCGCTGATCGACCCGCATGTCGGTGGTGAGCACGCCGATCCGCGCGCACCAGGCGGTGACGGTTGCCAGTACTTGCGGGTTGATGTCGCCCTCCACGAGGTAGCAGCCGGGGGTCGTCTCCCGCGGCGCGTACCCCTCGGGCAACGCGGCGGTCAACAATTCGAGGTCCAGTTTCGGTGGCGCGGAAAAGCGCAGCTGGCCTTCGGCTCCGCGGGTGGTGATCTCGGTGGGCGTTCCGGCAGCGACGATCCGGCCGTGGTCGATGATGATCAGTTCGTCGGCAAGTTGCTCCGCTTCGTCCATCATGTGCGTCGTCAGCAGCACGCTGACGCCGTCGCGGCGCAGCGCGTCGATGAGTTCCCACACGAGCAGCCTCGCCTGGGCGTCGAGGCCGGCGGTCGGCTCGTCGAGGAAGACCAGCTCGGGTCGCCCGACCAAGGCGCATGCCAGCGCGAGGCGCTGTTGTTGGCCGCCGGAAAGGCGACGGTACGGTGTCTTCGCGGCGTCGAGCAGTCCGAGGGAACGAAGCAGCCACTCGGGATCGAGCGGGTTGGCGGAGTACGACGCCACCAGATGCAGCATCTCGCCGGCGCGCGAGCCGGGGTACGCGCCGCCGCCCTGGAGCATGACGCCGATCCGCGGCCGCAGCGCCGCCGAGTCCGCGATCGGGTCGAGCCCGAGGATTCGGACCGTGCCCGCGTCGGGCCTGACGAACCCCTCGCACATCTCGACGGTCGTGGTCTTGCCGGCCCCGTTGGGTCCGAGCAGGGCGAGGACCTGAGCGCGCTCCACTTGTAGCGACAAACCATCGACCGCGGTCAGCGAGCCGTACTTCTTGACCACGCCGTCCAGACTCACGGCAGGGGGGTCCGACACCGCCGATCGGGAAACTTGCGCAGTCACGAGGATTCAGCGTAAGCCCCGCGGGCGGCATCAGCCGTTTCCGCCCCCGCGTCGACCCGCCAGGGCAGCCGGTTGCGGGTCGCCAGGATGAGGGTCCCGCAGACGATCACCGTGGCGATCGACGCCTGCACAATGGTGAATGGTTTGAACTCGGCGCCGTTCGGCATGAGAATCACGCTGACCAGCGAAGAGAACGCGATCGTCGGGATGCGGAACGCCGGGCGTGTCGCCCAGGCGGCCAGCGGAATCACCGCCCACAGCAGGTACCAGGGCTGGACCACCGGGAACAGCAGAACCATGGCACCGAGCCCGACGCCGAGTGCTCCGACGGCGTGCAAGCGTCCCGTGTAGGTCGCGATCAGCATTCGCAGTCCGATAAACGCCGCTACCAGCGCGGCGATCGGCCGGGTCAGGTTCAGTACGGCCGTCGTGTGGTCGCCGAGCCCGAGCAGGACTCCGCCGAATCCCGTGATGATGCCTATGGAGGTCGGCAGCGACATCCAGCTCCGCACTGCGTTGGCGGTCCCGAGGGTGTGGATCCAGCCGAAACCGAGTCCGCTGACCTCACTGACCGTGAATATCACTGCGGCAGAAATCACACCGAGCAATGCAGCGGACATGGCCAACGAACGCAGGCTGCGACCCCAGCGCCGGGCGAGCGCCATGCCGAGAAAACCCAGTGACACGATCGAGGTGATCTTGATGGTCGTCGACAACGCCATCAGCCCAGTCCCGGCCACCAGGTACCACATTTGTCGCCCGGCGATGGGCTGCGTCGACTCCACTGCCCGCAGGGCGATCTCGAATCCGGCCAGCATCAGACCCAGCATCAGTGCCTCGTTGTGCACGCCGGAAACGAGGTGAAACAGCAACAGCGGGTTCGCGGCGCCCAGCCAGAGCGCGCTCACACTCGCGACCCCGCACCGCCGCGCCAGCCGCGGGAGCGCCCACACGATCATGGCCACACCGGCCAGGGCGAGCAGTCGGTGCAAAAAGATGCCGACGACGATGTTATCCCCGGTCAGCAGGGAAATGCCCTTGCCCATCCAGAGGAACAGGGGGCCGTACGGCGCTGGTGTGTCGCGCCAAATGGTGGGGACCGTGCGAGTGAGCACGTGATCGACGCCGAGTGCGGGCCCGGGTCCGATCGCATAGGGGTCCATTCCGCGTGCGGCGATCTCGCTCTGGGCCAGATAGGAGTAGACGTCGCGGCTGAACATCGGCGGCGCCACCGCCAGCGGAATGATCCACAGCAGCAGGGTGCGGTCGAGTTGGCTGCGGCTCAGTCGCCGCGGCGGGGCGTCGGCGCCGGTCGTCCCGATGGCGAAGCGACCGAGCAGCAACCAGGCGAGCACCACCATGACCGTGCCGGTCATCGTCATCGTCAGCGCGGTGGTCAGCATCCGCGACGGCAGGCTGAGCACCCGGATGCCATAGACCGGGTTCTGCAGCACGGGTTGTGCTCCCGCACCCAAGGCGCCCATGGCCATCAGGACGGATCCGGTCGCGCCGAACCAGCGGATGTTGCGCAGCGCCACCAACTCGCGGGCATTGAGCCCGGGCGCCTCGGGTTCGTCACCGTGCAGGATCGCGACGGTATGTTCCGGAGCGACGTCGAGGCCGAAGATCCGGCGGGTTCGGGCGAGCAGTCGGCTGCGCACAGTGTCGGGTTCGTGCCCGACCGCGTGCGTCTCGGCAGCGTTCCTACTGCCCACCACCGCCATCACACTGAAGCAGCGTAGTCGGGTCCGCTGAAAGCCCGTACCGATCGACCGTCGATCACTACTCTGAGCGCGTGAGTGACGCCACCAACACCACGGGGATCGAATCAACCGCTGAGCTGGTCAAAATCCTTGCCCGTTCGCCGGAGTTGGCTGCATTGGGGGAAACCGGAATTGCCCAGCTGTGCGAGCGCGGTTCGCTGGACGAGTTGACCAGCGGCGCAATCCTGTATCGCGAGGGCGATCCGACCACCACGATGTATTTCCTCGTGCGCGGGCGGCTGCGGGTGACCGCGGAGGGAGCTGTGATCGGGTATCTCGATCGACTCGATCCAGTCGGAGCGACGGATCTGTTGACCGGCGGACCGCGCACGGCGACCGTGCAGGCGCTGCGCGACAGCGTCGTGCTCGGCATCGATGCGCCGTCCTATCTCGAACTCATGGACGCCCATCCGATCGGGCACCGAGCGTTTCTGCGGCGGGCGATCACCCAACTTCCGCTGGCAGTCAAGCGTGGCCGGCAGTCGCGATCCAACAACGCCCACGGCACCTTCGCCGTGATTCCGTCCAGCGGCGACGTACCGGTGCGCGTCCTTGCCGAGACGATGGTCCATCGCCTCTCGGGCTGGCCGGCCGCGCGGCTCATCACCGCTGAGCATGTCGACGCTGCCCTCGGGGAGGGAACCGCACGAGCGCCGCTGAGCGATGTCGAGGCATCGGCGCGGATCAACGATTGGCTCGACGACCTCGACCGCCGCCACGACTATCTGGTTTTCGCCGCCGATTCCGGTCGCGATGCGTGGGCCACGCGCTGCCTGCACAACGCGGATCGGGTGCTGGTGCTGGCGGAGGCCATCGCCAACCCGATGCCCATTCCAGCGTTGAGCGAACTGCAGGCCAACGGCATGGCGGCACCGGTCGAGTTGGTGCTGCTGCGTCCGGAGGGCGACCCCTCGCCACAGACGATGGCCTGGCGCGAGATCACCGGCGCGCGCGCCCACTATTTTGTACATCCTTGGGCGCCAAGCGAACTCGACTCGTTGGCGCGGCAGGTCACCAGTCGCGGCGTCACCTTGGTGCTGGGCGGCGGGGGAGCACGCGGTTTTGCGCACATCGGACTGATTCGCGCGATGGAAGAGATGAACATTCCCATCGACGTCACCGGTGGCACGAGCATGGGCGCATTCATCGCGGCCCTGTCGGCGTGCGGTTTCAACAGCATGGACATGGCCGAGATCTGTCGCGAGACATTCGTGCGTGCCAACTATCTCAACGACTACTCGCTGCCGCGGACCTCGCTGATCAAGGGAGAGCGGTTCGCGGCGCGGCTGCATTCGATCTTCGGTGACCGCATGATCGAGGAGTTGCGCCGAACCTATTTCTGCATCGGCACGAACCTGACTACTGGACAGGCGCTGGTCTGCGACCGCGGGCTGCTCTACCGCTGGATCGCGGTGAGCATGTGTGTGCCCGGCGTCGCACCGCCGGTCGCCTACGAGGGCGAATTGTTGTGCGACGGCGGGGTGGTCGACAACCTGCCCATCGACGTCATGCGTCGCCTCGAACGGGGAGTGGTGGTGGCCTGCAACGTCAGCACCGACGGCGCGCTGCGCGCTCCGGGCGCGGGAATCGGCGAACCGGACCTGCAGGCGCTGGTGAACTGGAAGGGCGCCACCAAGACCCCGTCGCTGGCCGAAATTCTCGTTCGCACCGCCATGCTGACCAGCTCGGTCGCGGTGGAGGAGTCAGCGATCAACGCCGACGCGTACATCCGTATGCCGGTCGATGACTTCGGCATGTTCGATTGGAAGCGGCTCGATGATCTGATCGCGCTCGGCTACGACCATGCGAGCGCGCAACTGTCCGCCATCAAGGAGACCCTGCTTTAGGCGGACGCGCCGACTGTCGGGCTCGTATCGATGCCGAGCGCCTTAGCCTCGTTGATGATCCGTTCGCACAGATTCGGATCGACCTGGCCGAGGCCGTAGACGATGCCGGTGAACTCAGCCTGCTTGTTCGCCGGCATCCGGGAGACGAGATTGAGCAGAATTCCCCAGTGTTCGCCGATCAGCGCAGCGTCGACCGCGACTCGCATGGAGGATTCCGGCATTTTGGCGATGATTCGGGCGACAGCCGAGCGGTTCTCGTCGCCCATTTGCGCCACCAGCGGCAGCACCAGACCCCACATCTCGAACTTGTCGGCGGTGCGCAGGATGTTTGCTTGGACGGCCTCGTCACGCAGCGGTGCTAGCTGCACCACCCGTTCCTGCGATTGCGGTGACATTGCCGAGACGACAGGCAGAACGTCGGCCCACAGATCCCGCCGGTCCACGGCAGAGATGTAGGCGTCGATCAACTGGTCATCCTGGGCGGCGAGGATGTCACCGAGCTCGCGTTTGAATCCGTAGCTGACATGCACGAGCAGCGAGAGGAACTCCGCAATGAGACCCTCAGGGTCCTCCTGGATGCGCATGAGCAAGCGCTGAATGCGCTCACTGGGGAGCATCCGGAAAATGTGGTCTACGCGGTTTTTGGACTCCATCAGGAATGCGATGCGCAGCAGCCTTGTTTCGTCGGAAATCGCTTCCTCAACTGCCAGAATCGTATCGTCGGACAGGAAGTCGACGAACCGGCTCATCGTGACGAAGTCGTCGCGCGAATCGAGTTCGAGGGCGATGTCGACGATCTTCGTGACCGGCAGCAGCTGAATGAGGTCACGCGCTCGCCGCGGGTCGAGGTGCACGCAGACGTCGGCCAGCAGCACCGGGTCGACGTGCTTGGCCAGCAGCGCACCTCGCCGAGCCGGTATGTCGACGACGATGCCCGCCGAGATGACCGGACTGATGTGGGTGGCGAGCCACCCACCGGCCCGGCTCGGCAGGCGTTCGGCGATGCGGGCGAGCCGGCGCAACAGCGGCCGGTCCTCTTCCAACAAATGTTCGGCGACGGCCTCCCGCAGCAGCCGCAATGGCTCGGCGTCGAGCGGGGAAAGGAACGCAACCTCGGACTGGTCGACGCCAAACAGATTCGCCAGTTTGACCAGTTCGGCGTCGGCGGCGAGCCGGCTCATCTGCGCCCCCTCGTCGCGAAGTCGTAGAGCTTGCCGATCGGCAAAAATTTCACGGACTCGATGATCGCGCTGCGCATCTCCGAGCGGTGCCGCACCCGAGCGGCCTCGATCAACTCGTTGAGCTTGGCGATGTCTTCGAGGCTGAGCTGACGCAACGCCGACTGCGCCGATGGTTGCAGCCGCAATTCCGAGGCCAGCCTGGTGCTCGAGGTGACTCTCATGGGTCAATCAAACCGGTTCCGGAAGGCCGTCGCAGCCAATTCGGTGTTAGTGAGGGCACCCTTGGTGGAACGGCGCGCGGAATTCCGTCACACTGGTGTTGTGAAAACCGCTCCCGAGCTCCCGGCCCGCGGGAGTTCTGTGCTTGCCGACGCGCACGGCGATGCCACGCACGAGGGTCAGACCCGTGCGGCTGTCGTCGATCTGCTGCTCGCGGACGGGCCGGTTTCAGCCACGGAGATCGGTGACAAGCTTGGCTTGACCGCCGCCGGCGTGCGGCGACACCTCGACGCGCTGATCGAGTCGGGTGAGGCGCGGCTGGTAACCCCGCCGCGCTGGCAACAACGAGGACGCGGACGCCCGGCCAAGCGGTATCAGCTCACCGCCAAGGGCAGGGGCCGGTTGGGCCACGCCTATGACGACCTGGCGGGTGCCGCAATGCGGCAGCTGCAGGCGATCGGCGGCGAGACTGCCATCGAGGACTTCGCCCGCGCACGGGTCCAGGCGATCGTCGCCGACGTGACACCGGTAGCCCAGCACGAACCGGAGCAACTCGCCGCCAAGGCCGACGAGATTGCGGACGCGTTCACCAGCGCAGGCTTTGCCGCCTCGACCCGTCAGGTCGGCGCCGGTGTGCAGATCTGCCAGCACCACTGCCCGGTATCGCACGTTGCCGAGGAATTTCCGCAGCTCTGCGAGGCGGAACTCGACGCTTTTCGGGAGTTGCTCGGCACCCACGTCCAGCGGCTGGCCACCATCGCCAACGGTGACTGTGCCTGTACGACGCACGTGCCGCTGATGCAACTGGACAAGACTTCCCCAACGCCCGGGGCTCAGCCCGCCCCGGCACCGACGAGCCTCCGGAAGGAGCACCGATGACGGTCACCGACCCCACGGTCACGGATCCGACCAAAACCGCGCCGCTGACGCAGGAGGAAGCGATTGCTTCGCTCGGCCGATACGGCTATGGCTGGGCAGACTCGGATGTCGCGGGCGCAAGCGCACAGCGCGGTCTCTCCGAGGCGGTGGTCCGCGACATTTCGGCGAAGAAGAACGAGCCGGAGTGGATGCTGGAAAACCGTCTCAAGGCGTTGCGCATCTTCGATCGCAAGCCGATGCCGAACTGGGGTTCCAACCTCGACGGTATCGACTTCGACAACATCAAGTACTTCGTCCGTTCCACGGAGAAGCAAGCCGCGAGCTGGGACGAGTTGCCCGAGGACATCCGCAATACCTATGACAAGCTGGGCATTCCGGAGGCCGAGAAGCAGCGGTTGGTCGCGGGTGTGGCCGCGCAGTACGAGAGCGAAGTTGTCTACCACCAGATCCGTGAGGATCTCGAGTCCCAGGGCGTGATCTTCCTCGACACCGACACCGGCCTGAAGGAACATCCGGAGATCTTCCGGGAGTACTTCGGCAGCGTGATCCCGGCCGGGGACAACAAGTTCTCCGCGCTCAACACGGCGGTGTGGTCGGGCGGCTCGTTCATCTACGTGCCGCCGGGCGTGCACGTCGACATTCCGCTGCAGGCCTACTTCCGGATCAACACCGAGAACATGGGCCAGTTCGAGCGGACGCTGATCATCGTCGACGAGGGCGCCTACGTGCATTACGTCGAAGGCTGCACCGCGCCGATCTACAAGTCGGACTCGCTGCACTCGGCGGTCGTGGAGATCGTCGTCAAAAAGGGTGGGCGCTGCCGCTACACGACCATCCAGAACTGGTCGAACAACGTCTACAACCTGGTGACCAAGCGGGCGAAGGCCGAGGCTGGCGCGACCATGGAGTGGATCGACGGCAACATCGGCTCGAAGGTGACCATGAAGTACCCGGCCGTGTGGATGACCGGGGAGCACGCCACGGGTGAAGTGCTGTCCGTGGCGTTCGCCGGCGAGGGTCAGCACCAGGACACCGGCGCGAAGATGCTGCATTTGGCACCGCACACGTCCTCGACCATCGTGTCGAAGTCGGTGGCGCGCGGCGGTGGCCGGGCGTCGTACCGCGGCCTGGTTCAAGTGCACAAGGGTGCGCACGGGTCGCGCTCGACCGTGAAGTGCGACGCGCTGCTGGTGGACACGATCAGCCGGTCGGATACCTACCCCTACGTCGACATTCGCGAGGACGACGTGACGATGGGTCACGAGGCCACCGTTTCCAAGGTGTCCGAGGACCAGCTGTTCTACCTGATGAGCCGCGGCCTCACCGAGGACGAGGCGATGGCCATGGTGGTTCGCGGTTTCGTCGAGCCGATCGCCAAGGAACTGCCGATGGAGTACGCGCTCGAACTCAACCGCTTGATCGAGCTGCAGATGGAAGGAGCGGTCGGCTAAGTGACTGCACAGAACGTGGCGGTCGCGGCTGAAGCGCGCCCAGCTGTCAACAAGGGTGAGGTTTTCACGTCGTTCGACGTGAGTGCCTTCGAAGTTCCGTCGGGTCGCGACGAGGCGTGGCGGTTCACTCCGCTGCGTCGCTTGCGCGGGCTCCATGACGGCACCGCGGTCGCCAATGGTGAAGCCACAGTGGAGGTTTCCGACGTTCATGGCGTTGCCGTGGCGACGGTGGATCGTGCCGACACCCGGCTCGGCGAGGCTGGCGTACCCGCCGACCGGGTTGCTGCTCAGGCATATTCGTCGTTTACGACAGCCACGATCGTCGAGGTGCCCAACGAGGCCACCATCCGCGAGCCGATCGTCGTGACCGTCACCGGTCCCGGGGCGGACAAGGTGGCGTTTGGCCACCTGCAGATCCGGCTGGGCCGCTTCGCCGACGCGACGGTGGTCATCGACCAGCGCGGCAGCGGCACCTACGCGGAAAACGTCGAGTTCGTTCTGGGCGACAGCGCGCAGCTTCGCGTTGTGGCGGTGCAGGATTGGGCCGACGACGCCGTGCACACCGCGGCACAGCACGTCAAAGTCGGCCGCGACGCGATGTTCCGGCACACCAATGTGACTTTGGGTGGCGACTTGGTGCGGATCACCGAAACCGTGCACTACGACGGGCCGGGTGGCGACGCCGAGCTGCTCGGGCTGTACTTCGCCGACGCCGGTCAGCACTTCGAGCAGCGACTGCTCGTGGATCATTCCAAGCCGCACTGCAAGTCGAACGTGCTGTACAAGGGTGCGCTGCAGGGCGATCCCGGCTCGGACAAACATGTGTCTGATGGTCGTTCCGCAGGCTCCACTCCTGACGCCCACACCGTGTGGATCGGCGACGTGCTCATCCGCGCCGAGGCAGAGGGCACCGACACCTTCGAGGTGAACCGCAACCTGGTGCTCACCGACGGTGCCCGCGCCGACTCGGTGCCCAACCTCGAGATCGAGACCGGCGAGATCGTCGGCGCCGGCCACGCCAGCGCCACCGGGCGCTTCGACGACGAGCAGCTGTTCTACCTGCGCGCTCGTGGCATTCCCGAAGATGTGGCGCGCCGCCTGGTCGTGCGCGGCTTCTTCCACGAAATCATCAACAAGATCGCGGTCCCGGACGTCCGCGAACGCCTCGAGGCAGCCATCGAGGCCGAACTGGCAGCGATTGGAGCCTGAATCAAGTGACCACTCTGGAAATTCGCGACCTGCACGTCGAAGTCGCCAACCCCGACGAGAACGCCGAGCCCATCAAGATCCTCAAGGGCGTCAACCTGACGGTGAAGTCGGGACAGACCCACGCGATCATGGGCCCCAACGGATCCGGTAAGTCGACGCTGTCCTACGCCATCGCAGGCCACCCGAAGTACACGGTCACCCAGGGGACCATCACCCTCGACGGCGAGGACGTGCTGGCCATGACCGTCGATGAAAGGGCCCGCGCGGGCCTGTTTTTGGCCATGCAGTACCCGGTCGAGGTGCCCGGCGTGTCGATGTCGAACTTCCTGCGCACCGCCGCCACTGCCGTGCGCGGCGAGGCGCCCAAGCTGCGGCACTGGGTCAAAGAAGTCAAGACCGCCATGGCGGAGCTCGAAATCGACCCCGCGTTCAGCGAGCGCAGTGTCAACGAGGGTTTCTCCGGTGGTGAGAAGAAGCGCCACGAAATCCTGCAGCTTGACCTACTCAAGCCCAAGATCGCCATTCTCGACGAGACCGACTCCGGCCTCGACGTGGACGCGCTGCGCATCGTTTCCGAGGGCGTGAACCGCTACAAGGAACGCGAAAACGGTGGCCTGCTGCTGATCACCCACTACACGCGGATCCTGCGCTACATCCAGCCGCAGTTCGTCCACGTGTTCGTCGGTGGTCGTATCGTCGCCGAGGGCGGCCCGGAGCTCGCCGAGGAACTCGACGCCAACGGATACGCTAGCTTCACCCAAACCGCAACCGCTGGAGCGTAACCCGCATGACAGCAGAACTCGACATCCTCGACATCACCAAGGTTCGGGCCGACTTCCCGATCCTGAACCGCACTGTGCGCGACGGAGAACCGTTGGTGTACCTCGATTCCGGGGCCACCTCACAGCGACCGGTGCAGGTTCTCGATGCCGAGCGCGAGTTTCTGCTGACCTGTAATGCCGCGGTACACCGCGGTGCGCACCAGCTTGCCGAAGAAGCGACCGACGCCTACGAGGGCGCCCGGGCCGACATCGCCGCGTTCGTCGGCGTGTCCGACGAGGAAATCGTGTTCACCAAGAACGCGACGGAATCGCTCAACCTGGTCACGTATGCGTTCTCCGACAACCGGTTTGCGCATGTGTTGGCACCCGGCGACGAGATTGTCATCACCGAACTCGAACACCACGCCAATCTCGTTCCGTGGCAGGAGCTCGCGCGCCGGACGGGTGCGACGCTGAAGTGGTACGGCGTAACGGACTCCGGCCGGATTGATCTCGACTCGCTCGAACTCACCGACAGGGTGAAGGTCGTTGCCTTCACCCACCAGTCCAACGTCACCGGCGCCGTCGCGCCCGTCGAGGAATTGGTGCGTCGCGCCAAAGCCGTTGGCGCACTGGTGGTCCTGGATGCCTGCCAGTCGGTGCCGCACATGCCGGTCGACTTCCGCGCGCTCGGAGTCGATTTCGCGGCGTTCTCGGGGCACAAGATGCTCGGGCCGTCGGGTGTCGGCGTGCTGTACGGCCGTGCGGAGCTGTTGCGGGAGATGCCGCCGTTCATCACGGGCGGGTCGATGATCGAGACCGTGACCATGGAGGCGACCACCTACGCGGCCCCACCGCAGCGCTTCGAGGCCGGCGTGCCGATGACCTCACAGGTGGTCGGGCTCGGCGCAGCGGTGCGGTATCTGAACGCGATCGGCATGGAAGCGGTTGCGGCGCATGAACACACGCTGGTGTCGGCAGCGCTGGACGGCCTGGGTGAGATCGACGGGCTGCGCATCATCGGGCCTACCGAGAATGTGGACCGCGGCGGCGCCGTTTCCTTCATTGTGGACGGCATCCACGCCCACGACCTCGGCCAGATTCTCGACGACGAGGGCGTCGCCGTGCGCGTCGGACACCACTGCGCGTGGCCGCTGCATCGCCGGTTCGGCATCGCCGCGACCGCGCGTGCATCGTTCGCGCTGTACAACACCCTCGACGAGGTAGATGCCTTGGTCGCAGCGGTCCGCCGGGCGCAGTCGTTTTTCGGTACGACCTCCTCCGGGAGAGCCTGAGCGTCATGCGAATGGAGCAGATGTACCAGGATGTGATCCTGGATCACTACAAACATCCGCATCACCGCGGGCTGCGCGAGCCGTTCGGCGCCGAGGTGCACCATGTCAACCCGACCTGCGGTGACGAGGTCACCCTGCGGGTACGCATCAACAACGGCATCGTGGAGGACGTGTCCTACGACGGTCAGGGCTGTTCGATCAGCCAGGCATCGACATCGGTGCTCACCGATCAGGTGATCGGCGTGCCGGTCGGCGAAGCCCTCGGGGTCGTCGACGCATTCAACGAAATGATCAGCAGCCGCGGCACAATTGACGGTGACGAGGACGTGATCGGCGACGGCATCGCGTTCGTCGGCGTGTCCAAGTATCCGGCACGCGTGAAATGCGCGCTGCTGGGCTGGATGGCATTCAAAGATGCTGTAGGGAGGCATCAGTGAGCGAGACGACCGACACTCAGCGCGAGAAGCTACTCGATGACATCGAGGAGGCAATGCGTGACGTCGTGGACCCCGAGCTCGGCATCAATGTCGTCGACCTCGGACTCGTCTACGGCATTTCGGTTTCCGACGACGAGGACACCGCCATGCTGGACATGACACTGACCTCGGCGGCGTGCCCGTTGACCGACGTCATCGAGGATCAGTCCCGCAACGCGCTGGTGCGTAGCGGGATAGTCAACGATCTGCAGATCAACTGGGTGTGGGTGCCGCCGTGGGGGCCGGACAAGATCACCGAGGACGGCCGCGAACAGTTGCGCGCCCTCGGATTCACGGTCTAGGCCCGCGCTGAGTTCTCCCACCAGGAGTACAGCGCGTTCAGGTCGGTTCCTTGCGCTGTGCCGAGGAACAGTTTCTGATCGTTGGTCCACATGACCTCGTTCTTGCCTTGGTAGATCCCGCATGCGACTTGTCCGGCGGTTTGGTCGGGTGCGTTCTTGTAGTGCCACGTGCCCGGTGAGGTGTCCTGGCCGGGGCAGTTGACCAACTGGTCGTCGCCGGTGCTGCTTTGGAACCCGTAGGCGACGTCTGCGGTGTTTTGATACAGCGAATACCGTGCTGCCGCAGCGCCGCCCGGATCGCTGTTGTTGAAGCAGTCAACGGTGGCGACGGCGCGGGAGGCGGGCGGATCGACGGTCTTGCAGGAATCGCTGCTGTAGCCGGTCGGAATCATCCCGGTCAAGTCATTGGCAGGATCGGCCTGGGCGACCGGCAGGGCAAGGAAGTAGAGGCCGGCGAGCGCCGTCGCCAGCAACAACTGCAGGAACCGCTTCGAAACGTTCATTTCGGACTCCTGGGGTGTGGTGAGCTGCGGTTGCACATACCGCAAGCCGATTCGACAGCGAAACCCCCGACATGCGCGCGATGCGCATGGAATCGGCGCGTAAACCGGCGCCATCGGTCCCGGCCTCGGCCACGCATGAATGAACGGTATTCCGCCTGGATACGGCCTGCAATAGCGCCGCGAAATTGCCAACGGTAGCTACCTGCCGTAACTTGTCAGACAACCTGAGGAGTTAAGATGGAAGCGCTGACGCGGGTACCGCTTTCGCAGCAGGCGGCCCAAGCACTGCTTGATGAGATCCGCAATGGTCGCTGGGAAGTGGGGGACCAGATCCCTGGTGAGCTGGCCCTCGCGGCCGAGTTGAACGTGGGGCGATCCACCATCCGGGAAGCAATCCGTCAGTTGGCTGCCCGCGGCGTGCTCAGCTCACGGCAGGGGATCGGCGTGTTCGTGTCGTCGACGACCGGGATCGACGGGTGGAATCGGCTTGCCGAGATCAGCGCCATTACCGAACTGGTCCAGGTGCGCGTGGCCATCGAGTCGCGCGCCGCCGCGCTTGCCGCAGCCTGCCACCACCGGGACGACGCAGCGCGGATCCGCCGCGCGCTGGTCGTCCGAAACGGACTCGTCACCGCGGCTCCCGCGGAACTGGCGGGCGCCGACATCCGCTTTCACCGCGAGGTTGTCCAGGCCGCGCACAACTCGCTGCTGCTTGCGCTTTTCGACAGTCTGCAGCCACGGCTTGTCGAGGCGATGACCGAATTACTCGAGTTGATGCCAGCCACCCAGCAGGACGCGGACGCGCACGCGGCGCTCGTCGAGGTGATCCTCGCCGGCGATTCCCACCGCGCCGAGGCGCTGGCGCGCGATCACCTGCTCGGTGTCGCCAACGAATTGGAGTCGCTGCCATGAGTGACACGGTGCTGTCGGTATGTGAGGTGACCGTTGTGCGGCAAGGCCGTTCGCTCATCGAGGCGGTCAGCGTCGACGTGCGCCCCGGCGAGCAGTGGGCGCTGTTGGGTCCCAACGGTGCCGGCAAGTCCACACTGCTTGCGCTGTGTGGTGCCCGGCTCCACCCGACCAAAGGCACCGTAGCAGTGCTGGGGCATCGGCTCGGCAGGGTCGATATGCGTTGGCTGCGAACGCATATCGGCCACGTCGATCCGCGTACCCGGATCGAGCCGTACCTCTCCGTGCGGGAGGCGGTGCTCACCGGGTTGCTCGCCGCGGCCGATTTGCCGAAGCGGTGGTCGCCGACTGCAGCCGAGAGCTGCCGCGCCGATGAGCTGATCGAGGCGTTGGGATTGGCGGCGCGTGCATCGAGCCTGTGGTCTGTGCTGTCGCAAGGGGAGCGCGGTCGCGCACTGATCGCCCGCGCGTTGATCACCGAACCCAGGCTGTTGCTGCTCGACGAGCCGACCACCGGGCTCGACCTCGCCGCGCGGGAAATCCTGCTCGGCATCCTTGCCGACGTGCGGTCATTGCGGCCCGAGCTGTCGTCGGTGCTGGTCACCCATCATCTGGAAGAGCTGCCGGCATCGACCACGCATGCTGTTGTACTCGCCGGGGGCCGCACCGTTGCTGCGGGTCCGGTGGCCGAGGCGTTGACCTCCGAGACGGTATCGCAGGCATTCGGCCACCCGATTCGGATCGAACGGCGAAACGGTCGCTGGTCGGCTACCGGCGCCGAACCTGCTCGGGTGTGAAATTCATTGCTCGGCAGTCTCGACCACTGACTTGATGCGATTCAGCGTGGCCGCCATGTTGTCGCGGTTGGTCTTTCCGCGCGTCCAACCGGCCACCAGCCAGTACAGCCGCAGCGGCAGCAGGTTGTGCAGCCGAAAGGATTCGGTGACGTTCGTGCCGTCGCCGTCCGGTTCGAGGTGGTAACTCCACGTGTTGATCGGCACGCCGCGCGGCCCGAGCACCGTGAAGGCGAAGGACCGACCAGGTTCGCACTCGACCACACGGCACACCGTCGCGTACTTGAGTCCCCAGCCGTTGCGGTTCACGTGCCCGCGGAACTTCGCGCCGAGCGCCGGACCGGTCGACTTGCCGACCCACTCCGCGCCGAAGGTTTCCGGGCTGAATTCGCCGACGCGGGTGACGTCGCTGATCAGCTCCCAAATCTGCTGCGGCGCAGCAGCCATGTGCACTGTGACGGAATCATGCATGCCGACAACGCTACTCGACGTCCTCAGGCGCCCTTTCGGGCACGCGACGCCGACTTCTTGGCAGGCGCTTTCTTTGCGGTCGACTTGGTGCCCGATGCCTTCTTGGCTGCGGGCTTCTTGGCCGGGGCTTCCTTGGCCGTCGAATCGGTACGCCGGCCTGCGGCCTCGACGCTGCGCTGCAGCGCCGCAACGAGATCCACCACTTCGGCGTCCTCGGTTTCCTCCTCTACCTCGGCCACCGGGATCACCTTCTTGCCACCGGAGGCGATCGTCTCGTCGAGCATCTTCTGCAACTCGATCTGGTAGTCGTCGGTGTATTCGGAGGGTTCGAAGTCGCCGGACATGCTTTCCACAAGCGTCTCAGCCATTTTGAGTTCCTGCGGCCGCGGCTCGGCCACCCCTTCGAGGGATTCGAACTCGGCCGCGCGAATCTCGTCCGGCCACAACAAGGTTTGCAACACCAGTACGCCGTCGCGGACCCGCAGTGCAGCCAGCCGGGTCTTCTGTCGGAGGGTAAAGTGCACCAACGCGGTCTGGTCGATCTTCTCGAGCGTCTTTGCCAGCAGCACATAGGCTTTCGGCGTCGATGAATCCGGTTCGAGGTAATAGCTGCGCTCGAACATGATCGGGTCGATCTGTTCGGACGGAACGAACTGCAACACCGGGATCTCGTGCTTCTCCGCGGCGGGCAGTTTGGCGAAGTCTTCGTCGGTGAGGATGACGCGCTCACCGTCGGGGGAGTCGTAGGCCCGGTCGATATCGGCGTACTGCACCGACTTACCGCAAACGGAGCACACCCGGTCGTACTTGATGCGACCGCCGTCCTTGGCATGGACCTGGTGAAACCTGATGTCGTGGTCCTCGGTGGCGGTGTAGACCTTTACCGGGACATTGACCAGTCCGAAGGCGATGGAGCCCTTCCAAATCGACCTCATTCCACCATGATGGTCGAATTGCGGCGATTAGGCGAGTGAATGCGGCGCCGCATCGTGGCGAAGGCGACGGTACGGCGCAGGTCCGCCGGGAGTGCCGCGAATAGGGCGGTCATTGCCGCCGCCGTCCCGCCGAGGCTGTACCGGTCGGACAGGTAGGCGCGCTGGTGGGCAGGCGACAAGGCGAAGAAGGCATCGAAAAATGCGGCGGTGCGCCCAGGTTCGAGACCCAGCAGGCTACGCAATCCCGCGCGGCGCAATGCCTGCACGGCGCGAGCGCGCGGGGGCCAGAGTATGGCGTGGGGATCGGCGCCGTCAGCCAACGCCTGAGCGAACCGATCGGCAGCCTGCAATGACGCGGCCACGCTGTAGCCGGTACCGGGATGCATCAGTCCGGCGCGCGCCCCGAAAGCGGTCACGCCTTCAGGACCGGAGGGCGGCGGTTCGACGGCGATGCGCACCCGCTCGACCGGCTCGGTTCCGTCGACCGTCAAGCCGCGATTGCGCAGACGAACACCCAAGCGGCGCTGCAGCTCTCGTAACCCGAGCGCCGGGCGGCCAACCAGGTTCGTTTCCTCCAGCAGAACTCTGCGGTCGCTCAACGGCATTGCGTACAGAAACGACGCAGGATCGCCGGGCGAGGCGCCATTGTCGTTGCGCCAGTCCATGAACCACGCCTGCTGGCCGTCGAGCACGGGTTGCGCGCGGTCGGCGGAAACGATCACGCCGAACGCCGTCTGCTGGGCGACGCCAGGCCCGGGTGCGGCGCCGCGCGCGTCGATCACGTGCTGCGCGGACAGTTCGTCCCCGGAGGAGAGCGCCACCGTATGGCGGTCGAGTCCCACGGCCGTGGCGGCGTAACTGTCGGCGCCGTCAAGTGTGAGGCTGTCCTGCAAAGCGGCCGTGTCCAACACGCAATACGGCCTGTCCAGAGCGCGTCGCTGATTCGCCCACACCGCCGGGTGGGCGATCGTCTGGGCGATCACCGCCGGCGCGATCCAGGATGGCAGCTCGTCGAGCCAGCAGGCGTACGTCGGCGTCCACCGTCGCTTCGGGTGCGGATCGACCACGCTGACCCGCAGCCCGTGGCGCAGGCAGCGGTGCGCCAGTGCGCGGCCGGCGGGCCCGAGCCCGACGATGGCGACGTCGGTGGCTGCGTTCACCTAACCACCCCACTGCCGCGCGGGGTTTTGCGGCGGCGCACCCCCCAGTGCCTGTGCGACACCGCAAAGAGGCGCGCGGCGGGGGTGGGGTTACAGCCCACCGGTAGCGAGCAGCCCACCATCGACCCGCACGGTCTCGCCGGTGATCCACGACGCCGCATCCGACACCAGAAAGCCCACCAACTCGGCCACGTCCTCGGGCGCACCCAGGCGCTTCATCGGGTAGGGCCGAGCCGCTTCATCCTCGCCCGACGCGTAGAGCGCCGTCGCGAACTGGGTCTTCACCACCGCCGGCGCGACCGCGTTCACCCGGATCTTCGGCCCCAGCTGCCACGCGAGCTCCTCGGTCAGCCGGATCAGCGCTGCCTTCGACGCCGCATACGCGCCGATCACCCCAGTCGAGCGCAGGCCGGCGACACTGGCGAGGTTGACGACGGCGCCGCCGTGTTCGCCCATCCACGCCTTGTGCGCTTCCTGCACGTAACCGAGCGCGGCCACCACATTGACGTCGAAAATCTTGCGCACTGCGTCGAGGTCGGCGGTCATCAGGTCGCCGTACACCGGGTTGATGCCGGTGTTGTTGATCAGGATGTCCAGCGAACCGAACTCTTCGACGGCCTTCGCCACGGCGTCGGCGCGGGCTTGAGCGTCACCGGAATTGCCGGCCAACGCCTCCACCCGGCCGGGGTGGCCGAGCGCGGCCAGGTCGCTGGCGGCCTGGGCGAGCGGCTCCGGTTTACGGGCGGTGATCAGCACGTTCGCGCCGCTGGCAAGCAGGTGGGCGGCGATGGCCTTACCGATACCTCGGCTGGCGCCGGTGACGAGGGCCGTGCGGCCGTCGAGGTTGCTCATGGGTGCGAACGTTAGCGGAGTCACCTGGCTGAGCGTCCGGGGAGTCTGCCTCCGCACGGTAAAATCGATGCTTCATGTGCGTTTCGCACTGGCATCGGTCAGGAGAGCAACTGTGATCACCGCGACGGACCTGGAAGTCCGGGCTGGAGTGCGCACGTTGCTGTCCGCGCCCGGTTCCGCGTTGCGGGTGCAGGCGGGCGACCGCATCGGGCTGGTCGGGCGCAATGGTGCCGGCAAGACCACCACCATGCGCATCCTGGCGGGTGAAGGGGAGCCCTACGCGGGAACGATCGTGCGGTCGAACGAGGTCGGATACCTGCCGCAGGACCCGCGCGAGGGTGATCTGGACGTCCTGGCCAAGGATCGGGTGCTGTCCGCTCGTGGGCTCGACACGCTGCTGCGCAAGATGGAAAAGCAGCAGTTGCTGATGGCCGAGGTGGCCGACGACGCCGAACGCGAGCGCGCGGTCAAGGCGTACGGGCAACTGGAGGAACGTTTCTCCGCGCTCGGTGGCTACGTGGCCGAAAGTGAGGCCGCGCGGATCTGCAACAGCCTGGGGCTGCCGGATCGGGTGCTCGGCCAAACGCTGCGGACCCTGTCGGGCGGTCAGCGCCGCCGCGTCGAACTTGCGCGCATTCTCTTTGCCGCCTCCGACGGCAGCGGCGGGCGTTCCGGCACCACGCTGCTGCTCGACGAGCCGACCAACCACCTCGATGCCGACTCGATCACCTGGCTGCGTGGCTTTCTGCAGAACCACGACGGTGGACTGATCGTCATTAGCCACGACGTCGAATTGCTCGCCGCCGTCGTCAACCGGGTGTGGTTCCTCGACGCGGTGCGCGGCGAGGCCGATGTCTACAACATGGGCTGGCAGAAGTATCTCGATGCCCGCGCCACCGATGAACAGCGTCGCCGCCGCGAGCGCGCCAACGCGGAAAAGAAAGCCTCGGCACTGAAGGCGCAGGCCGCCAAGCTGGGCGCGAAGGCCACCAAAGCCGTTGCCGCCCAGAACATGGTCAAGCGTGCCGACCGTCTGCTGGCCGAACTCGACGACGTTCGGGTGGCCGACAAGGTCGCTCGTATCAAGTTCCCGTCGCCGGCCGCCTGCGGCAAGACCCCGTTGATGGCGGAGAACCTGACCAAGGTCTACGGCTCGCTGGAGATCTTCACCGGCGTGGACCTCGCGATCGACCGGGGAAGTCGCGTGGTGGTGCTGGGCCTCAACGGTGCCGGCAAGACGACGCTGCTGCGCCTGCTGGCCGGTGTCGAGAACCCGACCGCAGGAAACCTGGTACCGGGTCATGGGCTGAAGATTGGTTACTTCGCCCAGGAGCACGACACTCTCGACGACGAAGCCACCGTCTGGGAGAACATCCGCCACGCCGCGCCCGATGCGGGTGAGCAGGACCTGCGCGGCTTGCTCGGCGCGTTCATGTTCAGTGGCCCGCAGTTGGAGCAGCCCGCGGGCACCCTCTCCGGTGGTGAGAAGACGCGACTCGCGCTCGCCGGATTGGTGTCCTCGGCCGCGAACGTGCTGTTACTCGACGAGCCCACCAACAACCTCGACCCGATCTCGCGCGAGCAGGTGCTCGACGCGCTGCGCAGCTATGCAGGCGCGGTCGTGCTGGTCACCCACGATCCCGGGGCCGCCGAAGCGCTCTCGCCAGAGCGGGTGATCCTGCTGCCCGACGGCACCGAGGACCACTGGTCGCGCGACTACCTCGAGTTGATTCAGCTTGCTTGAAGTTTTTACCGCCTGATCTGCGGTTTTCTTGATCACCGCAGCTGGTGTGATCTAGCCTTGAAGGACGCTGATCGGGTGTCTGGAGGACCACCATGGGCGAAGAATCAGCTCTCCCCAAAGGTGCTCGTGTGACCGGAGAATCGCGCGGCAAATTGCAGAGCTTGCTGAAGAAACAATACGAGGCGGGCGCCAGCATCCGATCTCTGGCCAAGGAGACCGGGCGTTCGTACGGCTTCATTCATAACGTCTTGGTGGAGTCGCATGTGCAACTGCGCGGGCGCGGCGGTGCCAACCGCCGCAAACACGCACCGGCGTAGGGCCGGGTGCCCCGCTCATCCTCTCGCCGCGCGCGTTCTTGCTGCGGCGCGAGCCTCGAACGTGCTGCGGGACAGCAAGAGCGCGCGCGGCGGCTAGGCGCCCGAGCCATTGCGGCTGTCGTGTCGGCGCACCGACTCCTCGACCAGGTCCAGGACTGCCGACAGATTTTCCCCCGCATGGCCGGAGGCGATCCGCGCGATCAATCCGTCCAACACCAGATCGAGATAGCCCAGCAGGACATCCGTCGGCAGATCGTCACGCAACCGGCCCGCGGCCTTTTGTCGCTCCAACCGTGCCAGCGTCGCGTCGGTGAGTTCCGCTGAGCGCTGAGTCCAGCCACGCCGGAACTCGGGATCGTTGCGTAGCCGGCGTGCAATCTCCAAACGCGTTCCGAGCCAATCGAATTGCTCCGGATGAGTCAGCATGTCCCGCATCACCTGGACCAGACCCTGGGTGGCCGCCACCTCGGCCATCCGCTCGGCGTCCTCCTGGGCCAACGCGAGAAACAGCGCGTCCTTGTCGCGGAAGTGGTGGAATATCGCACCGCGCGAGAGTCCGGTGACTTCTTCGAGTCGGCGCACAGTGGCGCCCTCGTAGCCGTATTCGGCAAAGCATCGGCGCGCGCCGTCGAGAATTTGGGCGCGGCGTGCGGCGAGGTGGTCCTCGCTCACCTTCGGCACTGGTTCGCTCCAGTCATGTCGGCGGGTGTGCTCTGATTGCCCGGAAGCAGGGGTCCCCTACTGCGCGTAGCGGCCAGTAGGGGACCCCTGCTTCCGAAAGAGGCAACGAGACAGCGGCAACTGCGACCGGCTCAGCTACCGATCATGTTCCGCAGCACGTACTGCAGAATGCCACCGTTGCGGTAGTAGTCGGCTTCACCGGGGGTGTCGATGCGGACAACCGCGTCGAACTCGACCTTGTCGCCGCCCTCCTTTGTGGCCGTGACGTGCACCGTCTTGGGCGTTTTGCCGTTGTTCAGCTCCTCGATGCCCTCGATGTCGAACACCTCGGTGCCATCCAGGCCCAGCGACTCGGCCGACTCACCCTGCGGGAACTGCAGCGGAATCACGCCCATGCCGATCAGGTTCGAGCGGTGGATGCGCTCGAACGACTCGGTGATGACGGCCTTGACGCCGAGCAGCACCGTGCCCTTGGCAGCCCAGTCGCGCGACGAGCCGGAGCCATACTCCTTGCCGCCCAACACCACCAGCGGGATACCGGCCTTCTGGTAGTTCACCGACGCGTCGTAGATGAACGCCTGCGGACCGCCGTCCTGGGTGAAGTCGCGCGTGTAGCCGCCCGAGACGTCGTCGAGCAGCTGGTTGCGCAGCCGGATGTTGGCGAAGGTGCCGCGGATCATCACCTCGTGGTTGCCGCGCCGCGAGCCCAACGAGTTGTAGTCCTTGCGCTCCACGCCGTGTTCGTCCAAGTACTGCGCGGCCGGGGTGCCAGGTTTGATCGCGCCGGCCGGCGAGATGTGGTCGGTGGTCACCGAGTCGCCGAGCAGCGCGAGGACGCGCGCGCCCTTGATGTCGGTAACGGGCTCCGGCTCGCGCGTCATGCCGTCGAAGTACGGCGCCTTGCGGACGTACGTCGAGTTCTCATCCCAGGCAAAGGTATTGCCCTCGGGTGTCGGCAGGTTGCGCCAGCGCTCGTCGCCCTTGAACACATCGGCGTAGGACTTGGTGAACATCTCCTGGCTGATCGCCGACTTGATGGTGTCGTCGATTTCCTGAGCCGACGGCCAGATGTCGCGCAGGAAGACGTCGTTGCCCTCGGTGTCCTTGCCGAGCGCGTCATTCTCGAAGTCGAAGTCCATCGTCCCGGCGAGCGCGTAGGCGATGACCAGCGGCGGCGACGCCAGGTAGTTCATCTTCACGTCGGGGGAGATGCGACCCTCGAAGTTGCGGTTGCCGGACAGCACGGCGGTGACAGAAAGGTCGTTGTCGTTGACGGCCTTGGAGATCTCGTCCGGCAGTGGGCCGGTGTTGCCGATGCACGTGGTGCAGCCGTATCCACCGAGGTAGAAGCCGAGCTTCTCGAGGTACGGCCACAGGCCGGCCTTCTCGTAGTAGTCGGTGACCACCTGCGAGCCGGGCGCCATGTTGGTCTTGACCCACGGCTTGGTCGCGAGGCCCTTTTCGACGGCGTTGCGGGCGAGCAGCGCGGCACCGATCATCACCGACGGGTTCGACGTGTTGGTGCACGACGTGATGCCCGCGACGACGACGGCACCGTGGTCGAGGATGAACTCACCGCGGTCTTCGGAGCTGACCTTGACCGGCTTGGACGGACGGCCGTTGCTGCCGTTGGCAGCAGTCGGCACCACGGCTCCGTCGTCGGCGAAGCTCAGCTCGGCCGGGTCGCTGGCGGGGAAGGACTCTTCGAGCGCCTCGTCCAACTGCGAGTGCGGTGCTGATCCCGCATCGTCGGTGTAGTTCAGGATGTCCCTGCGGAACGCAGCCTTGGATTCCGACAACAGGATCCGGTCCTGCGGACGCTTCGGCCCGGCGATCGACGGGACCACGGTGCTCAGGTCGAGTTCGAGGTATTCGGAGTAGACGGGCTCGTGCGCCGGGTCGTGCCACATGCCCTGTTCCTTGGCGTAGGCCTCGACGAGCGCGAGTTGCTCGTCGGAGCGGCCTGTAAGGCGCAGGTAATTGATCGTCTCGTCGTCGATCGGGAAGATCGCCGCGGTGGAGCCGAATTCGGGGCTCATGTTGCCCAGCGTGGCGCGGTTGGCCAGCGGCACCTCGGCCACGCCCTGGCCGTAGAACTCGACGAACTTGCCGACCACGCCGTGCTTGCGCAGCATGTCGGTGACCGTGAGGACGACGTCGGTGGCGGTCACGCCCGGCTGAATCTCACCGGTGAGCTTGAAGCCGACCACGCGCGGGATGAGCATCGACACCGGCTGGCCCAGCATGGCCGCCTCGGCCTCGATACCGCCGACGCCCCAGCCCAGCACGCCCAGGCCGTTGACCATGGTGGTGTGCGAGTCGGTGCCGACGCAGGTGTCCGGGTACGCCTGCCCGTTGCGCACCATGACCGTGCGTGCGAGGTATTCGATGTTGACCTGGTGCACGATGCCGGTACCGGGCGGGACGACCTTGAAGTCGTCGAATGCGCCCTGGCCCCAGCGCAGGAACTGGTAGCGCTCACCGTTGCGCTGGTATTCGAGTTCGACGTTGCGTTCGAACGCGTCGGCGGTGCCGAAGACGTCGAGGATCACCGAGTGGTCGATGACCATCTCGGCGGGGGAGAGTGGGTTGACCTTTTCCGGGTCGCCGCCCAGCGCCGAGACCGCCTCGCGCATGGTGGCGAGGTCGACCACGCACGGCACACCGGTGAAGTCCTGCATGATGACGCGGGCAGGGGTGAACTGGATTTCGATGCTCGGCTCGGCCGAGGGATCCCAGTCCGCGATCGCGCGGATGTGGTCGGCGGTGATGTTCGCGCCGTCCTCGGTGCGCAGCAGGTTCTCTGCCAATACCTTGAGCGCGTAGGGAAGTTTTTCGGTGCCGGGCACGGCCGAGAGTCGGAAAATCTCGTAAGACTTGTCTCCAACCTCAAGGGTTCCCTTGGCGCCGAACGAATCAGTGCTTGTCGTCACGTCAGCTCCACTCGTCGGTGATTGCCGCCGACAGGGCTGTGTCGGCGGCCAGGCGAGGTCCGCGGATTCTCCATCACCTGGGGCAAACAGGCGGACGAACCTCCGGACTTCACTCTAACAGTACGCTTGTCCTATGAAATTTCGGGCCGAAAACGACCCCCTCGTCGCAACCTAGCGTTCGGGCTTCGCGCTCGCGCGCGGATTCGTCACGTAAGGTGCTTGGGAACGACGACCTCCCGACGAAAAGATCTCAGTGTCTGCGCCTGTTGTTGCCCTCACCGGTGGCTTTATGCCCACCACTCATGAGAGCGTCCCAGCGCCCGCGGTCTCCCGGGCTTTCACCCCGGCGGCAGCCGAACTCCCGCCCAATGTCGATGTCGGCAAGATCGTCGCGCAACTGCGCGCGGATCACGTCTCCGCGCCGGCAGCGACACACGACGAACTCGTCGCGCTGACGCGCGAGGCCCGCGATCACGGCATCAACCTGAGCATCGTCGTCATCGACCGCAATCCCCGGCGCGACGCCGACCTGCGTGACCTGGCCACCACCGTCGGGAAGCAGGAGCACGGCACCGTCGTGGTGTTCAGTCCCGACTGGGTGGGCACCTACAGCGATTCCATCAGTCGGGTGCGTCTCGAGAAGGCCGAGGATCCGGCCAAGAATCACGGCGGAAACACCGAGCTCTCGGCGAACAACTTCGTGCACACCCTCATCGGGCCGACGTTGCCGTGGACAGCGCTCAGCTGTGCGGTGTTCGCGGCGGCGATCGCGGCGACCGGCGGTCTGTACTGGGTGAAGGTGCGCCGCGCAAAGCGTGCGAAGCCTCAGCCACCGGCGCAGCAGACGAACACCGAACAGGCCGATGCCGTCGCGCCTCGGCAGTCCGATCCGGCGCTGCGATAACCGCCTGGACCCCCTCTTTTCGGCGTGCCGTCGAGCGACACGGGCACAGTTTGATAACGCTCCCCGTCTTCGGTGATGCGCTCACAGCTTTCGGAAACCCCGTCTGACCACGGCATACGTGCCTCGTAGCCGACGCGAATCCGCAGGTAGAAGCCATAAATTACGCCATTGTGATTTTGTGACAAGAGTTTCATCAGTGCGGAATGTGTCGTACGGTGCCTCTGACACTCTTGGGGAAGAAGTGTCGCCACGAACACGTTGTATATAAGCGTTGTCTTTGATCCGGCTGTTGCTGGCGTTGTCCAAGACAGCGGAAGTTGCCGGTGTGCGTCCTCTTTCCCCTTGGAGACGGTTGTGCCAAGCGAGGGAGAGTTCAGTGAGGCCGGACAGATCCATGGCAGGCGGATCCTCGACCCGCCGGACGCCGCGCCGCGTCCGGGCCCGGGGCCTGCTCAGACCGCGTGCGCGTGCGTTTCGGGCCGCCGGGCGCGGCATGGTCAGCCTCTGCGCGGTGACGGTGGTCGCCCTTGCGGCGCCCGGTCAAGGCGCTGCCGTGCCGCCACCGCCGCCGAACCCGTCCGACAACGACATCGCGCAGGCGAGCGCTCAGGTGCAGCAGCAACTCGGGGCCGTCGGTGACTTGATCAACCAGGTCGCGAATGCCAATCAGCAACTTGCCCAACTCAATGCCGCTGTCGCGGCGAAGCGCGAGCAAGTCAACAAGGCGCTGGTCGACCTCCAGAATGCCCGCAGTGCCGCCGACGTCGCTGCGTCGGCGGTCGGCACCACCCAGCAAGCCCTAGCTGCGGCCGGCGCGGTCATTGAGCAGGCGCGGCAGAAGTTCGACAGTTACGCCTCGCAGCTCTATACCGAGGGCAATGGCGGAATAGCCTCGGTTGCTTCGTTTTTGGGTTCCGGAACTCCGCAGGACGTGCTCGACAGGGTGCAGTTGATGGACCTGATGACCAAGAAGCAGCAGTCCGTCATGGACGACTTACAGCGGTCACAGCTGGAAGAGGCGAACAAGAACTCGCAGGCCCGCGAGGCCAAGCAGCAGGCGGACGCCGCGGAGGCCGACGCCGAAGCGAAGAAGACCGCCGCCGAGCAGGCGATCGCGACCGTCCAACAGGCCGTCCAGGACGAGATGGCCAAGAAGCAGCAGATCGAGCAGCAGCGCGATGCTGCGCAGTCCCAACTCGATGCGGCCAAGAACAGCGTCAACGGCCTCGAGGGGCAACGAGATGCCTACGTCGCTTGGGACAACCAGCAGAAGGCCGAACAGGCGGCCCAAGCGGCTGCGGCGGAGGCCGCCAAGAAGATTGCGCTCGAGGCGGCCGCGAAGGTCGCCGCCGATCAGGCCGCGCGAGACCGGGCTGCGGAACTCGCCAGCGGCGAACGCTCGCATACTTCACTCGATGACCAAGACTCCGACAGTACGGACAGCACGGACAGCACGGACTCCGATAACAGCGCCATCGAGGCCGCGGCGCCGAGTTCGAAGAAGAAGTCGTCGGGTAGCAAGTCGATGGTCCCGACCGTGACCGGTAGCACAGCGGTGGAAACCGTGGTCAATCGCGGCCTCTCGCAACTGGGCGTGCCCTACTCCTGGGGCGGCGGGGACGAAAACGGGCCGACGCTGGGCATCCATGACGGCGGCGTCGCGGACAGCTACGGCGACTACAAAAAGGTCGGGTTCGACTGTTCGGGACTGATGGTCTACGCATTCGCCGGCATCGGCATCTCCCTGCCGCACTACAGCGGCTACCAGTACACGGCGGGCGAGCAGGTGCCGTCGTCGCAAATGAAACGCGGCGACATGCTGTTCTGGGGAGCCAACGGCAGCGAACATGTGGCGCTCTACCTCGGCGACGGCAAGATGCTGGAGGCTCCAGAATCCGGTGACGTCGTCAAGATCTCGCCGGTCCGCTACGGCGGGATGATGCCGAATGTCGTCCGAATGGTCGACTCGTAGGCCGACATCGCTACCTGATCATGGGCAAATCCGGGTGAAGGCCGAGAGCCTTTGCCCGATTTGCTCATGATCGCGGCGCGCGTGGGGGTTGATTGCGGCGGAGTTGGACAACACCTGGAATAGTTGGGTGGATGCAGCGAGTCGGCCCCTTCGCTCTCCGCAGCGCGGCGACTTCTGGGACTTCGATGGTGAAAGCGGTGGATTCTTGGTGACGGCAACCGACCAGGCGACGCAGCAAGCACGGGAGGCGGGTGTCGCAAGCGACAACCTGGCGCACGACGTGCAGACCCTGGAAAAGGCGATCTACGAAGTCAAGCGGGTGATCGTCGGCCAGGACCGGCTCGTCGAGCGGCTTTTGGTCGGCGTACTCGCGCGCGGCCACGTGCTCCTCGAAGGTGTGCCGGGCATCGCCAAGACACTCGCTGTCGAGACGTTCGCCAAGGTCGTCGGCGGATCCTTCTCGCGGGTTCAGTTCACTCCCGACCTGGTGCCGACCGACCTCATCGGTACCCGGATCTACCGCCAGGGACGCGAAGAGTTCGACACCGAACTGGGCCCGGTAGTGGCCAACTTTGTCCTTGCCGACGAGATCAACCGTGCCCCGGCCAAGGTGCAGTCCGCGTTGCTCGAAGTCATGGCGGAGCGCCATGTCTCCATCGGCGGCAAGACCTACCGGATGCCGGACCCGTTTTTGGTCATGGCCACGCAGAACCCCATCGAAAGCGAGGGCGTCTACCCGCTCCCGGAGGCGCAACGCGACCGGTTCCTTTTCAAGGTCGTGGTCGACTATCCGTCCGTCGAGGAGGAACGCGAGATCGTCTACCGCATGGGCGTCGCACCGCCGGTGGCCAAGCAGATCTTGGACCCCGCTGAGCTGGTCCGCCTGCAGAAGGTAGCCAGTGGCGTTTTCGTCCACCACGCGCTCGTCGACTACGTGGTCCGGGTCATCGCGGCGACGCGCAATCCCGCTCAGGTCGGTCTGGACGACGTTGCGGGCTGGATCGCCTACGGCGCTTCGCCACGAGCGAGCCTCGGCATCATTTCCGCCGCACGCGGCCTGGCGCTGCTGCGTGGCCGCGACTATGTCGTGCCGCAGGACGTTCTCGAGATCATGCCGGACGTACTTCGGCACCGCCTTGTGCTGTCGTATGACGCGCTGGCGGACGAGATCTCGCCGGATGACGTCATCACCCGCGTCTTGCAGACCGTTGGCCTGCCCCAGGTCGCTGCGCAAGCCGTTGCGCAACAACAGGCTCCGCATCCAGGACAGCCGAGTGGTTCGTACCCGCAGAGCTCGCCCGGACCGGCGCCGCAACAACCGCAGGAGCCAGCGCCGGCGGGCGGTCCTGGACAGAACAGCAATAGCAAGCCACGGTGACCGACGACGCCGCGCCTTGGTGGCGCCGCTCGCTCGGCGGCCCCACGCAACGGCCTTCGCATGCTCCGCCGTCGTTTCACTCCGGCGAGCTCAATGACCCGCGGCTGTCTGCCGCGTTGCGCACGCTTGAGCTCACCGTGCGGCGCAAGCTCGACGGGGTGCTGCACGGCGAGCATCTCGGTCTGATCCCCGGGCCGGGTTCGGAGCCTGGTGACGCGCGGCTGTACCAGCCGGGCGACGACGTTCGGCAAATGGACTGGTCGGTCACCGCGCGTACGACCCACCCGCACGTGCGGCAGATGGTGGCCGACCGCGAGTTGGAAACGTGGCTGGTCGCCGATCTGTCGGCGAGCCTCGACTTCGGAACGGCCGGCTGCGAGAAGCGCGACCTCGTCGTTGCTGCCGCGGCTGCCGTCACCCACCTGACTAGCGGCGGCGGCAACCGGATCGGCGCCATCGTGGCCACCGGACACCAAACCATCCGGATACCGGCACGCAGCGGCCGCACTCACGCGCAGTCCATGCTGCGCAAGATCGCTACGACGCCACACGCCCCGGACGGCGTGCGCGGCGACCTGAAAAGTGCGATCGAGGCCCTTCGCCGGCCGCAGCGCAAACGCGGTCTCGCCGTGGTCATCAGCGACTTTCTCGGCCCGATCGATTGGCGGCGATCCCTGCGGGCCATCTCGGCACGCCACGACCTGCTCGCCGTGGAGGTGCTCGACCCACGCGACCTGGAACTGCCGGACGTCGGTGACGTGGTGCTGCACGACCCGGAAAGCGGACGAACCCGCGAATTCACGGTCAGCCCCCAGCTACGCGCCGATTTCGCCGAAGCGGCCGCCCGCCACCGTGAGCAGGTCGAGCAGTCGCTGCGCAGTTGCGGAGCGCCCGTGCTGACGCTGCGGACCGACCGGGACTGGATCACCGACGTCGTTCGGTTCGTGTCCACCAGGCGGCACAACTTCGGCGCGCCGGCGAACAGGGTGCCCCGGCAGTGACTTTAACGCCAGTCACTGCCCGGCGCTCCGCTCCTCACTGCGTTCCTCGCTGCGCTGCGGTACTCGTTGCGATGCTCACGCCGCGCAGCGCCTCGGCGGTCGGCGCATGACACTTTCGCAGTTCGCTGCGCCCGTCTGGCTGGCGTTTCTGCTTGTCGTCGCTCTGCTCATCGTCGGTTATGCGGTGGTGCAGCGTCGCCGACACAAGCAACTGCTGCGCTTCACCAACATGGATTTGCTGGAGAAGGTGGCGCCGGCGCGGCCGAGTCGGCTGCGCCACCTGCCGATGGCGCTGCTGCTGATCGGATTGCTGATGTTCACCGTCGCCCTGGCCGGCCCAACCAAGGCCAAGAAGATTCCCCGCAATCGCGCGACGGTGATGCTGGTCATGGACGTGTCGTTGTCGATGGAGGCCACCGACGTCAAACCCAGTCGGCTCGTCGTCGCCCAACAAGCAGGCAAGTCGTTCGCGGAGGGATTGACGTCTGGTATCAACCTCGGCCTCGTGGCGTTTGCCGGCACGGCATCGGTTTTGGTGTCGCCGACAACGAGTCGCGACGCGACCAAGGCCGCCGTCGACCACTTGCAGTTGAGTGAACGCACCGCAACGGGCGAAGGCATTTTCACCGCGCTGCAATCGATTCAGACGCTGGGTGACGTGCTCGGCGGCGCTACCGAGCCGCCACCTGCGCGGATCGTGCTGATGTCGGACGGCAAGCAGACGGTGCCGCAGAGCCCCGACGATCCGCGCGGTGGTTACACCGCTGCCCGGGTAGCCAAACAGCGTGGCGTGCCGATTTCGACCATTTCGTTCGGGACGAGTTACGGGACGGTGCAGATCCCGAACCAGTCCGGCGGCTCGGAGCGAGTACCCGTGCCGGTCGACGATCCGTCGCTGAAGGAGATCGCGCAGTTGTCCGGCGGCGAGTTCTTCACCGCATCGAGTCTCGAGGAACTCAACAAGGTCTACGACACACTCGAGGAGCAGATCGGCTACGAGATGACCCGCGGTGACGCCAGCCGACCATGGCTGATCCTGGGTGTCCTGGCCACCACCGCCGGCATCGGGTCGGCACTGGTCTTGCGGCAGCGTTTGCCCTGAGGCGATTACGTAGCAACGAACATGAACAGATAGGTTGTGCCTATGTCGAACACCACCTCACGCTCGGTTTTGGTTACCGGAGGCAACCGCGGCATCGGTCTTGCGGTCGCGCAGCGGCTGGCCGCTGACGGCCACAAAGTTGCTGTGACGCACCGGGGTTCGGGCGCTCCGGACGGACTGTTCGGGGTGCAATGCGATGTCACCGACAGCGAAGCCGTGGACCGTGCGTTCAGCGAGGTGGAAGCGCATCAAGGTCCGGTAGAAGTGGTGGTGGCCAACGCGGGCATCGTCGACAACACCTTGCTCATGCGGATGTCCGAGGACCAGTTCACCCGCGTCCTGGACGCGAACCTCACCGGCGCATATCGAGTGGCCAAGCGCGCGAACCGCGGCATGCTGCGCGCCCGCTGGGGCCGGATCATCTTCCTGGGCTCGGTCGTCGGTCAGATGGGCGCGCCGGGCCAGATCAACTATGCGGCCGCCAAGGCTGGGCTGGTCGGTATGGCGCGCGCCATCACGCGAGAGATCGGTTCCCGCAACATCACCGCGAACGTGGTCGCGCCCGGTCTGATCGACACCGACATGACGCGCGACGAAATGACCGAGGAGATGCGTGAGATGGCGCTGAAGGTCATTCCGGCGGGCCGAATGGGTCACGCGGAAGAAGTTGCCGCGGCGATCAGTTTCTTGGCCTCCGACGACGCGAACTACATCACCGGCGCCGTCATCCCGGTCGACGGCGGCATGGGCATGGGTCACTAACCGGCGGTCCCACACAAGCGGTCACTGACAACTCGCACTCTCGGCAGGAGATTCACAGCAATGGGCGGACTGCTCGACGGCAAGACCATTCTCATCACCGGCATCATCACGGACTCCTCGATCGCATTCCATGCGGCCGCGATGGCCCAGGACCAGGGGGCCAAGGTGATCATTACCGGCATCCCGGAGCGGCTCCGCCTCATCGACCGCATCGCCAAGCGACTTCCCAAAGAGGTGCCCCCGGCCATCGGCCTCGACGTAACCAGCGAGGATGATCTCAACGCACTTGCGGACAAGATCCGGGAACTCGCGCCCGAGGGGATCGACGGGGTCTTGCACTCGATCGCACAAGCTCCGAAGACGCTGATGGGCCCCGACGCCGTGCCGTTCCTCGACGGCCCGGGGGAGGACGCTGCGCGTGCGTTCCAGATTTCGGCATGGAGCTACGCGTCGCTGGCCCGAGCTGTACTGCCCGTCATGAACGAGCGCGGCTCGATCGTCGGCATGGACTTCGACCCGCGCACCGCCATGCCGTACTACAACTGGATGGGCGTGGCCAAGGCCGCCCTCGAGTCCGTGAACCGCTACGTGGCGCGGGAAGTGGGCGAGGCCAAGAAGATTCGCTCGAACCTGGTTGCGGCGGGCCCGATCAAGACGCTGGCCGCGAAGGCCATCGCCGGCACCGCGACTGATGACGCCAAGCAGCTCAATCAGCTCAACGACTACTGGAACGGCGCCGCGCCGATCGGATGGAACGTCGACGACCCGACGGTCGTCGCCAAATCCATCGTCGCCCTGCTTTCCGACTGGCTGCCCGGTACCACTGGCTCGATCGTCTACGTCGACGGCGGCGCCAGCCACAACACCTGGCTACCGGAGAACTTCGCGACAGCTTGACCGGCGAGGTGACTTACCAAGCGCTGCTGCTGCTCTCCTTCGGTGGTCCGGAAAGACCCGAGGACGTCATGCCGTTTCTGGAGAACGTCACTCGGGGCAGGGGAGTGCCGCGCGCCCGCCTCGAAGAGGTGGCCCAGCACTACCTGCACTTCGGCGGCCGATCGCCGATCAACGAGCTGAACCGCCGGCTGATCGCCGATATCGAAACCGAACTCGCCGCGGCCGGAATCGAATTGCCGGTGTACTTCGGCAACCGCAACTGGCACCCGCTGGTCGAAGACACCGTCTCGACCATGAGAGCCGACGGGATCGGTTCGGCACTGGCGTTTCCCACCTCGGCCTGGGGCGGGTATTCCGGCTGTCGGCAGTACGACGAAGACATTGCCCGCGCTCGCGCCAGCGTCGGGCCCGCAGCCCCGCAGCTCCGAAAGCTACGTCAGTACTACGATCATCCACTGTTCGTCGCTGCGGTCGCCGACGCGATAAGCCAGGCCCTCGCGGCGCTGCCCGCGGATCGACGCGAACGCGCGCGCGTGGTTTTCACCGCCCACTCGATTCCCGTCGCGGCGAACGAACAGGCCGGCCCGCCCGCCGACGGTGGCCGGCTCTACAGCCGTCAGGTGACCGAGGCCGCGCGGCTCGCCGCCACCGCAGCCGGCATTTCCGACTACGACGTGGTCTGGCAGTCTCGCTCCGGGCCGCCGCAGGTGCCCTGGCTCGAACCGGATATCGGCGACCACCTGGAGGCGCTGGCCGCCAAGGGGATCGACGCAGTGGCGGTTTGTCCGGTCGGCTTTGTCTCCGACCACCTGGAAGTGGTGTGGGATCTGGACAACGAACTGGCTACTCGCGCAGCAGAACTCGGTGTCGCCTTCACGCGAGCCGCTACCCCGGGGACCGACCGGCGGTTCGCAGGCATGGTCGTCGAGTTGATTCGCGAACAGCTTGAAGGTATTCCATCGCGCCGACTCGGCAGCGAGCCGGCTTACGGCGCCACCGTCGACGGACTGCCGTGCGCGGCACAATGCTGCGGCGCTGATTAGTTAGCGATCCCCAGAATTCACGGCAGCCATCCGCGCAAGCCGGATGGCGTCCCACAGCGGGCGCAGCGTCTCATCCTGAATAGTGTTGGCTGACAAGCTTGTCGGGCTGGACACCGACGCCGTTTTCGCCACGGTGAGGATGGCGGCAAGCTGGTCGGCCGAATCCAGCACCCGCCGCGCGCGTGGCGAGAGCGACTCCGGCAGCCGGTGGTGGTGGAGTTCGGCGAGTTCATCTTCGATTGCCCCACGAACATCGAAGTCGCGGTTGGCGATTGCGGTGCGGTGCACCGAGGCCACCACATCGGCCGCGTCGCGGACTGCCGCACGCAAGCGGTACTCGATGTCGCCGAGTGTCTCGTCGTCGACAGCCAAGGGGATCGGGGTGTCGAAGCACGACCACTCGAGCACGTCGGCGCCGCTGGGTGTCGGCACGATCCCGGTGCCGGCCGCTCCACCGGTGCCGAGCAGCACCCCTTCGCCGGCCGCCAATGCCGCGGAAGCGAAACCGGTTCCGGGAGGCAGGCCGCGCACATCGCCGGGCGCCGGCAGGATCAGTCGCAAGCCGCCTGCTGTGCCACCCGCACCAGCGCGAATGGTCTTGATCAGCACGGTGATTCCGTCGATTTCAGGGTCCGGCCACTCGATGCCGACCCGGCCGGCAACCACCGGATCGGACGCTCGAACCACGTGCAGTGGCGCCCACTCGTGCAACGCGTCTACCAGATCGTCCGGCGATGCTTCCCCAGCGAGCCACGACTTGGCCCACGAGGCCAGCGACATGCTCGGGTAACCCATAACCATCGAGCATAGGTCGGCGTGGCGGCGGGCGCGTGGGTGAGGTGCGTCGCTAGCGTGGTCGGCCGTGACTGTGCGATATGGCGACATTTATGCCGGACATCAGCGGCGCAAGAAGACACCGCCGCCAGAGGTCGCGGCCGAGCGTGATTTGGTGGTCGAGGACGCCGCGACCGGTTTCTGCGGGGCTGTGGTGGGCTTCGATCGCACCTATGACGGCGATTTCGTCAGGCTCGAGGACCGCCGCGGCAAGACTCGGTTGTTCGCGATGCGCCCGGCCGCATTCCTGCTCGATGGCAAGCCGGTCACCCTGGTGCGGCCCAAGGCTGTGCCAGCCAAGCAGGTCACCCGATCCGCGTCGGGATCGACCAGGGTCGACAATCTGCGTGCCCGGGTCGCGCTGCCGAGCCGGATCTGGGTGGAAGGAATTCACGACGCCGCCATCGTGGAGCGGGTCTGGGGCCATGACCTGCGCGTGGAAGGCGTTGTCGTGGAACACCTGGAAGGTCTCGACAACTTGGCGCAGCGGCTGACCGAGTTCAACCCCGGGCCGGGGCAGAAGGTCGGGGTGCTGGTCGATCACTTGGTGACCGGTTCGAAGGAATCGCACCTGACCACCGGGCTGGGGCCGTACGTCATGGTGACCGGCCATCCCTTTATCGATGTCTGGGAGGCGGTACGGCCCAAGGCCGTTGGTATCAACGAGTGGCCGCACGTGCCGCGGGGCGAGGACTGGAAGACGGGCGTCTGCCGCAGACTCGGGTGGGGAAGTCCCCAGGACGGCTGGCGGCGCGTCTATGCGGCGGTCAACTCGTACAAGGACCTCGAGGCGCCGTTGATTGGCGCGGTGGAGCGGCTCGTCGACTTCGTGACGGCTCCCGATTAGCTGATCACGAGTGCGCCCGATTAGTCGGGTTCACTCGCGCTGCAGTTCCGGCGAATGCTGACTACAGTGACACCTGTGATGCGTGGAGATGCGCTGTGGTTGCGCTGATCTGGCTGGTAGCCGGTGTGCTGCTGGCCGCTGCCGAGGCGCTCACCGGTGATTTCTTCCTGCTGATGCTGGCCGGCGGGGCACTCGCGACCGCCGGTTTCAGCGGGATCACGGATGCGGCCGTATGGGTCGACGCCATTGTGTTCGCCGTGGTTTCCGTGGCACTGGTGCTCGGCGTACGCCCAATGTTGTTGCGGCGCTTTGCCGCACCGCCGCACACGCCGACCAATGTCGCGGCGTTGCCCGGCAAGCAGGCGCTGGTACTCGAAGAGGTCGCCGAGCATGCCGGTCGCGTCAAACTCGACGGCGACGTATGGACCGCGCGTCCACTCGACGCCACCGAGGTCTATCCGCCCGGAACGACCGTGACGGTGATGAAAATCGACGGCGCTACCGCCGTTGTCTGGAAGGGGCCGTAGTGGCTGCGCTCATTGTGTTGATCGTGATCGTCGTGTTCATCGCGATCGTGGTGTTCAAGGCAATCGCCTTGATTCCGCAGGCTGAGGCAGCGGTGATCGAGCGCCTCGGCCGGTATTCGAAGACGGTTTCCGGCCAGTTGACGTTCCTGGTGCCGTTCGTCGATCGGATCCGTGCCAAGGTCGACCTCCGCGAACGTGTCGTGTCGTTTGCGCCGCAGCCCGTGATCACCCAGGACAACCTGACATTGCACATCGACACGGTCGTGTACTTCCAGGTGACCAATCCGCAGGCTGCGGTCTACGAAATCAGCAACTACATTGCGGCGGTTGAGCAATTGACGGTGACAACGCTGCGAAACGTGGTTGGCGGCATGACTCTGGAGGACACGTTGACCTCCCGGGACGCCATCAACGGCCAGTTGCGCGGCGTGCTCGATGAGGCGACCGGGCGGTGGGGATTGCGGGTGGCTCGGGTGGAGCTCAAGAGCATCGACCCGCCGCCGTCCATCCAGGAGTCGATGGAAAAGCAGATGAAGGCCGACCGCGAAAAGCGCGCCATGATCCTGACCGCGGAGGGTCAGCGCGAATCGTCCATCAAGACCGCCGAGGGCGCCAAACAGAGCCAGATCCTGGCTGCCGAGGGTGCCAAGCAAGCCGCGATCCTTTCGGCCGAGGGTGAACGGCAATCCAGGATTTTGCGGGCCCAGGGTGAACGGGCGGCCAAGTACCTGCAGGCCCAGGGGCAGGCGAAGGCGATCGAAAAGGTTTTCGCCGCAATCAAATCCGGTAAGCCCACGCCCGAGCTGTTGGCGTATCAGTATCTGCAGACACTGCCGCAGATGGCCCAGGGCGACGCCAACAAGATCTGGATTGTGCCGAGCGACTTCGGGCAGGCCTTGCAGGGCTTTGCCAAGCAGTTCGCCACTGCCGGTGAGGACGGCGTCTTCCGGTATGAGTCGAACGGCGATGGTGCCGATCTGCCACGGCCCGAGGATGATTCGGACGAGGTGGCGGATTGGTTCGAAACCAAGACGGACCCGGCCATCGAGCAGGCGGTGCGGGCGGCGGAGGCGGTGGCCCGGCAGCCGGTTGAGGCTCCCTACGAGCACCTTCACCACAATCCACCGCAGCCGTGGCAGCCGCCGCAGTAGTCGTCAGGTCAGCAGTCCGCGTCCAATCCCCGCCGCGCACAATGCCCACAGGACGCTGGTGAAGGTGCCGATGATGAACTGCTCCGACGCGTGCGGCGCGCGCAACTCCGGGTAGCGGGCCAGTCCCTTTACGGCCAGCACGATGGCCATGCCTTCCGGCCAGCCGGCGAGGACGGTTGCTGCGACAGCTGCGCGCTCGAGGATTCCGATGATGCGACCCCCGTGCAGCGGGCCGGCCGCGGTGCCGACCTCGCCCGCGTCCGGCTGCCAGCGCGCGATTCGAAATGCACTGGGTGCCATGGGGATACCGCCGAGCGCCGCCGCGGCAACCACAAGCAGCAGCAGTGCGCCCAACGCGAAACCGTGCACCTTCGGCACCTGGGTGCCGACAATCGCCGCGGCCGCGATGGCGGCAATACCGCTGGCCGGCGCGAGCCATGCGGGAAACAGCCGCAGACTTAACACCATTGGTGCGACGGCGGCGACGCCGAGCAGTATCAGCACCGCGATCGTCATTCGGTATCTGCCTCACTCAGTAGTCGTGCGGCGAGCGTGCGCCCGGGGTTCTCCACATGCCAGCCGGCGGCGGCGAGCCGTTGCGACATGGCCTGTTTGGTGATGCCGAGATTAGCGGCAGCCTCCGACTGATTTCGTCCGGCGCGCATCTGCGCCACCGCGGCGTGTCCCTGCTCGGTTCGTCGGCCGAGCAACTCGGCGAGCAGGTTCAAGGCCGCTTCGGCGTCGGCGACAGCGGGGGAGTTGACGCCCTCGACCGCCAAGCCGGTCGGTGAGTTTTTCGCGCGGGTCACCGCGGCGCGGGCGGCTTCGAACGCCGGGCCACGGCCGGCACGGGTGACCGGCGGCAGCGGCGTTTCGACCGGGCCCACCCCGATTCCCACCCGCCAGTTGCCGCGGCGCACCAGGTCGAGCGCGACATCGACTGCGGTGGCGGGATTGTCGGTGACGCCCTGCACCTCGTCCCCGGCGGTGCGTTCGAACGCCCGCAGCATGGGTTTTCCGGCGAGGTCGGCCAAAAGTTCCGGCACCAGATCGGCGTTGCGTCTGCTGCTTCGCTGGTCGACGGTCAGCACGAACATAGTGTCGAGCCTATTAGCTTTACCCAAGTAAATCAAGGCATAAGACTTGACTAGCTACATTCAAGGCTGATGACTTGTCTGATCGTGTGTCAGACGACTGTCGGCCTCGACCGGATCGACTCCCGCAACGAGTCCGCCGTCACCCAGCTTGGCATCGATTGCCAGTCCGGCGACGCCGACGGCGATGCAGATGGCCGACAGCGCCAACAGCGCCGGGTTGGTGCCTCCCGAAAGTGCGTCACCGAGGACGACGACGCCGATGGTTCCCGGAATCACGCCCACGATCGTGGCCAGCACGAACGGCACTGCCCGTACGGCGGATACGCCGCAGCAGTAGTTGATCAGCGAAAAAGGCACCGCAGCGATGAGCCGCAGGGATCCGACGGCGAGCCAGCCGCGTCGCGCCAGGCGGGTGTCGATGGCCTGCACGGCTGGATGGGTCAGCCTGGCGGCGACCGCTTCCCGACCTATCGCGCGCACCAGCCAGAGCGCCAGTACTGCGCTGATCGTCGTCGCCGAGACCGCGATCGTGATTCCCAGCAGCGGTCCGAAGAGGACGCCCGCGGTGAACGTGAAGGCTGTCCGGGGGAACGGCGCCACGGTGATGAGCGCGTGCGCAACGAAGAAGAGCAGCGGAAATGCCGGACCGACCGACTGTGCCCAGGATCTGACTTGCTCGACACTGGGCAGCGGAATGAAAACCGCCGCAACGAAGAGGGCAACAACTCCGACGATCACGAACAGCAGCCGTGGATCGCGAAGTCGTTGGCGCACGAGGACCCAGGTTACTCGCCAGTACCCCTGGCCAGGAAAAATCGTGTCGTGGATGACAGTTAGCATCAGCACGTGTCTGATGAATTGCCTGCTGCCCACGCCGCGTGGCAACGCGCTGTTGCCGGCGTGCTGGCCAAGGCCCGCAAAGTAGACCCGAGCGAACTTCCCGCCGATCCGGAAAGCCTCCTCGCGTCCACCACGTACGACGGTGTCACCATCGCACCGCTCTATACGGCCTTGGACGAGCTGCCCGAGCCGGCGCTGCCGGGCGAGTTCCCCTTTGTGCGGGGGCGCGACCCGCATCGGGATGTGAATCGCGGCTGGCTCGTCAGCGCGCGATTCGACGGCGACGACCCGGCCGCAGTGAATCGCGCAGTCCTCGATGCCCTCAACAATGGCGTCAGCGCAATCTGGCTGCGCGTCGGCGACGGTATCGGTGTGGCGGATCTGCCGCGGGTGCTGGACGGGGTGCTGCTCGACCTGGCGCCGCTCACCGTGGAAGCCGGACCGGCGACCGAGGCGGCTGCCCGCGAACTTTTTTCGTTACTCGATCATCGCGCCGGCGCTGACGGGGTGGGTAACCGTGCCGACATCGTGGTGGCTTTGGGAGCGTCCCCGCTGACCAGTGCCTTCGCCGCCGCGCCTGATATCGACCTGGCCGCGGCCGTCGAGTTGGCGGCCGCGGCGGTCGAGCGGATGGAAACCGTCCGCACGTTCACCGTCGATGCGACCGTGTTCCACAACGCGGGCGCGGCCGACGCCCAGGAACTGGGAGCAGCGGTCGCGGCGGGCCTGGACTACCTGCGGGCACTGACCGACAGTGGGCTGTCGATCTCTGCGGCGATGCGCCAAATCGAGTTCCGCTTTGCCGCGACCGATGACCAGTTCTTGACCATCGCGAAGTTCCGGGCGGCTCGGCAATTGTGGGCGCGGGTGGCCCAGGTATGCGGTGCCTCGGAGTTCGGCGATGCGCCCCAGCACGCGGTCACGTCGGCGGCGATGATGACCCAGCGCGATCCGTGGGTCAACATGCTGCGCACCACCCTGGCGGCGTTCGGCGCCGGCATCGGCGGAGCCGACGTCATCACCGTCCTGCCGTTCGACGCAGCGTTGCCCGCCGAGGCCCGCGAGACGTCACCGACCTTCGCCGCCCGAATTGCGCGCAACACACAACTGCTGTTGCTGGAGGAGTCCCACCTCGGTCGCGTGGTCGATCCGGGCGCCGGTTCCTGGCATGTGGAAACCCTCACGGCCGATCTGGCCGAGTCGGCGTGGCAGTTCGTGCAAGAGATCGAGGCGTCCGGCGGCTATACCGTCGCACTCGAATCGGGCCTGATTGCCGAACGCATCGCCGCGACACGGCGGCAGCGCGAATCCGACGTCGCGCACCGCAAAACGGCGGTCACGGGGGTCAACGAGTTTCCCAATATCGGTGAGAAGCCCCTCGCGGCCGGTACCGCGCTGCCCGGCGTCGCGCGCTATGCGGCGGCATTCGAGGCGTTACGGGACCGCTCGGACGCGCACCTGTCCGCGACCGGTGCTCGACCGAAGATCCTGCTGGTGCCGTTGGGTCCGGTCGCCGAACACAACGTCCGCGCGACGTTTGCGGTGAATCTGTTGGCCTCTGGCGGAATCGAGCATCACAACGCCGGGATATTCGATCCCACGACGATCGGCGACGTGGTTCGCGAGGTCGGCGCCACGACGGCCGTGTTGTGCGGCAGCGATCCGCGCTACACCACGGATGGACCGGAGGCCGTGCAGGCGTTGCGCTCGGCCGGCATCGACCGGGTTCTGGTCGCCGGACCGGAGAAGGTCTTTGCGCAGGCCACCGGAACCGACCGTCCCGACGGCTTTCTCACCGCACGCATCGATGCGGTCGCGGCCCTGTCCGAGCTGCTCGACTACCTGGGGGCGAAATGACCACCCGCGACATCAAGCACACGATCGGCAGCTTTGCCGACGTCCCGCTGACGGATCGCAGTTCACAGCCGCCCACTGCGCCGACCGCCGAGAACGTTCGCGACTTCATCGAAAAGGGCGCTGCGGCAAACGGTTACACCGCCGATCAGGTGGTGTGGTCGACGCCGGAAGGCATCGACGTCAAACCCGTCTACACGAAGGCGGACCGCGACGAGGCCGCCGCCGCCGGCTATCCGGTGGACAGTTTCCCGGGTGCGGTGCCGTTCCTGCGCGGGCCGTACCCGACGATGTACGTCAATCAGCCGTGGACCATCCGCCAGTACGCCGGTTTCTCCACGGCCGCCGACTCGAATGCCTTCTACCGTCGCAACCTCGCCGCCGGTCAGAAGGGCCTGTCGGTGGCGTTCGACCTGGCCACCCACCGCGGGTACGATTCGGACCACCCGCGGGTGCAGGGCGATGTCGGAATGGCCGGCGTGGCAATCGATTCCATCCTGGACATGCGCCAGCTGTTCGATCACATCCCGCTCGGCAAGGTGAGCGTGTCGATGACGATGAACGGCGCCGTGCTACCGATTCTGGCGCTGTATGTCGTTGCTGCCGAAGAGCAGGGCGTGCCGCCGGAGCAGTTGGCCGGGACCATTCAGAACGACATTCTCAAGGAGTTCATGGTCCGCAACACCTACATCTATCCGCCGAAGCCCTCCATGCGGATCATCTCCGACATCTTCGCCTACACCAGCGCGAAAATGCCGAAGTTCAACTCGATCTCCATCTCCGGCTATCACATTCAGGAAGCCGGCGCGACGGCCGACCTGGAACTCGCCTACACCCTCGCCGACGGCGTGGAGTACATCCGCGCGGGACTGGCCGCCGGCATGGACATCGACGCGTTCGCCCCGCGGTTGTCGTTCTTCTGGGGCATCGGGATGAACTTCTTCATGGAGGTCGCCAAGCTGCGTGCGGCGCGGCTGCTGTGGAGCGAGTTGGTCGCCCAGTTCGAGCCGAAGAACTCGAAATCGCTGTCGCTGCGGACGCATTCGCAGACGTCGGGCTGGTCGCTGACCGCCCAGGACGTCTTCAACAATGTCGCGCGCACCTGCGTCGAGGCCATGGCCGCGACCCAGGGCCACACCCAGTCGCTGCACACCAATGCCCTCGACGAGGCGCTGGCGCTGCCCACCGACTTCTCCGCGCGCATCGCACGCAACACCCAGCTGTTGCTCCAGCAGGAGTCCGGCACCACCCGCCCGATAGACCCGTGGGGCGGTTCCTATTACGTCGAATGGCTCACCCACCAGTTGGCCGAACGCGCACGTAAGCACATCGCCGAGGTAGAGCAGCACGGCGGGATGGCGCAGGCGATCGACGACGGCATTCCGAAGCTGCGTATCGAGGAAGCCGCCGCGCGCACCCAGGCCCGCATCGATTCCGGCCGACAGCCGCTGGTCGGCGTAAACAAGTACGTGCCGGACGAACTCGATGCCATCGAGGTGCTCAAGGTCGAGAACTCCAAGGTTCGTGCCGAGCAGCTCGACAAGTTGCAGCGGCTGCGCGCCGAACGGGATCCGCACGCCGTGCAGGCCGCGCTCGACGCGCTTACCCGGGCGGCGGAGTCGGGTGAGCGCAGCATGGAGACGAACCTGCTCGCGTTGGCGATCGACGCGGCTCGGGCCAAGGCCACGGTCGGGGAAATTTCCGACGCCCTCGAGAAGGTGTACGGGCGGCACCAGGCTGAGATCCGCACGATCAGCGGCGTGTATCGCGATGAGGCCGGAAAGCAGGGGAATATCAGTAGCGCAACCGAACTCGTCGAGCGCTTCGCCGAGCAGGATGGGCGTCGACCGCGCATCCTGGTCGCCAAGATGGGCCAGGACGGCCACGACCGCGGCCAGAAGGTGATTGCCACCGCCTTCGCCGACATCGGCTTCGACGTCGACGTCGGCCCGCTGTTCCAGACGCCGGAGGAGGTGGCCCATCAGGCCGCCGACAACGACGTCCACGTGGTCGGGGTTTCGTCGCTAGCTGCCGGTCACCTGACGCTGGTGCCGGCGTTGCGTCAGGCGCTGGCAGACGTGGGCCGACCGGACATCATGGTGATCGTCGGCGGCGTCATCCCGCCCGGCGATTTCGATGAGCTCTATCAGGCCGGTGCGGCGGCGATTTTCCCGCCGGGCACAGTCATCGCCGAGGCCGCGATGGGGCTGCTGCACAAGCTCGCCGACCAGTTGGGCTACAACCTGGGCGAGGCGTAGTTGTCGCCTAGGTTCACCGAATTAGTCGTTTTCCACGCAAATTGGCCCGATCGGTGTGGAAAATGACTAGCTCATCGAGCGGGCACGTCGACATCGCCGAACTTGCCAAGGCGGTGCGCAACAACGAGCGGGCCGCGCTGGCGCGTGCGATCACACTGGTCGAATCGACCCGTGCCGATCACCGCGCCCGCGCCCAGGAACTGCTGCTCGAACTGCTCCCGGACTCGGGGGCGTCCCATCGCATCGGCATCACCGGTGTTCCCGGTGTGGGCAAGTCGACGTTCATCGACGCCTTCGGAATCCACTTGATCGAGCAGGGACATCGAGTGGCCGTGTTGGCCGTCGATCCGTCATCGACGCGGACCGGCGGCTCGATCCTGGGCGACAAGACGCGGATGGCTCGTCTCGCCGTGCACCGCGACGCCTTCATCCGCCCGTCGCCCACGGCGGGAACGCTCGGGGGAGTGGCCAAGGCGACGCGGGAGACGATCGTGCTGCTCGAGGCCGCGGGCTATGACGTCATCCTCGTGGAGACAGTCGGCGTCGGCCAGTCCGAGGTCGCCGTGTCCAACATGGTCGATTGCTTCTGCTTCCTCACCCTGGCCCGCACCGGAGATCAGTTGCAGGGCATCAAGAAGGGCGTGCTCGAGCTCGCCGACGTCATCGCCGTCAACAAAGCCGACGGTGAGCATTTGCCCGACGCTCGCGTCGCCGCCCGTGAGCTGTCCAGCGCGGTGCGGCTGATCTATCCGCACGACGCACTGTGGCGTCCACCGGTCCTCACCATGAGCGGGCTCAAAGGTGATGGCCTGGACGAGTTCTGGGAGACGGTGCTGCGCCACCAGCAAGTCCTGACCGACGCCGGTGAGTTCGACGACAAACGCCGGCGGCAGCAGGTCGATTGGCTGTGGTCGATGGTGCAGGAACAACTCCTGCGCCGGCTGGCCGACAATGCCGCGGTCAAGGCCGTGCGTCGCGACATCGAGTCGCAGGTGCGCAACGGCGAACTCACCGCTGCACTTGGTGCACAGCAAATCCTGGACGCCTTTGACGGCGACTGAGAGGCAATTACCCCAGCGCCGCCTTCTCCAATTCCGCCAACGCATCCTGCGCGTATACGGCCAACTTCTGCAGGTGCGGGATGGTGTCGCGGCAGCCGACCAGACCCAGGACCACCTTGTCGGTGTAGCCGACCAAGGTCACGTTCAGACCGTAGCCATCGCACAGGAAAGACACCGGCACAATGAGTTCCAGCTGTGCCCCATTGAGATACAGCGGTTGTTTGGACAGCACCACGTTGGACACTGTGAAGTTGAACAGCGGCGGCATGCGGGTAAGGGCGCCGGTGCGCTGCCCGACCGCCAGCGGCAGCAAACCCAGCAGTGTGTGGTGCTGAAGCGCGTTCGGTGACATGGCAAGTAATTCCTTCTTACCGCGCGACGTTACCGCGTTGATCATGGCCAGCCGCATCAGCACGTCGGTCTCGTCAGTGCCCAGTGGGCACACGAATCCCGTTGCGGCGTTGAGCGTGTCCTCGTCGCGCTCGAAGCCGACCGGTACCGACGCGGTGAGGCTCTGCTCGGGCAGCGCGTCCTGCTCGATGAGGTAGCGGCGCACCGCCGCGCCGCAGATCGCGAGCGTCACGTCGTTGACGGTCGTCGCGGTCGCGCGGGCGATGGCACGCAGCCGGGGCAACTCCAGCACCGCGACCGCGAGACGGCGCTGCTGGGTCAGCGCGGTATTGAAGGGTGCGCGTGGGGTGTGCAACGCCGAACGCACCGAACTGTTTGCGCCGCGGGCCATTCCGACGAGTCGCTGGGCGAGTTCACCGGCAGCCAGCGTGCCGTTGGCGACCCGTTGCAGCAACGCAGTGGTCTGCGCGTCGATCAGACCGGTCTCCGGGTTTTCGGGTTCGTCACGCGAATCGTCGGGCGCGATGTATTCCGTGGGGCTCGTGCTCAACCATTTCTTGATCGTGTTGACCGCGCCGAGCCCGTCGACCGCGCAGTGATGGGCCTTGAAGTACATCGCGAAGCGATTTCCGGAGAGCCCTTCGATGATGTGTGCCTCCCACAGCGGCCTGCTCATGTCCAGCGGATTGGAGTGCAGCCGCGCCACCAGAGTGCCCAGATCCCGGTCCGAACCTGGCCGGGGCAGCGCGAGCAGACGCACGTGATAGTCCGGATCGGGTTGCACTGGCTGCCACGCCGGCGCGACGGGTCCCAGCACGCCGCCGGCGACGACGCTGTCGAAGGGAAACGGCAGAAACGACAACTGGGAAAAGGTGTGGTGCAGTTCGCGAACGAAGTTATCGTCGGCGTTGTCCGGCAAAGTGAACGTCAGTAGCGCGCCGATGTGCATCGGGGTGCGCTGCGACTCCATCCGCAGGAACATCGTGTCGACCGGGCTGAGCAATTTCATCCTCGACCTCCAATGTGTGCCGGATTGATTAGACCGCAGTCAGCTGGCGTTGGGTAACCGGATGGGCAGTAACCGTTGTGGATTGTCCCAACACACCGCGCGCAGCCAGTCGTCACCGAGGTCCAGGCGGCGCAGCGCCTCGAGCGCGTGCGCGTACGGGTAGGGAATGTTGGGGAAATCGCTGCCGAAGAGAATTCGGTCGCCGATGTCACGCAGTCGCGGTACGAGGTCGCGCGGGAACGGTTGTGTCGCCTCGGAGAAATCGGTGAACGACATGGTGGTATCCAGATAGACACCCGCGAATTCCGTAGCCAAGTCGATGAATTCGCGGTATTCGGGAGTGCCCATGTGGGCCACGATCAGCCGGAGCTGCGGGTGTCGTGCCAGCACGGTCGCCACCGGCCCGGGACCGGTGAACCTGCCCGGCGTCGGACCGGAGCCGCAATGGATCACGGTCGGCACCGAGGCATCGGCTAGCAGCCCCCATACCTTGTCCAGGTGGGGATCATCCGGCGGATAGTCGCCGACCTGGATGTGCGCCTTGAAGATCACCGCGCCCGCGTCCAGCGCGTCCGTCACGTAGTCGACGGCGGTCGGCTCCGGGTAGAACGTCGCGGTGGGTAGGCAATCCGGTGTCCGCGCGGCAAAGTCGCGCGCCCAGGCGTTCAGCCACGCGGCCATGTCCGGCTTGTGCGGGTAGACGAGGGAGCTGAATGCGACAACACCGAACTCCCGCAGCTGCGCCACGCGCGCAGCCTCGTCGGCGCGGTACCGAATGGGCCACTCGCGTCCGATCAACGGTCCGGCCGAGTCGAAATAGGCCCATACCTTCCGCATGACCCGGTCGGGCATGAAGTGGGTGTGTACGTCGACGATGCCAGGCAGGGACGCGTCGGCGAGCAGGGAACTTACGGACCCTGCGTCGTCACTGACTGCGCTCATCGTCGCCTCCTGTGTCTTTGCGGGGCACCCGCACCCGGTCGGCGCCGATGAGCGCACGATTCTGGCTCATCGTCACCTCCTGTGTTTTTGCGGGACACCCGCACCCGGTCGGCGCCGATGAGCGCACGATTCTGGCTCATCGTCGCCTCCTGTGTTTGTGCGGGACACCCGCACCCGGGTAGAGGCGTCCCGCGAACGCTCCTACCCGTTCTATCAACATCTCGAAGAAGGCCGCTGGATCGGTCCGGCACGCGATCTCGGCGTTGGGGCGGCGCCCCCACATCCCCGCCCAATCCGCGACAGTCATCCCGCGGGTGAGTGTGCCCGCGAGCTCGACATCCACGGTCGCCGGCCGTGTCTGCACCAACCCTGGGTCCAGCGCGACCGCCGCGGCGAACGGATCGTGCATGTGCGCGATAAATCCTTGCTGGTGATCCCGATGAAACTCCATGTAGAACCGCACCGCGTCGCTGAAGTGCCGCACGACGGGGTTGCTTGCTTGCGATCGGACGGTCGAGGCGTCGGTCTCGGCTATCGCCTCCTCGGGCGCGCTGCCGGCGCGCTGGGCGAGTCGTCGCACATGGTCGGGTGTCATGGCGATGGTTTCAGTGAGATCCAGCGCGCACACGATCGGACGCCGATCGGCCGCGCCGAAGGCGTCGAATACCACCTTGGCCGCCTCGGGGTCCACCGAGATGTTCCACTCGGTAGTAGGCGTGGTGTTGCCCGCGTAATTGAAGGCGCCGCCCATGATCACGAGACGCCGTAGCAGGGATGGCAGTTCCGGCTCGGCGCGGACGGCCAGTGCCAGGTTGGTCAGCGGGCCCGTCACCAATCCCACAGCGACACCGGCGTTTTCGCGCGCGAGATCGACCCACAGTTGCGCCGCCGAGCGGGACGAGACCGTTCGGTCAGACCTGGGCAGCACGGCATGGCCGATGCCCTGCGGTCCGTGCGTATCCTCTGTCGTGCGCAGCGGAATCACGAGCGGGACCGGTGAACCGACCGCTACCTCGATGTCCGGCGAGCGGCACAGATCCAGCCACGCGAGGTTGTTGGCGGCGACTTGCTGCGCGGGAACGTTCCCGGCGGTGCTGGCGATGCCGAGTATTTCCGCCTCCGCGTTGGCGAGCAGGAACAACAGCGCGAGCGAGTCGTCGATTCCGGTGTCGACGTCCACGATCAGCTTGGTTGTATCCACGCTGTTCCATGCTGCCAGGCGCGCGATGGTTTGAAATAACGGTTCGGCGCCCGCCTTCACGCCGTGCGTAAATGAGCCATTGACAACTGGCGCATAGCTGATTGATCCTTAACTATGGGTATCAACGGGTCAACGACGACCACCGCAACCTTCGACTTCGACGCCATGCTCGCCAAGATCAAGGCCCGCCAGTGGGCGCTCGCGGACATCGACTGGGAGGGCCCGGGGGCAGAGACGATTTCGCCAGACCTGCACCGGCGTCTCGCGCCGTTCATGGCGGATCTGATGTGGATCGAAAACGTCGGCGCCCGCGGGTTCGCCGCGATGGCCCGCAAGGCGCCGACAGAGACCCTGGCCGAGATCTACCGCCACTTCCATGCCGAAGAACAGAAACACGCGAACGCCGAACTCGCCTTGATGCGGCGGTGGGGGATGCTCGACGGCGACACGATCCCGGAACCGAACGTCAACGTGAAGCTGGTTATCGAGTTCCTCGACAGATACGCCGACGGCATGTCGTTGTCGTTCTTGGGCACGGTGATTCCGATGCTGGAGGTGGCGCTCGACGGCGCGCTCATCAAGTTTGTCACCGACGAGATCGCCGATCCGGTAGCCCAAGAGGTCTTCCGGCGCATCAATGCCGACGAATCACGCCATCTGGCAACGGATTATGCCGTCATGGACTTGCTGGGCCACGCTCAGGCCCGTCGCTTGATGATCGATTTCGTCGGTGGCTGGCTCAAGCCGTCGCTGCTGATCGGCGTCCTCAGTTACGTGCCGCTACTGAATCGGATGCGCGACAACATCGTTGCGATGGGTGTCGACGAGGAAAAGCTGTACGCGGCAATGCGCCGCTATAAGGCGGTCGGTGAGCGCAGCAGATACGCGCGCCGACTGCCGATGTATCAGGTAGTCAAGGCGCATGCCGGCATGGTGATCAACCGGCGCCATCCCTATCACCTGGTTGCCGACGCGCTGGTGAAGGCGACGGCGCTGGTACCGGACGCGATCCTGCCGCCGCAACCGAGTTGGGCCAGGGAACTCACCTACAAGGCCGTGTCGTGAGCGATACCCACGTGCCCGGACTCGCAACGTTCGCCGGCGATATCGTCACGACCACCGACTACGACTTCACCGGTAAACGAGTTGCCGTCATCGCTTCCGGCAGCAATGCGGCGCAATTGCTTCCGGTACTGGTCAGGCGGGCTGCCGAGGTGAAGGTGTTCCAGGAGACGCCCGGTTGGGTGCTCCCGCGCGTCGGCGGTGTCGCGAGACGACTACCGCGCTGGATGCCGGCGACCGAGGTGATCGGAAGAGTGCACCTGCGCGCCAAAGTGCACGACCCGTGGCTGCGCAGACAGCTGACTCCCGATCCCCGTGCTCGCAGCGCGCCGCTGCAGTTCAGCAACGACTACTACGCGGCGCTGCAACGCGACAATTGCAAGCTCATCAGTTGGCCCATCGCCACCGTCACCGCGCGGGGGATCCGGACGGTGGAAGGTATTGAGCATCAATGTGATTGCATTGTGTTCGCGGACCGCGCAGCCGCTGTTCAACGACGGCATTCCCGACCGCTACGCTGAACAAAAGCAGGGCAGCGGAAGGGGGCGTCGAGTGGAGTATCGCATCGACGATCTCGCGCGCGCCGCCGGAACGACAACCCGCAACGTTCGCGCCTACCAGGAGCGCGGTCTGCTGCCGCCCCCGATCCGGCGCGACGGTCGCGCGGCTATTTACGACGACACCCACCGGGAGCGACTGAAGATCATCGACGCGTTGCTGCAGCGAGGCTTTACGACAGCCCACATCGCCGATTTCATCACCAGCTGGGAAACCGGGAAGGACCTCACCGAAGTCCTCGGGCTGCAGCATGCGGTGATGGCCAGTTTCTCCGGTAACGAAACGCTCGAGGTGCCGATACCCCTTGTCGAGCAGTTCCTCGGCACCGAGCAGTCCGGGATGATCGAGCGTTTGGAGAAGCTAGGACTCGCCGAAGTACACGGTGAGACAGTGGTTTTCACTGATCAGCAGCTGGTCGAAACGTTCGTGGAACTGAATTCCTATGGCTATGACTTGCCGTCCGTCGTGAGCATCTACGAAGCACTCGCCGACCGCGTGGACAGCCTTGCGCGGCTGTTGATCCGGGCCGCGGAACGCCACATCGTCGATCGCCACGGCAAGGGCTGGCTGCCGCAATCCAACACCGAGATCGCAGAGACAGCCGCGATGCTCACCCAGTGGCGGGAACTCGGCGTTCGGGCGGTGCATTCGGTGCTGGCTCGTGCCCTCGATGAGAACCTGCAGAGCGAACTGGGCGCTTACTTGGCCGCGGCAGCGGGTGAATCCACGGAAGCCGACACTCACCACGACCAGGTGTGAACCGGCTGGCCCTCGTGCATATGGATCAGGTAGTCGGCGAGCATCCCGGCCAGTGCCTGCTCCCGGCTGTCACCAGCGCGCTCGCGCGCTACGACCGCCTCGCGCTGCCAGGTGGAGCCGGATTGCCGGTTCAGGCAGCGGCCCTCGATGACTCCTAGATAGCGGTCCCGCGCCTCGGCGCTGACGCCATAGGCTTCCAATCCGGCGTGCGCCATCGGTAGCAACCGCCGCAATACCAACTCCTGCGGGCTCACCCACCCGACTTCGGGCCAGTACAACCGGGATTCAAAGCCGCTGCGGGCCGCGGAGTGCAGATTCTCTTCCGCGGCGTCGAACGACATCTGCGTCCACAGCGGGCGGTCCGCCTCCGCCAACGATTTCAATGCCCCGTAGTAGAACGCGGCGTCGGCCAGCGTGTCGACGATCGACGGGCCGGTGGCGAGGACTCGATTCTCGAGCCGCAAATGGTAACGGCCACCGGCGATGTCGTAGATAGGTCGGTTCCACCGGTATACCGTCCCGTTGTGCAGCTTCAACTCGGCCAGCGCCGGTGCCTCGCCGCGGGCGAGCATGGCCATCGGATCCTCGTCGGTGCAGACCGGCAGCAGGGCGGGGAAGTAGCGCGAATTCTCTTCGAAGAGATCGAAAATCGAGGTGATCCAGCGCTCGCCGAACCACACCCGCGGGCGTACGCCCTGGTTCTGCAGCTCCGGTGGTCGAGTGTCGGTGGCCTGCTCGAACACCGGTATCCGGGTTTCGTGCCACAGGGCGCGGCCGGCGAAGAAGGGGGAGTTGGCGGCGAGCGCGACCTGGACGCCGGCCAGTACCTGGGCCGCATTCCAGTAGGTGGCAAAGCATTCCGGCGCGACCTGCAGATGTAGCTGCACCGACGTGCAGGCAGCTTCGGCGAGAATGGTGTCATAAATCGCGGAGAGTTCTTCGGGGGCTTCGTGTCCGGGTAGTCGCACGCCGGAAATATTGAGTTCGATGTCTTCGCCGCGGGCGGCGAAAATCTGTTGGTTGAGCAGGTCGTAGCGTGGGTTGGCGGAAATCCAGCGGTGTTCGAAGTGCTTCTCACGCAACGTCGGAAGCATGCCGATCATCGCCAGTCGTGACCCCACCGAGCGCGCCCGCGCATCCGCGGAGTCCAGCGACCGGCGCAAGTCGGCTTCGAGAGCGCGAATATTGTTGTTCCGCAAAGGCCGTGGTGCGACGTTGATCTCGATATTGAACTGGCCAAGCTCGGTCTGAAAATCCGGGTCGGCGATCGCGTCGAGCACCGCGGCGTTCGCCATCGCCGGCTGCATATCGTTGTCGATGATGTTGAGTTCGATCTCCATCCCGATCTTGGGTTCGGCCACTTCGAAGTGGCCGTCGGAGAGCATGATCGCAAGCGCATCGAGGCATTCGTGCACTTTGGATCGGAACCGCTGCCGGTCCTGCCGGGTGAACTTACGCAGTTCGACGTCGTCGCCCATACCGCCGAACGTACCCAGTCCGGGCAATCGTTACCAGGCGGACGGCTGATAGTCCTTGAGGAAGCAGCCGTACAGGTCGACGCCGCTCTCGCCTTGAACGATCGGGTCGTAGACCCGGGCGGCGCCGTCCACCAGGTCGAGCGGTGCGTGGAAGCCCTCTTCGGCCAGCCTGATCTTGGTGGGATGCGGCCGCTCATCGGTGATCCAACCGGTATCCACGGCAGTCATGAGAATGCGGTCGGTGTCGAACATCTCCGCGGCGCTGGTGCGGGTGAGCATGTTCAGCGCTGCTTTGGCCATGTTGGTGTGCGGATGGCCGGGGCCCTTGTAGCCGCGCCCGAACTGGCCTTCCATCGCCGACACGTTCACCACGTACTTGCGGTTCGCCGCGGCCGCGGCGAGTGCCGGGCGCAGCCGTGAGACGAGGATGAACGGCGCGACGGAATTGCACAGCTGTACCTCGAGCAGTTCGACGGGGTCGACGGCCCCGACGGTCTGTACCCAGCTGTTGGTATCGGCCAGGTCCGGTACCAGGCCGCCGGCGTCGATCGCGATTCCCGCCGAAATGCGTTGTGGTGCGGCAGAGCCGGCCACGAGCGCGAGTTCGCTCACGTGCGCGGCCACGGAGTCGGGCAGGGTCGAAGCGAGCGCGGGATGGCGCTGCATGGTCTTGCCGAATGTGGTGATGGCAGCGGGCATCCCTATTGGCAGTGGCGCATTCTCGGCGGCGACCAGCGCGGCGTAGGAGTCGGGCGGGCGCCGCACGGTTTGGGCGGCATTGTTGATAAGAACGTCCAACGGGCCTTGCGCCGCAACAGAATCGGCGAGGGCGACCACCTGCGCGGGGTCACGCAGGTCGATGCCGACGATATGCAAGCGGTGCAGCCAATCGTTGCTGTCGGGCATCGAGGCGAATCGGCGCGCCGCGTCGTGCGGAAAGCGCGTGGTGATGGTGGTTTCTGCGCCGTCGCGCAGCAGTCGCAGCGCGATGTACATGCCGATCTTCGCCCGACCACCGGTCAGCAGCGCGCGCCGGCCCGCCAGGTCGGTGCGGGCGTCGCGTTTGGCATGGCTCATCGCCGCGCAGTCCGGGCAGAGCTGGTGGTAGAAGGCGTCGACGTGGGTGTAGCGCTTCTTGCAGATGTAGCAGGGGCGGGGCCGGATCAGCGTTCCCGCGCTGGCTCCGGTCGCCGTGGAGCTCAGCGGGATTCCGTTGGTCTCATCGTCGATGCGATCAGGCGAACCGGTAGCAGTGGCGGCGATGACCGCGCTGTCGGCGGCAGATACCGCGTTGCGCGCGGCGGCGCGACGGCTGCGCTTAAGCCTTTTGAACATATGGCCGACCGCGCGCTGCACCGTGACCGAGTCAGGGTGGTCGGAGTCGAGTTCGCCCGCTGCTGCGAGTACCCGAAGACACGTCGCCAAGTCGTCGGGATCAAGACGTGCGGTCACGGCACGGAACTTTCGAGCTGGTCCTTGATCACGCCGGCGATCTTGGGCAGGTGCGACTCCAGGTAGAAGTGACCGCCACCGAACGTGTGGAGTTGAAACGGTCCGCTCGTGTGCGCCGCCCAGGCACGCATCTGCTCCTCGGTGGTCGTCGGATCCTCGGTGGACAGCAAGGCAACGATCGGACACGTCAGTTCCGCGCCCGGCTGCAGCCGGTAAGTTTCGACGGCCTGATAGTCGGCGCGAACGTACGGCAGCACCATTTCCGCGAGCGCGGGGTTTTCCACGAGCATGTCGATGGTTTCCGACTCCGGGCCGCCCAGCCGACGCATTTCGTCGAGGATCGCTGCGTCCGAGTCCAGGTGCAGCGTTTGGGTTTCGACGAAGTCGGGTGCTGGCCGACCCGACACGAACAACGCCACCGGAGGCCTGCGGCGTTCGGTCAGCATGCGCGCAGCCTCGAAGGCGACGGTGGCGCCCATGCTGTGGCCGAAAATCGCTAGGGGCCGGTTGAAACTTCCCGGCAGTCCGCACACGGCGTGATCGGCCAGTGTGGTGATGTCGGTGACGAAGGGCTCGGCAATGCGGTCCTGACGGCCGGGATATTGCACTGCGACGGTCTCGATGTCGGGTGCGAGCGCGGCCGCCAGAGTGCGGTAGGCGCCGGCCGCACCGCCGCCGTGCGGAAAGCACATCAAGGTATGCCGGGCATTCGGCGTCGGGCGGAAGCGGCGGATCCATTCCGACTGCGGTATTGCGGTGCTCACCCGTGAAACGGTAGCGCCCTAGCGCGGCTGTCCGTTATGTGCGGCCAACAGTTCGGCGAACGGGGTTACCGAGCCGAGGGCATTGCCGGATCGCCGCCGGGGCGGCGGATCCGGGGTTTCGGCACTGTCGGATCGCCGCCGGGGCGGCGAAGCCGGGCTCACGGCACCGTCGGATCGTCGACTAGTTGGTCCGACCGGCCCGAGCCCGCCGACGCCGGTCGGCTCCGCCACCACCAGCGCACCGAACTCGGCGGTCGCTCGCCCGATCCGGTCGGTCAAGGCGGCGTCGCCGAAGTCTTCGGTTGCCGCGAACACTCCCGTCGTCACGACGACGGCGCGCAGGTAGCTGAACAAGGGCCGTAGTGCGTGGTCGAGGACCAGAGAATGCCGCGGTGTCCCGGCGGTCGCGCCGATGAGAACGGGCATGCCGTTCAGCGCCTCTGGGTCCAACACATCAATGAACATCTTGAACAGACCGCTGTAGCTCGCCGCGAACACCGGAGTGACGACGATGACGCCGTCGGCGTCGGAAATCCGCTCCCGAGCCTGCATGACCGACCGGGTCGGTACACCGGTGGTCACAGTTGTCGCGAGGTCACTCGCCAACTCCCGCAGTTCGATGACGTCGACGTCGAGCGATTCACCGCGCGCACTGACCGCTACGGAGGCGGCCTCAGCGAGCTGATCTGCCAACAGCCGGGTGGACGAGGGCTGCGATATACCGGCGGTAAGGACAACAATGCTGCGACTCACGGTTACTCCTGGGACGTTTGTGCGGCGACCAGGGCGCGGGCGGGCTCGACCAGGTGATGCGGTGAGTCGGGGCCTGCGGCGACCAGCGATGCGTGTGTGGGCGGGTCGCTCGGCACGTCCGACGGCCGGCGCAGTTCGAACTCCTTGCGCAGCACCGGAACGACTTCGCTGCCCAGAATCTCGATCTGCTCGAGCACCGCGTCGATCGGCAGCCCGGCATGGTCGAGCAGAAACAGCTGACGCTGATAATCACCGGCGTAGTCGGCGAAGGCCAGCGTCCGCTCGATCACCTGCTCGGGTGTGCCGACGGTCAGCGGCGTCATCTCGCTGAATTCCTCGAGCGACGGGCCGTGACCGTAGACCGGCGCATTGTCGAAGTAGGGCCGGAAGAACTTCTTCGCCGCGACCTCGGTTTCGGCCATGAACACCTGCCCACCGAGACCGACGATCGCCTGGTCGGCCGAGCCGTGGCCGTAGTGCTCGAACCGCTGCCGATACAGCCGAACCATCTGCTCGGTGTGTTCCTTGTTCCAGAAGATGTTGTTGTGGAAGAAGCCATCGCCGTAGTAGGCGGCCTGCTCGGCAATTTCCGGTGAGCGGATCGAACCGTGCCACACGAACGGCGGCGTGCCGTCCAGCGGCGCGGGCGTGGCTGTGAAGCTCTGCAACGGCGTCCGGAACTGGCCCTGCCAGTCGACTACCCGTTCCCGCCACAAGCGGCGCAGCAGGTGGTAATTCTCGACCGCCAGCGGAATGCCTTGCGAATGTCCTGGCCGAACCACGGGTAGACCGGACCGGTGTTGCCGCGGCCCATCATCAGATCGACGCGACCGCCGGAAACATGCTGCAACATCGCGTAGTCCTCGGCGATCTTGACGGGGTCGTTTGTAGTGATCAGGGTTGTCGCCGTCGAGAGCTGCAATTTTTCGGTGCGGGCGGCGATCCAGCCGAGCATCGTGGTCGGCGAGGACGGCACGAACGGGGGATTGTGGTGTTCACCGGTCGCAAACACGTCGAGGCCCGCTTCCTCGGCCTTGACGGCGATCTTCAGCATTGCCTGTATGCGCTCGGCTTCGGTGGGGGCGACGCCGGTGGTCGGGTCGACGGTGACGTCGCCGACGGTGAAAACGCCGAACTGCATGTTCAAACCTCCAAGTAGTTGAACTGTCAACTAATGTAACGGACCGCGGTCCGGTCCTATTCCTGCAGAATGGGGCCATGTGCCTGATCGTGGCGGCGTGGCGCCCGAACTCGACGTATCGGCTCGTCGTTGCTGCCAACCGCGACGAGTTCTATGCCCGCGCATCCGTGCCCATGCACTGGTGGCCGCAGGATTGCAGCATTCTGGCCGGCCGCGATGTCTCACCGGGAGGCTGCGGGACATGGATGGGGCTGCGTGACGACGGGCGGTTTGCCGCGATCACCAACGTCCGCGAGCCCGGCCGAACCGTTCCCGATGCCCGAACGCGGGGAGAGATTCCGGTCGACTTTCTGTGCAGCGACCTCGACTGCGGCGCGTTTCTGACCGAACTCGCCGACCGCGCAGATCAGTACAACGGCTTCAACTTGCTGGCCTCCGACGGCCTATCACTGTGGTGGTACAGCAACCGCAACGGATCTCCGACCGAGCTCGGGCCAGGCATCTACGGCGTGTCCAACGCGGCGCTCGATACGCCGTGGCCGAAAGTGGTCCGGACAAAGCAGCGGTTCAGTGCTGCGGTGGCGGACGACTCCGACGTCGAGGAGTATTTCCGCCTGCTCGCCGACACCGACCGTCCCGACGACACGGATCTGCCGCAAACGGGTATTCCTCTCGAACTCGAACGAACGGTCTCGCCGCCGTTCATTCGCTCACCCGAGTACGGCACCAACTCATCCACCGTGCTGCGCGTTCGCGAGACGGGTGAATCCGACATCGAAGAGCGGCGATTCGACAACGCGGCGCAGACGGGTGCAGAACGATTCGAGGCAATGCTGCGGTAAATGCTGTCGGGTTTTTTCAAGACTCGCGCGGTTGCTCGCTCGTAGCGTTGATGTCATGACTGACGCGAACAAGAAGGCAAACACAACCCTGGCGATGGTGACCATCGACTGTGACGATCCGCGGGCGATGGCCAAGTTCTATTCCAGCTTGCTGGGCTGGGAAGTCACCTACGAAGACGACGCCGCCACGATGGTAAGTAGTGGCAGTGGGCCGGCGCTCGGGTTCGGAAAGACCGACGACTATGTCCGTCCCCAGTGGCCGGACAACGGCCGCAAGCAATTTCATCTCGATCTGAGTGTCGACGACATCGCCGCGGCCGAGCAACGTGCGATCGAACTCGGTGCGCAACGTCCCGACGAACAGCCGGGCGGCGACAAGTGGCGGGTCCTGCTGGACCCCGCGGGCCATCCGTTCTGTCTTGCCGTATGGAATGCATCGCAATAAGACCTGACGATCTCGCCGCGGGCTGATACAGAAACGAACCAACCGGGTGCCTCGATCTTGTCGAGGCACCCGGTTGGTTACTGATCTAGTTGCCGCTCAGCTTGTCTCGCACCGAGTCGGCGGCGTCCTTTGCCTTGTCAGCCACGTCCCCGATCTTCTGCTTGACGTTCGAGGACGCCTGATCCGTTTTGCCCTCGGACTTGAGGTCGCTGTCGCCCGCGACATCACCCGCGGCTTCCTTGGCGCGGCCCTTGAACTCTTCTGCCTTGTCCGAAAATGCGCTCACGATGTGTCCTCTCGTTGCGTATGGACAGATCCTTCACTGCCCGTAACGACTGTTCCCAATCGCGTCGAAACGCAAACACCTGGTCGTCGCGACCTAAAAGTGCCGGCCCTGCCCCTCGTGCAACAGATCCAACAAGAGTCGGGTCGATCGACGGGATCTCGTCTATAGCAAGAACTTTCGTTCGCTCAGTTGCGGCACGCGAGATGGTGGCTGGCGGGCGTGAGCGCAATTGTGACGCCGCGCACGATACGCCTCGCGTCGTTAGTGCCCGCACATTTGCTTGAGCCGAGTAAAGACCGTCTTTACATTGGACTTCGAGCAAATCAGCAGCTACTACCACGTGGCTCGCTCTTGCTCGACGTCTTGCCGCTGCATACGGCGAGTGTCGCGGGTAGTCGCAGCGGCTTGGATCCCTGGCGCGGTCGATCGGGGGCGTGCCGGGGCAAACGCTGGGACTGCCTGTCGGCAGGACGATAAGGCTCGCATCGGTCAACGCCGATGCACACCAGTGCCGCTGGGACCGGAGGGGGAAGCTAGTGCGGTCCCAGCGGCACGCTGGAGGTGCTCAGATCTTCTTGGCCCGACTCGGTGCCACGCGCGGTGGCTCGTTCGGCATCTTCGGGTACACCGGCGGCCACGGCGCGTCCATCATGCCGTTGGCCATGTCGCGCGCCGACATTTCCAACAGCGGTTCGATGGATTGCGGATCTGCCGACATCTGTGCCCAGGGGTCACCGTGCTCGGCCACGCGTTGACCAACGGTCGCGATCGTGAGCTCTGCCGGATCGACCGAATCGAGTTCGTCCCAGGCGATCGGCGTCGACACTTGTGCGCCGACTCGCGGGCGCACACACCAGGCGCCGAAAACCGTTTTGTGCGGCGCGTTCTGGTTGAAGTCGACGAATACGCGCGTGCCGCGTTCTTCCTTCCACCACTGGGCCGTCATCTCATCAGGGTGGCGACGTTCGAGCTCGCGGGCCAGCGCCACGGCCGCCGCTCGCACCGCAAACCCGTCCCAGCCAGGCTGTAGTGCCGCATAGATGTGCAGACCGCGGGACCCGGATGTCTTTATGTGGGCGGTAATTCCGAGCTCGTCCAGCAATGCCTTCGTTTTCCAGGCGCCCGCGCGCAACTGTTCGTAACCGACCCCTGGTGAGGGATCGAGATCGATGCGCAGCTGGTCGGTCGACTCCGGCGTGGCCGCGTGGTAGGGCCAGACGTGAAAACCGATGCAGCCCAGGTTGACTGCCCACAAAATGTGGGCAAGGTCTTTCGCGACGAGCGCGTCGCTGGTAGTGCCGTTCGGGGTGGAAACCACCGTGGTTTCCAGCCAATCGGGTGCGGACTTGGGAACTCGCTTCTGGAAGAACGACTTTCCGCTCGCGCCCTCGGGATAGCGCTCCATGAGCAGTGGACGTCCGCCGAGCGCCGTCAGCAACGGCTTCTCGATGGACTGGTAGAACCGCACCAGGTCGAGCTTCGTTTCGCCACGTGCGCTGAAATACTCTTTGTCGGGGTTCGAGATAGCGACCTCGACGCCATCGCTGGCGATGGTCACCGCGTCGGTCATCGCGCGAGCCCGCTGGTGCCGAAGATGTCGGCCAGTTCAGCTGGCGCCACCTCGTTGAGTTGGGCATAGGTACACGATTCCGGTTGCCGGTCGGGCCGGAACCGGACCAGTCGGCCACCGTGGCGGAACCGTCCGGACTGCAGGTGCTCATAGCGCACCTCTGCCACCAGTTCGGGCCGCAGCGGTTGCCAGGACAGGTCTTTGTCGCCGGTCCACCGACTGACGCCACCGGGAAGCCGCCCGGAAGCGTGTGCCTGGGCGTCGGCCCATTCCCGCCACGGATGTCCGTCCAGGGCGTTTTCCCGTAGCGGCGCCAGCTCGTCCACCAGCTTGCGCCGGTAGGCCGCGGTGAAACTGGCAGCCACACCCACGTGATTGAGCCGTCCCGCGTCGTCGTAGAGGCCCAGCAGCAGCGAGCCGACGCCGGCGCCGTCCTTGTGCCAGCGGAAGCCGGCCACGACGCAATCGGCGGTGCGCTCGTGTTTGACCTTGAGCATCACCCGCTTGTCCTGCTGGTAACGCTGATCGGCGGCTTTGACCATGACGCCGTCGAAGCCGGCGCCCTCGAAGCGGGTGAACCAGTCCTGGGCCACGTCCGGGTCATCGGTGATCGGCGTGAGGTGCACCCGCGCCAGCTTGTCGTCGAGGATCTCCGAGAGCCGTTGGCGACGTTCGGAAAACGGCCGGGGCGTCAGATCCTCGTCACCGAGGGCCAGCAGGTCGAACGCGACGAAGCTGGCCGGCGTTTCTTTCGCCAGTTTGTTCACCCGGGACGCGGCTGGATGCAGGCGGTTTTGCAGGAGGTCGAAGTCGAGGCCGCGCTCGGTGACGATGACGATCTCGCCGTCCACCACGCAGCGCTGCGGCAGCGCTTCGGCCAGCAAGTCCACGAGTTCCGGGAAGTAGCGGGTCAAGGGCCGGTCGTTGCGGGAGCCGAGCTCGATTTCGTCGCCGTCGCGAAACACGATGCACCGGAATCCATCCCATTTCGGTTCGTAGCACAGGCCGGGTTCGCGTGGCACCTCCGGCGTGGCCTTGGCCAGCATCGGTTTCACGGGCGGCATCACTGGTAGCTGCACGACGTCGATGCTATGCCCTCAGCCCCGGCCGATCCGGGCATAACCGGCTGCGCGTTCGAAGGCAGCCCTGATTCGCTGTCCCTTCTTGGCGAATCCCAGTGCCGCCATGAATTCCTTGAACAGTTCATCATCGGTGCGCGGCTTACCGTCCGCGACGATGTTTTGCAGGATGAGCACCAACTCACCGTCGGTGTAGTCGGTGACCGGGCGACCCGGTGCCACTTCGGTGCCGAGCGCGCGCACGTACGCCGCCTGCGCCCGCGCCACGCAACCGGCGGAGTCGATGAACCAGTCCGCCGACCAGAACCGGTGATAGCCCCAGCCGAGTCGCTGTAGCTGCTCCTGTCGCAACCTGTCCCGATCGCGTACGGTGGCCGCGCAGTGATAGGCGGCGGTGTCTGCTTCCACCGCGAGGACCATCGCGTCGGGCCGGCGTGAGTCGGCGATCGCGAAGCCGATGTGATCGCCGGCCACCCCGTACTGCGGCACGACGGGCATACCCGCGGCCGTGAGCTTGTCCCGCACAGATACCTCGAACGGGCTCAATTGCGTGGCATGCTCTGCTGTTTCGTTGCCTACTTCGCCGCGGTTTCGCGTGTAGCGCAGGTAGGCACGCAGCATCGCGACCCCCGGAGCGGTGCTGCGTTCGGGATCCATGTCGGTGTGGCTGAACGAGCTGACCAGCGTCATTCGCGACCGGGCGCGAGTGATGGCGACATTCAAACGCCGATGGCCGCCTTCCTGATTGAGCGGGCCGAAGTTGTGGCTCAGGCTACCGTCTGCGCGCTTTGCATAACCGATCGACAAGATGATCGCGTCGCGCTCGTCGCCCTGAACGCGCTCGAGATTCTTCACGAAGAACGGTTCGCCGGCGGGTTCGTCGAAGAACCCGCGCAGGCTCGGCCGCGCACGCAATTTCTCGCGGAGGCGCGCATCGATGCGTTCCATGTGGTTGATGCCCATGGTGATCACGCCCAGCGATTCGTGCGGTCGCGTCTTGGCGTGCTGCAACACCATGGCCACCACCCGCTCGACCTCGGCGGCGGCGCTGTCCTCATCCGCGCCGCCGCGCTGCTGGCGCACCAATTCGTGGCTGAGGCAATCGCTTCCGGAGACCCCGGGGAAGGTGGTGAGCGAATTGCCGTACACCCACGAGTTGGAGAACGCGATCAGCCGTTCGTCGCGGCTGCGATAGTGCCAGGTGAGCGAGCGGACTCGGGTCGCGCCCAACGCTGCGGTGAGGACATCGAGGATCGATTCGAAACCGATTGTCAGCGCAAGGTTGATACTGCCGTCGTCGTTGATCACCTGTTCGGCCTTGTCTTCACTGTCCACCGCGAAGAACTGCGTCGGCGGCAGCTGCTTGTTGTCTCCGGCGACGATCACCCGGCGGGCCCGTGAAATCGCGGAAATGGCGTCGGCGGGCACGATTTGGCTGGCTTCGTCGAAGACGACCACGTCGAAGTAGGGCCGATCACCGGGTAGCAGCTGACTCACCACCAGTGGGCTCATCGCCCAGCATGGCTTGAGTGCCGTCAGCATGTCCGGTGCGGCACTGAACAATTGCCGCAGTGAGAGGTGACCACGCTTGCGGGCGGCCTGGCCGGTGACGACCCGCTGCTGCTCCGGGTGCTGGGCGGCAACAGTTTCCAGATGCCGCACGGCCTTGTCGAGCACCCGGGCCGCCGACGTCCGGATGTGCGCTGCGTCGGCGGCGCGGAATTGCTCGGCGTGCAGGTCGTGGAGCGCGCCGTTGAATGTCGCGACCACCGGATCGTCGAAGCTGACCTGATCGAGGACGGACGAAAACCAGCAACTGTCATACATTGCCACGGCAAGGTCGGGATCGGCACGGCGCGAACGCATCTGGGCCAGCAGTGGATCCATGCCGAGCGCACTGAACGTGGCCGCCAAGGTGTTCATCCGCGGCAGCGCATGCAACGTGCGCGCATCGTGGGCGAGCGCCTCGACCGTCTGGGCCAATTGCGGGCGGGGCAGGTGCGTCATGTCCAGCCACGGCAACAGCGCGGCGAGCTCGTCGAGCTCGCTGTCGAGTTCGGCAAACTTGGCGGTGGCGGTGGGCAATGCGGTGGGCAGCTTCGGCACCCCCGCGGTCGTCACGCCGGACCACTCGGTCGCCAGCTCGTGCGCGCGGACAAGTGTGCGGTGCAATTGCTTGCGCGGCGGCTTGTCCGGCAACAACCACAGCCGGTTCGCGGCAGCGCGCAACTCGCCGACCTTGCCGTCGAAGTCGCCCAGCGCGCGTCGCTGACTTCGTGACGCCGTCGCCGCCACCAGTTGTGCCAGGTCTGTCGACCACACGACCGTGTCCAGCGTGGTGAGGATCTCCGCGGTCCGGTCGAAGAGCTGCAGCAGCGTTCGCCAGCCGGCGAGTGTGGCCGGCGGCCGCAGTCCGCTCTGGGCGGCGACCTCGTCGAGCGCCTGCCAGGTTTCGGGCACGGTCGCGCTGCGCAGGCGGGTGGCCACCTGCAGGGCGTGCTCGGCCTGCTCGGTGGTGACCACCGGTGCGCCGGCCCACGGCGAATCGCGAACCGACAAGCTCAACCCGCCGAGGTTCGCGTATTCGCGCAGCTCCTCGCGAACGATTGAAGCGGTGGCCTCGTCCATAGCCACGATTTCGCGCGGGCCGAAACGAATCTCGGTGACCGCCGCATTGCCGAATCGCTCGGTGAGTCCCAGCAGCGCCTCGTGCCCGGCGAAAACACTGATCCCCCAGGGTGATCGGGGACCGTTCATGGCGGTGTCATGAGCGTTGAGCTGGCGGCGGCGGACCTCCAGTTGCGCACCGACGGACGCATTCGCGCGGGGTGGACGCGTGAAGCCGGCGGTGAGCGCGGCGATCATGGCGGCCCGTGCACCGCCGCCGTCGTGGACATCGAAGGCAATGTCGCCCAGTCCGACTCGGCCGAGCCGATCCAGCACCGCCGAGATGGCCGCCCGTTTCTCGGCGACGAACAGCACGCTTTGCCCCTGCGCGACCAGCGTGGCGATGAGGTTGGCGATAGTTTGGCTCTTGCCCGTTCCCGGCGGCCCGGACACCACCATCGATTGACCCGCCACCGCGGCGTTGATCACGTAGCTCTGCGATGAGTCGGCATCGAGCACCAGGTACTCGTCATCGGGTGACAGCCGGTCCGGTTCGTCGAGTTCCACGTCGGCTCCGGCAGCCGCGATCGCGTCGGCGGCAGCGCGATCACCGGCGATGGCGGCGACGACGTCGTGGCGGATCAGGGCATCGACGTTGTTCGCGAGGTCGTGAACCATGGGCAGCTTGGTGTAGGAAAAGGTCCCGAGCACCCGCCGCTCGCCGATCGAGAATCCCGGTACCTCCGCCGCAGCAACCCTGATGATGTCGAAAATCGCTGCCGGGCTGGCGATTCCGTCCTCGAGCGCGCCCTGCACAGCGGTTGCCTCCAGCCGCACATGGAATTGCTCGTCGAGCAGGTGCACCAGTGCGGGATTGACGTGCGGATCGCCGGCGAGGTCTATCTCGAAGTCGTCCTCGGCCGCACCGGTTGCAGTAATGACCGCCTCCTGCAACAGGATTGGTGCGGCCGGTACCGCGGCGCCCTGGGGGTTGGTCCACGTCGCCATACCCACGGCGAGGTAACCGATCGCTATGCCGCGTTCCTCGGACGCCTCGCGGGCCTTGTTGCGGATGGTCCGGGCCCGCTTGAGTCGATCCGCGAACAGGCTGCGCCGAAACATCCGGGAAAGACGCACGGACTTGCCGCCCAACAGTTGCTCGACCATCACGAAATCCGCGTCCGCGAGGTCGAGCGTGCCGTAGCGCAGATCGCGGTAATAGAGCAGTTGGTTGCGCCAGCTGAGGTCGATCAACTGGCCGCGCCACGTGCCCACGGCGGCGCGAACGAGGTCGGCACGTCGACTCGACGACTGGCCTGCTGTCTCCACCCGAGCAAGCCTACGATCGGTGCGCCCGGCGGGGCAGGGGAGTCGCTCGAGCTCGCCGTGCCGGTCAGGCCGGTCGGAAACTGTCCGGGTCGGCCAATTGCCAGTCGGTACGCCAGTTCAGTGGCGGGTCGTCGAGCAATTGTCCCGGCTCGAGCCATTCGTAGAGTTCCGCGTAGGACCGCACAACGGTCGCAGTCACCTTCTTGCGCAACATGTATGGGCTCAGCTGCGCGGGGTCGGAGACGCCGAGTGACGCCATCAACTGCATGGCCTGCGCCACCGTGCTGGCGTGGTACCGCTGAACTCGCACGCTTTTGTCGGCGACATCGAGTGCGCGGGTGCGCTTGGGGTCCTGGGTCGCCACCCCGACCGGGCAGGTATTGGTGTGGCAGCGCTGTGCCTGGATGCATCCGATGGCCATCATCATGGCCCGCGCCGCGTTGGTGTAGTCGGCGCCCTGAATCAGTCGCTTCACGATGTCGTTTCCGGCCGCGACTTTGCCGCTCGCGCCGATCTTGATCCGATCGCGTAATCCGGTTCCGACGAGGGCATTGTGCACCGTCATCAGGCCGTCGGTCAGCGGTAGCCCGACATGATCCTCGTACTCCAGCGGCGCTGCGGCAGTGCCGCCTTCGGCGCCATCGACGATGATGAAGTCGGGTGCGGTGCCCTCGGCGATCATGGCCTTGCACATCGCAAGGACGTCGACCCGCGAGCCGACGCACAGCTTGATGCCCACCGGCTTACCGTTGGCAAGGTTGCGCATCTCCGCCACGAACTGCACCATCTCGCGCGGTGTACTGAATGCCGAATGCCATGCCGGGCTCACGCATTTCTCGCCCTGTGGCACGCCGCGGTAGCGGGCGATCTCCGCGCTGACCTTCGCGGCCGGCAAAACACCGCCGACGCCGGGCTTGGCTCCCTGGCTCAATTTCAGCGACACCGCCTTGATCTGGTCGTGTGAGACCTTCTCGGCGAACTGTGCAGGATCGAACCGGCCGTCGTCGGTGCGTGTGCCGAAGTAGCCGGAGCCGATCTCCCATACCAGATCACCGCCGCCGGAGAGGTGATACGGCGTGAGGCCGCCCTCGCCGGTGTCGTGGGCGAAGCCACCGAGTGCGGCGCCGCGGTTCAACGCCTGCAAGGCATTTGCGGACAGCGCTCCGAAGCTCATGGCCGACACATTCAGCAACGACATCGAATAGGGCTGCGTACAGTCCGGGCCGCCGATGAGTACCCGCGGTGGCTGCTCGGGTTGCGGAACCGGCAACGTGGAATGAACCAGGTACTCATAACCGACGACCTCGATGTCGCGTTCGGTGCCGAAGGACAGTTCCCCGTGAATTCCCTTGGCCCGCTCGTAAATGACGGTTCGGGTGTCGCGGTCGAACGGGCGGCCGTCGAAATTCCGCTCGATGAAGTACTGCTGCAATTCCGGTCGCAGGCTCTCCAGCAGATATCGCAGGTGGCCCAGGACCGGATAGTTGCGCAGCACCGAGTGGCGGCGCTGCACCAGGTCATAGATGCCGGTCGCGACCAGGCCCGCCAGCAGCGCGAGGAGCAGCCACCAGGCCCACGATCCGATCGCCGCGGCAACCCCTACGACAAGTAGCGCGACCGCGGCAAAACCGACAACGAGAAACCTCAGCACGACTCAATCCTTGCCCAACGACGCTGCGAACGTTGCCACGGTAGTCGGCCAGGCGCGGTTGCCTGGCCGGTTGAGGTTGCGATCCGGCGTCGGGTGGCCGCCGCGCGCGACATTGCGCAGGCGCATGTCGTGGCATATCTGCGGCGGCGCAAAGCAGCGCGCGGCGACCGCGACACAGCGGGTGGCGGCGAAACAGCGCGCGTCGGGTGCACCGTCACTAGCATCGGCGTCGTGACCGCAACGCTTCGCGTTCTTGTCTACAGCGACGACGCCCAGACCCGCGAACAGGTGAAGCTTGCGCTCGGCAAGCGCCCCGATCAGCGGCTCGGCGAGTTCGAGTACCTCGAGGTGGCCACCGGGCCGGTCGTCATCGAGCACATGGATGCCGGCGGTGTCGACCTGGCGATTTTGGATGGTGAGGCCACGCCTACGGGTGGAATGGGACTGGCCAAGCAGCTTCGCGACGAGCTGGATCCCTGTCCGCCGATCGTGGTGCTGACCGGCCGGCGCGACGACGCCTGGCTGGCTCGGTGGTCGCGCGCCGACGCCGCGGTGCCGCATCCCCTCGATCCGATCGAGCTGACCGACGCCGTAGTAGGCGTTTTGACGGCGTCGGACGCGCCGGACGAAAGAGAAGCGAGGCGAACGACTTCGCCGTAGGGTGTGTGTTAGAGATCACCTGACGCAGGTGATCTCAGCGGTTCGTGTAACTGGCAGTTCGTGTGACGACACAGGCGTCGGAGCAGGAGCAACGCATGAACGTGTACGTGCCCATTTTGGTGCTCGGTGCGGTCGCGGTGGGCTTTGCTGTCTTTTCGGTCGTCGTTGCCTCACTCGTCGGGCCTAAGCGGTACAACCGTGCCAAACTCGAGGCCTATGAGTGCGGCATCGAACCCGCGCCCCAGCCGGTAGGCGCGAGCCGATTTCCGGTCAAGTTCTACCTGACCGCCATGCTGTTCATCATCTTCGACATCGAAATCGTCTTCCTGTACCCGTGGGCGGTGCATTTCGATGCGCTCGGCACCTTCGGTCTCGTCGCGATGATCTTGTTCATTGTCAACGTGTCGGTTGCCTACGCCTACGAGTGGCGGCGGGGAGGGCTCAGTTGGGAATGAGCAGCACGGTGTGGCGGCGTCGGGTCAGGAGAGAGTGAGCGCGGGCGGTCATGGGTCTGGAGGAGAAACTTCCGAGCGGCATCCTGTTGAGCACGGTGGAGTCGCTGGCCGGCTATGTCCGTAAGGGCTCGCTGTGGCCGGTGACGTTCGGCCTGGCGTGCTGCGCCATCGAGATGATGGCGACAGGCGCCGGTCGCTATGACATCGCGCGCTTCGGCATGGAGGCGTTCCGCGCGTCCCCGCGGCAGGCGGACCTGATGATCGTGGCCGGGCGGGTCAGCCAGAAGATGGCGCCGGTGCTGCGCCAGATTTACGACCAGATGGTCGAGCCGAAATGGGTGCTCGCTATGGGCGTTTGCGCATCTTCGGGCGGAATGTTCAACAACTACGCGATCGTGCAGGGCGTCGACCACGTGGTGCCGGTCGACATCTACCTGCCCGGTTGCCCACCGCGGCCGGAAATGCTGCTGAACGCGATCCTGATGCTGCACGAAAAGATTGCCCATGCACCGCTCGGCGTCGATCGCGCCGAAGCCGTCAAGGCCGCCGAAGCAGCGGCATTGCAGTCGCCGACCACCATCGAGATGCGCGGGTTGTTGCGATGAGTGACGACGGCGAAGTGATCGGCGTCCGGCGGGGCATGTTCGGCGCGCGGGACACCGGCGATACCTCCGGCTACGGCCGCCTGGTCCGGCCGGTGAAACTGCCCGGCGGCACCGAACGGCCCTACGGCGGATACTTCGACGAGATTGCCGATGTGCTGGAGGCGGCGCTGGAGCAGGCCGAAGCTTCCGACGCCCTGGAGAAGACCCTCGTCTTCCGGGATGAGATCACCTTTTACGTCCGTCCGGAACGTCTCCCGCTCGTCGCACAGACTTTGCGCGATCACCCGGACCTACGTTTCGAACTGTGCCTCGGTGTCAGCGGCGTGCATTACCCGGAGGAAACCGGACGCGAGCTGCACGCGGTGTATCCGCTGATGTCCATCACCCACAACCGGCGGGTGCGCCTCGAGGTGGCCGTGCCGGATGCCGACCCGCATATGCCGTCCCTGTATTCGGTGTATCCGACGACCGACTGGCACGAACGGGAAACCTACGACTTCTTCGGCATCGTCTTCGACGGCCATCCGGCGCTGGTGCGGATCGAGATGCCCGACGACTGGGACGGTCATCCGCAGCGCAAGGACTACCCGCTGGGCGGTATCCCGGTGGAGTACAAGGGCGCTCAGATCCCGCCGCCCGATGAGCGGAGGGCTTACAACTGATGAGCGAAAAACCACGTGACCCCGCGGTGCCGGGGCGGACAGCTGCCGACCCGGCAGCGCCCAGTTCAGGCGCCACCACTTACACCTCTATCGGACAAGACTGGGACGAGATTGTCGACGCCGCGGCAGGCGAGGAGCGGATCGTCGTCAACATGGGTCCGCAGCACCCCTCCACCCACGGCGTGCTGCGGTTGATCCTCGAGATCGAAGGCGAGACCGTCACCGAGGCGCGATGCGGAATCGGCTACCTGCACACCGGGATCGAGAAAAACCTCGAGTACCGAAACTGGATTCAGGGCGTCACGTTCGTGACTCGGATGGACTACCTTTCACCGTTCTTCAACGAGACCGCCTACTGCCTGGCCGTCGAAAAGCTGCTCGACATCACGGATCGAATCCCGGAGCGGGCCACGGTGATCCGGGTGATGATGATGGAGCTCAACCGGATCTCCTCGCACCTGGTCGCGTTGGCCACCGGCGGAATGGAACTCGGCGCGGTCACCGCGATGCTGTTCGGTTTCCGGGAACGCGAGCTCGTGCTCGACGTGTTCGAAACCATCACCGGCCTGCGGATGAATCATGCCTACGTCCGCCCCGGCGGGCTCTCGCAGGACCTGCCGCCCGACGGGGTGCGCAAGGTGCGCGACCTGCTGGAGCTGATGCCGAAGCGCCTGCGGGACATGGAGAATCTGCTCAACGAGAACTACATCTGGAAGGCGCGCACCCAGGGCATCGGGTACCTGGATCTGACCGGTTGTATGGCGCTCGGCGTCACCGGGCCGATTCTGCGGGCCACCGGCCTGCCGCACGATCTGCGAAAGTCGCAGCCCTACTGCGGATATGAGAACTACGAGTTCAACGTGATCACTGATCAGGGCTGTGATGCCTACGGGCGCTATCTCATTCGGATCAAGGAGATGTACGAATCGCTGAAGATTGTGGAGCAGTGCCTGGACCGGCTACGGCCTGGGCCGGTGATGATCGATGACAAGAAAGTCGCCTGGCCGGCAGATCTGGCGTTGGGTCCGGATGGATTGGGCAACTCGCTCAGCCACATCCGCACCATCATGGGTACCTCGATGGAAGCGCTGATCCATCACTTCAAGCTGGTCACCGAGGGCCTGCGAGTGCCGGCGGGACAGGTGTACGTGGCGGTCGAATCACCCCGCGGCGAGACCGGCGTGCACATGGTCAGTGACGGTGGCACCCGGCCGTATCGCGTGCACTTCCGTGACCCGTCGTTCACGAATCTGCAAGCGGTAGCGGCGATGTGCGAGGGCGGGATGGTTGCCGATGTCATTGCGGCGGTGGCCAGTATCGACCCAGTGATGGGCGGGGTGGATCGCTGATGCCGCACAATCAGAATGCGGGCCCGAGCGGGCCGGTCTTCGTGGAACTCGGCACCCGGCCACCGGTCGATGCGCCACGCAGCTACCCGGCCGACGTGCGGGCCCGACTCGAGGTGGACGCCAAGGAAATCCTCGCTCGATACCCGTCCGGCACCGAACCCGGCCTCCCACCGACGGCCCGTCGCTCGGCACTGCTGCCGCTGTTGCACCTGGTGCAGTCCGAAGACGGCTATCTCACGCCGGCCGGCATGGAATTCTGTGCGACCCAACTGGGTTTGACCGCGGCGGAGGTTACCGCTGTCGCGAGTTTTTACTCCATGTACCGCCGAGAGCCGACGGGCACGTACTACGTGGGCGTGTGCACCAACACGCTGTGCGCGATCATGGGCGGCGACGCGATACTGACTGCCTTGCAACAACACCTGAACATCGAGCCGGGGCAGACCACCGATGACGGTGCCATCACGCTGGATCACGTGGAATGCAACGCGGCCTGCGACTACGCCCCGGTGGTGATGGTCAACTGGGAGTTCTTCGACAATCAGACTGCGGAATCAGCTCGCGCGCTGGTGGATTCGCTGCGTTCGGGCGAGCAGGTAAGCCCGAGTCGGGGTGCTGCGGTGTGTACGTTCCGGGAGACCGCGCGGTTGCTGGCCGGCTTCCCCGACGGACGCGCGGAGGAGCAGCACACGGCAGGCCCGGCCACGCTGGCCGGGCTCGAGGTTGCGCACGAACGCGGCATGGCTGCCCCGAATCCTCCCAAGAGGGAAGGAGCGTGACGTGCCGCTGACCCCCGTCCTCACCCGGCACTGGGACTCCCCGCAATCCTGGACGCTGCAGACCTATCAGAACCACGGCGGCTACGACGGCTTGCGCACGGCGCTGACAATGACCCCCGACGAGGTCATGACCACCGTCAAGGACGCCGGGTTACGCGGCCGCGGCGGCGCCGGATTCCCGACTGGAACCAAGTGGTCGTTCATCCCGAAAAACATTGCCAAGCCACGGTTCCTCGTGGTCAATGCCGACGAGTCCGAACCGGGGACCTGCAAAGACATTCCGCTGCTGATGGCCAGTCCGCACACATTGATCGAGGGTGTGGTCATCGCCGCCTACGCGATCGGGTGTCATCAGGCGTTCATCTACGTGCGCGGCGAGGTGGTCCCGGTCCTGCGCCGACTGCAGCAAGCCGTTGCCGAGGCTTACGCGGCAGGCTATCTCGGTCGATCGGTGCTCGGCTCCGACTTCGACCTCGACATTGTCGTGCATGCTGGCGCGGGCGCGTACATTTGCGGTGAGGAAACAGCGCTGCTGGATTCGCTCGAAGGTCGCCGCGGCCAACCGCGATTGCGCCCGCCGTTCCCCGCGGTCGCCGGGCTCTACGCGTGCCCGACGGTGGTCAACAACGTGGAATCCATTGCCAGCGTGCCGTTCATCCTGCGCAACGGTATGGACTGGTTCCGCTCCATGGGCACCGAGAAGTCGCCGGGATTCACCATTTACTCGCTGTCCGGGCACGTCACCCGGCCCGGGCAATATGAAGCGCCGCTTGGCATCACGCTGCGCGAACTTCTCGACTATGCCGGTGGGGTGCGGGCGGGGCACCGGTTGAAGTTCTGGACGCCGGGTGGTTCCTCCACGCCGATCTTGACCACGGCGCACCTCGATGTCCCGCTCGACTACGAGGGCGTCGGCGCTGCCGGTTCGATGCTGGGCACCAAGGCATTGCAGATCTTCGACGAGACGACGTGTGTGGTTCGGGCGGTGTTGCGTTGGACGGAGTTTTACGCGCATGAGTCCTGCGGTAAATGCACGCCGTGTCGCGAGGGCACGTACTGGCTGGTGCAGATCCTGGAACGGGTCGAGCGCGGGGTGGCTGATGACGCCGACCTGGAGAAGTTGTTCGACGTTTCGGACAACATCCTGGGTAAGTCGTTCTGCGCACTCGGTGACGGCGCCGCGAGCCCGATCATGTCCTCGCTGAAGTATTTTCGCGAGGAGTATCTCGCGCACTTCGACGGTGGGTGTCCGTTCGATCCGGCACGGTCGATGTTGAGCGGGGGTGCATGACGGTGGCCGATGACCTGGTGACCATTACCATTGACGGGGTCGAACTGCAGGTACCCAAGGGCACGTTGGTGATTCGTGCTGCCGAGCAGATTGGCGTCCAGATCCCGCGGTTCTGCGATCACCCCCTGCTGGATCCGGTCGGAGCCTGCCGGCAGTGCCTCGTGGAGGTGGAGGGACAGCGAAAACCGTTGGCGTCGTGCACCACTGTCGCGACCGACGGGATGGTGGTGCACACCCAGTTCACCTCGGCGGCCGCGGAGAAGGCGCAGCGCGGGGTGATGGAGTTGCTGCTCATCAACCACCCCCTGGACTGTCCGGTGTGCGACAAGGGCGGCGAGTGCCCGCTACAGAACCAGGCAATGTCGACCGGTTCCGCCGAATCGCGGTTCGTCGACGTCAAACGCACGTTTCCCAAGCCGATCAGCATTTCCGCACAGGTGCTGCTGGACCGGGAGCGGTGTGTGCTGTGCGCGCGGTGCACCCGGTTCTCCCAGCAGATCGCCGGCGATCCGTTCATCGACATGGTGGAGCGCGGCGCGCAGCAGCAGGTCGGCATCTACGCGGGTGGCCTCGAGTCGCATGGGGTGACGCCGGACGCGGAGCCGTTCGAGTCGTACTTTTCGGGTAACACTGTGCAGATCTGTCCGGTCGGTGCGCTGACCGGCGCCTCCTACCGGTTCCGCGCCCGCCCGTTCGACCTGGTGTCCACCCCGAGCGTGTGCGAGCACTGCGCGAGCGGGTGTGCGCAGCGCACCGATCATCGACGCGGCTATGTGCTGCGTCGTCTCGCCGGCGACGACCCGGACGTCAACGAGGAATGGAACTGCGACAAGGGCCGGTGGGCCTTCACCTACGCCACCCAACCTGACCGGATCACGACTCCGCAGGTTCGCGGGGCGAACGGTGAGTTGGCGCCAGCGTCGTGGTCGGAGGCGCTGGCGGTCGCGGCGCAAGGTTTGCTGGCGGCCCGTGAGCGCACCGGGGTGCTGGTCGGGGGACGCAGCACCCTCGAGGACGCCTACGCGTACGCCAAATTCGCTCGAATTGCCCTGCGCGCCAATGATATCGACTTCCGTAGCCGGGCGCACTCCGACGAGGAAGCGCAGTTCCTGGCCGCCCACGTCGCCGGCCAACCGATGACGCTGACCTACGCCGATCTTGCGGCTGCACCCGTGGTGGTGCTGGTCGGGTTCGAGCCCGAGGACGAATCGCCGATCGTTTTTCTGCGCCTGCGCAAGGCCGCGCGCAGCCGCGCGTTGCCTGTCTATTCGATCGCGTCCTTCGCCAGCCGCGGGCTCGAAAAGCTGTACGGCCGACTGATCAAATCGCCACCCGGTGGCGAACCGGCAGCGCTCGACGCGGCGCTGGACGATCCCGAGCTTGCCGGGTTGATGCGCAAGTCGGGGGCGGTGGTGCTGGTCGGTGAGCGAGTCGCGGCCAGTCCCGGCGGCTTTGCCGCGGTTTCTCGGCTGTGTGCGCAAACCGGCGCGCGGATCGGTTGGGTGCCGCGACGGGCGGGTGAGCGGGGCGCGCTCGAAGCGGGTGCGTTGCCGGCGCTGCTGCCGGGCGGCAGGCCGGTCAGCGACTCCGCCGCCCGCGAACAGGTCGAGCAGGTTTGGGGTGTACCGCTGCCGGTCGATCCCGGTCGTGACACCGCCGGGATCCTCGAGGCAGTTGCCAGTGGGGATCTCGAGGCGTTGGTTGTCGGTGGCGTCGAGCTGGCCGACTTGCCTGATCCAGCAGCCGCCGCCGCAGCCGTAGACGCCGCGGGATTCGTGGTCAGCCTCGAGTTGCGGCGCAGTGCCGTCACCGATCTCGCCGACGTGGTGCTTCCGGTCGCCGCCGTGGTCAACAAGGCTGGAACGTTCATGGACTGGGAGGGGAGGCTGCGCGAGTTTCCCGAGGCACTGCGAGTTCCCGGTGCCATGTCGGATCTGCGTGTGCTGTCGGCGCTCGCCGACGAGATGGGTTTGGCGCTCGGGATTCCGACTGCTGCGGCCGCCCGCGCCGAACTCGCCGCGCTGGGCGCCTGGGACGGCGCCCGACCGCCCGCACCGACCGCCGAATCGGCTCCGCGGCCTACGCTTCGCCGCGGTCAAGCGGTGCTCGCCACCTGGCGGCAACTGCTCGACCGGGGGCGCCTGCAGGACGGGGAGGCGAATCTCGCCGCGACGGCACGCCGGCCGGTGGCGCGCATCTCCGCGGCGCTCGCCGCCGAACTCGATGTCCGTGACGACGACCCGGTGACCGTGGCCACGGATCGCGGCCAGATCACGCTGCCCGCGGCGATCACCGACATTGCGGACGGCACGGTTTGGCTGCCGATGAATTCTGTCGGATGCGCGGTGTATGACGATCTTGGCGCGACTATCGGCAGCGTCGTCGAGGTGTCTCGCGGAGCGAGCCCGCCGGCCGATGACGTGCCGTCGGCCATGGTCGGCGCGAACGGGGGTGCGAATGACTAACTTTGCTGCTCAATACAGCCCGGATCAGTTCGGGCATGACACCTGGTGGCTGGTGGTGGCCAAGGCCATCCTGATCTTCGCCTTCCTGATGCTGACACCGATGGTCGCCGTGGTCGCCGAGCGCAAGATCATGGCTCGGATGCAGATGCGGGTGGGGCCGAATCGCGTCGGTTTTCACGGCAGCCTGCAGAGCATTGCCGACGGCGTGAAGATGGCGCTGAAAGAAGACATCATCCCCTCGGGTGTCGACAAACCGATCTATATCCTCGCGCCGATCATCGCGGCGTCGGCGGCGATCATGGCCTTCGCGGTCATTCCGTTCGGCCCGGAAGTGTCGGTCTTCGGTCATCGCACCATGCTGCAATTGACCGATTTGCCCGTCGGCGTCCTGTACGTCTTGGCCATCACGTCCATCGGCGTGTACGGCATTGTGCTGGCCGGTTGGTCGTCGGGATCGACGTATCCGCTGCTCGGCGGGCTGCGGTCGACCGCGCAGGTGATCTCTTATGAGATTGCGATGGGATTGTCGTTTGCCGCAGTGTTTCTCGACGCAGGCACGATGTCGACGTCGGCGATTGTGGGTGCCCAAGAAGGCCGCTGGTACCTCTTTATGTTGTTGCCGTCGTTCCTCATCTACATCACGTCGATGGTGGGCGAGACCAACCGAGCGCCGTTCGACCTGCCCGAGGCCGAGGGGGAACTGGTCGGTGGCTTCCACACCGAGTATTCGTCGCTGAAGTTCGCGATGTTCATGCTCGCCGAATACATGAACATGGTGACCGTGTCCGCCCTGGCGACCACGCTATTCCTCGGGGGCTGGCACGCGCCGTTCCCGTTCAACTTCTGGTCCGGCGCCAACTCGGGATGGTGGCCGGTGCTGTGGTTCACCCTCAAGGTCTGGGTGTTCCTCTTTGTGTTCATCTGGCTACGTGGCACGCTGCCGCGGTTGCGCTACGACCAGTTCATGAACCTCGGCTGGAAGGTACTGATCCCCATTTCGCTGCTGTGGGTCATGATCGTCGCGATCGTTCGCGGCCTCGGTGCCGCCCAGGCGGGGACGTGGTCGATTCCGTTGGTAGTCATCGGCGCCGTCATCGGCTTCGCCATGCTGGCCGGCGGTTGGGTTGCGCTGCACCGAAAGCCGCCGCGTCCCGAGGTGGAGCCAACCGTCCCGCCAACATTCGATCCGATGGCCGGCGGCTTCCCGGTGCCGCCGCTGCCGGGCCAGACGCCGCCACGGCGTTCGCGCGATCTGGTCACACAGGAGGCTGGTGATGGCTAACAAATACCTCGAACCGCTTGCGGGTTTCGGTGTGACGTTCTCGACGATGTTCAAGCGGCCGAACACCGAGTTTTATCCGGAGCAAAAGGTGCCCACCGCGCCGCGTTACCACGGCCGCCACCAATTGAATCGCCACCCGGACGGTCTTGAGAAATGCATCGGTTGCGAACTGTGCGCATGGGCGTGTCCAGCCGATGCAATCTACGTCGAGGGCGCCGACAACACCGAAGAGGAGCGGTATTCGCCCGGTGAGCGGTACGGTCGTGTGTACCAGATCAACTATCTGCGGTGCATCGGCTGTGGACTGTGCGTCGAAGCCTGTCCGACAAGGGCTTTGACCATGACCAACGACTATGAGCTCGCCGACGACAACCGCGCCGACCTGATTTACGAGAAGGACCGCCTGCTCGCGCCGCTGGAGCCCGGCATGACGCCCCCGCCGCACGCGATGGCCCCGGGCACCACCGACGAGGACTATTACCGCGGGCTGGTCACGGGCACCGAAGACGGAAGCGCCACCCAGTGATCGGGCACGGCGCAGCAGTTCTCGCGGAGGTCACGCGAACCTCGACAGGTGAGGCCGTCCAGTTTTGGATCCTCGCCGTGATCGCTGTGCTCGGCGCCCTCGGCGTGGTGGCCGCCACCAAGGCGGTGTATTCGGCGATATTCCTGGCCATGACGATGATCATCCTGGCGGTGTTCTATATCGCCCAGGACGCCCTGTTTCTCGGGGTTGTGCAGATCGTCGTCTACACCGGCGCGGTGATGATGCTGTTCTTGTTCGTGCTGATGCTGGTGGGGGTCGACTCGTCGGATTCGCTGGTGGAAACGCTGCGGGGCCAAAGGATTGCCGCTGTCGTCGCTGGGCTCGGGTTCGGCGTGCTCCTGATCGCCGCGATCGGTAATGCGGCGTCGTCGATTCACCGGGGTAGCGGGCGGCAACCGTACGGGCAGGACAACATCAATGGCCTGGCCGAGCTGATCTTCATTCGGTACGTCTGGGCGTTCGAGCTGACGGGCGCGTTGCTCATTACGGCAACGATCGGCGCGATGCTGCTGGCACACCGGGAACGTTTCGGTCCGCGCCGCGACCAGCGCGAGTTGTCTCAGGAGCGGTTCCGCCGCGGCGGCCAGGTGACGCCGCTGCCGAGCTCCGGGGTGTACGCCCGGCACAACGCCGTGGACGTGCCGGCCCGGCTGCCGGACGGCACGCCCGCCCGGCTCTCGGTCAGCAGCATCCTGTCCCACCGGGACATCTCGGGATCGCCCACTTCCGCGGACGAGGGGCCTGCCGAATGAACCCCGACAACTACCTCTACGTCGCAGTACTGCTGTTCACCATCGGTGCCGCGGGAGTGTTGTTGCGGCGCAACGCCATCGTGGTGTTCATGTGCGTCGAGCTGATGCTCAACGCAGCCAACCTCGCCTTCGTGACGTTCGCCCGCCTACACAGCAATCTCGACGGCCAGGTCATCGCGTTCTTCACCATGGTCGTCGCCGCGGCCGAGGTGGTGGTGGGGCTGGCCATCATCATGACGATCTTCCGGACCCGGCGCTCGGCGTCGGTCGACGAGGCAAACCTGCTCAAACAGTGACCCGCCGTGCGTAAGGAGGAGCCTTGGTAATCGCGTCCTGGCTGTTGCCCGTGCTGCCGCTGTTCGGCGCTGCCGTGCTCCTGCTCGCGGGCAAGCGTAGTGACGCGTGGGGGCACCTTCTCGGCTGTGCCACGGCGATCGCCGCGTTCGGCGTCGGAATGTGGCTGTTCGTCGACATGCTCGGCCGCGACGCAGCCAGCCGGGCCAGCGATCACCACCTGTTCAGCTGGGTGCCGGTGGCGGGCCTGCAGGTCGACTTCGGGCTGCAGGTCGACCAGCTGTCGATCTGTTTCGTGTTGCTGATCACCGGCGTCGGCTCGCTCATACACGTGTATTCCGTCGGCTACATGAGTGCGGACCCACAGCGGCGAAAGTTCTTCGCCTATCTCAATCTCTTCCTCGCGGCCATGCTGCTGTTGGTGCTGGCCGACAACTACCTCGGACTCTACGTCGGCTGGGAAGGGGTAGGCCTGGCGTCGTACCTGCTCATCGGATTCTGGGAGTACAAGCCGTCGGCCGCGACCGCCGCGAAAAAGGCGTTCGTGGTCAACCGGGTCGGCGACATCGGCCTCGCCATCGCGATGATGCTCATGTTCGCCACCTTCGGCTCCATCACGTTCGACCAGGTCTTCCCGGCGGCCGGCCGCGCGGGGGAGGCCACCCTCACCGGCATCGGGTTGATGCTGCTGCTCGCGGCCTGCGGCAAATCCGCGCAGGTGCCGTTGCAGTCCTGGCTGGGCGACGCGATGGAGGGTCCGACGCCGGTGTCGGCGCTGATTCACGCGGCCACGATGGTGACCGCGGGCGTCTACCTGATCGTGCGGTCCAACCCGATCTTCGACCACGCCGCCGGAGCGCGCCTCGGGGTGGTGATCGTCGGCGCGATCACACTGTTGTTCGGGGCGATCATCGGCTGCGCGAAGGACGACATCAAGAAGGCGCTGGCCGCGTCCACCATGAGCCAGATTGGCTACATGGTGCTCGCCGCGGGGCTCGGACCCGCCGGTTACGCGTTCGCGATCCTGCTGCTGCTCGCCCACGGCTTCTTCAAGGCCGGACTCTTCCTGGGCGCTGGTGCGGTGATGCACGGAATGGACGACGAAGTGAACATGCGCCACTTCGGGGGCCTGCGCGCCATGCTGCCGGTGACCTTTGTAACGTTCGGCCTCGGCTATCTGGCCATCATCGGAATCCCGCCGTTCTCAGGGTTTTTCGCCAAGGACAAAATCATCGAGGCTGCGTTCGGTGACCACTTCGTGCTCGGCGCCGCGGCCCTGGTCGGCGCCGGCATCACCGCGTTCTACATGACCCGGGTGATGCTGATGACCTTCCTCGGCGCAAAACGCTGGCATTCCGGCGCGCACCCGCACGAGGCACCGCTGGTGATGACAGCACCAATGGTGTTGTTGGCCATCGGCTCTGCGGCCGCGGGCGGACTGCTCGCGCTGGGCGGTGCGCTGCAGGACTGGCTCGAACCTGTTGTCGGCCTCAACGATCACGCATTGGGCTTCCCCGTCTGGGGATTGACGTTGATAACGCTGGCCTTCGTGTTCACCGGCATCGGAATCGCTATCCGCATGTACGTGCGCCGGCCGATTCCGGTCACCGCACCGGCCGAGGTCAACCCGCTCACCGTCGCCGCCCGACGTGACCTCTACGGCGACGCCTTCAACGAGGCCGCGTTCATGCGACCCGGCTGGCAGTTGACCAAGGCGCTCACCAAACTCGACGGCGCCGGCATCGACGGCATCGTCAATGGCCTCGGCGAAACCGTCGCCGCAGCATCGACAGCCTTGCGCCGCTGGCAGACCGGGTTCGTTAGGTCCTACGCGTTGTCGATGTTGGTGGGGGCTGCACTGGTGGTGGCTGTGATGGTCCTAGTGAGGTTGGGGTGATGGGCGACTTTCCGTGGCTGAGCGTGCTGTGGCTGGTACCCATGGTCGGCGCGGCGGGTGTACTGCTGCTCCCGGCGAATCGGCCACAGGTCGCCAAAGCGGCCGCGCTGGCGATCGCACTTGTCGTGCTGGGGCTGTCGATCGCGCTGGCCGTGGCGTTCGACCCGGGCGGCGCCCAATATCAATTCGTCGAAAACCAGTCGTGGATACCGTCTTTCGGTGCCGGCTATACGCTCGGACTCGACGGCATAGCGATGGTCCTCGTGCTGCTCACCGCCGTGCTGGTGCCGTTGCTGCTGCTTGCGGGGTGGAATGACACGGCCACCGAGACCCACGGCGGCCGCTCGGCGCATGCATACCTCGCGCTGACGCTCTGCATCGAGTCGATGGTGTTGATCGCCTTTTCCGCGCTTGATGTCCTCCTGTTCTACATCTTCTTCGAGGTCATGCTGGTCCCGCTCTACTTCCTGATCGGCGCCTACGGCGGGCGAGGCGGGGTCGGTTCGCGGCAGGATTCGGCGCGCGCCGCGCTGAAGTTCTTGCTCTACAACCTCTTCGGCGGACTGCTCATGCTGGCCGCGGTGATCGGACTGTATGTGGTGTCGGCTGAGCACGGCACGGGCACATTCGACCTTCGGCATTTGGTCGCGGGAATTGCCAACGGCACCATCGCCATCGACCCCGGTGTCGAGAAGGCGTTGTTCCTCGGATTCATGTTCGCGTTCGCCGTCAAGGCGCCGCTGTGGCCGTTCCACACTTGGCTGCCGAGCGCCGCCGCCGAGGCAACCCCTGCGGGAGCCGTCCTGATGATGGCCGTCGTCGACAAGGTAGGCACCTTCGCGATGCTGCGCTACTGTCTGCAACTGTTTCCCGACGCCTCGAAGTTCTTCACGCCGTTGGTCATTGCGTTGTCGGTGGTCAGCATCATCTACGGCGCTGTGCTCGCGATCGGTCAGAGCGACGTGATGCGGCTCATCGCCTACACCTCCATCTCGCACTTCGGCTTCATCATTCTGGGTATCTTCGCGATGACCACCCAGGCTCAGGCTGGTTCGACGCTCTACATGGTCAACCATGGACTGTCCACGGCGGCGCTGTATCTCATCGCGGGCTTCCTCGTCACGCGCCGCGGCAGCCGGGCTATCGCAGACTACGGTGGTGTGCACAAGGTGGCGCCCATCCTGGCGGGCACCTTCCTCGTGGCTGGGCTCGCCACACTGTCGCTGCCCGGGCTTGCCCCGTTCATCAGCGAATTCCTCGTCCTCATCGGCACATTCACCCGCTACCACGTCGCCGCGATACTGGCGTCGAGCGCGCTGGTGTTGGCTGCCATCTACATCTTGTGGCTGTACCAGCGCGTGATGACGGGTCCCGTGCGCGGCGGCAACGAAAAAATCCGCGACCTCATCGGCCGCGAACGATTGGTCGTGGCGCCGCTGCTCGCACTGCTGATCTTCCTAGGCGCATACCCGAAGCCGATCCTCGACCTGATCAACCCGGGCGTGCGACACGTGCTGACCACAATCCACCGACCCGACCCGGCACCGACGGTCGCGGAGGCAGGTGAGCACCGGTGAATCTCGCCGAGGTCGTACTACCCGCTCCCGCAATGGAATACGGGCAGCTCGCCCCGATGCTGATAGTCTTCGGCGTCGCCGTGGTGGGCGTCGTCGTGGAGGCGTTCGCGCCGCGTCAAGCCCGCTACGGCACTCAGGTGCTGCTGAGCATCGGTGGCCTGATCGCCGCGTTCGTCACTGTCGTCGTGCTCGCCGGAACGCAGGGTCTTGCTGCCGCCGGCGCGGTCGCTGTCGACGGACCGACGTTGTTTCTGCAGGGCACCATCTTGCTTATCGCGCTGCTGACCACGGTGCTCATGGCGGAGCGGCGCACCGCGACCGTGGCCGCCTTCACGGGCCAAGCGTCGTCGGTTCCGGGGTCAGCGGAGGAGCGGGCGGCGACCAAGGCCGGTAACAGCCACACCGAGGTGTTTCCACTGACGCTGCTCGCCGTCGGCGGAATGCTGTTGTTCCCGGCTGCCAACGATTTGCTGACGATGTTCGTGGCGCTCGAGGTGCTTTCCCTCCCGCTGTATCTGCTCTGCGGTCTCGCTCGCCGCCAGCGTCTGCTCTCCCACGAGGCGGCGCTGAAATACTTTCTGCTGGGCGCATTTTCGTCGGCGTTCTTCCTGTTCGGGATCGCCATGCTGTACGGGTTCGCCGGTACCGTGCAACTCCGCGGAATCGCCGATGCTGCGGCGCACGCGGGCGATGCCCGGCCGCTGCTGTTGATCGGGGTCGGTCTGGTCGCGGTCGGATTGTTGTTCAAGGTCGGCGCGGTCCCGTTCCATTCCTGGATTCCGGACGTCTATCAGGGTGCCCCGACGCCCGTTACCGCTTTCATGGCGGCTGCGACAAAGATCGCGGCATTCGGGGCAATGTTGCGCATCTTCTACGTCGCGCTGCCGGACATTCATGTGGATTGGCGCCCGATGATGTGGGCGGTCGCCATTGCGACGATGGTGGCCGGCGCGGTTCTGGCCGTCACGCAGGACGATGTCAAACGGATGCTCGCGTATTCCTCCATTACCCACGCCGGGTTCGTTCTTACCGGCCTGATCGCCGCCGATGACGCTGGATTGGCCGCGACAATGTTCTATCTGGTCACCTACGGCTTCAGCGCATTCGGCGCATTTGCAGCCTTGACGATGGTGCGCGACGGCGAAAACGAGGTGACCGCGCTGCGCAACTGGGCCGGACTCGGTCGGCAGTCGCCGTGGTTCGCCGGCATTTTCGCGCTGTTTCTGCTGGCGTTCGCGGGCATTCCGCTGACCAGCGGCTTCGTCGCCAAGTTTGCGGTATTCCGGGCGGCCGCCGGCGGGGGAGCAGTAGCGCTGGTGATCGTGGGCGTCGTCAGCAGCGCCGTCGCCGCGTTCTTTTACCTTCGGGTGATCGTGATGATGTACTTTGCCCCCCGGCCCTCAGACGCGGCCGCGGTTCATCGGCCGACGGTGACCACCGGCCTCGCAGTCCTGGTGAGCGCGGCCGTCACCCTGGTGCTCGGCATTTTCCCGCAGCCGGTGCTGGACCTGGCTGAGCGTGCGGCGGAGTTCGTGCGGTAGGTCAGTGCCGCGGGCCGTGCCGTTCCTCGTACTCGCGACGCCGTGCGGCTTCGCGCTGGCGTGGAATTTCCTCGACGAGGTCGGGATTGAGCCCGTGCTGTGCGAGTCTGTGACGGCGGTAGACCTTGTTCAGCGCGATGGAAAAATAGATGTACGGGATCAAGATCGGCAGCGTCATGGTGGCGCGCACGTCCAGCGACGCGGGCACAAGTGCCAGCGGTATGAGCAAAATGATGCACGGGACGGCGGCGCGCGTGACCATCCGTGCGGCAGCGCCGCGGCCAGCCAAATCGTTTCGCACCCAACCGGTCATCGATTTGGGAAGTCGACGGCCGGCGCAGTAGCCGAGATAGGCGAGGAAACCGGGACGAGGTGACGCCGCCTGGGTCATCGCTTTCTCGCTGCCATCGTCACGGCTCCCATTCCGTCGCTACGTGGGGAATGTCAAACCCTATCAGTGCGGTGCGGCGAATTGTTCGGCCTGGACTGGGTATGAACCCGCATGCATGACCAGACGGAGGGAGTTCAACTGTGACAACGAGCCAAGATCAGGACGTTTTGGACCTACTACTGGATCAGCATCAGCAGATTAAAGACCTTTTTGGACAAGTGAAATCGGCCGCGGGCACACAGAAGCGCGACAAGTTTCAAGAACTCGTTCGGCTGCTCGCCATGCATGAAACGGCCGAGGAAGAAATTGTGCATCCGAGCGCCCGCGCGAATGCCGGTGACCAGGTCGTCGACGAGCGCCTCCACGAAGAGGACGAAGCCAAGCACGTGCTCGCCGAGTTATACGACATGGGTGTAGACGCGCCCGGATTCGACGACAAATTCGCCAAACTCGCCGACGCGGTCGTCGATCACGCCACCCACGAAGAGCAGGACGAGTTCGCCAAAATGCGCGACCAGCGTTCAGCAGACGAACTGCGACGCATGGCCGGCATCGTCCGGGCCGCCGAAGCCGTCGCGCCGACCCGGCCGCACCCCCAGGGCGGCGAGTCGGCCACCGCAAACCTGCTCGTCGGACCGCCGCTCGCGGTCTTCGACCGAATCAAGGACGCGGTGCGAGACATGCGCCAGTCCGACAGCTGATCTTTGCGCGGTCTCGCCCCCCTGTGCGTGATTTTCCACCGCCCGCGGTGGAAAATCACGCACAGGGACGGAGTCCAGCACCAGGCGCCGATTCTCACGAAATAGCGAACTGAACGGACCGGTCTATGTGCCGGTCCGTTCGGCTGAGCCGGGCGGCGCCATCCCTTAGACGCCGGTTTATAACGAATCGATCAACCCAACTCGTAAAAACTCGTGTGAAGTGTGTCACCTGCCGTTTACCGCAAACCCGCAGGTAGACGCATTTAGGCACGTCCGTGTGCGCTTGCAATAGCTAGCGCAACTCTAGCTGGCCAACTTCTGTTCATCTCACGTTTACTTTCCGCAATCATTCTGTGACCTGTCGCAATGATTTTGTGACCTTTGAGGTCCAGGCCGCCAGTCTGGAAGCCGACAGGAGTGTTGCCTGCTGTGCGATTCCTGACCGCATAGCCAACGCTCGGGTGTGCCGCCGCCGTGGCGGAAACGCCGCCGCGCACACCCTGACGTGAGTTACCAGTCGATTGCCGCGCTGGCGATCGGCCGGGCCGCGTCGTGCCGGCGGGGACACGAGTTCCCGTTCTTAGCGTCCGACTAGCCACCCGACAACAGCACACGCCGCCACTGAAACGACAGCACTGAAAGGCATCGGCGGGCGCGTCGACCAGCACTCGACGTCGATGTCCAGCGCGCTTGTCGGCGATCGACTGCGGCCAAAAGCCGATTAGGAACCCGAACTCCCATGTCTGTGACAGCAACGTCTCTTTCGCGTGCCCGGAAACTCCTTGCGCAACGTCGCCCGAGGACTCATGTGTCTGCCGCCTACGCCGCGGGTGCCGCAAGTCTGGCGCTGGCGAGCGTGGCGACCATCGCCTGCACCGGTGCCGCCGGCACCAACCCGGTTGAGCCCGCCGCGTACGTCCAAAAGGTGGCCCCGCCGGCAGTTAGCGCCGCACCGAGCGCCCCGCCGGTTGTGCAGGCTGTCGCGAAGGCGGTACCCGCGCCGGCCCCGGTTCCGCCGCCCGCGCCGGTCTACCCGGACAACCTCGACGGCTGGATCCGCCAGGCGCTGGACATCCTGCACGCCCACAACATCCCGGCCAGCTACGACGGCATCATGCGCAACGTCATGCGCGAGTCGACCGGCAACCCGCAGGCCATCAACCTCTACGACTCCAACGCCGCCGCCGGCATCCCGTCCAAGGGCCTGCTGCAGGTCATCGACCCCACCTTCGCCGCCTTCCACATCGACGGCACCGCGTGGAACATCTACGACCCGGTCGCCAACATCGTCGCGGCCTGCAACTATGCGGCGAACCGGTACGGCTCCATCGACAACGTCGATTCGGCCTACTGACGCAGGCCTGGGCGTAGATGCGGCCTACTGACCTAACGAGGCCCGGGCATAGATCGCCCCTACTGGGGTTTCCTCGTCAACCGCACCACCGCGCTCCACGGAGCGTTGCCGACGTTGCGCGGGTCTGGTTGCGGCAGTGCCGCGAATAGGCGCATCCACTTTGGGATTCGACGGAACCGTCGGCCAGCCGGCAACAACGGCTCCAGGTCGACGACCTGCCACCCGAGGTCCTCGAAAAAGGCCACGCCATTCTGCGGCGCGAATTTGAACGGCGCGTTCGCCAAGAGGGTGTCGGCTGATTTGGCCGTTTGTTTGCGGATTCCTTCCGAGGAAAAGTCCACAGTCCACCAAGCGATCTCGGGCCGGGTGAAGGCTTGCGACAGGTCGGCAACCTCGTCGTCGTCGAGGTAGGTCACGAGTCCTTCGGTCAGCACGAACGCTTTCGATGCACCGGCCAGCGCCTCGTCGATAAAAGCCTTGCGAGCGTTCGGATCGCGCATATCGACGGAATACCGCCGCAGCCGACACTGCGGAGTTTCGTCGGCGAGAAGGCGCTCTTTGTCAGCGATCAATCCCGGCAGGTCGGCCTCGATCCAGGTCAACTCGGCGGGCACGTCCAGCCGATACGGGCGCGAATCCAGTCCCGCGGCGATGTTGATCACGCGATCACAACCGGCGGCAATCGCCTCGGCAATGATGTCGTCGATCAGCTTGGTGCGGGTCACCAACCACCAGCCATTGCGCATCTGTCTCGGCGCTGCGGCCAGGATCGCTTTACCACGCTCACCGGCAAGTCGGTCGGCGAGCCGATCGTGAAACAGGGCGTCCGGGCGGGCTGACTCGATGGCGCGGTAGACCGCAACCCAGCGCGCAGTGTCGGAAACGTCGGAAACAAGATCGTCGTCAGCCGGTGCCATGTGGTCAGTGTCGCATCCAGAACCCACCTGATCCGACACGGCACACTCGTTCGGGTAGGTTTTGCTACTTCCCACGGCTGTGTTCGGGCACGATCGAAGACGTGGGAGCCATCGGCGAGTTGCTGTCCTGGTGGGCAGTCGCAGTGCTCGTATGGATTCTGACGCTTTCGTCCGTGTCGTGGCCCGAGGTGATCAGCGCCGCAGCATGCGCCGTCCCATGTGCATTCGCCGCACGGGCCGGTCGAAGGGCGGTACGGGCCACCTGGCGCCCACGGGCGTCGTGGATCCACTGGCTTGCACCGGTCGCGGCGGCAATCATTCTGGACACACTCCGGCTGGCGGCGCTGACGATTCGTTCACCGCGCCGGCTTCGTGAGCACAAGGACCTCTCGACCCTCGAGCTTCCCGCCGACGTCAACGCCACCGCGCCGAGCAGGGAAGCGCTTGCCACATTGGCGATCTCGTCCACGCCCGGCAGTCTGGTGGTCGACCGCACCAAACAGTCGGGTCTGCTGATCCATGTACTGGTCAGTGGCTGGCCACATCTCGAGCGAAGGGTCCGACGATGAACAATTGGCTGCTCGGTGCACTCATTTTGCTCGCCGCCGGTTTCGGTACGGCCTTATGGCTGAGCAGTCGGGGAGCGCCCGAGGACCGACTGGTCGGACTCGAAATATCCGGTGTGGTAACGGTTTTGACACTGATGCTGTTGTCGCAGGGACTCTCGCAGCCGTCATACCTCATTGTTCCGGTGGTGATGGTGCTGATGTCCTTCGCCGGGACGCTGGTGTTCACCCGACTCCTGGCCCGCCGCTCATGAGCGCACTACCCGGCTCGGCATGAGCATGCGAGAAACCATTGCCGCAGTTCTCGAGTACGCCGGCGTGGCCGTCGTTGTCTTCTCCGGCGTCGGAGCGGTCATCGCCCGCCCCACCTACATGCGTTTGCATTTTCTGACGCCGATGACCTCGCTCGCGACGCCGCTGATCGCCGCCGCCCTGATCGTCGCCAATGGCTGGGGGCTCACCTCTGGGACCGTCGCGCTGATCGCCGTGCTGCTCATGCTCACCGGTCCTGCGCTCGAAGCCGCCACCGCGCGCATGACCGCGCAGCGGCACGATGAGGCGAAGACGGAGTCACCGCGATGACCGCGCTGATTGTCGTGGCGCTGACCCTCGTCGCGATCGCGGGCACCGCGGTGGTGCTGACCTGGGATCCTGAACGGCAGGCTGTCTCACTCTCCGTTTTCGGGGTGGCGTTGACGGTGCTTTTCGTGGTGCTGCAAGCCCCGGATGTGGCGCTGTCTCAACTCGCGGTTGGGGCTGCTGTGGTTCCTCTCATGGTGATGCTGGCCATTCGCATCATGCGCAGGGAGCAACGAGAGTCGACGGAGGACGAGAGCAAATGACGCGCCGAACCCGACTTCTGGTCTTTCTCGCCGGCGCTGTCGGGTTCGCCATTGTTTATGCGGTGGCCGTTTTTGGCATGCCCTCGTTCGGTGGACTCGTGCACCCCTACCGCGATGCGGCGGTCGCGGCCGCCGTCGGTCATCAAACAGCCAACGTCGTGTCGTCGGTGAACTTCGACCAGCGCGCCCTGGACACCCTCGGCGAAGAGACAATTCTGCTCGGTTCCGTCGTCGGGGCGGTTGCGCTGTTGCGTAGCGGGTCGCAGCGCGTTCCGCCGCCGGAAAATGTTGTCGCGCAGCCATTGCAGGCCACCAAGCTGGTCGGTTATGTGCTGTTGCCGGTGACGTTGATGATCGGACTGGACCTGGTCGTCCACGGCCATCTCACACCAGGCGGTGGCTTCCAAGGCGGTGTGGTTCTCGGTACCGGCTTACACCTGTTGTATGTGGGCGGCGATTACCCCGCGCTGGAGCGGTTACGGCCGATGCCGGCGTTGCATATCGGCGAGGCGCTGGGCGCGTTGTCGTTCGCGCTGGTGGGTGTTGCGGGACTGATCGTCTCGGGTGCCTTCTTGGTCAACGTCGTGCCGCAGGGCACCTTCGGGCAATTGTTTTCCGCCGGTACCGTGCCGGTTCTCAACGTCGCCGTCGGCTTCGAAGTGGCCTGTGGCGCAATGGTGTTACTGGCTACGTTTCTCGACCAATGGATCACCGGGTCCGCGGGGGAAGGAGCAAGCGATTGAGTGTCTACGCGTATCTGGTTGCCGGATGGCTGTTTCTGGCCGGCGGGTTCGGAATAGTCCGCAGCCGCAACCTCGTCCACGCCGTGGTGTGTCTGTCGGTGATCCAGGCAGGTACCTACGTGCTGCTGATCGCGGTCGGCTATCAGCGCAACGCCAGCGCACCGGTTTTCGGCAACGGTCCGCCTTCCACCGACGTCGTGGATCCGCTGGTGCAGGCGATGACCCTCACCGACATCGTCGTTTCGGCGACGGTTACCGCATTGCTGTTGGCTTTGTCGATCCAGATCGACCGACGTCATGGCACAGTCGATCCCGACGAGTTGTCGGCGCTCGAGGGCTGAGTCATGTCGGTCGACGTTGCGGCCCAACTTCTTCCCGTCATCGTGGCGTGTCCGATGGCCGTCGCGTGCCTGCTGCTGGCGGCCGCGCGGTGGATGCCTGCGGGGCTGGCGAATGCGATCGCGACGGCTACCGCCGCGGGCGTTACCGCCGCAGGGGTCGTGGTGTGGTCGACCACGCACCGCACGGGGTGGGTGGTCAACTGGATCGGGAACTGGCGGCCCAAGGCAGATTTCAGCGTGGGGATCGCGCTGATCGTCGACGAACTCGCCGCCGGGCTAGCCGTCCTTGTCGCGGTCCTGATGACCTGCGCGCTCGTGTACTGCCATCGCGGATACGCCCATGCCGGCAACCACTTCCATGCGCTCATGTTGTTGTTTCTCGCGGGGATGGAAGGCTTCGTGCTGTCCGGCGACCTGTTCGACATGTTCGTCTTCTTCGAACTCATGGGCGCGGTCGCCTACGCACTGACCGGCTACAAGGTCGAAGACAAGTCCGCGGTGCAGGGTGCGCTCAACTTCGGCGTGATCAACTCGCTCGGTGCGTACTTGTCCCTCGCCGGGATCGCCATCATCTATGCGCGAGTAGGGCAACTGGGCTTGCCGCAGTTGGGTTTCGCGTTGTCCGGCAAACCCGCCGACGCATTGATCGTCGGCGCCTTCGCGCTGATCCTGACGGGGTTGCTGGTCAAAGGGGCGGTCGTGCCGTTCCATTTTTGGCTCGCGGACGCCCACGCCGTCGCACCGGCGGCGGTATGCGTGCTGTTTTCGGGTGTGATGGTGGAACTCGGTCTGTACGGCGCGGCGCGGGTGTTCTGGACCGTCTTCGCCGGCACTATTCCGCATGCCGACGTCCGCCGATTGTTTCTCCTGCTGGGTGTGGTCACCGCGGTGGTGGGAGCGGTGATGTGTCTGCTGCAACGGCATCTCAAGCGACTCCTCGCGTACTCGACCATCGCGCATGTCGGGCTGTTCCTGCTGAGCATCGCGATGCTCGACAGCGACGGGACGGCCGCTGCAGCGCTCTATGTCGCCGGGCACGCCGGGGTGAAGGCGGCGCTGTTTTTGATCGTCGGTGTGATGCTGGACCGCTATCGAAGCGTGGATGAAGTCGAGTTGCACGGCCGCTGGCACGGTGAGCGGTTGCTCGTCGCGCTGTATTTCGTCGCCGCGTTCGGGCTGGCAGGTTTGCCGCCGTTCGGCGGATCGCTGGGTAAGGCGTTGGCCGAGGAGGCGGTCGCCGTCGGCGGATATCGCTGGGGGCCATGGCTTTACGTCGCGGTGTCCGCTGCGACGGGCGCGGCGGTCCTGCGCGCTGGAATGCGCGTCTTCTTCGGCTGGGGTCCCACGCCGGATGAATCATCGGAGCCGGCCACGAGTGGTGACGAGAAACCCGACACCGGCCGGATGTCGGCTGTTCCGGCCAGCATCAAAGCGGTCATCGCCTTCCTGATCGCCGCCGCCCTGGCGATGGGTGTGGTGCCGGGCGTGGTGACTGGCATGTCCGCGGCCGGCCACAACTTCGTGGCCACGAGTCAGTACCTGGCTCGAGCCCTGTCCGGAACGTCCACCATGCGAACGGCCAACGAAGCGGCCGCGCACTGGACGGTTTCCGGGGTCGTGCTCGGTGTCGTTTCGGCGCTCGTCGCCGCAGCCATGGCCTGCGCGGCAATTTGGGCGCAGACGCTGCCCACGGTGCTGTCCAAAGCTGCGCGCTGGATCGAGATTCCGGTGCGGTCGGTGGAGAGGCTGCACTCCGGCCACGTGGGCGACTATGTCGCCTGGCTGTTCGTGGGGACGGCGGTACTCGGCGGGCTGTTGAGTCTGGCTTTGCGGTAATCCGCATACCGATCAGTAACTTATGTTTCGTTTTCCACCGGCAGGCCTATTCGAGGAGAACACTGGAGTTGACCCAGTGATCGCGCTTTGCAAAAGGAGCTGAGATGGTCTCGTCGCAGAAAGTGGACGCAACGGAAGAACAGTCGAGGGCGCTGGTCGAGGAGTCTCGCCTCGACGGATGGGACAAACCGTCGTTCTGCAAGGAACTGTTTCTCGGCCGCTTCCGACTGGACCTGATTCACCCGTACCCGAAGCCCACTGCAGAACAAACCGAGAAGACCGAGCGCTTCCTGGCGCGGCTCGCCGACTACTGCGCGACCGTCGATGGCCAGGTGATCGAGCGCGAGGAGCGGATTCCAGACGAATACGTGAAGGGATTCGCCGAGCTGGGTTGTTTCGGTTTGAAGATCCCCGAGGAATACGGCGGCGTGGGCCTGACTCAGGTCGCGTACAACAAGGCTTTGGCGCTGATCGGCTCGGTCCACGCTTCGCTGGGTGCGCTGATGTCCGCGCACCAGTCGATCGGCGTTCCGGAACCGCTCAAACTGGCCGGCACCCCGGAGCAGAAGGCGGAATTCCTCCCGCGCTGCGCTAAGGGGGCCATCACGGCATTCCTGCTCACCGAACCCGACGTCGGTTCGGATCCGGCGCGTATGGCGAGCACTGCCGTACCGATCGAGGGCGGAGCGGCCTATGAATTGAACGGCGTCAAGCTGTGGACCACCAACGGTGTGGTCGCCGAACTACTCGTGGTCATGGCGCGCGTGCCGAAGAGCGAAGGGCACCGCGGCGGCATCTCGGCGTTCGTGGTCGAGGCCGACTCGCCGGGCATCACGGTGGAACGGCGGAATCGGTTCATGGGCTTGCGCGGCATCGAGAACGGCGTCACCCGCATGTACAACGTGCGGGTGCCCAAGGAGAACTTGATCGGCAAGGAGGGCGACGGCCTCAAGATCGCCCTGACGACCCTCAACGCCGGCCGGCTGGCCATTCCCGCGATGTGCTCGGCTGCGGGTAAATGGGCGCAGAAGATCGGGCGCGAATGGTCCAGCGAGCGCGTGCAATGGGGTCGCCCGGTTGGTAAGCATGCAGCCGTCGCCAGCAAGCTCTCGTTCATTGCGGCCACCAACTACGCCCTCGAGGCGGTCCTGGACCTCTCCGGTCAGATGGCCGACGAAGGTCGCAACGACATCCGGATCGAGGCCGCACTGGCCAAACTGTGGGCCAGCGAGATGGCCTGGACCATTGCCGACGAACTGGTCCAGATTCGCGGCGGGCGCGGATACGAGACGGCGGAATCGCTGCAGGCGCGCGGTGAGCGTGCGGTACCGGCCGAGCAGGTGCTGCGCGATCTGCGCATCAACCGCATCTTCGAGGGCTCGAGCGAGATCATGCGGCTGCTGGTCGCGCGCGAAGCGTCCGATGCGCACGTCGTCGCGGCCGGGGACCTGGTCAACCCGAAGGCGCCGGTCGCCGACAAGGCCAAGGCGGCGGTCAAGGCGAGCGGCTTCTATGCGAAATGGGCGCCGCAACTCGTCGCGGGCAAGGGCCAGTTGCCTACCTCGTATAGCGAATTCGGTCCGTTGGCAACGCATTTACGCTTCATCGAGCGCAGTTCGCGAAAGCTGGCGCGCTCCATGCTCTATGGCATGGCCCGTTGGCAGGCCAAGCTCGAATACCGTCAGGGCTTCCTGGGCCGGATCGTGGACATCGGCGCCGAACTGTTCGCGATGTCGGCTGTGATCGTGCGGGCACAGAGCCAGCGCGAAGAGGACGCGACCAAGGGCGCGGCGGCCTATGAGTTGGCCGAGGCGTTCTGCGAGCAAGCGACGCTGCGGGTGGAGAACCTATTCGGGGAGCTGTGGCAGAACACCGACGATCGCGACAGCAAGATCGCTAAGGGACTGCTCGACGGTCAGTACAACTGGATGGAGACCGGCATCCTCGACCAGAGCGAAGGCACTGGTCCCTGGATCGCGGAGTGGCAGCCAGGAGCATCCACCGAGGAGAACGTGCACCGCCCGTTCTTGCCGCATTCGAAGTCGGAATAGGACCGGGGAATGTAGTGCCATCCCGTGCTGTTGAGGCTAGCATATCATTTAACTTTCAACTAAATGGAGGATGACATGCCGGCCGTCACAGCAGACACGCTGACCCTGCCGCGGGTGTCCGTTCCTGCGGACAGCACGCAGCGCAAGGTGGTATCGGTGACCACCGCGCCAACCGGCTACGAGGGCGAGGGTTTCCCGGTCCGGCGTGCTTTTGCCGGGCTCTCGCTGGCAGCCCTCGACCCGTTCGTGCACATGGATCAGATGGGGGAAGTCGAATATGCGCCCGGCGAGCCCAAGGGCACGGCGTGGCATCCCCATCGCGGGTTCGAAACCGTCACCTACATGATCGATGGCGTCTTCGAGCATCAGGATTCGCACGGCGGGGGCGGCGTGATCACCAACGGGGACACGCAATGGATGACGGCGGGCAGCGGAATACTGCACATCGAGAAGCCGCCGGAGAAGCTGGTGATGAGCGGTGGGCTGTTCCATGGCGTTCAGTTGTGGGTCAATCTGCCGCGCGAGTACAAGTTCAATCCGCCGAAGTATCAGGACATCCGGGCTCGCGAAGCCACCTTGTTGGCCTCGGAGGACGGCGGCGCGTTGCTGCGCGTGATTGCCGGAGACATCGCCGGCCACGACGGCCCGGGCAGCACCTTCACCCCGATCTCGTTGGTGCACGCCACGATTAGCCCGCATGCGCAGCTGCAGGTGCCGTGGAATCCAGAATTCAATGGTCTGGCTTATGTCCTTGCCGGGCAGGGGACAGTTGGCGCTGAACAGCGGCCGATCCGCAAGGGGCAACTCGCGCTGTTCGGTTCCGGTGACGCTATGACGCTGCAGGCCGGCCCTGCCGCAGCAGCACCGGAACCGAACCTCGAGGTCTTACTGTTGGGCGGTAGGCCTATTCGCGAACCCGTCGCGCACTATGGGCCGTTCGTGATGAATACCCGCGCAGAGCTTTACGAGGCGTTCGAGGACTACCAGGCCGGGCGGTTCGGAGTTATCCCCGCCGAGCGCCTGCCGCACACCGATTGACGTTCAGCGCGGCGGGTCCTGCGGGCTGGGTGCTGGGCCGAACTGAGCACGTTTCCAGTCGCCGAAGGGCTCGTCGCGTTCGCGCACGGCTTCGCGGAATCCGACTGTGGCCGAGCGCAACTGGAATGCGTAGCCCTCTCTGGTATGCCGGGAGATTCCGTCGAAAACCGTACTCACCATCGTGGAGTTGGCGACGCCCTGGGCCAGCAGTGCGCTGTTGAGCGCCAGCTTGGCCATGATGAGCTGATTGATCGGCACCCGGGAAATCTTGTCCAGCAACGCTTCCGTGCGTGCATCGAGTTCACTGATCGGCGGTGCCTCGATGGCAAGTCCCCAGTCGGCAGCCTGCTCGCCGGTGATGCAGTCGCCGGTGAAGAGCATTCGTTTCGCGCGCTGGTCGCCGACGCGGTGCGCCCACATGCCTGCGGCTGGAATTCCCCATACGCGGGTGGGCGGATAGCCGATCTTGGTGTCGTCGGCGCAGATGATCTGGTCGGCATACAGCGCGATATCGGTGCCACCGGCCACGGCGAATCCGTGCAGCTTGGCCACGGTCGGTTTGTTGGCGTACAGCAGGCTCGCGAACCCGCGATTGAACCGGCTCATCATCTGATAGTCGATCATCGGGTCCCAGGTGCCCCACGGATTGTGGTTGCGGGCCTGCACCATCGGGTCCAGCACCGTCCCCGTGGTCGGCGTGTCGGAGGCGTCCGGGCTGTCGGCGTTTTCGGCGAAGATCGACAGGTCGTAGCCGCCGCAGAATCCCTTGCCGCGGCCCGAGACCACCATGACGTGCACGCGGGGATCGAGATCGGCGCGCTCGACGGCCGCGGCCAGCTCGACCGGGGTGTCCGCCGTGATCGCGTTGCCGCGCTCGGGGCGATTGAAGGTGATGCGTGCGATGCGGCCGGTCACCTCGTAGGTGAGGGTCCGGTATTCGACGGCCGGGTCCAGGTGTTCGCGGCCCGAGAACAGGGAATCGTCACCGCCGGTGAGATCCTCGCGCCACGCGTGCGGCCGGGTCCCGGAATGATGAGAGTAATCGGGCAACGCAATACCTCCTGATGTCGTTCGCCGGTTCCACCACGATCATCGCGCCGGCACTCCTTTCGAAAACCGTCGGAGTGCGCTGTACTGGGAATGTTGTGATCCTGCCCGATCGCAACTGGCGAGAGACGAGCCGGGCACGCTCCAGCTTTCAAACCTTTGCATTCTGTTGCAGAACTGTTGGCACTAGCAATATTTCAGTTATTTCACAGCCTTCTCGGGCAGGATTGAACGCATCCAATCACCGGCCACGATGAAGGAGCTCGCGATGAGTCGTGTTGGTGTCCGTAAGGGACTGGTTGTCGCCACGCTGACGGCGGGGATTGTCGTCGGAGCAGCAGGGATGGGCATCGCGTCGGCGGACCCGGCGCCGGCTGTCCAGTGCACCCCGCAGGCGCGCTTGGCTGCGATCGCCGACAGTGGTCCCAAGGTGGCCTCGTTCCTAGCCACTCACCCGGACATGGTGTCGGAGTTGGCCAAGATTCGCTCGCTGCCCAAGGATCAACGCAAAGCCGAGTGGCAGTCCTACCGGGCGAGTCATCAGCAAGAGTTGATGGATTTCAAATCCGCACACAGCGCCATCCACGACTACCGCATGGCGTGCCACCCGCACCATCACTGACCCGCCGTCGGGACTGCCCCGAGTTCAGTTGGCTCGCGGGGTGTGAATTTCAGGCCGCGGTTGCGACTGCTGTGTGGAGCAGTTCGAACTCTATCGGGGTGAGCCTGCCCAGCGCGCGTTGCCTACGGCGTCGGTGGTAGGTCCGCTCGATCCAGGACACGATCGCCAGGCGAAGTTCGGCTCGAGTTGACCAGCGCTGCCGGTCGAGCACGTTGCGTTGCAGAAGGGCGAAAAACGATTCCATGGCGGCGTTGTCGCCGCACGCACCGACACGTCCCATCGATCCGTGTAAACCGTTGTGCGACAG
>NZ_VLIY01000016.1 GCF_007489285.1 Skermania sp. ID1734
GGGCATCACGCCCTCGATCGGTTCGGTCGGCGACGCCTACGACAACGGGTTGATGGAATCGATCATCGGCCTCTACAAGACCGAATGCATCCAGACCACGGTGTTCCACGCCGGGCCCTACAAGACGCTCAACGACATCGAATACGCCACATCTGGTTGGGTTGATTGGTACAACCACAGACGTCTGCATAGTTCACTCGGAATGCTCACCCCAACCGAGTACGAACAGGCTTTCAACACCGCTCGCGACCGGCAGTCGCAACCCGTCTAGGAGCGGCACGAAAGTCGTGACGCTTCACGCTGCGAAATCGACCACCTCGTCGCCTTCGACCACACAAACCCCGAACACGGCGGCTGGACACTGCCCACCAACCTGCACTAGCTGTTGCGCCTAACATGGTTCACATGAGGGCAGCTATATACCTACGGCAATCGTTGGACCGCTACGGCGACGGCTTGGCAGTGACCCGCCAGCGCGAGGACTGCGTGAAACTCGCCCACCAAAAAGGCTGGACGCCAGTCGAATACATCGACAACGACGTCTCGGCCAGCAAAGGCAAGCGCCCGGCCTACGAGCGGATGCTCACAGACATAGCCGCGGGCAAGGTCAATGCCGTGGTGTGCTGGGACCTCGACCGCCTGCACCGCCAACCCATCGAACTCGAGCACTTCATGGCGCTGGCGGACAAACACAATCTGCTGCTTGCCACGGTGACCGGCGACGTCGATCTGTCCACCGACAACGGGCGCATGTTCGCGCGGATCAAAGGTGCCGTGGCCCGCGCGGAGGTCGAGCGCAAAGGCAAGCGGCAGACCAGGGCGGCACAGCAGCGCGCGGAACTGGGCAAGCCGTTGTGGCCCTGCCGGGTGTTCGGCTACACCGACGATCTGGCGCTGCATCCGGTCGAGTCGGCGATGGTCCGCGATGCCTACCGCGCGTTCCTGTCCGGTTCCTCGCTGGGGTCGATAGCGCGCGAATGGAACGACAAAGGCGTGCCGAGTACCCGCGGCAACAAGTGGAGCGCCAACACGGTCGGTGTGTTGCTGAAGAAACCACGCAACGCCGGTCTGCGCGAATACCGCGGCGAGGTCGTCGGCAAGGGCAACTGGCCTGCCATCGTGGACGAGGACACCTGGCGGGCGGCGCGGGCGGTCTTCGACACACCAGGGCGGCGGTTCGCACCTGCACCGGGTCGCCGTCACCTGCTGACCGGACTAGCCAGATGCGGCGTGTGCGGGCAAGGCCTCAAGGCGCAGATCACACGGGCGCGCAACGGTTCCCGGTACCCCATCTACTGCTGCACGGGCTGTTTCAAGGTGTCGCGAAGGATGGGGCGTGTGGATGACGTCGTGATCGCGATGGTGTGCGGACGGCTGGCCCGCGCCGACGCCGTGGAGTTGTTGCACGACACCGACCGTCCCGACGTGGAGCAGCTACGCGCCGACGCCAACGGTATTCGTGCCCGCATGGACGGGCTGGCAGCCGCCTACGCCGACGACGACATCATGACACCGGCACAGTTCCGCATCGCCAACGAACGACTTGCCGAGCGGCTCAAGGCAGTGGAGTCACTGTTGATAGCCGCCGCCAAAGCACACCTGTACGACGGCCTGCCGTTGGGCAGCGACAGCGTGCGCAAAAAGTTCGAGGGCCTGGACCTGGACCGCCAACGCGCGCTGATCGACGCGCTGATGACGGTGACGGTGCTGCCCACGGTTCGCGGCCAAAAAGTGTTCGATGAGTCCAAGGTGGTCATCGAGTGGCGGGCGCAGGGGGTGGCGGCGGCGTGAGTAGATGCGAAGCATGGTGCGCGGGCGACGACTACGGCGAAGACCATACGTGCGTCGGCGATTTCGCCGAACTCGAACTTACCGCGCAACCCGGCGAGGTATCCGACGACGGCGTGATCCTCGGTCGGCTGTGCGTGGCGAACCGGCGTCGTCCCAATAGTGCGCCGCTGGTTGGCATCGGGATCGAAGCGGCGCCGTACAGTGCCGACCTCGTGCTGACTTCGGCGGAAGCGCGGCGGCTGGCGGCGATATTGGTCGAGTGCGCCGAGAAGATCGACAACCCACTGTTCTAGCCCTCGAGATTGCAGAGCAATGGTGCTGTTGCACAGCGTCATCGGCGCGCACCGGCCAGCGGAACTGATTACCGCCACGGTGGCGAGGTTGGCGTCTCGCTGAATTGGGGTACAGGCACCCTGTCGGCTTCGGTCGGCGGGGTGTCGGTCTTTTATGCCGTAAATCTGTCCTATAAAGTCCTGAGCATGGATGAGACAAAGCCGCCAAGTGTCCAACCGATGCCGACGCAAATCAGAGAGCGGCTCGCGCCGGTCATCAGGGCGGCGTTCTACGACTTGACGAAAGACCTCGCGGAAGCGCCGCAGCCGGACGGACCCGAACCGGCACCGGCCGCATAGAAGGCGGACGACGATTCTGCCTACTTCAGGGTGTCCTTGCGGGCGTTGCGATCCAGTTGCTCACGTACTCCCATTTTTTGCTGACCCCTCAATCTTCAGACTGCGTTCTTTACTATTCTCGCCATTCTCGACCCTTGGTGAACGAAAATGCCGTCGATGCAATTCACACCCCGACCTGCGCAGACCAGTCCCGCCGCTCAAAGATGCCTCTGACCAGGCAAAACGGTGCGCGACCATCCACTATCAAGATCATCTGCAGAAAAGCCGCTGGCTCGGAGAAACGCGGGGGAGGGGGGGTCAAAGACGTGCCTCATCGCTATAGGGCCGCATTACCCCCCCTTTACTTCCGGTCACCATCCAGTTAACTGTCCGCAATCCCAGTTACCGATGCCGAATGCGGGACTCCAGCGCAGCCCGGACATTGCTTGTTTGTGGGTTCCATTCCACCGCACTGCCTTTCGTGCCGATGCCGACCACGCCGTCGCAGATGCTGTTGTTGTGCAGCACATTCCATTCAGCTCGAGGTTATGGAGCTAGTGCCTACTCGGGTCGAGGCAGGAGGTCGGTGGCGGGCGAACCGGGTTGTTCAACACGACGTTCGGTCCGGCCGCGGCGAGCTGGCTTCACCATTGGCAAGGTCGAGGTTCAACGATCGCGGACCTTCCAAGTCCGGCCTAGCGCCATACGCGGCTGGCGATGATCGGCGTCGGCGGCGGCGTCTTCTCCGCTGGCTGTACCGGGCAGTAGGACGGGTCTTTGCCGCGGCGCCCATTACAGCGGCGATGGCTGGGCCGGAGGTTGGCCGGGTCGTGTGAACGGCTCGGATCAACCGAGAGCGGCACCACATGATCAAGGGTGAAACTCATCGGGTGGCGCCGGTCGAGTTGCTGGTCTATCGGCTTGCCGCACAGCCAGCACGGCTGACCAGCTAGCTCCTGTCGCAGACGACGAGACAGCTTGATCCACTGCCAGTCGTTGCGACCTTGCGTGCTTCCCATTGACTACCTACGTCTTGGAGATCGTGCAACGCCACACACTCGACCATTGATCTGCACGGGTTTGTCCATCGAGTGTGCGGCGCTGCTGTCGCCCGGCGAGGGTGTCAATCAAGACCGGGCACGCCTTCTTATCAGTGCGTCACGTCCAGCAGGCGGAATGCGTTCGGCACCAAGACATCGGAACCGGTCCGCCACCACAGCAGCGCGCCACGTTGACCGGTGGGCCTGCCGTTCGTGCCGAAAAGTTGCGGAACCAATTCGAGGGTCGAGCCGATTCGGTCAACGATGAGGAACTGTTTGAAGTCGCCCACGACGGCCATATAGTTCGACCCGGTGACGTAGGCGGTGGTCGCCATTTCCGAGTTTTCATTCATGGCGCGGCCCAGCAACGTCGGCGGGTTGGTCTGCAGCGACGGGAACACCAACGAACCGTTCGCCGTCTGGAATTGCCGCGCGGCGTTGACCACCGACAGGCTCGCCATCCACTGACTGTTGTCTTGGAACCGCGGCGGCAACGCGTTCTGCAGGTTGTACAGGTCGGCCGCCGCCAACGTGGTGCCGCCGCCGGCGACAATCGAACTACCGCCCGTCGCAACGAGGCTCGTGATGAGACCGTGTGGCTGGCCGGTTCCCGAGCCGTTGGTGTAGGCGCTCGAGTTGAGCCGGTCCGCGGCATCGACCAAGACGATCTGCAGCTGCGTCAAAAAGTCGGCGGCGTCCTGCTCGACCTCGAATGAGAACGGCACGAATGCGTCGGCCTTGTAGACGATGACCTGCGGCTGGGACAGGTTGAAACTCGCGTCGGCGACCTGACTGCCCTCACCAATCCACTCGGCGGTAGCGCCCGCGGAAGACACACCGTGCCAGGCATTTGTGGTGATTTTCTCGACACGTGCAATGCGGCGCAGCGGGTTTCGGGTACCGGCGTTGGACAGCAGCACGGCCGGGTCCAGCTGGAACGGCACCATGTAACCACCTTGCGTACCGGAACCTTCGCCCATAGCCCGCTGTTGAACGCGCAGCTGCTCGACGCGGCGGAACGAATCCGCTTCCGGTGCAGTGAAACTCAGGTGACCACGAACCGGGTCAGCGCAAATCTTCTGGAACGCACTGCGATAGGCGGGATTTCCGGTCTCGGTCACCCAACGGCGGATGAACGGGTCCGAGCGGTGCAGCAGCCCTTCCACGACCTCGGCGGCGTAGTCGGGTAGTTCGTTGCGCCGGTGGGCGGCGTCGAGAACCCGTTTCGCCGAATCGTCGGCCATGTCCTCACGATGTACCGGCCCGGTCGCCGAACCTTGTTCGATGTGGCGCGGGTTCATCGCCAGCTGGCGAATCTCCTCGGCACGCCGTTCGATGCCCTCGCGCTCTTCACGCAACTGCTCTATGCGCGTGGTGATTTCGTCCCAGCGGCGTGCCTTGTCGCCGGTCAGGTCGGTGCCGCGTGACTGTGCCTCTCGGCCCAACTCGCGCAATTCCGTTGTGAGGGTGCCAAGTTCGGCGTCGATGTCGTAGATGTTCTTCACAGTTCTGTTCCGTTCAATAAGTCCAACATTTGCAATTGCCGCCGAATGACGGCCAGTTCGATGACACGCCCCTCGCTGCGTACTCCGCTGATCGTCGCGCCTTCATATGCCCCCGCCGCAACCAGGCTTATCTCATAGAGACTGGCCTCGATGCGTTCCACGACGTTGCCGACCTCGCGCGAGCGAATAGGGCGGAAACCGATCGAAAACGAATCCACCACACCCGCTTTCACGAGATTCAGTGCATCATCGCCGGCGCGGGATTCCGGAACGTAGAACGCCGCGTGCAGTCCGTCCTGAGATTCGCGAAGTTCGGTGGCCTTCCCGATCGGCAGCTGACGGTGATCGTGCGAAACCATGAGGCGTACCTTGTGACCCCTTTCGGCAATCGAGCGCCCGAATGCGCCATAGGCAAACCGCTCCGTGTAATCACCACCGGCGTCGTGGATTTCGGTCTCGACACCATATGGAACGGCCAGCCCAAAGACAGTCCTATGTTCGGCACTGTCCACCGGCGCGCTGCGGTAAAGGATTTCACCCATTCGTTGTCTCCCATGATTCGGCGGCATTGTTCATCGCCAACATTGCATGGTGACTCGCGCTATCCGGGTTGTCCGCATTCGGGATTCCGGCGCTGGCGTGATACCGAGCTTGTAGCCCATTGTAATGCAACCTATTTGGCTCCGTGGCTGCACAGAACGTCGCCCGGCTATTCGACTACCCGACCGGCTTGTCCGGCGTCCTGGTTGCCTATACGGCCCTGCTTTCCGTGTGCGCGCCATTGCATCATGAACTCGTCCCGCTCGCCTTGTGCTCGCGGTAGTAGTGGCGCATGTAATCACGCTTGTGCTCACGGTGGGCAGCGGCCCAGGCCTTCATGTAGGCGGCGCGACACTCCTTGCAGACGTACCCCACATTGCGGAACTTGTCGTCTGTCTTGTGCTCATGGCACTTTGAACACTGCTTCACGACTCGCCGTCCAACTCGCTCAGGTCGTCGGGAACTGCGATCCATGGATTGTCTGGAACACGGTGGTCGTCTGGGTCATTCAGCCAGTCGCCGTCGAGCGCGCCCACCCTATAGCCCAGCAGCCACACGGAATAATGCTTGCCGTGGCGGCGGACCTGGATTGCCCCGGTGGTTATCAGTGTGTCGGCCAGTAGTTGCGGTTCCGTGCGGCGGATCGCGTCGGTGACCGCGGCACGGAACTTTATCGCCTTCAGCTCGTCGTCGGTGCTCATCACTCGGCCACCTTCGACAGCAGCCGCCAGCCATCGTGCGGAACCACCCGGTCGCTACCGATGCGCAGCCGCCCGGCCCAGTCGATCACCACGACACCCGCGGGGAACGTCTCGGTGCTGCCGTCGACATACGTGATTCTGTAACGGTCGGTCGGCTTGTCGAGTACCCGGTCCGGGAACGCGATCCGGGATTCCGTGTCGTGTCGGTTCATTGGGTTCTTCTTTCTCGGGTTGATGTTGTCTCCAAAGGCGGAGGTCGTAGGGGAACTGCCGGGCGCGGGTGGTGGGCCGCAATGTTTCCCAGTTTTGTCAGCAGTGGTGTGCAGTGCGCATGTCTCTCAACCCATATCGCCCTCTATTCCTTAGCTCTCACGCACCTGCACTGACATTTCTGGTGAAGTTTCAGGCGGTTTTGAGGTGAGCCTGTCCTAAGTGGTTGAAGTGCAGGCAAGTTGGGTCGATACCTTCGGCCAGTCGGTAGCGCCATCGAATCTTGGAACCGTCCATGCCGAACTCCTCCTCGAAGCACTCGAGTACGCCGAGATAGTGCAACGCCTGCAATTGCCGATCTACGGTGCTGCGCGGCTTGCTTATCCTCTTGCGGACATCCGACGATGTGCTCATCGGATGCGCCGCCACGTCCTCGATGATCTCCAGCCGCAGCGGCGGCATCGAATCGCGCGCGCACCGGACGGCCAACCGCATAGCGTCCTCGCGGTCCATGCCGACAGCGCACGCGCCGCGTACCAGTTGAGTAAGCTCCTTGGCGAACCGGGTCGGCATCTCCGGTGCGTGCGCGTCCATCACGTCGCCGCGGTAGTCGTATTCGACGCCCGTCCGCGCCAGCGTCACCAGATCGGCGGCAGCGACAATCGTCTCGGCTTCGTCTTCGTTGGGCTTGATTGCTCTGCTCGCGTCGACACCGGCCAGCACGCCCGCGACCGCTTCGGCGAGTTCGGCGCGCATGGTGGTCTCGTCGCCGGTCCCTCGAATCGCGTTGCGTCCGGCACGGGTTCGCATGACCCGGTTAGCCGAGTTCATCCGCACCAACAGAAATCGGTCGCCCATAGACGAGATGACGGCGTGCGCCGTGTCCCATGCGGTGGTCACCGCGCCGACCACGACCACGCGGCCCTGCCAGTGCAGCGTCCGGCCACCCTCGCTACCCACCGAGCGGGTCCACTTGCCGTCGTGCACTTCACGTAGTGCGGCGAGTACCTCGGCGCGTCCGTCACGGTGCATCGACAAAATCGAGGTCACGTCTTTGATGACCAGCACGCCGCCAGGTTCGAGCCGGCGCAGCAGCCCACCGGTCGCGTCCTTGGCGGTCTGGCGCTTGGGTGTCGCCGACAGCAGCGCCGCTTGCGAGGACAGGGTGCTGGTGACCACGGCTCCGATTCCGTCGAGCGCCTGCACGGTCTCGGTCTTGGCGTTGCCGGGTCCGCTGACGAGCAGCAGCCACAGCGGGTCACCCGAGAGCCGCTCGACCGCCGCCGCCGCCAGCATCGCGTCCAGTGCATCGGTGTCGTAGTCTTCGCCCAGCCAGCGCCGGAATATGACATGCGCCTGGTCGAGCGTGCACAGCGCCGGCGGCGGTGCCGGTTCCGGGGTGGCTTGCAGCATCTTTCGGTTGGCGGCAACGACGTCGGCCTCGTCCAAGATTCCGGCTAGCTCGTGCTCGGCGTGGGCCACGTTCTCGAGCGAACCGGTCAGCGCGTTGTTCCACTCTTGGATTGCCGTGTCGCGGCCACCTTTACGGTCACCGGCAACGGCGTCGATGAACGCGCAACGGAATTGGGTCAGCGCGGTCCGCACTCCGCTGTAGCCCTCGCGTGCCCGCCATACCAGCGCGGTTTGCCCGTCGCGCATGGCGTCGTGCCGGGAACCGGATTCCAGTGCGGCGAGCCATTTGTCGAGCGTGGATTTCACCACAGCATCCGGCTCGCCGTCGGTCAGCGAGAACGTCACCGGGTCGGCCATCTCTCCTGCCGGGTAACGGTCCTTGCGCAATCCTTCGACCCATGCACCCGGTAGCTCCGGTATGTCTGCAGGGTCGGGTATCCCGTCGAACAGCTCGCCGTCCGGCCCGTACCACCGGTAAATCTCGCCGGTCTTGTCATGCAGGCTCGGCCACACCACGGCGGTCCGGTGGCACCAGCGCACGAGTTCCACGTCGGGCAGTGACCTTTCGGCCAACTCGACGCCTTCGGGTACGCGGTAGAACTGAATTCCGCTCTTGCCCGGTCCGCGCGACGTGCTCGTGTAGGTGGGCGGTAGTTTGCCCCAACGTGTTTCGGCTTCGGCTATCGAACGGTCGCCGACCTTCCAGGTGCCGTCCGCCTTCTGGTAGGCGTCAACGTCGATGCCGACCATCGAATGCTCCATGCGCAGGCCGACATTCGTATAACCGGTCTTCGGGTTGTCGATGAACGTCTGAACATCTGCGCCGCTGACGTAGGCACCCTTGCGGCCGGTGAAGTCGGCTACCGGAACCTTGCCGTTAAGCGGTATTGGATACCAGCCTCGGCGACGGTATTTCATTGCTGCACGGGCGTATGGGGATACGGCGTCATTGCCGGATTGTTCGCTCATTGTTTGGTTCTCGAATTTCAGATTGGGTTGTTGCTAAACGGATTTCGCGGGTCCGTAACTGCAACTCTACCGACGCCGAATGCCTTAGAATGAAAGCGTTCTCGTGATGCTATGGGTTGTGGCTAAACGAAACTTTCGCGCAATCGGCCCGCCGACAAAGGGTTTTCGCTCCCCATCGTCGGCGGGCCGAATTGTTTCAGCAGAGCAGCAGTTCAACCTCTGCGTAACTCTTGGACCGCACGCAGGGCGGGGAAGATTCGGCGCCACAGTCCGGGCACGGGCGCGGCGTTATCACCGATCACCTGCCCCGCGGAACCATTCGTTGATTTGGTCGAGCGACAGGACACGTCCGCCGTCCGCGACGACTGCCAGTTTGACGTTCCATGCAAAATCTTCGCGCTCGTCGCGCGTCAGCTTCTCTCGCCAACCGTCGCCGTACTTGGCTGAGTACCGCTTGGCGTATTCGTCGTGGACACTCAGCACTCGGTCATAGAGACGTTCGTCGCTCATCACGCCACCGACTTCCGTAACAGTCCGGCGATCTTGTCGCGCTGTTCGGGTGTCAGCGGCGGGGCTGCGTCGACAACTCGGCGCACATACTCGGCGAGGGTCTCGGCGCGAAGGTTGCGCCGGGCCTCGAGCAGTTCCGGGTCGTCCGGTTTGCGATCGCGGGTCAGTGCAGCGACTCGGGCACGCTCGTGACGGACGGCTGGGGATGACGGTTGGGACATGGTGAACCTCGCGGATGAAATTGATCTTCCGCACGGCTCCGGGATTCAGTGGCCCGCCAGAACCGGCCATGCCCGCGATGTGCTTTCTACTGCCTTCTGCTCATCGGGTGTATGTTTCCCACTCCTCGCGCTGGCGCATCGGTCATCGGAGCGGCTACACGACACTTAGGGTACTAGCTCGCCAAGCTGCTACGCCGTAGAACGTGGTTACAGAGCGCAGCCACCGACGGGCCACCCATCCTGAACTATGGTTCGGGCAATTGCGAGCACTGCCTCTGCAAAACCCACCACGACATGAAAACCGAAAACCTCTGGCACGTCACCACACTCACCGGCGCAGCCGAACTCTGGACCTCAGTAACCGGCCAACAAATCATCACCCTGCCAACCGGACTCAGGACCTAGCTACTCCTCCGACTGGACCCGCTTCTCCACCTCGCGCCAGCGACCGGGTACGGCTTTGGGATGGCCTGCCTCGTCATGGAGTTCGGCCTTGGCAAGCATCGCGTCAGCATCGTCGATGTCCTTGATCAGCTGCAACGCCAACTCGCGCTCGGCTGCGTAGTAGCGCTTCGCCCAGAGCATGGTGATCCGCGGATACGCCCACGCAGGTTCGGCTTCGGCTCCCCCGACATCGACCGACACCCGGCGCTCCATCTTGTCCACATACGCAATGTGCTCGCGCAGAATCTCCTTGAGCCGCTCCGGATCATTCAGATGACCCATCCAAATGCGCAGCAGCACGCCATGTTTCAGGATCGGCGGATCGATGGGAGCCTCGGCGGACCACTTACTCACCGCGTCCATCCCGGCGTCGGTGATCTTGTACATCCGGCGGCCGCGCACGCCATCTTCATTCTGGATTCGCGACGTCGCGTAACCGTGCTGCTCCAGCCGCTTCAATTCGGAGTAAACCTGGCTGAACGACGGGCTCCAGTAGAAGTGCCCGATGCTCCAGTCGGCCCACTTCTTGAGGTCATAGCCGGAGACCTCCTCGCCGAAGGCCAACATGCCCAACACCGCCCAACTGGTCGGCGGCAGGTTGGGCAGGCCCGCCTCAGGTTGCGATTCGGCCGTCACGTCGGAATGGTACCAATCCGACGTAGCGCAAAGTCGGCCGCTGACCGGGAGGCCACCTTGTGTGCAACCCCAGCCACAACGGATTCTGGTGTCCTGCATCGAAACTCGGGAGGACACGTGACCACCATCGCGACCGCACCCAACGCCGCCACCCTGCGCCAGGTCTGGGGCCACTTCGCCACCGGGGTGGCGGTGATCACCGCGCACAACGGGGCCGAGCCGCTCGGCTTCACCTGCCAGTCGGTGGTGTCGGTATCGCTGGACCCGCCCTACCTGTCCTTCTGCCCCGCGAAGACGTCGACGAGCTGGCCGCAGCTTCGTAAGGTCGGCGCGATCTGCGTGAACATCCTCGCCCACCAGCAAGGTGACCTGTGCCGGCAGTTCGCGGTAAGCGGCGCCGACAAGTTCGCCGATGTCGAATGGGGGCGGGCCGACAACGGAGCTCCGGCCATTGCTGGCGCCCTTGCGCATATCGAAGCCGTTGTGGAATTCGAGCACGACGCCGGGGACCACACGATCGTGCTGGCGCGCATCACTGACCTGAGCGCCGACGAAAACGGCAGGCCCCTGCTTTTCTACAAGGGCCGGTTCGGCGAATTTGCCGGGTGAGGGCTACCCTTCGATGATGTCGAAGCCCTTGTAGCCGGCCGCCGCTACCTCGGCGATGATCTGCCCGTATACGCCGAATCCGCCGACGAAGGGCATGAACACCCGCGGCTTGCCCGGAATGTTGGCGCCCATGTACCAGGAGTTCGCGCTCGGCATCAACGTGCCGGCCGCACGATCGGAGCACTCCTTGACCCAGTCGGCGACGGCGTCCGGCCGGGCTTCCAATGCCACTGCCCCGTGGGTGTCCAGGTATCGCACCGCATCCGCGACCCAGTCGACGTGCAGCTCCGAGTGCAGCACCATGTTCGCGAGCACCGACGGGCTACCTGGGCCGGTCAGATTGAACAGATTCGGAAAACCGGCGATCCCGAGTCCTAGGTACGTCTTCGGGCCCTCCGCCCAGACATCATTCAACGTCTGTCCGCCGCGGCCTACGATGTTCAGCTTCTCCACCGATCCGGTCATCGCATCGAAACCGGTGGCCAACACCAACGCATCGAGCACGTACGAAGCATCGGAAGTGCGCACGCTAGCGCCGTCGATCCGCTCGATTGGTGTGGCACGCAGGTTCACCAGGGCCACATTGTTCCGGTTGTAGGTCTGAAAGTAGTTGTCGTCGGTGCAGATCCGCTTCGAGCCGATCGGGTGGTCATTCGGGATCAGCAATTCCGCCACCGAAGGGTCATCGATGACCGCGCGCACCTTCGACTCCCAGAATCGCCGCGCAGTGTCGTTGGCCTCGATGGTGATCATTTGATCGGGAAACGTCTTGCTGAACAGCACTCCGCCCAACTGCCAACGCTTTTCGTAAGCATTCCGGAGTTCGTCAGCGGTCGCGTCCACGGCTCGTTTCGGGTACGGCTGGTGCGGCGACCCCCCGCCACTCTCCATCGACAACCGACGCCGCTCGGCATAGTTGGCCTTCTGCTCGCGTCGCGCCGCATCATCGAGCGGCACGTTGCCCGCCGGCACGCTGTAGTTCGCGCTGCGCTGGAACACATAGAGCTGCTCGGCCTGGCGCGCGATGCACGGAATTGCTTGAATGCCAGACGATCCCGTCCCAATAACGCCTACTCGCTTGCCCGTGAAATCGACGCCGTCATGCGGCCACCGTGCCGTGTGGTAGAGGTCGCCGGCAAAGGACTCCAGTCCCGGTATCGACGGGATGTTCGCGTTGGATAGCGGGCCGAGCGCCAGCACACAGAACCGAGCCGACACGACGTCACCCGCCTCCGTGCGGACCTCCCAGCGAAGCTTCTCCTCGTCGAGCACCACGTCGGTGACCCGCGTGCCGAGCTTGATGTTTCGCCGTAGATCGAAGCGATCCACAACATGGTTGATGTAGCGCAGGATCTCCGGTTGGGTGGCGTACTTCTCGCTCCAGTCCCACTCCTGTTGCAGCTCCTCGTCGAAAGAGTAGGAGTAGTCCACGCTTTCGACGTCGCAGCGTGCGCCGGGGTAGCGGTTCCAGTACCACACACCGCCAACGCCGTCGCCCGCCTCGAACACCTGCACGGTCAGCCCTTGGCTGCGCAGCTTGTACAGCGCGTAGACACCGGCGAAGCCCGCACCCACCACCACCACATCCACGGCCGACGGAGTGTTCAATGTGCTTGCCTTTCACGAGGAACGGTTCTGCTGCGCCGACGCTACGGCTGCGCACGCACGCACACCATCCGTTCTCCCGCTGACCGGCACACCCGATTGGCCCGGCCGATCTCCGCGCCTAGCGTCGGTGCAATGCACACGTGGAACGAAGAAGTTGACGTACTGGTGGCCGGGTCGGGCGGCGGGCTCGCGGGCGCGTACACCGCCGCACGCGAGGGACTTTCCGTGGCGGTTGTGGAAGCGACCGACAAGTTCGGCGGCACCACCGCCTACTCGGGTGGCGGCGGAATGTGGTTCCCGTGCAACCCAGTGCTCAAGCGCGCCGGTACCGACGACACCATCGACGACGCGCTCACCTATTTCCATGCCGTGGTCGGTGACCGGACGCCGAAGGCGCTGCAGGACACCTATGTTCGCGGTGGCGCGGAGGTGATCGAGTATCTGGAACAGGATTGGAATTTCGCGTTCGAGATGCTGCCGTGGCCGGACTACTTCGGTAAGGCTCCCAAGGCAAGGTTGGACGGCCAGCGGCACACCATGCCGACACCGCTGCCTGCGGCCGAGCTGGGCGAGCTCCGCCAGTCGCTGCGCGGACCGCTCGACACCGACCGACTCGGTGCACCACTGCCCGACGTACTGATCGGCGGTCAGGCGCTGATCGGCCGTTTCCTGAAGGCGATTTCACAGTTTCCGAACGCCACCCTGCACCTGAACTCCCCGCTGACCGAGTTGGTCATCGAGGCCGGTGCGGTGGTCGGCGCGATCGTCGAACGGGACGGCCAGCGCGTCGCAATCCGCGCCCGCAAGGGCGTGCTCCTCGCTGCCGGCGGCTTCGAGCAGAACGACGAACTCCGCCAACGGTACGGCGTGCCGGGCGCAGCACGAGACACCATGGGGCCGTGGGGCAATCAGGGCCGAGCGCACCTGGCGGGCATCGCCGCGGGCGCGGACACCGACCTGATGGACCAGGCGTGGTGGTCGCCCGGGCTGACCCATCCGGATGGCCGTTCGGCATTCGCGCTGTGGTTCACCGGCGGCATCTTCGTCAATCAGGACGGGAAGCGATTCGTCAACGAGTCAGCACCCTACGACCGCCTCGGTCGTAACATCATCGCGCAGCTCAACGACGGCACCGCCACCTTGCCGTACTGGATGATCTACGACGACAAGGAGGGCGAGGTACCGCCGGTCAAGGCCACCAACGTCTCCATGGTGGAGACCGAAAAGTATGTGGCGGCCGGGCTCTGGCACACCGCCGACACCCTCGCCGAACTCGCCGAGAAGATCGGGGTTCCGGCCGAGAACCTGATCGCGACAGTGGAGCGGTTCAACAAGATGGTCGCCGACGGCGTCGACACCGACTTCGGTCGCGGCGACGAGGCCTACGACCGGGCGTTCTCCAACGGCGAACCTCCCCTGGTGTCCATCGATCAGGGACCTTTCCATGCGGCCGCGTTCGGCATCTCCGACCTGGGCACCAAGGGTGGTCTGCGCACCGATACCGCGGCGCGGGTCCTGGACAAGGACGGCAACCCGATCCGCGGCCTTTACGCAGCCGGCAACACGATGGCCGCGGTCAGCGGCACCGTCTACCCCGGCGGCGGCAACCCGATCGGTGCCTCGGTGCTGTTCAGTCACCTTGCGGCGCTGGACATGGCGGTCAGCTGATCGCCAGCGCAGTCCTGATCATTTGCCAGATCTCTTGGCGCGCCGTCTGAGTGGCCGACAACGCCGGGATGGTGAGGAAGCCGTGGAACAACCCGTCGTAGCGGTGATGTTGCACGGCAACACCATCCGTGCGCAATCGCTGCGCGTAGGCGTCGCCGGCCGCGCACGGTGGGTCGAGTTCCGCGGTGATCACCACCGCGGGCGGCAGGCCAGCGAGACTGGCGGCCCGGGTCGGCACCAGACGCACATCGTCGGTCCCGTTCGGCGCGTACTGCTGCCAGTACCACTTCATCGCCGCGGTGGTGTTGTAGTAACCGACGCCGAAGCGGCGATAGGACTCCGTTTCGAAATCGTCGTCGATCACCGGGTAGAGCAGGATCTGGGCGGCGATCGACGGGCCGCCGCGGTCGCGCGCAGCGATTGCGACCGTGGCCGCGAGGTTGCCCCCGGCGCTGTCGCCCGCAACGGCAATTCGCGTCGGGTCTGCGCCGAAATCGTGTGCGTGCTTGGCCGCCCATTCGACGGCCGCATACATGTCGTCGTGCGCGGCCGGTCCAGGATGCTCCGGCGCCAGCCGGTAATCCACCGAGACCACCACCGCCGGCACACCCGCGGCCAGCGATCGGCAGAACTCGTCGTGGCTGTCGAGGTCACAGAACACGAACCCGCCGCCGTGCGCAAAGACGATCACCGGCAGTGGATCACCGTCATGGTGCGGCCTGTACACCCGGAGCCCGTCGGTTTCCCGGACCTCGAACATGTCGGGCAGACGCAGGTTCGGCCCCCGACGGCCACGGATCACCTCGCGCAACGCGTTGGGCGCCATGGTCGTGACGTCGGGAAATCCAGCGTTCAGTTGCGCGAGCATCGCGGCCACTTCGGGGTGCATGGTGGCCACGCTAGGGCCGTGTGCCGGGGGCGCGCTTCTGCTCTCCCACCCAGCGGACGCCGCGCTTCTCTCCGGCCCGGATTGGCGTACTGTCGCCGCATGGCGGTGGTCTATGTAGTCGACACGGTCGTCGCTAAGCCCGGTCGCGCAAGGGAATTCGTCGATTCTTATCTCGCCGGTTACGCTCCGGGCGCCGTCGATCGAGGCATGGCGCTCGAACGCATCATGGTCAGCCCACCGCTGTGGCTCGCCGACGAATCGAACACGGTCACCGCCATCTGGGCGCTCGACGGCCCCGAAGGCTGGTGGAAGATGACGTGGCAGGGCCGCAACGACGACACCCTTGGTCAGTGGTGGGCCGGTGTCGAAGCGCTCATCGAGCACCGGTCGCGATCGGTGGCCGCAGCCGCCGCTGATGTCGATGGACTCGCGAATGTTTAAGGTAACCAAGCTTGTTCATACCTCGAATGATGCGCTCATTACCGAGCTACGCGAGGCAGTCGAGCCGGCGTCGTACGCGCTCATCCAGCCCACTTTGCCCGGCGTCCGCAACGGCGGCGACATCGTGGTCCACCTCCAATTCGACGACGCGCGGGCGTGGCCGGCGCTGCGCCCGCGCGTCGATGCGGTGCTGCGATCGGAGGAGGTGCGCCACGTCGACGGCGTCGAGTACGAGGGCCACCTGGTGCGGCGCTCGGCCCGATCCGCGGATTCGGTGTATCGCACACTGTTGCTGGAAGTCGCCCCCGGGACGCCCGAGCCGGTCGTGGCGCAGTTCGAGAAGGATCTGCTGCGGATGCCCGGCTGCATCTCGACCATCGATGCCTGGCAGCTGAGCCGCGTGCAACACGCGTCGGGATCCGCAGCGTGGACGCACGTGTGGGAACAGGAGTTCACCAATCTCGATGGACTGATGGGTCCGTACCTCACGCACCCGGTTCATTGGGGCCGGGTCGACCGCTGGTTCGACCCGGAGTGTCCGGAAGTGATTGTCCGACAGAAGATATGTCACAGCTTTTGCGAGGTAGCTCCCGCTGGGCGGGAACGACTCACCACCCCGGCCGCCGCGCGTGGTTCCGTGGGATACATGCCCTCTATAGCAGAAATCCGCTCCGCCGTCGCGCGATACGTTGCGACCGTCGGCACCGGTACCTCGGCCGATATCGCCGCCCTGTACGCCGACGACGCAACCCTCGAAGATCCGGTCGGCTCGCCGCCGCATGTTGGCCGCGAGGCGATCGAGAAGTTCTACAGCCAGCTCGATGCCGTGCGCAACACCACCGAACTACTCACCGTCCGAGTCGCCGGCAACACCGCCGCCTTTCTGTTCCGGGTGGTCACCGACACCGGTGACCAAAGAATTTCTATCGAACCCATCGACGTCATGACCTTCGACGAGCAGGCCCGAATCACCAGCATGCGGGCGTTCTGGTCGCCGGACGACGTTACGCTGACCTAAGGCAAGGAAACGACAATGCCTGCACATCATTGGGACCATGAGGTCGACTTCCTGGTCGTCGGCAGCGGCGCGGGCGGGCTCACCGGTGCGCTCGCCGCGGCGAACGGCGGCCTGGACACCCTGATCATCGAGAAGGCCGCGGTGTACGGGGGCAGCACCGCGCTTTCCGGTGGTGGAGTGTGGATTCCGAACAATCCGACGCTGTTGCGCGAGGGGCTGGCCGACCGCCGGGAAGACGTGCGCGCGTACCTCGACGCGGTGGTTGGTGACCGGGTGCCGACTGCGAACATCGACGCCTTCATCGATCAGGGACCACGCATGCTCGAGTTCCTCGAGCGGTCCAGTCCGCACCTGCGGTTCCAGTGGTGCACAGGGTATTCCGATTACCACCCGGAAAAGCCCGGCGGCCGCGCGGCGGGCCGCTCGATCGAGCCGTTGCCGGTGAACCTGAGGAAACTCGGCGCGGACGAGGCACAACTGCGGCCAGCCGCACTCGCCACGCCCCCCGGGTTGTTCATCACCTCCAAGGACTTCGTCCAACTCAACATGGTGATGCGAACCTGGAAGGCCAAGCGGACCGCGCTGCGCACCGGACTGCGCGCGGTCAAGGCGATCGTGCTGCGCCGGCACATGGACACCCTCGGCCGTGCTTTGGTAGCGCGTCTGCGCCTGGCCCTGCAGGACGCCGGGGTGCCGCTGTGGCTGAACACGCCGATGCAGTCGCTGATCACCGACGATTCCGGTGCCGTGCTGGGCGTGACGGCCGAACGCGAGGGTAGCGAGGTCCGGATCCGGGCCCGCCGCGGCGTGCTGCTGGCCACCGGCGGTTTCGAGTACAACCAGGACATGCGCAAGCGGTACCTGCCCGAGGGCGGCCGGGACAACTTCAGCGCCGCATCTTCCGACAACACCGGTGACGGCATTATCGCGGGCGAAAAGGTTGGAGCTGCTGTCGATCTCATGGACGACGCTTGGTGGATGCCCTCGTTCCGGCGGCCCGACGGCATCAATCAGGTGCTGGTGTCGGAGCGTTCTATCCCGCGCTCGATCATCGTCGATCAGCATGGCCAACGGTTCACCAACGAGGCATCGCCATACGTGACGTTCGTGCACGCGCAGTTGGCCGGCGGTCACGAGCCGACCTGGTTCATCTTCGACGCGAGGGCCAAGAGTCGCTATCCGATCGGCGGAATCATGCCGGGTCAAAAATTCCCGGCGGAGTGGCTAAGCAGCGGACTCGTGCAGACCGCCGGAACCGTCACCGAGCTCGCCGCGAAGATCGAGGTGCCGGCCGAGAGCCTGACTGCAACGGTCCAGCGCTACAACGGCTTTGCCCGCGCCGGTCACGATGCCGACTTCCAGCGCGGTGCGAGCGCGTACGACAACTACTACGGCGATCCCACGCTGCCCCAGCCGACCCTCGATGTGTTGGACAAGGCGCCGTACTACGCGCTGCGGGTGCGCGCCGGCGACCTCGGCACCAAGGGTGGGCTGGTATACAACGCCAGCGCTCAGGTGCTGCGAACCGACGGATCGGCGATCGCCGGTCTGTACGCCACCGGCAACACCTCGGCCGCTGTGATGGGCAACGACTACGCGGGCGCGGGCGCGACCATCGGCCCGGCCATGGTGTTCGGCTTCATCGCGGCGCGCCACGCCGCGGCGGCGCAGTAGGAGCGACAATGCAGGAATTATCTTGCGGCACTTGCGGCAACCGCGTGCTCGTGGAGAAGTTCAGCCCGAGCCACACGAGCGTGCAGTGGCTCAACGACGCCGAAGCCGCGTGCCCCGAGTTCGCCCGCCAGGCGGCGGTGGGCACGCACAGCACATGGATTCCCACCTGCACTGCGCTGCGCGACTCGATCGAGCGAGCCGCAAGATCCGGCGGATTACCCACCGATGCGCTCAGGAAGGATTGAGATGAACAACACGCTGGCCGGCAAGGTCGTGATCGTGACCGGGGGTGCGCGCGGCCTCGGCGCCGCATTCGCCCGCCACATCGTCGACCGCGGCGGCGCCGCCGTCATCGGTGACGTCCTCGATGACGAGGGCAAGTTCACCGCCGACGCCCTCGGGGAGTCTGCACGCTACATCCATCTCGATGTCACCGATCCGCTGCAATGGACTGCGGCGGTCGAGTACGCAAGCACCGAATTCGGAAACGTGACCGGGCTGGTGAACAACGCCGGAGTGGCCACCGGTCAGTTCATCGAACACGAACCGGTAGAGCATTTCCGGCGGGTACTGGAGATCAATCTGGTCGGCGTATTCAACGGCATGCAGTCCGTGATCGTGCCGATGCGCGCTGCCGGTGGCGGGTCGATCGTCAACATCTCCTCGGCAGCCGGACTGATGGGGCTGGCGTTGACCGCCGGCTACGGCGCCTCGAAGTGGGGCGTGCGCGGACTTTCGAAGATCGCGGCGGTGGAACTCGGACCGGACCGCATCCGGGTGAACTCCGTGCACCCCGGCATGACCTACACCCCAATGACCGCTGAAGTGGGCATCACAGTGGGCGAGGGCAATTATCCGAACACTCCCATGGGCCGCGTCGGGGTCCCCGACGAAATCGCCGGAGCCGTGGGATATCTGCTGTCCGATGATGCCAGCTACGTCACCGGCGCCGAGATCGCCGTCGACGGCGGGTGGACCGCCGGTCCGACCGTCAAATATGTCATGGGCCAATGAGTTAGGAGCAATCATGAATCGCTTGGAACAACACCGCACACTCTTGACCGGTGCGGCGTCCGGAATCGGCCAGGCCACTGTGCTGCGACTGCTCGCCGAGGGGGCGTCGGTGGTCGCGGCGGACGTGTCTGCCGAGGGGCTCGAAAAGACCCGGGGTCAGGCCCAGGAGCGCGGCGTCGGTGAACGGCTCACGTTGCTGAACATGAACATCGGTGACGAGCAGTCCGTGGTCGACGGAGTGCGTTCGGCCGTGCAGACTCTGGGCGGGCTCGACTCGCTCGTGAATGCGGCCGGCATCCTGCGTGCCTCGCACACGGAGAGTACGCCGCTCGACCTGTGGAACCAGATCATCAATATCAACCTCACCGGCACGTTTGTGGTTGTGCGCGAGGCGCTTCCCGCGTTGTTGCAGAATCCACGCAGCACCATCGTGAACTTCAGCTCCACCTCGGCAGCCTTCGCCCATCCATATATGGCCGCCTACGCGGCGAGCAAGGGCGGCATTCAGTCCTTTACGCACGCAATTGCTCTGGAGTACGGGCGCCAAGGATTGCGCGCTGTGTGCGTTGCGCCCGGCAGCATCAAGTCCGGAATCACCGACGCCACACCAGGATACGTTCCACCGGACGCGGACTGGGCGCTGTTCGCCAAGCTCTCCCCGATTCTGCCAACGGAATTGGAGTCGGGTGGAGCCGGCATGGGTGACCCGTCCGCGGTGGCCGGTGTCATCGCGATGCTGGTGTCCGAAGACGGCGCCTTCATCACCGGAACCGAGATCCGTATCGACGGCGGTACGCACGCGTAGCCAGCGAAAAACCAAACGCCCCGGGTGGATTGCGCCCGGGGCTTTTTCGTTGTCTCCCACTGGACGGAACAGCCGATAGTGCGACACGCCGCCTGGGGACTGTGATGTGGATTACCCAATAAGAAAGGACCACCGATGGCCTGGACACCGCGATTGATCTTCTCGCTCGCCTCGATTGTTTTGCTGCTCGAAATGCTCGCGGTCAGCTACATGATGATCTCAATGGCTCTTCCGTCGATCGCCGCGCACTATCAAACCACCCAAGGCGCTTGGCTGATCACCTCCTTCCTGCTGGTGGGCGCCGTCGCCGCGCCGCTCATCGGCAAGCTCGCCGACATGTACGGCAAGCGCCGGGCTCTGCTCGCCTGTGTGGCGGTCGCCGCGGTCGGCTCGCTGGTCTCGGCGGTGGCCGGTAGCTACGCCGTACTGATCGCCGGGCGCGCACTGACCGGACTGCTCGTACCCTGCCTGTTTCTCAGCTACTCGCTGATTCGAGACGTCTTCCCTCCCAAGACGATCGCGCTGGCCGTAAGTATTGCCACCAGCGGCATGGGGCTCATCGCGATTCCGGCGCCGTTCCTCACCGGCTGGCTGATCGACCACTTCGGCTTCCGCAGCATCTTCTGGTTCTTCGTGATCGGCCTCGTCGTCCTCGGCGCCCTCATCTTCGCCAGCACCGAGGAATCCGCCGTGCGGCTGCGTTCGCGGATCGACCTGGTCGGCGCGGTACTGCTCGGCGCCGGGGTCGCCGGCGTCCTCATCGCGGTCAGCTTCGGCCCGACGTGGGGGTGGACCAGTACCTCGACCGTCGCCTACCTGATCGGCGGCGCGGTACTGCTGCTCGGCTGGCTGGCCTCGGCCGCAATCATTCGTGAACCGCTGATCAACCTCGAGGTGCTGGGCAAGCGTTCGGTGCTGCTGACCACTCTCGGTGCTGGCCTGTGCTACGGCGCGAGCGGGTTGTTCACCATCCTGCTCCCGATGATGGCAATGACGCCCGCCGTGTTCGGCCTCGGATACGGATTCGGCGTTACCGCTGAAGGATTCGCGATCTTCCAGGCACCGGTTGGGCTCATGGTTGTGGTGGGCGGCGTCATCGTCGGGACCCTCGTGGGCCGCAACGCCCGGCCGCGCAACCTGCTCGTGGTGGGCATGCTGTTGATGGCCACCGGGTTCACGTTGACCGCATACATCCACGACAGCAAGGCGTTGCTGATCGTCTTCGCGGGCATCTTCGGCACCGGAATGGGCATGGGCTACGCCGCCATTCCGAACCTGTTGATCGCCGCGGTGCCGCCACAGCTGCAAGCCAGCACGGCCAGCATCGTGGGTGTCTCGCAGAGCGTGTTTCCGGCCGTTCTGCCGGTGATCGCGTTCACGGTGCTGAACAACTCCTACATCGCGCCGATCCCAGCGCAAATGACCCAGGGCGCGGTGTTCTACACCGACAATGGATTTGCTGTCGCGTTCCTCATCGGCACGGCCACAGCGGTCCTGGGCGCCGTGGTGGCGGCCCTGCTGCCGCGGCGGATCGTGCAGCTCGAGGTGCCCAGCACCGCTGAGGCCACCCCGCGCGAAGCGGTGGCGTTCGCGCACTGAGTGATTCCGGTGAGCGGGCATGCCGTTGCCCGCTCACCGGAACAAGCCCTGCCGGACACGTGCCCCCGAATGGCACCGTGAAGTCAGGACGACGCACGGAGGATGAAATGAAAGAAATACGAACCGATGCTGGCGTATTGCGATACCACGAGGTCGGTGACGGTCCGCCGCTGCTGCTCCTGCACGGATCCGGGCCGGGTGTTACCGGACTTCGCAATTTTCGTGGCAATCTCGGGGTGTTTTCGGAGTTCTTCCGTTGCCTCGTCTTGGAATTCCCCGGCTTCGGTGTCAGCGACGACTTCGGCGGTCATCCGATGGTCACCGCGCTGGATGCGGTTGATCGCTTCGTCGACGCGCTTGCGCTGGAAACTGTTGACATCATCGGTAACTCGATGGGCGGCGGTGTCGCCGTCAACTACGCGATCGCGCACCCGGAGAAGGTGCGCCGCCTGGTCACCATCGGTGGCATCGGCCGAAACATCTTCAGTCCGGGACCGGGTGAGGGCATCAAGCTGCTGCAGGAGTTCACGGAGAACCCGACCCGGGAACGACTTATCGCATGGCTGCATTCCATGGTGTACGACCCCGCCGTGGTCACCGAGGAACTGATCGAGGAGCGCTGGACTCAGGCCACCGACCCCGACACCCTCGCCAGCGCCCGCCGGATGTACAGCAAGGCCGCGTTCGCAATGATGCTTCGCGCAATGGAGGCGTCCGACACGCCGCCGCCTTGGGCCATGCTGCACAAGGTCACCGCACCGACACTGCTCGCCTGGGGCCGCGATGACCGGGTCAGCCCGCTGGACATGGCCCTCATCCCGATGCGCACCATGCCGAACGTCGAGTTGCACGTGTTTCCCAATTGCGGGCACTGGGTGATGATCGAGCAGAAAGAAGCTTTCGAATCCGCTGTGCTGGCTTTCCTGCTGCGCAAGGGAACCGACTAACGCTGGGTGCTGCCGGCATCAACCGGCAGCGTCAGCCCGGTGATGTAACGCGCCTCGTCCGAGGCCAAGAACAGCGCGGCATTGGCCACATCGACCGCCTCGATCCACGGAATCGGCAGCATGTTCATAGTCATTGCTGCCTCAGCGAACTCGGCACGCGTCGGGTTTTCGAGGTCCGGGCGGAATGCCTTGCGCACCATGTCGTTCTGAATCATCGGGGTGTCCACGTTGGTTGGATGTATCGAGTTGACCCGCACGTTGTGCGGCGCCAGTTCTTTGGCCAGCGAGCGCATCAAACCGACGACGCCGTGTTTGGCCGCGGTGTAGTGCGCGACACCGACCAGTCCGCGCAGCCCCGCTATGGAACTGGTCAAAATCATCGACCCGCTCCCGCGAGCGATCAGGTGTGGCGCCGCCGCCTTGCAGGTCTGCCAAACGCCAGTGAGGTTGACGTCCAACATGGTTCGCCAGGTTTGCTCGTCGAGATCGAGCGCGGGCGCACTAGAGGTGATGCCGGCCGTCGCGCAGACGATGTCGAGCCCGCCAAACTCGGCGACCGCTTGGTCCGTCGCCGCGCGTAACGCGTCACCGTCGCGGACGTCGACCGTCTTGGTGATGATCCTGGCTCCGGTCGTCCGCACGGCGCGCGCGGTCTCCGCGAGATCCTCCGGCGTTGCCGGCGGAATGATGACCGTGTCGACCGGCCCGCAGATGTCGACGGCGATGACGTCGGCACCCTCCTGCGCGAACCGCACCGCCTGCGCCCGGCCAATGCCCCGCGCCGCGCCGGTGACCAGTGCCACCTTGCCTGAAATCCGTCCCATTTTCTTTCACACCTTCTGCGTTAGACCGGCATCGACCACCACTTGCGTTCCCGTCACGTAACGGGATTCGTCCGAGGCGAGGAAGAGCACGGCATTGCTGACATCGACCGGGTCGACCCACGGCACCGGCAGCAGGTTTCGTTCGGCGAGCGCGACGGCCGCGTCTTGCTGCGTCGGGTTCGGCAGATCGGGGCGCAACTTGGCAAAGACGGCGGTGTTGAGAATCATCGGCGTTGCGACTGATCCCGGGTGGACCGTGTTGACCCGAATGCCGAGGGGTCCAAGTTCATTGGCCAACGTTCGCGCAAGACCGACCACGGCATGCTTGCTCGACGAATAGTGGGCGGTGCTCGCCCCGCCCTTGATGCCGTTAGTGGAACTGATGATCACGATGGAGCCGCCGCTGCCGAGATACGGGGCCGCCGCCTTGACGGTGAGCCAGGTGCCGGTGACGTTGATGTCGATGGTGCGTTGCCAAGCTACGTCGCTGAGTTCCCACGACGGTGCGAGGTCGGCGTAAATGCCGGCGTTGGCGACGATGATGTCCAGTCCGCCTAGCTGGCTCACGCCGTGCTCCACCGCGTTGTCGAGTGAAGTCCCCACTCGCACATCGGCAAAGCTGGTGACGCAGCGGCGACCGAGATCGTCGACCAGGCGAGCCGTTTCGTCCAGTTCTTCGGCCGCCGTTTCGAGATCGACCGCGATGATGTCGGCGCCTTCCTCGGCGAGGCGGACGCAATGGCTGCGTCCCATCCCGCGCGCGGCGCCGGTCACCAACGCGACCTTGTCCTGCAGTCTGTTCACGGCTCGCACGCTAACCCTGTTACGGGCGCAGGTGCGCGCGCTGTCCCGGTCAATGGAACCGACCGACGTCACAAGCGGTGGCTTTAGCCATCATGTGATGATGACTTCCGTTGACACCGTGCAACGTTCACGAACGGTACTGCTGCGGGTGGCCGGCGTGATCGAGGAAACTGCTGACGCCCGGTCCCTGGTGTTCGACGTGTCCGGACACGACTTCAGCTATAAGCCAGGGCAGTTCCTGACGCTTCGCATTCCGAGCGAGCGCACCGGCTCGGTGGCCCGCTGCTACTCCCTAGCCAGCTCGCCGCATATCGATTCCGATCCGATGGTGACCATCAAACGCACGCACGACGGCTACGGTTCGAACTGGTTGTGCGACAACGTGAGCGTCGGCGACACCATCGAGGTGCTGCCGCCGTCCGGGGTATTCACTCCGGCGTCGCTCGATCGTGATTTCCTGTTGTTCGCGGCCGGAAGCGGCATCACCCCGGTGATGTCGATTCTGAAATCCGCACTGGCACAAGGGTCTGGCCGGGTAGTGCTGATCTACGCCAACCGGGATGCGGCCGCCGTGATCTTTGCTGACGAGTTACGTCGACTCGCTGCGGAGCATCCGCACCGGTTGGCGGTCGTGCACTGGCTCGAGTCGCTGCAAGGTTTGCCGACTGTAGAGCAGCTGACTGCGCTGGCGGCGCCGTTCAGTGATAGCGATGCGTTCGTTTGCGGCCCGGGTCCTTTCATGGACATTGCGCGGCAAGCGCTTGGCGTCGCCGGCGTCCCCCGCGATCGGATACATGCCGAGGTGTTCACTTCCCTTGCCGGCGATCCGTTTCGGCCAGTTGTCCTCGCGGAGTGCGATTCTGCCGACGCGGCGAGTGTCGACGTCGAACTCGACGGCGAAGTACACAGTCTGCAGTGGCCGCGAAAGCAGACGTTGGTGGACCTCATGCTGGCCAAGGGAATTGACGTTCCATACTCGTGCCAGGAAGGCGAATGCGGTTCGTGCGCATGCACAGTCGTCGAAGGAGCGGTCGACATGGCGCCGTGCGAGATCCTCGATGCCGATGACCTGGCTGCGGGGTACATATTGGGTTGTCAGGCGCGGCCCGCGACGGATCGGTTGAAGATTCGGTTCTGAGGATGGTCCGGATCGGACATTTCGGGTATACTCGAACACATGAGCGAATACGGGGGGATCCAGTGCCAGACACCGGATCTGCGCGCCTCCACCCTGTATGCCGCGCTCACCGACGCCGACCGCCTCGAGAACCGAAAAGCTCTGGCACGTCACCACACTCACCGGCGCAGCCGAACTCTGGACCTCCGCAACCGGCCAACAAATCATCACCCTGCCAACCGGACTCAGGACCTAGCTGCGGCGCGGTAGGCAGCTCGCTCCTCCGGCGTCAGGTGCTCGGTGGCGTAACTCAGTGCAGTGCGGCCCATTTCACCAGCATGCAGGTTGAGAAAGGACAAAAGATGTTCACGCCCGACGCGTTTGCCGACCTCGCGCAGCATCCACCCGACCGCCTTCTGGATCAGGTCTGCGCGATCACCCAGCAACAACTCAGCCAGTTCGAGAGTTGTCGAGGGATCACCGCGTTTGATGAACGCAAACGTCGAGAGCACGGCTACTCGCCGTTCCCACATGCTGTCGCTGGCAGCCAGTTCGAACAGCAAACTACGATCCCGCTCATAAAGCCAAGGCCCCAATACGTTTTCAGCGGATGCATCGACCAAGTCCCAGTTATTGACACGTCCACGCCGAACCGCAGCCAGGTAGCGCTCGACGATGTGCTCCCGCACACCGTCATCGGCCGCACGCGCGAACTGCCGGTTGAGGATCACCAGCGCGGTAAGTCGGTGTTCATGCACGGCGCTGTCCAGCAGCTTGTCGATCTCCGTCAGCGGTAGGTCGGCGAAGTCCTTGGCAATTCGGCGAGTTACGGGCACCCGGACCCCGATGAACACATCGCCCTCGCCGTACTCGCCGGGACCGGTCTTGAAGAACCGCTGCAAATGCACCGCGTCGGCCGGATCGGCAACGGCAGCAAGCGCCGCCATCACCTCCGCGGCAGTCATCCCAGGAGTTCGCGGCCGGCGTCGAATGCGGCCGCCGCCGCGGGCAATTCACCGGGCTCACCGCTGAGCAGAACGGTGATCGATCCGTTGCCGGTAACCTCGCGCCCCAATTCATCGACGCGTCGCAGTGCCTGCGCGGCAACGGCTTCGGCGCTGTCGAACAACCGCACTCCCACGGGCAACTGCGCGGCGATCTCGTCTTGCACCAGCGGGTAGTGCGTACAGCCCAGGACGACCGCCTCGACGTCATCAGGCGTGCGCCGCACCGCGTCGGCGATGGCCGAACGGGCCGCCGCAACATCACCAGCATCAATGGCGTCGGCCAGCCCGTGACAGGCCACCGCGGTTACGTCAGCACCATTGCCGAATCGATCAATCAGATCTGCCTGGTAACTACTGGCCGTCGTCGCCGCGGTCGCCCAGATCGCCACCGAGCGGCACACCGCGGCCGCGGGCTTGATCGCGGGTACGGTGCCGATCACGGGAACATCCGGTTCGAGCCGCTCCCGCACCTGAGCCAACGATGTCACGCTCGCTGTATTGCAGGGCAGCACAACCACTTCGGCACCGCGCCGGACCGCATCCTCGGCCGCGGCGACCACGCGCTCGGTCACCCAGGCCTCCGGCTTGGGGCCCCACGGTGCACCGTCGGGGTCGAGCATCAACAACTGATCGAGTTCCGGACGCAGCTTGCGCAACCAGGCGGCCGTGGGCAACAGTCCGAGGCCCGAATCGATCAGTGCAACGATCACGACAAAACGTCCGCAATCGGCGTGGGCGTCGCCAGCTTGGCACGCAACTTCATGACCTTCGAGGGAACCCCGCCACCAACGACCGCGGTGAAGACGCCGTCGCGCTCGTAGTAGGCCAGGAAGCGGCGGCCGTCGTCTTCGACGAGATGCACGGTGTCATCGGCCGAGGGCGTGCCCAACGCCTGAATCTTGATGTCGTACTGGTCGCTCCAGAAGTACGGAACATTCGCGCCACTCGGGATCTCGGCACCGACAATGGCCTTGGCTAACACTCGGGCTTGGTCGCCAGCGTTTGTCCAGTGCTCGACGCGCTTCTGCTTGCCGGTGGTGTGCGTCCACGCCGCCACGTCACCGACCGCCCAAATGCTGTCGATGTTTGTGCGGCCACGCTCGTCGGCCAAGACCCCGCCACCGGCGGACGGTTCTGCCAACTCGATGCCCGAATCGACAAGCCAATCGGTGACCGGTACCGAACCGATCCCCACCACCACCAGGTCCAGGTCGACCTCGCTACCGTCGCTGAGCTTCGCAGCGCGCACCCGGTCTTCGCCGACCAGCGACTCAACCCCGACTCCGCACCGCACATCGACCCCTTCGTCGGTGTGCATGCGCGCGATCAGGCCGCCGATCTTTTCCCCAAGTACCGACGCAAGCGGTGTCGGCTGAGGTTCGACGAGCACGACGTGCACACGCAAAGCCCGGAAGCTGGCGGCCAACTCGCAGCCGATAAAGCCCGCACCGACGACCAACGCACGCGCGCCTTCACGCAATTCGGCGCGCATGGCCATCGCTTCTTCCATCGACCGAAGCACGTGCACCCCGGCTAGATCGTCGAAGCCGGGAATTCGACGCGGGCGCAGGCCGGTCGCGATGATCAGATCATCGAAGTCGATGCTGGAGCCGTCTTCGAGCCGAACCTTCTTGGCTGCCGCATCTACGCCAGTGGCCGCGACGCCGGTGCGCAAGTCGATCTGCTTGTCGTCGAAGAACTCGGCCGGCTTGAGTGTGGTCTGATCCTTCTCGCCGCGGATGACTTCCTTGGACAGCGGCGGACGGTCATAGGGCAGATGGTTCTCGTTGCCGATCAGAACCACCTCGCCGTCGAATCCGGCTCGGCGCAATTCTTCGGCAGTGCGCAGCCCGGCCAGGCCGGCGCCCACGATGACGACTCGACGATTACTCACCGGGCTAGTTTCCCACGACCCGGAAACGCGAAACGGCGCCGGTCTCCACATGGGAAACCGGCGCCGTTCGACAGCCGTATTACTACTTAATGATCTTCGTAACCCGACCGGCGCCGACGGTACGGCCACCTTCACGGATCGCGAAACGCAGACCCTCGTCCATGGCGACCGGCTGGATCAGCTTGACGGTCATCTCGGTGTTGTCACCGGGCATAACCATCTCGGTGCCCTCGGGCAGGGTCACAACGCCCGTCACGTCAGTGGTACGGAAGTAGAACTGCGGACGGTAGTTGTTGAAGAACGGCGTGTGACGGCCGCCCTCTTCCTTGTTGAGGATGTAGGCCTGGCCCTCGAACTCGGTGTGCGGGGTGGTGGTGCCGGGCTTGACCACAACCTGGCCGCGCTCGACGTCCTCGCGCTTGATACCACGAACCAGCAGACCGACGTTGTCACCAGCCTGGCCCGAGTCGAGCAGCTTGCGGAACATCTCGATACCGGTGACGGTCGTCTTGGTGGTCTTCTCGCGAATACCGACGATCTCGACTTCCTCGTTCACGTTGATCTGGCCGCGCTCGACACGACCGGTCACCACGGTGCCACGACCGGTGATGGTGAACACGTCCTCGATCGGCATGAGGAACGGCTTGTCGGTCTCACGGACCGGGTCCGGGATCGAGTCATCGACGGCCTGCATGAGCTCCTCGATGGACTTCGACCACTCCGGGTCACCCTCGAGGGCCTTCAGCGCGGACACCTTGATGACCGGGGCGTCCTCGTCGAACTCCTGCGCAGCCAGCAGCTCGCGGACCTCCATCTCGACGAGCTCGATGATCTCTTCGTCGTCGACCATGTCGGCCTTGTTCAGGGCGACCAGGATGTAGGGCACACCGACCTGACGGGCGAGCAGCACGTGCTCACGGGTCTGCGGCATCGGGCCATCGGTGGCGGCGACGACGAGGATCGCACCGTCCATCTGGGCGGCACCGGTGATCATGTTCTTGATGTAGTCGGCGTGACCAGGCGCGTCGACGTGCGCGTAGTGGCGCTTGTCGGTCTGGTACTCGACGTGGGAGATGTTGATCGTGATACCACGAGCCTTCTCCTCCGGAGCCTTGTCGATCTGGTCGAACGCAAAGCTCTGGTTGAGGTCCGGGTACTTGTCGTGCAGAACCTTGGTGATAGCCGCGGTCAGCGTCGTCTTGCCGTGGTCAACGTGACCGATGGTCCCGATGTTGACGTGGGGCTTCGTCCGCTCGAACTTCGCCTTCGCCACTGTGGTGTCCTCCTGGACTTGTTAGTGCGTGCAGTGTGCAGCAGTGCGGTTGTTTACTTCTTGTCGTGCTGGCGCCGGACTTATTCGCCCGTTGCCTTCGCGATGATCTCCTTCGACACGTTGGCCGGAACCTCCGCGTACGAGTCGAACACCATGGAGTAGTTCGCCCGGCCCTGGGTCTTCGACCGCAGATCACCGATGTAGCCGAACATCTCCGAGAGCGGAACCAGCGCCTTGACGACACGGGCACCACTGCGTTCCTCCATGGCCTGGATCTGACCACGGCGGGAGTTCAGGTCGCCGATCACGTCGCCCATGTAATCCTCGGGCGTGGTGACCTCGACAGCCATCATCGGCTCGAGGATCACCGGACCGGCCTTCTTCGCAGCCTCCTTGAGCGCCTGCGAACCAGCGATCTTGAAGGCCATTTCCGACGAGTCGACGTCGTGGTAAGCGCCGTCGAGCAACGTGACCTTCAAGTTCACCAGCGGGTAACCGGCAAGCACACCGTACTGCATGGCGTCTTGTGCACCCGCGTCGACGGATGGGATGTACTCACGCGGCACCCGCCCACCGGTGACCTTGTTCTCGAACTCGTAGTGCGAGCCGTCCTCGCCCACGAACGGTTCGAGCGCAATGATGACCTTCGCGAACTGGCCCGAGCCACCCGTCTGCTTCTTGTGGGTGAATTCGAGCTTCTCCACCGGCTTGGTGATGGTCTCGCGGTAGGCCACCTGCGGCTTGCCGACGTTGGCCTCGACCTTGAACTCGCGCTTCATGCGGTCGACGAGGATGTCGAGGTGCAGCTCGCCCATACCGCCGATGACGGTCTGGCCGGTCTCGTTGTCGAGCTTGACCGAGAACGTCGGGTCCTCTTCGGCGAGCTTCTGGATCGCGGTGCCGAGCTTCTCCTGGTCCGACTTGGTCTTCGGCTCGATGGAGACCTCGATGACCGGGTCCGGGAACGTCATCGATTCGAGAACGATCTGGTTCTGCGGATCGCACAACGTATCGCCGGTGGTGGTGTCCTTCAGGCCGATGACCGCGTAAATGTGGCCGGCACTCGCGGCAGGAACCGGGTTCTCCTTGTTGGAGTGCATCTGGAACAGCTTGCCCAGGCGCTCCTTCTTGCCCTTGGTCGAGTTGATGACCTGGGAGCCGGAGTCCACCTTGCCCGAGTAGACCCGAACGTAGGTCAGCTTGCCGAAGAACGGGTGCACGGCAATCTTGAACGCGAGGGCCGCGAACGGCTCGTCCGCGCTCGGCTTACGCGTGATGACCTGATCCTCATGCCCCGGAACGTGACCCTCGACGCTTTCCACGTCCAGCGGCGACGGCAGGTAGTCGATGACGGCGTCGAGCATGGGCTGTACGCCCTTGTTCTTGAACGCCGAACCACACAGAACCGGGTACAGCTCTGAGGTGACAGTCAGCTTCCGGATGGCGCCCTTGATTTCCTCGACAGTCAGTTCTTCACCGCCGAAGTACTTCTCGAGCAGCTCCTCGTCGGACTCGGCGACCGTCTCGAGCAGCTCGTTGCGGTACTGCTCGGCACGCTCCTTCAGGTCCTCGGGAATCTCGCGAACCTCGTACTTTTCGCCGAGCTTCGTCTCGCCGGTCCAGACCTTGGCGTTCATCTCGACCAAGTCGACGATGCCCTCGAAGGTGTCCTCCGCACCGATCGGCAGCTGGATGACCAGCGGCTTGGCGCCGAGACGGTCCTTGATGGTCTGCACGGTGAAGTAGAAGTCCGCACCGAGCTTGTCCATCTTGTTGACGAAGCAGATGCGCGGTACGTCGTACTTGTCGGCCTGGCGCCACACCTGCTCGGACTGCGGCTCGACGCCTTCCTTGCCGTCGAACACGGCAACGGCACCATCGAGAACACGCAACGAACGCTCGACCTCGACCGTGAAGTCGACGTGGCCAGGGGTGTCGATGATGTTGATCTGGTTATCGTTCCAGTAGCAGGTCGTGGCCGCCGACGTAATCGTGATGCCGCGTTCCTGCTCCTGCTCCATCCAGTCCATCGTGGCAGCGCCGTCGTGGACCTCACCGATCTTGTAGCTGATACCGGTGTAGTAGAGGATGCGTTCGGTTGTGGTGGTCTTGCCGGCATCGATGTGGGCCATGATGCCGATGTTGCGGACCTTTTTCAGGTCGGTGAGCACGTCCTGTGCCACAGGATTCTTCCCGCCTCAATTAGTAGTTCTTGGCAAATCACACGTAAGGGGCGAAGGCCCCACCTGGTCACCAGCGGTAGTGCGCGAAAGCCCGGTTGGCGTCGGCCATCTTGTGCGTGTCTTCCCGACGCTTGACCGAGGCACCCAAGCCGTTGCTGGCGTCGAGCAGCTCGTTGGCCAGCCGCTCGACCATGGTCTTCTCACGACGCTGCCGGGAGAAGTTCACCAGCCAGCGCAGTGCGAGGGTGTTGGCGCGACCCGGGCGAACCTCGACCGGCACCTGGTAGGTGGCACCACCGACGCGACGGCTCTTCACCTCGAGCGCCGGCTTCACGTTGTCCAGCGCGCGCTTGAGGGTGACAACCGGGTCGGTGCCGGTCTTCTCGCGTGCCTGCTCCAGCGCGCCGTAGACGATGCGCTCGGCGGTCGACTTCTTGCCGTCGAGCAGGATCTTGTTGACCAGCTGCGTGACCAGCGGCGACCCGTACACCGGGTCGTTGATCAGCGGACGCTTGGGTGCGGGGCCCTTGCGTGGCATATCAGCTCTTCTCCTTCTTGGCGCCGTAGCGGCTGCGAGCCTGCTTGCGGTTCTTCACACCCTGGGTGTCGAGCGAGCCGCGGATGATCTTGTAGCGCACACCGGGCAGGTCCTTCACACGTCCGCCACGGACGAGCACCATCGAGTGCTCCTGCAGGTTGTGGCCTTCACCCGGAATGTAGGCAGTGACCTCGACCGCGCTGGTCAAGCGAACACGCGCGACCTTGCGCAGCGCCGAGTTCGGCTTCTTCGGCGTGGTGGTGTACACGCGGGTGCACACACCACGGCGCTGCGGGCTGCCTTTGAGGGCCGCGGTCTTGGTTTTCGCGACCTTGTCTCGGCGGCCCTTGCGGACCAGCTGGTTGATGGTTGGCATAGACCGGCTTTCTCGTGTCGTTCTGGTGCTGCTGGACGGTGCTTTTGGCATCCCGAGGTCGGGCGTGTCAAAGGGGTCTGAGGCACGTCGACCTAGGCGCCTTAGGGCATGACAGAACTGTCAGCCGCTCTCGCTGGCCTACGAAACGCACACAAACCTGCCCGCATGCTTCGGGCACAGCGATCCACAATACCCGCCAGCGGTTCCGACGGCAAAGTCGCGTCGGCTGTCGCCCCGACTACTGGTTCAACGACTGAGATTGAGCGTGAGTTCCGCGAGTTTCTGCGCGGCCTGACACGGATCGGGATGCGTGGAGCCGGGGCGGTACTGCACCCACCACCCGATGATCCCGGTGTCTGCGGCGCCGGCGGTAACGCCGCAGGAGTCCGGATCGTTGGGCGGCTGTTCCTGAATCGCCTTGCGGCCCTGCACCGTGATGTCCTTCATTCCGTAGTGCAGCTTCTGCAGCGTCGCCCGCTCCACCTCCAACGAACCGGTCTCGAACCAGTTGAAGGTGACCTTGACCTCGCCGCTGGGACCGGTCGCGTCCCAGCGGCAGATCGCGCCGAAAAAGCCGCGCTCGATGGAATCGGCACCCACGGTCTTGGCGATCTGGTCGTCGCTGACCGCATCGCACTCATGTAGCAGATCACGGAACTTGCCGCCGCCGGGGTTGGCCGATCCCGCCGGCATCGCCGTCCCGGTGACCGTCTGACTGCAGCCTGCCAACGCTCCTACCGCGACCACAACGGCGGCGCAGACCGCGATCCGGGCCCTCATTTGACCCTCGATGCAGTCAGTTCAGCCAGGTGACGGGCGACATCGCAGGCGTCTGCCGTGGGCGGGAAATCGGCGTAGGTCACCGACCAGTGGAAGAAGTCGTCGCCGTATTGGACACCGATCTCGCACAGTTGGTCACCCAACGATCCCCGGAAGCCCGGGTGGCCGTCGATCTCGATCTTTTCGGGCGGGCGGCCGATGAGTCCGGAACCCGCAGCTTCCCGGCCGATGGGGCTGCCCCGGTACCAGGAGAAACTGACGCTGGGCCCGAGCGGGCCGCCGGCCTCCCATACACAACCGACCGAATTGCGGGTGATCACCGGCAGATCCGGCATCGCGAACGCCTGCTTGACCTCGTCATCGGAAACGTTGCCGCATTCCCCGAAAAACGGGCCGAGCGGCGAAGGCGCCCGCGCCGTGGTGGGTGCCGGTTGCGCGGTGTCACCGGAGCTGTCGCCGCCGCATGCACTGAGCATCGAGGCCAAGGCCAGCGCGACGGCACCACTGAGGCAGGCACGCAAGGCGCTTGTGGACCGCACAGGTACCGACTCTACGCGGTACGTTAACCGCGGACGCTCAACACGACCTTGCCCTTGGCCGTTCGGTTTTCGAGCGAAGCGATCGCCTCGCCGGCCCGCTCGAGCGGGTACACGACAGGCTGCGGAACACTGAGTTTGCCGCCGGCCAGCAGCGGTTCCACTTCGGCCCACTGCTGGGCCAGATAGCCCGGATGACGCATCGCCCACGCCCCCCAACCCACGCCCACGACCTCGACGTTGTTGAGTAGCAGTCGGTTCACCTTGACGGTAGGAATCTCGCCGCCGGTGAAACCCAGAACGAGCAGCCGGCCGCCCGGCGCAAGTGATCGCAGCGAATCCGTGAACCTGTCTCCGCCGACCGGATCCACCACGATGTCGACGCCGCGGCCGTCGGTGAGTTGGCCGACGGCGTCTTTGAAGTTCGCGGCAAGCACCACGTCGGTCGCACCCGCAGCCTTGGCGACCTCGACCTTGTCTTCCGCGCTGACCACCGCGATGGTGCGCGCGGCTCCCATCGCTGGGGCCAGGCGCAGCGTCGACGTTCCAATGCCGCCGGCGGCGCCGTGCACCAAGACCGTCTCACCGTCGGTCAGCCGGCCTCGTGCGCCCAGCGCGAAATGCACGGTGAGGTCGTTGAACAGCAAACCTGCGCCCGCCTCGAACGACACCTCGTCGGGCAGCTTGAACACGAGGTCGGCCGGCAACGCAGCGACCTCGGCCATGCCGCCACCGAGCATCGACAACCCCGCCACCCGGTCACCCGGCTGGACGTGCGCGCCGTCCGGCGCCGAGCGCACGACCCCGGCAACCTCGCTGCCCAGGATGAATGGCAACTCGGGTTTGTACTGATAGAGACCGCGGGTCTGCAACGCGTCCGGAAACGCGACGCCGGCGGCGTGCACCTCGATGACCACCACACCGTCGCCACCCGGTTCGGCCACCTCGCCGACCTCGACCGACTCCGGACCTTCCAGCCGAACAACCCGCACTGCCCGCATCGCATCCCCTTGTCGTCTGGTTGAGGTGACTTTAACCACGACCTCCGACACGTGTGTCGGCGCGGTCGGCTAGGTTTTCGATTGTGCAGGTATTGGTCACCGGCGGAACCGGATTCATCGGTGCCTGGAGCGCGAAGGCACTGCAGCAGGCCGGCCACCGGGTACGGTTCTTCGTCCGCAACCCCGGACGGCTGGCAACCAGCGCGGCGGCGCTCGGGGTGGACACCTCCGACTACGCGATCGGCGACATCACCGACCGCGGCTCGGTGGCGTCGGCGATGGTCGGCTGCGACGCCGTGCTGCACGCCGCGGCCGTGGTGAGCACCGACCCGCGCCTCGCCGCCCAGACGCTCGACACCAATTTGCAGGGCGCGCGCAATGTGCTGGGCCTTGCCGCGGTCCGCGGCCTCGACCCGATCGTGCACGTGTCCAGCGTCGCGGCGCTGTTTCGGCCGGGACTGGAGGTGATTCGGCCCGACCTGCCGCTGGTCGAAGGCACCGACGCCTACGGCCGGTCCAAGTCCCAGGTCGACGCCTACGCCCGGGAGCTGCAGTCCGAGGGACGACCGGTGTGTATCACCTACCCGGGCATGGTGCTCGGTCCGCCGGCTGGTGATCAGTTCGGCGAGGCCGCGACCGGCGTCCGCGCAGCGCTGGCGATCGGCGCGATTCCGGGCCGTGGCGCAGCCTGGTCTGTTGTCGACGTCCGGGATGTGGCGGCCCTGCACGCGGCGCTACTCAAGCCGGGCAGGGGTCCACGCCGGTATACCTGCGGTGGCCGCTGGCTGCGCGTCACCGACCTCGCGGCGGTGCTCAGCGATGCCTCCGGCCGTCGGCTACGGGTCCTTCCCGTGCCGGACACCGCCTTGCGCCTGCTCGGCGAGGCCGCTGACATCGTCGGCCGGGTGGTTCCGATCAATACGCCAGTTACTGCAGCCGCGATGCGCTACTACACCCAGATGCCGCGGGTCGACGACTCGGCCAGCGAACGCGACCTTGGCATCGGCTACCGCGACGTCGCCGAGACGCTCAGCGCGACGGTGGACGCGTTGCGGGCTAGCGCCGGAACGCACTGAAGTAAGGAGCCAGCGCAATGTCACTCGACCAGCCGCTACCCGCCCCACCGGCGGGTGGTCTCGGCTACGAGACGTCGTGGCCGGTGCGTGCGGGCGACGTAGATCCAGACAACCGGCTGCGCCTCGACGGCGTGGCCAGGTACCTGCAGGACATCGCCTGGGAAAATCTGCAAGCCACATTCTTCGCCCACACCGACCCGTACTGGATTGTGCGACGCACGGTCATCGACGTCATTCGTCCGGTGCGTTTCCCCGACCGGGTGAACCTGCGGCGGTGGTGCTCAGGGATGTCGACGCGCTGGACGAACATGCGCGTGCGGGTGGAGAGCGAAAGCGGCGGGCTGATCGAGTCCGAGGGATTCTGGATCAACATCAGCGAATCCACCGGGCTGCCCACCCGCATCAGCGACGACGGTCTGACATACCTGGCCCAGATGACCGGCGAGCACCGACTGCGTTGGCGGCAGTGGCTGAACGACCCGCCGCCGCCCGAGTCCGAAAGCGATCATCAGTTCCATTTGCGGGCCACCGACATCGACGCGTTCAACCACGTGAACAACTCCTCCTACTGGCACGCGGTCGAAGATTGCCTCGTCGACAGTCCCAAACTGCTCACCCGCCCGCATCGAGCTGTGATCGAGCACCACTCCCCGATCCTGGCCCGCGAGCAGGTCATGGTGCGTTCACGCGTCGAGCCGACCGGGCCGCAGGGCGATCCGACGCTGCGGTTGTGGTTCGTCGTCGGCGGCGACGTGCGCGCGGCCGCGCGGGTGAGCTCACTGGCGACCGAGACGATCAGTGCTTCCGCGCAGCCGCCACCAGCTCGGCCACCGATGTGAACTTCACCCGCGGACGCCCTGCCGCTTTGCCGCGCTCGCGCTCGATGCGGTCGATTGCCCGCCATCCGTTGCGGTCGACGTGTTCGGGCTGCCGCTGCTCCACCAGCTTGATCAGCGCCGCACGGTCCTCGGTGGGCGTGGTCAGTTTGCGCGCGGTGAAGTCGTCGAGCAGGTGCTCGACCGTTTCCTGCGCGTCCGTCTTGTTGGTGCCGATCACGCCGCGCGGACCGCGTTTGATCCAGCCACTCACGTAAACGCCGGCCAGCGGCTCACCGTCGGCTCCGAGCACCCGGCCCGCGGCGTTGGGGATCACACCGCGCGCGTCGTCAAAGGGCAGCTCGCCGAGAGCGACACCGCGATAGCCGATCGAACGCAAGACAAGTGAAGCGTCGATCGTCTCGGTCTCACCGGTCGGTTCCGCGATGAGTCCGGACGGGGTCTCGACGAGCCGGTTGTGCGCGATGCGGACGCCGGTGACGCGATCGGAACCGAGAATCTCCGTCGGCGACGTCAAGTACCGGAACACGATTCGCTTGTTGTCCGCGTTGACCGGCTTGCCGGCGTACTCGTGGGCGAGCGCGACTTTGAGTGTCAGCGACGGTTCCACCTCGGAATCGTCGAGCAACGCCTGACTGGCCGGATCGAGCTCGAGTTCCTTCTCGTCGATGACGACATCGATGCCCGGCAGGTAGCCGAGCGCCAAGAACTCCGAGGACGAATACGCGGCCTGCACCGGCCCGCGCCGACCGAGGAGCACCACCTCGCGAATGTTGCTCTTACGCAAGGCTTCCAGCGCGTGATCGGCAATGTCGGTCTTGCCGAGCTCTGCTGGGCCAAGCAGCAGAACGCGGGCCACATCGAGCGCGACGTTGCCGTTTCCGACGATCACGGCACGTTCGCCGGTCAGGTCGTAGACGGAATCCGCGTGGTCGGGGTGGCCGTTGTACCAGGCCACGAAGTCGGTCGCCGACGAGCTTCCCGGCAGGTCTTCGCCCGGGATGCCCAGGTGCCGGTCGGTGGAGGCGCCCACCGCGTAGATGACGGCGTGATGGTGCTGCAGCAGTTCCTCGTGGCTGATGTGGGTGCCGACCTCGACGTTCAAGAAGTACGCGAAGGCGTCGCGCTTGAACGCGGTCTCGAACATGCCGGCCACGCCCTTGGTGCCGGGATGGTCCGGCGCCACCCCGGCGCGCACCAGACCGAAGGGGGTGGGCACACGATCGAACATGTCGACCTCGACATCAGCGCGCTTGAGCAACTCCTCGGCCGCGTAGCAGGCCGCCGGGCCGGCACCGACAATGGCGACGCGCAGGGTACCGAGTTCCTTGGGCGGGCGAGCCGGCATGGCCATCGGTGCAAGGTCCGCCTCGAGCGGATGACGCTGGAAGTAGGCGGCATTGATGTCGGCGAAGCGCGCCAAGGAGGCACTCAGCTCGTCTTCGGAGAAGATCGCGTCGACCGGGCAGGCGTCGACGCAGGCGCCGCAGTCGATGCACGTGTCCGGATCGATGTAGAGCATCTCGGTGTTGGCGAACTCCCGCTGCTCCGGCGTGGGCCGGATGCAGTCGACCGGGCACTCGGCCACGCAACTCGCGTCGTTGCAGCACCGCTGGGTGATCACGTATGCCATCTTCGTAGTGTGACACCCGTCGCATACCTCGGTGACGAGTGGGCGCATTACGGTTAGCGCCATGCCGCGCTCGCTCATTCTCATGCGCCACGGGAAGTCCGCGTATCCCCTCGGCGTCATCGACCACGACCGCCCGCTCGCCGCGCGCGGTGAACGCCAGGCCGCGCTCGCCGGCGAGTGGCTGCGTGCGCATCAGCCGCCGATCGATGCCGTGCTCTGTTCGACTGCCGCACGCACCCGCGAGACGCTCGCCGCGACGGGCATCGACACGAAAGTCAGCTTCGAACCCAGCATCTACGAGGCCGGCATCGAGCAACTGATCGAGTTGATCCGGCTCACCGACGATTCCGTGCAGACCCTGCTGGTGGTTGGTCATGCACCTGGAATTCCCTGGACTGCATGGGAACTGGCGGCCAACCGGGACTCACCGCACGCCGATGCGCTGAGCGCGAAATTTCCGACGTCGGCCATGGCGGTGTTGGCCGTGGACGATTCGTGGAGCGGTCTCGGCACCGGCCTGGCCGAGCTCGTCGACTTCCACATCCCGCGCTAAATCGATGAAGCGCGCCTACCTCGTCTGGGGAGTCGGGGTTGCCGCATATGTGATCGCCGTGCTGCAGCGCACCTCGTTCGGAGTGTCCGGATTGGCAGCGGCCGGCCGCTTTCACGCCAGCCCCGCAACCCTTTCCGGGTTTGTGGTGTTGCAGGTGGTGGTTTACGCGGCAATGCAAATCCCGGCGGGTGTGCTGCTGGATCGGTTCGGTTCCCGGGCGATGATCGTGGCCGGCGCCGTCACCATGGCGGCCGGGCAACTCGTGCTGGCCGTCGCCGACTCGCTCGGTCCGGCTATCGCCGCGCGCGTGCTGGTGGGCATCGGCGACGCCTGCACATTCATTTCGGTGCTGCGTCTAGTGCCGCAGTGGTTCGCCCCGCGCCGGGTGCCGCTGCTCTCGCAACTCACGGGCATCATCGGACAGTTCGGACAGGTGTTGTCGGCCATCCCGCTGATGGCGGTGCTGCACGGCGCCGGGTGGCAGTCGGCCTACATTTCCGCGGCCGCGCTGGGAGCATTGTTTGCCGCCCTTGCCGCAGCCGTCGTCCGCGACGCACCACCCGGCCTGGCGGTGGTTGCCGCGCCGGCGCCGCCGCGCGAGGTAGCCAGGCAGATCCGCGCGGCGTGGGCGCGACCTGGGACCCGCCTGGGCTTCTTCACGCACATGGGGTCCCAGTTCTCGATCACGACGTTCGCGTTGATGTGGGGCGTGCCCTATTTGGTGTCGGCGCAAGGGCTTTCCGAGGGAGCCGCCGGCGGATTCCTGGCCATCTCGGTCGTCGCGGCTGTGGCCGCCGGGCCGGTGCTCGGCGTGCTCAGCGCCCGGCACCCGCTGCGGCGGTCCTGGCTGGTGCTGACGATCATGCTGGCCAACGTCGGCGTGTGGACCGCAGTATTGAGCCTGGCGGGCCCGGCGCCGCGCTGGCTGCTCACGCTGCTGGTCGTGGTGATTTCGGTCGGGGGGCCGGGCTCGATGATCGCGTTCGACTATGCGCGCATGTTCAACCCGAGCACCAGCATGGGCACGGCGCAGGGCATGGTCAACATGGGCGGCTTCGTCGCGACACTTGCCGTGATCGAAGCCATGGGTGTGGTGCTCGACCACGCGGGCGGTTACAGCTTCGGCGCGTTCCGGGCGGCCTGGCTGGTGCAGTATCCGGTGTGGGCGCTTGGCATCATCGGAGTCCTGATAACCCGGCACAAAGCCCGCAAAGGCCTTGCCGCAGAGGGCATTTACATGACACCGCTGCGCGAGGTGATGGTCCGGCGAAGGACTGTCAGAAGAACTTCCCGCCGATGATCATCGCGATGACCAGCAGCACCACCAGCGCGATAGCCCAGCCGAAGCCAGCGAGCCACCACACCAATCCGAAGAGCACCACGGCGGGAGAGATCGCGATCGCGGCGATGACCGGGCTTTCGCGCACTGTCTCGACCGCGGATTTCGCGCGAACCCGATCAAGCTTCTTTCCAGGCACGCCCACCAGCCTAGTGGGAATCGTCCGGTTCGCCCACCCACACGCCGGCGCACAGCACCGCATCGACGTGTAACTCGGGCGTCAGCACCACGAGATCGGCCCGGTTGCCCGGGCGCAGGCTGCCCACGTTGTCGATGCCGATCGCACGCGCGGGGGTCGACGCGGTCATGCGCGCCGCTGCACACAACGTGTCGTCACTGGGCACCGGACCGACCGCAGCCCGAAAGACCCGATCCATCGTTGCGGTGCTGCCGGCGATCGTGGCGGTCGCCGAGAGCCGCGCGATGCCCGCGTCGACCACGACGTCGAGATCGCCCAAGTGGTATGCGCCGTCGGGCATTCCGGCGGCCGTCATGGCATCGGTGATCAGCGCGACCCGCTCCGGCCCGGCCGTGGACAGCACGTGACGGAAAACCGAGTCGTGCAGGTGGACCCCGTCGGCGATGAGTTCCACGGTGACGCGGGCGTCTTCGATGAGCGCCAGCGACGGTCCCGGCTCGCGATGATGCAGCGGCCGCATGGCGTTGAAAACGTGGGTGCCCACGGTGGCACCGGCGTCGATCGCCCTTAGTGTCTGCGCATAGGTCGCGTCCGTATGACCCACGGCCGCAACGATTCCGGAGTTAACCAGCGCTTCGATGAACCCGGCAGCGCCCGGCAGTTCCGGCGCCACGGTGACCATGCGGATGGCACCGGATGCGTTGTGCAAGGCCGCTAACTCGGCCGGGTCGGGGACGCGCAGTTGGGTCCGGTCGTGCGCGCCGCAGCGGGCCGCACTCAACCACGGACCCTCCAGATGGATCCCTGCGATGGTTGTGCGGCCCACCAGATCGGTTACCGCGCTCACCTGTTCGCGCAGCACCTCCGGGGCAGCGGTCACCAGACTCGCCAACGTGGTGGTGGTGCCATGGCGCAGATGGAAGTCGGCCGCGGCCCGAATTTCGGCTGGGTTGCGAGAGGTGTAGGCAGCACCGCCGCCGCCGTGGACGTGTATGTCGACGAAGCCCGGGACGATGGTCGCGTCCGGAAACTCGCGGTCGGCGCGCCGGGGCGGCTGGTCAGGACCGCAGTCGACGATTCGCTCGCCGCTCGTTTCGATCCAGCCCGGTCTGCAGACGCGGTCCGGCAAGACGACTGTTCCGGCGGTGATCACAGCGTTTGCGTGACCTTGCGCAGCCCGCGCGGCTCATCGGGATCCCCACCGCGGGTGACAGCCAACTGCAGAGCAAGCTGCTGCAGCGGGAGGATCTCGAGCAACGGCGACAACTCGTCCGGCACACCGCTCGGCAAGGCAATCGCGCCCGCCAGGCCGGCGGCTTTCGCACCGACGGTTACGACGTCGGCACGCAGCTCGGCCAGCCGCGCAAGCACCGGCGCCATCGCTTGCCCGCCGGGCCCCTCCGGAACCACGGCGATGACCGGAACCTGGGGATCGATGGTTGCCAACGGCCCGTGCAACAGGTCAGCTCCCGAAAATGCTTGCGCCGAAAGGTACGACGTCTCCATCAGTTTCAATGCCGCCTCCCGCGCCGTCGGGTACGCGTATCCGCGGCCCGTGGTAATCAGGCGCTGCGCGAAGCGGTAACGCGCGGCGATGAAGTCCACCGCGTCGGAGTGCCTGAGCATCTCGTCGCCGAGCTCGGGCAGGGCGGAGATCTCGAAATCCGTGTCGCCGTTCAGCAACATGTGCAGCGCAAGCAATTCAGCGGTGTAGGACTTGGTTGCCGCAACCGCGCGCTCCTCGCCGGCCAGCACATCGACATGGATCTGGGCGGCGTCCGCCAGCGCCGACGCGGGATTGTTGGTGACCGCCACCGTGAGCGCACCCTGCTGACGGGCCACCTCGACCGTGCGGACCAGATCGGGCGAGCCACCGGATTGGCTGACCGCAATCACCAGCGTGTCGCGCAGGTCCGGAGTCGAGCCGTACACGGTCATGGTCGATGGTGACATCAGACCGGCGGGCAAGCCGTGCACGATTTCCACCAGGTACTTCGCATAGAGCGCGGCGTGGTCGCTGGTCCCACGCGCGACGAAGAGTACGAATCGCGGCGCGTATTCACGGATTCGAGCCGCGGCGGCGGCAATCGGGTCCGCGCCTTCGGTGAGCAGCCGACGCCACACCTTCGGTTGCTCGGCGATCTCGGCCGCCATCAGGTGTCCGGGTTTGGGGGTCATGAGGGGCAACTCATTTCTCGCTGAGCGAGTCGGATCGCACCGTGTACGGGTTCGACATCCAGCACGCGGACATCATTGCGCGACAGGAATTTTCGGATTTCTTCTTGCAGCATCGGCTGGTGCACGGCGAGCCCACCGGCGAGCACCACCGGCCCGTCGATACCCAGTTGGCGGCCCACCTCGGCGGTGAGACCGGTCAGCGCCGCCGCGGCAGCGGTCACGATGCGCCTGCCCACTTCGTCGCCGCCGCGTGCCTGGTCGAACACGACGCTGGCCCGCTGCGCCCAGTAGCGGCGATCGTGCAGTTCGTAGAAGTGGTCGAGCAGCGCGGCCGGATCGGCAAGCCCGCAGGCGGCGGTGATCGCCCGAGTCAGCGAATCGGCAGCGAGCCCATGATCCACGCGCGAGAGCGCATGTCGCACAGCTTGCTGACCCACCCAATAGGCACTGCCCTCATCACCGAGCAGGTGCCCCCAGCCGCCCACCCGCACGGTGCGCTCGCCGCGCTTGCCCCAGGCCACCGAGCCGGTGCCGGCGATGAGCGCGATGCCGTCCTCGGCGCCCGCGGCGGCGAGAATCAGCTGGCTGTCATGGACGACGAGCAACTTTGCGTGCGGGAAGCGCCGCTGCAGAAGGTCGGTGATCTGGCGGGCGGTCTGCGGCGTTCCCGCAGTCCCGGCACACACGGACTCGATTGCCTCGCACGGCATTTCGGCCAGGACCGCATCGAGTTGCCGACTCGCCTCCGCGAGGCCGACCGAGGCGACGTTGGCGCTTCCGGCGACCGACTCGTGCACCGTGACCGTTCCGGTGCAACACAAGGCCTTGGTTTTCGAGCCGCCGATGTCGAGGCCCAGGGCGACCGTCATCGCTGGGTCACCTGAGCGGTTTCGATTGTGTTGGCAGGCCAGCGCCCGCCGTTGTCCCAGTAGTGGCGGATGTCCTCGAGTTGGCGTCCCTTGGTCTCGGGTGCGAACCGATAGACGAACGCGAAGCCGGCCAGCGCCAGCAGCCCGAACACCGTAAAGGTGCCCGCTCCGCCGAGCGAGTTCAACATCGTCAGGAACACCGCGGCAACCACCGCATTGGCCACCAGATCCGAGGTCAGCATCGCGCTAGAGCCCATCGAGCGCAGTCGCGCGGGGAAGCTTTCACCGGCATAAACCCAGACCAGCGCACCAAAGCCGAAGGTGAACCCGACCGTGAACAGCAGTACCCCGAAGAACCCGAAGATGGTGAGCGCGCCGCCGAAATCACTGCCGGTGACGAAGACGCCGATCAGCACGATGTTGGCGAGAATCATCATGGCGATGCCAGAGAGCAGGATCGGCCGGCGCCCGAGCCGGTCGACCAGCAGCAGCGAGACCACCACGGCCACGAGCGCGGCCGCCTGCACCAGTGCCGGCAGGATGAGCAACGCGAAATTGCCGTGAAAGCCCATGGCCTCGAACAGTCTTGGGCTGTAGTAGACGATTGCGTTGATGCCGGTGATCTGGATGAAGAAGCCGAGTCCTACGACAAAGATGGTGGCTCGCAGGTACGGCTTGCGCAGCATCTCCTTGATTGCCCCGCCCTTTTCGGATCTCAGCGCGAGGCCGATCTCGGCGAGTTCGGTGTCGACATCCGCGTCCGGTTCGACCATCCGCAACACCCGGCGGGCGTCGGCGGCGCGCCCCTTGAGGAGGTACCAGCGGGCGGTGTCGGGAAGCCGCAACAGCAACAGTGTGGTCAGCACCGCGGGCGCGGCCGCGAGGCCGAGCATCCAGCGCCAACTGTGTGAGCCGGCCAGAAAGTAGGCGATGACATATCCGATGATGATGCCCACGACCGTCGCCACCTGGTACGCCACCAGCAGCGAGCCGCGAATGCGGGCGGGTGCCGATTCAGCGACGAATACCGGCACCACGACAACCGACACCCCGATGGTCAGGCCGAGCAGGAACCGGGCAACCAGCAGCAGGCCGACCGATGGCGCCAACGCGCCGAGCAGCGCGAACACCGCGTAGGTTGCGGCGACCAGCACCATGGACTTCTTGCGGCCAATCGCGTTGGCCAGCAATCCGCCCCCGATGGCACCGACGATCTCCCCGATCACCACCGCGGTCGTGATCATTTCCTGCTGGTGGGTGCTGAGCCCGAATTCGTCGGTGATGAACAGCAGCGCGCCCGCGATGTTCGACAGGTCGTAGCCGTAGATCACGCCGACGCTGGCGGCAGTGATCCCGACCAACATGCCGAGTCGCGACGATCCGCGCATCTCGTCGAAAACACTCATCCCGCACCCCTCTTGTTCCGTGATCATGAGGAAATCTACGCAAAGGCCAAGTAGAGCTTCACCATTTGCTCATGATCACGGCTGCCAAGAACCTACGCGATCGCGGCGCGGGCGGCTAAATGAGCCAAAATGCGGGCCAGCAACTGCTGTGGCCGACGGCGAACGTCATCGGCGGTGATCGGAATGATCAACCAGCCCCGATCCTGCAGCCACGCAACCCGCGCCTTGTCTCGCCGCACCGCTAACGCATTTCCGTGGTGCTCATCCCCGTCGTACTCGGCTGCGAGCATGAACGCTGGCCAGGCGAAATCCAAGTAGAACCGGACAACGCCGAAATCGTCGAAAACCGCGAACTGTAGCTCCGGTGTCGGTACCCCACCGTCGAGTAGCAACAGGCGGGTCTCGGATTCCATCGGCGACTCTGCGCGCCCATCCACGAGAGGGAGCAAGTCCCGCACCACAACTATGCCTCGTCGGCCGGCTTGGCAGCGGGCTGCCGCAGCCAAATCGGATTCGCTGACTCCGACTCGCACAGCGGCGTCGAGAGTTGCCAGCGCCCGAGGTCTGGTCAATGTGCGAGCAAACTCAACGGCTGTCCATGCCGGCTCGGTGACGTGGCGCCCGTCCACCACCACTACCGGCGCACCAAGACGCTGATGCACGTGGAGTCCCGGCAAGCAATGCCTGCAGCGCTGCAACGGATCGATGATATGGATTGCGCTACCGCCTTGAACGTCGAAGCCATGCAACTGCGCCGCGGTGCCCAGGCACGCGATGGGCCGAACTCCGAGGACGGGCACCAGCGCGTCGAGCCGCAATACCAGAGATGGCTCCGCAGTCGTATACACGCCATGCCAAATTCGATGCAGCACTCCGTGTTTCACCATCCGGCGAATGTCGGCCTCGGTGAACTCGGTGCGCAGCACGGCGAAGGTGAGGATGTCATCGTGGGGTGGCCGCTAGGGCAGCAAGTCGGATATCCATGAGGACAGCCTCAAGAGCCACCATGACAAAAACGGACGCCTGCAGCGTGGCCTGTGGATAACCCGCTCCGGCGGCCGTGATCATGAGGAAGTCTCCACAACCATCAAGAAGGTAGTCGCGATTTGCTCATGATCACGGCAGGAAGGGTGGGGATAACAGAGAAGTGGGCCGGTCCCGTACTGGAACCGGCCCACCTTCTTTTGACTCCTAGCGGTAGTCGCTGAACCCGTAGTCGTCCAGCGGCACGGCCGCACCAGTCGAGGCCCCGAACGCGTCCGGGCTGTAGTACTGGTCGTCGTAGGACGGGATGGCGTAGGCCGCGGCCCGCGCCTCCTCGGTCGGCTGCACCTGGATGTTGCGGTAACGGTTGATGCCGGTACCGGCCGGGATCAACTTACCGATGATCACGTTCTCCTTGAGACCGATCAGCTTGTCGCTGCGGCAGTTGATCGCCGCATCGGTAAGCACGCGAGTGGTCTCCTGGAACGACGCCGCCGACAGCCACGAGTCGGTGGCCAGCGACGCCTTCGTGATACCCATGAGTACCGGACGACCGGCAGCCGGCTCCCCACCCTCGGCGACGACGCGACGGTTGGCCGCCTCGAACTCCGAGCGCTCGGTCAACGAACCGGGCAGGAACTCCGTCGAGCCCGAGTCGATGATGGTCACCCGACGCAGCATCTGGCGAACGATCACCTCGATGTGCTTGTCGTGGATCGACACACCCTGGCTCCGGTACACCTCCTGGACCTCGTTGACGAGGTGGATCTGCACCTGGCGCGGGCCCATGACGCGCAGCACCTCGTGCGGATCCGCCGAGCCCTCCAGCAACTGCTGGCCGACATCGACGTGGTCACCATCGGCAAGCAGCCGCTCGGTGCCGTCGGAGTGCTTGAACACACGCAGCCGCTGACGCTTCGAGAGCTTGTCGTAGACAACTTCGTCGCTGCCGTCGTCGGGGATGATCGTGATCTTGTAGAACCGATCGTCGTCCTCGAGCCGGATCCGGCCGGAAACCTCCGCGATCGGCGCCTTGCCCTTGGGCACGCGCGCCTCGAAGAGTTCCTGGACACGGGGCAGACCGCCGGTGATGTCCTCGCCGGCCACACCACCCTGGTGGAAGGTACGCATGGTCAGCTGCGTCCCGGGCTCACCGATGGACTGCGCGGCGACGATACCGACCGCCTCACCGATGTCCACCAGCTTGCCGGTGGCCATCGAGCGGCCATAGCAGGTGGCACACACGCCGGTTCCGGTCTCACAGGTGAGCACCGAACGGACCTTGACCTGCGCGATGCCCGCATTGAGCAGCGCCTCGATAGCCGGGTCGCCGAGGTCGGCGCCCGCGGCCACGATCACGTTGCCGTCAGCGTCGACAGCATCGGCGGCCAGTGTCCGGGCGTAGGTGCTCGTCTCCACGTGGGCGTCGCGCACCAGCGAGCCATCGGGCTGCCGTTCCGCGATGGTCGTGGTGATGCCGCGCTCGGTGCCGCAGTCGTGCTCGCGGACGATCACGTCCTGGCTGACGTCGACCAGACGACGGGTCAGGTAGCCCGAGTCGGCGGTACGAAGAGCGGTGTCGGCCAGACCCTTTCGAGCGCCGTGGGTGTTGATGAAGTACTCCAGCACCGTCAGGCCCTCCTTGAACGAGGACTTGATCGGCCGCGGGATGAACTCACCCTTCGGGTTGGTCACCAGACCCTTCATGCCGGCCAGCGAACGGACCTGCGTCATGTTGCCCGCCGCGCCCGACTTCACGATCATCGGGATCGGGTTGTCGTCCGGGAAGTGCTCCTCCATGGCCTTACCGACCTCTTCGGTCGCGACCTGCCAGATCTTGACCAGCGCGTTGTTGCGCTCCTGGTGGTCCAGGGCACCACGCTGGTACTTCTTCTCGATCTGCTCGGCCTGGGCCTCGAAGCGCTCCATGATCTCCGCCTTCTCCGGCGGCACCAGGACGTCCGACATGGACACGGTGACACCGGAGCGGGTGGCCCAGTAGAAACCGGCGTCCTTCAGCTTGTCGACGGTCTGCGCGACGACGATCATCGGGTAGCGCTCGGCCAGATCGTTGATGATCGTGGCCTGCCGCTTCTTCGGCATCTGCTCGTTGACGAACGGGTAGTCCGCCGGGAGCAGCTCGTTGAAGAGCACGCGACCCAGAGTCGTTTCGGTGGTCCACGCGTCGCCGCGGTGCCAGCCGTTCGGGAACAGCTCGGCCTCGACGTCCCGCGGCGGGCGCTGGTCAGTGAGCCGCACCTTGATCAGGGCCCGCACCGACAGGGCACCACGGTCGACCGCCATGATCGCCTCGGCCGGCGAGGAATAGGTGCCCTGCTCCGGCTGGTCGTTGGTGGCCGGCCGGTATTCGCCGATCGCACCTTCCTCGAGCCGCGTCAGGTGGTACAGGCCCGTCACCATGTCCAGACGGGGCATGGCCAGCGGGCGACCCGACGCCGGGGACAGGATGTTGTTGCTCGACAGCATCAGGATCCGGGCCTCGGCCTGCGCCTCGGCAGACAGCGGCAAGTGCACAGCCATCTGGTCACCGTCGAAGTCGGCGTTGAAGGCCTCACACACCAGCGGGTGCAGCTGAATGGCCTTACCTTCCACCAGCTGCGGCTCGAAGGCCTGAATGCCGAGGCGGTGCAGCGTCGGGGCACGGTTCAGCAGCACCGGGTGCTCGCCGATGACCTCTTCGAGCACGTCCCACACCTGCGGGCGTTGCCGCTCCACCATCCGCTTGGCGGACTTGATGTTCTGTGCGTGGTTGAGGTCCACGAGCCGCTTCATCACGAACGGCTTGAACAGCTCGAGCGCCATCAGCTTCGGCAGACCGCACTGGTGCAGTTTCAGCTGCGGACCGACGACGATCACGGAACGACCCGAGTAGTCGACGCGCTTACCGAGCAGGTTCTGCCGGAACCGGCCCTGCTTGCCCTTGAGCAGGTCGCTCAACGACTTCAGCGGGCGGTTGCCCGGTCCGGTGACCGGACGTCCACGGCGGCCGTTGTCGAACAGCGCGTCCACCGACTCCTGCAGCATCCGCTTTTCGTTGTTGACGATGATCTCGGGCGCGCCGAGGTCGATCAGTCGCTTCAACCGGTTGTTGCGGTTGATCACGCGGCGGTACAGGTCATTGAGGTCGGAGGTGGCGAAGCGGCCACCGTCGAGCTGCACCATCGGCCGCAGCTCCGGCGGGATCACCGGAACCGCGTCGAGCACCATGCCCATCGGCGAGTTGCCGGTGCTCTGGAACGCCGCGACGACCTTGAGCCGCTTGAGCGCGCGCAGCTTCTTCTGGCCCTTGCCGCTGCGGATGGTCTCGCGCAGCGACTCGGCCTCGGCCTCGATGTCGAAGTTCTCCATCAACTTCTGGATCGCCTCGGCACCCATCGCGCCGGTGAAGTACTCGCCGTAGCGGTCCTGCAGTTCGCGGTAGATCTGCTCGTCGAGGATCAACTGCTTGGGAGCGAGCTTGGTGAACGTGCTCCAGATCTCCTCGAGCCGGTCCAGCTCCCGCTGGGCGCGGTCACGGATCTGGCGCATCTCGCGCTCGCCGCCGTCCTTCACCTTGCGGCGGGCATCGGCCTTGGCGCCCTCCGCCTCGAGTGCCGCGAGGTCCTCTTCGAGCTTGCGCGCCCGCTCGGCCAGGTCGATGTCCCGCTGGTCGCTGACGCCCTTCTTCTCGACCTCCATCTCGGCCTCGAGCGTCGACAGCTCGTTGTGTCGCAGCTCGTCGTCGACCGTGGTGATCACGTAGGCGGCGAAGTAGATGATCTTTTCCAGATCCTTCGGCGCCAGGTCCAGCAGGTAGCCCAAGCGCGACGGGACGCCCTTGAAGTACCAAATGTGGGTGACCGGCGCGGCCAGCTCGATGTGGCCCATCCGCTCACGGCGCACCTTGGCGCGAGTCACCTCGACGCCACAGCGCTCACAAATAATGCCCTTGAAGCGCACGCGCTTGTACTTGCCGCAGTAGCACTCCCAGTCCCGGGTGGGACCGAAAATCTTCTCGCAGAACAAGCCATCCTTCTCCGGCTTGAGCGTACGGTAGTTGATGGTCTCCGGCTTCTTGACCTCACCGTAGGACCACTGCCGAATGTCTTCGGCGGTGGCGAGGCCGATCCGGAGTTCATCGAAGAAGTTGACGTCTAGCACGCCGTAACTTCCTTTCCCCAAAACTGGGTTTTGGTTGCTGCCAAAATTCGATTAAGTCGGACTGTTACTGCGCCATGTCATCGACGGTCGCGGACTCGTTGCGGCTCAGGTTGATACCCAGGTTGGCGGCCGCACGCTCGAGGTCCTCGTCGTCCCCGTCGCGCATCTCGATCGCCGCCCCGTCCGAGGAGAGCACCTCGACGTTCAGGCACAGCGACTGCAGCTCCTTGAGCAGCACCTTGAACGACTCCGGAATACCGGGCTCCGGAATGTTCTCGCCCTTGACGATCGCCTCGTACACCTTCACGCGGCCGACCACGTCGTCCGACTTGATGGTGAGCAGCTCCTGCAGCGTGTATGCCGCGCCGTAGGCCTGCATGGCCCAGCACTCCATTTCACCGAAGCGCTGACCACCGAACTGCGCCTTACCACCGAGCGGCTGCTGGGTGATCATCGAGTACGGACCAGTCGAACGTGCGTGGATCTTGTCGTCGACCAGGTGGTGCAGCTTGATGATGTACATGTAGCCGACCGAAACCGGATACGGGAACGGCTCACCCGAGCGGCCGTCGAACAGCGTGGCCTTGCCGTCCGGGCCGACCATCACCTCGCCGTCGCGGTTGGGCAGCGTCGAGCCGAGCAGCCCGGTCAGTTCCTCCTCACGGGCACCGTCGAAAACCGGCGTCGCGATTCGGGTGTCCGGCCCCTGGGCGTGCATCTCCTCGGGCAGCGCCGAGGCCCATTCCGGGTTCCCCTCGATCTGCCAACCGGTCTTGCCGATCCAGCCCAAGTGGGTCTCGAGGATCTGACCGATGTTCATACGACGCGGAACACCGTGGGTGTTGAGGATGATGTCGACCGGCGTGCCGTCCGGCAGGAACGGCATGTCCTCCACCGGCAGGATCTTGCCGATGACACCCTTGTTGCCGTGCCGGCCGGCGAGCTTGTCGCCGTCCTGGATCTTGCGCTTCTGCGCCACGTACACGCGGACCAACTCGTTGACACCCGGGGGCAGCTCGTCATCCTCGTCGCGGGAGAACACCCGGATGCCGATGACCTTGCCGGACTCGCCGTGCGGCACCTTCAGGGAGGTGTCGCGGACCTCACGCGCCTTCTCACCGAAGATCGCGCGCAGCAGTCGCTCCTCCGGCGTCAGCTCGGTTTCACCCTTCGGGGTCACCTTGCCGACCAGCACGTCGCCGTCACGGACCTCCGCACCGATGCGCACGATGCCACGCTCGTCGAGGTCGGCGAGGACCTCGTCGGAGACGTTCGGGATGTCCCGGGTGATCTCCTCGGCACCGAGCTTGGTGTCACGGGCGTCGATCTCGTGCTCCTCGATGTGGATCGAGGTGAGCACGTCCTCTTCCACGAGCCGCTGGCTCAGGATGATGGCGTCCTCGTAGTTGTGGCCTTCCCACGGCATGATCGCCACTAGCAGGTTCTTGCCGAGCGCCATCTCACCGTTCTCGGTGCACGGGCCATCAGCAAGAACTTGGCCGAGCTCGACCCGCTGACCTTCGTCGACGATTGGGCGCTGGTTGGCGCAGGTGCCCTGGTTGGAGCGGGCGAACTTGCGCAACCGGTAGGTGCGGCGGGTGCCGTCATCGGCCATGACCGTGACGTAATCGGCGGAAACGTCCTCGACCACACCGGACTTGTCCGAGACCACCACGTCGCCGGCGTCCACGGCGGCCCGCAACTCCATGCCGGTGCCCACCACGGGCGCCTCGGAGCGAACCAGCGGAACCGCCTGACGCTGCATGTTGGCACCCATCAGGGCACGGTTGGCGTCGTCGTGCTCGAGGAACGGAATCATCGCGGTCGCGACCGAAACCATCTGTCGCGGCGAGATGTCCATGTACTCGACATCCGACGGCGGCACCAGCTCGACCTCACCACCCTTTCGGCGGCACAGGACGCGGTCTTCGGTGAACCGACCGGAAGTGTCGACCTTCGCGTTGGCCTGGGCCTTGACGAAGCGGTCTTCCTCGTCGGCGGTCAGGTACACGATCTCGTCGGTGACCCGGCCGTCGACGACCCTGCGGTACGGCGTCTCGATGAAGCCGAACGGGTTGACCCGCGCGTACACCGACAGCGAACCGATCAGGCCGATGTTCGGGCCTTCCGGCGTCTCGATCGGGCACATGCGGCCGTAGTGCGACGCGTGCACGTCGCGGACCTCGAGGCCGGCGCGCTCACGCGACAGACCACCAGGGCCCAGCGCCGACAGGCGACGCTTGTGCGTCAGGCCCGACAGCGGGTTGTTCTGGTCCATGAACTGCGACAGCTGCGAGGTTCCGAAGAACTCCTTGATCGCGGCCACGACTGGGCGAATGTTGATCAACGTCTGCGGCGTGATGGCCTCGACGTCCTGGGTGGTCATCCGCTCACGGACCACGCGCTCCATGCGCGACAGGCCGACCCGGATCTGGTTCTGGATCAGCTCGCCGACCGTGCGCAGGCGACGGTTGCCGAAGTGGTCGATGTCGTCGACCTCGACGGGCACCTCGACGCCACCCGGGGCGGTCATCGTGGTGTCACCGGCGTGCAGCCGAACCAGGTACTCGATGGTCGCGACGATGTCCTCGCGGGTGAGCACCGTCGAGGTGATCGGCTCGCCCACGTGGATGCCGAGCTTCTTGTTGATCTTGTAGCGACCAACTCGCGCCAGGTCGTAGCGCTTGTCCTTGAAGAACAGGTTCTCGAGCAGCGCCTGCGCGCTCTCCTTGGTCGGCGGCTCGCCCGGACGCAGTTTCCGGTAGATGTCGAGCAGGGCCTCGTCGGTGTTCTTCGCCGGGTCCTTCTCGAGCGTGGTCATCATGATCTCGGAGAAGCCGAACCGCTCGCGGATCTCCTCGTCGGTCAGCTCCAGCGCCTTGAGCAGCGTGGTGACCGGCTGGCGACGCTTGCGGTCGATGCGCACACCCACGGTGTCGCGCTTGTCCACGTCGAATTCCAGCCACGCACCGCGGCTCGGGATCACCTTGACGCTGTGCAGCATCTTCTCGGTGGTCTTGTCGATGGTCTCGTCGAAGTAGACGCCCGGCGAACGGACGAGCTGCGAGACGACCACGCGCTCGGTGCCGTTGATGATGAACGTGCCCTTGTCGGTCATCATCGGGAAATCACCCATGAAGACCGTCTGACTCTTGATCTCACCGGTGTTGTTGTTGATGAATTCCGCGGTGACGAACAACGGCGCCGCGTAGGTCATGTCCTTTTCTTTGCAGTCGTCAACCGACGCCTTCACCTCGTCGAAGCGCGGGTCCGAGAAGGACAGCGACATCGCACCGGAGAAGTCTTCGATGGGCGAAAGTTCGGTGAGGATTTCCTCCAAACCGCCGGTGACGGCGTGATCGCCGCGCGATGCGGCCTTCTCACGCCACTCCGGCGAACCGATAAGCCATTCGAACGAATCCGTTTGCAGGTCGAGCAACCCCGGAACTTCGAGGGGCTCGCGGATCTTTGCAAAGGAAACCCGCTGCGGGGCTCCCGGAACTGCGAACGATTCAGCCTTGGTCTGGCTAGAGACTGCCAAGATGCGTCCTTCCAGCACCTCACGCGGGCCACCCGAGTGGGTGGCCATCGCTGTTTTTTGCTACGAATTTCGCTGGTCACGACCCGAACGAAACTCGTCCACAGCAGGCGGAAAGCAACCACCGAAAATGGCGGATTCAGCGATGCAGTCGAGAGGTGGACAGGAGGCAGCCAGCGCAACGTCCGAACTTACACCATATTCGGCGCCATGTCTAGCGGCAGCAGAAATAACACCCGAGCCGAGTGCCCCGCGCAGTCATTGCGGCGGGACACCTACCGCTGGCTCTTCAGGTGTATCTCGGGTGCATCTGGCGAAGATTGTTGCATGTTATGGCCAATAGAGTGACTCGTACGAGCGGCCGCGTCAAGGTTTACGGCGGTGTTTGGCGCGTCGATCACCGATCGACGATGTTGGAAGCCACCCAGTTGTCGCCTGATTTCACCATGTCCACGACGATCGGCCCCGACGCACTGTCCTGGGCCACGCCCTTGTTGGTGGCGCTCACGGTCAGGTTGACGAGCAGTTCCGCCCTATCGCCATTGAGCAGCGTGACGCCGATCGGGTCGACGGTCGCATCCGTCTTGGTCTGCGCTTGCTTGACTGCGGCGACGGTCTGTCCGACGGTCTGGTCGAACTTCTTGCGCATGTCGTCGGTGATGACTTGGCGGGCCTTGTCCGGGTAGCCGTCGATGTGCTCGTAGTCGTAGCTGTAGAGCGTCTTCAGCGCGTTCTCGGTGGCCGCCTTCACCTGCTCGGTCTTCGCCGTGTCGACATAGGCTTCGTTGGACACCCGAGCCCCCGGCTTGAACGCGGCGAGTGCCGCGATGATGCCGAAGACCACGGTGACCACGCCGAGGATCGCGACGAGCCGCCAATTCCGGTCCGGGACGCGGCGCAGACTCGCGAAACGCTCGCTTGGTCCTGCGGCGGCGACGTCCGGCGCCGGTTGGGTTGAGTCCGCCTGCTCTTTGCGGCGCAGCGACGAGCCGGATCCACGCCGAAAGGCCGGCGTCTTCCGGGTCGGTTCGGCCGCCGGCTGCTCGGCCGGTTCGGGCGCGGGCTTACGACCCGGCGTTGAGCTCCCTGCCACGCGGGGCCGACGCGAAGTGTTCGGACGATTACGACGATTCGTTGCCATCAGCGAAAAATCCCTAAGTCAAATACAGATCAACGACCGGCCGGAGCGGGTGCCGGCGTTGCCGGCGGCGCGGCGCCACCCTGGTCGACCTGCGGGGTGTCGAGCAGCACCGGCGGGCCCAGCGAAGTGGCCTGCGTCGCCTTCCAGACATCACCGACCTTCTTCATCGCCAGCGTCCAGGTCACCCGCTGCTTCGTGGGCTTCTGGTCCGGCATAGTCGAAGTCTGGGTGAGGACCACCATGGCCTTGGCCGTGTCATCGTCGGTGTTCAGCTCGGTGATCGTCGCGCCCATCACCGTCGACTCCAGCCGGGTCTTGCTGGAACTCGCCAGTTGCTTGAGTTTGTCCCGGTTCGAGTTGATCTGGTCGAGCATGTCATCGGCCGACGACGACTGCATCAGCGCAATGCTGCCGTCGATGTTGTCGGGATTCATCGAGTTCAGGTTCACCGCCGCTTGCCGCGCGCCGTCGAGAGCGGCCTCACGGGTGTCGGCGCGAGGCTGCTCCACGAACGCAGCGTGTACCCACCCGAAACCACCCCAGCCGGGGGCGAACACGAAGAAGCATGCGGCGACCACGCTGGCCACGGCCAGTATCGCCATGACCGCCGTGGCTACCGGCAGCAGCCACGATCGGCCAGTTTCGTTCGTCTCCTCGCTGATCTCCTCGGGAAACCGTTCGCTGGGAAATTCTTCGTTGTCTTCGTTGCTGACCGCGGGGTCGTCTGCACTCACACTTTTAACCTAGTCATCGCTTGGGAACCACACCGATCAGCGTCGACAGCTGCGTAGCGATCGGCGTGAGATTGAGCTTATCCGGATCAGTCTTGGGCACATTGTCCCACGGCTGCGGAACGGACGGGTCGTCGTAGATCACGCTCTTCTGTCCGCGGACGTCCGTGGCGTTGCCCTCGGGCACCTTACAGCCGGCGTTCGTGTTGAACGGAATATCGTCGCGGCTGTCATCGAAGTTCGGGTTCTGCGCCTTCATCTGCGCGAGCATCTGATAGGTGCTCTCGTAGCCGACCGTGCAAGATACCGGGTTATTCGTCTCCAGCACCAACCCGAGGTGCACAGTGCCATCACCCGGCGCGACGCCCGAGCCACCGATGGACAGCCCTGGCAGCAACTGCAGCAGCGGCTTCAGGTTGAACGCCTTCGGCGCCACCGTGACCATCGTCTGATGCAGGTTCGTCAGGTCGGTAGTAAGCGCGGTACCGCTGTCGGTGATGAGCTTGCCCAGCTCGCCACTGAAATCGAGCCCGGTGTCGACGAGTCGCCGGACGTCTGGATCGGAGTCGCGCAACTGTGCGGTAACTGACTGCAGCCCGACGCTGTAGGAGCCGATCGCATTTGCCTGTTCGGCCTGAGTGTCGAGGAAGGTGCGGCCGTCGCGGATCAACGCGAGGGTCTGCGGCAGCGAGTCCTTGAAGGTCTCACTGAAGTTCGTCACCGAGTCCACCAAGGACTGCAGGTTGTCGCCCTGGCCGTCGAATGCCACGCCGAGCTGGGCCACCGCGGTGTGCAGGTCGTCCAACGGCACCGATTTCGCCAGCGAGTTGACGTTGGCCAGCACATCCTGAACCGGGGTCGGAATCTTTGTCCGGCTGACCGGGATGACCGAACCCGACTCCAGGTACGGGCCGTTGTCGGTCTCCGGGCGCAGATCGACGTACTGCTCACCAATGGCCGACCGGTCCGCGACGGCGGCCTTCGTGGACGCCGGGATCTTTGGTGCGCTGCTGTCGATCAGCAGTTGCACGTTGATGCCGTCCCGCGTGAGCGTCATGTCGCCTACCCGGCCCACCGGCACACCGCGATAGGTGACTTCGGCGTTCGGGAAGACACCGCCGGAGTCGGGTAATTGCACCGTGACCGGGTACTGACGGAAGCCGAGCAGCTTGTCGATCCGCGCGTAGCGCGCACCCACGTAGATGATGCCCAACACCGCGATGATGACGAACGCGGCGAGTTGGATACGTACCGTACGTGACCTCATCGCGGACCCACCCCTAGTTGCTTGAGCAGCGAACCCATCGGATCGGAGACCGGCGCACCGGGCGCAGGAACGCCAGGCTGCGGTATCGGGTTGGGAATGATGGGCGGCAACGGTAACAGCGAAACGGTCGGCCAGCCCGGTCGCGGACCGTTGCCGTTGTAGTACGGGTTGGTCGGATTGACCGGGACCGGGCGACCCGGCGGCGGGTAGTAGACCGGGTCGGCCTTACCGACGCCCAGGTTCGACAATGCATCGCCGACCTGCAGGTCCACCGAGGCGAACAGGTTCATCGAACCACCGTGCAGTGCGGGCAAGCTCGAGTCCGGGAACGGATACGTCGGAACCAGCGGCAGTGAAGTCACCAAATCCGGCGCGGCCTTCCCGAGCGCCTGCAGTGTCGGGCGCAAGGACCGCAGATCGGTGATCAGGTTCTGCTTGGAATTGTTGAGCACGTCGTAGCCGACCTTGCCCAAGCGGTCGAGCTGGCCCAGCATGGCGACCAACTGCGGACGCTGTTCCTGCAGGATGCCGACGCCCTTCGGCAACTCGTCGATCAGCTTGCCCAGTTGGTCGTTCTGCTGGCTGACTCGGGTGCTGAGGGTGTCTAGGCCGTCGAGCGACTTGGTGATCGAGTCGACCTGTTCTTCGAGGCCGCTGATCAACGTGTTCGCCTGCTCGAGCAACGCGCGCACCTGCGGTTCGCGGCCGCCGACTGCCTTGTTCAGCTCCGTCACGATCGGCTGCAACTGCGCCACTCCGCCGCCGTTCAGCAGCAACGACAGTGCGCCGAAGATCTCCTCGATCTCCACCGCGTGCCGGGTGCGCGACAACGGAATGACCGCGCCATCGGCAAGTCGCTGCGCCGACGGATTCTCTTTGGGCGCCTCGAGCGACACGAACTTCTCACCGAGGAGGTTGGTCTGTTTGACCTCCGCGGTCGCGTTGGCAGGCAGGCTCACCGAGTTGTTGATCTCCGTCTTGACGTTCGCGGTCCAGCCGCTCGGGCCCACGGAGATGCTGTCGACCTTGCCGACGGAAATACCGTCGACCTTGACCGAAGATTGCGGCACCAGGTCGAGCACGTTGTCGAACTGCACAGTGATGTGCAGCGGGTGATCGCCAACGTCGGCGCCACCGGGCAACGGGACCGAGGAAACTCCCTGTGAACAGGACGACGCAAACAGCGCCACGGTGCACAGCCCGGAACCGACCGCCGCGACCCGGATTTTCCGGGGAATTGGCCGCAGTGAAATCGATTTACGCATCACCGACCCCCTTGCTGCTGCGACGGTGCCACACCGTCGGTCTGGCGCGGGGAGGGATTGCCCGGCACCGTTCCGGGCAGCGGAGCCCGCTGCTCGTTTTCACCGCTGAGGATGCCGAACGGCAGGTTCAGCGTCGGCGTCTTGATGCCCGCGGTGATTTGGTCCATTACCCGGGTGCAGTTATCGAGGATCGGCTTCATCTGCCGGCCGAGGGCCTCGAACTGCGGGTCGCCCGGCTTCAACTTGCCGAAGTCGATCAGCTTGCACAGCGTGCCGAACGGATCCTGCAACTGCGGGAAGTACGGGCGCATGTCGAGCGTGCCGGATTCCGCGTTGTGGACATTGACCAGGTTGCTGGCGGTCACCGGCAGGATAGCCAACACCTTGGCCAGGTTGTCGCGCTGGTCAGCCAGCGTCTTGGTGAGGGTGGTCAGGCTTTCGGAGTTGCTGTGCAGCAGATCCTGATTGTCGTGCACGAATCGGGCCACGTCACCGAGCGACACCGAGATCAGGTTCAGCGACTTACCCAGGTCCTCGCGCTCGCCCGACAGGAAGGTGGACAGGTCGGCAAGCTGGCTGTTGAACTGCCGAACCTGGTCGTCGTTGGCGGCCAGCATGCTCACGAACGTCTGCAAATTCTTCACTGTGTCGAAGAAGTCGCCGCGGCTGTCGGACAGGTACCGCGCAGCCTTGGACAGATTCGTGATGCTGGTCCGCAGCGCTTCACCGTTGTTGTTGAAGTTGGCGGCAGCGGTGTGCACGAGGTCGGTGAGTGCGCCGTTCTTGTTGGCACCGTTTGGCCCGAGTGCCTTGGACAGCTTGTTGACGCTGGCGTAGAGCTGGTCCACCTCGACTGGAGTTGCGGTCCGGCTCAACGGGATGGTGGCCTCGCGCGCCATCTTCTCCCCGCCGCTGTAGGCGGGAGTGAGCTGGATGAAGCGGTCGGACACGATCGACGGGACAATCTGGACGGCCTTCGCGTCGGCCGGAACGTCGTACTTCCGGTTGACGCTCATCTCGACCTTGACCTGGCTGCCCTCGGGCTCCACCGAGTCGATCTTGCCGACCGGCACGCCCAGGATGCGGACCTCGGATCCCGAGTAGATGCCTACTGCGGAATCGAAGTAGGCCGTGATCTTGGTGGTCGTGGCCCGCTGGAACAGCCACCAGCCGAGCCAGCCCAGGCCGATCAGCACGACCACGATCAGGGCGATCGGCGCAACCTTGCGCACCCGCGCACGCCGGTCCGACACGGTCGATTCATCGAGATTCTGCTCAGTGTTTTCGCTCATGGCTACTGCCCAAACTTTCGAATGGGATCACGGTAACCGGGGATAGCCGGCAATCCGGGCGGGGTCAGGTTGGTGACGACGACGTCAAACCAGCGGCCAGTTCCGAGGACGTCTGCATACACGCCGTAGAACGGTGCTGCGAGCTCGAGTGTCTTGTTGAGGTTCTGCTCGTTCTTGTTCAAAAGGTCCACGGCTGCCTGGAGGTTGACGAGCGTCGGGCCGATCTGTGCCTCGTTGTCATGGACGAAAGCGGTCAGTTCGGTCGACAGCGTTTGGGACGTGGTCAACAACTGGTGAATCGCCTGCTGCCGGAAGTTGAGCTCGGCGAGCAATTCGCCACCCCGCGACAGCAACTTCTGGAAGTCGTCGTTGCGGTCGGAAAGGATCTTCGAGGTGGTCTTGGTCGCGGCGAACAGCTTCTTCAACTGCGTGTCGCGCTTGGCGAGCGTGTCCGACAGCCGGGCAACACCGTCAATCGCGCTGCGGATCTCCGGCGGCGTCCCTGCCATGGCCTGATCGAGGACCTCGAAGCTTTGGGCGAGCTGATTCGTGTCGATCTCACCGGTGGTCTTCGCAAGGTCGCTGAATGCCTCGATGACGTCGTACGGCGAAGTGGTCCGCGACAGTGGGATCACCTGGGTCGGGTCGAGCATCTTGTCGCCCTGCGGGTCCAGCGCCAGGTACTTCTTACCCAGCAGCGTCTTGATCTGGATCGAGGCCGTGGTGTCATTGCCGACCCACGCATTCTTGGTGCGGAAGGCGACTATCACCTTGTTGCCGTCGAGGCTGACGTCGGTGACCTTACCGACCTTCACCCCGGCGATGCGGACCTCGTTGCCCTTCTTCAACCCGGCGGCCTCACTGAACTGGGCCTTGTACTGCGCGCCCGCGCCAATGATGGGCAGCTCACTGATGAAGAATGCGGAGATCGTGATCAGCAGCACGATGAAGATGCTGAGGAACCCGATCATCGCCGGACTTCGCCTGCGTTCCATTACGGACCACCAGCCTTACCGCAGCGCGGTGCTGCATTGGTATACATCGGTTGGTTGATGGTGGGCAGCCCCGCCGGCAGGTTCAACTGCGGAGCATGGCCCGGGCCAGCGACGATGTCGAGGCCACAGAGGTAGAACTGGAACCACGAGCCGTAACTACCGGCGGCGCCCAGTTTCTGAATCTTGATCGGCAGATTTTGGAGAACGGTGTTCACCTCGTCTCGGCGCGAGCTGACTTCCCCAGCTACCTCGTTCAAACCGGCGATGGCACCCTGCAGCGACGGCCGGGTCGGCACCAGTACGTCGTTGGCGGCGACGGTCAGGTCGCCAAGCGACTGCACCGACGCACCGACGGTGTCCTTCGAATTGGCCAGACCCGTCACGAGTTGCTGCGTCTTGATGATCAGGTCGTTGAGGTTGTCGTCACGCTTGTTGACCGTGTCCAGCACAGTGTTGAGGCTGTCGACCAATTCGCCGATGACCCGGTCCTTGTCGGCAACCGTGTTGGTCAGCGACGCGGTGTCGTGCACCAAATCGGTGATCGTGCCACCCTCGCCCTGGAAGACCTGAATGATCTCGAACGACAGCTTGTTCACATCGTCCGCGGTCAGGGTGTGGAACAGCGGCCGGAAGCCGTTGAACAAGGTGGTGAGGTTGACCGGCGGTTTGGTCTGCGCCAGCGGGATGGTGCCGCCGTCGTTGATCTTGTAGCCCTGCTGCCCGGTGCCCTGGTCGAGCTCCATGTACCGCTGGCCAACCAGGTTGCGGAACTTGATCGCGGCGATGGTGCTGGCCGGCAGCCAATCCCGGTCGGTGACGGTGAACGTGACTTCGGCGATCCGGTGATCGACCAGATCGACGCTCTTCACCGTGCCGACCCGAACACCCGCGATCCGCACATCGTCACCGGCGTTGAGCAGTGTCGCATCGGAGAACCGTGCCTTGAAGGTCCCCCCGCCGCCGCCCATGGTGTTGGCGATGCTGAAGGCCAGCAGTGCGGTGGCAAAGATGGTCAACACCGCGAAAATGATCAGTTTGATCAGCGGTGAAAATGGAATTCGCTTCATCGCACGCTTACCTCGCTGCCTCGGAACGCGGGCGCCCCGATCAGGGTGGTCCAGGACGGAATATCCTGCGGCGCAACGCCGCTGGCCGCGCTGTAGATCGCCGCCATGGTGTGCTTCTCATACGGCGAACCAGCGATACTGGCAGGCTGCGCGGCCATCTTCGGCCCACCGGGGAACAGCGAGAACTGCGGCGTGGGGTAGTACGTCGGCGCGGGGCCGGCGTAGCGCGTTGGCGGCTGGTAAGAGCCGTCGTTGACCGACTTCCCACCGGGGTACTGGCCCACATCGACTCCAAGCGGCAACTCCGGCTCACACCACGGACCGCGGTTGTCGAAGAATCGCGGCTCATCCTGGTTGGGCAGGTAGCGCCCGCGGGTGTTGGTCAGCTCGATGGAGACACGCAATCCCGGCTCGGGACTGCCGGCGCCCATGATTTTGTCGATTCGCGGCTTGATCTTGGCGAAGTTGGCGAAGACGCACGGCAACTCCGGCGAATACGTCGCCAAGGTCGACAGGGCTTCCTTGGAGTCCGCGCTCAGGCCAATGATGTTGTCCCGGTTGGCGTTCAGGAAGTCGGCCGTGACCGCACCAGTGCTGGTCAGCGAAGAGAACAGGTCGACGATCTGCGGGCGCTTGTCCACAATCGTCGCGTTGGTGGTGCGCAGGTTGTTGAGCGCGTCGATCAATTCCGGGAATGCGTCGGAATAAGTATTCGAGAACGTCACCAATTGGCGCAAATCCTGTTGCAGGTCCGGCATTTCGCCGTTGACCTGGGTGGCGATGGTATTGAGCCGATCCAGCGTGACGCCCAGGGACTCACCACGATTGGACAGCGCCTGCGAGAGCGCGCCCAGCGTCGACGCGAGGTCCTTCGGCGGAATCGCTTGCAGCAGCGGCAAAACGCTGTCGAACAACTGACCCAGCTCGATGGCGTTGCCGCTCTTGTCCTGCTTGATCGTCATGCCGGCCGCGAGGTGTTCCCCCGACGGGTTATCGGGGTACACCAGATCGACATAGCGCTCACCGAACAACGTCTTGGGTAGCAATCGCGCGGTGACGTTGGACGGGATTTTGTCGATCTTGTCCGGGTTCATCGCGAGAACTGCCTTGACGGCCTCTCCCGATCCGGCTGGTCCCTGCGGTGCGATGTCACGCACCTGCCCGACCTCGATACCGCGGATCTTGACATCCGCGTTCTTCGGCAGCGAATTGCCGACCGTATCGGTCAACAGGTTCACCTTCACCACTTTGGTGAATTGCTTGTTGTACATGGCAATCGTGACCCAGACGAAGGCCCCGACGAGGACCAGAAACGCCAAGCCCAGCGCCCTGTTGCGATAGGTTGCTCCCCTTGTTTTCATCCAGCCACCCGCACTGTCGTCGTGGTACCCCAGATCGCGAGGCTAAGGAAAAAGTCGAGAACCATGATCGTGACGATCGCGGCCCGCACCGCGCGACCGACCGCCACGCCCACGCCCGCCGGGCCGCCGCTGGCGGTGTACCCGTAGACGCAGTGGATCAAGATCAGGACGAAGGCAAATACCAGCACCTTGCCGAAGGAATACAACACATCTTGCGGCGGTAGGAACAGGTTGAAGTAGTGGTCGTAGGTACCGCTGGACTGACCCAGAAACATCGTCGCGATAAATCTGGACCCGAGGTAGGAACCCAACAGACCGATGACGTAGAGCGGAATGATAGCCACGAATCCAGCGAGCATTCGGGTGGTCACCAGGAACGGAAGGCTGGGAACCGCCATCACTTCCAGCGCGTCGATTTCCTCGGAAATCCGCATGGCACCGAGTTGTGCGGTGAAACCACAACCGACAACCGCTGACATAGCAAGCGCCGCGATGAGCGGCGCAATTTCTCGGGTATTGAAGTAGGCCGTTAGGAAGCCTGTCAGTGCGGATGTGCCTAGTTCATCGAGTCCCGCGGCGCCCTGCAGACCGACGACCACACCGACGGCGATGGTCATCATGACGATGACGCCGATCGTGCCGCCGATCACCGCCAACGCGCCCGTACCGAAGCTCACCTCGGCGAGCAGGCGTAGAACTTCGCCCTTGTAGCGGCGAACCGTGCGCGGGCTCCAACCGATTGCCCGCGTGTAGAACGACATCTGCTCGCCGGCGCGATCGAGCACGTCGAGTGGCGTGCGCCCGATTCGACGCACCCGCATCAACGTTTTGTCATATTTGCTGCGCGCGATAACCATGACCTACGACCCCTTCGCAGGAACAACCTGCAGGTAGACGAGCGTGATGATCACGTTGACGAAGAACAGGATGATGAACGTGATGACCACCGACTGGTTGACCGCGTCACCAACACCCTTCGGCCCGCCCTTCGGCGTCAGGCCCTTGTACGCGGCGACCACACCGGCAATTAGGCCGAAGATGGCGGCCTTGAATTCACCGATATAGAGGTCGGGCAGCTGGGCGAGGAAGCCGAACGATGCCAAGTAGGCACCGGGTGTACCACCTTGCAGCAGGACGTTGAAGAAGTAGCCACCAGCGATACCGACGAACGAGACCATGCCGTTCAGCAGCACCGCGATCAGGATCATGCCGAGCACGCGAGGCACCACCAAGCGCGCGACGGGGTCGATACCCAGCACGCGCATGGCGTCGATTTCCTCGCGGATCGTGCGGGACCCCAGGTCTGCGGCGACAGCCGAGCCGGCCGCACCGGCAATGAGCAAGGCCGTGATGACCGGCGCGGCTTGCTGGACGATCGCGAGCACACTCGCCGCACCGGTGAAGGATTGTGCACCGAACTGCTGAATGAGCGATCCCGCCTGCAGGGCGACGACGGCACCGAATGGAATCGATACCAGCGCCGTCGGCAGGATCGACACACTCGCAATGAACCAGGACTGCTCGATGAATTCGCGCAGCTGGAACGGTCGCTTGAAGATCCCGCGCCCTACTTCAATGAAAAGGTCAAAGAGGTTGCCGGCCTGGGCAAATCCCCCCTTGACAGGCCTGACCACCCGATCCTGAACGATGCTCATCGTCGGTCGGCCTTAACCACGATCCGAGTGGCGCTCGTCGTAACCGCCGTCGTGGTACACCGGAATCTGCTGTGTGTCGTCATTGTCCGTTTCATCGAGGCTGTCTTGGATGGCGACCTGCGCGTCGTGCGGCAGGGTGTGCATGATCTCGCGGACGCGGGCCTGGCGGCGGCCGACGGCCTTGCGCTCGGGCATCCCAGGGGTGGCCTTCATCTGCGGGATGATGCCCTCGATCTCCTCGGCGCCACCGGCGTGGTGGCCGGCGTCGACCAGCGCCTGCTCCTGGGCCATCTGGGCCTCGTCCTTTTCCTCCGACATACCGATCGGGCCGATCATGCGGCCGTTGAGGAACTGCTTGACCACCGGCTCGTCGGAGGTCAACAGCACCTCACGCGGGCCGAACATGACCAGGTTGCGGCGGAACAGCATGCCGATGTTGTCGGGCACCGTACGGGCCAGGTTGATGTTGTGCGTCACGATCAGCATGGTCGCGTCGATCTGGGCGTTGACGTCCATGAACAACTGGCTGATGTAGGTGGTACGCACTGGGTCCAGACCGGAGTCCGGCTCGTCGATGAGGATGATCTCCGGGTCGAGCACCAGCGCCCGGGCCAGGCCGGCGCGCTTGCGCATACCGCCGGAGATCTCACCGGGCAGCTTGTTCTCCGCGCCCAGCAGACCCACCAGCTCGAGCTTTTCCATCACGATCTTGCGGATCTCGGACTCGTTCTTCTTGGTGTGCTCGCGCAACGGGAACGCGGTGTTGTCGAACAGATCCATCGACCCGAACAGCGCGCCGTCCTGGAACAGCACGCCGAACAGCTTGCGGATCTCGTAGAGCTCCTTGTGACTACACGTCATGATGTCGGTGCCATCGATGTAGATGGCGCCCTGCTCCGGACGCAGCAGCCCGATCAGCGACTTGAGGAACACCGACTTACCGGTACCGGACGGACCGAGCAGCGCGCTCACCTCACCGGGCGGGAGCGTCAACGTGATGTTCTGCCAGATGTTCTGCCGACCGAACGACTTCGTGATGCCCTCGGTCCGTACCTCGACGCCCACGCCAACCTCCACGTATCCTGACGATTTTCCCTAGTGGGTTGCGTCACTGTATCGCACTCGGCAGACCGGCGGAGCCGACCTACGGAGGCAGCTTATTGGGTAAAAAAGCGGGCGGTCTCCCCGTTGGGGAAACCGCCCGCTTTTTGGTACTCCAGGAACGACTGCCTAAACCGGCTTTCGTTCTGTGACGACAAACACGTCCTACTTGACGGACACCTTCGCGCCCGCGCCCTCGAGCTTTTCCTTGGCCGCGTCGGCTGCTTCCTTGGCGACCTTCTCCAGGATCGGCTTCGGCGCGCTCTCGACGAGGTCCTTGGCCTCCTTCAGGCCGAGGCCCGAAACGATCTCGCGCACAACCTTGATGACCTGGATCTTCTTGTCGCCGGCACCCTCAAGGATGACGTCGAACTCGTCCTGCTCCTCGGCAGCCTCGGCAGCGACCGGAGCGGCAGCGCCGCCGGCAGCAGCAACGGCAACCGGAGCAGCAGCGGTGACCTCGAAGGTCTCCTCGAACTTCTTCACGAACTCCGACAGCTCGAGCAGGGTCAGTTCCTTGAACGCGTCGAGCAGCTCTTCGGTGGTGAGCTTCGCCATGATGGCGGTCCTTCCTTATTTTTGTCCCGTCGCTGATCCGCGACCGGGGCTGGGGTTGTGATACGCGGTCTGCGGATCAGCTTTCGTCGGAAGCCTCGGCGGCCGGCGCCGCAGCACCGCCGTTCTCCGCTTCCAATTTCTCCTGCAGCGCAAACGCCAGGCGGGCCATCTGCGATGCGGGAGCGTTGAACAGGCCCGCGGCCTTTGCCAAGTTGCCCTTCATGGCACCGGCGAGCTTCGCCAACAGAATTTCGCGCGACTCGAGGTCGGCGATCTTGTTGACTTCCTCCACGGACAGCGCGTGGCCGTCCATGTACCCGCCCTTGATGACGAGTGCCTTGTTGTCCTTGGCGAAGGTCTTGATCGCCTTCGCCGCGTCCACCGGCTCGCCCTTGATGAATGCAATGGCGGTCGGTCCCACGAACAACTCGTCGAGGCCTTCCACGCCCGCTTCGGCAGCGGCACGCTTGACCAGGGTGTTCTTGGCGACGGAGTAGGTGGCACCTGCACCGAGCGCGCGACGCAGATCGGTGAGCTTGCCGACCGAAAGGCCACGGTATTCCGTGATCACGGTGGCTGTCGCATTCTTGAACTGCTCGGTGATCTCTGCGACCGCAGTGACCTTCTCGGACTTCGCCATACTTCGCCTCCTCTCTGGGTGTTGTTGCACTAACGACGACCCGACCGCCGCTGCACGGTGAGAGAAGGAGGCATACAAGCAAAACGCCCCGGTGCAGGGCACACGGGGCACATCGGATGGCGGTGCTGACGCACGCGTCCGCGGTAACCTCGTCACTCCCTGCGTGGGCCGCCAGCGGATAGCCGGACCTTCAACCGCAAACGCGGTGACCAACGGTCTTCGGTAGAACGTGATTAGGTGGCGATCGAACGAGTCGAAAGCCGTCGGCAATCATACCGACACCCGTACGCATCGGGCAAAACGAGCCACCGGCCCGCGGCGCAACGCCACCGGGTAGAAAGATCCAATGACCGCAATCGAGATGCGTCAAGGCAGCGCCGACGCCAACGGCATCACCATCGCCTACGAGGACATCGGCAACCCCGCCGATCCGGCCGTCGTTCTGATCATGGGCTTCACCGCCCAGTTGACCATGTGGCCGATGCCGTTATGCGAGTCCTTCGTGGAAGCGGGCTATCGGGTGATCCGGCTCGACAACCGCGACATCGGGCTGTCGACCAAATTCGACGGTGTCCGGGTGCAAGGATCAATCTGGCCGCGGATGGGCAGACACTTCTTTGGTATGTCCAGCACAGTGCCCTACACGCTGGTCGACATGGCCGAGGATGTGGTCGGACTGCTCGACCATCTGGGCATTGACCGCGCCAACATCGTCGGCGCATCGATGGGCGGCATGATCGCCCAGATTCTCGCCGGCGCCCATCCCGAGCGGGTGCTCTCGCTGAACATCATCTTCTCGAGCACCAACCAACCGTTTCTGCCGCCGCCGAGCCTGCCCGCGCTCAGCACGCTGCTCACCGGACCGGGCCCGCGCGCCAGCCGCGATGAGATCATCGACAGCATCGTCAAGGCCCGGCGATCCATCGGCGCGCAGCGCTACCAGGTACCGATCGAAGAGCTGCGCAAGCAGGTCGCCGCAGACTACGACCGCAGCTATAACCCGGCCGGGGTGATCCGGCAGTTCGCGGCGACCACCGGCACCGGCAGCCTGCTGCCCTACGACAAGCGCATTCAGGCTCCGACGGTGGTGATCCACGGGACGGCCGACCCATTGGTGCGGCCAGCCTGCGGCAAGGCTGTCGCCAAGGCGATCCGGGGCGCGCAACTGCACCTCATCGACGGAATGGGACACAGCCTGCCGCCGGCCCTGCTACCGCAGATCAGCAAGTTGCTGCTCGACAACTTCCGGCGGGACTGAAAAAGGCCGGCGCCACGCGGGGCGTCCGGCCTTTTTTCGAGCCTGGCTCAGTCCTCTTCGAGCAGGTTGCGGGTCCGGTTCGGGTCCACCGGGATGCCCGGTCCGGTGGTGGTCGAAACGGTGACCTTCTTGACGTAGCGGCCCTTGGCCGTCGACGGCTTGGCCCGCAGGATCTCATCCAGCGCGGCGCCGTAGTTCTCCACCAGCTTGGCGTCATCGAAGGACGCCTTGCCGATGACGAAGTGCAGGTTGGCCTGCTTGTCGACGCGGAAGTTGATCTTGCCGCCCTTGATGTCCTGCACGCCCTTGGTGACGTCCATGGTGACGGTGCCCGTCTTGGGGTTCGGCATGAGGCCACGCGGGCCCAGGATGCGGGCGATACGACCGACCTTGGCCATCTGGTCCGGGGTCGCGATCGCCGCGTCGAAGTCCAGCCAGCCACCCTGGATCCGCTCGATCAGGTCCTCGGCGCCCACCGCGTCGGCGCCGGCGGCCTCGGCCTCGGCGGCCTTCTCGCCCGCGGCGAACACGATCACGCGCGCCGTCTTACCGGTTCCGTGCGGCAGGTTGACGGTGCCGCGCACCATCTGGTCGGCCTTACGGGGATCGACGCCGAGCCGCACCGCGACCTCGACGGTCGCGTCCATCTTCGACGACGAAGTGTCCTTCGCCAGCCGCGCTGCCTGCAACGGGCTGTAGAGCTTGGAGCGGTCGACCTTCTCGGCCGCCGCGACATACGCCTTGCTGCGCTTTGCCATGTTGTTCTGTCCTTCTAGTTCAGATGTGGTTCGACGGGCCTGGCCGGCCCTCCCAGCTGCTGTGCGCGAATTTTCACCGCCCGCGGTGAAAATTCACGCACGGGTCGGCGTTAGACGACCGTGATGCCCATCGACCGCGCGGTGCCGGCGATGATCTTCGCGGCCTGCTCGACGTCGTTGGCGTTGAGGTCTTCCTGCTTGGTCTTGGCGATCTCACGGATCTGGTCCATGGTGACCTTGCCGACCTTGGTCTTGTGCGGCTCGGCCGAGCCCTTCTGCACACCGGCGGCCTTGAGCAGCAGCTTGGCGGCGGGCGGAGTCTTCAGCTTGAAGCTGAAGGTCCGGTCCTCATAGACCGAGATCTCCACCGGCACCACATTGCCGCGCTGCGACTCCGTCGCGGCGTTGTAGGCCTTGCAGAACTCCATGATGTTGACGCCGTGCTGGCCCAGTGCGGGACCGACCGGCGGCGCCGGGTTGGCCTGGCCGGCATTGATTTGAAGCTTGATAATGCCGGCGAGCTTCTTCTTCTTGGGGGGCATCTATCTTTCCTATTTTCGTGCGGTTTCTTGCCTGTGTAGCAAGTTCTTGGCGCGACTAGATCTTGGCGACTTGGTTGAATCCCAACTCGACCGGAGTCTCTCGACCGAAGATCGATACGAGCACCTTGAGCTTTTGCTGCTCGGCATTGACCTCGCTGATGCTCGCCGGAAGGGTCGCGAACGGGCCGTCCATCACGGTCACCGACTCGCCGATCTCGAAATCGACCTCGATAACCGGCTTGGCGGCGGTCTCGGCTGCCGCATCGCCCGACGCGGCAGCCGCGGCCGGCTTCTTCTGCTTGTCCTGCGGCAGCAGGAACTTGGCGACGTCGTCGAGGCTCAGCGGCGTCGGGCGCGAGGCGGTGCCGGCCAGGTGGGTGGTCATGCCGACGAAGCCCGTCACACCGGGGGTGTTGCGCACCGCGCCCCACGACTCGTCGTTGAGCTCCATCCGAACCAGGATGTAACCCGGCAATACCTTGCGATTGACCTGCTTGCGCTGGCCGTTCTTGATCTCGGTGACCTGCTCGGTGGGCACCTCGACCTGGAAGATGTAGTCACCCACGTCGAGGTTCTGCACGCGGGTCTCGAGGTTGGCCTTGACCTTGTTCTCGTAACCGGCGTAGGAGTGCACGACGTACCAGTCGCCCGGCTGACGCCGCTGCAGGGCCTTGAACTCGGCGACTTCGTCGATGGGCTGCTCGGGTGCGCCGGCCTCCGCCGACGCGTCGGCGACGGTTTCGGTCGCGTCGTTCTCGGGGGTGCTCACTGGGCACTCGCTTTCTTGGTCGTCACGTGCATCTCACCGCGCGCTCATCAACAGGCGTTGGCTAGCCGAACAGCCAGGTCACACCCTTGATGAACGCCACGTCCAGGCCGCTGATATAGGCGACCACTGCGATCACGAATACCAGGACAACAGTCGTATAGGTGACCATCTGCTTGCGGTTGGGCCAGATGACCTTGCGCAGTTCCGTGAGAACCTCACGCAGGAAGCGCACCAACCGCTTGAAGATGTTCGGCCGCTTTCCTCCCGCGGCCTTGACCTTCTTGTCACCGGCCTTGGTTCCGGCCTTCGCCGGCCGTTCTACGGCCGTCGCGCTCGATTCGGCCTCGGCTATCCGCGACCGACGGCCCGGACGCTTGCCGCTCGGACGGTTCGACGCCTCCTCGCGCGAGTCGAGGGCGGTACGGCCGTTCGAGGCGCCCGCGCCTGCGGCCGTGCCGTCGCGCTCGTCGCTCACCCGTCGATCCTTCCGTTTCCTACGTATGCGGGGCAGGGGCGACAGGACTTGAACCTGCAACCTGCGGTTTTGGAGACCGCTGCTCTGCCATTTGAGCTACGCCCCTTTAGGGATTACATGACATCGCGCCGCCCTTTTGCCTTTCGCATGAGCGAACAAGCACAGGGCAGCGCGCAGCGCTGAGTAACCCCAGAAATCTCAGTGTACGGCACGTTTCACGCGGTAGGAAAACCGCAGGCGATCCGGACCGCCGACTCGCTACTAGCTCAGTTGCACGGTCGCGGTGGCCCGACCGAAGATCCGCTTGCCCTCGAACTTCGCGGTAATGGCCACCACCGCCGTCTTCGTCTCGGCATCCATCGACTTGACCTTGCCGGTGTATTCCACCTCGGCCGCCTTGTGCGGATCGACATACACCATGCTGGTGAAGCGCACGCTGTAGTCCCGTACGGCACCTGGATCGCCGAGCCAGGAGGTCACGAATCCAGCGCCCAGACCCATCGTGAGCATGCCGTGCGCCACCACATTCTCGAGGCCGGCGAGCTTGGCCACCTCGTCGCTCCAGTGGATCGGGTTCGCATCGCCGGAGACCCCGGCGTAGTTGACCAGGTCACCGCGGGTGAGCCGGACGATGCGCGGCGGCAACTCGTCGCCGACGGAAACATCGTCGAACTTCAGGCTGGTCACCGCACCAGGCTCCGACCGACGCGGCGGCGCGTACTGCGGCGCGGCCTCGGGCGCGCCGGCGACGACCGGCTGCTGGACCGTCTCGCCGCCATCGGTGCGAGCGGACAACGACACACCATGCATGATGACATCTTCGACCGCATGGGCGATGTTTTCATCGACCTCCCCGCCGGAGCGACCCATCAGTGTCGTGTAAGTCGTCTGCACCAACTCGTTGTTCTGATCAGTGACGATGTTCTTGGTGACGATGATGTCGCTGCCCGCGAGCTGGCGAACCGAATCCAGATAGACGTCACAGGTCAGTTGGTCGCCCACCCGAATCGGCCGGTGGAACTCGAGCACCTGATCGGTCTGCAGGATCTGGCTCATGTCGTAACCGGTCACGATCGTCTCGAACAGTCGCCGCTGGGCGATGATGCCGACCAGCGAAATAAAGGTCAACGGCGCGAGCAGGTTGGGGTGGCCGAGTTCCTTGGCCGCCTCTTCACTCCAGTGCGCGGGATGAAAGTCTTGAACCGCGCGGGCGTACTCACGCACCTTCTCCCGACCGACCTCGTAATAGTCGTCGACGCGGTAGTGGTGACCAACCATCGCCATCGCGTGCGCGGACGGGTCGAACGCAGGTTGTGGGATGGTTGCGGATACGGGATTGTCAGTCACGAGCGGAAATCTACCTGTCTGCCCCGTACCCGATGACTCACTTCGCCCGGCACAAAAACCTGGCCGGTGACAGCTGCCACCGTCGAGAAAGGGCGTAGCCGAAGGAAGGAATCTATCGCGATTCGCGGTGCGCGCGGTGGGTGCCGCAGTTCGGGCAGAACTTCTTCAGTTCCAGCCGATCCGGGTCGTTGCGACGATTCTTCTTGGTGATGTAGTTCCGGTGCTTGCACACCTCGCAGGCCAAGGTGATCTTGGGCCGAACATCGGTGGACTTCGCAGCCACGGTTTGCCTTCTTTCGGTCGCCGCCGATCGGAGCGCCGATCAGCCTCTCATAGCTTTCTGTGTAGCGGTGGCCGGACTTGAACCGGCGACACAACGATTATGAGTCGTTTGCTCTACCGACTGAGCTACACCGCCAGGTTTTCGGCCGAGGCCGATGTCTGACCGGCAACGCCGCCGCTGCCAATCCGGCGAGCCCCCTAACGGAATCGAACCGTTGACCTTTTCCTTACCATGGAAACGCTCTGCCGACTGAGCTAAGGGGGCCTGACCACGCCCGCACTCGATGGCGCATCGAGTGCGTTTGAAGCCCTCAAGAGGTTACACAGTCACCGCATGTCCCGCCAAACCGCTAGCTAGAAGCGGGTTTCCTACCGAATGCACATCGGGTGGCAGGTGTAGGATTCGAACCTACGTAGGCTTTCACCGACGGATTTACAGTCCGCTCCCATTGGCCGCTCGGGCAACCTGCCGTGCTCCCGAAACCGGGTGCGCAAAGCAGAATACAACGAACCCACACCCGTAACGCAAACCGCCTCGTGGGCTAGTTTTGGCAGTCAGTCCCCGACAACCGTGAGGAGTTCCACAGTGGCCGATTCGTCCTTCGACGTCGTCAGTAAGGTCGATCGTCAAGAGGTCGACAACGCGCTTCACCAGGCCGCCAAGGAGCTGTCGACTCGGTATGACTTCCGCGGGACCGGCGCGTCGATCGAATGGACCGGCTCCGGCGACTCGGCCGGCATCGTGCTGAGCGCAGACTCCGAGGACCGGGTCAAAGCGGCCCTCGAAGTCTTCAAGGAGAAGCTCATCCGCCGCGACATTTCGCTGAAGGCGTTCGACGCCGGCGAGCCCGCCCAGTCCGGCAAGGTTTACAAGATCACCGGCACTCTGGTGCAGGGCATCTCGTCGGAGAACGCGAAGAAGATCTCGAAGAAGATCCGCGACGATGGCCCCAAGGGCGTGAAGGCGCAAATTCAGGGTGATGAACTGCGGGTCAGCAGCAAGAAGCGCGACGACCTGCAGGCCGTGATCAAACTGCTGAAGGACTCCGACTTCGGAATCGCGCTGCAGTTCGTGAACTACCGCTGACCCGCCATTCGCTCGAGCCGTTCGATCCGGTCGGCCATCGGCGGGTGTGTGGAGAACAGTCGTGCCAGCTTTTCCCCATTACGGAACGGGTTGGCGATCATCATGTGCGACTGGGCAGCCAGCTTGGGGTCCGGCGGTAGCGGCGCTGCCTGTACCCCGCGCTCCAGCTTGCGCAGGGCCGACGCGAGCGCCAGCGGATCACCGGTGAGTTCGGCGCCCGACTCGTCGGCCTGGTACTCACGCGAGCGCGAGACAGCCAGCTTCACCAGCGTGGCCGCGATCGGGCCGAGCAGCGAGACCAGCATGATGCCGATGATGTTGGGGCCCTCGCCGTCGCGGCTGCCGCCGAACATGGACGCGAAATAGGCCAGGTTGGCCAGCCCGGAGACCACCGCGGCCAGCGCGCCCGCGACCGACGAGATCAGGATGTCGCGGTTGTAGACGTGGGAGAGCTCGTGACCGAGCACCGCGCGAAGCTCACGCTCGTCGAGAATCTGCAGGATTCCGCTGGTGCAGCAGACCGCCGCGTGGCGGGGGTTGCGGCCGGTGGCGAACGCGTTCGGCGCATTGGTGGGGCTGATGTAGAGCCGCGGCATCGGCTGGTGGGCCGTGGTGGCTAGTTCCCGCACGATCCGATAGATCACCGGGGCCTCGACCTCGGTGACGGGCTGCGCATGCATGGCCCGCAAGGCGAGTTTGTCGCTGTTGAAGTACGCGTAGGCGTTCATGCCGATCGCGAACACGATCGCGATCACCAGGATCGTGGGATTGCGGAAGAGCGCGCCGATAAAGACGATCAACGCCGACATCCCGACCAGCAGCGCGAAGGTCTTCACGCCGTTGGCGTAGCCATGCCCGTGCATATCCCTGGTGTCCTTTACTGACTGCGACCGCTACCTGACGAGGTGTAAACGACGGGCAACCAGGACAAGGTTCCCGCGGAAGCTATCCGACCCGCTCGATCGTGTAGTCCACGAGGCGTTTGAGCGCCTCGTTGGCCGGACCCTGCGGCAGCTGCGCAAGCTCGGCACGGGCCATGTCCGCGTAGCCGGAGAGTTTGACCTTGGCCAGCTGAATGCCTTGCGATTTCTCCAGCAGTTGCAGGGCCTCGGTGACCTCTTCGTCGGTTTCGATCGGCCGCGACAGTAGTTGCCGCAACCGGTCCCCGACCGGGCCTTCCTCGCGCAACGCGTAGAGCACGGGCAGCGTCCGCACGCCTTCGCGCAAGTCGGTGCCCGGGGTCTTGCCGGACTGCGCCGACGCCGAGGAGATATCGATGATGTCGTCGGAAATCTGGAAGGCGGTGCCCACCGCGTCGCCGAGTCGTTCCATGCGCGCCACGTGCGAGCCCGGCGCGGCCGAGAAGACGCCGCCGAAGCGCCCAGACGCGGCAATCAGCGAACCCGTCTTCTCCCACACCACCCGCAAGTAGTGCTCCACCGGGTCCTGCATTTCCCGTACGCCGATGGTTTCGCGCATCTGCCCGGTGACGAGTTCGGCGAACGTCTCGGCGATGATGCGCACCGCCTCCGGACCGAGCGTGGAGACCAGCCGCGACGCGTGCGCAAACAGGTAGTCGCCGGCCAGGATCGCGACGCTGTTGCCCCACCGCGAGTTCGCACTGGGTGCACCGCGACGCATAGACGCCTCGTCCATGACGTCGTCGTGATAGAGCGTCGCCAAATGGACGAGCTCCACCACGGTCGCGGCCGTCACAATCGCGGGGTCGTAGGGCTTCGGTCCGAGTTGCGCGGTGAGGATCGTGAAGAGCGGCCGGAAACGCTTGCCACCTGCCTTCGCCAGATGCAGCACCGCCTCCGTCAAGAAATCCTCGCCGTGGGAGAGCTCGTCGACGAGCAACTCCTCGACCTGCTCGAGGCCATGCCGAACGGTTTCGGCCAGTTTCGGGTCGCCGAGATCCACCCCCGCGACGACACTGCCTGTGTTCACTGCTCGGTGCCTGTTCCTTCCGGTCAACTCCTGACGAATCACCGCGCCTTCGGTGACACGCTAGTGAACCCTATCGGGTCGAGCCGAGTTTTGGCCGGGCAGCGGCGGAGTCCGGGCACCTGCGAAGATGGTCGGATGGTGGCAAACCCGCCGAATACGGTGGACGACGTACCCGCAGCGGCGGAGATTCTGGTCGTCGGAGCAGGCCCGGCGGGCTCCGCTGCGGCGGCATGGGCGGCCCGCAGTGGCCGCGAGGTGGCGCTGATCGACGCGGCGACCTTCCCGCGCGACAAAACGTGTGGCGACGGCCTGACCCCGCGGGCGATCGCCGAGCTGGACCGGTTGGGCCTCGGCGAATGGGTGCGCTCGCGCGGCCTCAACCGCGGACTGCGACTGGCCGGTTTCGGGCGCGAGGTGGAGCTGCCGTGGCCGGGGGGTTCGCTGCCGGCCGTGGGAAGCGCGGTGCCGCGAACCGAACTCGATGACCGGATCCGCCAGGTCGCCGTCGATTCCGGCGCGCGAATGGTGCAGGGCGCCAAGGCGATCGACGTGGTACGTGACGGCAACCGCGTGCGCGCGGTGGTGGTGCGGACGGCCGCGGGTACGCAGGAGATTGCCTGCCGGTCGCTGATCGTGGCCGACGGCGTGCGATCCACGCTGGGCAAGCAGCTGGGCCGGACGTGGCATCGGGACACGGCCTACGGCGTAGCGGCGCGCGCATACGTGACCTCGGGTCGCAGCGACGACCCCTGGATCACCTCGCACCTGGAATTGCGGGACGGCGACGGTTCACTGCAACCCGGCTACGGCTGGGTGTTCCCACTGGCCACCGGTGAGGTGAACGTCGGCGTGGGGTCGCTGGCCACCGCGAAGCGCCCGGCGGATGTCGCGCTCAAACCGCTGCTCGCTTTCTACGCGGAAAGCCGGCGCAAGGAATGGCACTTCGACGGCCCGATCCGCGCGGTGTCGTCGGCCCTGCTGCCGATGGCGGGTGCGGTGTCCGGCGTCGCCGGGGCGAACTGGGCGCTGATCGGCGACGCGGCCGCCTGCGTCAACCCGCTCAACGGTGAGGGCATCGACTACGGCCTCGAGGGTGGCCGCATCATCGCCGACCTGCTCGCGGCCGACGACCTGTCGGAACTGTGGCCGGACACGCTACGCACCACCTACGGGCGCGCTTTCTCGGTCGGCCGGCGCCTGGCTGGTTTGGCAACCGTGCGCGGCGTCATCCCGACCGGAGGACCACTGTCGCTGCGATCGATGCGAATGATGCGGATCCTGGTGCGCGTCATGGGCAATCTGGTCACCGAAGAAGACGATGATCTGACAGCGCGGGCCTGGCGGCGCTCGGGTGCGATCTCGATGCGGATCGACGGCCGGCCGCCGTTCAGCTGATGACCACGCGCCCCGTTCCCGAGGCGCTGCTGAGCCATCTGCGCCGGGCCCGGGATCTGGCCGACAAACACTATGCGTCACCGCTCGATCTCGACGAATTAGCGCGTGCCGCAGGGGTTTCGCGCTATCACTTCCTGCGTTGCTTCGCCGCCACCTACGGCAGGACCCCGGCCGCATATCTCGCCGAGCGGCGCATCGAGCGGGCTCAGGATCTGCTGCGCGCCACCAACGTGACAGTGACCGAGGCGTGCATGATGGTCGGCTACTCCAGCCTCGGTTCGTTCAGTGCAAAGTTCCGGCAGCTGGTCGGAATGTCGCCGTCGGAGTACCAAGCCAAGTACGCGACCGAGGGGGTGCCACACATCCCTGGCTGCTACGTCTTCATGCATGGTCTCAGCGATCGAAAGCCGAGCAATTTTGGAGAAGCGCCAGCATCGGACGGTCGGTAGCTTTCCCTTCATGACCATCACCAACGTTTCACTCGTTACCGTCTACTGCACCGACCAGGACGAGGCCAAGAAGTTCTACACCGACAAGCTCGGCTTCGTGGAAACGGCAGATATTTCCATGGGCGACGGCTTCCGCTGGGTGACCGTGGCCCACCCAGATCACACCGAACTTGAAGTGACACTGATGGTCCCGGGCCCGCCGCTGGACGACCAGATGGCTGAAGCCGTGCGTCGAGCACTGGCCAACGGGACGATGGGCGGGCTCGGGTTGGCCACGGCCGACTGCCGCAAGACCTTTCGGGAGCTGGCGGACAAAGGCGTCGAGTTCGTGCAGGAACCCGCGGAACGCCCGTACGGTGTGGAGGCCGTCGCTCGCGACAACTCGGGCAACTGGCTGGTGCTCGTGGAGCGCAAGCCGTTCTCACCCGGCGACTTCAGCTGACGTCGCAGCTAGCGAACCGCCCTGTGTAGCGCCACGATGCCACCGGAGAGGTTGCGCCACTTGACGTCGCGCCACCCCGATGTCGCTATCTGGCGGGCAAGTTCAGCTTGGTCCGGCCAGGCCTGAATGGACTCCGCCAGATAGACATACGCGTCCGGATTGCTGCTGACCGCACGCGCCACCCGCGGCAGCGCCTCCATCAGATATTCCATGTACACCGTTCGAAACGGCCGCCACACCGGCGTGGAAAACTCGCAAACCACCAGCCGCCCACCGGGTTTGGTGACCCGTGCCATTTCGGCCAAGGCAGTGTCGAAAGCGGCCACGTTGCGCAGCCCGAACGAGATGGTGACCGCATCGAAAACCGCGTCGGCAAACGGGAGCTTGGTCGCGTCGCCGGCCACCATCGGCACGTTGCGCGACAGTCCAGCCGCCAGCATGCCCTTGGAGAAGTCGGTCGCCACACACCAGGCACCGGACTTGGCCAGTTCGACCGTCGAAACTCCCGTACCGGCGGCCAGGTCGAGCACCCGCTCCCCCGGCCGCAGCCCGAGTGATTTGCGAGTGGCCATGCGCCACAAGCGATCCTGGCCCATCGACAGCACGGTGTTGGTGATGTCGTAACGGCGCGCAACGCCGTCGAACATCGCCGCTACCTCGTGCGGATCCTTGGCGAGCGTCGCGCGGTATCCGCGGGTGCGTGTGTCAGCCACGCTCTTGACGGTACCTAAGGCGTTCGAGCCAGCCCGGCACTGGCTTGCCTGCGCCGCCGCTCGATGCGCCGCACCAGCCACAACGCGGGCAGGGCCAGCGCCCAGGTGACCACGATGACCGACGCGGCAGGGATGATCGCAACCCGCGCGTCCCGGCCGGCCACCCGCACCAGGTTCGGATCACTACGCGAGTATTCAACGTTGATGTGTTGTCCGACAGTCAAATTGGTGGGGTACAGCACTCCCAGCGGCGGGTTGACGGTGTTGCCGTCGGGAGTGATGAAGCTGATTGCCGAACGCAGCCGTCCCGCGGACAGCACCTCCGCGGTGGCCACGCCCTCGTCGGAGGAGATTCTGATGTCGTCGCGCCAGGCCGCCAGCACCAACAGCACCGCCAGGGCGGACACCGCGATAGCCACCACCAAGATCACCGTACGCAACCGCCGAAACACCGGCGCGGTGGTTTCGGTGGAGGTCACGCCGACCAGGTTAATCGCAGCCGCCGCGAGTCGTTCGGTAGCGTTGGCCACCATGCCGCGTTCATTCTCGTTCGAGGTTCATTACCCAAACTCTCCCGCCGACGTGCATCGCGCCATCACCGATGAGCGCATGTGGCGATCTCGCTTCAAAGGCGCTGAGACGGCGACCCTGGACGTCGCCACTCCCGATGGGCCGGGAACGATCGAGCTGACCATGTCGGAGCGGGTCGACAAGGACCGCACCCCGATGGTCGTCCGCAAGGTGCTCAAGGACGAGATGTCGCTGACCCGAACCGACCGCTGGGGCGCGCTGGAGGGCGATACCGCCACCGGCGTCTTGCACGCGCACTCCACTGGAATCCCCGGCAAGGTCGAGGGCCGCTACACGCTGCGACGGTCCGGCGACGGCGCGGTTCTCCAGGTGAGCGGCGAAATAGAGGTGAAGATCAGGTTCGTGGGTGGCGCTATCGAACCGCTCGGCGTGCAGTTGCTCACCAGACTGGCCAACGGCGAGCGCGACTACACCACCAAGTGGCTGTCTTCCTAGAGCCGCGCGCGGACGGCCGCATGCAGTTCGCGCAGGCCCGCGCGGTCCGTGATCACCTCGAGGACGCGGATTCCGTTCGCGTGGCCTTGTAGGCGCGTGGCGAGCGCGTCGAGATCCACCCGCTCGTGCGGGACCCGGTAGGCCGCGCACAACGCGGCCAAATCCATGCCATGTGGGGTGCCGAAGACGCGCTCGAACACCCCGGCGTACTGCGGATCGCCTTGCTCGAGGAGCTCGAAGATGCCGCCACCGTCGTCGTTGGCCACCACAATCGTCAGGTCCGAGGGGCGTGGTTCACCGGGCCCGACGAGTAGTCCGGACGCGTCATGCAGGAACGTCAGATCGCCGATCAGGGCGATTGTCCGGCCGTCGTGGTGCAGGGCTGCGCCGACGGCCGTGGAGACGGTGCCGTCGATGCCGGCGACGCCACGGTTGGACAGCACCCGCACGCCCGGTTTCGGGTAACTGACCAGTGCCGCGTCGCGCACGGGGTTGGAGGCGCCGAGCAACAGTTGATCACCGGCGCGCAGCGCATCGGTAACCACGGCCGCCACATGCAGACCCGTGGCCTTCGGGTGATCTGCCAGTTGTTCGCGCACCGCCCGATCCGCGGTGGTGGCCAGCGTGGCGCAGCGGCGCAACCAGTCTGCGCGGGGAGTGCCGTGGACGACCGCGCGGGTGCCCGTGCCGATGACGTTGCCGGACACGTCGGGCCAGCGCGGCCCGGTGGTCAGCGCCACGACCGACACCGCCGGATCGGCCAGCAACTTGGCGACGGGCCGATGCAGCGTCGGGCGGCCGGTGATGATGGCCTGGCGTGGTTCCAGCAATGGCAGGACCAGCGGATGCAACGGTGGGCCGTGCAGTGGCGCCGTCGGTTCGGCGACGGTGGGCAGCGCCGACAGCTCCGGCCGGTATGCCGAACCGTGCCCGGATATGACCACCGTGTCCACGTTCAGGTCCAGCTCGATGGGCACGTCCAGCGTCGCGTGCACGGTGGACGTCCAGGATGCGCCGTCGGGCCGGCCCGCGGGCATGGCCGTGGCCGGGTGCACGTCGGGAACCAACGGCTCGCGCAACGGAATGTCGAAATGAACCGGCCCGGCATTGCCCGAACGGGTGCCGCGGGCTGCGGCCAGCACTCGGCACACCGCCGACCGCCACTGGCTGTTGTGGTCGCCGGCCTCGGCCAAGCCGAGGCTGATGGTCGCTCGGACCTGGGTTCCGAACAGCCCTAGTTGCTCGACCGTCTGGTTGGCGCCGGTGCCGAGCAACTCGTACGGGCGGTTCGCGCTGAGCACGACCAGCGGGACCCGCGCATAGTTGGCCTCGAGGACCGCCGGGCCGAGATTGGCGACCGCTGTTCCCGACGTCATCACGACCGGAACCGGGGCACCGCCGGCCACTGCCAGCCCGACCGCGAGGAAACCCGCCGTCCGCTCGTCGATTCGCATGTGCAGGCGGAGGCGGCCCTGCGCGTCGGCGGCCTGCAGCGCGAACGCCAGCGGTGCGTTGCGCGATCCCGGGCACAGCACGACATCGGTGACGCCGCCACGAATCAGTTCGTCGACAACGACCGTGGCCTGCGCGGTTGACGGGTTCACATCTTCTACAGTGCCCTACTCGCCGGCGTGCCGCTGCACCAGATCGCCGAGGGCAGGTAGGGCCTCGATCACATGCTTGCGCGCGGCCGGGCGCATGGATCCGTAGACCTTTTTGATGGACTGCCGCGAGGACGCCGCCACGCGCCGGTCGGTAACGCTCAACAGCGCCTCCGCGGCCGCGTCGCTGCGGGCCGTGAGAAAGGCGCCGAAGCTGCGCTGGTCGCTGTCGCGGAACTCTCCCCAGAATGGCTCTAGCTGCTCGAACAGCTGCGGAGCGAGCGCGTCGATGGCCTCCGGAACAATCGTCGGACTTACCTTCTGCACCGCCGCATAGCCGCCCTTTACTGCCAGACCCGACGCGCCGCGTTTACCCGCGACCTCCGCATCGATGAGGGCATGTACGTCGGCGAGCAGGGATTCATTTACGGCGACAACCACGGGCGCACACTATACGGTGCGGGTCTGCAGGATCCGGTAACAGCGCTCGAGGCGCTCCTGCCACCAGCGGACGCGCTCGCGGGGGGCGGCAAGTTCCGTGATCGCCTCTTGATCTGGTTCGACCGGGCCAACCGCCAAGCGGCCGTCGCTGATGGCCAACGGCGTCGCGACGTCGCGGACGAAGAAGCCGCCGGTGCCGAGCCCGCAGGCGTGGTCGAGCGTGGGTAGCGCCGCCGCCGCGCGGATTCCCGCTGCCATGCCCACCGCCGAGTCCAGCGCACTGGACACCACCACCGAGACACCGTGATCCGACAGGGTTTCGGCGAGTTCGAGCAGCCGCCGGACACCGCCGAGCGGGGCCACCTTGACCACCGCGACGTCGAGCGCTTCGGCACGCAGCACGCGCAGTGGGTCGTCGGCGCGGCGAATCGACTCGTCGGCGGCGATGGGAACACCGGACAATGTGCGGCGCAGTTCGGCCAGTTCCGCGACGGTGCGGCAGGGTTGCTCGGCGTACTCGAGCGGGCCGTCGGCGGTGAGCGCCTGCAGAGCTTCGACCGCCTGCGCGACGGTCCATCCGCCGTTGGCGTCCACCCGCACGGTCGGGACGATCTCGCGCACCCTGGCCACTCGGGCCACGTCGTCGGCAAGGCACTGCCCCGGCTCGGCCACCTTCACCTTCGCGGTCGTCGCACCCGGGAAGCGCGCGAGAATCGCGGGCACGTCCGCGGCCGGTACCGAAGGGACCGTGGCGTTGACCGGCACGGAATCCCGGACGGCCGTCGGCGGCGACGTCCACGCGGCCTCGATGGCGGCGGCCAGCCAGTTCGCCGCCTCGTCGTCGTCGTACTCGCCGAACGGGCCGAACTCGCCCCAGCCGGCAGGCCCCCGAACGAGCATGACCTCGCGAGTGGTGATGCCCCGGAAGCGCACCCGCATCGGCAGCGCGACGACCGTGGAGTCGGCCAGGAGGTCCTTCAGCGGCGGGAGGGGCACGTCGGTCATTGTGCCGGGCGAACGCTTGCGCACCCGCTCGGCACTCAGCGAACAAAAGTTCGGTCAGGAGACGGGATCCCGTCGATCAACCAGACTTGTGTTGGGTGCGTCCCGGTCGACGAAGACTCTTACGGCGCCGACGCAGCAACGCCACAATCTCATCGGCGACAGCTTCCGGGTCGGCGAGCACATCGGCCGCGGCATAACGGACGAGGTAGATGCCGGCCGCGAGCATCGCGTTCTGGCGGCGGCGGTCGCGCCGGAACATCTCGGGCTCGGAATGCGGGCCGCGACCGTCGATTTCGATCGCGGTTCGGGAAAGCTCGTCGTAGAAGTCCGGATAGAACGCGGCGACCCGAAGATTTCCGCGCAGCCGGAAGCCACGACGCGCCAGCGCCCGACCCACCAATCGTTCCGGCTCGGAGTCGGTGCCCACAGCCGAATCTCGCAGTTGCTGACGTGCCGCCTGCGAGCCCCACTTGCCGGCGTCCTGGGTGAGGCGTCGTTCGACAAAGCCTTCGTTCACGGCTTGCCCGAGTTGGGCGTCGTACAGCCGGTCGAGCTCGTCACCTTCGATGACGGCCGCACAGTCGAGCAGCGCGCGCTCGGGTGTGACTACCGCCATCCCGCGAGCCTCGGTAACCACAGCCGTCGAGAGCGCGCGCCGGTGGATGCGCAACCATTCGGGCGCACGCCGCGCGATCGATCGGTGCGTCGGCACGGTGGCCTCCACGACAGCCGGTTCGGCACACATTCGCCACAGCCAGGCAGCGGTTCGGTGACTCAGCACCGCGTCCGGTTGCCACAGCGTCACCGCAAAGCACTTGACGAGCGTCGTCACCTCCGACGTCGCGTACACCCGCGGTAAGAGGCGGGTGAATTCACCGGAACGGCAACGGCGGGAGATGGCGCTGGCCGACAATCCGCGAGACAGCAATTCTTTACGGGTGAAGACGCCGAAGGGTGGAAGCACAGCAATAGCGTGTCTGTGCTGGAGGCGGTCGGAAGCGGCAAAGTGCGCAATTGTGGACAACTTCCGCGCTGTGGATAACACCGATACGCAACTGTTCCAACAAGACTCGGACCATGAGACGGAAACCCGTCGCTAAGCCCGACTTTTGTTGGCGGCGTTGCGCTCCTTCTCGGCCTGGATGACCAGCCCGCCAACGTAGTTGACCACCTCACGGTCGTTGAGGGCTCGCCACCGCGGCGCCAGCAGCTTCATGTACCGCTCGACGTACAACAACTGCTTGCCCACCAGCACCAGCTCGCGTGGCAGCTTGGCGTCGTACGCCTTGGCCAGATCCGCGAGTTGCTTGCCCAGTTGCGTGTAGGACACCTTGCCGAGTTGCGTGCGACGCAGTGGCGCGGCAAAGGTGCGCAGATCGTCGGCGGACCCCTCCCGCCCCCGGCGGACCGCCCCGAGCCGGAAGAGCGCCCGCCCGGCGGACTCGAAGTCGTTGCGGATCATCAAGTCCACCAACAACTGTCGCAGAATGACGCGGGTTCGGTCGTCGAAGCGGCCGACGATGCCGAAGTCCAAGAACACGATTCGACCCGAGGTATCCACCAGGACATTGCCCGCGTGCAGGTCACCGTGGAATACCCCGCCACGGAAGGCGGACTCCAGCAGCGAAAGCAGCAGCGTGCGCAGCAATTCGACGCCATCGTGGCCGGCGGCACGGACGGCGGCGACATCGTCGATACGCACCGCGTCGATGAACTCCATCACCAGCACCCGACCAGTGGTGTATTCCCAATACACCTTGGGTGCGCGAACTTTCGACGCGAATTGGGTGTCGGCCAGGCAGGCCGTCCACTCCTCCATGGCCCGTGCCTCGGTATGAAAGTCCAACTCGTCGTGCAGGTTTGCCGCGAAGTCCGCCACCACTTCCTTCGCGTTGAGCATGCGCCCGTAGGAGGACAGCTGCAGCACCGCAGCGACCCGCTCGAGGATCTGCATGTCGGCGGCCAACCGGGCCTTGATGCCCGGCCGCTGAATCTTCACCACCACCCGTTCACCGGATTTCAGCGTCGCGTGATGAACCTGCGCGATGGACGCGGATGCGATCGGTACCTCGTCGAACGTGGCGAACACGTCCTCGGGCGGGGCGCCAAGTTGGTCGGTGACGAGTTCGCGGACCGCGGCCGGATCGGCCGGCGGCACCTTGTCCAACAGCGTCCGGAACTCGTTCGACAGCACCTCGGGAAACAGCCCTGGACTGGAGGCGATGAGTTGACCGAGCTTGACGTAGGTGGGTCCCAGCGCCGCGAATCGATCCCTGGCCTGATGGGCGGCGACCGCTGCCACGGGCCGGCCCCGTAACCGCGCCCCTAACACGTGCACACCGCCCACGCCGGCCTGCCAGGCCGTGGCCGCGACCCGGCCAGCCTCGACGGTGATCGGCACCTTGCGCAGCTGCAGGACCTCGGTCGGACTGACTGTCATGAAACTGAACTTTAGGGCTGGCCCGGCAGCAGTTGCACCATCAACGCTTCCCCGTCGGCGAGCACTGTCCCGTCTTCCTCGGTCAGCCGGGCCTTGATGAACGTCTTGCGGCCCTCGACCCGGTCCACGCTGCTCTCGGCATTGAGCACGGTGTCGATGGGCGTCACCTTGCGGTAATTGATGTGCAGGTAGGCGGTCCGACTGATCGGTCGCCGGGCGGCGTACACGGTCATGCCGAACAGGTCGTCGAAAAGCAGGGGCAGCACTCCGCCGTGCACGGCGCCGTTGCCGCCGACGTGGTAGCGACTGAACTTGCCGTGGGTGCGCACGCCATCGGGGCCGAACGCGTCGATGGTCCAGGGCAGCATCAGCAGGCTTCCGCGCCCAGGCAGCTCGACCGCGCGTCCCGCGATCGACACACCCTCGGCCGCCGCGTACGGCGCCAGCAGGTCGGCCAGCTCCTCAGCCTTTGCGCGCGCCTGCACCAGCACCTCTTCCGGTGCGTCGATCGAGACGGCGAGGTCCTGGAGCTGACGCATGGCCGCGACGAATGGGCCGAACGACGGCGGCGGAGTGGTCGGGCGCAGCCGCGGGAAGTCGCTACGCAGGTCGTTCGGGGCCGAATCCTCGTCCGCCGAGGTGCCGGTGTTCAGCTGCTCCGTCATGAACCCACGGTAACTGGCGCTTATACAGCGTCAGGTGTTGGTAGCCGAATCACGTCTCGTAGGGTCGAACCCGTGACCTTCAATCCCCAGCTGTGGCAGCCGGTTCCAGGGTTCGAAAATCTCACCGACATCACCTACCACCGACATGTGCGCGACGGCGTCGAGCAGCCGACCGTCCGGGTGGCGTTCGACCGCCCCGAGGTCCGCAACGCGTTCCGGCCGCACACCGTCGACGAGTTGTACCGGGTTCTCGACCACGCACGGATGACCTCGAACGTCGGTGCGGTGCTGCTCACCGGCAACGGGCCGAGCCCCAAGGACGGCGGCTGGGCTTTCTGTTCGGGCGGCGACCAGCGCATCCGCGGCCGCAGCGGCTACCAGTATGCGAGCGGAGAAACGGCCGAAACCGTCGATCCGGCGCGGGCCGGGCGTCTGCACATCCTGGAGGTGCAGCGGCTCATCCGGTTCATGCCCAAGGTCGTAATCGCCGTGGTCAACGGCTGGGCCGCCGGTGGCGGGCACAGCCTGCACGTGGTGTGTGACCTCACCCTGGCCAGCCGCGAGCACGCTCGGTTCAAGCAGACCGACGCGGACGTGGGCAGCTTCGACGGCGGCTATGGCAGCGCCTACCTGGCCAAACACGTGGGCCAGAAGTTTGCCCGGGAGATCTTCTTTCTGGGACGCACCTACACGGCCGAGCAGATGCACCACATGGGCGCGGTCAACGCCGTGGTCGATCACGACGACCTCGAGAACGTCGCGCTGGACTGGGCCGCGGACATCAACGGCAAGTCGCCGCAGGCGCAGCGGATGCTCAAGTACGCGTTCAACCTGACCGATGACGGCCTGATGGGTCAGCAACTCTTCGCCGGTGAGGCCACCCGCATGGCGTATATGACCGATGAAGCCATCGAGGGCCGCGACGCCTTCCTGCAAAAACGCGAACCGGACTGGTCGCCCTATCCCTGGTACTACTGACATGCAGGTGCTGAGCAGCCGGCTGATCCTGCGGCCCGCGGATTACGACACCACACTGCGGTTTTACCGCGACACGCTTGGACTCGCCATCGCCCGCGAGTATCCGGGCGGCACGGTGTTCTTTGCCGGTCAAGGTCTGGTCGAAATCGCCGGTCATGGCCAGACAGACGGATCGAGCACCTTTTCCGGCGCGATCTGGCTGCAGGTACGTGACATCGGCGAAGCGCAAAACGAGCTGGCCAGCAAGGGTGTAGCGATCGTGCGGGAGGCGCGCCGCGAGCCGTGGGGCCTGGTGGAAATGTGGATCGCCGATCCCGATGGAGTGTCGATTGTCGTGGTGGAGGTACCGGCGGACCATCCACTGCGCCGGGATACCCGTCAGTAGGAAAAAGGTGAACATCTGATGAACAGATTGCCCGCGGTTAGCAATTGCCCAGGTGAGGGGTTAACGCCGACTGGCTTTTTGGGTAACTACTCCGCACACTTAGCGCTGTGAGCGCTGATTTTCTCGTTCTCCTCATCGTTGTCATCACGGCTCTGGCATTCGATTTCACCAACGGTTTTCACGACACCGCCAACGCAATGGCAATGTCGATTGCTACCGGTGCGCTCCGCCCCCGTGTCGCCGTCGCCCTGTCGGCTGTCCTGAATCTCTTCGGCGCTTTCCTGTCGGTCGAGGTCGCCGCGACCGTGGCCAAGGGCATCGTCAACCTCGGCGATGTGCGCGGCCAAGACCTGCTCATCATTGTTTTCGCCGGTCTGGTCGGCGGCATCTTCTGGAACATGCTCACCTGGTTGATCGGCATCCCGTCGAGTTCCTCGCATGCCCTCTTCGGCGGCATCATCGGCGCCACCGTTGCGGCGCTCGGCATGAACGGTGTGATCTGGTCTCAGGGCGTGCTCAGCAAGATCGTCATCCCCGCGGTGCTCGCGCCCATCGTGGCCGCGCTGGTCGCCACCGTCGGCACCCGGTTGGTGTACCGGATCACCGAGGGAATGCGGGAGTCGGAGAAGGAACGCGGCTTCCGCTGGGGCCAGATCGGTTCGGCGTCTCTGGTGTCGTTGGCGCACGGGACCAACGACGCCCAAAAAACCATGGGCATCATCTTTTTGGCGCTCGTCGCCTACGGCTCGCTCAACGCGAACGACCCGATGCCGTTCTGGGTGAAGCTCGCGTGCGCGCTGGCGATCGCGCTGGGCACCTACATGGGTGGCTGGCGGATCATCCGCACGCTCGGCAAAGGTCTCGTGGACATCGCCTCGCCGCAGGGTTTTGCCGCCGACTCCTCCACTGCGGCGATCATCTTGACCTCGAGCCACTTCGGCCTGCCGCTGTCGACAACGCAGACCGCGACGGGGTCCATTCTGGGTACCGGCTTGGGCCGAGCTGGCGCCGAAGTGCGCTGGGGGGTCATGGGCAGGATGGCCGTCGCCTGGCTTTTCACGCTGCCCATGGCGGGCGTGGTCGGTGCCGCGTGCTGGCTCGTCGCTGGTCTCATCGGCGGGCTTCCCGGCGTGCTCACGATGTTCGTGCTGCTGATTTTCGCGGCCGGATCGATGTTCGTGCGGTCCCGCCGCCACCCGGTGACCACCGCGAACGTCAACATGGATTGGGAAGCGCCCCAGCCGTCGCTGCCCGCTCCCCCGACGCGCTCCCCGCACTCAGCCCAGGTGTGACGGGCCGGAGTCGATGGAGCTGTTCACCAAGACGATCGATTCGCTCTGGCAGGTCGTCGTCATCGGGTTGGTGCTCGGCGCCGGCCTGCCGATCGTGTTCGCCTGCGGGGTACGCCTGCTGGCCACGGACAGCGAATCGCAGGTGGGAGACACGAGCCGGCGCCGTCCGCTCAACATCGCGGCAGCTATCGTGTGCTTTGCCCTGATTGTCGCCGCAGTGATAACCGGAATCCTGTTGATCGCCAGGGACTTCATCCATCACACCTTCGGCCTCCACCTCTTCTAAAAGTGAAAGAGCGCAACTTCAAGTGACCGAATCGAAGACGTCGATCCTGCAGTCGGTGCTGAACTGGCTCCGCGCGGGATATCCGCAGGGCGTACCGCACTCGGATTACGTTGCGCTGTTTGCGGTCTTGCATCGGAGACTCACCGACTCCGAGGTGCGTCAGGTGGCCGAGCAGTTGGTCGCCGACCGCAGCGATGCCGATGCGGCGATCGACCGCGCCGAGATCGAAGCAGCAATCGCGCAACTGGCGAAAGAACAACCCGGACCCGACGACGTGCAGCGCGTCGCCTCGCGCTTGGCCGCGGGTGGTTGGCCCCTCACGCACCCCGACGACCTGGCCCGCCCCAGCGACGCCGCCGCCGCAGACTGATCGGCTTGACGACGATGGCGCTACCTCCCTTCCTCAGCAACATCATCGGTTGGCTGCGTGCCGGCTACCCGGAGGGCGTGCCGGAATCCGACTACGTGCCGTTGCTGGCGCTGCTGACGCGGCGTCTGTCCGATGAAGAGGTCGACCAGATCACCGACGCCCTGGTCGATCTCGGCGATCTTCCGGTGAGCAAGACCGACATTGCGGTCATGATCACGAAGGTCACCAATGAAATGCCGTTGGAAGTCGACGTCGACCGGGTGCGCAGCCGGCTCGCCGCGGGCGGCTGGCTGGCGATAGACCCGCCGCCGTGACAGCTATGTTGCGCGTGCTGCCGATGCCGACCGGCCGTGCCGTGCTGTCCACCCTCGATCGGCTACAAGATGCGCTTGCCGATGGCGACGCCGTGCTCCCGGTGCCCACCGACAACGACGCCGAACGGGACCGTCTTTGCGCCGCATTGCGTCCCGGCGAGCCCATCGACGACGACACCGCGCTCGTGGTAGCCACCTCGGGTAGCACGGGAGTTCCCAAGGGCGCCTTGCTTTCTGCCTCCGCGCTGCAGTCCAGCGCAACGGCGACGCATGCCCGGCTCGGCGGTGCGGGCAGTTGGCTGCTCGCCCTGCCCGCCCACCACATCGCCGGTCTGCAAGTGCTGTTGCGCAGCATCGCCATCGGGCTCGAACCGGAAATCATTGACGTGGCAGCAGGATTCGATCCCGGCGAGCTGGTCGACGCGGTGACGCGCATGCCCGGCCCACGCCGCTACACCTCGCTCGTTCCGACGCAGCTGATCAAGGCGATGGACCAACCGGACGCGGTCGACGCCCTGCGCTGTTTCGACGCGGTGCTCATCGGCGGCGCAGCCACACCGGTTGCCGTGCGGCAACGAGCGGAATCGTTGGGCATCAAGATCGTTCGCACCTACGGCATGAGTGAGACGTGCGGCGGCTGCGTGTACGACGGGGTCCCGCTCGACGGTGTGCGGGTGCGAATCGATTCCGGGCGAGTTGTTCTCGGCGGTCCGACGCTGGCCAACGGATATCGCAACTTTCCGCAGCACCCGGCGTTCGCCGAGCCTGGCTGGTTCCGCACCGACGACGCCGGCGAACTGCACGACGGCGTCCTTAGCGTGCTGGGCCGGATCGACGACGCGATTTCCACCGGCGGGCTCACCGTCGTGCCGAGCGTCGTCGAGGCCGTGCTGATCCAGCACCCGGCGGTTCGCGAATGCGCCGTGCTCGGCGTCCCCGATCCGCGACTCGGCGAGCGGGTGGTCGCGGTGGTGGTGGGCGACGGGGCTGCGCTCGAGGATCTGCGCGCTTATGTCGCCGAGCACCTCGACTTCTCGGCCGCGCCGCGTGAGGTGCGACTGGTCGAGCAGATGCCGCTGCGCGGACCCGGGAAGATCGATCGGGCGGCGTTGCGGGAACTGTTCGCCTAGCCGAACCCGGCCCGACGAGATCATGGCTGTGCACTCGGTCACTCGACAAACGTCTACTCAGCCATCATCTGGCGCCCGCGCAAGCCGGTGCAATAGGCGTGCAAGCGCTCTGCAAGCGCCGTGCCGCACGGTATGAGCATGAACTTTTCCGCACCCACCCCCGTGCCGGCAGTCGAGGCCGACGGCCTGGTCAAGGTCTTCGGCACCCAGCGTGCTGTCGATGGCGTCAGCCTCACCGTTCCCCAGGGCGCCGTCTATGGCGTGCTCGGACCCAACGGCGCCGGCAAGACCACCACGATCAGGATGCTCGCCACGCTACTGCGACCGGACCGAGGAAACGCCCGCATCTTCGGCCACGACGTGCTGCGCGAACCCAACGCCGTTCGATCACTGGTCGGCGTCACGGGCCAGTACGCCTCTGTCGACGAAGACATGACCGCCACTGAGAACCTCGTCATCTTCTCGCGCCTGCTCGGGCTCAGCCGCGCCGACGCGCGTCGCAAATCCGCCGAACTGCTCGAGGAATTCGATCTGGTCAAAGCCGCGAACAAGCCGCTGAAGAACTTCTCCGGCGGCATGCGGCGGCGCCTCGACCTGGCCGCCAGCCTCATCGCCACCCCGCCGCTGCTGTTCCTCGACGAGCCCACCACCGGCCTCGATCCCCGCACCCGCGCCCAAATGTGGGAAACCATCCGGCGTCTCGTGCGCGAGGGTGCGACCGTGCTGTTGACGACGCAGTACCTCGATGAGGCGGACCAGTTGGCCGACCGCATCGCCGTGATCGATCACGGCAAGGTGATAGCCGACGGCACCGCCGATGAACTCAAGGCGTCCGTGGGCGTGTCATCGCTGCATCTGACCTTGGCCGACCGCGCCATGACCAACCGGGCGCGCACCGTCGTTGCCGAGTACCTCGACTCCGACGTCACAGTCACCCCCGAGGCGGGCCGACTGACCGCCACCCTGAAGGACACCGGTGTCACGCCTGAGGTCCTGATCAGGCTGCGCGACAACGGCGTTGCCGTCGACGAGCTCACGGTAAGCAAGCCGAGCCTCGATGAAGTCTTCCTCACCATTACCGGCCATCCGGCCGACGACACCGAACAGGAGGTCGCATAGTGACTGTGCTATCCGCTCCGGCCCTTTCCTCCGCTCCTCGCTCCGTTCCTCGCTCCGCTGCGGTACTCCCTGCGATGCTCAGAAAGGACCTCCACTAATGACCACCACGCTAACTGCCCCAGCTCCGGCTGCAACCCGAGTCATTCCCGACGCACGCCCGGTCACGCTCCGGCAGGCAATTGCGAATTCCCTCACGATGGCCTACCGCGGGGTGCTCAAGATCAAGCACAACCCCGAGCAACTTTTCGACGTGACGATCCAGCCGATCATCTTCACGTTGATGTTCACCTACATCTTCGGTGGCGCTGTCTCCGGTGACGTGCAGAGCTACCTGCCGGTGATCATCCCCGGCATCCTCGTGCAGACGGTCATCACCACTTCGATGGTCACCGGCACCCAGCTGCGCGAGGACATGGACAAGGGCGTGTTCGACCGCTTCAAATCGCTTCCCATCGCCCGCATTTCGCCGCTGGCGGGCGCGTTGCTCGCCGACATGGTGCGCTACGTCATCGCGACCACGCTGACCATCGTGATGGGCCTGATCATGGGCTACCGCCCGGACGGCGGCGTGTTCGGCGTGCTGGCTGCGGCCGCCCTGGTCATCGCCTGCTCGTTCGCGACCAGCTGGATCTGGGCACTACTCGGCGTGCTGGCCAACAAAGCGTCTGCGGTGCAGGGCTATTCGATGCTGATCCTGTTTCCGCTGACCTTCATGTCGAGCGCCTTCGTGCCGGTGCACACCATGCCCGGCTGGATGCAGGCGTTCGTCAAGGTCAACCCGATCACGCACCTGGTCTATGCCTGCCGTGACCTGATGAACAGCGGCCATATCGGCGCAGACTTCGGTTGGTCACTGTTGGGCGCGGCCGCGATCGTCGCGATCTTCGCCCCGCTCACGGTCCGGCTCTACATGCGCAAAGCCTAAGTCCGGCTTTTTAATTCGTCCAGAATAGCCTCGGCCGCCCGCCGGCGTGCCAGCCCCGCCGCCCGCTGCAATGCCGCGTCGACCTCGTCGTCGCCAAGTGTTGCGCGGGCGGCGTCGAGGTGTCTGTCCAGCTGCATCGACGGATAATCTTGCCGGGGATGCACTCTCGACGCAGCAGCCAAGAGGTCGACGCCATCAGAACCGGTCGCAATACCGTGACTTCCCAGTGCCACCGCGACGCAGCCGAGTTGCGGTAGATCACGGAACTGCCCGAAGCGGCGCACCACATGACACGCCAATTGTTGCGTCACCTCCGTGATCTCGCCAGCACGTCCGGCCAAAACAAATGAGTCGATGGTGCCGACCGCGAGCATCACGTCGAGCGGGTTGGGTTCGACACCAATTTTCGGCCAGCCGACCATGGCGAGCGATTGTCGGTAGTGACTCAGCCCGGCAGCGGTATCGCCTTCCAGGAGTTCGATTTCGGCCAGGCTCGCCACCGCACCGGCCTGTCGCATGCCGAACTCGGCGCCGGAACTGCCCGCAGCCGCGGGAGTCAGGACACCGGCGAGCTCACGGCGCGCGGCCGCTAGCTGTCCCGCGCCGGCCAACGAGGCGCTGAGAAACGCCTGCACCTGCAGAACCTCGTCGTGCGCCTGCAACAGTTTGAGCGCATCGAGCGCGAGTTGATAGTGCGCGATCGACTCCGCGTATCGCGCGGACTGGCCGTACAGACTGCCGAGATGCTGGCACAGCGCCGAGGCGCCCCACGTGTCGTGCAGCTGGTTGGCCAACTCGAGCGCCGCACGCGCATCGGCGAGAGAGCCATGAATATCGCCGGTGTTTTCGCGAACCTGCGCGCGGATCGTGAACGCCGTTGCGCGCGACGCGGGGTCGGGTGATCGCACCGCTGCTGCCAATAGCCGCGCCACGCCGCGGCCATCGAGCCGCGCGCACATCAGCTCGGCATTGAGCCGGGCCGTCTCGCTGATATCGCGCCGGTTGCGTAACAGCGGGCGCGTGCGGGTGCGAGCCAAAGCAAATGCGTGCAGATCGCCCGCGATGAGCAGATGCAGCCCGGCCAGTAGATTGGCCGCCACCATCGCGTCGCCAGGAATATCGCTGCCGTTCGGGTCGACGGCCAAAATCCGCGGCGCCCAGTTCATCACTTCCGAATGCGCGCCGCGCAATGCCCATAGGAAGCCGAGCGCGGCAAACACCTGATACACGGTGCCCGCGTCGTCGTGTCCGATTGCGCTGCGCAGCACTGCGACAAGATTGTCATGCTCGACGCCCACGCGGTGGACCACGGCAACCTGTGCGGGCGTGCGAAACTCGACCATTGCGGTGTAGGTGAACTCGCGCGCCCAGGTGGCCATCCGGTGCCGCGCCAAAGCGCCCTCGTCGGCGGCGGTCAGTTGCTCCTCGCCGAACTCGCGGACCGTTTCCAGCATGTGGTAGCGCACGCCGGATCCGTCGGGGCTGTCGAGCACCGACAGCAGCGATTGGTTCACCAGTCCGTCAAGTGCATCGGCCACATCGACGATGTCTCCGGCGTCGGCCACCGCCTCGGCAGCGGAAAGCGTGAAGCCGGCCGGAAACCGGCAGAGCCGACGCAGCACGGTCTGTTGCGGTGGCTCCAGCAGATTCCAGCTCCACTCGATCACGGCATGCAGCGTGCGGTGCCGCGCCGGTGACGAGCGATCTCCGGTGCGCAACAGCGCAAATCGATGACCGAGCTTGGCGTTGATCTCCTCGACACTCATGGAACGCATACGGGCAGCGGCCAATTCGATTGCCAACGGCAGCCCGTCCAGCGTTCGGCACAGTCGGGCCACCTCCGAGGCGTCCAGTCGGGCGCCCGGCCGCACCGCCAGGGCCCGGGCCCGAAACAGGTCCGTCGCCGCCGAGCCGCTCTCATCGATCGGCAAGGGCGCCAACGGATATACCGCCTCCGCGCTGATCCGCAGCGGTGCCCGGCTGGTGGTCAGCACGGTGAGCTGATCGCACGCCGCCACCAGGTCCGCGACGGCGTCGGCTACGTCATCGACCACGTGCTCACAGTTGTCCAGGATCAGCAACCAACTTCGGCCGGCCAGCGCATCCCGCAGGCGTTCGCGCGCGTCCTGCACCCGACCGATCCGGGCGCCTGGCTTGAGTTCGATTTCACTGAGGCCCAGAGTCGAACTGATCGCCGCTACAACGTCTTCACCGCTGCGCACCGACGCCAATTCGACGAGCGCAACGGGTAGCCGGTCGGCCCAACGCGTACCGAGCTCGTTTGCCACTCTTGTCTTTCCGGTGCCGCCGGGGCCGAGGATCGTGGTGACTCGCGAGTTGCAAAGTTGCTTGTCCAGTGCCGCAAGGTCGCCATCGCGACCCAGCAGCGGGTTCGGCGCGGCGCGCAGGCCAATCGCCCGCGGCGCGGCCGGTTTTGGGGTGTCGCCGCCGCGCAGGATCTCGGTGTTGAGGTCGACCAGCGCCCGGCCTGGATCGGTGCCGAGTTGCTCGGCAAGGTTGCCGCGGATGGCCGCGAAGACCTCCAGCGCCTCGTTGGGTCTGCCCAGTGACGCCAGAATTCGCATGAGGGTCGCGTGCGCGCTCTCATCGAGCGGGTCGCGATCGGCAATCGCTCGGGCGATCGGCAAAGCCGTGTCCAAGTTGCCGGCGGCTACCTGAGCAGCCACCGCCAGCTCATCGAGCGCGGCGCGGACCGTGTCGGCCGCTTGCGCCAGGGCGCGGGCTTGGTCACCCGAGCCCAGATCCGCGCCAGGGTCCCCCCGCCACAGCTCCCGGGCCGCCGCGATCGTCGCGAGGCAGTCGTGGTAACGGCCATCGACATGCTCTTGCCGCGCGCGCCGGACGAGTTCGGTAGCGAGGGTCAGGTCGACCTGTTGGCGGTCCAATGCGAGTCGGTACCCGGTCGGACCCATTTCCAGAGTCCCGTCGGGCAGTGCCGTCCGCAATCGTGACACCTGGGTGTGCAGCGCATTCATCGGTGCGCGCGGCGGTTGATCCGCCCACACCTCATCGATCAACCCCTGCGCGGTTCGGCTGCGCCCCGGATCGGTTGCCAACGCGACCAGCAGGCTGCGGGCGCGGATGCCCGGCAACGGGGCCAGTTCGCCGTCGCGGCGAGTGGCAACCTCACCCAGCAGCGACACGACGATGCGTTGTCTGATGTCCATTACTTACCGATCGTATTGCGGGGGCTCGGCAGCGGGATGCAAGGATTCGACCATGGCTTCTGTTGCCGAGTGGATCGAAGGGGCACGGCCCCGCACCCTGCCGAACGCGATAGCGCCGGTGATCGCCGGAACCGGCGCTGCTGCAGGACTGTCCGGGGCGGTGTGGTGGAAAGCATTGCTGGCACTGGTCGTTTCCCTCGCGCTGATCATCGGCGTCAACTACGCCAACGACTATTCGGACGGAATCCGGGGCACCGACGACGTCCGCGTCGGTCCGGTCCGGTTGGTGGGTGCACGGTTGGCGTCGCCGACCGCGGTGCGCAACGCCGCGATAGCCGCGCTCACCGTCGCCGCGGCAGCGGGCCTGGCGCTGGCAATAACGTCGGCATGGTGGTTGGTCCTCATCGGTGCGGGCTGCCTGGCGGGAGCATGGTTCTACACGGGCGGGCGCAATCCGTACGGCTACGCCGGTTTCGGTGAAGTGGCGGTATTTGTGTTCTTCGGTTTGGTAGGGGTGCTCGGCACACAGTTCGTGCAGGCCGAGCGGGTCGACTGGACGGGCGTGGCCAGCGCCGTGGGTGTCGGATCTTTCTCCTGTGCGGTGCTGGTGGCGAACAATCTGCGCGACATTCCCACCGACAGCGCCACCGGCAAGTACACGCTGGCTGTGCGCCTCGGCGACGCCCGCACCCGGACATTGCAGCTGGCGCTACTGATCGCGCCGTTCGTGATGACGCTGCTGTTGGTGATCCGCACACCCTGGGCACTGGCGGGACTTGTGGCCGCGCCCTTGGCCTGGCGGGCGAACGCTCCGGTCCGGCGCGACGGACACGGCCTGGAACTCATTGGCGCGCTACGCGACACCGGCCTGGCGATGATGGTGTGGGCAGTCGCGACGGCCCTCGCCCTCGGGCTCGGTTAGCTTCGCACCGGACGGTCCCGGACCAGCGCGCCCAGCACCCAGTTCACTATCGCGATGATGATGCCGCCCCAGATTGCGGCCCAAAACCCTTCCACCCGCAGTCCGTACTGGGTGGTTTCGGTTACCGCGGCGGTCAGCTTCAGCATCAGCGCGTTGATGACCAGCAGGAACAAGCCGAGGGTGAGGATCACCAGCGGTAGCGACAACAGTTTCACCAGCGGTTTGACGATGGCGTTGATGATCGTGAACACCACCGCGATGGCCAGCAGGACCAGGAGATCGCCGGCCAATCCGTTGCCCTCACTGACAATGTGAATCCCTGCGACCCAATGGGCAGCAATCCAGATCGCCACCGCGTTGATCACCAGCCGAGCTGCAAGCGCCATGGCCGCATCCTATGCGCAGGCTCAGGCAGCCTCGTCCAGCGCCGCGTACAACCGTGCCCGCAGATCATCTAGCGGCAGATGCGGCTCAATGACGGCGCGCGTCACGTCGTTCGGTGCGCGCAGAATGCCGAGCAGCAGATGTTCGGACTCGATGCGGTTGTCTTTGCGCGCCACGGCTTCCCGCAAGGCAAGTTCGAGCGATTTCTTGGCCGCTTTCGAAAACCTGATGTGTCCGCGGGCGAAACCGGCCCGATTCTTCTGTTCGAACACATCGTCATCAAAGCTTGCCCGCAGACTCTCCCGCACGGCGTCGAGATCGATACCGATCGCACGCAGCGCCTCGGCATCGTCGTCACCCAGCGGATCGTCGGCATGCATCCGGCGCACGGTGTCTACCGCTTCGGTGAAATTCAGGCCCGACGATTCGATGACGCCGCGCAACCGTGCCGATGGCCGGCAGAGCACACCGAGCACGATGTGCTCCGGCTCGATCTGTGCGTGGCCGAGCTCGCGTGCCTGTTCCTGCGCAAGCACGACGATCACCCGGGCCTCACGGGTGAACCTCTCGAACATCACTTTCTCCCTCGACGGTTGTACTTCTGGTGCACGGCCTGCCGACTCACCTCGAGCGCGTCGGCGATCTGTTGCCAGGACCAGCCTTGTTCGCGCGCATTGCGCACCTGGATGGCCTCGAGCCGCTCGAGCAACCTGCGCAGCGCCAGGACCGCGCGCAGCCCGACCTGCGGGTCGGAGCTTCCGGCGTCCGCGGCCAGCGTCGTTGCTTCAGTCATGATGTCAATTTAGATTGACAATCAGCTGGCGTCAAGAGAGGTTGACATTGCGCTGCATGCGGCGTTCCAGCCGAGCGTCAGCCGTGCGTGAATTTTCACGCGTCAGGGTGAAAATTCACGCACGGCGAGAGGGTGAGGCGTCAGCCCGCCCACTGCCCGGTGGCGGCGAACTGCTCGAGCACCGCAGTGGATGCGGCTAGATCCATCCCCTGCCCGCGCACCCAGTCATCGTCGAAATACGTTCCGACATAACGATCTCCCCCGTCACACAGCAGTGTGACGACGCTTCCGCTGCAACCCTCGGCGAGCATCTGCGCGATCAAGCCGAACGCGCCCCACAGATTCGTGCCGGTCGACCCGCCCACCCGGCGGCCCAGCGCCGCGCTGGCATGACGCGCGGTGGCGATCGAGGCGGCGTCGGGCACCCCGATCATCCGGTCGACCACCGACGGCACGAAGGACGGCTCCACTCGTGGTCGGCCGATCCCCTCGATCCGCGACGGCATACCGGTCTCGAGGCTGCAGTCGCCGTCGGCATAGCCACCGAAGAACGCCGAGTTTTCGGGATCCACCACGGCAAGCCGGGTTCGATGACGCCGGTAGCGGATGTAGCGACCGATGGTCGCGCTCGTGCCACCCGTTCCGGCGCCCACGACGATCCACTCCGGGACCGGATGCAACTCCTGAGCCAGCTGCACGTAGATGGATTCCGCGATGTTGTTGTTGCCGCGCCAGTCGGTGGCCCGTTCGGCGTAGGTGAACTGGTCCATGTAATGGCCACCCACCTCGGCGGCCAGTCGTGATGCCTCGGCATAGATCTCCGAGGGCTTGTCGATGAAGTGACACCGCCCGCCTTGGGCCTCGATCAGCGAGATCTTTTGCGGACTGGTGCTGGCCGGCATCACGGCTACGAAGTCGAGCCCGAGCAGTTTCGCGAAGTACGCCTCGCTCACGGCCGTCGAGCCCGACGACGCCTCCACGATGGTGGTGTTCTCGTCGACCCAGCCGTTGCACAGCGCGTAGAGGAACAGCGACCGCGCGAGCCGGTGCTTGAGGCTGCCGGTAATGTGCGTCGACTCGTCCTTGAGGTAGAGCTGCACCCGCCAGTCCGCCGGCAGCGGATAGCGCAACAAATGGGTGTCGGCGCTGCGCTGCGTGTCGGCGTCGATGAGCCGGACCGCGTTGTCCCCCCAGGACCGCGGTTTACTTCTGTCGCAGGTATTCACCGGCCGACGGCGGATCCGTCGTCCCCGCGCAGTCGTGAGCGCAACTTCTCCTTGTCTTGGCGCCGCCGCTCGTCGACCAGTGCGATGTTCTCGTTCACCTGCCGTCGCAACGAGCGGAAGAGCAGCAGCGAGATCGGCATGGCTATGACCAGACCGAAGATGAGTGCGACCAACAACGGCACGTCGACCCCGAAGAGTTTTGCGCCGAAGAGAATGATCGCCGCCAGCGCGGCCACCAGGGCGAGCCGGAAAATGGTGTACACGATGAGCAGGCGAGCGAGCCGGCGGCCTGCCCCCACCGCCTGGCTCATGTCCGGAGCCGGTCTCGCGGCGGTCGCCGCCTTGGGTGATGTTGCGTCTTTCACGTGTTCAGGGTATGCCGTCGGCGTCGGAACCCACGCACGGCGGACCGGCACCCTTCGTCCGAAATGTCTATTACCTCCCCTTTACCAGGAATAGATGGTTCGAGTAACCAGGGGTCGCGGTGCCAATATGGGGCCAGAGCGGCGGAATCGCCGGGCTTTGTCGCCAATTTCACGACTGGAGGAATGGAATGAGCGCACCCGCATTCACTGGTGGCCACGAATCATTGTTGACGCCGGGACAGGTTGCTGCCCTCTTTCATGTCGATCCGAAGACCGTGACCCGCTGGGCGCACGCTGGTCGACTCGGTTCGCTGCGGACCCCGGGCGGCCACCGTCGCTTCAAGGAGTCCGAGGTCATGCAGTTGCTGCGCTCGCTGACCACCGAGGCCACCCCGCACTAGGCGATTCGGCCGGCGCCCGGCCCAGCACGTGCCGGGCGCCGTAGACACGACTACGCTCAGAGCAAGGAGGTGAGCGTCGTGATCTACCTATTGGCGCTGATCGGGTTGGTGACGGTTGCCGTCTTGCTATGGAAGGCGTTCGGGCCGCAACTCGGCTCCTCCCGCCACGCATCGGTAACCGGTCCCGACGATGATCCCGAGTTTCTCTGGAGCCTCGGACGGCAGATGCGTCCCCGCGGCGACGGCGGCACGGACCCGGACTCGACCGACACTCCTAGCTGAGCAGACCCCTCCCCTAAAACTTCGCCTTCATAGCGCGTAAATAATCCGATTTTTACGGTTTCTACGTGATCACCGGAATGTTACGATACGTCTCACTTGAACGCAGGCGAGCGCATGAAAACGCTTGCCGTGCGCGGTATCCCGGTGCCGCCTCCTGCGAAGTGAGGAGTGCGTATGGATGTCATGCGGCCCGCTGGAACGACGCGCGTTGATCTCGACGCCGTAACCTCCTCATTCTGAAGTTCCAGGTGCACAACGCATTACGAAGGCAATCATGTCGAATCGTTTCCGCACCATTGCCAGCGCCGCCGCGGCTGCTGCAATCGTTTCCGTCTCGATGGTCACCGGCGCCGGCGCCGCCTTTGCCACACCGGACCAGGATCAACAGTTCATCAACAAGCTCGACAGCCAGGGCATCACCTTCCCGTCCGCCAACAGTGCAATTTCCGACGCGCACGTGGTGTGCAACAAGTTCGCAAGCGGAAACACCTTCGAGGACGTATTCGGGATGGTCAAGGACGCCAACCCTGATCTGTCGAACTACAACGACGGTTACTTCATCGGCGCGTCGGTCGTGGTCTACTGCCCGCAGTACCTCGACGCCCTGCCGCAGTAATCACTGTCGAGGTCGTAGCCGAATGATCGGCATTTCCCGATCGGTCTTGTTTTGGTACTGACCGAACCGGGGTGCCGACGCGACGATCTGTTGCCAGGCTTGCTCGCGCTCGTCGCCGTGCAATTCCGCCGCGGTGACGGCGATCGTGCGCCCATCGACTTCGATGCTGACCTTGTCTGGATTCGCGGCGATGTTGTAGTACCAGTCCGGGTTGCGCGCCGCACCGGCAGCCGAGGCGACGATCAGCCAACCATGCTGCGCGTCCGGGAACCAGCCGAGCGGGGTAATCCGCTCGGCACCGCTCTTGCGACCGAGGGTGTGCAGGACCAGGGCGTGCAGGCCAACCGCCGTGCCGTCCTTACGGACGCGCTTGATCATCACCTTGTTGGCCAAGCGCATCAACCGACCGGGGGATCGGGCGCCACGCGTGCCGTTGCGGGTAGAAAAGCTCATTTCGACTCCTTCGGTGCCAGACGAACCAGCTGGGTCACATGGCTGGGGTTGAGTTCCTCGAGCGCGGCGGCGCCCAGCAGTCGCATGGTGCGCTCGATCTGGTCGGTGAGGATGGCGATGGCCCGGTCGACACCGGCCTCTCCGCCAGCCATCAAGCCGTAGAGGTAAGCCCGGCCGATGAGCGTGAATCGCGCGCCGAGCGCGACAGCCGCGACGATATCCGCACCGGACATGATCCCCGTGTCGAGAATGATCTCCGTGTCCGATCCGACTTCACGAGCGACCTCGGGCAGCAGATGGAACGGAATCGGTGCCCGATCCAATTGCCGCCCACCGTGATTGGACAACACGACGCCGTCGACGCCAAGATCCACCACAGCGCGGGCATCGGCGATCGTTTGGATGCCCTTCACCACGAGCTTGCCGGGCCACTGATCGCGGATCCAGGCGAGATCGTCGAACGTCACGGTCGGATCGAACATGGTGTCCAGCAGTTCGGCGACCGTCCCCGACCAGCGGTCGAGCGAGGCGAACGCGAGCGGTTCGGTGGTCAGGAAGTCGAACCACCACTTCGGCCGCGGCAGCGCGTCGATGACAGTCCGCAGGGTCAAGGCGGGCGGAATCGTCATGCCATTGCGTTTGTCGCGCAGCCTCGCCCCGGCGACTGGGACATCGACGGTGACCAGCAGCGTGTCGTAGCCCGCCGCGGCGGCGCGCTCGACCAGCGCCATCGAGCGGTCCCGGTCCTTCCACATATAGAGCTGAAACCAATTGCGCCCGTGCGGGTTCACCGCCTTGACATCCTCGATCGAGCTGGTGCCCATGGTGGACAACGCAAACGGAATTCCGGCCCGGCCCGCTGCGCGCGCACCGGCGATTTCGCCCTCGGTCTGCATCATGCGGGTGAACCCGGTCGGCGCAATGCCGAACGGCAGCGCGACCGGCGCCCCGAGCACGTTCCAGCCGGTGGACACCTTCGCCACGTCGCGCAGGATCGCCGGATGGAACTCGATGTCCTGGAACGCTTGTCGCGCGCGGGCGATGGAGATTTCGGCCTCTGCCGATCCGTCGGTGTAATCGAAAGCCGCCGTTGGAGTCCGGCGTTTGGCAATCCGGCGAAGATCCTCAATGGTCAGTGCTGCGGCGAGTCGGCGCGTCTTCGGGTTCAGTTGCGGCTTCTTGAACTGCATGAGCGGTGCAAGATCGCGCACGGAGGGAACCTGACGCTTCATGGGCACCTGCTTTGCGCTGGACGGCGATCATGTTCCACCTTGCCACCCGGGGCGTGCACTATCGCCGAAGTTGGGGCAGCACGTCGCGCTCCCACGCGGCGAAGAACCCGTCCATGTCCGGCCCGATCTGCTGCACGTACACCTCGTCGATATCGGCGTCGAGGAAGGACCGGACTTGGGCCGCGTGCTTGTCGGCATCCGGGCCGCAGGCGACGGACTCAGCGACCATCTCGCGCGGCACCAGGGTGATGGCATCGGCGAAATCGCGGGGCCGCGGCAAGGTCTGGGCGAGTTGTCCGGGCAGTTGCTCGTTGGCCCACAATCGATGTGCGGCGTCGAGGCCCGCTTCGGCGTCACGGTCCCAGCTGACCTTGGTGCCCGCTTGAACCGGCTTGTCACCGCCACCGGATTCACGAAAAGTCTTGACCAAGTCGGCGTCTGCCATCGCCAGTGCGTAACCATCGCCGATGCGCCCGGCCAGTTGGGCTCCCTGCGGTCCGAAACCGGACACGTAGATCGGAACCGGGTCGTCCGGGCGCGTGTAGATTCGCGCTTCCTGCACTTCGTAATGCTTGCCGTGGTGGCTCACTTCACCACCGGAGAGCAAAAGCCGAATCACGTCGACCGCTTCCTCCAGCATCTCCTGACGCACTCCGACAGACGGCCAGTGATCACCCAGGATGTGTTCGTTGAGCGCCTCACCGCTACCCACGCCGAGCACGAACCGGCCGTTCAACTGCACAGCCGCAGTGGCGGCCGCCTGCGCCACGATCGCGGGGTGGATGCGGATCGTCGGGCAGGTCACCGCCGTCGACACCGGCAGCGACGTTGCCTGCGACAAGGCTCCGATCACGCCCCACACGAACGGGCTCTGGCCCTGCTCGTCGTTCCACGGGTGGAAATGATCGGAGATCCACAGCGCCTCGAAGCCCGCCCCCTCCGCGCGTTTGGCCTGCTCGACCAACTCGGCGGGACCGAACTGCTCGCAGGACAAGAAGTAGCCGATACGTGCCATGACGTCGACGTACCCGCGGTCGGGCCAGATATGCGTTCGACCGTTACAGCCGCGACCGACGCCACCGCAGCGGCGGTTGCCCGAAGTGGCGCTGGAAAGCTCGACTGAACGCGGCTTCGGAGGTGTAGCCGACGGTCAACCCAATTCGGCTGACGGGCTCGTTGGTCGACCGCAGCAGATGTGCGGCGCGGTCAAGCCTGCGCTCGGTGACATAGGCGGCCGGAGATTGGCCGAGCAACTTCGTGAAGTGTTGGGCGAAGGTGGAGCGGGATTGTTGCGCGAGTCCAGCCATTTCCACCACCGACCATGGGCGATCTGGTTCGGCGTGAACGGCGCTGAGCACGGGCGCCAACCGCGAATCCATCGCTGCGGTGAGCCATCCGGGTTTGTGGTCGTTCGTCGAAGACCACTCCCGAAGCGCGTGGATGAACAGCAAATCCAGGATGCGCGAGATCATCACCCAGGCACCCGGTCGTCGCGAGACCGTTTCGGCAAGCAGCAGTTGCAAACTCAGCGGGAGCCATTCCTGGCCCGGGCGACCACCCGGGACGTGCACGGCCTGCGGAAGAACCGACAAGAGCGGGTCGGCGATATCGTCTTCGACCGTGAAAATGCCAGTTACCCAACGCGGTTCAGAATTCGATCCCCGGTACTGATCCGCCGCGGACAGTTCCCTGGCCGGGACTGGCGCTCCCGCGCGAATGCCGTGGCGATGGCCACGAGCGAGCAACACCATGTCCCCGGCCTCGAGCTCGATCGTCCGTTTGCCCACTCGCAGCTGTAGCCCAGCAGTCTCGGCGATATGTAGCACCCGAAGACCCGCCGGGACGGCGACGTGGAATGGCGTCGGCGGACCGCAGCGAAGAAGGCGGTCACCGCGCAATCGGATAGCCGCCAAAATATCCGAAAGAGCGTCCGGCTTTTCGGCAAACTTTTCCAGTGAATCGGTCATTGTGCTTGCCTCATCGTCCAAATATCGTCTTACTCAATCAGGGAGGTCAATAGCTGACAAGGAGTGCTCGACATGACAGAAAAACCGGCTATCGTTCTTGTCCACGGCTTCTGGGGCGGAGCCGCCCACTGGGCGAAAGTGATTGTCGAGCTGCACAACCGCGGTTACGACAAGCTGCATGCCGTCGAGAACCCGCTGACATCGCTGGCAGACGACGCCGCCCGCACTCGGCAAATGGTGCAACAGGTCGAGGGACCGGTGCTGCTCGTCGGTCACTCCTACGGCGGCGCCGTGATCACCGAGGCCGGTGATCTGCCGAACGTCGTGGGGTTGGTGTACGTTGCCGCGTTCGTGCCCGACGCCGGCGAAAGTCCGGGGCAAATCAGCGAACAACTGCCGCCGGCGGCATTCGAGAACATCGCGCCCGATTCGGACGGCTACCTCTGGATCAAGCCGGACAAGTTCCGGGAAAGCTTTGCCCAGGATCTGCCCGAAGATGAGGCGCTGGTCATGGCCGTCACCCAGAAAGCGCCTGCTGGATCCACCTTCGGCGACACCGTTACCGAGCCCGCTTGGAAGCACAAGCCAAGCTGGTATCAGGTGTCCACGCAGGACCGGATGATCAACCCCGACAACGAACGCCGCATGGCGGAACGAATGAATCCACGCAAGGTGATTGAACTCGACGCGAGTCACGCGTCGCTCGCGTCGCAGCCAAGCGCAATCGCCGACCTGATCGATGAGGCGGTCAACGAGTTGGCGCTCTGATTCAGCGCTATCCCAGCAATGGCACCCACTGATCAGCCAGGCTCGCCACCCAGCGCGCCGCTTCCACAGCGTCCGGCGGCGGAGCGCCGACGAGCACGAGTTCGTCGATGCCCAAATTCTGCAGTTGCGCGACGTCTTCCGGCCGAGGGTCGGTGAGCGCGACAGTCAGCGAAAGGTCCTCGAGTGAACGGCCAGCCTCGCGGCACAGCTCGCGCAGCAGGCGGATCCGCTCGGCAACGGCATCGACCTCGGCAAGATAGAAGCCGTACCACCCATCTCCCCAAGACGCGACCCGCCGCATGGCCGCGTCGCTGTTGCCGCCGACGATGACGGGAATGGGGCGCGACGGTTTCGGATAGACGCGTAGCGCCGAAAAGGTGACGAATTCGCCGCTGAACGACGTGACATCGCTATTCCACAAAGCTCGGATCGCGGCGACGTATTCGCGGGTTCGCGCCGCCCGTCGCTCAAATGGCACGTCCAACGCGGCGAACTCGTCGCGCGACCACCCGACCCCGATCCCAAGCCGCAGCCGCCCGCCGCTCATTCGGTCCAGCGACGCAGCCTGTTTCGCGGTGACCACCGGGTTGTGTTCGGGCAGCAGCAGCACCCCGGTGGCGATGCCGATCGTTGTTGTTGCCGCAGCGGCGAAGCTCAGGCAAACCCAGGGATCGAGCCAGTCGGCGTCGGCTGGCACAGCGATCCGGCCGTCAGCGGCGTAGGGATAGCGCGAGGTCGGTTGGTCCACCATGACCACGTGCTCGCCGGCCCACAGCGTCGCAAACCCGCAGTGCTCGGCCGCACCGGCGACCGAGGCGACAACCTCCGGCATCGCCCCCGCGCCGATGCCGAGCGCGTGAAGTCCTAGTCGCACCCGGTAATCGTCACACCAGACGCGACTAGGCGGACCCGATTTCGTTCCCCACGGCCAACCAGCGGTGCTGCCACGCTCGCGACGACTAGCTTGGCGTCACCCAGCGTTGCTCAACTTTTGCCCAGCGCCAATAGGCCACCGCCGAAGCCCAGGCGAGCACGAACAGCGCCACAATCGCGAAGCCGACGTTGTTGAGGTCGATCGAGGCGATCCAGTCGGTGACCGGGTCGACCAGTCCCAGATCGTCGTGCAGCACACCGATCAGTTCGATAGATCCGACCAGTAGCGCTACCGCCACGGACAGACCAGTGATGGTGAGGTTGTAGTAGACCTTGCGGACCGGATTGGCGAACGCCCAGTCGTAGGCCACGTTCATGAACAACCCGTCGAGGGTGTCCATCAGGCTCATCCCCGCCGCGAACAGCAGTGGGAGCACCACAATCGCATACCACGGCAACCCGGCGGCCGCGCCGGAGCCGGCCAGCGCGAGCAGCGCGACCTCGGTCGCGGTGTCGAACCCGAGACCGAAGAGCACCCCGACCGGATACATCTGGCCCGGCCGGCTGATCATCCGCATGAGCGGGCCGAGGATGCGCGCGAGGAAGCCGCGCGCGTCGAGTGCCTCTTCCAGTCTGTGCAGGTCGAACTCGCCATTGCGGAGGCCCCGGAAAACGCGCCAGATACCGATCAACGCAACGACATTGAGGATTCCGATCACGTACAGGAACGAGCCGGACGCCAGTGTGCTGATGGTGCCCAGCCGCTGCCGGGCCGGCGAGTCGTCGTTGACGAGTATGCCGACGACGTGCGCACCGAGCACCACCAACACGGCCATCACGAACACGATCGACGAGTGGCCCATGGCGAACCAGAAGCCGACCGACTTCGGACGCTTGCCATCGGCCATCAATTTGCGGGTGGTGTTGTCGATCGCCGCGATGTGGTCGGCGTCGAAGGCGTGCCGCAGGCCGAAGGTGTATGCCGTGATACCAAGCCCGACGCCGAACACCTGGGTGCCCAGGCGATAGCCCCGCGGGGCGATCAATCCGAACAACAGGCCGAAGCCGATCAGGTGCATGAGCGCGATGACCGCGAGCAGGACGCCCGCCTCGGTCCAGTCGCGACGGGTCCACTCCGACAGAATGCTGAGCACTGGTCGCGGTCTCGTGGGCTGGGGTGGGCAATCGCCCGATGCTGTGGTCACGTTGAGCCTCCTGGGGATGGCGCGTCCCCTTGTAGCCGGGCGTGATGGGCAGGGTCTGGCTCCCAACCCGACTGGGGCTGGACACAGTGGCGCGACCGCACCGGAATGACACCGGTTTCCTGACGTCATCACGAAGGACCACCACACGCTATCCGGTGCGTCTAAATGCCCGCGAATTTGGGTACGGCTGCGTTGGGTGTCGACGGCGCCTGGTCGGGATCGGTGTTACCCACAGCGACGTTATCCACAGCGATCGAAGAGAGGACGGCCATGGTGACGCTGACTTCCGCCCTGGGTATCCGGGCTGAACGCCAACGGATCGCCAGCGAATTCCGACCGGGAGATCCGATCCCGCAAGTCTCATATACCGGCGCCGAAGACGAATTGTGGATGCGCGTTTTCGGAAAGCTATCGGCCATGCACCACGGGCTCGCCTGCGCCCAGTATCTTGAATCGTCCCGGCGCGTCGCACTGCCCACCGACCGGGTGCCGCAACTGACCGAAATTTCCCGCAGGCTTCTTCCGCTCACCGGATTCCAATTGACGCCCGCGAGCGGAACCGTGCCAAGCCAACCGTTCTACGCGCCATTCGCAAACGGCATATTTCAGGCAACCCTGTACCTGCGCCGGCCGTCGGCACTGTTCTATTCAGCCGAACCCGACCTCATCCACGACTTGATCGGGCACGCTGCCATGCTTGCTGATCCCGACTTTGCCGAAATATACCGATGGTTCGGCTATGCCAGCAGACGAGCGTCGATTGAGCAAATACGGCAGCTTGCCCGACTGTTCTGGTTCACCCTGGAGACCGGCGTGCTCATGGAGAATGGTCGACCGCGGGCTTGTGGGGCCGCGATCCTCTCTTCGGTATCGGAAATGGAGTCCTTCTTGACGGCCGATTTGCGGCCCTTCCGGGTGGCCGACATTATCGCGCAGGATTTCGATGACAGCGACTGTCAGCCAGTCCTGTTCGTCGCCGATTCCGTGCGCCAAATACGGGACGGTCTGTTGGAATATATGGAAATTTATGCCCACTGACACTTTCCCGCTCTCCGCAGCGCAATGGGAATTATGGCTGGCGCAACAACTGCAGCCGAACACGCCCATTGCGGTGGCGCAATACACCGACCTTTACGGACCACTCGATTGCGAATTACTGCAATGGTGCTTCCAGTTGGCCGGCGCCGAACTGCAGTCGCCGCACCTGCGGTTCGCCATCGTCGGCGGGCACCCGCAGCAGTACGTCGACCGGCGCCACGGTGGCGGCTTCGGATACCTGGATATGACCGATCGTGCCGACCCCGAGCAGGCCTGCACCGAATGGATCGCCGAGCACGGCCACGCCGGCATCGATGTGCTCGATGGTGTGATCCATACGTCGATGCTGTTCAAGCTCGGTCGGGACCGGCACCGGTGGTACGGGCGGAGTCACCACATCGCCCTGGATGGACTCGGCGCCGCGCGGCTGCTGCAGCGGACGGCCGAGCTGTACTCGGCGGCAGCGACCGGTCGACCCGTCCCACCGGCACGCGCCCTGCCGCTGCAGCAGATTGTCGAGTTCGACCGCGACTATCGGTCCTCTGCGCGATGGGCCGCCGACCGCGAGTATTGGGGCAAGCAACTCGCTGATCTCGATCAGTCGACCCGGCTCGTCGAGCGCTACGCCCCGCCTTCTTCTCGACCCCGGACAGTCTCCGCCGCGGTCGATGTGGAGACGATGGCGCGCCTCGACGCGATGCCGAGCGTGCACGGGGTCGGCCCGGCGGAGGTGCTGGTCGCCACGCTGATCGGTTTCTTGGCGCAGATGACCGGCAGAGCTGACATCGCGGTGTCGTTGCCGGTAGCGGCCCGACCGACGGGCGCCCTGCGGCGCTCCGCGGGGATGACCGCGAACGTCGTGCCGATCCGGGTCCGCGACGTCACCTCACGCACGGTGGCCGAGTTGCTGCAGCAGGTGCGGATGACCATGATCGGCGCGCTGCGCCATCAGCTGTACCGCCAGGAGGACATGCGTCGCGATCAAGGCCTCGGAGCCGCGGGCCGCACCGGTTTCGGGCCACTGATCAACGTGCTCAGTTTTCCCGAGGCAATCGCCTTCGGGGCGGCCCGCGCGCAAACGCACCTGTTGTCGATCGGGCCGATCGAAGACCTGGCGGTCAATTGCTACCGATTCGGCAACGGCCCGTTGACCATTGACCTACAGGCCAACCCGGATGTGTACGGCGCCGAAGAGCTCGAACAGCATCAACGCGGGTTCATGCGTTACCTGCACCGCTTCCTGAGCGCATCTGACGACGAGTTCGCGGTACACATATCGGCCGACGAGCGCGCCGCGCTGCACGCACCGCACGCCGCGCCGGCCCGGCTGCTGCCCGATCTCCTCACCGCAGGCGTCGGCACAGGCGCTATTGCCCTGACCGGAAACGGTCGACAGTTGACCTATAGCGAACTCGACGAGCTGAGCTCGCGCTGGGCACGCGAGTTGATCGGCCATGGGGCCGGACCGGAATCCGTTGTCGCGGTTGCGCTGCCGCGATCCATCGAATCCGATGTCGCACTGTGGGCGGTCGCCAAGGCCGGTGCTGTCTTCTTCCCCGTCGATCCCAACGATCCGCCGGCGCGGGTACAGAAGTTGCTCGACGATTCCGGCGCGCGGCTCGGAATCACCGAGACCGGTTGGCGCCCCGGACTTTCCGAATCCGTCCGCTGGTTGCTGGTCGACACTGACGAGTTCACGTCCGCCGTTTCCCGACGCTCCCCGGCGCCGGTCACCGATGGCGACCGGATCGTACCGCTTCGGCCCGATCATCCTGCGTACCTGATCTATACGTCGGGGTCCAGCGGTGAGCCCAAGGGGGTGCTGACGACGCACACGGGCCTGGGCACGCTCACCGACGACATTATCGCCCGCTATCGCATTCGTCCCGAATCGTTGGTGCTGCAGACGCATTCACCGTACTGCGATGCCTCGTTCCTCGAGTATCTCGGGGCGTTCGCGGCCGGCGCCGTGCTGGTTGTCCTGGCGCCGGAAATCGTTGCGGGCGAAGAGCTTGCACGAACGGTGCAGCGATACTCGGTGACCCACCTGCTCCTCACGCCGGCAATACTGGCGACCATCGATCCGGCGCAGGTGCCGTCGCTGCTGGCCGTGGTCGTCGGCGGCGAGCACTGCCCGGCGTCCTTGGCCGATCAATGGGCCACGCGCACGGCAATGTTCAATGCCTACGGACCCACCGAGGCCACTGTCATCGTCAGCCAAACCGAAGCCCTTACCCCAGGTTCGGAGATCACGATCGGCCGACCGTTACCGGGAGTACAGGCCACGGTGTTGGACGCCGGACTGCGGCCGGTCCCGCCCGGCGCGCGCGGCGAACTGTATCTCGGCGGCGACGCATTGGCCCGCGGCTACCTGGGCCGCGCCCCCGCAACCGCCGGTCGATTTGTGGCAAATCCACACGGACCCAGGGGAAGCAGGCTCTACCGGACCGGCGACGTGGTGCACGAGCGCGATGACGGCACGCTCGTCTTCATCGGACGCTCTGACGTGCAGATGTCGCTGCACGGCAAACGGATCGAGCCCTCCGAGGTGGAACGCGCGCTGGCGGCAGACAGCACGATCAGCCAGGCCGTGGTCCGTGTGTGGCATTCCGACAGGCTCGGCGACCGGTTGATCGGTTATGTCGTGATGGCAGACGGAGCAGAACTCGATCGCAACGCGGTGCTGACCAGACTGCGGTCGGTGCTGCCGTCAGTGATGATCCCCGCGACCCTGATACCCATTGCGGAAGTGCCGATCAACGGCAGTGCCGGCAAGGTGGATAGATCCGCATTGCCGGAGCCACAGGCCCAACGTCCACAGTTCCGGGCGCCCGCCTCCTACGTGCAGCGTGTGGTCACCGAATTGGTCGGCGACCTCACCGGCGAACCGCGAGTCGGCTTGGATGACAACTTTTTCGAACTCGGCGGCAATTCGCTGCTCGGAGTGGACCTGTGTAATCGACTGTCGGACAAGCTAGGTACCCGAGTGGCGTTGTCGTGGCTCTTCACGCCCACCGTACAGAGTCTGGCCGACACCATCGAGCAGGCGCTGTCCGGCGAAGTAGCGTCCGACGATTCGGCCTTGCGTCCGATTCTCACCTTGCGCGGCACCGGGTCCGGGGCGCCGCTGATTTGCGTACATTCGGCGGTGCCGCTGTCGTGGTGTTACGCTGGCCTGCTGCCCCACATCACCGATCGGCCCGTTTACGGGTTGCAATCCCCGGCCATTGCTGGTGCGCCCCATCAGTTTTCCAGCGTCGATGAACTCGCTGATCGCTATCTGCACGAGCTCACCCGAGTTCAGCCCACCGGACCGTATTACCTGCTGGGCTGGTCGCTGGGCGGACAAATCGCCCACGCGCTTGGGGTTCGGCTGCGTGCGCGCGGCGAGGAAGTGCGGTTGCTCGTCATGCTCGACAGCGTGGCGTTCGCGGAAGGCTCCCCCAGCCCGCAGGAGCCAACCGTGCGCGATCTGGTCACCCACCTGCGCGGCAACGAACAAGAGACTCCCGACACCACCGCACTGACGCTCGACGAAGCCGTCGAACTACTCCACCGCGAAGCGGGCCCGAGCCGGGCGTTGACGCGCGAACAACTCGAACGCCTGCACCGCGGCTACCGCGAGTGCGTCGCCATGTCGCCGCGCTACCGACCCGGTCAGTTCGACGGAGATCTGCTGTACTTCAGTGCGAGCCAAGGAATCACCGCAGAGTTGAGCAGCCAGATGTGGCGGCCGTACGTGCGGGGGCAAATCACCGAGCATCGCGTCGCCGCCACACACGCCCAGATGCTCAACCGCGATGTGCTTGCGACCCTTGGCCCGATCTTGGCCGCGGCGCTCGCCGACCACCCCTAGCTGAGCCGATTGCCCGTTTCGCGAAGTGTTTTGCGCAGCGCCGGTTGGCAATTCTATTCGTGCTTTCGTCCATACCTAGCACCGAAGAGGACACGGCAATGTCACCTACCAGGCCAACACGCAATCGCCTCATCACCACCGTCCTGGCTACCGCCGCAGCCGCCGCAACCGCTGTGCTCGCCGCACCCAATGCAGGCGCCACCGTCACCAACCTCAGTGTCGCGACCGGGACGAGCAACGGCTACGGAACCGGCTGCAGCTACACCATCACCGCGTCGGCCAACACGCCCAGACCAGTTACCTTCACCGACAACAATGTGGACATTCCGGGCAGCCCGGTCACTCCGACGAACACCAACGGCACCTGGACCGCCACCCTCACCTGGATACCGGCTACCACCGGCACCCATACCATCAGCGCCTACCAGCCCTACAGCGTGAACCGGCCGCAGTCGACGACGCTGACAGTGGGCACCGGGATGAACGCCGGAAGTGCCTGCCTGGTGATGTGATCCGTCAGTCGTCGCCCCGCGGCGGCGGGTCGACCTGCACTCCGGTGTCGTCATGTTCGGGTCCGGCGACCGGGTGTTCGGGTGGCACGCGGTCCCGGAACCGGCTCGCCTCGCTGGGCTGTGTCGCACCGGAGCGACCCGCCTCGCCGCGATACGGTCCGGGCTTCGGCCGCGGTTTTCCGCCCGGGAACGCCAGTCGGAAGATGCTGCGGTGCACCATCCCCCACTGCTTGGACAGGCGCCCGGAGTTGTACGGCAGCTCGTAGCGCTCGCAGATCTCCTTGACCTTCGGGGCGATCTCGGCGTACCGGCTGCTGGGCATGTCCGGGAACAGGTGATGCTCCACCTGGTAGCCCAGGTTGCCGCTGACCACATGGAACAGCGGGCTGCCGTCGATGTTGGCCGCGCCGATGAGCTGGCGGACGTACCAGCCGCCGCGCGTCTCATTTTCGACCTCCGCCTCGCTGAAGGTGTAGGTCTGGTCCGGGAAGTGCCCGCAGAAGATGATCGCGTGCGCCCAGACGTTTCGGATGATGTTCGCCACCGCGTCGGCCAGTAGCGTTCGCAGATAGGTACTTTCGACACCCGGCAGGGCGCGGTCGAACAGCGCTGCCGTCGCGCCGACCCGCCCCGTGGTGGACCGCTTCCGCAGCAGCCGGCCGATGCGTGATTCCGTAGGCTGGGCGATCCGGCCCCGCAGCGCCAGCTGCGCCAGCCCGAATGCGGCGGCGCTGACGAGCGGCCAGCCGATGTAGTCCTTGACAATCTGCGATCGCGCCTTGCCGGCGATGCCGCGGAAGTCGTTGATAATGTCCGACATCGACTTCTCACCGGCAAACAGCGCTTCGACGTCGGTATCGTGCAGGGCGACGCCCCATTCGAACAACGCCATCAACAGCACGTTGTAGAACGGCTGGGCCAGATAGACGGGGTGCCACTTCTGGCTCGGGTCGACGCGCATGATCTCGTAGCCGAGATCCTTGTCCTTGCCGCGAATATTGGTAAACGTGTGGTGAATGTAGTTGTGCGAGTGCTTCCACGCTTGGGCGGTCGAGGCGGTGTCCCAATCCCACACGGAGGAATGGATGTCTGGGTCGTTCATCCAGTCCCACTGGCCGTGCATGACGTTGTGGCCAATCTCCATGTTTTCCAAGATCTTTGCCATGCCCAGGCAGCTGGTGCCAAGTGCCCATGCAGTATTCGACCGCGACGCGAGCAGCAACACCCGCGCGGCGACCGCGAGTTGACGCTGGACCGAGATGACCGTCTTGATGTAGCGGCGGTCGCGCTCGCCGAGGTCGGCATACACCTCATCGTGGATGGCGTCGAATTCCTTCGCCAGTTTTTCGAGTTCTTGTTCGCTCAGTCGCGCGAGCGGGCTTTCGATCGTTTCGGTCACTCCGTGGCTCCTTTCTTTGACAATTCGAGTTCGGCCTACAACTCGAGTTCGACATCGCCCTCAGCGGTGTTGATGCAGATCCGCACCGCTTGCCCGGTGGGCTCGCTGACCTGCCCCGACCGCAGGTCACGGAGCCGGCCCGAGCGCAACGTGCCGACGCAGGTGTGACAGATGCCGATCCGGCAGCCGTAGGCGAGGTTGATGCCCGCCTGCTCACCGGCCTCCAGAATCGGTGTGCCACCGTCACATTCGGTGGTCACGTCGCTTTCCAGGAAGGTCACCTTTCCGCCTTCACCGGCCGCACCGTCGCCGCCGATCTTCGGCTGAAAGCGCTCGAAGTGCAGGCGTTCGGGGTCACCGTGTTCGCGCCAATGCTCGATGAGGGCGTCGAGCATCTCACCGGGCCCGGAAACGAACGCCTCGCGGTCCCGCCAGTCCGCGCACACATCGTCGAGGTCCTGTGCCGTCATCCGGCCCCGTTCGGAGGTGATCCGCAAGTCCAGTCGCAGGCCCGGATGGCGCCCGTCCAGATCCTCGAGCACCGAACCGAACATGACCTCGTCGCGCGTGCGCGCGGAGTGGACCACCACCACATCGTCGATCTGTCCGCGGTGATCCAGGCTGCGCAGCATGCTCATGATCGGCGTGATGCCGCTGCCCGCGCTGATGAACAACGACTTCGGCGGCAACGGCTCGGGAAGGGTGAAGACGCCCTCGATTTCGCCGAGCCGCACCACGTCACCGGGCTTGATCTTGCGCACCAGGTAGGGCGAAACAACACCCTGCTCAACGAGTTTCGGTGTAACACTGATCAACCCGTCGGCGGGCTGCGGGTCCGACGTCAACGAGTACGCCCGCCAGTGATAGACGCCATCGATGATCACGCCGAGCCGGACATACTGGCCGGGCTCGTGCCCAGGCCACTCATAACCGGGCCGGATCAGGACGCTCGCCGCTTCCGATCCTTGCGGCTCGATGCGTTCGACGCGCCCGCGCAGTTCCTTCGTCGTCCACAGCGGGTTGATCAGTTCCAGGTAGTCGTCCGGGCGTAGCGGACTGAACAAGTGCCGGATCGCGCGCAGAAACAGCCTGCGACCGCGTGGAACCTGTGGGCTAGCTCCGCGTTCAGCCATGAAACTACCGTACACACTTGTACACTGAAATCAAACGCTTCGATGTGAATTCTCTTGATTGCCAGCAGCACTTATCGCCTTACCGGACATCAATATATGTGCATATATGTGCACTGAACAGGTTCCATATTGCTACGGCGTCGGGTGTACCCCCGTTATTGAGCGTTCAAACTCCGCAGACGCTCAGTTCGCCGCCAGAACCGACCGTTGGCCTAGTCGGTGGCGGCCGAAGTGAGCATCGCAGGCGCCCGGCAGGCGCCGAGGAGCGGAGCGAGGCCAGAACCGACCGTTGAGCTAGTCGGTGGCGGCCGAAGTGAGCATCGCAGGCGCCGAGGAGCGGAGCGAGGCCAGAACCGACCGTTGAGCTAGTCGTTTTCCACACGATTTCGGCCTCGCGGCGTGGAAAACGACTAGGTCAATGCGCGGTCGGGGACTGACCGTCAGTCACTTCTCTGCGTTGCCCTCGCGAATGTCGGCCTCTTGATCATCGTGGCTCTGCTTGCTCGCCGCACGATGGCGTTCTGCGGCATCCAGATGCGCATCGATGTCAGCGACTCCTGCGGTGAGCGCGGCCTGCTCGTGCATGGCGGCGGCCCGATCATGCACGAGCGCAGACTCGCCGTGCCGAGAAGCCGCCGAGAGATGTGCGCGCTTGGCGCGTTCGAGCGCCTCGGCCGCACGCTGCTGCGCCAGCGCGACATCCTGATCGGTCAATTTCTTGCCGGCGGCCAACTCCCGACGAAGCTGACCCAATTCGGCTATTCGCTGCTCCGCGTCCGTCATCGCGCGGCGACGGGCCCGCGACCTGCGCTGGTTGTCGCCGATTCCTGAAAAGTAGACCTCTGGGGGTCCCGGAAAACTGACCCACTTGGTGGTCTGTTGGAGGGATGATTTCTGTGGAGGATTGGGCGGAGATACGACGGCTCCATCGGGCGGAGGACGTCCCGATTCGTGAGGTCGCTCGCCGGTTGGGGATCTCGCGCAACACGGTTCGGGCGGCGTTGGCGTCGGATCGGCCGCCGCAGTATCAGCGGCAGGGCCGCGGTTCGGTTGCCGATGAGTACGAGCCCCAGATTCGGGTGCTGTTGGCGGAGTGGCCGAAGATGCCGGCGCC
>NZ_VLIY01000017.1 GCF_007489285.1 Skermania sp. ID1734
AAAGACGAACCAGTCCTTCAAATCGTGGGCATACGCCTTGACCGTATTCGGGGACCGCTCGATATCGGTCAGATACGCCAGGTACCGCTCGACCCACACGATCGGCGCCGCGTCCGCGCCGAGAACGGTCCACGACTCACGCCGCGAACCGGGCATCACCACCCGCTGAACATGCATCAGACCTCCTGAGAACCCGCGTGCTGGACAGCCGCAGATAACCACGTCCGCCAAGCGAATTAACGGAACCCAACGGTCCGTCATACACGTCCAAGACACCCCGTGATCGACTCCAGATAACGAACCCGATCAGGCACGCGATCAGATTGCGTTTCAGCTCGGGTGAACGGGCTTGCTTGCCACCTGCGTGCACCAGCAGATCGGTGAAACCTGTCCGGCGGTCCACCTCGATCAGCAACGATGCCAACGGGATTCGCGGCAGCATCGCGACCAGGTCGTCGCGCAGTGCGTCGGCCTCGTCGGGCACCGTTTCCGCGGTCAACGGACCGATCACCAGCTCACCCTTGTCGTCGAGGCGGACCGCGCCGTCCCCGGCGGCGAGGACTTCTTCCAAGGCCGTGACCGCGTCGCGGAGTTCGTGGCGGGCGTGCTCGACCGCGTCCCGGCCGTCGGGTGTCTTGCCGACGAGACGGCAGTATTCCTGGCGTTGAAGTTGCCACTGGTCGCCGCTGATCAAGTAGGAGGTGGGGTCGGCGTAGCGCCGCGATCCCGGCACGAACACGTCGCCGCTGCGCAGACCGTCCCGCAGGCCGTACAACACGCACAGCTCCCAGTAGTGCCGGTAGGCCGTCGCGTCCTGCGCCGCCACGGCATCGTCGAGGTACCCGCGCCACCGTGCCGGAACGAACGACACCGGCGCGTTCGGTGGCAGATTGCGGGCACCGGCGACGTACAGCCCTCTCAACTGGGCGGTAGCCGTGATCAGATCGGCGGCAGCGTCGGTCCCACGAAAGTCGATGGCATCCAACACATCTGGCACGAACCGGCGCAGATACGAGAACGAATCGTCGAGCACAGCAAGATGTCCACGGTCGCGTGGAAGCCGGGTCGGCGCACCAGAGTGCGCAGCCTGGATACGCTGCATCCCGAGTCCACGCAGAATCGTACCGACCTCGGCGTCCGGAACCGTGGAGTCCAGCAGAACCGGCAGCATCGCGTCCAGCAGAGCCAGGCGATCTTCGGCCGCGACGGCGCGTTCGGCGAGCCGGTCGGCAAGCTTGTTGCGTGCGTGCGACTCCCGACCCGACACGGCCTGATCGAACAACTGCACCACCTCGTCGAGCACCTCGACTCCGGACTGCGCGATCAGGGTCAGCAGGATCGGATACCGTCGTTCGGGATCACGGCGGCTCAACATCTGGGCTGTGGACCGTCGTCCGATACCGGCCAGGTACCGCCGTCGTTCGACCGGCAGCACCGACACGTCCAGGTGGTCGACACCCAGGTCCCGCAGAAACCGGAGTTTGGCGATCTCGGATTTGATGGCCTCCGGTGATGCCGTGGTGGCACCGTTCGACAGCCAATGCAGCCGCGTCGAACCGAGTTCGGTGTCGACGTCGAGCAGACCGTCGAGTTCACTCCTGCGCCGCGGCGTGAGTAGGTGCTCCAGCCGGGTGTAGGTCTCGATCTGCGCTGCCTGTCTGGCGGCGGCGACCCGCTCGGTCAGCCAGACCGGACCCGGCCGAATCACACGGGAACTGCGCAGATGCTCGGACGCAAGCCGAAACAGCAAACCCGGCGAATCATGCTCGATCGCCCGAGCCAACAGAAACTGGTCCAACTCCTTGAAGTCGAGATCGCCAGCGGAACGCCAACCCAGAAACTCGGCGACCTCTCGCAGGTGGTCGGTGCGTGTTTGTTCACGGCCGCCGTACTCCGCCAGGGCAGCGACCGGCACACCGAGTCGTTCCGCCAGCCGCCGCGCCCCCGCGTCCGGCACCCGGTCCACCCGATCGGGAACGAACCCCAGCCACGGGAGCGAACACAGCTGGACCGCGACACCGATCCGATTCGCCGCAGTGCGATCCGAGTTCACGAACGCGACATCGCCAACGGTGAGCGTGAAGTACCGGATCAGCTCGTCCGGTCCAATCGAATCCGGGAAGCCACGCAGCTGCTCCAACTCCGCGTCCGAGTACGTCCTCGTCGCCACCGATCACCGCCAGACACTCGCCCGAGTCCCATCACCACCCACCGAACCATCAGGGCGGCGCTTAGCGTTGGTTTTTCCGCGATTACTACTGGGAGGTCTACATGAAACGCGTTCACGCGCATCTCTTCTCGGATACGTACGAGTGGGCCGGCCAGGAGCGAACTGTTCCCGAGAACAACGTGATGATGTCGAAGCAGGCTCCCTCAGTGCTGAGTACGGGACCGCGGACGCTCGCATACACCTACTACCGCGTCCGAGACATCGCGCCCGCGGCGCAGGCTGCCTACACCGCCCTGGCGGACGAGGATCACCTCAAAGGTCTTCGCCGCGCGAAGTTCGTGGATCGTCTTGCCCGGCACTGGGCGCAGATCAACCACATTCACTCCTTTCGTGAAGGAAACACTCGCTCCCAGTTCGAGTTCTTCCGCGTGTTGTGCGCCGACGCCGGCTGGAGTCTCGACACCGGCGCATACCGGCAGGGATCGCTGCGCCAAGCATTCGTGAACGGCCGCTACTACTTTCAGGCCACCGGCGATCACCGACGGTTGGCCCGCGCGCTCGACGTCGCCGTCACCACTCCGCACCTCGACAAGGATCGATCCGGTATCGCGGTCCGTTTCGGCCTGTCGTCCAGCCAGCAATTGCCGCATCCCGACGTGATGAACCGCGCGCACGCCGCTCATCAGCCGACGGTTCTCCCGCCGCCGTCGCGCGGACCCGGAATCACCCGTTGAATCATGCGCGGGCAGTCGTGCGCTCCTCGATGACAACGAGTTCACCAAATACCGCAGTCAGAAGCACGATGGCGTCGGCGTCGGCGTCCTCGTCCCGCTCGTCGATCTCCGGCGGACCTCGCCAGCCAGTGGCCGCCATGTAAGCCGGCGTGTAATGGTCAACCTCGCCGATCGAGGTGTAGCCGCGAATCTCCCGTGCTGTGAAGGATTCCGACACGATGTCCCAGAACTCATAGAACGTCGCACGTTCTCGCCGATGGCGCGCAAGCTTGGCTTCGCGCTCGTCGTCGGCAATATCAGCGAGAAACGGGACGGCACGGGGCGGCCGCCCCGTGATCGATACCCATCCGTGGCCGACGTCGACCAGGCCGTGCTCGGCGAGGATTGCCACGGCTCGGTCGACAGTGGCGACGCTGACTCTGGCAGCGAGGGCGAGATCGCTACGCGTGATCGTCTCACCGGGAATCACCAGCCACCGAAGCGCCTCGTGCACCCACCATGCCTGCCAGCCGATCTGCTTCCACACACCGTCGACCGGATCGATCCGCGCGGCATAGCTCTCCCATTCCGACGGCTCGACCTCGCGGCCGTCAAGAATCGGCGTCACGAAGCGATACCGATCTCCTGTGTGCAGAGGTCCTGACCATGATTCGACGAGTTCTATCGGTGATCCGGGGATCGATCGCAGGCGCCGCAACACAGACCACACCGTGTCTTCGCTGAGGAGGCCAGCCGCTAACGACAGCCACCGTCCCCCCGCGGCGACCGTTCGGCGGTCCTCGTCGAGAGAGAGACCGTAGGCGAGGGCAGTGACGACAAGCAGAGCACTCCACCGTTGAGGCCCGGCGAACTCACCGCAGACAAGTATCCATTTCCGCGCCGCAGCTAATTTCCAGCGCGCCCCCCCTATCCCCCCTGTGTGTAAGTACTCGCGTTCTTGCACGGGGGTAGCGGATTTTCTAGCGGTTGCCGCAGTGCGGTGTTCGGCGTAGCTCAGGGCGCGGTCCCAGTCGAGGGCGAGTCTGCGGCCGGCATCGCGGCGCTCATACCCGCTCCAGAACGCTGCCCAGAGCGGGTCTGGCTGCGTCGCTCGCACGTCGACGAGCGACCAGCCTCGCGACGCGTGGTGCTCGAGGACCGCGAGGCGGGCTTCGCTCGGAGTCCAGGTTCGATCTGCGCGGGTGCGGTGAGCGGGCACGGTGCCGTGGGCGAGGAAGGGCGCAATCCAGGTGGGCAACGGCGCTCGAATCGGATGCGCCACGGTGGCATTGGGGTCTGTGGTCGCCGGGGTCGGCCTCCGGCCGATATCCGGGTCTACCGTGTGCGCCGGGTCGTCGAAAGCGAGCTGGTGGCGTAGCCGGTCGCAGAGTCGCGCAACAAGGTCGGGCGGTGCGGTCCGTCGTGCTAGGCGGTCACGCGCTTCGACGACCGTCAGATCGACGAGCTGTCGATACCCGCCACCTCGGCAGGGCGAGCCTGGTGCCGTGATGCAGCCGTGTCGTGGGCCAAGCATGGGCTGGATGTCGAGAGTGCGCAGCCGAGTGGCGAGTAGGCGTAGAAGCGGCTCGATGTGCTCTTTCCGCAGCGGACTGCTCAATGGGATGTAGACGTGACGCCCGCCCCTGGTGCTCACGTCCACGACGGCGGTGCCGCCGCACTCCCCCACCCATTCCACGAGCTGTCGGGCCTCCGCCGCGACGGCGGCTTCGGCCGCTTGCTGGGCGAGCGGGTCGGCCGAGTTCTTTCGACTGGGGTCGAAGTCGCAGACGATGATGGTCGTCCACGCGTTGGCGTCGTACGGATGCACCGCAGACGGGACCGTCGGCAACGTAGGGGTGAGACGTCCCCAGGTGTCGAACTTCCCGGTCTCAGCGGTGCATTTGCGGACCGACTTGCGGCCTGCGATCAGGGGGGCGAGTGTTGCCCACTGCTCAGCCGCGGCGGCGCGAGTTGTCCCGTCGGAGCGGGGGTTTCCTGTGCTGGCGCCGTCATGTGACGGGCGCGCCGCCAGCGGATCGTCGACGCGTGTCGGAACCTGTTTTCTTGCCCTGTCACCAGGGTGCGCGCTACCCTGAGATCGGTCAGGCACGACTGATCCCTTTCGGGTAGGTGGGCGGAAACGACCACTTGGGAACGAGCTGCTAACTCGATACCCGGTACTTCGGGAGCCCTCTCAGACGGCGAATCTGGGAGGGTTTTTCCGTTCCCGCACCTCTATGGATTTGTAATCCCGACGCCCCCTTTGGTCGTCGGTCCTCAGGGTTGTCCTCAGCGAATCAACTCACTTTGCGGTGATCGTCGGGAAAGAGTTCCTGCTGCTCGCGGTTGGGCGAAATCCAAACGAGATCGGGACGCCCAACATGAACTGCACAGAGATCGGCCACGTACTGAGAAACCGACGTCCCCTGTCGCTTAGCGATCTCGTCGATGGCGGCGTACACCTCGGTACGCAGCCGTGGCTGTATCTGCTTCCGCGGACCTTTTGAGTGCTGCGCCATGGCCACATCATGCCGTCCCGAACGGCAAACTGTTTGGAGACACGCCGACGGGGCGGCATACATAGCTATGCCACGGCGGGGTCACGACCAGACACCGAACTGGGCACAGGTCGGTCCGTCGACGGTTCATGCAGCCGCAGTCGCAGCCTGCGCAGCAGGCTTCACCGGGCGCTGAGATTTGGGCGGATACACGCCATACCGGCGGCCGGAAACCCTCAGGCCGTTCTCGTTGAAGAAGGAGCCGGCCCAAAGCTGGTCGACAGGCTGGCGTCCTTCGGCGATCGCGGCGTCGAGGTCGGCGCGGCAACGTTGCAGGAGCGGGCACGAGACGCACAAGTTGTGTGCCCGTCGTACTGCCGGCGGGTGGCTCTCCGACAGGTCGGTCCACCCGACTTCTTGGCCCAGGCATGGGCCGACAATCTGATCCGCCATGAGACCCCTCTTCATGGATTGATGCGGACATGCTATACCGGAACACTACACCGAATTACCGAGATACTACACCGACATTCTCCACCGGCGCGACATCAACGGCACGATTCGAGGGAAACGACATGGCCGACAACACGAGACGGTCGAGACGGTACGGAGGATTGGTGGCGCGGTCAGTTCCACGCGGATTCTCACCGGCAGCCTTCATGAACGCCCGCGAGGAAATCGGGGTGTCGAGGTCAGCTCTGGCGCGAGTGACAGGCGTAGGCGTGTCCACCATCAGCGGATGGGAGCGCGGCGAGAACGAGCCGACCGTCGACCGCTTATGGATGGTCTGGGAGCGCGTAGCCCGCGAGCTGGCACCTAACGCCGAGGAAGTCCAGATCAGGGAAGAGACCGACCGATTCATGGCGCTGGTCATTCCCATTCCGGCGCAGGAGCGCGACCTGGCAGACTGGCGCGGGATCCGCGGCATGCTCCAGCCGACACTGGCCGGCGATCTCGAAATCTCGACCATGTCACTGTCGAACTTGGAACGCGGAGTCAGCCCGTTGCAGGACAGCCTCGTTCCCCGCCTCGCGGAGTCGCTCCGGCTCACCGAGGCCGAGGTTCGCGCGGCATATAGTCGTGCGCGCGATCGGCCGCTGCTCATCTGACCTGGCGGCATGTGCCAGCTCATCTCCCACTCCCTACTCGCGGTCCCGTTGACATTCGGACCGAGGCCGATCGGCAGGAGTGACCAAACGGACCATACTGTGTCCATGTTGGCGCACTTTAGCAGCATCGCTTGTTGTCTGTGCGTCCGTTTGGGCCTACGCTGTCCTGAATGGACCCCACGATGGTGAATGAGGTCGTGAACGAGGTCATCGGATCGGAGCTCCGTGCGTGGAGGGGAAAGCGGGGGATCAGCCGTCTGGAACTCTCCCGAATGACCGGAATTGGCCACCGCAGCATCCTGCGTTATGAGGAAGGTGAGCGCGAAGCGAGCGCCGCCCAGGTGGTCCTAATCTGCACTGCCCTGGACGTCCCGTTGGTTACCTTCTACGGGCGAGTGAGTGACGAACTAGCAGCGGCATCCCAATCACCACGAAGCGCGGCGGACATCGCCGCTAGCTTTGGAATCTGAGCACCAGGGGGAATATGGAATTGTCGTCGCTCACGCTCATCAACGTCGTTGCCCTGATCGGGGCCATAGCGCTGCTGGCGGTCTTCACGGCACGGGTGCTCTATGCAGCAGGCCGCCAGTCTCTGACGCGCGCGGTGGGCTGGCTCGGTCTCGCCGCCCTGCTCGTCGTCCCGGCCTTACGCGACTTTCTCGATCGCGTGATCTACGACCACACCGGACTTGCAAATCTGGTCGACGCGGCTGGACCGACGTGTGGTGCGCTGGCGGCAGCGGACTTCCTTGCGGTCGCGCTGGCGATTCTCGAGCGGCGCCGTCTCAGGGCGGCTGTCAACGTCGTGCGATGGTGCGGCGCCGGCGGGATGGCACTGTGCTACGCCTTATCCTCGGCCCTCAGGACTGACCCTGTGCCCGACATTCTGCGCGCTCGTGCTGGCGCACCGTACGCGATCGTCTTCGCGTCGGTGTGGACGTTTGTGGCCGTCACAGTCATTGTTGCGTCTCTGCGAGCTGCCGCGAGTCGCCAGCCGGGCGACACACTGTGGCGTGGCCTCGTCGGGTTGATCATTGCCGGGGTCGCCGGGGTCGGGTACGCCATCAACATTGTGGTGTCGATCGGCATACCACTTGAGGACGCCCGGCCCTACGGCGACCTCACCTACGTGTTCGGCGCCATCGCCCAAATGATGATCGCTGGTGTCGGCGCGCACGGCCTTGCGCGACAAAGACGTGACCGTAATGAGCCCGAGAACTCTCTCCCGAGGATGAGGTAATGCACTTTCTGGACAGCTTCCACGCGGCGTTGCTTGGGCGATCAGATTCCCTCTTGAACTCAAGAAGCAGGCCGACGATCCCGTGCCCGACGGATCGGATTCTGATCCTGCACAGCGGTAGTCAACCGGTTAGGCCCGTCGCTTGGGACGGTCACCCGTTTCCGGTTCCGTCGAGAAGTAGGCGCGCCTCGTCGAGTACTCGCATCAGCTCGCGCTTGGACTGCTCGGAGAGCGGCTTTCGTGACGTTTGACCTGCGAGGGCGAACCCGCGGTCGCGGAGCAGCTGCTCAAGTTCGGGCTCGGTTTCCTTCGCTCCCGCTGCACTGGTAGTGCCCGAAAAGTAGTCCAGCGACTCATCGAAGAAGGCTGCGATGGACTCGAGGACCGCCACGTCGAACTTTCGGACACGTCCGCTACGAAGGCGATAGACGGTCTGCCGGTCGATCTGCCGCTTGAGCCGGCGGGACACGAAGTCCGCAACCATTGTGTTAGCCCCGCGGTATCCGTCGGGCCACCGTCGTGCAAACAACAGGTCGATCCGAGCCGCGGTCGATTCCAAATCGCCCATACAGTCCATGATCGCAGGAGCGATCAAATTTTGAACGATCGGCTCGGCGGAATCCCGAATCCGCTGGTGGCGGGCGTCAACCAACATCGAATCCCGCTGGCGCGAAAAGTGCGACTGCAATTTTCGGAAGGACCGGTCTCGGGCGGCGGTAGCGTCACCGTCAGTGCTTCCCCGGGGTCGGGTGACAAACGTCGAGTCGGTGGTAGGGACCTCAACCCACCCACCACCGATAACCCCTCTTCGACTGGCGTCGCGTTCGCGGGGGAGCCAACTGTCGGGGTGGTCGGCGGAGAAGAAACGGCAAAGCTACAACACAACTCTTCGTCGGCCGCTCAGGCAGTGAAAGAACAGGCAGTAGTGAACTGCCCCCTGGCGGGAGAAGAAACGGCAATAACCCCACCTGCCAGAGGGCAGCCAGACCGTACAGGCGGCGGCTAGACCGCTGTACGGCATCGAGGGTACCCCGCCGATGCCGTACAGGGAACGAAGGCGCTTGCCTGGTGTCCCTTCGGCGGAGGCTCGAATGAAAACCTCGATGCGGCGCAACGCCAGTCGGCGAGTGGGCGCGTTCGCCTTGGCGGCAACGATGCCGCTGACGACCGCGATCGTCTTGGGCACCGCTCCGGCGGCGGCTACCCCGGCACAGCCCGGCGGATGCCCCGATCTGATGATGTACGGCATTCAGGGCACCGGGCAAAGCAGCCCGGATGCCGATCCCGGTGTCGATACCGGATTCCTCGGCACGGTCCTCAGCGCGGCGCTGCAAGAGGCGCAGGGAACAGTAGACCGCGCCTACATTCCGTACGCCGGAAGCTTCGGTGGCACCGGTCCAAGCACACCGGGCCAGAACGCGTCCTACATGGATTCCGTGATGGGCGCGGTGGCCACGGGTGAGCAGTGGATCACCGACAAGGTCGCGGAGTGCCCCGACATCCACATCGGTCTCGCCGGTTTCAGCCAGGGCGCGCACGCGGTGCGTCTGCTCATGCAGGCGATTCTCGACGGGAAGCTGCCTATCGATCCCTCGAAGGTCGCGCTGGTCGCCAACTTCGGTGACCCGACTCGACCAGCGGGTGCGAGCATCTTTCCCGACGCACCCGGTCAGACGACACCTGATCCCGTTCCGGGTACCAGCGGTGCCATGGTTCGACAACTCATGACAACCGCATTGAGTCCCGAAGGGGGCGGGATCGGCCCGACCGCCGACATCGCGTCGGAGATCGGCGAGTTGGCGGGCCGCTACTTCTCCATGTGCAGCTCTGGCGACATGACGTGCGACTCGCCGGCGAGCGCGCCACTGGCCCACACCGTTGCCAATATCGCCGGTCAACTGACACTCGACCCCGGTGACCCGATCAAGAGCGCCGAGACGATCGCGAAGGCACTCGCGTTCACCACCATCAAGACCATCGTCCCGGTCATCAACGAGGATCTGCAGGGAACGACCCTGCAGAACCTCTCGTATCGACCTGAGGTGTCAATCGGTCAGCGCCTCGCAGCCGCATCGGACCCTCGTACACCGCTGCCCAACATCTCCGATGCCGTAAATGCGCTCTTCAAGATCGGCACCATCGGCTTGAACGCCGCCATCACCGTCGGTAAGCAACTGCTCGCACCGGACACGATCGCAGCCATTGCCGCTGCGGGAGCGACGAATCCGGTCGCCATACTCGGAATCGTCGGCGCGAAGTTGGGGCAGGCGGCAATCACCCTCATTCCACCATCGACCGCGAATCGCTTGGTCAAGGAAGCATTCACCACCTTCAAGACCAACTTCACCGAGAACTCGGACCTCCTGTCGGTGACGTCATTAATGAAGTACTGGGATTCCGCCGCCGCCCACAACAGCTACGGACTGGACTCGGTTACCCCAAGCGGTGATCCCTCCACCTCGTTCGTCGCGAAGTGGATTGCGGCGGCGGGCATGGACATCGCCGGGATCTCCGACGGTGGCGACGCCGCGACGACAGAGGTGGGGACGCCACCGACGTTCGACATTCCCACCGATGGCACGACGACAACGCCGGTCGAGGGCGAGATGGGACAGCTCGGTGCACTCACGGGGCTCCTGCCCGGTGCCGACAGCACAGTCGTAGCGGAGTCCAGCACCCCGTCGGTGTCCGCAGAGCCGACCTCGACGGAAGCACCCTACACACCCAACTGACGGCGCAGGGGACGGCGGGATCGCCCTTTGTCCGGCATCTCGCCCCCTGCTTTCCCCCACCGCAATGCGTGGGTGACAACCACCCACGAGAAAGGAACTAGCCGTGACGTGGACCCCCGATCCGCGCTGGTTCGATCCGGCGTCCGCCACCGCGGACGTGCCGTTCGAGGAGGCCCCGACCAAGCATCTCGACGAGGTCAAACCCGACTTCGACACCCTCGTCGAAGCGGTCGGCGGCCAGGCTATCGACAACATCGGCTTCGTCCGGGGAAATATCGATCCGTTCGCAGGTTTCGCGGCCCCGACCAAGCACCTCGACAGCGACGGGTACTCGGCCGACGCACGGGTAGCCGTCGCCGCCGAGTCGTGGTCGGGCGGCAGGAGCGGCACGGGCCGAGGGCTGATCCTCGTGGCGTGCGGCAAGGGACGCACGCCGCTGAGCCTCGGCCTCGGCACCGTTCTGTCCGCGCATCGGGGAGACGGAAGAGTCGTGGTCGCCGACCTCTCCGAGATCGGAGGGGCCTTGAGCGCGCGTGCTGAGAATGCACCCCGCACTTCCCAGGACGCGGCAGTGCTCGCCACCACCGTCGATCTGGTGCATTTCGACGTGTCCGCGGTGGAGCGCCATCTGACGCGGCAGTCCGCCGGTGTCGACATTCTGGGCGGTCGGCCATCCGGGGTCGACGAAATCCCGCTCGACGCCAGCGACATGGCCGTGGTGGTGACCGCACTGCGCCGAGTCCGCGACGTAGTGGTCGCCGACTCTGATGCCGTTCCCAACGATGCGGTGTGGGGGCCACTGGCGGCAGCGGCAGATGTGCTCCTGATCCCGGTTCCTCTGCTGACGACCGACGATGTGACTGCGCGAACCGTCGAGCAGTTGCAGGCAATCGCCGCCGTATCTCCGCAGCTCATTCCCCGTACGTGCGTCTTGGTGACCGACGTCCCCGGTCATGACGGGCTGGAGGTCGAGTACGACTTCGTCGAGGCGGTGCTCGCCGTCGAGGCCGATGGGGCGTCGCCACGAGTGTGTCGGATGCCCTACGACCCGTGGTTCGCGAGCAGCGACCGTCTGGACCCGTTCGCCCTCGACGCCACCACCGTTCGGGCGTTGACCGCCCTCTCCGAGCGAATCGGGGTCCTCTATCCGACCACCTAAGCCAGATCGAAACATAAACGGCACGAACAGCATTGAAAGGATCAGAGAAACAGATGAGCAGAAATAGTCACACAGGCGGCCGACACCGGAAAGCACAGGTGCACACCACGCTCACCGCAGCGGTGGTTGTTGCTGCGGCCGCCGCCGGAATCGTGCTGGCGCCAGCTGCACATGCGGATCCACAGGGCGGTGTCGGCGGCGGCCCGCAGGACGGCGTGACCGGCGGGGGTCAAGGTGGTGTTTCGCAGAGCGCACCGGCGGCGCCGGACATTCCGATCTATTACGTGGAACCGCCAGCACCGTATCGCGGGCTGGAGTACCAGCCCATCCCGAACTACTCCTACGAGGACAACACCTACTACTACAGCGAGCCGGTGGCGCCGCTGCGTGTGGAGGACCTGCATCTGCCGGTGCTCGTCGACCCGACACGCCCCTACATCGCACCGGTCGACCGCGTTCGTTTCGGCACGCTGGAGTCGGATCGACCCAACTGGCTGCCGAAGGCAGACGCTGATCGCCTCAACAACCAGTCTGCGGTCATCGAGGCGCAGGTGACCGATTTCTGGCGTTCGATCGGTGTGCCCACCGATCGAGCGCAGCGACTCGCGGCTACGCAGGTCGCCGCCGGAGCAGCGGGCGGCCTGACGACCGCCGTGATCGCGGGAGGTACTGCCGCAGTGGTCGGAGGCATCGCAGGCTGCGGTGTCGGCGCTGGGGTCGGCTACGTGGTAGGCATGGCGACCACCGCGGGCGCCGCAGCCCTGCCGATGGCAGGTGGCGGTTGCCTGATCGGACTGGGCGTCGGCGCCGCCGCGTTCGGTATTCCCGTCGCACTCGGCGCGGGCACTCTCGGCGCACTCGGAGCGGCCTCTGCCGCGACTCCGTTCGGAGCAGGGGACCTCGGCGAGTCGACGGACATCGGTCTGCAGAACATCGACACCGAAGCCATCACGGCTCAAACAGAGCAGACCCTCGAACAGTGGTCGGCCGACCCTGTCGGCGCAATGGCAGTCGACGCTATCGAGAACGTCGTCGAGCAAGCACCGGTCGTAACCGAGCAGGCGCGAGATTGGGTCGCTGGGCAGCCGGGCGGCCAGGACGTTCTCACTCAGGTCGATGCAGCGGTCGGCGATTTCGTCGCCAACACCATTCCTGGTGTCGCGGGGGATCTCGTCGGAGCTGCTCTCGGGAACGGCATCAACAACGCACTGGGCATCCCCGTTAGCTGAAAGGAGTCCAAGCGCAATGACCGCCACGAACATCCGGCGACGGCACCCCGAAGTTGTCGACTTGCTCACGGGAACAACAACTTCCGAGGAGGAGCCTGTGGCGGTCGCAGCGTCTCCTGCGCCCGTCGCCGCCACGGCCGATGCGGTCGCGCAGTCACAGCGTCGGCGGCGACGCCGCTGGCCGGTTCTGGGCGGCTGCGCTGCCGTGATCGCCCTTGCGGCGGGCGGCGCGGCGTGGGCGCTCACCGGTCCCACCGGAGACGACAGGGAGACAGTGTCACCCACCACCGCCACCCTGTCGTCGCCGGCCACGTCGGTCCCGACGTCGACGACGACCATGCCAGCAGCGCCGCCGCAAGACGAATGCCGTTCCGACGCAGGGGACCAAGCCACCCCCGAGGGGGTTATCGCAGCCTTCGAACATGCCTACTACCAGCAAAGGGATGCTGTCGCTGCGCGAGCGCTGGCGTCGCCGACGACGACGGTGACCGATCCCGCCGATTTGCAGACGTTCATCGACAAGGTCCCCGTCGGCGCCGCCTATTGCGTCCGAATCACGCCGCTCGCCACGAACGTCTACCTCATCGACATCGCCGTTACGCCGCCCGGAGCACAAACCACCCGCAACACAGGAACGGTGTCCACGGTCAACATCAACGGCCGCTGGTACGTCGACGCATTCAACTGATCCCCAGGAGATGAATCCAATTGGCCGAGACGATCAGTGCGACCAACGCAAGTACACCGATCCATACGCGAGCCCACTCACCTGCGCTACCCGCGTCGGAGGGTTGGGGCACCGCCGTCGTCGCGCCCGACCCGGCAGAGTTGCTGCCCGTCCGGGTCGAACCAATAGATAGCCGCGCGCTCGTATGGGCCGTGGCGTGCCACGGCGGATCGGGCGCGTCGACGCTCGCGGCCATGCTCGAGCACGTCGGCGACAGCGGTCGGTCATGGCCAGGCCGTGAGGACGAATCACCATTCGTCATCTTGGTGGCTCGGGACTCCAGCGACGGCCTCGCCGCCGCTGACCGGGCGATACGGCAATTCCGCACCGGGTTGGTGCCACCAGGCACCCAACTCGTCGGCTTGGTGCTCGTCGCCGCCAGTCCACGCAAACCCGCAACAGCGGTCCGTCAACGCCGCTCACTGATCAGCGCCCTCGTCGACACGATCTGGCCGATCAGCTGGCATGAATACCTGCTGGGCACCGATCGCGAGCAGTTGCCGCAGGTCGGGCCACACGAAGAAGACCGGAAGAAGTGGTCTCCGACCGTCCACGTCCCACCGGAAGTGGTGGCGATCGGCAAACAGATCGTCACCACCGTCAAAGAGCTGCTCGAACTCGACGAGCAGTAACTCGCTGGAAAGGAACACACCACATGTCCACGATGATCACGACCGTCCACACCGTCGCGACGACGGCGGCGAGCTGGGCAGCCCCGGTCAACTACGCATTCGACCCCATACCCATCCCTGGTCTCACGGATCGGCTGAACCGCGGTGGAGGCTGGCTCGTCGGCGTCGTCTACCTCGGCTGCATTGCTGCGCTCGTCATCGGTGGCGGCTACCTGGCCTGGGACAAGATCACCGACCACGGCGGCGGAAAGGGCCCGAAGATCGCGCTCGGCGCCGTGATCGGCGCGATGGTCGTCGCGTCCTCGGTGGGGATCATCGATGCTGCACGCGCGTAGGCGGCATCGCGGTGATCACGGTACTGGCAGACGCGAACCTGCCATCCGACGTCAAAGCCCAGATCAACAGCCTCGGCGGAATGTACCTCTGGCTGCTCAACTCACTGGCGGTGGCATGTCTGGCGGGCGCCGGAGGGCTGATCTGGATGGAAAAGGGGCTCGGCATGGACGTCAAGGCGTCGCCGTGGGTGGTGAAGATCATCCTGTCGGTGATGGTGGCCGCCGCAGCAAGCGACATCGCCGCGGTCGTCATTCAAGGCTGATCACCGGGTTGGCGGTCGTCATGGTGGCGCTCGCGGCGGGATGCGGGTCCGAGGACGGGTCGACCGACGCCGGCACGACCGACCAGCACCGCGCAGCCCCGTCGGAAGTCCGTTGGGTCGACTTCCAGGGCATGCGAATCCCCCAGGCGACACAGGGGCCTCGCAATCCAGATCCCGTGCACCCCAGCGGTTTCGAACGTTCCGAGGTCGGCGCAGCACTCGCCGCAATCAATGCCACAGTCCGCGTCAGCGTCGCCTCCGATGACCAGTGGGCCGAGATCGTGCGCCTCAACACGGTGTCCGGCGAAGGTCGGGATTGGTTCATACAGAACCGCATCCAAGTGTCCATCGCCCGAACGGTGACCAGCGGTGAGGCTGAGCGAGTGGTCGGCTACCGGGTCCGCGCCTACAACGAGTGGGGAGCCAACGTCGACATCTACACCGAGACCGCCGACGACTCGATGCTGGTCACCTACACCCAGGTGGAATGGGTTCCGGCGCAGCAGGACTGGGGCCTTGTGCTGCCCGGTCCCAGCGATCCTACTGCCGAAAACCGGAAGGCGACGATCACCGAATTGCCTTCGGATGCAGTGCAGCTCGCCGAGTAGAAGGGAATATGCGCGCGATGACGTACGACGGCGATCATCAAGCGGCGGAGACACGCTCCACGCTGCGTCGCATCAACGACCTCCGGGCCACCAAGCCGTACCGCACCGGGACGATGCTGGGGTCGGTCGCCGTCCTGGCGGTCATCGTGGTGTGGGCAGTTTTTGCAGCGGTGACCGGCACCGACGCCGACACACCCCAGGAGAGCGAACCGCCAGCGGTCGCGGTCGAGCCGCTGACGCCGCCACCGGGGGAGACCGCGGGGATTCCGCTACCGGAATTCGGGGCACCGGCAAGTGACCGGAACGGTCACCGAATCGAGGTACCCGTCGATGCGAGGGGTCAAGTGCTCCCCCAGACACAGCCAGCCGGTGATCTCGATGCGAGTGCCCCACCGGGCGGTCTGATGTGGCAGCGCGTATATGGGGCGCCGGTCCCCTTCTCGACGACGGCCGGCCCCGACGCGATCAGCCCGGACGGCGTTCCAACTGGATTCGCCCACACGCCGCAAGGAGCGGCGATCGCTGCGCAACAGATCTGCACGAGGCTCATCGCCGCACCTCGTGAGCAGGCGCGGGCGATCATGGACGCGTCGGTGATCATCCAGGGTCCGGGCGCCCAGGAGACAGCTGACCGGATGCTCGCACTCACCGTGTCAGAGTCGGAGATAGCCACGTTGTTCCCGGTCCCGATGGCCGTGAAAGTGTCGAACTACGAGGGCGATTACGCCCATGTGGAAGTCGCGCTGCAAATGCCGGCCACCGCACGCCAGCAGGGCGTGATCGCGAGCAAGCAGGACTTCGACCTGGTCTGGGCGGATGGGACGTGGAAGTGGGTCATGCCCACTGGTCCCACCGATCGGAGCGCCCGGCTCATGACCGCACTCGACGAAGGCTGGTCGATGGAATGGTGAACCGACACGATCCCCGAATTATCTTGTGGCGGAACCGCGTAGCTACCGTCACCGTCCTTGTTGCGGTTCTCGGGATCGCCGCACCCGCCAGCGCGGGAGCAGAGGGCGTGTGCGACACCGTCGCGGCGGTGCCAGGGCTCAGCACCGCCTGCGATGCCGTCAGCACGATTGGAGGCTTCGTCACCGATCCGATCGGGACCGTTGGCGGCAGCATCTTCGAGAGCTTCGCCGATTCAGTGTTGCAGTCGTACCAGACATTCCTCGGCTGGGCGCTGACATGGTGGATCGAACTGCCGACCCCACGCCTGTCGGGAAACGACTCGACCCTGATGTCGGAGATCGACGACCACATGGTCGAGCTCCAGATTATCGGCATGTCGGTCTCGCTGATGTTCTACGCGTCGCGGATGGCCTGGCAGCGACAGACGAGCATCGTGGACGAAGCCGAGGAAGGCTTCAAGATTCTGTTCCGTGCCGCGCTGGCGACCGCAGTGATGCCGTTGGTACTGACCGTCGGCGGGCAGATCAGCGACGGCATATCGGAATGGCTCGTCAGCGAAGCGATCGGCGGAGCGGGGAACGGTCAAGTCATCGAGAACTTCCTGCACCTGGATGTGCTCGGCTCAGGAGTCGGTACCGCGGGACTCATCGTGCTCGGCCTCGTTGGGTTCCTGGGCGCACTGCTTCAGCTCGCGTTCCTCGTCGTTCGGCAAGCGATGTTGCTGCTGGTGGTGGCTGCGCTGCCGGTGGCGGCGTCCTTTTCCGGTACCGGCCCCGGCTCGCAGGCTTACCAGAAACTGATCGGCTGGTCGGTCGCGTTCCTGCTGTTCAAGCCGGTGGGTGCGCTCTGCTACTTCATCGCGTTCAAGGCCGCCGGAAGCGAGAGCCCGAACGAGCAGGAGGTCCTGCTCGGCATGGTCCTGATGGCGTTGTGCGCGTTTGTGCTGCCGTCTCTGATGCGCCTCATGGGAGGCGGTGTCACCGGGTCCATGGGTGCGGGCGCCTCGGGTGCGGCAGGCGCAGGTATGGCCATCGGGGCGGCCGTAGGCGTCGCCACGCTCGCGGCGGGCGGAGCCAGCGCGGGAGCGGGAGCGGGAACGACGGGTGCCACGGCACTGTCCCAGCGCGGTAACGGCAATAGCGGTAGCGGGGTCGGAACCGGCTCCCCGCCGCCCAGTCCGCCGCCGACGCCGCCGACGTCGTCGAACCCGCAACGTCCGGGTCCGCAGCCAGGCATGAGCTCCATGGGTCCCGACCGTTCTACAGGCGACAGCACGGGCAGCGGACCCAAGGAAGCCTTAACAGCGGGGGGAATGGCCGGGGGCGCGGTCGGTGGCGCGGGAGCGATGGCCGGTCAGGAGGCCGACGCCGGGGACGGTATCCAGCTCCAAGCACAACCCCGTTTGCAGTCGGGGTGGGGCGAACACGCCATCAGCCGGTAGCAGGAACGAGGAGAGCAGAGACCAATGAGCGAAAAGACCACCCGGCGGCTGCTGTACCGGCCGCCGCACACGTACCGCAGCGCTGGCGCCGGCGGCATGACCATGTTCACGACATACGCGGGCCTCGGATTTGCGGTCCTCATCGTATTCAACTTCATGCTGCCGAGCCCGGTGTGGTTCAAGTACGCCGTCTTCCCGCTGCTGTGCGGAATCCTGTTCGTGCCGCTCCTGATTTCGATCGGCGGGCGGTCGATGTGGGAAGTGCTCCTCGGGGTGGCGGGACGGAAGCGACAGACGGGGTCCGGCGAGCAGATGCACCGCGCCGGGCCATTCACCGGGATTCCGTTCGGCACCCCGGTGCCAGGTCTCGCCGCGAAAACACGGGTGTTCGACGTGCATCCGGCGGATGGGTCGGAGCCGTTCGCGCTGATCCATTTGCCGTCGAAGCGGTTCTACACGGTGTCGCTGCGGGCGTGGCCGCAGGGACGAGAGTGGATCGATCAGTCACGCTTCGATCTCTGGGTCGCGCGCCTGGGAGACACCGTCGCCTTTCTGGCGCAGTCCCCCGACGTCGTCGCGATCGTGCCGGTCCTCGAGACAGTTCCCGAGTCCGGACAGCGCGCATCGACGCGCGTGCGGGCACGGCTGCGGGACAGCGCTCCGAGCGTGGTTCGGCAGGCGATCGTCGAGGCCGTCGAGGATGTCCCCGCCGCCGAGGTCCGGTTGGAGGCTCGCATAGCGATCACGTTCACCGCCGACACATCGTTCCGTAAACGCAGTTCCGAGGAAATGGCCCTGGATCTGTCGCGTCGCCTGCGAAAGATCATGGACTACTTCGAGATGGCCGGCGTGCTCGTGCGGCCGATGCTCGAACACGAGATCGCAGCGACAACGCGCCGGGCATTCAGTCCCGGCGACGAGTTCGATATCGAGACCGGTCTGATGACGGGCGAGCCGATGGGGCTGGATTGGGGCAGCGTCGGGCCGGTGTCGTCGAGCGACCAACACGGCGTCTTCCTCCACGACTCGGCGCAGAGTGTGTCCTGGACCCTCGAACAGCCCCCTGAGGCTGCGTTCGACTCGAAGGTGTTGGCCGACCTGTTGTCGCCCCGTCCGGAGCTGCCGCGAAAGCGCGTGACCTTCGTGTATCAGCCCTACACTCCGGCCGAGGCGACGTCCATCGTGAACAAGGACGACGCCGACGCCCGTCAGGCCATTCGCAGCCACGTCGGAAGACTCAGCGAGCGGGCAATAGTCCGGCGTGAACAAGCCGACGCCGCGCGTGCCGAGCAGGCACGCGGCGCGGGTGTCACGCGGGTGTCGATGATCGTGACCGCGACAGCACCCACCAACACCGACACGGGCAAAGTCGAGACCCTCATAACGAACCTCGGCCTGTCCGCGTCGCTGAAGTTGCGAATCGCGTACGACCAGCAAGGCCCGACGTTCCTCGCGGGCCTCGGGATAGGGATCGTCCTGGCCGAGATGGCGTCGTCATCGGACAAGCTCGCGGCCTGAGCAACTCGAATCACAACCACACCAAGAGCATTGAAGGAGAAGCGACGGCGATGAGGATGTTGAGGCGACGGAGCGCCGAAAGCGCAAAAGTGCCGGGAACGACCGCGCGCCTGGCCATCAGCGATCACACGTCGGCGGGCGGGCACCGATTCGCCATGATCCACTCGCGCGCCACCCAACACGTCACGGTCGTGTTCCAGGCTGGAGCACGTGACCTGGCCCGCTGGACCGAACTGTTCGGCCTGGATGGAATTCAGGTGCGGGACTCGGTGGATATCACGGCAATAACGGCCGTGACCGAGACCCAACCGCTGGCGGGCGAAGCTCAGCGGCGGTGGCTCGCCGCCGACGCCGCCGACGAGCTGGTGGCGCTGCGCATGGACTTGCTCGACGTGACCGAGATTGCACTCACGGCGCGCTTGGCCGTCACCTTCGACGTGCTGGTTCGTCGAGCACAGAAGGATCTGAGCGAGCAAGGCGTCGAGATCGGGCGGCGGCTGCCGCGGTTGATCGAATCGTTTGCCGAGGCCGGTATCGCGGTGCGACCGATGTCGAGTGTCGAGGTGGTCGCCGTCGTGTCGGCGGCCTACAGCGAGACCTCGGCCGACACATTCGCCGACGCATTCACCGGCGACCTACGGGAGCGTCGCGACGTGTTCGCGCACAACGGGTTTCGCACTGCGGCCGCCGTGATGGCGCCCGCGCGAGCCAGGAGCGACGTCATCGAGGCACTCTGCACGCCGTCATGGACGGCGGCCCGGGGGCGCGTAGCGGTCACCTACCGGCGCGAGGTGCCAGCGGCCGGTCGCGCAGCCCGCTTAGCCCGAATGGGCGTCGTCGTCACGGTCACGGAACCGTCGGCGGTGCACCCGTCGCTCGAAGCCAAGCGGACGGGGCTACCGCTGGCCGGTCGGCTGGCTCTCCGTCGCGGCTACGACGCCCAAGCCGCCCTGATGGCGGCGTCCTTGGGCGTCGGAGTCCTGCTGCCGGAGCACGCAGACATCACCGATGTCGCCATCTGAGAAGCCACCCAACGTCGAGAAAGAAGGGGCCACATCGTGACCGGAACAGTGCATGATCACGCGGGTCAGAGTGCGACGACCACAGACCTGCTGATCGACGCAGGGCAAGCGTCCGGTGCCGTGGCGCCGAAGCAGACCAAAGAGGTGAAGGAGGTGCCGCTCTACAGCGAGGAAGAGCGTGACCACCTCCAGAATGTCGCTCGGACAGGAGGGTGGAAAGGATACCTGTCACGGAAGAAGCTCGACAACGACAGCAAACGACGCGAAGACGCCCAGCTTCGAGCCGAGCTACCGGTCGACTTCGATTTCCCGATGCTCCGTCGATCCGACGAGGGATACGTGGGGCGCGGCGGCGGCCGGATGGGTCACGTCCGCCGCCCTACGCTCTTCCGCGACACCACAGCCCAGGTTCCTGGCCTGTATCCGTTCAGCGTCGGCGCGAACGCCGCACTCTTGGGCGCGCCGATCGGCACCCACCTCGAGACCGGTCAGCCGGTCGGGTTCGACGGGATGAGCTGGTTCAGGGCGGGCGAGCTGACCGCCCCGTCGACGATCACACTGGGGCTCAACGGGTTCGGTAAGTCGACGTTCGGGCGACGCCTGGCGTGCTACGACATGGCCGTCGGCGTGCGGCCGATGGTCATGGGAGACCTCAAACCGGACCACGCACCGATGTTCCACGAAATCAACAGGCGATCGGAACCGGAAATGGCGACGCCACCCTGCCAGATTTCGGAGGTCGGCTTCGCACGAGGCAAGATCAACCCGCTCGCCGTCGGATCGTTCGGACGACTGATCGCACGACTACCGGAAGTCGCGAGACAGGCGGCCGAGGTCGAGCTTCGCCGACGGCAGGTGACGGCCCTGGTGTCCCTGCTGGAAATTCTCGGTGGCGAACGGTTCGCACCGCACGAGGAGAACCTCGTCGAAGCCGCGATCAACACGCTGTACCGATCCAGCAACGACTTCTCCCTGGCGAAGCCGCCGCTCCCGGAAGACGTACTTCGCGTAATTCGGACTGCCCCAGCTGCACTGGCGGACAACACACCAGGCGAAACGTTGCGGGAGCTGGTCGACGCATCCGGAGCGATGGGGCGAACGACCGAGCAGACGTGGGACCGCTACGTCGATCTCACCGAACGGCTCCGGCAGTGCCTCGACCTCATCGTGCGGGGACCGTTCGGCACGATGTTCAACGCACAGACAACAAATCCGATCGACACCGACGCGTTGGCCGTGGACGTAGATATCTCCGCAGTGCCGAGCGGAGACACGAAACTGCGTGCGGCTGTCCTGCTGACCTGCTGGTCAGACGGGTTCAGCGCGGTCGAGGCTTCCCACCTGCTGTCGGACCACAAGCTCGAAGAACCTCGCCTCTACGACCTCTTCATCGACGAGTTCAGCCTGGTCCTCGGCATCGGGCACGGAATGGTGTACAGGACAGACGAAATCACCCGCGTCCAGCGCACGATCGGGACCGGAACAAACTTCTTCACCCACACCATCAAGGACTTTGCCGCGTTCGATTCGTTCGAGGATCGGAACCGGGCAATGGGCTTCTTCGACCGCGCCCGCGCGAAGGTCTTCTTTCCGCTCCCCCGGTCGGAGGCCGAGCTGCTCGACGGAAAGGTCTCGCTCAACAACCACGAGATCAACAGCCTCGCGGAATGGGCCAGTGCGCCCCGCAGCGCGGACGACCCGGTTGTTCTGCCGCTGACGGAAGAGGAGTGGGCATCGGGAGAGCGCCGCGACGTCGACGGCGGCGGACTACGACGAATCCCTCCCGGCATGGGCAAGTGCCTGATCAAGACCGGAGAGGGCGATCAGCCCGGTATCCCAGTGCAGATGCACGTGCCGCCGACCGAGCGGCAACTGGGCTTCCACAACACCTCCAAGCGCTTCGACGACGCGGCAAAGGTGGGCTGACGTGGAGCTGGACGTGACCATGTTCGAGTCGGCGAACCCAGAGCGGCGGCCCGCGTCACCCACCCTGAAAAAGCTTGCCGTGGAAGCTGTTCAGAAGCTGTTGAACTCGACGTCGATGAGCATGTGGGCGGCGACCAACATGGTCGCCCCCCACGTCGGTCGGCATCCGAATTCGATCCGACGCTGGTGCGAGAGTGCCGGCGTGAACAGAGAGTCGGCACTCGACCCACTGCGACAGGAGTACGAGCGACAGATCGACGTCATTCGCAGCCTCAACCAGGAGATGGCGGCGGCACTCAACGACCGGCCGCCCCCGCGCGAATAGGGGGAAACAACGGCAGTGCGAGCGGGGACGGGCTAGCGCCCCTGCTCACACCGAAACACTCACCACCCCAGGGGGACTGGGGCCACCTTGCCCCCCGGAGAAGAGACGGCAATGGAGCAGGCCAAAGGGAGCTTGTTGGGTGTGCTGGCGATGTTCTTCGCCGTCATCCTCGGAATATTCTTGATGGTCGCATCATGCGGTGCGGCCGAAGAGGAAGCGGCTCGCTCGAACTGCGACACCGGCAGCTCCAGCCGTCCGTCGCCTGGTCGTGCCACGGGCGTCAGCAAGCCGATGCGGACGGGCACATTCGAATTCACGAGCGGCTACGGCAGCAGGACGGACCCGCTGACCGGTGAAACGGCGATGCACGAAGGCGTGGACCTCGCCGCAGATGACGGAACTCCGATCTACGCGTACGCACCCGGCGTTGTCATAGCGGCCGGCGGCGCCGGCGGGTTCGGCCAGTGGATCGTGATCGACCATAACTTGGACGGGCAGATAGTGTCGACCGTCTACGGACACATGTGGGACGCAACGAAGTTCGTGAAAACGGGCGACCAGGTGCTGGCGGGCCAGCAGATCGCGGAAGTCGGCTCCAACGGTGAGTCGACCGGGGCGCACCTGCATTTCGAGTATTGGATCGGGGGTCACCGAGACTTCCACGGCGGCACCTCGACGGACCCGAAGCCGATCGTCGAGGCCGCACCCGAGCCGGGCGAAGCGACAACGCCGGGCGAACAATCGACGTCCGCCGCACCGGCCCCGAATGCCGATCTGGCGGCCGCCGTCACGCCGGGCGGGTCACTTCCCCCTCTCCCGGCCTCGGTCGGCAGCGAAGAACACCTACAGGTAGCCAGCATCCGCGTCGCTCGCGCGGTGCTGTCGAAGTTTCCGCAGCTCCAGACAATCGGCGGGTGGCGACCCGACGGCGGCGGCTACAACGACCACCCCGACGGTCGCGCCGTCGACATCATGATCCCCAACTACTCCTCGGGCGAGGGTGTGGAACTCGGCACCCAGATCAACGACTACGTACTCAACAACGCCGAGACGTTCGGCGTCGAGTACACGATCTGGCGGCAGACTTACTACACCCCCGGCGGGGAAGCCAGCCCGATGGAAGATCGCGGTGGCGATACCGCCAACCACATGGACCACGTCCACGTCACCACATTCCAGAGCGGATTCCCCAACGGGAGCGAAGCTTTCAGCGCACCACCGGGCGGCGGACCGAGCCGGTCCGGTGCGGTGAACTGCGGGCAACAGATGGGTGGTGGCGTGGACAACCTCGCCCCCGGACGAGTCCCCGCGGAGTACGAGCCATGGCTGCGCCGGGCCGGAACGATGTGCCCCCAGATCAGCTCCGCGCTGCTGGCGGGCGACCAGAAACAGGAAAGCCAATTCAACCGGTTCGCACAATCACCGCCACCGGCCAACGCGAAAGGTCCGGCCCAGTTCATCGACGACACCTGGCCGGCCTACGGGCAGGACGACGACGGCAACGGACAAATCAGCCCGTTCGACATCGGCGACGCGACCATGGCCCAGGCGCGCTACTTCTGCGAGAACGCCCGCACGATCGACGCCGCGATCGACGCCGGCACCGTACACCCCGGCCCGGAGGGACCTGTCGGTCTCTACGTCGCGGCGTACAACGCGGGAGTCGGGGCAGTGCTCACCGCCGGGGGAATGCCGTCGGGGGGCGACTACACAACACAAACCGCGCCGTACGTGACGGCGGTGCTCGAGTATGCACGCCAGTTCCAAGCCGCAGGATTCTGAGAGGACGCCGAACAAGCCAATGAACAACAGAGATTCGTCCTACATACGCAGTGGTGCAAAGCTTCTCGCGCTGACGATGGTCGCTGTCGCCGCTATCGCGTGCGGCACCAGCAACACCGACACGGGACCGACGCACGACGACGACTACGGCACCGTGATCCCCGGCGTACCCGATCGCGGCAGCGCCGAAAGCGTCCTTACCCAGACACTTTCGACCATCTACTCGTGGCAACCGGGCTCCGACCGATCACCCACGGACGCCTTGATTCGAGCGAAACAATTCCTGACCGGCGACGCGCTCTCCGCCGCCGAAGTCACGAGCACAGTCCGAGCCAGCACCGAATGGGGCGCCTGGGACCGCAGCGGCGACGTCATCACAGCCGTCGTCACACGGGCGCAGTCGATTCCACGCGCCAACGGGCAGGCCATCGGCACCGCGGTTGTCATGCAGACCGTCATGCACCGCGACGGCGGAACCACGCCGTACCGCACCTTCACCGCAACCGCACAACTCCGCCAAGAGGACGGCAACTGGAAGTTGGCGACCTACCCAACCACAAGCTGAAAAGAGGTACAAAACAATGACTTTCGCGAGCCCTAAGCGTTCCTCGCCCGGCCGACCCCGGTCGACAGGCGATCCCGGCTTAGTACTGACCAGCATCGCCGTGGTGGTACTCGCCGCATTTGCGGTGATAGTGACCGTCGCGGCGCGGATAGCAGGTACTGCCTCCAGTTGGAACCCGTTCTCCGTCGCGTTGCAAGTTCTTCTCGGCAAGGTCCCGTGGACCTGGGCGATGAGTGCAGTAGCGGTGGTGGAAGTGGTGATTCTCGCCGGCGTGGCGGTCGGCGTAACGCGATGGCGACTGCGACACAGGAAACTACCGATCGATTCGGTAGCTCCCCTGCTGGGGCACGGACGAGAGATTGCTCCGCTGTCGGAGAAGGGGGCTCGGGCGATCGCGCAGCGGCTGCGGATTGCCGACGACGTCGCCCCCGGCCTGCGAATCGGAACGGCAGTCGTGCGAGGCACTCGACTGTGGCAGAACTGGGAGCAGTGCTCGGTCGACGTGTGGGGCCCGCGCCGCGGCAAGACCTCCACGCAAGCAATACCCGCCATCCAGGACTGCCCCGGCCCCGTCCTGGCCACCACGAACAAGTACGACGACCTGCTGAAGGCGACACGCGCATTTCGGGAACGTATGGGAACGGTGTACGTCTTCGACATCCAGCAAGTGGCCGGTGAGCGCCCGACATGGTGGTGGAACCCGCTCACCTACGTGATCGACGACGCCACCGCCGAAAACCTGACCGAGGTCTTCTCCGCTGGTGCCTCCAAGGGCGCGTCGGGTAGCAGCTCCGACTTCTTCGTCAAAGCCGCCCGTCGACTGCTCACCGCACTTCTCATCGCAGGCGCGCGCGCGGACAAACCGATCACCATCGTGCTGGAGTGGCTGACCGACCACAAGCGATGCAGCGAGGCCGAAGCGATCCTGCGAGAGCATGATCGACCGGAACTGGCCGAACAGGTCTATCAACAGATGCACGCACCCGACAAGCAGCGGGGCGGCGTCTACGAGACGGCGGCGAACTGGGTGGCGTCCTTCGGGACGGACACCGTCGTGCCATGGATCACCGATCCGGGCGACGGTCGACCACACCTCGACGTCCACGAGTTCGTGCGCGGCCCGAATACGCTGTACTGCCTCTCGCGTGAGTCGGGATCCGCATCGGCCGCCCAGATCGTCGCCGCGCTCGTCCAGGCGGTGTGCGACGCGGCCGAAGCACACGCCTCACGAAGCGGTGGCCGGTTGCCGCTACCGATGGCCGGAGTGCTCGACGAATGCGCGAACGTGGTGCGCTGGCCCCGGTTGCCCGAGGTCTACTCGTACTACGGCTCGCAGGGAATCTGCCTCAAGTCCTATTTCCAGAGCTTCGAGCAGGGCGTGAACGCCTTCGGCCGCGAAAAGATGGACATGCTCTGGGACTCGGCCAACATCCGCATCGTCGGCGGGGGAACCGCGTCGACGCGGTTTCTGGACGATCTCGTCAAGCTCGGTGGCCGCTACACCTACCGATCCGGATCACGCAGCTACAGCGACAAGGGCGGCGGGTCACTGTCCCAGCAGACCCAGACCGAAGCCATCCTCGACGTCTCCGATCTTGCGGCGCTGCCGCGCGGCCGCGCACTCCTCTTCGCGGCGGGTAGTCCGCCGGTGCTGTTCAAGACGCACACCTGGGATGAGGGGCCCCGCGGCGACGAGCTGAAAGCGGCCATCGCGGATGCGGAGCGGCGCGCACTCACGTTGGAGCCGCTGCCGTGACCGATCCCATGCTGCCCGGAATGATGCCGCCAGGGCCGTCGATCGCGGAAGCACTCCGACCGCTCGTCGAGCAGAGTCTCGCCAAAGGGGCGACGGCGCTGGTGTACGAGGCCGTGAAAGCGAAACTCACGAGCCACATCACCCCTTCGCTCGAGGCCGTCGAGCTACTGGCGGACTTCGAATCCGACGTCAAACGCGGCCTCGACGAATTGGTGACCCGTGAGACGTCCGAAGACGCCATCGAAACCGCTATCAGCGACATCCTCTTCCCCCCGGAACCGGAGCTGTACTTCTCGAATCTGGGTGAGTTCGTAGAGCAGTACGTCGCGAGGGTCTATCGCCGAGACGTACAAGGAACGACGCACCTGTGGTGTGCGCAGTGGTTCGAGCACGAACCTGTGGTGGTAGCGCTGCAAGTGCTCTGGACCGCGTTCGAGACCTACCGTCGCGATCCTGGCGTCGGCCCGCTCGTGTTTCATCGCGACGGCCTCCTGCCGATCATGAATGCCGTCACTCACCCGGACGGCCCGCTCCACGGGTGCGATGCACGAAAGAACGTGCACAACCCGCTTCCTCCCTTGCCGTGCGCACCCATCCCACCCGGCCTATTCGAGCCGACGCCCGGTGAATTGCAGGGAATGCCCACCGCCCCACCTGACCGTACAAACACGGACGAAAGGACAGCGTGATGAGTGACGACCACGGACAAGCCGAAGGAGAGGTGTTCCAGACAGTTGGGCAGATGGTGCGCGTCGGGATCGCGATGGCGGCCCGACTCGGCGCGCTGCGCGCGCAGGTGAAGCGTCGGCAGGCAGAAGAGGTCGAACGTGCGGAGCGCGCGAAGCAGGCCGACATCGACAACGTCGAACGCCAGCTGCGCAGCGAGCAGGACGCCGCCGCGAGAACAGCACTTCAACGCAAGCGCGAAGAAGATGGGCGCGAGCGTGATCGCCTACGCGACGAGCGGATGGAAGCGCGTCGCCGGTCGGACGCGCAGCGACGCATTGCCGAGCACCACCTGCTGCGCGCCGACCAAGACAAAGAGTTCCTCACTGGAGCCAGCGCAGAGCAGCTCGCAGCCGTCTACCGGCAGTCGGTGGAATGGCACACCGAGTCCGGGATCGCGCAGACGATGCGGGCAAAGATCGAGAGCCACCTGGAAGAGCAAGGAATCGAGCTACCGAAGGTCGAACCGGTCGCCGCCGCTGGCCGCGGCGACAACGGCCAGCCGGGGGAAGGGGCGACGCGGAGTCCGTTCTGGGCCGAGTACTGGGGCCCCAAATTTGCCCACCTGGGCGAGGGAACGAGTGCTCCGGAGCCGGGTGCAAGCAACGAGCAGGAAAGCGACGAGCAGAACCTCGATGTCCACCCAGTCACAGTGGACGCAGCGCTCCTGACTGCCCACGGTGGTGGCGAGATCCCGGAGCCACCTCCCACGTGGCGCCCAGCGGAACGCGCCATGGCGGCCGCCGTCGTCGAGGCGGCCGAGGCCGAAGACCGGGCAGCAGATGATGCAAGTGGGCAGGAACCTGTCGACCCCAACGGCCTGTCCGCGATCGCGGAGGCGACCCGCGACGAAATCCGGCGCATCCTCGCCGGGGCGATCCGCAAGGCTGCCGACGACGTGGGTACCGACGACGTACGCGCGGAGAGCACGGTGACCGCGATCAATCCCGGACGGATACAGGCCGCGCTCGCGTCGGCGGCGCAGCGTCCGCCCGCCTACGACTCGGTCGAGCGGCGGGAGGCGAGTGCGCGACACCTCCGAGCTACCACCACTGCGTCGGAGGACGCGATCGAGGCGCGCATGAGCGCGGACGTCAGCAGCGCACATCCCCCGAGCGCGGCCGTCGGCGCCCCCGCCAAAGGCACCAAGAGCGGGCGCAAGAGCACCGACGTTCGCGATCTCAGCCAGCCCGTCAGCGACCGCCAGCGTCAAGAGCCCGGCCGCTGAGCCCCGGCTTGCAACCCTTCGAGAAGAAACGGCACCCGACATGACAAACCCGAGCGACGTCCGCGAGGTCGTCGAAGACCTCCTGGACCAAATAGCCATCATCGGGCGACGCGCCCGCACGATGTACTACTTCCACGGCATCAAAGACGACCGTGAGCGTGACCTCGGCGCCGCCGCCGCACTCTCGTACGTCGCTCGGCTGGAGCCCGATACGACAGTGGCAGACGACGATGCCATCGCCTTCGCCGACGTGACCGTCACGGGAACGTTTCGCGGCGAAGTGACCATCCCGAGCGACATCGACCCCTCTTCGACCGCAGGTCGCGCAGTCATCGCCGCAGCCGCAGCGGCGCTCCCCCGTGAACGGAAACGCGCGTACCGCACAGGCGCGATTTCGACAGTCACCGGCACCAGGCCGCTCCCACCAGCCTCGGGTACACCCGGCGATCTGCCCGAGGCGGCTGCCGCGACTCGGGCCCACGTCCGCGACCTTACGACGCGGCTCGAACGGGCTGCGCTCGCACGAATCGCGGCGGCGGAGCAGGACGGAGTGAGCGACGACGTCGCCGCCGAGGTCACGAGTCTTCTCTCCGCACGCCTGCGGGAGACTGCTCGAGACTACGAAGATCGCGCACTCGCCGCCGATGCTGCCGTCGAGCAGGTCCTGACCGCGGAATGGTCGGAAACCACATCGTGGGCAGTGCCCGTGGTCATTGGCGCGGTGGACGACGCAGCGCGCGACACCGCCGCCCGAGAACAGCTTGCGGACCTGGACGTCGAAGCCTTCACCGGTGCAACGGTAATCGCCTCGGCGACCCCGACGCTCACGGCCGTTAACGGCACTCCCGTCACCGAGCGCCCGGAACCCGAGAACCCCGTCATCACCGTCTACAGCAAGCCGAATTGCTACCAGTGCAAGGCGACGGTGAAACAGCTCGACAAGCTCGGCCTGCCGTACACGGTCGTCGATGTGAGCCAGGACGGCGCAGGACGCGAGCACCTGTCCGAACTCGGATACCTCCAGGTCCCAGTTGTCGAAACAGCGGACGGGCAGCACTGGAGCGGCTTCCGGCCCGACGCACTACGACGATTCGCCGACCTGGCAACTCAGCAGGGCCCGCGGCGAGAATCCAGCATCCTCGCCGCTACAGGGGCAGAGGCGCCCGCGCGCGACGCCATGGCCCACACACAATCCGACGCAACCGCGGCGCCGGATATCGACGGCACGAACAGGCGAGACAACCAAGGAATCGACAGATAGGACGGGTAGCCATGCCCAACCAACCAAGCAAATACTCCGACGCGCAGATCGAGGTTGCGGAGCAACTGCTCGCGGTGGACCAGTTGCTGTGGCAACTGGAGCACCACCGAACGACGTTCGCATACATGCGGAGTGACGCCGAGGTCGAAAGTGACCGCAAAGAGTGCAGGGAATCTGTGGAGACGCTACGCCAACGGCTGCGAGGTCTCCTGGCGCCGCAGTTTGCGACAGCGTTTGAATCGCCGCGACCGCGGGAAGGGTACCTCCCGGTCGTCGCCGCAGTGGTCGGAGGAGTGGAGCGCGACACACTCGACGAAGACGCACAGGCGATCCTGCAACATTTCGCGCGCGAGCAGTTTCGCCGACCAGCGGCCATGCGTTTGCTGCTGGACGCGACGACACCCCACCCGCCTGGGGGGCACAGCGGTTCCGACCTACCGCCCGCAGTGCCGGGCATGGGCCCAGCCCAAATCGATATCGACCGCCGCGGCGGGGACATCTACATCGGGTTCTGACGGAGCCAACGTCAGGAGCGCAACCGACCACGCCGCACGAATCGGCGCACGGCGCGGACAACCACCTTCGCGGCATCGGCCGATGAACCCCGCAACACCCGAAAGACGAGGAGATCGCCCAAAAATGAAGAACTTCATGCCTCTCTCCGTGGCAGCTACCGGAGTCTTGACGTCGTTCGCCCTCCTCCCGGCCGCACCCGCGTCGGCGGATAACGTGACGTGCGCGCCCGCACCGGGCGCGACCTCCTACCTTCTGTGCGGCTCGTCCTACGTATGGACCCCGGTTGGTTCCAGCGCCGACAAGTTCCCCCACCTCAAACCGGCGGCACATGTCCAGGCGGTCGCCGACGGAACGGTCCTCCGTGACCGGCCAGCACTGGCCGGCGACGTCGTTTCCGGCCCGGCGAACGAGTTCGTCCCGATCGGCTACCTGGCGGACCTCGTCGCTGTCGGCGGTGATGGGGTCACCGTGTCGACATGCACATCACAGTTCTGGACTCTGATGCAAGACGCGACCGGCATGCTTGGTTGGGCACCGCAAGCAGCGTTCCAACCGGCCTGCCAAGCAGGTCAGCCCTGATCGCCGCAGGTCGTATTCAGCACCGCGGACAGAGCGCGCCCCCTCCAGACGAGCCGAAAGGAACAGAGATGGTCACACTGCTTACCGCCGACAGCAGCGAGGTACCGGGATTGATTCGCCAGGTGCAAGAGGGCGTGTTCGCTCGGCATTCCGCGTCCGTGCACGAGCGCGCGGCGGCGTTCCACCGCGCATCGGGCTGGGTGGACGAAGAGTTGACACGCCGCCCGGGGCAGCTCACCGACCGCCACGTTCGCCGCCTCGCGGGGCGTGCGGCACGAGACGAGGTCCATCGGCGCACCAGCGTCTTCTACGCGGTGAGCATCGGCGCGATTGTGCTCGCGGTTCTGACGTCGCTCGCGCTGTGGTTCTTCCCCGGCGACTGGTTGGTATCGATGGGTGCGGCGGCGGAGTTCGACGAACCGCCGCTGCGGGTTCTCGAGCGCGTGGTGGGCTATGGACGGTGGACGGTCGCGATGCTCTCGACCAGCGCCACCATATGGGCGGTGGGAGCTTTGGCCTTCGGCGTCCTGATCCGCTGCACGCCGAGCCAGCGGGCGACGTGGATCGCGCGTGGGCGAACGCTCGCGCTCGACAGCCTTCTCATCGCCACCATTGGTCTGCTCGTCTTGATGGTGGCGGTTGCCGCCACCTACGTTCCGCGCGGCTGAACTAGTCGCGCCTTATGAGTCGCCGTCGAGCGTAAAAAGCGACGGCGACTCGTCATCTCCGGCGGGCTCGACATGTCGCGCGCTCAACGTGGCCTTGTGCCGCAGCTTCACGGTCCCGATAGGAACGGTGAGACGACGTTCGTCGTCCACGTGCTGGAGCCACACCTGACCATGCGCGACATGAACCACCTGCCACACCCCAGCGCTCACGCGGGTAGTCACCACGTCCCCCACCTCGATCTGCCCAGCGCTCACGGCCCCTCCCTCATCGCTCATGACCATCGGTCCGCGGTCCTTCGGGCCGCCGGTAGGGAAGCTTGGCCGCAGTTCCATGCTTCGACTTGGACTTCGGATGCAGAATCTCGTCCGGAGTGACAGGGCCAGCCGACGATTGCTCCGCTCTCACAGGCGTGACGTCGACGTCGCCGTGCCAGCGACGGGAAGCCTCCGCCGGAACCGCCGTCGCCCCAACACGCTGTCGTAGTTCATCGACCATCTCCGCTCGCAGTGACGTGAGGCGAGCGGCGGTGGCCGCACGGTCACTTGCAGCATGTGCCTCAGCGAGCGCGTCGACCGCAGCGAGAATTTGTTGCATGAGGACGGTCCACACGATCGCCTCGTCCACATGAGTGGAGGTCAGCAAAAGGATGGCGGTCGCGGCCGACGGTGATGCATTGCGACGAGCACGTGGCCGAGGGCCGGAGTACTTGCGCGTCGCCGATCGAGACAACACATTGCACGCGCGGGACAGCGGTCCCGGCGTCGTGTCCTCTACCTGAATGCTCCAGGCCGCGAAGACTCCCGCTGTCATCGCCGTTGCTCGACCAAGCTGTTCGGGATCGCCCGCTGGGAGCGCCCGCACATAGCTCGTCCAGCCCGCCAGATCCGTCCGGGCACGATCCAAACGCGGGTCCCGCACCTCCCGACCGGGATTCGGGGCAGTTGAGGAGACCGGCCGCTGATAGGGCAGTTTCGCCGAGGACGAAGCGGCAGCGTCCACGCTGCCCGCGCCGCCAACCGGAGCGTCCGCGAACTCCCGCGCGGCTCTCTCGGGGTTGTCGGCGACCGCGCGCCACCGTCGCCGTGCCGTCGCGATCCCCTCGACGCTCTCGCCCCAACTACGCCGCAACTCGCCGAGACTGAGGTCGCGACCAAGACTCGTCCCGCTGTACCAGACAGGCGCCCCTGCGGCGATGTGCTCTGTCCGCGTTGTGCCGGACGGAACAAGGGCGACCGAATAGCCCTTCACCTGTCCGTCCTCGAAGCGTGGCCGTAACACCAGCCTTGAGTCGGTTGCGAGCCGCTCGACGAACGCAGCCTCGCTGTCGGCCGCCGTGCTGTACGCGCGCACACGGCGCATCAGCTCGGCGCGGACCGGCTCGCTGCGTCCGTGATCTCGCTCAGCGGTGCTGACTTCCGCATGGTGATACGAAGGATTGGTGGCGCCTTCGTCGCGATCGATTCTCAGCCCGTACTTGCGCTCCAGCGCCTGTATCGCGAGTGACGATCGCGGACCGTCGCCGACCGCTTTGCCGGTGGCTGGGTCTTTCGGCCACAGATTCACCAAGCTGCCGTCCTCACGCACCAACGACGCCGCCACATGAATGTGATCGTTACCGTTCGACGACAGGCCGTGTCGGATGGCGACCCACCGGGCCGGCGCATCCGATTCCGTGTCGAACCCCATTTCACGCATGAAATCGCGTGCGATCGCTGACCACTGTTCATCGCTGAGGACTCCCTCGGCCGAATGCAGAGACAGCGCACACTGCCACACGTTTGCATCGGCCACCCTCGCCTGATCGCGCGCCCACCGCTCCTTTTCCGCCTTCGTCGCCATTCCCGGCAACATGTTCGCGGCCTGTTCGAGCGCGGCGCGCTTCTTCCCTGGATCGATCCACGGCACCGCCGTGCCGTGGATCTGATGCGGTTCGTCCAACTCCGCCGAAATGGTCGCGGCGTCGACGCGCGTGAGGATCTGGACCCCGCCGTCTGGAGCCGGCCAAGTGAACCGATCCAACGGGCCCGACCCAGCGACGACATGTGGCGAGGTGTGCTCGTTGTGCTTGCCCGGTCCTTGTAGGTAGTAGATCAGTCCAGCCATGTGCGACCCTCTCGTGATCTTCCCTCTCATCTCGCCGCGGCACCGCGCGGCACCGCGACTGCACGCATTCGCGTCGTCACCGCGTCGCACGCGCGGCGCGCGGCATCAAGCGCGGGAACGACGTCCTCCGCCAGATCGTCGGTTGCGTTCACATGCGCGGCGATCTGATTGATGTTGTTCCCGATCGCCGCCAGCAGATTTCGTAGCTCTCCCGCCGCCGCCAGGGCCGCGATGGCCTCATCCCGCCGCGATGTACGGGGCGCCACGGACTCTTCATCGTCGGCGCGCCACTCCGGATCGAGCGTGCAGGCGAGCAGCAATCGTTGTACCGACACGCGTTCCGCCGTCGCCCGCATCCGCAGTAGCTGCTCCTCCTGGTCGGTCAGCTTCACCTGAATCTGGCGTGTGCGACCGCCGCCGACATTCTCGCGCCGCTTCCGCCTCACGCTTGCCCTCGACTGGGCAGCGTCCTTCCGGCCGGTGTCGTCGTTGGGAACCAGTTGTGCCAATGCTCTTCAACTCCTCGGCCATCCGCCAGCCCGCAGGGCGGCCCCCTCAAGTACGAGCGCCCCTAGCGCGCGCCAGATTCGAGACTACCGCACCGAGCGGTTCGAATCTCGTTTTAGCATAGCTAAAACATATCTTGCTCCCCCGCTTCGCGTGGGTACGCCCGGTCGCTCAAGGCACGGGCGGGATTTCGCCGCCTCCGGCGGCAACCTGAACAGGCAACTGCCGATGACCGCTGTGAGAGACTAGGCAGGACGGGTGGCTAGACCCGTTGGAGAAGAAACGGCAACCGAAGGGGTTCCAATGTCCGAGTTCGATCGTGATGCAGCGCGTAATGCGCTCCTAGACAACGCCTCCGAACGTGAACGAGCGGTGGATCGCGTGCTTACGTCTTACGAAGGGGTTCAGAAGCTGCTCGACGACCTCGCAGTCGCGCACGCAGAACATGAGGCGGCTATCGCAGAGGTCGCGAAATTTGGCTATACCGCGCACGTCTTGAAAAAGGCCGGCATCAAACCGTTGTCGGTGCCGGGGCTCGGAGGCGCACCAGCACCGAAACGGCGTGCTGCAACAACTCGTCGGGCGACGGCATCAGCCACCGTCTCGGAGCACGCCACCGTCCGCGTCCCCGCATCGGTCGGCGTCCCCGCATCTACTCGTGCCGCCGGAGGGATCGACGCCGAGTAGTTGGGTCGCGGGCGGTCGTCCCGCTCCAAAAGCAACGCGATGCCCCCGCCAATCACGTTGGCGGGGGCATCGCTGTAGTTGAGGGCGTTAACTGGGGTTAACCCATAGGCGGTTAACCCGTAGGCGCTATCGTGCGATCCCGCCATCGTTGTCCTGGTCGCGACTGCTGTCGCGATGAGGCGGGTCGTACCCTCCGCCGCCGGCCGGGCCTGAGAAGCCGTTCTTGCCTCCCTCGCGCCTGTTCTCATCGTGGTCGCGCGCGTACGCGCGCGCACGGTAAGCGTGCATACGCTGTGTGGCCGCGACGAACTCGTTCGCGTCGTCGAACGTCGATTCCTCGACCATCTTCTTCGTCGGATTCAGGAGCAGACTCCAGCCATGTGTCCGCCCCGCCGCGTGCATGCGTTCCTCGGCGGCCACGCGGGCCGCGATCGCTTCCGGCGTGTTCTGTCGATCGCCGATTTCGCGACGCAACTCCAGCACCGAGACTTCCAACGCCGCGAGTTGATCGGCGGCGGCGAAGGGTTCGTCAATCTTCGCGGAGTAGCTGTCGACGATCTCGCGCCAGTTGTCGATCTCGGCGTACGCCCTTGGCACACGAGACGGCAGCTTGTCGTAGAGGTTCTCGATTCTGGTGGCGAAACCTGACCGTGTGCTGGCGATGTTGGATTCTCCCCCGGTGCGATGCGCGTCGGGATAGAGCGCCTCGCGGCTGATCGACACCCCTGGCTCTCCCGGCACATCGAGCCATAGCTGCGCGCTGTCGTCGGTGAGGCTGCGGCTCATCCGCACGTCGACACCGCCGGGGAAGGTTGCGATGACCGCGCTCTTGGTCAGACCCAGACCTTTGAGTTCGGCGTACGTTGCCCGCGCGGTGTCGAGCAACGCGGCCGAGCGGTCGGGCCGCTCAAGGAAGGATCGTCCCCCCACGGTGAACGGCTTCCCAGACTCGCGCCAATGCTCGTGGCGTTCGAGGAGCTGTGTCAGGACGTCGATCTCGTGTTCCAAACGTGGAATCATCCGATCGGCCTCGCCTACTTTCGCCTGCGCTGTCCACCGGGATTCACGATGGGCGGCGTCGAGCGCGCGTAGTTCTTTGAGCTTCTCTTCGCTCTCCACAAGGGCGATGAACCGCTCGTCACCCGTCGCCGCGGCCTTCGTCGCTGCCGCTGCCTCGGTGAGCGATTCATCCGCGATGTCTTCGACACTGGTGATGGTTGCGTCGAGTTGCCCGTTCTTGGCTTGCTCGATAAACGCCGCCTTCGACTCCACCTTCGCCCACATCACGGTGTCGGTCGTCGCCTCGGTCACGTAGGTGAATATCTGGATGTCCCGGTTCTGGTTTCCTTGCCGGATGATGCGGCCTTCCCTCTGTTCGAGATCGGCCGGCCGCCACGGAACGTCGACGTGATGCAGGGCAACGAGTCGCGGCTGGACATTCATCCCGGTCCCCATCTTGGGTGTCGATCCCAGCAGGACGGCGATTCGGCCCGATACGCACGCGGCCTGCAACGCTGCCTTCTTCGCGGCGGTGTGCGCGTCGTGAATGAACGCGATCTGCTCCTCGGGGACACCGAGGTCCACCATGGCCTGGCGCATGCCTTCGTACATCGACCAACGTCCGCGCCGAGGCGTCCCCCGGTCGCAGAACACCAACTGCAACGCCCCGGTGATCGTCGACTCGTCGCCCGTCGCTGTGAGATAGGTGTTCTGTGCGTTCGCGTGGTAGACCTCGGCGACCTTCGCCGCCACGGCGTGAACGCGCGAGAAGGCGACGTCCGGTGGGTCCAGGTTCGCTAGCCGAGGATCCATGGAGGCGTTTCGACCGTCCGACAACACCTTCAGCACATTGTCGAGGTCGGGACGTCGCGGGTTCGCATGGTCGAGTCGGTATTCGAGGTCTGCGGTGAAGTCGCGAAGCGACTGGCTCGCCGGGGTCGTGACAATTTGCCGCCCGCCATGTACAGGCAACTGCGCCGGAACCTGTGCCCGGATGACAACGTCGGTGTACTGCGCCGACAGTGCGAACATTTCGCGCGGGTTCTGGAACGCGGCGACCTTCGTCACGACTTTGAGCTTGGTGCCGGTGGTGTTCGTGACGGTCTCCGATCGTGTCGTGGTGAACGAGGCCGCCCAGTCCGTCACCGACCGGACGCCAGCGACATCGAGCACGTCTGGCCGTAGGTACTGCTGCATCACCCACGCTTCTGCCAAGGAATTCGCGATCGGTGTCCCGGTCGCGAAAGTCGCTACCCGTTCCTGGCCGGGCACGAGATACGCTTCCTGCTCCCGCGCCTGTTCCTGGGCGTACTCGCGGAGGAGCTGCAACTTCAGCGATAGATCCTCGGCTTTCTGGGAACCGGTGTGTGCGAGCGACTCGACCGCGCACAGCCGTGCCTTGTTCTTGTACTCGTGCGCTTCGTCGACAAACAGGTAGTCCGCGCCGGATTGCTCGAATGTGACGCCACCCGCATCCTTCTTTGCCGCGTTAGTGAGCTTTTCGAGCCGCGATTCGAGTTTGACTTTCGCGCGTTCGATGGACTTCACCGTGCGATCGCTCATCTGTGATCCCGGCGAGCGTGACGCGAGCAACTCGGCTTCCACCTCGTCGAGCTGAGTCTGGATGTACCGTTCCTGGCGCTCTGGTGCGACGTTGATCAGCTCGAACACACTGCTGGGAACGATGACCATGTCCCAGTTGCTCGTCGCAGTCTGAGCGACGAACATCCGCCGGTCGGCGTCATCCATGCCTTTGCGACCGACGAGTGCTTGCGCGGCCGGATACCACTGCTTGACCTCTCGGCCGAATTGCTCGATCAGATGTGTGGGCACCACTAGCCAGGGCTGGTTGACCAGGCCGCGCCGCTTCAACTCCATGGCTGCCATGAACATCGTTCCGGTCTTACCGGCACCGACGACGTGGTCGAGAAGTACGGTCGGCTCGGCGGCAATCCGCGCAACGGCGTCGCGCTGGTATGGATGCGGTGAAAACGCTGGAGAGAGGCCGGGGAGTTGCAGGTACTTCCCGTCGTGTGTCGGTGCGACCCATGCGTTGAACCGGCGATTCCACTCGGCGAGAAGCCGCGTCCGCCGTTCGTCGTCCCGCCAGAGCCAGCTTTGGAACTCACCGACGATCTTGCGTCCTTGCACCTGCGCCATCGCGGTTGCCTGGGTGTCGATCTCGGGTGCGCCGTCTTCCCGTTCCTTCGGGGTGTTGCGGACGACAAGGGGCCTCTGATTGAGCAGAGTTTCGTACAACTCGATCGCATCCCGCGATTTGCCACGCAGATCGAACCCGTACTCGGTACGGCACAGTGTCCCGAAGCGACCGGCTTGACCGGCATTGACGATCCATCCGGCGGCCGCCGTCGACCGCTCGATTTTCACCTCCGCCACCCCGAATGTTTCTCTCGCAAACTGTGCGTAGTCATCGTCGGTCACCCAGGTGGCGCCGGGACTGACTTCGCCGATCTGGCTTGGTGTCTTTTGGGTCGGCACGACCTCGAGTAGCGCGGCATGCAGTTCCTGCCAATCCGGGTTGGCCGGCTCGGCGGCGATCATCTCCGCCGCGCGGTCGGCCTTCGACAGAACATGGCCGGAGAGCATGGTCGAGCGCGGCAGCAACTGGTGTTGTGGATGATCGGGGTCGGGGAACACTAGCCCGCGAATCTGCTCGCGTGCTTCACCTGGTGTGGTGTTCAGGAGTTCGGCGATGCGGTCGAGCTGTACCTCTCCTCTTTCGCCGACGCTGATCGCAACCGCTTCGTCCGGGGATTGGGCTGACGCGATCAGTCGTGGCGAGACAACGACGTCCCGCGAGAAGATCGCGGACTTCGTTGCTGTGGCAGTCTCGTCGTCCCAGTGTTCGAGCGCCAGCACCATTGCCATGGCGGGGTCGGACCGAACGGCTTCGAGGTGCGTCTGTCGGCGCACGATGGGACTGGCTGTCCACGCCGACTCTGCGAGTTCGTCGTGAACGTCATCCGGGAGCTGCCCGTCGTACGGCCGCCCGGTCTCCTGGTCGCGCTCGGTGTATCGCCATTTCGCTTCGAGTTCCTCGAACCGGCGCTGACCATCGGCCTGTGAACGCTCCTTCCCACCGGTCAGTTTGACTCGGTTGACGGGCCCGTAGTGGGCGATGTACGAGTCGTACACCTTGTTGAGGTCTCGTCGAATACTGTCGCGGTCTGCGGGCGATGCGCCGCCGCGCTGGCTCGCGATCGCTGCCTCGGCAAGATCGCGGAGCCTCAACAGATGCTTTGTTTCGGTCACGCGGCTGCGGAACACCTTCATGGCCTCCGGCTCACCATCGAGTCCGCGTCGGTAGAACGTGTCGGTTGCGTCGTCGAACGTGACCCGCCCGATGGGCTCGGTCCCTGCATACAGTTCTCGTGCGGTCGCCAGGCCCGAGTGTCCATCGAGTTGTGCGCGATCTCGGTGGCGCGCGACAAGGCCCGCGCCGCGGTCCCGCGCCGCGGCGACAACCGGGATTAGTGTCTGCCGCAGGCTGTCAGGTACTGCCGCAAGATCGCTGGACCGCACGGTGAGCACCGCGTCTCGGTACAGCCCGTGGTCGGCGACGATATCGCCGAGGACGTGATCCGGGTGATTTGCGAAGTAGCTGTTCAGCTTGAGCGTGGTCTCCTCCCCGTTGCGGTCGGGAGCCGGCACCTGCTGGGTGTGAATCCAATCCACCGTCGACGGGTGCGGAATCGTCTCTGACTCCTGGCGCCGCCGAAAGACGAGCACATCGGTAACAACCTGGGTGGCGGCCACGCGCTGGAATGCACGCGACGGCAACCGAAACGCACCGACGAGTTCGGCTGCGTCATGCATCTCCAGCCTCGCAGCAGTGTCAGCCGCGTCGAGGGTGTAGGAACTGGAAATAACGGCTACATAGCCACCGGGCGCAGTCAGGTGAAGCGATTTCAGGATGAAGTGATTGTGGATATTGTGCCCGCCCGGGTTGTGCACCGGATCGACCCGCGAGAAGTCGCCGAACGGCACGTTTCCGATCGCGGCAACAAACGAACCGTCGCCGACCCTCGTCCGCTCGAATCCTTCATTGCGAATCTGCGCGGAGGGGTAAAGGTAGTGCGCGATACGCGCCGAAGTGGGATCCAACTCGACACCCACCATCGTCGCCGAATCGGGGGCGAGACCGACGAAGTTTCCGGAGCCGCAACCTGGTTCGAGTACTCGACCGCCCTGAAAACCTGCCTCGACCAAGGCGTCCCACATCACACGGGCGATCGCAGGGTCGGTGTAGTGGGCGTTGAGAGTCGATCTCTTGGCCGCGTCGTATTCGGCGTCGTTCAGAACGGCTCGAACAGCATCGCGCTCGGGCGCCCACTCGTCCCGCTGGACGTCGAAGACTGTTGGGCATCCCCCCCACCCCGACCAGGCGGCGAGCACCTCTTGCTCGATAGAGGTGGCGTATCGGTTCTCGTCGTCGAGGGTTGACAAGACTTGCAGCGCCGCGAGGTTTGCGCGAACCCTGGCCTTTTCCCCCGAGGGCACGGTGACCGTGCCGTCGGGGCTGTAGTCCCGTGGTGGCACATAAGCCGTTGGTGCATGGTTGTCGACCTCGTCGACGGCCTGCGGGCAATCTGGAGCGTGCGGTTCAGCGACATGGGCTCCGCATGCACTGCACGTGTCGGTTGGGACTTCCTCTGGGTCCGGTTCCAGCCCGGCAACGACATTCGGTGCGGGAATCCACACGCGCGATCCGTCAGGCCGAAGGGCCTCGACCGTTCTGATCGTCGCCAACTTGTGGATCGGTACACCCATCTCCTCCTGCGAGACCTTGGGCAGTAGTCCGATCTCGGCGCCGGTGGCCGGAAGGTCGGTTCCGCCGGGGTCGACGACAGCAGGGTCGACAGGCTGGCGGAAGTCGTCGAGGGAGTCGAACAGGGAGAGTTGATCGTCTGGGACCGCTGCGGCTGCTACTCGTCGACCGCGGCCGCGATTTCCTCGACGCGGACTGTCAGGAGCGCCCCCAGTTCGATTGCGAGCGGATCGTCCGGGGTCGTCGGCAGCGGCAGGTTGTCCTCGTCGCGCGCTTGCAGCAGATCGCCCGCTAGTACTCGGAACCGTGTCTCGCGAGACTGGCTCGGCCACACCGTCCCTACGAGGTCCTCGATCTCCGGCGTCGGCGCTGTCGCTTCGGGGGTATCCCATCGCTGCATCGCTGGCGTCGTCTCGACCGACCCTGCCTGGTCCGTCGTCTCTACGCCCTCCCAGAGCTGGCCCATCACTGTTTCGTAGGCGCTCTGCTGGGCCTGTTGATTGACCTGCACCTGGTCCAGGTAGCCGATCTGGCGAGAGTTCTCGCTCTCCCACCGCCGCGTTAGCTCGATCCGATTCTCCTGGGCGAGTTGGTCGATCTGCTGTTCCAGCTCCGCCGTCTTCGCGGTCACGAACTCCTCGAACGCCGTCCTGTCCAGCGCCGACAGCTCCGCGCCGTAACGTTCGTGGATCGATTCCCTCATCCCGATCATCTTTGCCCTCCTCCTGGTTTCGTGTTGTGTCATCGTTGCCTGAGTCACCGAAAATACCCAGCTCACGCTGGTCATCTGTTGCCATGAGACGAATTTGCCGTTTCTTCTCTGTGGTTTTGGGCGCACTACCCCATTACACAGTTGATAGCAAATCGACAGTAGGGCAACTCTCGGTGTACTAAATCGGCGCGCCGCCCGGTTGGGACGGAGTACTAAGGCGTCGATCGGCGCCACTTCTCAAGGAAGACGGCGCCAGCCAGGACGCACACTCCGCTACCCAGTACGAAATACTCGAAATTTGGTGCTGACGGGCAGTAGGCAGCCCCTTGTAGAGCGCCACGCCCGGTGGGGTCCGGAATGGCGACCGCGCACGATAGTGGGTCGAAATGGTCAAAATGGACGAACAACGCGAACGTCTCTAGACCCAACCCGACCGCAATCAGAAGCAGTCCCAGCGCAAGCAATAGCGCCCTGATGCCCGTGGCCAGTTTGGTGTTACGACTGGCTGATTTCCCGTTCGATGTGCCGGTTCGGTAGGGGATCATCGTGCCACCTCATCCTTCTCTTGAGCTGGGGAACGGCTGGCCACCTGTGCGGCGGTCGCGCTCATCGCGGTCGGCGGCGGTGGGTGCGTAGGCGGCTGCGGCCGCGCATGAGGACTGGTCGCGCGCATGACGTCTTTGACGGTGCAAACCCGTTTCGCCGCAAGCTCTGCTTCGGGATCGACTGGTTCGAGGTCCTCGAACGGGTGCCCGGCGTCGAGGTGGTCGGAAAGGTCTTTCCCCGTCAACGCCTGCACGACATAGACGGCACCTACTGCGCCGGAAAGCATTTCGCGCACCGTCTGGGCATGCCGATACCCCGGCTCGTCACGGTCTGTGACGATCACGACGCGCTCGGCGCCGGCGAGCTGGTCAACGTGGGCTTGGGTGAAGCTGCCCGCGCCCATGGCGTTGCAGGTGGCCGTCGCGCCGAGCGCACGCGCCCGGTCGGCGTCCTTCTCTCCTTCGACGAGGACGATGGTGGTTCGTGCCTCGACGGCAGCCCGTACTTCAGGCAAGTGGTAGAGGACGGGGTCAAACCCTTGTGGCGCATACCGTTTGCGGGTTTTGTCCCAGCGGAACTGGCGGAACGTCTTCACGTCGAGGTGCTCGTAGTGTGTGACGTACCGGACGACTGATCCCGCAGGGGTCCCGTCGGCTCGCTCGTACAGATATGCCCGTACAAATTCCGGCTCGCCGAGTTGATCCCCGCGCTGGCGTTCCAGTTCAGCTCGTCGGCGCGCCATGTCGGCACGGGTTGCCTCGCGCCGCTGCTCGGCTTCAGCGCGTGCTCGCTCGCCCGCTCGTTTCCGCACTGCGCGTTCGCTTGCACTTAGTGGGGCTTCGCGTCGCATCGGCTCGTCGAAGAGGTCTACGACCTTGAGGCCCAACCGATCGAGGATGTCTCGGTCATCACACCCGGCGAAGCATCGGACTACCGTGCGACCTCCGGATTGGTTGTGTGCGATCGCCGCGCTTGCATGGTGATCGTCGTGACATGGGCATTGGAACGTCATCCACTGCCCCGACTGCTTCCCTGGCCCCGCGACCGCTTCGAATGCATCGCGCACGCGGTCGAACGACGGCGACATCACAGCCATCCTCGCCCGAGCCCCTCTGCCCAGGCGATCTCAACCTTGAGCTGCGCCTCCGGAAGCGTCTCGAACGGCCCCAGCTCGGTAAGCCTGTCGTAGAGCAGTCCGACGTAACGCGTCGGAGAACCGTGAGCGAAGATCGCGCAGTGGCGCCGAAATTGGCCCTCGTACACCCAATATCGCGTGCACCTGTCGGTCACGACGATCCATCGCGGTAAGAGCGGTTGGCGGGCCGACGGTCCACCAAGCTGTTGTTGTTCAGTCATCGAATCACCCCGTCGTCACACCGATCGGGGCGGATTAACGTGCACGCCCGTTGGACCTGCACACGCCGAGCCCGCGTGACGATCTTTCTCGAAGAATTTGCCGTTTCTTCTCTTGCACGGCCCTGGAGCCGCGATGACGAGTCTATCGGTCCATCCGCATAAGGATGCTGCTATCGACGTCGTAGCCGCCCCAGGGAGAGCGGCCGGGGACGGGTCGACGTCCTGCACCTGGACCCCGCTCAACGATGATGGGCCACCCATCGGGGCGCGTGGGGTGTTGCGTGACCTCTCCCCGACCCTTCTGGCTGACGACGATTGGACTTTGCCGCCAACCGGGGAAGCAGTGGTCGAGCGCGTCAGCGACGGCGTCGTCCTCGGACGCGCGTACAGCGCCACCCTCCCAGGCGCACCCTGTGCATGCTCCCCGGCAGACGAGATCTCCGACGCAGTAGCAGGGCTCGTCGTGGTCGCACCGAAGATCTGCATGGAGGACGGTGGCCTGACACGTGTCGGTCACCGCGCTCGGTGCGGTCCACTCCACAACCCACGCGTGCGAATCACACAGGCTGGCAAACGATCCGTAGGTTCGCTGCCATTCCTCGAACTCATCCTGCCGCGCGACGAGCCCCCGAGCGGGACTTCCGAAGAGGGATGGAATTCCGTTGGCCTCGTTGGCTTCCCGTTCCGATCGCTCCAGCTCCGCGAACAGGTCGAGCTGCGGGCCCATCATGCCGCCTCGGTCTCGGCGCCAAGCTCATCGGCCACAGCGAGGCAGTCGGTCGGATGGGCGTCGCCAAACCCCTCCAGACAGCAGTGACAGCGACCCGATTCGTCATACAAGTTCACAAGTTCAACCCCTTCTGGACGTAAGGCGCGCCCGGCGCGTCTTTCGACACCCCTCTCCCCTGCACCTTGCCACGCGTAAACACTAGTTCGCAATAGGCTATTGCAAAATATTAATTCAAGGCTTGCGCGCAATGCCACAAAACGGGTAATCTGGTGATTAATAGGACAAGGGCGCGAAAGGGCAAGGGAAATGCTGGATTTGATGGACTGGTTCTGCGGGGCTGGCGGAAGCTCGCAAGGTGTGGACGCTATCCCCGGCGTGCGGGTGTCGCGCGCTGCAAACCACTGGGACAAGGCGATCGAAAGCCACGCCGCCAACTTTCCGCATACCGACCACTACCTCGGCGACATCCGTCTGGCGCCGGTCGAAAAGTGGCCTGTCGCCGACCTCTTCTGGGCGTCGCCGGAATGCCCGCAATGGTCTGGAGCTCGCGGGAAGAAGCGCGACTACGACAACACCATGCAGGGCGACCTCTTCGACACCCCACGCGATGAAGAAGCCGACCGCTCGCGCGCCTTGATGGAAGAAGTACCGATGTACCTACGGGGCGTGATCGCACGCGGCGGCCGCGTCCGAGCCGGTGTCGTCGAGAACGTCGTCGAGGTGCGCGCGTGGGACCAATGGGACCGCTGGATCGGCGAGATTCGCTCCCTCGGGTACCACACCCGCGTCATCGCGATCAACAGCATGCACGCCCAGCCAGGACGGACGATGGCCGCCCCGCAAAGCCGTGACAGGCTCTACGTCGCGTACTGGGACAAGTCCCTCGGCCGTCAGCCCGACTGGGACAAGTGGCTGCGCCCCAGGGCCTTCTGCGAAGCGTGCGAGGAGTGGGTGTCTGCCATCCAGGTCTTCAAGCGTGACGGTGCCGACATGGGCCGATACCGTCAGGCGTACGTCTACCGGTGCCCCCGAGTTTCGTGCCGGAACGCCATCCTCGAGCCGCCTGCGATGCCTGCCATGGAAGCGATCGACTGGACGCTGGAAGGTACGAGGATCGGTGACCGCGAGCGTCCGCTCGCCGCGAAAACCATGGACCGCATCCGCGCCGGGATCGATCGCTACTGGACGGTCCGAGCCGAGGCCCTGGTCGTTCCGGTGGAAGGCCGGGAAGGCAAGCAAGCCGCACCCGCCACGCAGCCGGTTCGCACCATGACCACCCGAGCGGAAACCGGTCTAGTGGTCCCGTGCGGCGGAACCTGGCGCGATGCTGCCGGATCGCTCGCCGATCCCCTGCCCACCCGGACAACGCGGGAAAGCGACGGCCTCGCGTTTCCCCCGTTCGTGACCCAGTTCCGCGACCGCATCCGTGACCTCGACCCCCGCGTCGAGCCGCTCAACACGGTCGTGGCCGACGGCGCGAACCACGCACTCGTCGCGGCACCCGCGTTCATCACGGAGCTGCGCGGCGGTAGCTCCGACGCGCGGCTCGTGAGCGACCCCTTGGCCACGGTCACTGCGAGTGGCAACCACCACGCGCTCGTGACCACCTACAACGGAAAAGGGCTCACACGCCCCGCTGACGAGCCGCTCGCGACCGTCACCGCGATCGACCGCCATGCATTGCTAATGCGCAATAACGGCGTCCGGGGAGGGCATCCTGCCCGCCACACAACACCGGTTCTCGAACCCGCCCGCGCGGTCACCACTGCCGGTCACCAGTCGCTACTGACCGCCGCCGCATGGCCCGCATTTGACATCGACGACGTCTTGTTCCGGATGCTGGAGCCCCACGAGATCGGGCGAGCGATGGCTTTCGGGACGAACTATGTCGTGCTCGGGACCAAGCGTCAGCGTGTGCGTCAGTACGGCAATGCGGTCACCCCTCCGGTGGCGGAAATCATCGTGTCAGCCCTCGTTGAGGCAATCACCGGTGAGGACATCGAACGTTGGCCGTTGCCGATCGCGGCATAACCCCCCTGGCCGGGGTGGCATTCCACCCGACAACCTCCCCGGCCCCTGGAAAGTCCATCTCCACAACAGGTTTCACTCAACGATGTTAAGGACGGAAGTGGATGAACAGTCATTCTTTGACCGAGCGATTCGGTCCCGAGATCGCGATGGTGTCGAGACTCACCGACCGCGAGGCACGGATCGAATGCACGGGCGGAACCTGTCACGCGATCGCTGTCACACTCGGCGCGGCTGGCAACAGCAACAACGCGTCCCTGCTGGTGACTGACGGTGAATATCTCACCGCAACCGCTGGCGCGGACGTGGACTACTGGTGTGTGTCGATTCACGATGACATTGCCTTCGCCGCGGAACCTCTGGTCATGCGTGACGGGCCGGATCTCGAAGCCGCTGTCCTCGCGGCGATGGCGACCTTCCAGGCGAGTGGATGGCCTCGTGTGATCTGCGGCTGGCCGCTTGTAACTAGCCGCCACTATGCGACTGGCGTGCTGGAACACCCACTCTGGGGTTACCTGCCGACATGCGACGAGTGCCGTCGAGTAGAGAGAATGGGCGTGTGGACGGTGTGACATTGGCAGAGTGGGCGGCGGCGAACGGGCTGAGTCTCCACACGATTCGGAACCACTGGATGTCACGAGACGACTTTCCCGAACCACTCGGGGTCCGCAATCTCGCGGGCGTTGGACGTCCAGCCGGCGAGTACGACCGCGACCGCCTTGATGCGTTTCTACGGCGCTGGGAAGAACGGCGACAACCGCATCAGGTCGTCCTACCCACTGGCCCAGACGACTTTCGTACGCTTGGCGCGATCGCCAGACTGTTGGGCGTAGACGGCCGCACGGTAAGCCAATACCGTGCGGCCTTGGACGAACAATGCCAGTTCGAGGATCGCGGTCGACGGCGGCTGTACCGGACTGCGGACGTCGTGCAGTACATGAACACGCGCGGCGGTCGCGGCGTCGTTCGGCGCTCGTCGAGTCATTGATCGCGGAGCTGCAGGAGCGCACTCACGCGTTGATGACTCAGGCCCATGACTGAACCGATGTCGGCGACGGTCTCGTGTGGATCATCGACAGGACCGCGGAGATACGCCGCGAGCGCCACCCGCGCTGCGGTCGCCTCCTGTTGCGCCCGCGCGTAAGCAGCGTCGTTCAGCGCTACTTGGGCAAGATGATCAGCGAGGTCGGCGGGCCAAACAAGCGTCACAATTGCGTCAGGCGCAACGAGCGTTTCCGCTAGGTCGGCGATCTCGCGCAATCGCCCGGCCGCTGATTTTCCTTCCACCGTGACCGTCCACTCGCCCAGCCCGGTTTTGGCGACGACAGCTTCAACGGTGCGTCGCTGTCCTTGCGCACTCAGTCCCATCTCACGCCTCACAGGGGTTAAGGATTCCACGCAGGCGTCTCTTTGTGCACGTCAAAGGCTATTGCGAAAGCTCACGTTTTATGCGCACGCGCGTGCGCGCGCGCGCTCCCCCGCACTTCGCGCGCCAGCACCCGCACGCCAGCACCCGCGCGCCAGCACCCGCACGCCAGCACCCGCGCGCCAGCACCCGCACGCCAGCACCCGCRCGCCAGCACCCGCACGCCAGCACCCGCRCGCCAGCACCCGCACGCCAGCACCCGCACGCCAGCACCCGCACGCCAGCACCCGCACGCCAGCACCCGCACGCCAGCACCCGCACGCCAGCACCCGCACGCCAGCACCCGCACGCCAGCACCCGCACGCCAGCACCYGCACGCCAGCACCCGCACGCCAGCACCCGCATTCTCGAACGCGCTCGCGCGTTCGCTGGCACTCGCACTCGGGCGCGCGTGCTAGGGTGCTCACATGACGACGCCTGTAGCGGACCTGGTAGCTCAGCACGTAGCCGAGCTGCGAGAGTGGGGGAGGGCCAACCTCGTCGGACGAGTCATCACCGTCGCATCCGCAAAGGGCGGGGTCGGGAAGACCTTCGAAGCGACCGAGATCGCCTACGCGCTGGATGCCGTACTGATAGACCTCGACTGGAACGACGGAAGCGTCTCGCGCGCGCTCGGCTGGTTTCACGAGCAGCGCGTCCGGTCACCCCTGCTTGACGCGTTGGAAGCCGGGCGCCCGCCACGCCCGATCACTGGCCGATCGAAACCTGACCTCGTCCCGGCTGGCCCCGAGTTCGGGCCGAATCAGCCATCGGCGGAGACGATGCGAGATGCGTTGCGGCAGTGGGCTGAGGAACTCGGTCGCACCCTCGTTGTGGATTGCCACCCCGGCGACGGCGACAGCGCATTCGGGGCAATGGCTGCTGCAGACTGCATCGTCACTCCGGTCATTCTGGGGGAGCGAGAGCTGGACGCACTCGCCGGGTGGTGCCGCCAGTTCGCCGGCTACCCGCTCTTTGTAGCGCCGAACAAGGTGCCGAAAGTACCGCCAGCGCGGCAACTTTCGCGGCTCGAAACGATCGTGGTCGAACACGGCATCGACGTCGCCACCCCGATCCCGGACGCGTCATGGGTTCCGCGCCGTGTCGCGCGGACTGCCCTTCTGTCGAGCAGGGTTTCGGCTCGATCCCAGAAGATTCAAACCGCGCTGACGGCGGTGGCACGAGAGGTGGGGAAGAAGATTGTCTGATGGACTGGATGCGATGAAACGGGATGCCGCGGCAGCGAAGCGATCCCGTCAGCACTACTCGGCTCCTCCGCCTCACCGCCGCCCCGAGTCCGGTACCGCAGTCCCGGAGCCGCCGAATCTGGCTGTCGTGCCCTCGACCACCCAGCCAGCGCGTCAGAAGTCGACCGCGACGGCTGCGGCTCCCGAGCTTGCCAGCCCGCTTTCGCAGCCCGGTCAACCGCGCATGCCTGAGCGGCCTACCCGCCCAGTCGGCCCTACGGCCGACTACCTCGCCGCGAAAGCGGTCTCCGACGCTGCGCTGGCGTGGGCAGCACAGAGCAGGAAGCTAGCGGTGCGCGAGGACGCACTCGCCCGGTCCATTCGGGCAGCGCGGGATGCCGGTATCCCGGCACCTGTCCTACGCGAGGTGATCGAGGCTGCTGAAAAGAGGGCCGAAAACCAGCTCGACCCGGCGTCCCTCGAAGAACTTCTCAAGTAGCTTCCCCTCCCTTCGCAGCGAAAAGAGCAACGAAACGTGCCATCCACTCGCGAGATCGATCGGGAGATTCGTGACGCACTGAGGTTCTTTTGGGCCTGGCTCCTTCTCTCGTCAGCAGTTTCGATCGCAGGCAACGCCACGCACGCTGTGATGGCTGCACCGCCCGCCGCCACGGTCGTCGCTGGCCTGGTCGCTGTGGTGCCGCCCGTGGTGCTCCTTGCGGCCACACACGGGGTTGCCATGCTGGTGAAGCTGCGCCGAACATCGGTCAGTCTGGTCATCGCCGCCACTCTCACCCTCGGCCTCGGTGTTCTTGCCTTCATCCTGAGCTTCGACGCCTTGTCAGACCTCGCACAGGTCGCCGGCATCCAGCCGAGTCGGGCCTGGATGTGGCCCGCCGCCGTCGATGGCGGTATCACTCTTGCAACGGTCGCGATCTTCGGCCTGTCGCGGCTGGCTACACCCGTCGCCGAGACCGTTCCCAGCGACGTCGTCGGCGCCGATGTCGCAGACTCAATTTCTTCCGACATCCTGCCAATGGTGCGCCCACACATTGCAGCCCTTCAGGTCAGCGAAGTCGAGCCACAAGCGTCGATTCTTCCTCGTCATTTGGACGCGCAGGAAAGGGTTAGTGAGCAAATCGCCGCCACTGTCGACGACGTCAAGGCCGAGCCGGTGGGCGAGTTCGAGCGGGAGCCTCGACTCGACAAGACATCGACGGACGGACCACCACGCCGTCGGCGCGTGCGGACGGCGAAATCGACCGCTGAACCTGCATCGGAGGCTATGTCGGAAGACCAGCCGTTGATTCGAATCGGGTCGCGGACAAGCCGTTTGACAGCGCCGGTCTGAGAGCGGGGGAGAATTCTCCCCTGGTCAGTTTCCAGGGGGTTGTGTGTACCGGTTTGTGGTTACACCAAATGAGGACCCTTCATTGAACGGTCCGCGCGCGGGAGGTGGCTAGACCTCCCTCAGGAAGATGAGGCTCCCAACCTCCGGCGGAGGGGGGAAGCGCGGCACGAAGAGAGAAACGGCAGAGCAAATGAGCGAACGCGTCAGCGACACCAATCGGTGCCAGGAATGGGTGACGGCGTCGGCGGAGCGCTATTCGAGACGGGCTGTGCCCGTCGGATACGTCGGGATCATGGTCGCGGGACTTCCCGCCCGCGACAAGCCATCGGGCCCGACACGCACACGGGGGTGGTCCAGGTTGGCCCGAAAGCAGCGCACGCGCGCCTCAGCCGACACCCCGAGCAAATGGGCGCGGAGTGATGCAGCGTCCGCGGGCGTGGCGCAAGGATTGGCTGCTACCTGCATCGACGTCATCGACGACATCGCCCGAAGCAGCGCGTGGAAAGCCGCAGAGCTCGATCTGCAGCGCGTACGAGTCGACCTGGCTCGCGAGCGATTCCATATCCTCAGCTCGTGCGCCGACCTGCACCAGCTACAGGTGATGCTCGGCGGCGACGTTGACCACCGTGACCGGTCGGGAGCGACTGATCTGCTAGTTTCCGCTGCGAATGACCGCCGCGCCAGCTACAACCAGGCCGCTCAAGCAATTGCCGAGCGGATCGCCACGCTGCGCGCCTACTATCTCGCCCTGGTCCAGATCAAGGCGGTCCTCGCGAATCGCGATCTCGCTTTGACATTGACAGGGTCGGCACCCGCAGCACTTGACCTACGGGATCGAATAGTCGCAGGCGCGCAAGCGGACCACGATGCACTGCCAGCACCGACCATCGAACTCGACGAGATCGAGGCCAATCTATCCGGTCAGCTCGAGTACCTCGCGGAACTCATATCGTCGCCAGGGCTCCCGCTCCATACCCCACCTCACGATCGATTCATAGACCTCCGACCTGAGAAGTAGCCTGCAAAAATCGGCGGTTTATCACGAAACGTCCCATAGCCTGGGGGTTCGGGGTGGTGATTCGCACGCAACCGCAACCGGTCTATCGCCTCGCCGCGCTGTCGGCCTAGACCGTTTGGCAGCGTCGCTCAGATCGTATTCTGCGAGGCAAGAGGGAGATTTCCGATGAAACGAACGGCACGAGCGGTCACCATGGCCGCGGCGGCGATCGCGGCGGGCGCATTGTGGGGGACCGGAGCGGCTTCCGCTGCTCCTATCGCGGCACCCGACCCCAATCACGGCATCACGGTGGAAATCCCAGCAGGGGAGTGGTGGAACTGCCAGGCGCTGAGCTTCGCTTGGCCTCTCGTGGGATATGCGCCGGCCTACTACCAGTACGCTCTGGGCCCGACAACCCTGAGGTTCGACCAGTTCCCACCGGGTAGCGATGTTTGGATCAGTTGCAGCGGTACCGGCCTGCCGGTCGTGTACTACGGCCCGATCGTTCGCGCATCATGATCCATACCGCGCAGCCGATCCGCGTGCGCTTCGGCAGGCATGAGCTGGAACCTCCCGAGGAGTTGACGCAGGCTGACATCGACCATGTCAGCGCTCGGAGCACGAGCGCGCGTACTGAGGCAATGGTGACCGAGGTTTGGCGCTCGCTCCCCGAAAACACCCCCGAGACGGGATAGAACCTCACGGAGCAAGCGTCGACCTCTTGTCGGTACCTGGTGATAGGAACCAGAAGAAGGACACCCACAGAGATAGGGGGGGATCGCAATGAGCGCAAGCGACAACATCACCGGACACGGCCGCGGCCACCGGCAGGAGGATCTGCGCCAGAGGTTCCAGCGTCATGAGAAGTCCGTCGCCAGGCTTGAGGCCATATGGCCCGAGTACGTGGCAGGCAACACGAGCGACTTCACGGAACAGGACTGGGCGCTGATCGAATTGGAGAAGGCGTTTCGAGCTGAAGCCAGCTTACGTCGAGTCCGCGAACACGCAGTGCGCCTCGCAATCGCCATGATGGTTCTCGTTGGAATGATCGCTCTCGCGGTCTGGGGTGTACCTGCGATTGTCGAGTTTCTCGTATGACGCCACGGTCACGTGGAAGTGTTGTCTCGCGTCGTAAGCCGCAACACAGGCCGAAACGGGGATTGAGAGTTATGCAAGTCGGGGACCGGGTCAAGCTCCACGCGCGCGGCGTGAGCGTCTTCCTGATCGTCGCGATCGACGAGGGGCAGGCATCCGTGCTCTCGGAGCGCAAAGTGCCCGGAGCCTACGAATTCCACACTCCCATGGATGGTCTCGTCCTCGCCGACGAGGCCGACTGCAGCGACTAGGAGGCACGAGGATGCCGAGCGGAAGCCGCACCATCGGACGTGCACACGCGCACATGGTCGACCGCATCCGTACCGAAATGGCGATGGTCGAAATCAACCAGTCAAGGCTGGCGCAACTGTCAGGGGTGCCAGAAACGACCCTCAGCAAGATTCTCAACAGCCAATCCGTACTAGACGTCGAACAAGCTGGAGCGATCGCGGGCGCGTTCGGTCTCGAACTGTGGGAACTCATTGTTCCGGGCCATGCCATATCGAGGAGCCAACGCCGCAAGCGCGAAAGGGCGACGCAGCGCACGACTGCGCAATGACCGCTGAGGGCGGATTCTGCGGTTACCCTGCCGTCGCGATGAGTTTGGCCGCGAGGTCCAGGGTCCGGGCGTGCAGCGTATTGAATTCGGCGACCAGCCATTCCAAGCAAGCGGCACGATCGGACGGAGCAGGAAGGGACGACGGAAACGTCTGCTGCGCGTGCTCGTCGAGGTCGTCGAAGTCGTCGGGGTAGTCGGTCTGCACGTCGGTGGTGACCATCGGCGGGACCGCGGCATAGACGATCCACAGCTCACCCTCGTGTCGCCATCCATCCTCGAACTTGACACCGAACGTCGGCTGGTCGTCGGCGTAAGCGGGGTCGATGGTGACGACGTCGTGCTCGATCGCGTTGTTCAGGAGCCAGTGGGTGTCGCTCAGGTGCGGCGGGAGGCCGGCCACAGGTGGGCGTAGGTCTCCGAGCCTGCCGGGGTGGAATGTCAACAGTGTCATCGCTTGCTCCTTCTTCAGCGAATAAGGTTGTGGCGCTGCTACGTTCAGGCGGCGATCGTGCGAATGCGCTCGGGCCGATACCCCGCCCAGTGATCGTCGTCGCCGACGATGACGACGGGCGCCTGTAGGTAGCCGAGCGCCATGACGTAGTCGAGGGCGTCCCGGTCGACGGACAGGTCGACGGTCTCGAACGCGATCCCGGCCTTGTCGAGCGCCCGGAACGTCGCGGTGCACTGCACACACGCCGGTTTGGTGTACACGGTGATCGTCATTTTCCTTCGCTCTCTACATGGTTTCGATGTTCGAATGGTGTTGCGGCGGTGGGGGAGACGGCGTTGTCTCACCCCACCGCCACCAGCTCATACGTTCTCGTGAATCGAGAAGACCCGCTCGACCATCCGCCCGTCCCCGAACTCGGCCGACGGCACCATCACGTCCAGCGAAATCCCCCCTGCGACAGGAAGTTCCAGGTCCAACCTGGCACCGTCGATGGTGCGGACAACGGCCTGCGCATCGGCGAGCGCGGCCGTCACGGTCCGATAGGTTTGCGCCTCTCCCGGCTCGAAGTAGCCCGTCTCCTCGTTCCACAGATTCATCGTCATCGTGACCATGTCCAACCCCTCCCGGCTAGCGATCGTCTCGTCCTGATATGACCAGTCTATACCGAAAGCTGTTGTGCCGCAACATATTTCGTTGACTTCATCGAGATGTTCTGTTATGGCGCCGCCGCTCCTTCTCCGGTTGCTTGCGAGCGCACACTACCCGACAGACAAGAATCGCAAACTCCCTGCTACACAATGTGTTTCATAGAGCATGAGGGTTCGGGGCCCCCCGCACTGAACGCACGAAGGCGACAACCGGACCGAGGAAGCTGGAGTGGGTTTGCAGCGCAGTCGACCGGCCGAGCCGGGAACACCGCCAGCTCCCGCTGGATCCGCCAGCGGCGTGTAGTGGTTCGATGGCGCTTCGACTGTAATCCGACGGATCTACGATGTACTAATATTGATCCCGCTGGCACGGCAATCGTGTCGCAGTCGGTGTGTTCTCATTCTGCCGCCCTGGATGGCACTATAAAGCGCATGATCAGCACGCCGTCGCCGGACCAATCGGCAACCCTCGCCGAACTGCTCGCAGCGAGCGGGCGCAAGAAGGCCAGCGCACCGATCCGCCGCGACTTCGTCCAGCGAGGCACCCAAACCAAGCCGGTACCGGGCCCACTGCAGCTCATGGTGCAGCGCCATGACGAAACTGCTCTCGATCTGTACCTGCTCTTCATGGCGTTGGCCAGCGGCGAACCCTGGGACGTCACCCGCGACGCCCGCATCTGGGGACGTGCGATCGGCCACGGGCAGGACGCCGACGGCGGCGCCTCCATCGTCTCGAAGGCCTGGCGACGACTCGACGAGACCTACCACCTCGTGCAGCGGGAACGCTCCGGCCGGCTTTCCCGCGTCACCGCACTCCACGAAGACGGCCAAGGCGGTGAATACACCTACCCGGCAGAGGGATACCTGCGGTTATCGTTCGAATACTGGCTGGCCGACGACGCGTGGCACCACACGTTGAGTCTGCCCGGCAAGGCGTCTCTGCTCATTGCTCTGTCCCTCAAGCCACCCTTCAAGCTGCCCACCGAACGGGGCCCGGCGTGGTACGGCCTCTCTGCCGATACCCTCGACCGCGGCCTGCGTGAACTCCGTGACAGAGATGTCCTCTCACGCACCTACCGCGAGGTCACCAACTGGCTCAGCCCCACCGGCAAAACGACCGAGTACACCTTCCGGCTCAAGCGTCCGTTCGCCCGCCCCAGCGCAAAGCCGGACACGACGGCTCGTCCACATCTGTCCGTCGTAGGCGAGTGAGCACGGTGCAGCGCCGCCTGACGGCGTACCTCGACGAATCGCAGTCCAACCGATCACGCGACCCCGATTGTTACGTTCTCGCGGCGGCACTCTGCGACCCGACCGAACTCGAAATCGCGCGCACTGCCATGGCCAGCCTGCTCCTCCCCGGCCAAACGAAAGTGCACTGGCGCGACGAACAGCCCGCACGCAAGCGCAAGATCGCCGAAACCATCGCCCAACTTCCGCTGATGCACCTGATCGTGGTTCGGGACGGCCGCCCCGGCGAACGGGCCGAACGCCGGCGACGCCACTGCCTGGAACGAATGCTCTTCGAACTGGACGAACTGGAAGTCGCGAGGGCGATCGCCGAGTCCCGTGGTCGTGCCGACGACCTTCGCGACCGGCGACTGCTCGACGCGCAACGCGCCAAGCAAGCTGTGTCGTCCGAGCTGCTCATCGACCACGTGCCAGGCCCCAAGGACCCTTTGCTCTGGGTTCCAGATGCCGTGTGCGGAGCGATCACTCTCGCCCGAACTGGAAACCCCGGCTACCTGGACATGATCGAAACAGCCGTCGCCGTACAGGTCATCAGAATCGTCGCGCCGTAGAAAGCGCGAAGCCTCGGGCCCTGTCGTCCGGCAGGAACTCCCGAGGCTCACTTCCAAATCCACCGCAATGGACCGGCTACACCACCAATCATCCACACCGCGATCCAGCACGTCAACACCAGCATGATTGACATACGACACCCGCTGGAACGGCAATCGGCCCGGCGCGAAGGCCCCCCAGAACTTCGCTCGTCAGCCCACCGGCACGACTCCGGCAAGAGCCATCATCCGACGTAGCATCGGCGGGTTTGCCTGCTCACCCCCCCCGCGTTCCAGCCGTCGCTTGTTCACAGTTCGTCGTCCGGTCGTTCGGGAAGGTCGTCGACGAGCGTTTCCAGCTCGTCGGCAGCCATGTCGATCTGGTCGAGCCAGTCCCGCACGGCTTCTCCCCGCGCGCTCTCCTGCCAGCGCTCAGAACGCTCGTCCCACTGGTCACGCAACTCCTCGCCGAGCCCACGCAGGTCTTCCGCCGCAGCCTGGAGCCGGTTGGTCAGTGAGGTCGGGAGCTTGTATGGCCTGCTCATCGCCGTTCCTCCTCAGGTAGTCGGATTCGATTGGGGCGGAAGAAGTTCGGCGACGTCGACCATGCTGATATTCGTCCGTCGCGGATCCTCGGTGAGATACGCGGCCAGTTGACGGCGACGGAGATCGAGGATGGTCTGGCCAGGCACCACCGCGAGGACCGTGGTGCGATCGGTGTCGCGGATCTGGTAGTCGACATCGGGGTGCACGTTGTCGCTCGGTTGCTTGATGTAGGCGGCACTCTCACCGTCTCGACGGACGATGGAGCGGTAGTACGGGCGGCGGAGCTGACGCAGCTTCTCGCGCGACAGCCCGGTGATTCGCGCGAGTTCGCTTAGCCGTCCGTGGCCGGCGAACTCCAGTTCGTTCGAGATGCGCTCGTACATCGCGGCTCTCACCGATTCTTCGGCGGCGGCGAGCCGCCCATGCGCGGCGATCAAGTCTTCCAGCGAGAGATCGGCCAGACCCTCGGCCGACAGTCCCGCGCCAAGCGAAGCGGTGTCCATGCGCCGATAGTAGCCAACAGCATGGGCATATGGCAATACAGTTGGCATATGCCCAACCTCAAGCCATCGCCCGACTAAAACGATAATCATTACCGATAACAGATATTATGTCAATAAAAGTAACTAAACAAACAAAGATATGATAGTATGTCGTCATGACAACCTCTCCCGATCCTGTCGCCGCCCCGACCGACGGCGAGAAGGCTCCGACCTGCCGGTTCCCCGGCTGCACCCGACCGCCACGCCCGACACCGGCCACCGGTCGACCGACGCAGTACTGCGAACAGGCCGACCCGGACGGCCCGCTGCACACTGCCGCGAACGCATGGAAGGCGCGGCACAAGGCGCAACGCGGACGAAATGTCACAGCGACACAGCGACGGAAGGCCCGCAGGCGGCGCGTCCGGTGTCGATGGCGCGGTTGACCCTGCAAGACCAGCTCGACGAGCTACCAGCCCGTCTCGCCGCCCTGACGGGATTTCTGGCGGACCTGGAGCGCAACCTTGCGACCACCCGTGACGTCGAGGCGATCGCTGCCGAGGTCGACCAGGTGAACGCGGACAAGCTCGCCGAGACGGCCGAAGCCGAACGGCTCCGCTCCCTCGCTGAGCGCCGTGCGCGGGAAGCCGAAGCCGATAGGGCCGAAGCCGACGATGCCGCCCGGGCCGCGCTCGACGAGGCGACGACCGCGACCGCCGCCGCTGCCGAAGCTGCCGAGCAGGCCCGGTCCGCCGAGGAGGCACGCCGTCGGTCCGAGGACGCGCGAGCCGAGGCCGAGCGTGCGGCCGCCGACGAGATCGCGCGGGTCCGCGCCGAATGCGTCGCCGCCATCGAAGCGGCGAAAGAGCAAGCACGACAAGAGGTTCACGCTGCCGAACAGTCCGCGCGGCGAGAGATCGACCAGGCTCGGGAAGACGCCGTGGCGCGGGTGACCAGCGCCGAGCAGGCGGCGCGTGCCGAAGTCGCGCAGGTCCGGGAGGACGCCACAGGACGGGTGAATGCCGCCGAGGCACGCGTCCAGGCCGCGACGCTGGCAGCGACCCGCGCCGAGACCGAGGCACAGACCGCACGAGACCGAGCGGCGGCTCTCGAATCGAATATCGCTGCGCTGCAAGAGGAACTGCGGACCACTCGGGCGGACGCGCGCGAAGACCTCGCCCGCGAGCGGGTGGCCACGCGTCAGGACCTGGAGCGGCGCGACGCAGCACACGCCGCCGAACTCGAGCACGTCCGACATGACGCCGAAGAACGGGTGGCCACGCTGCGCGCGTCCCTCGACGCCAGCCAGTCCGCACTCGACGCCGTGACTCGCCGCCAAACGCCGCCGAGGAGCACCAAGTGATCAGCTCATATCGACCAGAATCGAGCACGAGAGAGGTTCGGATGACCACGAACTCGACCACGACCATCACCGCGACCCCGTGCGGGCATGATCGGCACGGCAACCCCCTCGCCGCGCGACGCTACGTTGTCGACGGCCGTCGCGAGGACTGGGGCGAGGGTCGTACCCGAGTGTTCGAGCATCGACCGGACCTGGAATTCGGTGACGGCATGCGCTTCACGCCGATAGTCGTCCACACCGACAGCATTCGCGAGGAACCGCACCCGACCGAACACGATGTTGCTGCCGCCTTCGCCATCTTGCGCGAGTTTCATCGTCACTAGTTGGTGCACAACCGATTTCCGCAGACCCACACGAGTCGAAGACGAGAGAGGAAGCACTGGAATGGCATCGGACATAGTTATCCGTGACGGTGAGGCATGGTGGGCGCGGGTATCACTGGACGCCGCGTCCATAGCGACGAACTCACCGGTGACGTACCGGATGATGAAGGTGCTTCAGTGGGAACGTCGCACCGACAAGGACGGTCAGCCCGAGCTGGTGGCGTGGCTCGACGCTGACGGGACGCCCGTGCCCTCCGACCTACTCGAGCACCATCACCAGACCGAGGGTCTGCGGGTACGCGGGTACGACCGCCGCACCCCCGGTGACATCCAGGCCCTGGCGGACGAGGACAGATGTCGCCCGCCGCGCCTGTGAGAGAACGTTGTCCCCCGTGAAACCCACCGCACGCTGACGAGCGAACATCGAGGAGCAAGGCGTGAAGACACCTCCGGTATCACTGGTCGAGCGACACCATCGCGAGTATCTCGACGGAGCAACCGCCGGGACGACGGACCGAAACCGCTGCAACGATCACGCCGATGCGCAGTGGTACATGCGCGTCACGTTCGACAACCTCCAATCGACGCGACCGCATTACGTCGCGGGCTACTGCGACGCGTTCCTCGCGCCCGACCGCTTCCCAGATGCCGCGGCAACCGAGGAGCGTTAGTCATGACCGCTGGTGCGACCACCAAGAGCGTGATCCGTCCGCCGTTCGCGTACTTCGGCGGCAAGCAGCGACTCGGCCCGACGATCGCCGCGATGCTCCCGCCGCACACGCACTACGTCGAGCCGTTCGCCGGCGGGCTGGCGGTCCTGCTGGCGAAGCAACCGACACGACTGGAGACGGTCAACGACCTCGACGGCGACCTGATGCACTTCTGGCGGATCCTGCGCGAGCAACCGAAGGAACTCGCACGCGTCTGCGCGCTCACCCCGCATTCGCGTGCCGAACGGGAACTTGGGCTCGATCGCCCGGAGGACCTGGACGACGTCGAGCGGGCCCGCCGCATTTGGGTGTGCCTGGCCGAAGGACGCACCGGCACCCTCCGCCGGACCGGATGGCGCTTCGACACAGCCGATTTCGTCAACGTCGCGATGCCCAACCGGCTCGACAGCTACGTGCGCCGCATGGACGCCGTCGTCCACCGACTGCGGGGTGTCTCCCTCGAATGCCGTCACGCCCTCGACGTCGTCACCGCCTACGGTCACGGTCGCCGCACACTGCTCTACGTCGACCCGCCCTATCTCGGTAGCACACGAAACCGCAACTACCGCAACGAGATGGGCAGCGAAGACGACCATCGGTCCCTCGCCGCGGCGCTGCACGACTGCACCGCCACCGTCGTACTCAGCGGCTACGCCTCCGACCTCTACGACACGGACCTCTACCGAGACTGGTACCGCATCACCCTCAACGCCGCCACCGCACAAGGCGGCACCTGGCAACCGAAAACCGAAGTCCTGTGGTCCAACCGACCACTACGAACCCTCGCCCTCCCGGAAACCGGACTGACCGACGAGCGTAACGAAACACCCACCGACCCCGCCGAATGTAACGAAACTCGGTGTGAGGACTGCGACCGCGTGATCCGGCAACCTGCGACCGGCCGTCGTCGCCGCTACTGCTCCGGTGCGTGCCGCGTACGCGCACACCGCACACGGAGTTCCGCGATTCCCGACGTTGAAAGGTAGAGCCCATGAACACGATCGAGTCCGCCCACGAGGCATTCCTCGCGGTCTACGCCCAGGTCGCTACCGGCAATGGTGGACGGCCCGGGCACTGCCGTCACCGTGACAACGGTGTCTGTGTCACCAAGGCGGGCAATATACGCACCGCGTGCCTGCGGGACGTCGAAGCCACCATGACCGGTCCGGAGCGGTGGCACATGCACGGCCAGGACATTTGGGTGTTCCCCACGATCGGCGCGAACATCGCAACGACCCGTGATCCACGTGTCCAGACCGCGAAATCCGCGATCAGCCGCGCCACCATGACCGCTCTTGCGGGGTTCACCAGGGTCGTCTGACTCGACGACCAGCACCCGATCAAAGCGCGCCGACCAATGCGTCGCTAAGCAACGATCGTCACGTCAGCCCAATCGTTGAGTTCGCTCGCGAACGGAGCACGCCAGACACGCCACTGGTCTGCGATGTCGGCGAGCCCTTCCCTGCTGATCGGCGCGTCCGCCAGCGCGGCTTCGGCAGCGACCAGCCACGGCACGAGCCGTCGATGCGCGACCCGCTGCGTCGCCGACCCTCCCAGCAAGGCTGCGGCGGCGATCCGCCGACGGTCGCCGCGGATACGCTTTACCAACTCAGTCTGCCCCACCGTCGATCGCCGAGTTCCGGTCAGGGGCGTCGGCTCGTCCCCGGTCGCTTCCAATGCCGCGAGGTCAACACTGGCGGCGTGCTCGACCTCGTCCCGCATATCGGAGAGATCCTCACCGGTAGGTCGGCGGTCGAGGTCGATCAGAAGACGCCGGCCGAACTCCTCAGCCACCGCAAATACGTCCCGCCGATGCCAATACCGCATGATCGCCGCGTGCTTCCATCGGTCGACGACCTCACGGTCCCGGCGCGGGAAGCCTGCCGCGGCGTTCGTCACCTCGGCGACTGCGCCACGCACCCGAGCGACCGTGTCGGCGTCACAGTCGCCTGCGGCGGGATGGCGTTCACCACCCGAACTCGCCGCAACCAGAGCCGAATGCAGCTCCACGACCGCAAACGCCAGCACCGCGCGACTATCGACTGACGGTGATCTACCTATCCCCCACGACATACCTACAGAGTGTGCCATTCACACTCACCGCTTGGACGGTCCCGAACCGATGATCGTTATCTCCGCGTAACCTCGACCGGTATGGGGAGGAGACAAAAAGCGCGGACCGTACTCGCCGGGCCCGCCCGGGCCGCGCGACGTCACGACCATGGCTGAGCTGGTAACCCGCCGGGGCCCGGCACGCAATCCGTATCCGTACAAGGCCCTGAACTCCCGAAGATGGCCCGAGCCGCAAGGTAGGGAGCTCGACCTGCTGGCTGAGCGGCTCTACCGCAACCTCACCTCGGCGACCTGGGTGCGGATGTCGATATGAGGTACACCCCAGCTCGACGTCGGAGTGGCGACGAAAAGACGCCCAGTTAGGGTCTGGTTTGTGATCTTCAGTGAATGGTGGCGGGATAGTTCCAGCGCATTGTGGCGGCACTTTGGTCGCCGATCGGGCTCGCCGCGGCGAGGGTTCCTTTGCCTGTGGGCGACAGCCAATGCCTCGACCAACCGATCGCGGGTCCTCCGCCAGTTCGGCAGTCGTCGAACTGTAGAAACTCAATCCTGATTTCTCTGCCCGCTTCCTAGCCTCGGATCATGTCGGCCAGGTCTTCCGAGATCGGCATGGGGGTCATCAGCTCCGCGTCGACGCGGCCGGTGTTGCCTTCGGGGTAGCGGCCGCTCAGTGAGCCGGGTGCGGCGACCATGATGCGCAGGATCTGCCCGAGTGCCTCGCGGCGGTCGTGTTGGCGCAGGGGGAGGGCGAGGATGGCGATGTGGTTGCGGGTGTGCGGCCAGGGGTAGGGCTGGGAGATGATGTGTGCCCGTTCGAGATGCACCCACCCGCGCGCATCGTCGTCTGTGTCGTGGGCGGCCGTCATCTCGGCGGTGTACGCGGACCGGATTCGGTCGGACATGATCATGCTGGACTCGCCTTCGCCGGTGTACGCGTCGATTCCCAGAACAGTGCTGCGATGAGCAGCGCGACACCGCAGGTGAGGTAGGTGTCGGCGAGGTTGAAGGTGGGCCACCAACCGGTGTGGAAGTAATCGGTGACCTTCCCGTCGAGGCCGCGGTCGATCACATTCGCAGCCGCTCCGGCGAACATCAGTGAGAACCCGATCATCGCCGTCATTGAGTTGGCGGACGCGGTGCGCCAGGCATACACACCGATCCCCGCGGTGATCGCCGCCGTGATGGTGAGCACGACCCCTGTCGGCAGTTGGTCACCCATGCTGAACGCGACCCCGCTGTTGTACGCAAGCTTGAGCTGCAGAACTCCAAGGTCAACGCTGCGGCCATCCGAAAGCTGACGGCGCGCAACGGGTTCGACAAGCAGTGCCACAGCAGCGAGGGCAATCCCGACGAGCACGAAGACCCGCCGCAGGCGCTGTGTCCGAGTGGGGTCGGCCGCGGTGACGCTCATGTTCGGGCCTCGACCGGCGTCGGCAGCGCAGCGTCGGGCGTTGTCGTGGCGGTCAGTGCCGAGGCTCGGCCGGCGCGGACACCGTTGGCGATGACCACGATCTCGGCGACCTCATGCACTAAGACGACCGCGGCGAGGCCGAGGACCCCGAACAATGCCAGCGGCATCAAGATGGTGATGATCGCCAACGACAGGCCGACGTTCTGCAGCATGATCCGCCGGGACCGGCGTGCGTGGGCCAGCGCCTGCGGCAGGTGGCGCAGGTCCTCACCCATCAGTGCGACGTCGGCGGTTTCGATGGCGACGTCGGTGCCCATCGCGCCCATCGCGATGCCGAGATCCGCGGTCGCGAGGGCGGGGGCGTCGTTGACGCCGTCGCCGACCATCGCCATTGACCGCTGGCTTTGCAGGTCGGCGATGATGCGGGCCTTGTCCTCGGGCCGCAGGTCGGCGTGCACCTCCTCGATCCCGACGTCTTCGGCCAGGGCGCGGGCGGTGCGCTCGTTGTCGCCGGTGAGCATCGCGACGTGGTATCCGTGGCGGCGCAGCCCGGAGACCACTTCGAGTGCTTCGGGGCGCAGCTCGTCGCGGACGGCGATCGCACCGATCACAGCGCCGTCGCGTTCGATCACCACCGCGGTCGCCCCGGCGTGCTGCATCCGCTCCACCTCGGACGAGAGGTCACCGGCATCGATCCACCCCGGCCGACCCAGTCGGGCCGCGGCGCCGTCGAACCGCCCGGTCAGTCCCGCTCCGGTGACGGCCTCGACGTCCTCGGCAGGCGTGACGTCCTCGACGGCGGCGAGGATCGCCTTGGCGAGGGGGTGCTCGCTGCGTGCCTCCAGCGCGGCAGCCACCGCCAACACCTCTTCGCGGGACGCACCGTCGGTGGTGGCGACCTCGATAACGACAGGCTTGTTGCGGGTGAGGGTGCCGGTCTTGTCGAGGGCGATGCCGCGGATGCGGCCGAGGGCTTCGAGGGCGGCGCCGCCCTTGACGAGGACGCCGAGTTTGCTGGCGGCGCCGATGGCGGCGACCACGGTCACCGGGACGGCGATCGCGAGCGCGCACGGAGACGCGGCGACGAGCACCACCAGGGCGCGTTCGATCCACACCCGCGGATCACCGAGCAGGCTGCCCACCGCGGCGATGACCGCGGCCGCGAACATGATCGCCGGGACGAGGGGTTTGGCGATCTTGTCGGCGAGGCGCTGGGCCTCGCCCTTGCGGGACTGTTCGGCCTCGACAATCCGGACGATCTTGGCCAAAGAGTTGTCCTGCGCGGACGCGGTGACCTCGACCTCGAGGACGCCGGTGCCGTTGATCGACCCGGCGAACACCTCGTCGCCCGGCCCGGCCTCGACTGGGACGGATTCTCCGGTGATAGCCGAGGTGTCCAGAGCTGTGCGGCCGGCGGTGATGGTGCCGTCGGTGGCGATCCGCTCACCGGGTTTGACGATCATGATCTCGCCGAGGCGCAGTTCGGTAGGTGCGACGGTCTGTTCGAGGCCGTCACGTTTGACGGTGGCGGTGTCCGGGACCAGGGACAGCAGCGCGCGCAGGCCTCGGCGGGTGCGGGTGACCGCGTACTCCTCGAGGCCCTCGCTGATCGCGAACAGGAACGCGAGCATCGCGGCCTCGCCGACCTCGCCGAGCACGACGGCGCCGATCGCGGCGATCGTCATCAGGGTGCCGACGCCGATCTTGCCCTTGGCCAACCGTTTCAGGGTGTTCGGGACGAAGGTGTAGCCGGCAACGATGAGGGCGACCGCTTCGAGGGTCAGCTTCGCCGCGTGAGGTCCGCCGCTCCAGCCGACGATCAGCGCCGCGACCAGCAGCACACCGGCGGCCGCGGCGGCCCGGATCTCGGTGATCTGCCACAGCTTCTCGGGTTCGCGCTCCTCGCCGTCCTCATTGACGGTGGGTTCGTCGTGGCCGCAGCCGCATGCATCGCTCATGCCGTCACCCCCGCGGCGGTGTCGGTGCCGTAGTTCGGACACAACGCGACCGCGTTGCCCGTTGCGGCGAGCAGGGTTTCGGCCGAGGCCAGCAGGTCGAGCAGTTCTGGCCTGGCGAGGGAGTAGAACACCTGCCTCCCTTCCGGGCGGCCGGTGACCAGTCCGCAGTCCCGCAGGCACGCCACGTGCGCCGAGACCGTCGACTGCGCCAAGCCGAGCTCGCCGATCAGGTCCGCCACCCGGGCCTCGCCGTCGGCGAGGCGGCGCACGATTGCCAACCGGGTTCCATCGGAGAGGCTGTGGAACAACGCCACCGCCGCGTCGAGGTTCGAGCCGGTGCCTCTCGATGCCAGGCAACCATCCGCACTATCAATCGTCATACGGCGATGATAACCGGTGATCTACGATATTGGGAGGGGGCTGCGAGATCAGAGGTGAGGACATGGAGAACTGGCTGACGAATCTGCAGGCGTGGTGGGCCTGTCAGGTGATGATGGCGAACGGAACGTGCGAGATGTGCGCGTGCACGCCGATGATGGACTGCTGCTAGATCGCGTGCCGCTCCGGCCGTGAACCCGCTCCTGCCGCCTTCGGTGCCGTGCCGCACCGTTGGCGACAGGAGCGGGGCTCTCTTGGAGCTAACCCGCAGGGCGACCGATTGGTTCGGATTCGGCCAGATCGCGCGGCTGGGGTGCGGTGTCGCATCCGCCGGAGGTCGTGAACGGATAGGCCAGCTGGTCGACGTAGCCCTTCGGGTAGTTGGGTTTGGCTGCCATGCCGAGGTGTTCGGAGGCGAAGCGCCGGTTCGGGTCGTAGGAAAAGGTGCGGAACAGGTGGTCCCAGATCAGGGTGAACAGTCCGAAGTTGACGTCACCGATCCCGGCCCACTTGAGGTGATGGAAGCGGTGCCCCTCGTTCAGGGCCAGAAGGTACTTCGCCGGGCCGACGCGGTAGTCGGCGTTCGAGTGCTGCAGGAGCAGCTGGATCGCGACGGCGAGGGCGAGCGCAGAGGCGACGTCGACGGGCAGGCCGATCAGGATCAGCGGCGCGACGCCCGCGGCCATCTCGATGGTCTGGTGCAGGGGATGCTTCATCAGCCCGTTGAGGCCGTAGAACCGGGTGACGCTGTGGTGGACGGCATGGAAGCGCCACAGCCCGCCGATCTTGTGGCTGGCGAGGTGCACGACGGTGATACCGAGGTCGGCGATCAGGATCGCGGCCATTACCTGCAGTAGGAAAGGCCAGCTACGCGGCCAGATCCCTGGCGCGGGGACGATCGCGGCCAGTAGCGGGATGGCGGCGACGCTGACCAGGATCAGGGTTTCGTTTACGGCGGCGTGGATGCGGTCCCGCCTACTGTCACCCTGGTCATGGTTCCATGCCGCCTCGTACGGGATGACCCGTTCCACCAGGAACGATGCCGCGACCGCGACGGCCAAGACCAGCAGGAGCCAGTACTTCGGGGCCCCGGCGGCGGCGAGCGCGACGGCGACACCGTTGAGCCCGAGCAGCATGAACGGCACATACCCGTAGCGGGCGAGCCGCTGGACGGGCGTGCGAGTGATGGTGGTATCCATGCCTTCAAGCCTGATCCGCCCACCCGCTGGGGGCTTGAACGATTCGGCTACAACGCCGGATCGATGTCCCAGTGCACATGTCGGCTCAGCGCGGACGGCGGGAGACCAAAGATCTCCCGGCAGGTCCGGGTCAGGTGCGCGCTGTCGGCGAAACCGGCCGCGTGCGCGGCAGCGGTGAGATCATCCCCCGCCGCCACCCGGGTGATCGCAGTCGATAGGCGGATCCAGAGCACGTAGCGGCGCACCGGAAGCCCGACCTGATCGCTGAACAGGTGGGTCAGCCTGCTCACCGAGATCCCGACCCGATGGGCGAGGTCACTGGTGCGGACCGGGCCCTGCGCAACCAGTCCCGGCAGCAGATCCTGTGCCGCCGCTACTGCGGGGTGCTTTGCCTGCCTATCGGCGATTTGCTCGCCGGGCAGGAGGATCAGGAACAGGTTGGTGATGACCACAGCCAGCGACCGGTACGGATGATCGGGCCCGACCAGGGGTGGTCCGCCGGTCCAGCCGACGTCGCGACACCGCTGGTGGGCGGCGCGGCCCGCTGCGGTGTCGGGATCGAGGAACACCACGGTGCCCACGCCCGCCCCGACCTCGATCCAGTGCTGGGTGTCGGCGGGAACAATGACGTGGGTGCCGCGCTGCCGGTCGCCGCGCTCATCGACCACGGTCAGCGGCGTGTTGGCGGTCATGATCTGCACGGCGTGGTGGGCGTGTGTGTCGGTGCGGCCGATCGACCCACTGAACGCCAGGATCCCCGGGCGAATCAGAGCGGATCCCCGCCACACACCCTCCGTCATGTCAGGGCCGTGAATAGCCTTGGGATGACGCCGGATTCGAGCAGGATGACCGCGCCGAGAACGATGAACACCAACGGTACGAGCCAGTGGTCGACCTTCTCGAGGGTCTCAGTGACCCTCTCGTGGGTACCGAGGAGTCGGCCCGCGCCGCACCAGATGGCGACGCAGACCATGAAGACCGCGATCGTCACCGCGGTCTGTGCGGGTGCGAGGGTGCGGAACACGGGCGTGTAGACGGAGATGTTGTCGGCACCGTTGGCGATGGTGATGCCGGCGACGCCGAGCAGGCCGGTGGCGACCACGGCGGACTCGCCGTCGCCGTTGCGGCTGGCGATCAGGCCGCGGACGCCGAGGGCGAGGGGAAGGAGGCCGAGCAGACCGACCCATTCGTCGGGGACGATCACCAGGCCCAGCGCCGCAATCACGCTGATCAAGACGAGCGCACTGAACCCGAGGTACTGGCCGGCGACGATCTGCCATGGCCGCGGTCGGCCACGGGTCGAGGCCACGAACAGTACGGTCAGAACCACGATGTCATCGACATTGGTACCCGCAAACATCGCGACGGCCGCGAGGACGGTACCGATCACTTCGCATACTCCCGGAGAGGGACGTCGAAACCCTTGGCCCGGAACATAACTCGCGCCTCGCCCGTCAACGAGCAAGGCAATACCGACTCCGCCGGACCAGCGAACGATGCCGTTGCGGCAGCACGTCCCCACTTTTCTATCATCGCCATTAGGCGATGATAGCGTAAAATGGTGCTGATTCTGAAGTGGGGCGATGGCCCAGGGGCTCGCCAGGAAAGGCGCGATAGTCGAGCGAAAAGTAGGCGCTGGTCGGGCCGATGCAAAATCCCTACCTCATGCGCCGCGGCGAATCTAACCAACGACGATTTCCCAGCAACAACGAACCCATCAGTTGGAACACCTGTCGCCATGCCATACAAGCAGGAGGCTCCGTAGACGACAGCCATGCCTTTCCGGACAAGCGACATCGGCGCATCCGAGGCACACGACCAGCTCAATGCTTGCCGTCACGTCGTAGTCCCAGAGCAGATCATCGCACTATGTTCGAGCGCACCAGCGCCACATCCGGCACGCAGATCAAGCCGTCGCGTTGTGGTCAATCCACTCGTTGTAGCCGCCGATCAGGTCGCTGACCTGCTCGATGCCGTGGGCGCGGAGCAGTGACGCGGCGACGCTCGAGCGCCATCCGCCGGCGCAGTGCACGACAATCGGCCTGTCGATGGGCAGTTCGTCGATTCGGGAACGTAACTGTGCCAACGGGATCGGCAACGATCCTGAGATGACACCGAACTCGCGTTCGCCGGGATTGCGGATGTCGACGAGAGTGACCGCGTCGTCGGCGAGCAGCCGATCGAGTTCCTCGACCGTAGTCCTCGGTGCCGCCTGCAGCAGCTCTGCCAGTTCAGCGGTGAAGGTGCCGTCGCTGTCGACGTTGAAGTACCCGACCGCTTCATCCGAGCCGATACGGGCCAACCGCATCGCAGCCTCCTGCTCCTCGCCGGGGTAGGTGATCAGCACGATCCGGTCGCCAATCTCGGCGACCATGCCACCGGTCTCGGCGAACCGGCCGTCGAATCCGACGTTTACCGACCCACGCAGATGTTCGGCGGCGAAGTCGTCGGGGGTGCGGGCGTCGAGGACCCGGGTTCCTGCAGCCAGCTCGGCGCGCAACTGCTCCGCGGTGACCGCCGGGATGCTGCGGTCCTGATCGAGCACCGCCCGACTGCCCTTGTTCAGGGCGGCATTGACGTGGAAGTACTCCGGGACCGCAGGCTGACCGTCGGTGATCAAGGCGACGAACGAATCCTCACTCATCGGCTGCACCGACGGATTGGTCCGCCGCTGCTCACCGATCGTCGAGGTCAGCTCCGCGGACAGGTTCTTTCCACACGATGAGCCGGCGCCGTGCGCGGGCATCACCGTCACCGCATCCGGCAGTTCCAACAGCGTCTGGTGGATGGTGCGATACATGGCGCGAGCGAGATCGGTGTTTGAGCCGTCGCCGAGGTTGACCAGGTCGGGTCGACCGACGTCTCCGATGAACAGCGAGTCGCCGGTGAGCACGGCTGTCGGGCGGGCTTGCGGGGTTTCCCGCACCAATAGGCTGATCGACTCCCAGGTGTGACCCGGGGTGGACAGCACTTCGAGGTCGACCTCCCCGAGGGAGACGTGCTCACCGTGCGCGAGGCGACGAATCGGGTAGTCGGTTTCGGCGGCTTCGCCGAAACCGATCCACGCGCCGGTCGCCGCGAGCAGCTCGAGGTGACCGGAGACGAAGTCCGCATGGAAATGGGTGTTGATCACCCCTTCGATCGTCAGTCCGTGCCGGCGAGCGTCGTCGAGGTACTCGGTGATGTCGCGGCGCGGATCGACGACGATCGCCCGGCCGGTGCTCTCGTCACCGATCAGGTACGAGGCATGGGACAGGCATTCGATGTAGTACTGCTCGAGAATCATTGCGCTTCCTCCGGTCGGGGCGGCAGGGCTCTTCTTTGCCCGATGTAAACAGGGTGCCAGATACCCCATAGGGTATGCAAGTACCCCTAGGGGTATACCAGCCCGCGCCAGGGAAACGCTAAGTCGACACGAGATCGAGAAATGAATAGTGAGGGAAGTTGATATCGAAGCTTTCAGCGACGCGTGGAAGACGGGCGCGCCGGCGGTCGACGTGCGGGAGGGTTACGAGTACGAGCAGGCGCACGCGCCCGGGGCCCTCTGGATTCCACTCGGCGAGCTTCGTTCCTGGCTGGCCGAGGTCCCGAAGGCGGAGACCGCGTCCGTGATCCGTGCGTCCGGTAATCGCAGTCTGTTCGGTGCCGACATCCTCGCGGCCGCAGGCCCGTGCGCGATCTCGGTCGCCAGCGGCACGGGTGCATGGCTGCGATCCGGTCGCCCGAGGGAGCGGGGCGCGCCCGATGAGCGCTGACGCCTCGATCGCGCGCGCCCCGCCTCCGGACGACGGCCTTACCTGGGCGACTTTTTCCGATCCTGCTCGAAAGAACCGATCAGAATTCGTGTGACCACTCACACCTCGACGCTAAATACCCCCATGGGTATAGTGGACCCTGATTTCCAATCCGAAGGAGGAACCTATGTGCTACCCCGTCACCTGCTCGACCTGCAAGAAGACGACCTGGGGCGGCTGCGGGGCGCACGTCGATAGCGTCATGAAGTCCGTTCCCGCGTCCCGTCGCTGCGAATGCAAGAAGGATTCCGGGCCCGCCGGTAGGTCCGGGTTCTTTAGCCGACTCCTCGGCCGCTGAGCCCGTAGCCCAGAACGCTGGGCGGGCTGCGGCCGCGCGGCCGAGTGGATGGATCGTCGGACTGGGCTTGCAGCAACGGCAACGGGCTGCCGCACGCGCTCGTCGCGGTCGGGGTGAGCGCGGCCGTCGGCGGACTGCGACTCGCCGTGAGGGTCACCGTCTTCGCGCAACCGGACGCTGCGATAGCACCTAGGTACCCCATGGGGTATACAAATTACCCTCAGGGGTATATATTTCGGACCGGCATCCAGCAGTGCCGACTGTTCGCGATGGCCCCTCGTGAATCCCCCCGGGCGGCGCAGTGCGCCCTTTTATATACCCCCACCCGTATAAGGAGACCTCGGAATGAGCAGCAAGAACGCTGTTGCCGGCGATCAGTCGCCGGCAACGACGAAGCAGGATCCCGGCGCCGCCCCGCCAACGATGCAGGGCGGGCTGGCTCGCATGGGCGTGGTCATGGCAACTCACGCGAGGTGGGTTTTCGGCGCGTGGTTGATCGCCCTGGTCGCACTCGGGGCCGCGGCACCGAGCGTGTTCGGTTCGCTGGCCGGTGCCGGCTGGCAGGCCAACGGCTCGGAATCGGTGCAGGTTCGCGAGCTGGCCCAGCAACACTTCGGCGGGAACTCCTCTGCCGCGGTGCAGGTGGTCATGCACTCGGACACCAAGGAGGTCTCCGATCCCGCGGTGCAGCAGGTGCTCGCCGAGGCCACCACCATCTTCCGGGGCGACGACCGATTCGGTGAGGTGATTGCGCCCCAGCCCGGCATGTCCATCAGCCCGGACGGGCACACCGGCATCCTGATCGCCGGTGCGAACGCGAGCACCGACGAGATGGTCAAGGCCGTCGACGAACTCAAGGGCCAGTTGACAGCGCTGTCGAGGGACGGTGTCGAGGTCTACCCCACCGGCGCGTCCGCACTGTGGAGCGACTTCAACAAGGCCAACCACGACGCGATGATCAAGGCGGAGATGTTCTCCTGGCCGGTGACCCTGGCGATCATGGTGCTCGCGTTCGGCTCGCTCGTCGCGGCGGGCCTGCCGCTGCTGCTCACCCTGGCCGGCCTGGTTGCATCGGCGGGCGGGCTTGTTCTGCTCAACGCCGTCACACCGATCTCGGTGTGGGCGATGAACTTCGCGATGATGTTCGCCCTCGCACTCGGCATCGACTACGCCCTGTTCATCGTCGCGCGGTTCCGTGACGCGCTGAGCAAGACAGGAGACGCCCGCGCCGCGGTCGCGGAGACGATGGACACCGCGGGCAAGGCCGTCGTCCTCTCGGGCCTGACCGTGCTCGTGAGCCTGTCCGCCGTCCTGCTCGTTCCCGCCCCGGCGGTGCGGACCATGGCCGTCGGCATCATGCTTGCGGTGACGTTCGTCCTGGCCGCCACCCTGACCCTGCTCCCCGCGGTGCTCGGCAAGCTCGGACCGAAGGTCAACGCCGGTTCGCTGCCCTACGCCAAGCGGCAGCAGCACCGCTCCCCGCGGTTCGAGTCCTGGGGCAACCTGCTGCACAAGCACCCGTGGCCGTTCGCCATCGGCTCGCTCCTGGTCTTGGTCGCGCTGTCCCTGCCGGTGCTCGGCTTGAAGGTGGCGATGCCGTCGATCGAGGTGGTCCCCACCGACGCACCGGTCCGGCAGGGTTACGAACTCGTCCAGGCACAGATGGGCGAGGGCGCGCCGGGCATGCTCCAGATCGTCGCCCCTACTGCCGAGGCCGAGGCGACCGCGTCGGCCGCCGCGGCGACCGACGGGATCGCCATGGTCATCCCGCCGATGCCCGCCATGGACGGCTCGGATTACGTGATGCTGCAGGCGATGCCGAACGTCGACCCCTCCGACGAGGCGATGGGCTCGATCCTCACCCAACTGCGTTCGGACCTACCCGAGCCGGCACTGGTCGGCGGCGCGCCTGCCGAGAACCTCGACCTACAGCAGGCACTGAACGACTACCTACCCCTGATCGTCGGCATAATCCTGGTCCTCGGCTTCCTGCTGCTGCTGGTCGCACTGCAGGCGCCGCTGATCGCCCTCCTGGGCACGGTGGTGAGCCTGCTCTCGACCGCCGCTGCGTTCGGAGTCGCCAAGCTGATCTTCCAGGACGGACACGGCTCCGGACTGCTCGGCTTCACCCCGCAGGGATTCCTCGACGGCTGGGGACCGGTGTTCTTCTTCGCAATGATCTTCGCCATCGCGATGGACTACACGGTATTCCTGCTCTCGACCGCCAAGGAACACTACGAGGAATCGGGCGACCCAAAGGTGGCACACGTCATGGGGCTCGCGCACTCGGGCCGCGTCATCGCCGCCGCGGCCGCGGTGATGGTGGCGGTGTTCTTCACCTTCGCGCTCGCCGATCCGCTTCCGCCGAAGGAGATGGGCATCATCCTCGGGGTCGCGGTGCTGCTCGACGCTGTACTCATCCGGCTCGTTCTCCTGCCGGTTCTGTTGCGCCTGACCGGCCATGCTGCCTGGTGGTCGCCGGCCTGGCTGCGACGGATCCTGCCGAACATCAGCTTTTCACACGGCTGATGTGTTGGGTATGCGTGGTGGGGATCACCCCATCACGCATACCCCCTAGGGTATGATGGGGCCAGGTTCATTGAAAGGAATCGCCATGGTCGGAAACGACGAAAGTATCGCGCTGGTGCTCAACCGATTGCGCCGCGCACACGGGCAGCTCGCCGGTGTGATCTCGATGATCGAGAACGGACGCGACTGCAAGGACGTGGTGACACAGCTCGCCGCGGTCTCGCGCGCGCTGGACAAAGCCGGATTCAAGATCGTCGCCAGCGGCCTGCGCGAATGCCTGACCGGGGAATCCGAAGACGGCAAGGAACCAATGAGCGAAGCCGAGCTGGAGAAGCTCTTCCTCACACTCGCCTGACAAATCCGCACTGAAAGGGAGACCCATGAAGAACCTTCCCCGCCACCAGGGCTGGACCGTCGAACGCGTTGTCCCGCTGATGGCCGGCGTGATTGTGCTCCTGAGTGTGGCCCTGACCCTGACCTTCACACCGTTGTGGCTGCTGCTCACGGGGTTCGTGGGCGCCAACCTCGTCTTCTACTCGGCGGCCGGATGGTGCCCCGCCAGCCTGATCATGGAAAGGGCCGGACTCGAGCGCGCCAGCTGCCGTATCCCGACGGCCGTCAACTAGACACCTTGGAAACCTCGACCAACGAGAACGGAGACCCACCGATGAACTTGGCACTGTCCACCACACTGGAGACCTCATTCGGTGACGCCGTCACCCGCACCCGCGCGGCATTGCAAGAACAAGGATTCGGCGTACTCACCGAGATCGACATGCAGGCCACTCTGAAGGCCAAGCTCGGCGAGGACATGGAGCGCTACCTCATTCTCGGTGCCTGCAATCCACCGCTCGCCCATCGGGCCGTGGAGGTGAACCGTCAGATCGGACTGCTCCTGCCCTGCAACGTCATCGTGCGTGAGGACCCGACCACTGAGGGCTCCGTCGTGGTGGAAGCGATGAACCCGCAGTTGATGGTGCAGGTCACCGGCGAACCCGGACTCGAAGCCGTCGCTGAGGACGCCGGCCGACGCTTGCAGTCCGCGATCGACACCCTCGCCGCCCAACTCTGAGACGCTCGTCGACCGAGGAAACGCAACCGAACATAGCGACTCGAGGCCACAGGAGACATCGATGACGATTCTCGTCACCCTGGTATTGGGTACTGTCATCGGAATCCTGCTCGGCCTCCTCGGCGGCGGCGGGTCGATCCTCGCCGTTCCCGGGTTGGTCTACGGACTCGGGATCCCGCTCGAGCAGGCAGTGCCGATGTCGCTGCTGGTGGTCGGCATCGCCTCACTGTTCGGCGCCGTCCCCAAAATCCGGGCCCACCAGGTCCAATGGCGCGTTGCGGGCGTGTTCGCCGTCACCGGATTCCTGGCTGCGTTCGCCGGCAGCGCAGTGAATCGACTTCTGCCCCCAGCAGTCACCCTGGCAGGATTTGCCGCGGTGATGATCGCATCAGGAATCCGGATGCTCTCAAGCACGGAGGGCACCGGCACCGCCTGCCGCGCGGAGGGCTCCGCCGTCAACTGGCGCCGATGCACCTCCCGTGCCGTTCCGGCCGGCCTCGGCGTCGGATTCCTGACCGGGCTGTTCGGGGTCGGGGGAGGATTCCTCATTATCCCCGCCCTGGTCTTGCTGCTCGGCATCGAGATGTCCGTGGCCGTGGGCACCTCTCTGGTGATCGTCACTGCCAATTCCGGATCCGGTCTCCTCGCATACCTCGGCAACCTCAGCCTCGACTGGGGGCTCGTCGTTGTGTTCACCGCGACCGCCATCGGCGGATCGCTCGTTGCGGGGCGCTACGGGAAGAAGGTCGACACCGCCCGACTGCAGAAGTGGTTCGCCTACCTGATCTTCGCGGTGGCTGCTTTCGTCCTTGTCGAAGTGATCTTCGTTCGGTAGTGCAGCGTTGGTAAGGGATGCTCTCCTGCCCACCGTTGGGATGGCCAGCCTGGTTTACGCGGTGATCGCGGCACCGAACCGAGGGCGGGCGATCGATACCTGGCGATTCGGGGCGCGAACCTGAGGTGGCCACCCCGAGCAGGGGCTCAGCCCTCGGTTAACTACTATTGAATGTAGTAGTTAACCCCGGTTGTTCCTCCCGGGTATCGACGTACAGAAGGTTGAGGTACCGATGCCTACCGGAACCCGTTGGCTTATACCCATTCTCGCGACGATCGGCGTGCTCATCGTCGCGATGTGGCCACGATCAGGCGTCGACACACCGCAGGGCTTCCAACCCAACACCACGTCAGACGAACCCGGCACTTCAGCGGAGCGGACCGACCTGTCCGCACGGGGCAATCTGCAACCCTGCCCCCAATCGACGGCGCTCGGCATCCCCGAGGCAGTGCTCGCGGGGGTCATGGTGCGGTGCCTGGGCTCGACTGAGCCCGTCGATCTCGGAGCGACCCTGGCCGGCGAGCCGACGCTGATCAACCTGTGGGCATCGTGGTGCGGGCCATGCCGAGAGGAGATTCCCGTGCTCGACGCCTACGCAAACGAGCCTGATTCGATCAGAGTGGTCGGCATCAACGTCCAGGACAAACCGGCTGCTGCGCTGCAACTTCTCGCCGAGTTGGGAGCACGCTACCCGTCGTTCGATGACACCGGCGCGGTCAAGAAAGCCTTGCCCGCACCCCCGGTGCTGCCGCTGAGCTTTCTCGTGCAGCGCGACGGATCCGTCGACCGAATTGCGACACCAGCAGTGTTCGGAGAACCCTCACAAGTCCGTGACGCGGTCAGAGGACTGATTCGATGACTCCACCGTCCGACGTCAAAGGGCGCCGACGTATCGCCGTGCGTGTTGCGTCCGCGCAGTCCTATCGGCGCCGCTCACACCGCTCCGTCCGGATTCTCGCGGTGAGTGTGGCACTCGCGTTTGGGGTCTCCGGATGTGCAACCGGGTCGGACTCCGTCGCTCAGGGTGGCACGTTCGACTTCGTCGCCCCGGGAGGTCAAACGGACATCCTCTATGACCCGCCCGCGACACGGGGAGCGATCGGCGCGCTGTCGGGGCCGGATCTGATGACCGACGACACTCTTGCAGTGTCGGACTACTCCGGTCAGGTCGTGGTGATCAATCTCTGGGGGCAATGGTGCGGACCCTGCCGCGGGGAAGCGGACGACCTCGAGCGAGCCTATGAGGCCACCAAAGACCTCGGAGTCCAGTTTGTCGGCATCAACGTCCGCGACATCCAACGCGACAAGGCCAAGGACTTTGTCATCGACAACAAGGTGTCCTACCCGTCGATCTACGACCCGCCGATGCGAACTCTCGTCGCCCTTGGTGGCAAGTACCCGACCAGTGTCATCCCATCTACCTTGGTTCTCGACCGGCAGCACCGCGTCGCTGCGGTCTTCCTGCGCGCCTTGCTGACCGAAGACCTGCAACCGGTCATCGAACGAATCGCGGCCGAGAAGTGACTGTTCTCGCAGAAGGCATCGGGACCAGCTTCCAGGCTGCGGCTGCCACCGGGCCGTTGCTGCTGGCGCTGGCCGCCTGCCTCCTCGCCGGCATGGTCTCCTTCGCCTCACCGTGTGTGGTGCCGCTCGTGCCCGGCTACCTGTCCTATCTGGCCGGAATCTCCGGCGTCGACGCCTCTGCGGCCTCGACCAAGACCCGCACGGCCACTCGGGACAGGTGGCGTGTGACGGGCGCTGCGACATTGTTTGTCGCCGGATTCACGGTGGTGTTCGTGCTCACGACGGCGTCGGTGTTCGGACTGATCGGTGTCCTCCAACTCAACCGTGAACTGCTCCAACGCATCGGCGGGGTGGTCACCATCGTGATGGGGCTCGCGTTCGTGGGGTTGATCCCAATCCTTCAGCGGGACACTCGACTTGCCCCGCGCCGTTACTCCTCGCTCGCGGGCGCCCCCCTGCTGGGCGGCGTCTTCGGACTGGGCTGGACGCCGTGCCTGGGACCGACATTGGCCGGCGTACTCTCGGTCGCCGCAGGGACGGAAGGCACCACAGCAGCGCGAGGGGTGCTGCTGATCGTTGCCTACTGCTTCGGCCTCGGGTTGCCCTTCATCGTGCTCGCCTTCGGGTCGACGAAGGCACTGCGCGGAATCGGATGGCTCCGGCGCAACTCCCGCGCCATCCAGATCTTCGGCGGCATCATGCTCATCGCGGTCGGAGCGGCACTACTCACCGGGGCATGGGACGTGTTCGTCGCCTGGATTCGAGATGAATTCGTCAGCAATGTCGTGCTTCCGATCTGATCGCAGAGTTGATCCGGCGGTGGCGTTGTTCCACAGCCTCTCCGATGCCACGCGCTTGGCGATCGTGCGCCGGCTGGCGTGCGGAGAGGCCTGGGTGTCGGACCTGATGGCAGGGCTAGGGTTGGCGCAGTCGACGGTGTCGGTGCACGTGGCGTGCCTGCGTGACTGCGGCCTGGTCACCGGCCGTCCCGAGGGCCGGCAGGTGTTCTACTCGCTCGCCCGACCGGAACTGCTCGACCTGCTGTCTTCGGCGAAGACCCTGCTGGCCGCGACCGGCAACGCGCTGTGCCCGAACTACGGCACCGACGCCATTACCACGACCGATATCACTGCAGAGGTGCGAGTGCGTGCATGAGCGACACGGGTGGCTGCGGCCACGACGAACCCACTACCGGCAAGAAAGGTGAGAGCGGGAACCTGGGAGGTCAACGACTAGGCCAAGACCATCCCGATAACCGGCCCACCCCAAACCCCCCTATCCATCGCTATTAGTCGATGATAGCGTTATAGAACGTTGATCGTTGTGGCGGGCTGATAGCGAACCATGGCGATGTATCCGTCTTCGGTGAGCCCGGGAGGGCCGCGATGAAGTCGATCTGTCCGACTGCCGCCCGGCCTGCGGCAACATTGCCCGCACCGACCGCGACATCTCCCACCTCACAAGCACGGCCGACCGGCTCCGAACCGTCGTCGACGACCCACTCGCCCCTCCGCTGCGCACAGCACGAGAACGTGCCGAGCTCGATCGGCTCGACACCATCATCGCCGGACATCATCGGTGCCGAGGACCAGCTCATGGTTGACCCGACCGACGAACGAGCAGCCATCCAGGCCGCGATGCAACGACTCCTCGACGGAACACCGCAACAATCCACCGGAAGGCTGACCATCATGCAGCTCGCGGCCGAAGCCGGTGTCAAACGGTGGGTCCTCACCCACAAACACACCGATCTCGCGGCGCAATTCCGGGACCGCGCCCGCCGAACCGGTCCTACACCGACAGCCTTCCAACCCCTGCAGCAGCGCGCTCGCGACGCCGAAAACCGCAATCGCCGCCTCCACGCGGAAAACACTGCGCTCCGCAGCCAACTCAGCGCATACGCGCAACTCATCCACGAATTGGCGACCGAACTCGAGCGGGTCCGACGGTCAGCGATCTCCAGCTCCGCGACACAAAATCCGGTACACCGATTGCGGTAGGCCATGCAACCTCCCCGTGCCTGCCCGACCGGAGTATCCGCCCCGATCATCAGCACAGCACGATTCGTCGCCCGGCTCTCAGCGGTAGTTCCGGTCTCGGCGGCTGTTCACCGACTGTTCGTTTGCACTACCACATCGACATACGTCAATATCGACGCATGTCGAATCGGGAGTTGTCGTTGACCGACGTTTCAACCTGCGCGGTCACACCGTTGGCGCGGGAACCGTTGACCGCCGAAGCCGCCGCGGATCTGGTGGTGATGTTGAAGGCGCTCGCCGATCCGGTGCGGCTGCGGTTGTTGTCGCAGATCGCGAGCCACGCCGGCGGCGAAGCATGCGTGTGTGACCTGTCCGCCGGGATCGACTTGTCGCAGCCGACGATCTCCCATCACCTGAAGGTGCTGCGGACCGCCGGGCTGCTGGAATCGGAGCGCCGTGCGTCGTGGGTCTATTACCGGGTCGTCCCGCAGGCCTTGCAAGAACTCGCTCAGCTGTTCGGCACCGACACCCTGGCGGGCAGCAGGTGACCACGATCCCGCTGCCGCGGCGGTTGCTCGCCGAGTTCGTCGGCACCGCACTGCTGGTGACCGTCGTCGTCGGATCCGGCATCGCCGCCGCCGCACTGTCCCCCGACAATGTCGGGCTGCAGTTGCTGGAGAACTCGACCGCGACCGTGTTCGGGCTCGCGGTGTTGATCCTGCTGTTCGGTCCCGTGTCCGGCGCACACTTCAATCCTGTTGTGTCGGCGGCGGATTGGCTGCTCGGCCGCCGCGCCGGGACAGGCCTCCCGGCAACCGATGTCGCTGCCTACACGGTCGCGCAGATCGCCGGCGGTGTCGTCGGCGCGGTCCTGTCGAACATCATGTTCGACCTGGCGGCGTTCCAGATCTCGAGCAAGGACCGAATCACGACCGGGCATCTGGTCGGGGAGATCGTCGCCACCGCCGGCCTGGTCGCCCTGATCTTCGCTCTCGCCCGCACTGGCCGCGCCGCCCTCTCGGCGGCGTCGGTCGGCGCCTATATCGGTGCCGCCTACTGGTTCACCTCCTCGACGTCGTTCGCCAACCCGGCGGTCACGATCGGGCGCGTCTTCTCCGACACCTTCGCTGGGATCGCGCCGGGGTCGGTGACCGGGTTCATCGCCGCCCAACTCGTCGGTGGCCTGGTCGGGCTCGCCCTGGTGACCGCCCTCTATCCCGACGCCGCGGCCACGGCGGACGACGCCGTCGTCCCCCACCACGACACCACCACCCGCTCTGCTCCTCTCGATCACCGTCCCGCCGATCATCGGAGTCCGTCATGACCGACAGCCCCGCCGCCCTCGCGTCGCACGTGCGTAAAGACCTGTCCATCGATCAGCAACTCGCCCTGCGGACCGCGGCGACCCGGTTGCAGACCGATTTCACCGACATGTTCGGGGTCGAAACCATCGAACGGTTCCTGCATTCCAGCTACGACCAGTTCGCCGGCCGCGCTACCGTCCCCAACTTCCTGCCGCTGCTGGCCGAACGGTTCGCCCGGCAACGCCTGCGCGCCCTTGCCCGCGTCGAAGGCAAAGCCCTGACCGGGACCCCGACTGTGTTGTTCCTGTGCACCCACAACGCGGGCCGCTCCCAGATGGCACTCGGGTTCTTCTCCCACCTGGCCGGTGACCACGGCGTCGCCTGGTCCGGCGGCAGCGAACCCGGCACCGAGATCAACCCGGCCGCGGTCGCTGCCATGAAAGAACGCGGGATCGACATCACCGGCGAATTCCCCAAACCGTGGACCGACGAGATCGTGCAAGCCGCCGACGTCGTCATCACCATGGGCTGCGGCGACGCCTGCCCGGTGTTCCCCGGCCGCCGCTACGAGGAATGGGTCCTCGACGACCCCGCCGGCCAGACGGTCGAAGCGGTCCGCCCGATCCGCGACGAGATCGAACGCCGCGTCCGTGTCCTGCTCACCGAACTCGACATCCCCACCACCTGACCACCCGCCAGGTCCTCTGTCCCCCATTCGCGCTACTACTGTTGTTCGAAAGAGGTTGTGTTCCATGGCTTCCGCCACCACACCGTCGGTGTTGTTCGTGTGCATCCACAACGCCGGCCGTTCCCAGATGGCCGCCGGTTTCCTGACCGCGCTCGGCGGTGACGCCGTGACCGTGCGGTCGGCGGGCAGCGACCCCGCCGACCGGGTGAACGCGGCCGCGGTCGCCGCGATGGCCGAGGTCGGGATCGACATCTCCACCCAGGTCCCGAAGAAACTCACCTTCGAGGCTGTCGAATCCTCCGACCTGGTGATCACCATGGGCTGCGGCGACGCCTGCCCGGTATTCCCGGGTGTCGACTACCGCGACTGGCAACTCCCGGACCCCGCAGGCAAGGGCATCGACGCGGTCCGCCCGATCCGCGACGACATCGAGAACCGGATCCGTGCCCTGCTCGGCGAACTCGCCATCCCCGTCGACGCCTGACCCCACCCACGTCGACACGCGACCACCTCAACCCGACAACCCACACACCAGCCCCACCGGCCCGGCTGTCCGCCCCGGCCGGTCAGGGAGGAGTCTTCGTCATGCCCACTGCACGTCAGTTGATCGCGATCGGTGGCAGCGACGCCGGTATCAGCGCCGCCCTCCGCGCTCGTGAACTCGACCCCGCGACCGAGGTCACCGTCGTCGTCGCCGACAACTACCCGAACTTCTCCATCTGCGGCATCCCGTACTACGTGTCCGGGGAAGTCACCCACTGGTCCAACCTCGCCCACCGCACCGCCGCCGACCTCGCCGCCACCGGAATGCGGGTCCTCACCGACACCACCGCCACCCGCATCGACCCCAGCGCACACACGCTCACCGTCCGCGACGCTTCGGGCACCGAGCAGGTGCTGTCCTACGACGCGCTCGTCGTCGGCACCGGCGCAACCTCGGTCCGCCCCCCGATCACCGGGCTCGACCGGCTCGGCGCCGCGGAGGGGGTGCACCTGCTGCATTCGATGGGTGACACGTTCACGGTGATGGACAGTCTCCGGGATAGGGACCCGAAGACCGCGGTCATCATCGGTGCCGGCTACATCGGGCTCGAGATGGCCGAGGGCCTCACCATGCGTGGTATTCAGGTCACTCAGATCGAAGCGCTTCCGGAAGTGCTGCCGACCGTGGATTCGGAACTCGGTGCCCTCGTGCACGCCGAGTTGGAACGCAACAAGGTCGAGGTCCTCACCGACACCCTCGTCACCGCCGTCACCCGGGAGCCGTCGGGTGCGCTGACGGTCACCGCCGCCCGCGACGGGGAAACCCTGTCCAGGACAGTCGATTTCGTGCTCGTCGTGGTCGGGGTGAAACCCGACGTCGCACTCGCCGCCAACGCCGGAGCCGAACTCGGTGTCAAAGGTTCGATCGTGGTCGACGAGCAGATGCGCACCAACCTCCCCGACGTGTTCGCGGCCGGGGACTGCGTGCACACCCACCATCGGCTCCTCGGCACCACGTGGCTGCCGTTGGGCACCACCGCCCACAAACAAGGCCGCGTCGCCGGGGAGAACGCGCTCGGCGGATCGGCTCGGTTCGCGGGCAGTCTCGGCACGCAGGTGGTGAAGATCTTCGACCTGGTCGCCGCACGCACCGGATTGAAAGACGGCGAAGCCGTTGCCGCCGATCGAGGTTGGGTGCCGGTGTCGAGCACCGCGACCCCCGACGACCACAAGGCCTACTACCCGGGCGCCACCCCGATCACCATCCGCATCACCGGCGACCAGCAGTCCGGGGTGCTGCTCGGCGCGCAGTTGGTCGGGCACCGGTCGGCCGAGGTCAGCAAACGGGTCGACACCTACGCCACCGCCCTGTTTCATGGCACGACCGTCGACGCGTTCAGCGAACTCGACCTCTCCTACACCCCGCCCCTCGGTTCACCCTGGGACGCAACCCAGGTCGCCACCCAAACCTGGGTGCGCGAACACCACCTCGACCGGCACCGCACCGCGCTACGACAGCACTGACCCGACGAACCAGCTCTGCGGTGGCCGACGCGTTGGGAAACATCGTCGGCCACCGCAGCGATTCCACCGACACCACCCGCACGACAGACAGCCGAACCCTGATGCCCCTGCGATCGCTCACCGACGTCGAGCTGCTCGAGCAGATCCAGCAGCTGTCGAAAGCTGCGCGGGAGCAGCTCCTCGCCGGTGACCCGGTCGCCGCCCGCATCACCCGCACCCGGCTCCTACAGGTCAACGACGAACTCGCCCGCCGGCACACGCCGTCGCCTCCGGTGCGATCGTCACAGCCCAGCAGCCGGGTTGCCGCGGACGGCTCCCAGTGATCTGGGGGCGAACCAGAGGAAGATCGAGGCATGCGCATCGAGCTACTCACCTCGCCCGGATGCCCCAACGCCGATCCCGCCCGGCGCGTGATCACCGAAGCGTTGACCACCTTGGGAATCGACACGCCGATCCTCGACCAAGTCGGGCGTTTCCGATCTCCGACAGTGCTCGTCGATGGCATCGACGTGATGAGCCCAGATGCCGGGCCGGCCACCGGTGACGCCTGCCGACTCGACCTGCCCACACCCGACGCCGTCGTGCGGGCGATCCGTGCCGCCATGAACCGCGACCGACCCACCGACCACGACGAACGGCAGGTCCGATGATGCCCGACGCCGACGCCCCGATCGCGCACACCGATCCCTCGTGTTGGTGCTGCGGCGCCGACCAGGCCGAACACGATCTGGTGCGCCTCGGCGCGCATCCGGAAGTCGGTGTCTGCCTCGACTGCGCCCGGTGGGTGGGGCGGCGTGCCCGCACCCGACGCGACGAACAGCACCCCACACCAGCCGGGCAGCTCCGTCACGCCCTCGATACCGTCCGGGATCGGGTGATCAGCCGCGGCTGGCACGAACGCGGACGCCTCGGCACTGTCTTGCGGTCGATCGACCGACGATTGCCCTGACGACGGATCGGGCCGAGTACGGTCACCCAGCGACCGGGCTGCGGCGCTCCAGCAGGACCGTGTCACGCCACACCCCATCGAGTTGCGCGATCCGTTCCCGGACCCCGATGGTCCGGAATCCGGCGGAATGATGCAGCGCGATGCTGGCACGGTTCTCCGGGAAGATCGAGGTCTGCAACGTCCACAACCCGGCCTCGTCGGCAGCCATCACCTGAGTGCGCAGCAACGCCTTCCCGACACCCCGGCCGCGGAACCCGTCGCCGACATACACCGAATTCTCGACCACACCCCCGTAGCAGTCCCGGCTCGACACCGGCGTCAACGCCGCCCAGCCGACCACGTCACCGTCGATCTCGGCAACCCACCGCTGCCCGGGCAGCCACCGCCCGTCCAACGCAGTCCGAGTCGGCACCTCGGTGGCGAACGTGGCTGTGCGCGTGGCGATCCCCTCGGCATAGATCCGCCGCACCACCACCCAATCCGCATCGGACATTTGCCGCACCGCGACATCGGCGGGCACATCCGACGGGCAACACGGCCGCGGCGTCAGGACCCCCATCACCGCATCCGCCGCATGCGGCAGGCCGGTGCAACAGGCCGGGTTCACCGCCACCACCGTGCTGGTGCCGTCCTTGCGGACGGTGACGAACCCGACCTCGGTCAGCTTCCGCACATGATGCGACACCGTCGGCTGCCCGATCCCCAGCGCCTCCGCGAGTTCCCCGACCGTGATCCCACCCGGTCGCGACGCCACCTGATGCAGCAGCCGCACCCGCGACGGATCCGCCAGACACGCGAACCAGCCCGCATAGGTCGCAGCATCCTCGACCGCCAGCGAGAGATCCTCCTCGTCCCGCAGGACGGGCATCGGCAACGACGTCATCGCACTAGTCTATCGACAGACATCGATGGTTGCATATATCGACGGACATCGATATCGTCACGAGTGAGCAATATCGATGAGCATCGATGGATAGGAGTGACGGGATGAACGGGTTGCCAGTGGTCGTGGTGGGAGCCGGACCGATCGGGTTGGCGGCAGCAGCGCAGCTACGGGAGCGGGACCTGCCGGTGGTGGTGTTCGAACGTGGCCCTGTCGCGGGACATGCAGTGGGACAATGGAATCACGTGCGCCTGTTCTCCCGGTGGGTCGAGTTGATCGACCCCGCCGCGCGCCGCCTACTCGACACGACGGGCTGGACCGCGCCGGACGAGCACACCTACCCGACCGGCCGCGACTGGGCCGGTGAGTACCTCCAGCCGCTCGCGACCGCGCTCGGCGACATCGTGGCCCTCGACACCGAGGTCGTCGGTGTCGCGCGCCGCGGCCGCGACCTCGTCGTCGACGCCGGCCGCGGCGACGAACCGTTCACGGTGCACCTGCGTCGCGGCGACGGGAACGAGGAGCGGATCCTGGCGCGTGCGGTGATCGACGCCTCCGGGACCTGGACCGGCCCGAACCCGCTCGGCGCCGACGGACTGCCCGCGGTCGGCGAACACACCTTCGCCGACCGGATCGCCTACCGCGTCCCCGACCTCGACGACCCGCACGTCCGCGCCACCTACGCCGGACGACACACCGTCATCGCCGGCAGCGGGCATTCCGCGTTGACCGCGATCGTCGCGCTCGCCGGACTCGCCGAAGACGCACCGGGAACCCGCATCACCTGGGTGTTGCGCCGCGGCGAGGTTGGCGCCACCTACGGCGGCGGTGACGCCGACCAACTCCCTGCCCGCGGTGCACTCGGGCAACGCGCCAAGACCGCCGTGGACGCCGGACTGCTGCAGGTCGTCACCGGCTTCCGCACCACCAGAATCGAACCCACCGACAACGGTCGCGTCGCGTTGATCTCCGACACCGGCGCACGCCTCGAAGACGTGGACCGGGTCGTCGTGTCGACCGGTTTCCGGCCCGACCTGTCCTGGCTGTCGGAAGTGCGCCTCGGCCTGGACCCGGTCCTGCAGGCACCCGTGCAGCTCGCGCCGCTGATCGACCCGAACGTGCACTCCTGCGGCACCGTCTACCCCCACGGCGTCGCCGAACTCACCCATCCGGAACCGAACCTCTATCTGGCCGGGATGAAAAGCTACGGCCGGGCCCCGACGTTCCTGGCGATGACCGGCTACGAACAGGTCCGCAGCATCGCCGCCGCCCTCGCCGGGGACCACGAGGCCGCCGCGCGCGTCGAGCTGACGCTGCCCGAGACCGGGGTCTGCGGCGGCGCCGGAGTGTTCGACGACCCGAACGCCGCCACCGACCCCGCCGCGTCAGGCGGCGGTTGCTGCGGAGGCTCCGCTCCCGCCGCGATCGAGCCGCAATTGATCACCCTGTCGGTGCGCTGACCCCGATGACCGGAGTCACCACCACCATGTCGCAGACCGGTCCCGCGTTGAGCGAGGCCGGTCTGCGGCGGGTGCTCGCGGTCCTTTGCGTCACAGAGATCACCAGTTGGGGCATCCTGTACTACGCCTTCCCGGTCCTCGCGGTCGACATGGCCGGTGATACCGGCTGGTCGCTGCCGGTGCTGACCGCCGCGTTCTCACTGTCCCAGTTCGCTGCCGCGCTCACCGGGATCCCGGTCGGACGGGTCATCGACCGGATCGGGCCGCGGGCGATCATGACCGCCGGATCCGTCCTCGCAGTGCCGGCGCTGATGGTCGTCGCGACCGCCCCCACCCTGCTCGTGTTCTACGCCGGCTGGATCACCGCCGGGATCGCGATGGGCGCGGTGCTCTACCCGCCCGCGTTCGCCGCGTTGACCCGCTGGTACGGCACCCGCTACGTCACCGCACTGATGATCCTCACCCTCGCGGCCGGGTTGGCGAGCACCGTGTTCGCCCCGATCACCGCCACACTGGCCGCGCACACCGATTGGCGCACAACCTATCTCACCCTCGCTGTCGTGCTCGCGGTGATCACCGTGCCCGCGCACTGGTTCGGGCTGCGCGGCCCCTGGCCGCACCCGCCCACGCCGATGGACGGGCATCCGGTCGATCACCGTGACGCCACTCGTAGTCGCGCCTTCCTCGCGTTGGTGGTTGCGTTGTCGCTCGGGGCGTTCGCAGCGTTCGCAGGGGTGTTCAACCTCGTCCCGCTGCTGGTGGAGAAGGGTTTCTCGCCGTCGCTGGCGGCGTGGACCCTCGGACTCGGTGGCGCGGGGCAAGTCTTGGGGCGGCTCGGCTACCTCACGATCGCCGCCCGCAGCACGCCACGAACGCGGATCGTCGTGATTCTCGCCCTCACCGCCGTCAGCACCGCACTGCTCGGCGCCGCAGACACGGTCGTCGCGTTGATCGGGGTCGCGATCGGTGCCGGGCTGATCCGCGGGATCTTCACCCTCATCCACGCCACCGCCGTCACCGATCGTTGGGGTGCAACACATTACGGACGCCTCAATGGACTCCTGTCCGCCCCCGTCGTCATCGTCATGGCACTCGCCCCCTGGGCCGGGACCGTGCTGTCCGACCTCACCGGCAGCTACACCAACGCCTACCTGATCCTCGCCGCAATCGCCGGTGCCGCCGCCCTCGCCGGACTGGCGAGCATCCCCACCCGCCGCGGGGTGCGTCCATCGTCGGAGTGAGTCGTCTGAACAGACAGCACCAGTCCGACACCCGGGCCGGATGCGTGATCTGAAAGGAAACTCCGATGAACCACAACAGTATTCGCGGGTATCGACGCGGCAGGGCCGGGAAGTGAGCGGCCCGGTCGCGGTCCTCGTCGAGGACCTGCACGTCGCCTACGGCACCACCTGGGCGCTGGACGGGGTCGACCTCGCCGCCGCGCCCGGCACCACTCTTGGGGTGCTCGGCCACAACGGCGCCGGCAAGACCACCCTGATCCGGACGCTGACGACACTGGTGCGGCCCACCACCGGGCGGGTCCTGATCGACGGCCTCGACGTCGTCACCCACGCTCCCACGGTTCGGCGGCGGATCGGGGTCACCGGCCAATACGCCGGCCTCGACGACTTCCTCACCGCGCGCGAGAACCTGGAACTGATCGGGCGCCTCACCGGGCTCGGCGGCCGCTCACGCGACCGTGCCGACGCCCTCATCGACCGGCTCGACCTGCACGCGCTCGCCGCCCGTCGCGTCGGCGAATTGTCCGGCGGGTCCCGCCGCCGGGTCGATCTCGCTGCCAGCCTCGTCGGTTCCCCGTCGGTGTTGTTCCTCGACGAACCCACCACCGGCCTGGATCCGATTGCGCGCAGCGGACTCTGGGACGTCGTCGCCGAACTCACCGGCACCGGCACCACTGTCGTGCTCACTACCCAATACCTCGAGGAAGCCGACCGGCTCGCCGATCACATCGTCGTCCTCGACCACGGCCGCGTCGCGGCCCGCGGCACAGCCACACAGCTGAAAGGCATAGTCGGCGGCAAACGCGTCACCGCGACCGTCCCGACCCATCACCTCGTCGACCTGCCGTTCCGGCCCGACACCGACCCCGACCGGCACGGTGACACCGCTCGGGTCACGGTCACCGTCGACGACGCCACCACCGCCACCGCGATCGTGTCGCGGCTCGACCGCGCCGGGATCCCGGTCACCGACCTCGATGTCACTTCACCGAGCCTCGACGACGTCTTCACCCACCTCGCACTGACCGGAGCCCACCGATGATCACGATCACCGACCGACGTCAGCCGATGCTCGACCAGCTCGCTGCGCTGGTGGTCCGGAATCTCCGGACCAGTGCCCGTGTCCCGCAGTTGCTGATGTTCTCGCTCACCATGCCGATGGCGATGCTGGTCCTGTTCAGTCAGGTGTTCCGCAGCGTCGCCGACAGCCCCACCTTCCCGGCCGGTGTCAGCTATATCGACTTCCTCACCCCGGCGATGCTCGCCGTCTCAACCGTCATGGCCGGCACCAACGCCGGGGTGTCCGCCGCGATCGACCACACCAACGGGCTCCACGACCGGTTCGCCGCTCTTCCGATGCGCTCCGCGTTGCCGGGTTTGGCGCGCACCATCAACGAGGCCGTGTTCACCCTCGCCCGCGCCGCGATCCTCGGGATCGCCGCGGTCCTGCTCGGGTTCCGGTTCCACGGGGATGCGGTCGACGCCCTTGCAGCGGTCGTCGTGTTGGTCGTCCTGGCGGCGGCGATGAGCGCCTTGTTCGGGATGATCGGGGAGCGGATGCGCCGCCCCGATGTCGTTCAGTTCGCCGGGATGATGGTGATGATGCCGTTCATGTTCGTCTCCAGCGCGTTCGCGCCGATCGACACCATGCCCGGGTGGATGCAGACCGCCGCCGACCTGAACCCTGTCGCCCATGCCACCGACGCCCTGCGCGGACACGTCCTGGGCACCGCCACCCTCGCCGACACCGCCGCTGCTCTCCTCGCCGCCGTCCTGCTCTGGACGGCGGTCGTCGCGACACCGGCACTCGCAAAGCTGCGCGGCATCCGCTGACCAGCACGCGCACCCTGGTTCCCCGCTTCATCCCGATCGGGTGAGGCGGGGAAGCGGCGTCTGGATGCGCCGGGTCGAGCCGCTTCGAAACCGACTGTTCGGCAACAGTTTTCGGACACAAGAATCCCCGGACGAAACGAATTCGCCCGGGGGGCCGGCGGGGATGTCAACCGTCGGTGGTCGGATCGCTGCGGAGGACACGCCTCATGCCGCGGCGTCGAGCAGATCGAGTTCCTCGGCCACGATCAGATCGACCTCGTCACTGGTCAGACCCGACAACAAATGCGTCGACAACATCCTGCTCACCTCCTCACCACGGTCGCCTACCGATACGACGAAACCGAAGGCCGAAATCGACACCCCGGCGGGGGTGAAAGCCGAGGATCGATCCGGAAACCGTCACACCCGGACAGACGTCGCAACCGTCGAAGAGACGCAGGATGCGTCCATACCCGCCCGGCATCGTCGGTAGAGAAAGAACCCACGCGGGGATGGTCAACGCCGGCCGTCCCGAGGATGCTGGACACCGGAGGACACGAACAATGACGGAATCGACAACCCTCGCCACCACACCGGCAATCGAAGCCACCAGCCTCGATGAGCTCTGGCGGGACTTTTCCCGCGACCTGCGTGCGTTCATCGTCCGCCGTGTCGCCACCCCCGAGGACGCCGACGACATCCTGCAGATCGTATTCCTGCGTATGGCCAAAGGACTCGACGAACTCCGCGACCGTGACCGGATCCTGGGCTGGATGTTCTCCATCACCCGCAACGCGATCACCGACTACTACCGCGCCGCGCCGCACCGCCGCGAACTCGCCGTCGACACCGTTCCCGACCATGTTGCCGACAGCCCGGACGGCGCCGACGCCGCGCAACGCGAACTGTCCGCCTGCCTGCAGCCGATGCTCGCCACGCTGCCCGACGAGCAAGCCGACGCCGTCCGGATGGTCGACCTCGAGGCGCAAACCCACGTCACCGCCGCGGCCAGCGCGGGAATCTCGGTGTCCGGCATGAAGTCCCGCGTTCAACGCGGCCGGGCCGCGTTACGCCGGCAGCTCGCCGCCTGCTGCCACATCGACCAAGACACCCGCGGCCACGTCCACGACTACCAACCCCGCAACGACTCCTGCGCCTGCACCGGCACCAACTGACCGGGCACCTACGCCGTCCCGGTGCACGGCAGGCCGGGGCCACACTCCTGTGAAAGACGATGCGGCGCGGGCCATCTGGCCCGCGCCGCTGTCATGTCCCGTCATGCGCTGCTACTGGCAGCCGCACCCACCACCCGTCGTGGCCTGCGGGCCACAACAGGTCGGTTTCGCGCTGCTGTCGCAACACGTCGCCTGACGCGCAACCGTGCAACACGACGACGCGCTCCCCGAGGCCGGGGCCCCCGACACTGCTTCCTTCTCGACACTCTCCATCACGACACTCCTCAATTCGTTGAACTTGCTGACACCGATACAGACGACGCCCGAGCCCGACGGACGCACCTCGTTTGCGACCTCACACGCCCTGCAACTGGATCTGCGCCATCGCGACCGCGTGCCGCGCGCCGATGCTGGTGCCGGCTGCGGCCGTCATCGTGCGGAGGAATTGTGCGGGGTCGAAGTCTCGACCGAGCCCTTGGAGGTAAGCGGCGTGGGCGCGCAACGATGCGATGCCGGCATCGAGATGATCGGTGACGTCGACAGCGTGGGAAGGCTGGTTCGCCCCCATCAGATAGACGTGGCGGACACCAGCCCAGGGCTCGAGGCCTTCGTCGAGCAATTCGGGAAAGATCCAGCGGTTGCCTGCATCTCGTGCCGCATCCAATACCGCGACCGCCACAGCGCGGTGATCGGCCTGGTTCACAATGCGCTGCCCGGCCGTCATTCCGTAGGTGAGCTCGTAGGTCGCGGTGATCAGCACCTCGGGACGAAATCGCCGGATCTGGCGGGCGATATCGCTGCGCAGGCCGATTCCGGCCTCGACCACGCCGTCGCGGTGTCCGAGAAACGTCACATCGTCCACCCCGACCAGGGCGGCGCTGGCGAGTTGCTCCTTCTGCCGTAGCGGGCCGGCTTCCGCTGGTGTGAGGCCGTCGATGCCGGCCTCCCCGTCGGTGGCGATCACGTACGCGATCGATTTCCCTGCTGCGGTCCAGCGGGCGATCGCGCTCGCCGCGCCGTACTCGAGATCGTCGGGATGAGCGACGATTGCCATTGCTCGCGTCCAGTCCTCGGGCAAGGTGCTGATCTGGTGAGTCATGATGCCTCCATGTGCAGTTGCTGACGTAGGTACCGACGCACGTACCTCCGAATGGACGCACTGCTCTGCTTGCTCCGGCTGGGTGCGTCCTTTCCTCCCAGGTCTCGTCGTTACTGGTGTGCCGGACGTGGCATCAGCACCCGAGCGTGAGGACATCGACATGACGACGATCCATCCCCCAGCAGACACCGACCGTGCGCTCAAGGCACGACACCGCGCATTGTGGGCTTCCGGTGACTATCCGGCGGTAGCGGCACAATTGATTCCGACCCTCGGCGCGGAGCTCGTCGAGGCGGCCGGTATCCATGCCGGCCAACGGGTGCTCGACGTGGCGGCGGGCAGCGGGAACGCCGCAATTCCGGCCGCGGAGCGGAAGGCCGTCGTGACCGCGTCGGATCTGACACCCGAGTTGTTCGTCGCCGGGCGTCGACTCGCCGCTGCCCGTGGCGTCGAGTTCGATTGGGTCGAGGCCGACGCCGAGGATCTGCCGTTCGACGACAACAGTTTCGACGCCGTCCTGTCGGTCGTCGGGGCAATGTTCGCTCCACACCATCAACTGACCGCCGACGAAATGCTGCGCGTCACCAGGCCCGGCGGCACGATCGCGATGATCAATTGGACACCGCGCGGCCTGATCGGAAACCTGTTCAAGACGATGGCGCCATACGCACCGCCGGCCCCGCCCGGCGCGTCCCCAGCCCCCTTGTGGGGTGACGAGCAGCACGTTCGAGATTTGTTCGGAGATCGCGTCGCAGCTCTCGAGTTCCGCTACCGAACGGTGGCTATCGACCGCTTTGCCGACCCCGCCGAGTTCCGTGAGTTCTGGAAGCGCAACTACGGCCCCACGATCGCCGTCTACCGGCACAACGCCGCCGACCCGGACCGCGTCGCCGATCTCGACCGTGACTTCCTCGACTTCCTGAACGAATGGAATCGCGCCGAGCAACCCGGCCGGACCCGGTACGACGCCGAATACCTCATCGTTATCGCACGCAAGCGGTAACGCCCGGGGGCCGCGGGGTCGAGCAACGCTCGCCCGGGTTCCGCGTGACGTTCGGTCACATCGCGTTCGGCCGTCGCGCGGAGCAAACAAGAGTGGCAGTATCGAACGCATGTACGAGCGCGTGTGGCGGAAGTTCAACCCACCCCGACCGGTCGTCGTCGACTTCGGCCGCGCGCTGCCACTGTCATTCGACGGCAAAAGAGCAGACGAGGTCCCACTGGTCGTCCGGACACTCGGCCTACGCCTGGGCGGTTCGATGCCTGGCGAGCAAGTGGCATGGATCCGGCTGATCGATGGCCAATGGCTCGCCCGCGTCCATGTCCGCGCTGAAATTGGCCGGACCACGATCATGCTCGAACAGTGGGTGCCGGCACGTGCGATCCGCCCACCCGACCACTATGCGACCTAGTTTCCGAACGCCAGGGCAACAGTTCTGAACCGGCGAGAGATCCAGCGGTTTCCGGATCGACCCTCCACACCCCGGTCAAGCACTGGAATGGCTGCGGCTGGACAACGGGACCTACCTCATCCGGGTTCGATTCCGGCTCCACCATATGGGTGGCGGCGGCCAGGGCCTCGACATCGTGACGTGGCTGCCCGCCGCCGCCGTAGCGCCGCGCCCGGATGGGTGGCGGCCGCCACCGACCTGGATCGAGGCGCGAACGAGATCGGAACCACTCGACCACCCCGGCGACAGGCATCCGCCACCACCCTAGCGACGACGTCGTACGAAGCGTTCCACCACCATCCGCCGGAATTCGGCGCCGGGCCATCGAGGGTCGAAGACCCGAATACGGCCCGCCGCGATCGCGAGCAGCAATTGCCGGTCGAGACCGAGCCTCGTCAGGGACAGGATTGCGGCCTCGAGATCATCGTCGAGCACTCGGCCACCGTCGCCGTTCACCGGCGATGCCGCCCAACGGTCACGATCCCGCTGCATCACGAACACCAGGTCCTCGTAGTTGCGCTGTGCCAGCTCCATCAGCATTCCTCTTCTCTCGTGTTGACGAACTGGCGACAACGGTACGAACGTGATTTCCGGCGGTGTCGCCGGAACGACACCGCGAACCCCTGGGCTGACGTTCTCCACGCAGGTCAGAGCAAGGTTTCAGGGGGCGAGAGGGCAGAGGCGGAAGTGCAGCTTGTCGCATGAGACGGGCCAGTTGTGCACCGCGACGGGAGTTCCGGCGGCGAACGAACTGTCCGGGTGCCGTCGTACTGTGCGGGCATGGACCGCAACGAGCACATCGAGCGCCCCTCCGATGATCGTGAAACACACGCCACGATCGTCGCCAACGCGCTCGACATCGACGAACTGGGGGTCGCGGTAGTAATCGCGGAAAATCCAACGGTAACGAGCCTGATCCGCACATGCGCTCGCGGTCCATACCTCGAACGGACCGAACGTGGTAGCGCCGACGGGGACCTCCCAAACCTGCCGAGAGCGTTATCCGATCCAGAGGATGTTGAAGATGATCAGAAGTTCGGCGGTGTCGTCGACGCGGAAGGATAGGAGGCCGTGCTCGCCGAACTGGGTTTCTCGGTATAACAGTTCACCGTCGGGATAGACCGGCCAGGCATCCCATGGGGCGTCGACGAGCCGGATGATCCGCTCCATGAAGGCGTCGTAGGCAGTGTCGTTGTCGATCAGGTCGACGAACTGGTGTTGCGCGCGTCCGATCAGTCTCGGCCGGTAGCTCACTGCCTGTCGGTCCACCCCGGTAACGGGACAAGGTCCTCGGGGTGGGGGTTGCGTGCGGCTCGTGCTGCGGCGTCGAATCCGGGATCGGCGTATGCGGTCGCGCGCAGTCGCCATCGGTGCAGCAGGGCACGCAACTGGGGCCATTGCCCGACCTCGCGGGCGGCGTCGAGCCCGGACCGGTACTCGGCGAGGAACTGGCTGTGCCACCGGTTCGGTAACAGGGCGAGGATTTGGGCGGGATCGTCCGGATCCGGTTGCAGCGGCAGGGGTTCCGCGGTCACGATGCCTTCTCCTTCTCGTTCGCGCTTCGGTCGCGGTTGATGGTGCGGTAGACGGTCGGCCGGGAGATCCGGAACAGCTCGGCGAGGTCGGTGATGGTGTAGTCGCCCGTACTGTGCATCCGGCGGAGCTCGGCACACTGCTTGGTGGTCAGTTTCGGTTTTCGCCCCTTGAGCCGGCCTTTGGCCCGTGCGACGGCCATGCCTTCGCGGGTGCGCATGCGGAGCAGGTCGACCTCGAACTCGGCGAAGGTGGCGAGGATGTTGAAGAACATCTTTCCCATCGGGTCGGTGGGGTCGTAGACCTGGCCGCCGAGGGAAAGTCTGATTCCGCGTCGCGCGAGGTCGTCACCGATGGCTCGGGCGTCGGGAACCGACCGCGCCAGGCGGTCGAGCTTCGGGACGACGAGGGTGTCGCCCTCGCGGAGAGCGGCGAGCGCCTGGTCCAAGCCTGGACGTGCGCGGTTGGTGCCGGTGAGCCCGTGATCGAGGTAGACCCGGTCCTCGGCGACACCGAGTTCACGAAGCCGTTCGCGTTGTGCGGTGAGGTCCTGGGAGTCGGTGGAGCATCGGCAGTAGCCGACGAGCGTGGCGGCCATGGTTCGACTGTAACGGATAGCCAGGGTTCTGTGAGAATATTTGCGGACCACCCTATTGAGACACCGTCGATTCGCCATTCCCGCACGTCGCCGTGTGCTGGTGGCCGAGGCTGTCGAGTGTCCGTTAGCCGGTCCCCGAACGGACGGCGTTCCAGACACGCCGGAATGGGGGTGTACGCGACCAATTTGCTTCGGATCAGACTTCCAAGGAACCGACGATCCTCGTCGTCTCGATAGCGACGGTGGTTACCAGTTTGATCAGGTCGACAATGTAGCGCGGATTGTCGTGCTCGTCACACCAGTCGTTGGGGTCGTTGACGATGCCGGATGCCTTGTCGGTCTTGACTTGGTATCGGTCGATGATCCAGCCGAGCGCGGAGCGGCTGCCGAGCTGGTAGCGCTCGGCCTCGGGTGGGATGCCTCCGATGGTGATCTTCGGGCTGTAGACGATGGTCGTGAAGTCGCCCTTCGTCTTCCACTTCATCTTCGTGACACGCCAGGTCTCGCGGTCGGCCGGGTCGCCCTTGATCTGGACATCGAGCGGGTACGGCTCGACGGCCTCGTAGTTGACGTGAAGTTCAGCGAGCTGTCGGCCCGCTTCACTCAGCTGATCGAACCGGCCGCGGTCGGCCGGCGTCGGGATGTGCGGGAGCATCTTCTTCAAGTCGGCTGCGTACTTCTCGCGGTACGCGGGGTCGTGAAGTAGGCCATAGACGTAGTAGAAGATCTCGTCCTTGGTGACTTCGCCGATCGCGTCGCTGTACAGCTTGTGGATCGCGTCGGTGATGTTGTCGTGGCGCTGGTAGCCGTACTCGTCGGCGTCCGCGCCGTCGCTGAAGTCGAAGCCACCGTCGGAGGACTCGCTCTTGGAGTAGGTGTAGCGGGAAAAGAACTGGGCGGTGTCCAGGATGTGCAGGTTCGGCAGCAGATCCGTCATGAACGGCGTGAACGTGAAGTGGGACGCTGGGCCGGTGAGAACGATGCCGAGGTTCTTGTGGTGCGGCGTCGGAAACATCGACGGGAGTTGGTACCGCCGCTCGTTGAGTTGCGGGTCGAAGTAGACGTGTTGAGTCTGGAATGGTCGGTACGCGCTAGGCGCGATCGTCGCCGCATTGAACGCGAACCGCTTGCCGCGAGAAAGGGAGTCTTTGATGCTGCCGCCCCAACTAATCTTCGACGAGTCGGCGTTAATGAACTCGTCGACCGCGCCCTTCCGTTCGGTGATCCGGTTCTGCTCGCAGTGCGTGATGAAGCCATCGACCTGGGTGTTGTAGAAGTCGATCATTCGGCGCACGTTCGATTCGACCGCAGTGTGTGAGTAGTTGTAGACCCAGGTGTCGCGGTTCGACTTCAGACCAGCCGAGTAGCTCTCGAACACTCGTACCCCGCCTGTCTTGTCTCCGATGATCGGCCACGCTAGGTACGTCTCGTCACGCTGATTCACCCAGTCGCCGTGTGTGTTTGGTGTGATCGTCTGCCAATCGACCGTGCCGATCGTTCCGCGGTCGACGATTGCGAGCTTCTCTTCTCGGGAGAGGTAGTCGCCGATGTCGCGGTAGTACACCTCGCACGGCCCCGTGTGCGTCGAGTCCTTCACTCCGATGAAGATTGCGACGGTGTTCCGTGAGCCGGACCCGAAGACCTTGCCGCCTTCCTTGCGTGACAGTTCGCCTGCAGTGCGCTGGTTGCCGCGCAGGTTGTAGACGTAGATTCGGGCGTATTCGTCGGTCAGTGACAGGCGGATGCCGTCGGCGGTGTTGCCGTCGAGCCAGCCGCCGTTGGACACGAACGCGACGACTCCGCGTTCGTCGATCCGGTCGGTTGCCCAGCGGAATGCCCGCAGGTAGGAGTCGTAGAGGCTGTTCTTGTTTGTCGCCGTCGACCGCTTCGCGTACGTTGCCGCGATTCGGCCATCCAATGTCGGGTAGGCGAGGTTTGCGTTCATGTCGTTCGCGCTGGTCTGCCCCACCGAATAGGGCGGGTTCCCGATCACCACATTGATCGGGATCCCCATCTGCTTGACGATCCGGTCGTTGTTCTGCGGGAACATGACGGTGTCCAAGGTGTCGCCGTCTTCGGTGATCTGGAACGTGTCGGCGAGCACGATTCCTTCGAACGGCGAGTAGTCCTCGCCCGTCAACGCGTGGTAGGTCGTCTCGATGTTGACGGCGGCGATGTAGTACGCGAGGAGCATGATCTCGTTGCAGTGCAACTCGTTCGCGTACTTGCGTGCCAGATCTTCCGGATTGATCAGTCCGGATTGCAGCAGTCGGGTCATGAAGGTCCCAGTCCCGGTGAACGTTATGCGCTGTATTTGGGCGTGTCTCACTCGGATCCATGCGCCACCCCGTTACAGTGCCCGCAACCCTGACTACAGAAGGGCCGTTGAGGGGGACGCTTCCGGTGGATTTGTACTTCGCTGACTGGTCGCTGGTGTCGCGGCCGGACAGGTTGAAGGCGGTCGGCTCCGACGCCATCTCGACGCCACGAGTGCCCGACGGGACTCCGGTATTGGTGGACAATTCGATGCGCCCGGTGGAACCTTGGTGCACATTCCTGGGGCTGTACTCGCAAAATCTACGTCGGAACTCTGTTGTCTCCTACGCCCGCGACGCGCTCGAATTCGGCCGCTTCCTAGAGACGAGAGGCGTTGGGGTGCTAGATGTCTCGGAGTCCGACCTGGTGGCCTACCGGGCGGACCGATTCGCTTCCGGGGTCTCGCCGCGTTCGTGGGCTCGGCAATTGGTGGTGATTCGAGCTCTCTTCACGTACTTGTACGAAACCGGGCGCAGAGACAGTTTGCCGTGGATTCAGGTCGGTAGCCGGTCGGTGGTGACTCCGCGGATTCCTCGGACTGAGATGGATGTTCGGGCGCTTTCTCACGCGCAGTGGGTCGCGTTGCGCGATGTTGGGTTCGGCGGGGAGTTGCCCACGGGAGAGCTGGATCGCTCCTACCGCGGCAGGTCTACGGTCCGAAACGCGTGCGCCGCCGAGCTGGCACTGACCACGGGGATGAGGCTCACCGAATGGAGCACCCTGCTGGACGTCGAGGTCCGATCGGAGGGGGCTGGCACTTCACTCGTGCTGGAGGCATGCGCGAAGAACGGCCGTCGACGCCGAGTTTATGTTCCGGCATCCACCGTCCAGACAGTTGAGCTGTACCGAAACACGGAACGGAAATCGCTGGTGCGGAAGGCCCAGGCGAGCTTGCGCCGGAAACTGCCGAATATGGCGGTGGTCCACGACGTTGACCTGCCGGCGGGCAAGCTGGTCTACACGCTTAATGGTGACGAGCGGCGCGACGAGTTCGCGACGATTCCGCCAGAGACGCGACGCGTACTGGTGAAGGTGACTCCTGGCGGGATCGAGCCACTGTCGCTGTTCGTCGGTCGAGGCGGCGTGCCGCCATCGCAGCGGCGGTGGCACCAATACTTTGAGGAGGCCAACGACCGGCTGGCGAACTTCGAGGGCCAGGTTCCGATGATGTCGGTGGCGGTCACGCCACATGACTTGCGCCATACGTTTGCCGTGGTGATGTTGCGTAGCTTGCAGGCGCGTGCTGCGCAGCTCGAACGATCGCGTCCCAAGCACGGGTTCGGCACTATCAGCGAGCACATCATTCACAACCCTTTGTTGACTTTGCAGCGTCTGCTCGGGCATGCCAGCCCGTCCACGACGATGGTTTATCTGCGTTATGTCGATGAGTCAGACGAGCTCATTCAACGTGCCTTCGAGTCGTGGAGCGACAACGAACGTGACTACGCCAGTTACGTTCTCGCGCAAATCGAGGCACAACGGCCGTGAACGATTCCGACCGCCAGCCGCGTATTGTGACGTTTCCGCCGGGTGGTCCGCTGAAACAATCTCGAATTGATCCACGCCGGTATGTAGCGACAAGGCTCGTGGCTGAACTGGCTGACGCATGGAAGGAATGCGCCGAGACCGCATCGCTATCACCTGGCACAGTGTCCCGCCAATCCAGCGTGGTTCGTAGTGTCGGGAACTTCCTTACCGCCGACGCGGACAGATTCCTGACATTGTCCGGCGACGGCGCGGACGTGGCCCGGCGGCTACATGATTGGGAATCGGCGATGGTCGCCGAGTTCCCCCCGCCCAGCGTCCGAGCCAAAGACCTGGGCATGGAACTTCGCAATCAGGTCGCCCGCTACCTGCAGTCCAACGGGATCCCCGGAGGTGTGCTGGCGGACTGGGCGAACGGCCAGGTGTTAGACGGACGGCCATGGCAGGAACTCCCTCTCGACGAATTCAGCAACGACGAGCGCCTCCAACTCGAGCAGACCTGCCGGCAGATCGTGCGCGACACAGAGGACCGTCTGACGCGCGGCGACGCCCTACTTCGCGGCGGCCACGATCCGCGGATCCACGGGTGGAACAGCGTGGAGAACGTGCTGTGGGCTTTACGCAACGTGCCCTATAAGGATGAGTTCCACATCCATCTCGCCGGATCACGACGCCAACTGGATCCGCTAGAGATCGACCGCATGTCCGGAGTCTGGCGCGCCGCCGCGCGAATCAAGGCCCCACCACTGCTGACAGCCGTCGGCGCATTCCTGGCTCCCGATGCCGAGTACCTCCTGGCCATCCGGGTGTTACTGCATCTGCAGACCGGATGGTCGCCCGAAGAGAGCGCTCGACTCTGCCGCGAGGACATCGAGTTCGGCGTGGAGTCCGTGCGGGTTCGGGCGACAAAGGCGCGTGCCCAACGGATCCGATGGCACACTCTGGCCTCGCCGCGGGACCAGCCGTGGGGGTGGAAGGCCGGCGACCTTCTGCGGCGAGCTGCCCATGCCATGCGCCACGCCCACGCGCTGACGCCGGATCAACCGCTGTTCTGGGTGACCGGATGCCGGTCTGTCCGTGATCGGCTCGACCACGAGTATCCCCATTACGTGATCCGGGAGCACCACTTCGGAAAACTCAACACGCTGAAGAATCTGATTGAGCGCCACAGCCTCTCGATCAGCCAACCCCACGACATGCGCCGGCTCCGTAAGACGGTCAAGAGCGCACGCGCGGCTCTGCTGGGCACCCTCGCCGGCGCTGCCGGCGACGACCACACCGTCGAGGTCTTCCGCGACCACTACGCGCAAACCACGACCGTTCACACGATCGCCGCCCAGACGGTGCTGCGTGCGCAGCAGAAGGTCCTGCAACGCGCCTCACAGGGACCAACATTCGTGGCCGCGACGGCAGCCGAGGTCGCCGAATCACCGACAGATCCCGAGCTCGCCGAAATTGCCGCCACCGTCGCCGCGGAGACGCCCCCTGAGCAGGAACTGACGATCGCTGCTTGCCGAGATCCCTATGACGCACCGTTCATGGATCAGGGCTCGCTATGCCATGCCTCACCGTCGATGTGCTTGCAATGCCGTAACGCCATCGTGTTCCGCGATCACCTGCCGCGCCTGATCGCCTACCGAGAGGCACTGGACGCCATCGAGAACAACACGCCACCGAGGGTGTTCAGCGAGATCTACGGCCAGCAGAGAGTCAACATCGACGCCATCGTCGCCGAGTTCTTACCCGAGCAGATCGAGGCTGCCCGCCAGGCGGACATCCATCTGCACCGCCCGCTTGGACAAAGGGCCGAACAATGACCAATCCACCCCAGCCGCAGACTTGGCCGGCACTGACAGGCTTCGACCCCGACGAGCCAGTGTTACCTGCTGACCGCCGCGTGACCGACGGGCCTGACCCCCGATTCGGGGACCTCCCGCGCTGGGATCTCACCGCTAGCGGTCTCGCACCGAACCTCAATGCTGCACAGGCACATTTGCGTTTCGATGTGTATCCCGACGGGTGGGTGCCGGTCGCCAAGACCCTCGCGATGGCCATGCTGCAACCGGTCCACCCCGTTGTCAGACAAGCCGGAATCTATCGCTCCAATCGGCCCTACAAATTGAAGTCGATCCGACATGTCCTCACCGAATTGAGATACCTCGCGGAATGGGCCGCCACGGCCGGACTCAGCGAGGAGCTTTCAGCATGGACTCACGCTGACGGTGAGGCCTACCTCGCCTCGCGAAAGGCTCGATCCTTCTCTGCCGGCCGTAGCGCCAACGACCTCCTGCGCCACCTCGGTGATTTCCGGGGACTCCTGCCCAACGGCGGACTCTCCGTCCAGGTCAGCCCGTGGGCTGCGAGATCCAGCGGCGAAGTCAAGACGCCCGTCATCCCGCCGGAGACCTTCTGGCCACTGGTACGCGCCTGCTGGACCTACATCGACACTTTCGCCGCCGACATCACTGCTGCTCGCGATGAAATTACGCTCCTCGATACGCGTGGGCCCAAGTATCGGGAGGTCCGTCCCTCAACACGGGATATCGACGACGCGCTTGACGCCTGGCTGTCATCACCTGAAGCCTTTGTTCCCCTGCACATCTACACCTTGGGACGCGCACGGGCGGGAGACATCAACTGGGACGGCCTGGGTCTCTGCACGACACCTGGATTGAGCGGCACCAACTTCTACGGCAACCGCGGACCTGCTCGGCAACTTCGCGTCCGTCAGGCGATCGGCCAAGGCGTGCCCACTCGATACGGCTACAGCTCGGTCCAACCCGCGGCTGTTGAACGGCCCGACAGCACACACGGACCCTGGATAAGCGGCTTCGACCGCATCATCGTCAGCAAGGAACTCACCCAACTGCGCAACGCCGCATACATTTTCGTCGCGATCATGACGATGATGCGTGACAGCGAAGTTCAAAGCCTCGCCACCGGGGCCATCGGAACACATTACGGCGCCCCCGCCGTCACCAGCACACTGCACAAGATGCAACCACACGGTGGAACACCACAACGCTGGTGGGTAAGCGAACCAGTCGTGACGGCGTTAAAAGTCGCTGAACAAATCACCCTCGACGAGAACCGACTCTTCGGCGCTGTGCGCGAAAGCGTGCACCGCGACTTGACAGGATTCGACCAATACGAACAGATCCGATCGTTCGTCGCGTGGGTCAACGACCATTCACCCCAGAACGGTTTGGAGCGCATTCCCGCGACTCCGCTGGCGCCTCACATGTTTCGCCGCACCATGGCCGTGATCACCGCCAACGAGCCCGACGGCGAAATCGCGTTAGGAATCACGCTCAAACACAATGCCGTTCGCGCACTTGCCAACGCCACAACGAGTGGATACGCGGCGCCCACGCCTGAATGGGCCAAAGAATTCGAACACCACGCCAAGGAAGCGGCCGCCGGGGAACTCGTCGCTGACTGGGCACGTCACGCCCAAGGCGACCACGCTCTGCGCGGCCCCGGCGCAACAACCTTCGCCAACGGCCTCGCCGACATCACCGACCGCGCCAAGACCACCGTCGCCATCGGCAACGAACGCATGCTCCGAGCCCTGCTACGCGACGAATTCGCCACCATCCGACTCGGCACCCTCAACCACTGCCTCGGTGACCCCGCCAAAGCGCTATGCCTGGAAGGCGCATCCGCAGCCGTGAAAGCCGGCGGCCCGATCCCGAGCATGTGTCAACCCGCCACCTGCCGAAACTCGGTCATCACCGACCAACACCTGCCCATCTGGCTGCGCGAGGAATCCGACCTCGTCGACAAGCTCAAGGACAAGAGAATGGCACCCGTCCACCGCCAGCGCCTCGAAACCCAGCTCGCCGACGTCCGCAAAATCACCCACCAGGAGCCGAAGTGACCAGCGTCAGTCCGGCAACCGAGAAGAAGCTCCGCGACGCAATGGAGCGCCTGCTGGCGGGCAAGTCCAATCGGACCGACGGCCGGCTCACGAAAGCCAACTTGCACATCGAAGCCGGCGTCAGCCGCGCAACCATGAACCGTGCCACTGAGGTAATCGCAGACTGGAACGCCAGCGTCGGCAAGGAACCCGCTCCTCGTGACGCCGAGCTCGTTGGACTACAGGCCACGGTCACTGAACTCAAGAAGAGCGTCGCGAGGCTGCGCGAACACAACAGCGACCTCGAACGCAGAAACCGGGCCGCCGTCACCGTGATCGCAGAGCTCAACGCACAGCTTCAGGCCAGTCGGGGCGAGACTCCGATTGGCACCGTCACGCCTATACGGGACCGTGCAGCACGCAGACGAAGGTGATTATCGGCCAACCTCAGCGTTCTGCTGGACCGACGATAACGACTGCCCACTTCTCCTCCGTCTCCTCGCCGGCGTTCGCCAACCCAAGCCCGGCGCGCAACGGGCTTCACCCGCTATACCCGGTCAAAACCGGTCCAAATGGCTCTCTTCCCGATAAGCTCATCTCGCCCATGCACCGAGGTGTCGATTAGCTGTCAGCCAGGAGGTTCGCCCGTGCCCGAGCCGTGGCTGTCAGCCGACGACATTGCTACCCACCTTGGCGTCACCAAGGACACCGTGTACGCCTGGATCGCCGAGAAGGGCATGCCGGCTCACAAGCTGGGGCGCCTGTGGAAGTTCCAGGCAGCCGAGGTCGACGATTGGGTTCGTCGTAACGGGGCTACGGCCGCGGAGGACTGAACGTGCACATCATCGACAACGTCAACGATCTCCTCGGCGACGATCTCAAGGCTGAGGTGCAGGTTGGGTCGAAGCTGCGTATCGCTGCATCGACATTTTCCATCTTCGCGTTTGAGGCGCTGCGCAAGGAGTTGGAGCGAGTCGAAGAGCTCGAGTTCGTCTTCACCTCGCCGTCGTTTGTCGCCGCGGCGGCTACCGATCAGCTGCCCAAGGAACGCCGACAGTTCTTCATTCCGCCGGGGTCCAACGGGGAGTCGTCGCTCTACGGTTCTCAGTTCGAGATCCGTCTGCGCAACAAGCTGACGCAGCGGGCTATCGCGCGTGAATGTGCGGAGTGGGTGCGCCGAAAGGTTCGCTTCCGGTCGAACCGGACTGGTGCACCGATGCAGCAGTTCGCCGTTGTGGATGACAAGGTCGCCTACCAGCCGATCCAGGGGTTCACGTCTGCCGACCTTGGTTACGAGCGTGGGAACGCGGTGTCGAACGTCGTGACCAAGCTCGACGAAGCTCCCATGGCACGGCAATACGCCGCCCTGTTCGATCAGATCTGGAACAACCCCACGCAGCTCGAAGATGTCACCCAAGCGGTGTACGACCACATCGCGAGCGTGTACGCCGAAAACTCACCGGCGCGAATCTATTTCCTGATCCTGTACAACCTGTTCTCGGAGTTTCTCGAAGACGTCAGCGAGGACGTCCTGCCGAATGATCGCACCGGCTACCAGGAAACGCAGGTCTGGCAGAGCCTGTACAACTTCCAGCGGGACGCGGCGACGGGAATCATCAACAAACTGGAGACCTACAACGGCTGCATCCTCGCTGACAGCGTGGGACTCGGGAAGACCTTCACCGCGCTTGCAGTGATCAAGTACTACGAGCTGCGCAACAAGTCTGTCCTGGTGCTTGCACCGAAGAAGCTTGCGGAGAACTGGACCAACTACAACGCCAATCTGACCACCAATATTTTCGCTCGCGACCGGTTCAACTACGACGTCCTTGCTCACACCGATCTTTCCCGCACCAGAGGTGAATCGTTGGGGCTGCGGCTCGACCGAATCAATTGGGGCAACTACGACCTCGTCGTTATCGACGAGTCCCACAACTTCCGCAACGCCGACTACGCAGAAGAAAAAGAGTCGCGCTACCAGCGGCTGATGCGTCAAGTCATCCGCGAGGGCGTGAAGACCAAAGTGCTGATGCTGTCGGCCACACCGGTCAACAACCGCTTCAACGACCTGAAGAACCAACTCCAGCTTGCCTACGAAGGAAGGTCGGAGAACCTAAGCCAGCATCTCAACATCTCGACGACGGTCGAGAAAGTGTTCAGCGACGCGCAGCGCGTCTTCAACGAGTGGTCCAAGCTCGACCCCGAGGCGCGCACCACCGACCGTATCTTGCAGATGCTCGACTTCGACTTCTTCGAACTGCTCGACTCGGTCACCATCGCACGGTCCCGCAAGCACATTCAGGCGTTCTACGACACCACCGAGATCGGCACTTTCCCACAACGGCTCCCGCCGCGGTCGATTCGTGAGCCGCTCTCCGACCTCCCCGATGTGCCCGCATTCAACGAAATCTTCGGACAGCTTCAGGTGCTCACCCTGGCGGTCTACACGCCGCTGGCCTACGTATTCCCAAGCCGGATCGGTAAGTACGAAGATCTCTACAACGTCAAGGGCGGCACTGCGCGCTCCAATATCGGGCAGCTCGGCCGTGAGCAGGGCTTGAAAAAGCTCATGACGGTCAACCTGCTCAAGCGTTTGGAGAGTTCGGTCGAGGCGTTCCGGCTCACCCTCGCCAAAATTGAAGGGGCAGTCGACAACACTCTGATCCGGCTCAAGTCAAGAACGGGATCCTTGAACGACCTCAGCGTCGATTTCTCCGGCCTGGACCTCGATGTCGACGACGAGGATGACGCCAACGTCGAGGCCCTCTCGTTTGGCGAGAAGATAAAGATCGACCTCGACGACATCGACGTAGAATCCTGGCAGCGCGATCTCTGGAACGACCGCGAGACCCTCCGTGAATTACTCGACGAGATGCGCAGGGTCACACCGGATCACGACCTCAAGCTGCGGGAGCTCAAACGACTCATCGAGGACAAGGCCGCCAACCCCCTCAACCCGTTGAATCGCAAGGCACTGATCTTCTCGGCGTTCGCCGACACCGCCGAGTACCTCTACAAACAGCTCGCGCCGGCATTGAGCGACTCCGGGTTACACACCGCGCTCGTCACTGGCGGCGCCCACGCCGCGAAAACAACGCTGGGGACCGGCTACGACTTCCAGCAGGTCCTGACGTTGTTCTCGCCGAAGTCCAAACAACGCCACCTCACCATGCCCAAAGACACCGGCGAACTCGATGTGCTGATCGGCACCGACGTCATCAGCGAAGGCCAAAACCTCCAGGACTGTGACTATCTCGTCAACTACGACATTCATTGGAACCCGGTACGGATCATCCAACGATTCGGCCGCATCGACCGCATCGGCTCGACCAACGCCCAGATCCAGCTCGTGAACTTCTGGCCCGACATCTCCCTCGACGAATACATCAACCTAAAGGAACGCGTCGAGAACCGCATGGTCATCGCCGACCTCGCCGGCACCGCCGACGACAATGTCCTCACCCTTGAAGGCAGCGATGCCGCGTTCCGGAAGGAGCAGCTCCGCAAACTCCAAGACGAAGTCATCGAACTCGAAGATGTCCGCACCGGTGTGTCCATCACCGATCTCGGTCTCAACGACTTCCGCATGGACCTGCTGGGATACCTCAAGGAGTCCGGCGATCTGGCCACCGCGCCGAAGGGACTTCACGCCGTGCTCCCCGCAGACCCCTCAAGAGGCCTCCACCCCGGTGTGCTGTTCGCGCTGCGCAACGTCGACGCCAACGAGAACATCAATCGGGGCAACCGGCTTCACCCGCACTACCTGGTCTACCTCGACGACAACGGCAACGTCATCGCCGACCACACAGAGGCCAAACACCTGCTCGACCTGATTCGCACAGGATGCCGGCCCCATGAGGAACCCGTCACCGAGGTCACCCGCGTCTTCAACGCGGCCACGCACGAAGGTGCAGAGATGGGCAAGTACTCCGAATTGCTCACCGCAGCAATCCGATCCATGATCGACGTCACCGAAGAACGCGACATCGACAGCCTCTTCAGCGGAGGACACACGACCGCGCTCACCCAGGCAATCGCCGGCCTCGACGACTTCGAACTCACCGCATTCATCGCGATCGTCGACACCACCGAAGGAACCACATGACGGCCCTGCTCTACCGCTGGCCCGTCGCCGCCAAATTCGGTCGTACCGTCCCGAAGACCAAGTTCTACGAACACGGCACCGTCCCCAGTGCGGTGCGTGACAAATTCGTCACCGAGGTCCAGCGCATCACCTGGGCCTACAAGCTCGCCCAATCCACCATCAACCTGCCCGGCAACGCAGACGTCCCCGAAATCCAAGTCTTCCAGATCGATACAAAGGGCGACGATGTTGGCGAGTCCGTGCTCGCCGCCATCGACAAAGCGGTCAAGACCCCCATCATCTTCGAGATAGTCACGGGCGAAGGCGACGACCAGCGAGTCCGGATGGCTGCATCGCACAAACAGGCCGGCCCCGCTACGCCGAAGCTCGGCGCCTACTACACGACCGACTGGCAACCCCAGGACGCAGAGCGACAGCCACTACCCACAGCGATCAGCCTGCCGTCCCTGTACACCGCACTCCTTACGCCGCTGACCCCGGTATCAGCACGGCCAGGAGAGGAATTGTCAGACGTTGCTGCCAGACTCCAGGCCGTGCGCAAGCTCGAACGCGAGGTCGCCTCCCTTGAGCGCAAACTCCGCGCCGAGCCGCAACTCAACCGCAAGGTGGAGCTTCGGCGCGCCCTGAAAACGAAGCAAGCAGAACTGGAACAGCAGAGGTAGCAGGTGGAGAAACTTCGCATGACATCGCCCGACATGACCGAGGCCAATATTGACAAGCTCGCCGAGCTGTTCCCCAACGTCATCACCGAGAAGCTCGACGCCGAGGGGAATCCCAAGAAGGCCGTCGACTTCGACCTGCTGCGCCAGGAACTGTCAGATCATGTTGTCGAAGGCCCGCAGGAACGTTACCAACTCGACTGGCCCGGCAAGCGCGCAGCGTTGTTCATCGCTAACGCACCCATTGCGAAGACTCTTCGGCCCGCGCGTGAGGAGTCGGTCGACTTCGACGATGCGCATAACCTGTTCATTGAGGGCGATAGCCTCGATGCGCTCAAACTCCTCCAGGAGTCGTATCTCGGAAGAGCGGATGTGATCTACGTTGATCCGCCCTACAACTCCGGCGCTGATTGGGTCTACGCCGACGACTTCGCTGAGACGGCGGCCGAGTATCTGCTGCGCTCGGGCCAAGTGGATGGGCGCGGGGCTCGGCTAGTCGCGAATACCGAAGCGAACGGGAGATTTCACTCCGACTGGCTGAGCATGATGTATCCCCGATTGAAGCTGGCGCGCAACCTACTTTCGGAGACTGGCGTGCTCATCGCCGCGATCGATGATCGTGAGCACTCTGGGCTCAAGCAATTACTCGATCAGGTCTTTGGCGCTCAGAACTTCCTCGCGAATATCGTTTGGCAGGGCCGAGCGAAGAATGACGCGCGCTTTGCTGGGGGCGGCTTGGACTACATGCTCGTCTACGGTCGTGACCGGAATCGACTAATTGCCGACGACGTGCGCTGGAAGGAACCGAAAAGCGGCTATGGGCTGGTCGTCGCGGCAGTGCGTGATGCGTGGGCGCGTTCGGGCGAGGACGCTGCGAGGGCTACGGCAATTCTGCGTGAGTGGTGGAAGTCCAAGCCGGAGACTGAAAAGGGGCTCCAGTCGTACACCGAGATCGATGAATCTGGTCGCGCATTCCTCCGTGGACCACTCGCGAGTCCGAACCCCCGGGCGAATCTCCAGTACGAGCTACTCCATCCAGTTACAGGACGGCCTGTTCCGATGCACGAGAATGGCTGGCGCTACTCGCGGGAAACGATGGATCAGATGCTGGCAGAAGGACGAATCATCTTCGGTCCTGACGAGACGACGACACCGCGCCGCAAGATGTATCTGGACGAGCAGGAAGATCAGGCGATTCGTTCGCTCGTCGTACAGGAGCGTGCGAGTGCGACGGGAGCTTTGATCGATCTGATGGGCGCCGACGTCTTTGACAACCCCAAGGACATCGGCGTGCTGTGCAAGTGGATTAACGCCGTAACTCAAGGCAAGAAGGACGCTATGGTCCTCGACTTCTTTGGAGGTTCCGGTTCCACAGGGCACGCGGTGATGGCGCTGAATGCCCTCGATGGGGGACACCGGCGTTTCATCCTGGTTCAGCTTGATGAATCGGTGGCAGAGAGCTCAGGTGCAGCCCAGGCCGGATACACGACGATTGCGGAAGTAGCGAAGGAACGACTGCGGCGGGCGGGGGCCAAGCTCGTCGACGAGGCCGGGATTCTCGCGGACTCTGTCGCTCCAGGGTTTCGAGTTCTCAAGGTGGACACAACAAACTTGACGGACGTGCTGCGTACTCCCGACGAGACTGAGCAACAGACCCTTTCCGGCTTAGGGGACAGCGTGAAGCCGGACCGCTCGGGTGAGGATCTGCTGTTCCAGGTGTTGCTCGACTGGGGTCTCGAACTGACGATGCCCATCAGCGTGGAGAAGCTCGAGGGCCATGAGGTCTACCTCGTCGAGGACGACGCTCTCGTCGCCTGTTTCGATTCGGAAGTGAGCCCGGAGCTGGTGCGGGCGATCGCGAAGCGTGAGCCGCTGCGGGCGGTATTCCGCGACTCCGGTTTCGCCTCCGACGACGCTCGGATCAATGCGGAACAGATCTTCCATGAGATCTCCCCGGCGACGGATGTGAAGGCCATCTGACACTGATGAAGCTTCAGTTCAAGATTCAGCAGTATCAGACCGATGCCGTGGACGCGGTTGTCGAGGTCTTCGCCGGACAGCCGAAACATGATGGTGTTTCCTATCGGATCGATCCGGGCAGGGCGAAGCCGGCCACGGCTCCGATGCTTTTTGACCCGAGTGCGACTTCGGACTCGGGTCTGCGAAATGCCGAGATCGCGTTGACACCAACGCAGCGGCTAGAGAACGTTCAGCACGTTCAACGGTCGCGAAACCTGCCGCTGTCGGACAAGCTGGTGGACAGCAAAGCCGCTCCGGGTGCTCCTAATCTCGACGTCGAGATGGAAACCGGTACCGGTAAGACCTACGTCTACATCAAAACGATCATGGAACTGCACAAGCGGTACGGCTGGTCGAAATTCATCATCGTCGTCCCGTCGGTCGCAATTCGCGAGGGGGTGAAGAAGTCAATCGATTTGACGGCCGAGCACTTCCAGCAGACGTACGGCAGTAAGCCTCGGTCGTTCATCTACAACTCTGCCCAGCTGCATGAGTTGGAGCGGTTCAGCTCGGACGCCGGGGTGCAGGTGATGATCATCAACATTCAGGCGTTCAATTCGACGAGCAAGGATAACCGCCGCATCTACGACGAACTCGACGACTTCCAGTCGCGGCGTCCCATCGATGTCATCAGCGCAAACCGTCCCATCGTGATCATCGACGAACCGCAAAAGATCAGTGCACCAAAGTCATTGGAAGCACTGTCGCGATTCAATGCACTCATGGTGCTGCGCTACTCGGCAACTCACAAGGTCGAGCACACCAAAGTTCACCGCCTCGACGCGCTCGATGCCTACAACCAGAAGTTGGTCAAGAAGATTGCGGTGCGAGGCATCACTGTGAAGGGATTGGCCGGCACGACGGCTTACCTGTACCTCGATGCCATCGAGATCGCCAAGGGCGCAAAACCGCGGGCCCGCGTGGAGATCGAGGTACAGACCAAAGGTGGGCCGATCGCGCGCCAGGTTAAGCGCCTTGATGTGCGTACCAACCTCCATGACATCTCCAATGGCATCGAGGCGTACAAGGGCCTCTTCATCACCGACATCGACGCCAACCGCGACGTCATCGAACTCAGCAACGGTGATGTCGTCATCGCTGGACAGCTCTCTGACCGTGACGTCACCGAAGAAGCCAAGCGCCGCATTCAGATCCGTGAGGTGATTCGGGCGCACCTCGATAAGGAACGGGAGCTGTTCACCCAAGGCGTTAAGGTGCTATCGCTGTTCTTCATTGACGAGGTGGCGAAGTACCGCGATTACGACCGCGAGGACACGCTCGGCGACTATGCCCGGACCTTCGAGGAGGAGTACGCCGCGATCGTCGATGAGACTCTCGGCGAGCTCGAGTTCGACGTCGCATCCGCGGCATACCGGGCGTATCTTCGCCGCGACAACGTGCATGCCGTGCACGAGGGCTACTTCTCGATCGACAAGAAGACCAGGCATGCGGTCGACGGGCCAGTGCACACGACAGGTGACGAAAAGGGCCAATCCAAGGACGTCGACGCCTACGACCTGATCCTCAAGGACAAGGAGCGGTTGTTATCGCTGGCCGAGCCGGTTCGCTTCATCTTTTCCCACTCCGCCCTTCGGGAAGGCTGGGACAACCCCAACGTCTTCGTGATGGGCATGCTCAAGAAAAGCGATAACACCGTATCGCGGCCCGTGAGGAACAACGGAACGAAAAGTCACGCCAGGACCTGATTGCTGGGCGTACGGTGTGCGGCTGTGCCGGTGGAGTTCCTATCCGATGAACAGGCGCGGGCGTTTGGGCGGTTCACCGGGATTCCGACCCGTGAGGACCTGGACCGATTCGCCTTTCTGGATGACGCCGATCTGGAGCTGATCAGTCGGCGCCGCAGTGACTATTCGAAACTCGGGTACGGCCTACAACTGGTGACGGTGCGCTGGTTGGGAACGTTCCTGCCGGACCCGTTGGATGTGCCGGTCGCGGTGCT
>NZ_VLIY01000018.1 GCF_007489285.1 Skermania sp. ID1734
ACCCCACCGAGCGGCTCAACCGAGAGATCCGCCGCCGCACCGACGTCGTGGGCATCTTCCCCAACCGAGATGCCATCGTCCGCCTCATCGGCGCCGTCCTTGCCGAGCAGACCGACGAATGGGCCGAAGGACGCCGATACCTCGGACTCGAAGTCCTGGGCCGCTGCCGACTCACCCTGACCACCGACACCGACACCAGCTCGCAGACGGAGGTGACCACTGATGCACTGATGCAACTACCCGCCTGATCACCAACGAAGGATCACAATTCAGTTACACCACTTCTAGGGGCTTGACCCTCGTCGCGGGCCTGGCGGATCTGATCAACCGTGTTCAATTGCGGGCTTCTTTCCTTGAGCGGTTTGGGTGTCTTTCAGTGCGCCGCGCGGCGAGGTCGCCGGGAGGCGTCGGAACGGGCGTGTGATTGAGTGCGCCACTGCGCGCGCTTCTATAAGCGCGCTGGCGCACTGGCGCACTCAAATCACGACCGCGCCCGGCGCACTGGCGGCGCAGTCCGGCGCAGTGGCGCACTAGGTGATCGGTGGTACTCACTCGCCACCGCCACGGCACTCCAAGTGAGCGCCCTCGGTACCGATCAGCGGCCCGCCACACACACGGCACGGTGACGCGATCCGATGCAGCTTGGCACCGCGTGGTCCGGTATCGACGGCAACAAGTCCGCGACCGATCGCGAGCTTCAATCCCGACCGCACCGCCTTGCGCGGATGCGGTGTATCGGTCAGCGACTCCTCGACCTGACGGCCGGACATCGGCTCGGTGCCGATGAGCGTCTTGACCACATCGACGAGAGCGTCCTCGGCTGCCTGATCGGTTCGGTTACCCGACGCGTATGTGAGCCGGCGGCTGCTCTGCTCGTATTCGAGCCGGCCTTCGGCAACCGACACATCTCGGCCGAACGCCGAGAAGTACCGGGGCGATCCTTCGCGGTCGGGATCTTCGCGAACGAGTTTCCAGTTCGCGTCGGGCCAGTCCAGCAGCCGCGAATCGCCGCGGGAGCGTTCGCCACCGTGACCCATGTGATGCACCACCGCGGCCTCACCGATTCCCGCATCGTTCAAAAGTTCATCGAACGCAACGAGGAACCGGCCCGCGTCGCGGCGCTCATCGAGCCCTAGAGCGTCCAGAACGGGCCGGAGGCAGTCCAAGATCAGGTAATTGGTTCCGGTGAGCGCAGCGGCCCACTGGGCGCGTGTTTCGGCGTTGAGAATGTCGAACGCTGAAACCTTGCCTCGCAGCGAACACACGTGGACCCGGCCGGCGTTGACGACGCCCTGATCCCTGAGCCATCGACGTAGATCCCGCGGACTCAGCTCGTCATCGAGCAATGCGACGCGACCGACTGTTTCGACGGGGAACTTGCCGAGGAACGGGTCGCCGTCGACGAGGCACCGAATCAGGTTGCCGATGACAGTGGTTTTCCCGGACTTGTATTGGGCTGCAACGATTACGCGCGCATCGACCGCTTGCAACTGGTCGACGCGATACCGCACCAGCTCGTCGGGTTCATCGAGGAACCGGTCGAGCCGCGCGAAGGCTGGCAGCTCGACCGCCTGGCGCTGTTCTTCGCTCCAGCGTTTGTCCGCCTCGGCGCGAGCGCGTTTGGCGAGTAGGTGCCGGTCGACTTCTGCCTCGAACCGGGCCGCTGTCGAGTCGTCGGGCAACGTCGGCAGCGGAACATCGGCGTAGGGGTCGGCGCCGTTGATTGCAGCGTCTTCGATTGTGCTGTAGTCGGTTCCGTACTCGATCACTCGGCATCGCCTCGCAGACAGGCAAGCCGTTTCCAGTGTTCACCGATCGCTTGCGTGTGGTCGCGCACGTAGGGCCACAGGTCGCGCTCGGGCATCTCATCCGCGGCCGTGAGTCCTTCGGCCAGCGCGGTAATTCGGCGCCGATATGATTGCGCCACAACAGCAGTCGCGTACTGACGCAGCATCAGCGGATCTGCGCCGCTGGTTGCTGCGTCTGTGAGCTTTTTCGCCAGCAGCTTGCCGCGGTCGCCGGCTAATGCGCCGTCGGCGAGCAGCTGGTCAGCGACGAGCGCCGGGCCGACGACGCCGGCGGTCGCCAGCGTGCCGGCCGCCTCGAGCAGTCGACGCAACCAGGGATCGGCAACGTCGCTGGCGTGCGCCGCTTTGAGCGCCGCGCGGGCCTGGTCGATGGTGGCGTGCAGGACGCCGCCGACCAGCAGCATCTCGGCGCTGGGATTCTGCTTGCCGATCGGACGATGCGCGGTCATCGGTGAGTCACCGCCTCGACGTGAGCGGCGCAGCGTGGACCGACATGGCGGGCAACGGATTTACGAGCTGTGAGCTCGCGACCACAGATCCGGCACCGCACAGCCGCACACGTGCAGGGGTCACGCCGGGCGACAGATGCCGCGGCTTGCGGCGTGGGCGTCGCGCCTTCGGTGCCGTCGATGGCGTGGCCGCTAGACTCAACGGCAGATCCCGTTGCCTGGTGATCGTCTCGGGCCGCCCCAGTTCGCCGGCTGGGGCGGTTTCTTATTTCGGTCACGCGGCGTCACCGCCAGTCTGCAAGCCGCCGTTGCGTCGCGTGTCGGAGTTGGCCTTGCGAATGCGGCGCGCCTGCGCTGACTTCAACGCCAGTCGGGCGAAATACGCTTTACGGGCGTGCTCGGCACGCTTGGCGCGTTCGGCGGGGTCAAGGATGCCGTCCGGGTCGACCTGCTGCTCGAAGCGGTCCAGCGCGGCCTTACGGGCGTTGGCGGTACGCGCAGAACGGTCGACGGTTTTCGCCCAGGAATCATGGGCAGCTATTTGGGCTCGCAGGGTGCGCTGGGACGCGGTGAGTGACACGGCTCTTCTCCGGGTAGGGCGAAATCAAGCCCACCGGAGAGCGGGACTTATACGGAGCGTGATGACCGACCGGCTCCGCCCGGACACTCATAAATACTGTCGGTAACCGACCCTAAAGCACAGCGTTTCAGAACGGCAGCAGCGACACGTCAACCACGTGCATCCCGCGTTCGGCGCAGCCCTCGAGCAGCTTCGCTAACGTTTGGCGGCTCATCCTCGTTTCACGGCCGCAACGTCGGCATCTGAATACGTTCTTATCGCCCAGCGGGACCGAGTTTGAGCCTGCGACCCATGCCGTGTAGGGCTCCCACACAATCGCGTCATGCGTCGGAGACTCATCGTCCAGGTGCTCTCCGACAGCCACCAGCTGCCCCTTGCGAAACTGGCCCATACGTAGTTTCCGGTGAGTGCCCTTGCCGGTGCACGACATGTCCACCCACTCCGATCGAGCAGCCTCGCGAATCGGCAGCCGCTCGATTCCGTCGCGGTCGACTTCATCCGAACTCACAAGTCCCCCAAGTTCAACGCGCGGGCCTCTTCCAGCGCCCGGTCTTGCGCGGTGTATTCGGTGTAGCGGTCGAGCATGGCTCGCGTTTTCCATCCGGCCATCGCCATAAGCCCCTGCTCGGAACCACCGGCTTTGAGCCAGCGGGTGGCGGCGGTGCGGCGCAGACGGTGGGAGTGGAAGTCGGCGATGCCGGCAGCGGCGGCGCGGGCCTGCAGCGTCTTGTGCAGCGCCTGGTAGGTGAATCCCTGCGACAGCCCACCGAGCCACAGTTGCGGGCGGTCGGCGTGACGGTGGGCGCGCCGCATGCGCATGTAACGGTCCAGCGCGACGGCTGTGTTGGGGCCGTAGCCGACGACGCGCCCGCGGCCTCCCTTGCCCATGACGATCACGGTTCCCCGGACGAGGTCCACGCCGGACAGTTCCACCGCGAGCGCTTCCCCGGCGCGCAACCCGGTTTCGGCGAGCAAGCGTACGAGGGCCTCGTCGCGGCGGTCGACGAACCGTTTTCCGTTGCACGCCTTGATGAGTGCCTTGAGTTCGTCCTCGGTCAGCGGGGGCCGCACCTTCTGCTCCAGCTTGGGCGGTTTCATCGAAGCCAGCGGGTCAGCGTCGAGTTCGTCCTCGGCGACGAGCCATTTGGCGTACGCGCGCAACGCCCGGAACCGGGCCATGAGGGTGGCATCGGCCTGGTCGAGGTCTTCGTCCAGATGCACCAGAAACCCGCGGACCGTCGGTTTGTCCAGCACCGCGGGGTGGCCGGTGTCGGCACACCACGTCAGGAACAGCCGCACACCGATCAGATAGCTCTCGATCGTCTTGGGGCTCTTGCGTTCGGCGCGCAACGCGAGAACGAAGCTGCTCAGCAATCCCGCGAGGTCTGGATCGGAACAAGTTTTTTCCGCCACAACGGTGGATGTTATCTCGACCGCGAGCGCTGTGCATGTATAGTGTCAGTCGTCGGAACCATGTTTCGGCAGGTCAAACCCACGATAGGACCCTGAGAGCCGTTCGACATATTTGGCGATCACATCGACTTCCAAGTTGACCGAGGTCCCCACCCGCGCCGTGCCCAACGTGGTGAGCTCGCGCGTCGTGGGAATGAGCGAAACCTCGAAGAAATCGCCGCTACCTGCCTCTTCACCAAGCGCAGAGACCGTCAGCGAGATGCCGTCGACGGTGATCGAACCCTTCTCGACGACGTAGCGCGCCAACTGGGCGGGCAGTGAGATCCGCACCACTTCCCAGTTCTCCGAGGGCGTCCGCGACAGGATCCGTCCCGTCCCATCGACGTGGCCTTGCACCAGGTGGCCGCCGAGCCGGCTGTTGAGCGCGGCCGCCCGTTCCAGGTTGACCCGGCCACCGACTACCAATTGTCCGAGACTGGACCGGTTCAGCGTCTCTTGCATGACGTCGGCCGTGAACGAGCCGTCGGCCAGCACGTCGACCACCGTGAGGCAGACGCCGTTGACGGCGATCGAGTCGCCGTGGTTGGCGTCGGACGTGACGAGTGGTCCGCGCACCGTGAAGCGCGCGGCGTCGGCGAGATCTTCCTTGGCGATGACCTCGCCGAGCTCTTCCACTATGCCGGTGAACACTGCTGCGTTACCTTTCCTTCTCGGGTACGAGGCTGAGCATCAGGTCGGGTCCGAGTTCGGTGGTGGCGTCACGCCGGAACCGATGCGCCTGGGCGATGTTCTGCACGCCGGCGCCGATGACCGCGGCCGGTCCGTCGCCGAGCAGCACGGGTGCCAGGTATGCGGTGATGCGGTCGACCAGCTCGGCCCGCAGAAACGCGCCAGCCAACTGCGGGCCGCCCTCGAGCAGGACGTCGGTGTGCTCGCGCAGCGCGTCCAGCACGTCCGCGGTGCTGTGCGTCCGTAGGTGGAGCGTGGGCGCGGACTCATCGAGTATCCGCGCGGTGCGGGGTAATTCACGAAAGCCCACCACTACCCGGGTCGGCTGATGCGGGGCCAGCTCCCCATCGGGCAACCGAGCCGTCAGCCAAGGATCGTCGGTGAGCACCGTGCCCGTTCCGACGATCACGGCGTCGAGTTTGGCACGTTCGGCATGCACATGAGCCCGCGCCTGGTGGCCGGTAATCCATTGACTCGAACCGTCTTCGGCCGCCGAGCGCCCGTCGAGGCTGGCCGCGAACTTCCAGGTGATGTGCGGACGCCCGTTGCGTTGTTTGAACAGCCAGGCGCGCAAGGGGCCACGCGCCACCGCATCGGCACCCAGGCCGGACTGCACGTGAATTCCCGCCGCTGCCAACCGCTTTGCGCCGCCCGCCGCCTGCGGGTGTGGGTCCTCGACGGCGAAGTGAACGGCGACAATCCCCGCCGTCAGGAGCGCCTCCGTGCAGGGCGGGGTGCGCCCGTGGTGGTTGCACGGCTCGAGCGTGACGACGGCGGTTCCGCCGCGCGCCCGCTCCCCCGCGTGGCGCAACGCCATGACCTCGGCGTGCGGGCCGCCCGGCGGCTGGGTCGCGCCCACTCCTGCGACCTCGCCCGCAGCATCGAGGATCACCGCGCCGACCGGCGGGTTCGGGTACGTCGTGCCGCGCACGCTCTCAGCCGCCGCGATGGCAGCATTCATCGCGGCGTCGAGGACGACGGCGGGTATCGGCACGTCGTGAGTCTAGTGGGCGGGTACCGGGGCAAAGACGCGAGCGCCGACGCACTGGACACCGCAAACGCTTCGGTGTTTACGTTGTCGGATGCGCGTCCTGCTCGCTTTTGTCGGTCTGATCGGATTGCTGTGCCCGGCAACCGCCGCCGCCGCCCCGCCCCGCGAGGTAACGCCCGTGGGGGCCGGCTTCTACTGGGGCGTCGCCTCGTCCGGCTACCAATCCGAAGGCTTTGCCCCCGACAGCAATTGGCGCCGCTACGTCGATTCGGGCCACACCCAGGATCCCTACCTCAATTCGGTCGACTTCCTGCATCGCTACCGCGACGACATCACACGGGCAAAGTCGATGGGGGCGAACGTCTACCGGATCAGCGTCGAATGGGCGCGGGTGCAGCCGCAGGCCGGGACCTGGCAAGACGCCGACTTCGCCTTCTACGACAACGTCATTGCCGCCATCCACGACGCCGGGATGCGGCCGATGCTCACCCTCGATCACTGGGTCTTTCCTGGTTGGGAACTCGACCGCGGCGGCTGGCGTAACGCGAACATAGTGACGGACTGGCTGGCCAACGCCCGGCGGGTGGTGGACCGCTACGCCCGGTACCAGCCGCTGTGGGTGACGTTCAACGAACCGGCGTTCTATATCGTCAACGAACTTCGGCTCGGCGACATCGGCGCAGCCGACGCGCCAGCGATGGCCGATCGAATTATCCAGGCCCACAACAGTATCTACGACTACATCCACTCCCGACAGCCAGGTGCCATGGTGACCAGCAATTCGGCGTATGCGACTGGCGTGAACGTGCTGGCCGACATTCCGATCGAGGACCGGATCAGCGTGCGAATGGATTACGTGGGTCTCGACTATTACTACGGCTCGTCGCTGCAGCATCCACCGGTCGCCTCCGCCGATCTGCTCAGCCAGCCGCTCGAACCGGACGGCATGTATTACGCCTTGCGCTACTACGCCCGCAAGTTTCCGGGCAAGCCGCTGTATGTGGTCGAGAACGGGATGCCCACCGACAATGGTCGGCCGCGCACCGACGGCTATGACCGCGCCGACGACCTGCGCGACACCGTCTACTGGTTACAGCGCGCCAAGGCGGACGGCATGAACGTGATCGGCTACAACTACTGGAGCCTCACCGACAACTTCGAATGGGGTAGCTATACACCGCGGTTCGGCCTTTACACGGTCGACGTCCTGACCGACCCGACGCTGCGCCGCCGGCCCACCGATGCTGTCGCTGCGTACCGAGACATCACCGCGCACGGCGGCGTGTCCGCCGACTATCGCCCGACCCGACCGCCCGCGTTCTGCTCGATGGTCGATCCGCCGTCGAGTTGCTTGACACCGGTGCCGCGGTGACTTCGCTCCCCGTCCGCACATTTCGCGGCCCGGTCACGGGACGCGAGGTGTATTGACGGGGAGCGAATCGGTCAGCGGCGCACGCCCCAGCCCACCGCCGCAGCACCGGCGACTCCGACAAGGATCGGCGCGGCGGTGCGAATCGCCTTGCGGGCCAAGGGCGGCTCTGGCCGACCGGGATGCGCATCGAGCGCCATCCGCATCACCTCCCCGAGGTGCAGCGCGGTGACGCCGACACCCGAATCGGAGATCTGCGTCTTGCAGGAGAACCCGTCGGCGACGACGAGGGTGCCGGCCTCCGCATCACGAATTGCCGGCAGCAGGGCCTGCTCACCGCACTCCATGGAGATGTCGTACTTGCCGCCCTCGAAACCCCACGACCCGGCCAGCCCGCAACAGCCGCCCTGGACCGACTGCACCTCGACGCCCATCTGTTCGAGCACGCTTTGATCCGCGTCGACGCCACCGGTTGCCCGCTGGTGACAGTGTCCCCACAAGAGCGCCTTACGGCCAGGCATTTTCGGCGGCTCGATGCCGAACGTCTGGAAGAACTCAGCAAAGTGGTAGGCGTTTCGGGTCAACCGGTCCGCGTCGTCGTCGTGCGGCAGTATCTTGGGCAACTCGTCCTTGAACACCGCCAGGCAACTCGGCTCCAATCCCACGATCGGGGTGCCCGCCCGGACCTCGTCGCGCAACTGGTCGAGCACGTCGCGCAGGTAGCGGCGGGCGACGTCGAGGAAACCGTAGTCGTAGAGCGGTCGCCCACAGCAGATGTGCCCGGTGGGCATCACCACCTGCCAGCCCGCCGCCTCGATCGCTTCGACGCAGGCCACACCGACCTTGGTGTGCAACCGGTTGTTGAAGGTGTCCGGGAAGACGACCACCTTCCGCCCGTGTGGATTCCGAGTGCCCCCACGCTGACGGAACCACTGCTGCAACGTCATCGGCGCAAAGGTTGGCAGCGGCCGTTTACGGTCGATCCCCGCGACAGCCTTCGCCAGCCGGGCCAAACCGGGGGTCTGGGTGGCGAAGTTGGCCAGCTCCGGCATAGCGCTTGCCAGCCGCGCGGCCTGGTCGATGAACCCGAACGCGTAGGCGTACCGGGGTCGCCACCGCCGCCACGATCGGTAGTGGTGGTGCAGGAACTCCGACTTGTAGGTCGGGATGTCGACGTGCACGGGGCAGTCGCTCGTGCAGCCCTTACACGCCAGACACAGATCCAGCGCGTCGGCCACCTCACTCGATTGCCAGCCGTCGGTGATGACCTCGCCGCGCAGCATCTCGAATAGCAGCCGCGCCCGCCCCCGCGTGGAGTGCTTCTCTTCCCTGGTCACCTGATAGCTCGGGCACATCGTCGATTCCGCTTCCGGCACGCGGCATTTCCCCACCCCGACACAGCGCAGCGTGGCATGGGCGAAGTCGTTGTCGTCGTCGGGGTAGGCGAAGGTGACCGCCGGACGAGCCGGGTTGTAGTCGGTGCCGAGCTTGAGGTTCTCGTCGAAGCGATACGGGTCTATCACCTTGCCCGGGTTCATCTTCCAATCCGGATCCCAGATCGCCTTGAATTCCCGCATCGCTTGCAGCAGCCGGGGACTGTACTGCTTGCCGAGCAGTTCGGCGCGCTGCTGGCCGTCTCCGTGCTCGCCCGACATCGACCCGCCATAGGAGGCGACCAGGTCCCCGGCCGCTTCGAGGAACCGCCGATAGGTCCGCAACCCATCCGCATGACGCAGGTCGAAGCTGATGCGCGAATGGATGCAGCCCTGTCCGAGATGCCCATACATGGCGCCGCGCAGCCCGTGGGCGGAATACAGCTGCTGCAAATCCCGCACATAGTCGCCGACGCGTTCGGGCGGCACCGCCGAATCCTCCCAGCCCGGCCAGTGATCACCGCTGTCGGCGGGAAAGGCCGTTGAGCCGAGACCACTTTCGCGAATCGCCCAGAGGTCTTCGCTGTTCCCGCCGTCCTGCTTGCTGCGTGACAACGCAATGCGGTCGGACTCGTATTTCTTTTTGCCCTGCAACCAGTCCACGAACTGCTGCGCTTGCTTCAGCGATTCCTGCCTGTCATCGGCGCCGAATTGGACCATCAGCCAGGCGCCTTCACTGTCATTGCGCGGCAGTTCGTCGATGCCGGTGGCGTTGAGGTTCACCAGTTGCTGGTCGTGGATCAGCAGGTGATCCACGGCCTCGAGCCCGATCGGGCGCCACTTCATGATGTCGGGGACCGCATCACCGGCGGCACCGAGAGTGTCGTACTGAATCACTACGAGGGTGCGATGCAGCATCGCGGGCGTGAGCATCATGGTCGCCGTGAGCGCGACTGCGCACGTGCTTTCGGTGCCGACGAGAGCCCGTGCGACATTGAATCCCTTCTCCGGCAGCAACTCGTCGAGGTTGTAACCGGACACCCGACGCGGCAAATGGTCCACCGACGGGTAACCGGCGCGTATGTCGTCGGCGTACTTGTCGCGCAAATCGCGCAGTGCCGCATAGATTTCACCCTTACGGCCGCCAGCACCGATGATCGCGTCGAGCTTCGATTCCTCGTCGGTACCCACCCAGAACCGATGCCCGTCGTAGGTCACCACCTCGAGGGCATGGGTGTTGTCGGACGTGCGCGGACCGGGTCCGTACAGGTGCGACTGGATGGAGTGCACGCCACAGGAGTTGTTGCCGATGTTGCCCCCGATGGTGCACCGCGAATGCGACGACGGGTCGGGGCCGAACACCAGGTTGTCCTTGCCGGTGACCTTGTTCAGTTGCTCGTTGATGACCCCGGTTTCCACGGTGGCCAGGCGAGCTGCTGGATCGATGTCGATGATCTTGGTCAAATACTTCGAAAAGTCGATCACCACGGCGACATTCACGGTTTCGCCGGACAGACTTGTCCCACCACCGCGGCACAGCACCGGCGCCCGGTAGCGATGACAGGCCTTCATCGTTTCCACGACATCATCGAGCGTCTTGGGCACCACTACCCCGATGGGCACCTGCCGAAAGTTCGACGCGTCGTTGGCGTACATGGCGAGGGTCCCCGCGTCGAAGCGGACCTCGCCAGTGACGTGCCGGCGTAGATCTTTCTCCAGCCCCAGAACGTTGACCTTCTCGACGGCCGCCATCCCGCTGGCGAACCGTAAATCTCCCCGGGCCGGGATGGCCCGCTCGGTAGCCGTCACTCCTCGTCCTCGGAGCGTGACGTAGCCGACTTGATCGACTCGGTGAACTCGTGCATCTTCTGCTTGGCGCCTTTGCGGACGATGCTGGCGCGGTCGGGATCTTTCATTACCGCCTTGGCCGTCTTCTTCGCCTGCATCTTCTTGATGTGCGGCGGAACGGGCGGAATATCGGCATCCACAACCACTTCGAGCACCACCGGTGTCTTCGAGGCGAGCGCCTGGTCCCAGGCGGCCCCAATGGTGTCGGGACTGTCGCACCGGATACCGGTCAGGCCCAACAGCTTCGCATACTCGGCGTAGGGCACGTCCGGAATATATTGGGAACCCTCGAATTTCGGTTCGCCGCCCATGGCGCGCTGCTCCCAGGTGACCTGGTTGAGGTCCTGGTTGTTGAAGACGCAGAAGATCAGCGGCGTGCCGTTGCTGAGCCGGTCCAGGTAACGCTTGACCGTGATCATTTCGGCCATGCCGTTCATCTGGAAAACACCGTCACCGACCATCGCAATCACGGGCCGGTCCGGATGAGCGAGCTTGGCGCTGATCGCGTACGGCGTGCCGGGGCCCATGGTGGCCAGGTTGCCGGCGAGCGAGGCCGCCATGCCCTGGCGCAGCCGCAGGTGCCGAGCCCACCAGTTGGCCACCGACCCCGCGTCCGTGGTCAGAATGGCGTTGTCGGGCAGCCGCTTGGACAGTTCGTGCACCACCAGTTCCGGGTTGAGCGGGTCGGCCTTGTCGTGGGCGCGGTCATCGAGCACCCGCCACCATTCGTTCACCTCTTTTTCGATCTTCTTGCGCCAGGACCGGTCTTCCTTGCGCTGCAACAGCGGGATCAGTTCGCGCAGCGTCTCTTTCGAGTCACCGATCAGGTTGGCTTCCATCGGGTAGCGGGTGCCGATCATGCGGCCGTCGATGTTGATCTCCACGCCCCGGCACTGGCCTTCCTTCGGGAGCCATTCCGCGTACGGGAAGCTGGTGCCGACGAAGAACAGGGTGTCGGCGTCCGACATCATCGCCTCGCTGGAGGTGGAACCCAACAAGCCGATCGGGCCCGTCACGAACGGCAGATCGTCGGGCAGCACCGCCCGTCCCAATGACGACTTCGCGACGCCGGCGCCGAGCAACTCCGCGACCTGCACCACTTCATCGCTGGCGTCGGCGGCGCCCTGGCCGATCACCATGGCCACCCGCTCGCCCTCGTTGAGAATGTCAGCTGCTTTGCGCAATTCCGTCTCCGGCGGAATCATCCGCGGCTTGGTCCAGCCGACGCTCGTGAACACCGCGCCGTGCATGCGGGGCGGCGAGGTTTCCGCCGGCGACATAGCGACGTCCTCGGGCAGGATGATGGTCGCGACGGTCCGGTTGGTTAGCGCCACCTTGCAGGCGCGGTCCACCAGCTGCCGGGCTTGCGCAGGCACCATGCAGGTCTGCACGAAGTCCGAGGACACGTCTTTGTACAGCGTGTTCGGGTCGATCTCCTGCTGGAAGGCCGCGCCGAGCGAGATCCGCTTTTGCTGACCGATGATCGCCACCACCGGCTGGTGATCGAGCTTGGCGTCGTAGAGCCCGTTCAACAGGTGAATGGTGCCGCCGCCGGACGTGGCCAGGCAGCAGCCGATGCCGCCGGTGAACTTGGCGTGGGCGGTCGCCATGAATGCGCCCATTTCCTCGTGGCGCGGCTGAATCAACTCCGGGTCGCCGCCGGCTCGGTCGAGCGCACCCAGCATCGACAGGATGCCGTCACCCGGGTATCCATAGATCCGGTGGATTCCCCACTGGCGGAGGCGTTCCAAAATGAAGTCGGCTGTCTTGGGCATTCGCAAACTCCTTCGAGACACTAAACAGAACAGTCCTACCCACTCGAAGACCGAAGAAACGGTAGGAATGTCTGGCCGGATCCGCGGGTAGACAGCGGGTATGTCCACTCGCAGTACCCAACCGGTTCCGATCGAATCTCTCGACGTCGCTGCGTACGAAATACCCACGGATGCACCGGAATCCGACGGGACGCTGGCGTGGGACTCAACGACAATGGTGGTGGTGTCGGCACACGCCGGCGACCGCACGGGCCTCGGCTACACCTACGCGGGGCCGGGCGCGGCAACGGTGATCAGCAGCAAGCTCGCTGGTGTAGTCACCGGCGAGGACGCGCTGTTTCCGGCGGCGCGTTGGGCGAAGATGCAGCACGCCGTGCGCAATCTGGGCAAACCGGGCTTGGTCGCCACCGCGATATCCGCCGTCGACATCGCGCTGTGGGATCTGCGGGCGCGGCTGCTCGACGAACCGCTGACCGTGGCGCTCGGCGCCGTGCACGACGGCACCCCGGTGTACGGCAGCGGCGGATTCACCTCCTACGACAACGCCACGCTGGCCGCGCAACTCAGCGGCTGGGCGGAGGCCGGGATCCCGCGGGTGAAGATGAAGGTCGGTCGTGATCCCGATGCCGATTCCGGACGTGTCGACGCGGCGCGCAAGGCCATCGGCGATGACGTGCAACTCTTCGTCGACGCCAACGGCGCCTACACGCGCAAGCAGGCACGGTTGTGGGCGCAGCGGTATGCCGACAGCGGCATCGTCTGGTTCGAGGAGCCCGTCAGCTCCGACGACCTCACCGGCCTGCATCAACTCGTCGACTTCGGCCCGCCGGGCCTCGACATCGCTGCCGGCGAGTACGGCTATCACCTGCCCTATTTCCACCAGATGCTCGAGGCCGGCGCCGTCGACTGCCTGCAGGCGGACGTCACCCGGGCGCTCGGGATCACCGGAGTGTTGCGCGTCGCAGCGCTTTGCGACGCGCGGACCATCGATCTGTCGTTGCACTGCGCGCCACAAATCAGCGCACACGTCGGCACCGCCATCTGGCATCTGCGACACCTCGAGTACTTCCACGATCACGTCCGCATCGAGGGGATGGCTTTCGACGGCGTGCTCAGTCCGAAATCCGGGGTGCTGTATCCAGACCACCGGTCGCCGGGCCACGGGCTGACGCTCAAGTCCGGTGATCTCGAGCAGTACCGGGTCGCGTGAATAGGGGCATCTGATGGCCGACAGGAATGACGCAGACCTGATGGCACCGCATGTCTTGCGCGAGTACGCCCTGATCGCCGACGGTGAGCGCGGCGCGCTGATCGGACCGCGCGGGGATGTGGCGTGGATGTGCGCGCCGTCGTGGGATTCCGGCGCCGTGTTCTCCTCGCTGCTCGGCGGTGACGGGGTGTACGTGGTGACGCCGGACACGCCACGTTTCGTGTGGGGCGGCTACTACGAGGAGGGCAGCCTCATCTGGCACAGCCGCTGGATCAGCAGCGACGGTGTCATCGAATGCCGGGAAGCCATGGCCTTTCCCGGGGATCCGCATACCGCGGTGATCCTGCGCCGCATCCTCGCCGTCGACGGCGACGCCCGGGTCCGCGTGCTGCTCGCTCCGCAGTCCGACTTCGGCAAGCACCGGCTGACGAAGCTTTCCCACGAGGATGGCCACTGGACCATGCGGTGCGGGCCGCTGTATCTGCGGTGGACCGGCGTCGAGCGGCCACGGCATACGGCCGGGCGGCTCGAGACCCATATCGACGTGCCCGCCGGCGAGCATCGCGACCTTGTCCTGGAAGTCAGCGACCGCCCGCTGTCGTCGGATCCGGCCGACCCGGGTTCGCTGTGGAATCGCACGGAAAAAGCCTGGGACAGTGAGGTTCCGACCTTGAGCACAACCCTGGCCGAGCGGGATGCGCGGCACGGGTTCGCGGTGCTGCGCGGGCTCAGCGCCAGCACCGGCGCCATGGTGGCGGCGGCCACCACGTCGCTGCCCGAACGCGCCGAAGAGGGCCGCAACTACGACTATCGGTACGCCTGGATTCGCGATCAGTGCTACACCGGGCAAGCCGCCGCGGCCGTCGCGGCATACCCGCTCCTCGACGGCGCGGTTCGGTTCATTTCCGAACGTCTCCTCGACGACGGCCCGAAGCTGATGCCGGCCTATACCGTCGGCGGCGACCGGGTCCCGGACGAATCGAAGGTTCCGTTACCGGGGTACCCGGGCGCCACCGTCACCGTCGGCAATTGGGTCAACAGTCAGTTTCAGTTGGACGCCTTCGGTGAGGCGTTGCTGTTGTTCGCCGCGGCCGCCCGTGCTGACCGACTCGAGCGCGACCACTGGCGTGCCGCCGAGGCGGCGGTGAGTGCGATCGAGGCGCGATGGCGCGAGCCGGACGCAGGTCTGTGGGAGTTGAACAACCGGCGCTGGGCCCATTCCACGCTTATTTGTGCGGCCGGTTTGCGCGCGATCGGCACCGCCGCGCCGTCGGCGCAGTCGGCACGCTGGAATCAGTTGGCCGACACGCTTGTTGCCGACACTGCGAAACGCTGCCTGCATCCGTCGGGCCGCTGGCAACGGGCGCAGGACGACGAGCGAGTCGACGCTTCGCTGTTGCTGGCCGCTATCCGTGGTGCGTTGCCGGCGCAGGATCCGCGCAGTCGCCTCACGCTGGAAGCGGTCCGGCAGGAATTGGCCAGCGACGGCTACCTGTACCGATTCCGCCATGGAAATGTGCCACTGTCGGAGGCCGAGGGCGCCTTTCTACTCTGTGGTTTCTTCATGGCGCTCGCCGAGCATCAGCAAGGCAACGACCGCGAGGCGTTGCGGTGGTTCGAGCGCAACCGTGCTGCGTGTGGCCCGCCCGGGCTGTTCACGGAGGAATTCGACGTGATCCAACGGCAGTTGCGCGGCAACCTGCCGCAGGCCTTTGTGCATGCCTTGCTGCTGGAGTCCGCGCACACTCTCGCTCAATAGTTGTCGGTGGCGCAACTGCGCCGACAAAAGTTCGACGAACAGACGGGATCCGTCTATCCGGGCAACTTTCGTTGGAAAAATTGCGCCAGCACCGGCCTACTCGAGTTCGAAGTACGCCCGCTCGAGGTAGTCGGCCAACTTGCCGTAGCCCTGCTCCGACATGGAGCCGACTACCTTCTGGACCACACCGCGCAAGATCTTCATCATCGACGCCAAGCTCACCTGGATGGTCGTCTTGGTCGTGAAACCGACGCCGAGATCATCGAGTGGACTCACGAAGTGGTAATCGAACGACGCCTTGGTCAGGTCGACGATCACGTCGACCACCTCTTTGCGCGGCACCGACTTCGGGTCCTCCCGGAGGCGCTCGATAAGGCCCCAGAGTCGCTCGGCAAGTTTCGGATCCGCCTCGGCGGCGATGTATACGGCCATCGGTCAACTCCTGGTGTGGATGCCTTCGCCCAATTACCGTAACCGTGGGACACGACAAAATCTGCGTGAATGGCGCGGTTGTATGTTCGCTGCTATGACTGCAGACACGAATCTCGCCGACCTCGAATCCGGCTGCACTGCCGAGGACGCGCTCGCCCTGTTCGATTCCTTGCCTGCGGTGCGGGCCGAGGACATCACCGGGCGCTGGAAAGGCCGCGAGTTGCGCACCGGTCACCCGATGGATGGCATGCTCAGCGCCTCCGGGTGGTACGGCAAGCAGTTCGACGACGTGAATTCCGTTCATCCACTGCTGTTTTCGGCGGGTGACAAGATCTTCGCGGTCGATCCGCGCAAGGTGCCACTCGGGCTGGCCGACAAGCTCGACCCCGGGCTCGTCGAGAAGGGCCAGCGGTTTCTCGGCCTGGTCGAACCGGCATTGCGCACCAGCAAGCCGCGGGCACGGCTGCGCAATCTTGAACATCGCGGGGTGGTAACCGCGGCGATGGTCTACGACCACTTGCCGATCATCGACATCTTCCGACGCGTCGATGACGACACCCTGCTCGGCGTCATGGACCAGCGCGGCATGGACGCGCCCTACTTCTTCATCCTCGCCCGCGACTGAATCGCGCGGGCGTGGTGCCCGACCACCGCTTGAACGCCGTGATGAAGCTCGACGCCTCCGCGTAGCCGAGTCGGACGGCGACGTCGTCGACGCTGAGCGCACCGGTGGCCAGCATTTCCTGCGCGAGCGCGTAGTGCACCTCGTCGAGCAGCTCGCGGAAGGTCACGTGCTCCTCGGTCAGCCGTCGGCGCAGGGTGCGTTCGCTCATGGCCAGCGACTGGGCAACGGTGGTGATGGTGCGCGGTTGGCCGTCGAGACTGACCAGGCGCTCGCGGACCTGGCTGGCCACGCCGATGCGAACGCGGTGCCGATTGACCAGGGCGCGGCACTGGCTCTCGCACATGGCAACCGTGATCGGGTTCGCCTGCGGCAGGCGCCGGTCCAGCATCGCTGCATCGAAGGACGCGGTGTTCTCCGGCTGCTCGTAGGTCGCCGCGACGCCCAAGGCTGGATGGACGCCCTCGGCGCCCTCGGCCGGGAAGGTGAAGGTGACCTCGTCGAAAGGGACTGGACGGCCCAGCAGATCCGCGATCACCGTCGCGATGGCGGCCACGTCACGCTGGACCAGAAAACGCGCAACTGGGCCGGATATGTCCGGCAGCTCGAAACGCAGTGTGGCCGTATGGCCTTCGACCAAGACCTGGGGCAGACAGAACGCGAACGAAAGCTCGTAGTAGCGCATCGCGAACCGCGTTGCCTCGCCTAGCGTCGGGCTGGTCAGGCACGCATAGCCGAAGATGCCGAAGGTGGCGACTCGGTACCTCGCGCCGGCATCGAGCCCGAGTTGTGGGTTGCTGCCGAGCTTGTTGACCAGGTTGGTGGCCACGCCCAGTTCTTGGCGGGCATTGATAGTTCGTGCCGGGTCGCCGAGGTCGGCGGGTCGCAGGCCCGTTCCGGCGATCAGTTCGGCCACGTCCATGCCGTTCTCGGCGGCGTAATCGGCCAGCAGCATCACGCTCGCGGTGTTCCGCGGAAAGTCCCAGTGACGCGCGGAGGCGGCAGCGAACAGGGACATGCCCTCGATTATGGCCGGAATTATCAATTTTGCTGGCCGCGATCGTCTCCCCTTTTTAGCGGCGGGGGTCGATAGTTGCACTATGACTTCGATCGCAATCATCGGGACAGGCTTCGGTGGCTTGGGAGCCGCCATCGAGCTGAAACAGGCCGGGTATGACGACGTGACGATCTTCGAGCGCGCCGACGACGTGGGCGGCGTGTGGCGGGAGAACACCTACCCAGGGGCGGCGTGCGACGTGCCGTCGCCGTACTACTCGTTTTCCTTCGAGCCGAATCCGCGCTGGCCGCGGCGCTTCTCCCCGCAGCCGGCGATCCTGGACTACCTGCGCGACGTGACCGCCAAGTACGACCTGAAGCGGCACATCCGGTTCAACACTTCCGTCTCCGGCGCCGACTACGACGAGAGCACTCGACGCTGGACCGTGCACACCAGCGGCGGCGACGTCGAGGCCGACGTGGTGATCTCGGCGGTAGGTCAGCTGTCTCGCCCGTCGTGGCCGAACATCAAGGGTCGGGAGACGTTCGAGGGTGCGTCGTTCCATTCCGCGTTGTGGGACCACAGCGTCGATTTGACCGGCAAACGCGTCGCAGTCATTGGCACCGGCGCCAGCGCGATCCAATTCGTGCCCGAGATCCAACCGCAGGTGGCCAAGCTGTCGCTGTTCCAGCGCACCCCGCCCTACATCGTGCCGCGCCCGGACACCGAGTTTTCGCCACTGCACCATCGCGTGTTCTCGGCGCTGCCGGTCACGCAGTTGACCGAACGGCTGGCCTGGTTCGGCGTCACCGAGACGATGGGCGTGGCGTTTCTCTACAGCAAGCCGCTGGCGAAGGCGTTGACTGCGTTGTCGCGCCGGCACATGCGCAAGCAGGTTCCCGATCCCGAGTTGCGGGCCAAGCTGTGGCCGAGCTACCCGGTGGGGTGCAAGCGAATCCTGTTCTCCAGCAACTACCTCCCTGCACTCACCGAACCCAACGTCGAGGTCATCACCGACGGCATCAGCGAAATCACCGCCACCGGTGTCCGCACCAACGACGGCATGCTGCACGAGGTGGACGTCATTATTTACGGAACAGGCTTCACCGCAAGCGATTTCCTTGCTCCACTGCAGATCCGGGGCGTCGGCGGCCAGGATCTGCGCGAGCAGTGGACCGACGGCGCTCGCGCCTACCTCGGCATGAGCGTGCCCGACTTCCCGAACTTCTTCATCATGTACGGGCCGAACACCAACCTCGGCTCCGGCTCGATCGTCACCATGCTGGAAAGTCAGGCCAGCTACATCCGCAAGGCCATCGATCATGCGCGCGACGCCGGACCCATCTCCGTACGCGCCGACGTCGCCGAGGAGTTCGACCGCGACACCCAGGGCCGACTGTCCGGCAGCGTCTGGTCGATGTGCAGCAGCTGGTACCGCAACGCCAGCGGGCGCGTCGCCGCCAACTGGCCGGGCACCGTCACCGAATACCGTTTGCGCACCGCCCGTTTCAACGAGAAGGACTACGAGGTCGCCTGAGAATGACTGAATTCGACTACGACGTCGTCATCATCGGTTCCGGATTCGGCGGCAGCGTCGCGGCGCTGCGGCTCACCGAAAAAGGTTACCGGGTGGGCGTGCTCGAATCCGGCCGACGCTGGAATCCGGAGGACATCCCGAGGTCCAACTGGAATGTCCGCAAATCTATTTGGGCGCCGAAGCTCGGATTGACAGGCCCGCAACGCATCAGTCTGCTCGGGAAGTGCGCCGTGTTCAGCGGCGCAGCGGTAGGCGGCGGGTCGATCCTCTACGGCAACACGCTCTACGAACCGCTCGAGCCCTTCTATCACGACCCGGCGTGGGCGCACATCACCGACTGGAAGACTGAGCTGGCGCCGTATTACGACCAAGCGAAGCGCATGCTGGGCGTGGGGCCCAACCCGCGCATGACCGCGGTCGACCAGGTCATCCGGGAGGTGGCCGAGGACTTGGGGAAAGGCGACACCTTCCACACCACCCAGGTAGGCGTCTTCTTCAACGAAGGCCGCGAGGGTGAGGAGGTGGACGACCCCTACTTCGGGGGCGCCGGTCCGCGGCGCGCCGGCTGCGTGCATTGTTCCAGCTGCTTCACCGGTTGCGTCCACAACGCCAAGAACACAACGACTTTGAATTACCTCTATCTTGCCGAGCAGGCCGGCGCCCACGTGCATCCACTGACCACGGTGACGCGGGTCCGTCCCCTCGACAGCGGCGGGTACGGGATCGAGACGCGCCGCTCGAACGGGAAGTTGCGTCCCGGTAAGCGCACTTTCACCGCCGAGCAGGTGGTGTTTGCGGCCGCGGCGCTGGGCACTCAGAAGCTGCTGCACAAGCTGCGCGCCGACGGGACGCTGCCGAATCTCTCACCGCGGCTTGGCGAATTGACCCGCAGCAATTCCGAGGCGATCGTTCCGGTGACCAGTCGCAACCGTACCGACTTCGCCGAGGGCGTCGCCATCACCTCATCCATTCACCCGGAGCCGAACACGCACGTCGAGGTGTGCCATTACGGCAAGAAGCAGAATGCGCTGTTTCTGCAGACGGTCCCGATGGTCGACGGCGGGGCATTTCGCTTTCTGCGTTTCCTACTCGCAATCGTGGCGCACCCGTTGGTCTTTCTGCGAACCCAGAACCCGAGGCGGGCGTCGGAAAAGAGTGTGATCCTGTTGGTGATGCAATCGCTGGACAACTCGCTCACGTCGTACCTGCGCGCCGGTCACCTGACCACCAAGCAGGGCACGGGCGAACCGAATCCCACCTGGATTCCGTTGGCACACAAGATCGCGCGCAGCTTTGCCCGCAAGGTCGACGGTGACGCGCAGATGATCTTCACCGATATCTTCAACATTCCGGCCACCGCGCACTACATCGGCGGCTGCACCATTGCGGCGTCCCCCGACCAGGGCGTAATCGACCCCTACCAGCGAGTGTTCGGCCACCCCGGTCTGCACATCGCCGACGGGTCCGCAATTACCGCCAACCTCGGCGTGAACCCTTCACTGACCATCACGGCGCAGGCGGAGCGGGCAATGTCGTTCTGGCCCAACAAGGGTGAGCCGGACCCGCGGCCGCCGCTCGGCGCGGGGTATCGGTCGGTGGAGCCGGTGATGCCGGTTTCGCCGACCGTTCCGGCGAGTGCCTGGGGCGCCCTTCGAATTTCGGCTGGAGGGGCGATGAACGAGAATCGTCCGTTCATCGCGGCCGACCGGGTGCGGGTGTCCCGCAAAACACTGGAGGTGCGGTGAACGAGAATCGTGCGTTCATCGGTGCCGACCGGGTGCGGGTGTCCCGCAAAACACAGGAGGCGCGATGAACGAGAATCGTCCGTTCATCGCGGCCGACCGGGTGCGGGTGTCCCGCAAAACACAGGAGGCAAGGTGAACGACCTCATCTACAACCGCCGCGGCGACGGACCGCCTTTGGTGCTGATCCACGGCATCGGCAGCCGTTGGCAAGTGTGGGAGCCGGTTTTGGACAGGCTGGCGCAGCGCTACGACGTCATCGCCGTCGACCTACCCGGCTTTGGAGCGTCACCGGTCGATCCGTCGGTGCGGATCGGCGTGGACGGCTACGCGGACCGAATCGCCACGTTCATGGCCGATTTGGGTCTGGAGGGTGCGCACGTGGTGGGCAACTCCATGGGTGGCGGCATCGCGATCGAGCTCGGAAGACGTGGCGTCGCCGGTCAGGTGACCGCCTTCTCCCCCGTCGGATTCTGGTCACCGCTCGAAAGAAAGTACGGCCAAAGCTTCTTCCGGGTCGCTCGGTCGAGTCTGCGCAGGATGCGCGGATCGCTGCCGAAAGTCGTCGCCACCCGTGCGGGGCGGATCGCGTTGGCCGGCGTGCTCTTCGGCCACCCGACCCGGCTCGACCCGGAGGTCCTCCTCGACGACGTCAACGGTCTGCTCGACGCCCCGAGTTTCGATGAGGCACTGAAAGCTTTCGACCACTACGACATTCGGGACCCACACCAGGACTGGGGTATGTTGCCCCAGATTCCGGTCACCGTCGCCTGGGGCACACGCGATGCATTGCTGATCTCCCGGACACAGTCGGCGCGGGCGCGCCGCGCGATGCCGTTCGCCCGTCATGTTTCACTGCCGACATCGGGGCATGTTCCGTTCAACGACGACCCGGTGCGGTGCGTGGAGGTGGTTGGCTAAGCGGCTGCCATCGCCGCAACTGCTTCAACGAAAGTTGGCTGCAGCGACGGGTTTCCGTCTGGAAGCTGGAGTTTCGTTGGCACAGTTGCGCTACCATGGCATGCTCGGCCGTGTGCCGATCCTCGACCCCACCGCGCTGTACCGACTCCGTGACAGCATCTACGCCGCGGACTTCCTGATCGCCGCCGTGACCGAATTCGACCTGTTCACCTGGCTTTCCCAGCGCGGCTGGGTCAAGGTGGCGGACATGGCTGTCGAGTTAGGCCTCACGGCACGACCGCTTGATGTGCTGCTGACCTACTGCGCCGCCTTGGGGCTGGTCGACCGCGACATCGCCGGCGACCGAGTGCACATAACCGAGCTGGCTCGGCAGCATTTGGTTGCCGGATCGGCGTATGACCTACGCGCCTACTACGGTTCGCTCGCCGAACGCCCAGCCGTCGCCGAGCTGGTGCACGTGCTGCGCACCGATGAGCAGGCGGCGTGGGCGAGCTCGCACGGACATGACGATTGGTCCGGCAGGCTTTCCGACGTCGATTTTGCCCGGTCTATCACCGCGGCGATGGATGCTCGTAGCGCGTTTCTCGGACCCGCGCTCGCGCATGCAATCTCCGACATTCCGGTGTCCGCGCTGCTCGACATCGGTGGCAGTTCCGGCAGTTACGCGCGGGCGATCATCGAAAGTCGTCCCAACGCCAAAGCCTCCGTGTTCGAGCGAGCACCGGTGGACGCGGCGGCGCGGACACTCTTGCGCGAGAGCGGTTGGGACAAGCGAATCTCGGTGGTCACCGGCGACATGTTCGCCGATCCGCTGCCCTCCGGTCACGACGCGCATCTCTATTCGCAGGTGCTGCATGACTGGGCTGCCGAACAGGTCGAGCACCTGCTTGCCTCGTCATATGCAGCCTTACCCGCCGGTGGCTGGCTGATCGATCACGACACGCACCTCAACGCGGACAAGCGTGGGCCGCTGCCGGTGGCGGAATACTCGGTGCTGCTGATGCATTCGACGCGCGGGAAATGTTGGTCGACGGCAGAGTTGGCTGAGATGGCCGAGCGGGTCGGATTCGTCGATGTTTCACATCGGACGACCGTGTGTGACCGGGGAGTGCTGCTCGCACGCAAACCGTAGCCGGCAAGCGCAACTGGTGTAACGAAAGTCGGCGTCAGCGACGGGATTCCGTCTGCGAACGCGCATAGTGTTGGAACAGTTGCGGTAACCCGATCAGACAGCGAGCCCGTCGTACCAGTCCCGCTGTCAGCTACCCAGCGTCAGGTGCTTCGACGCTGCTGCCGCCTGACGCCGGAGCTTGCGCACGGCCTCGCCCGGGTCGGCCGCGTTGTAGACCGCCGAGCCGGCCACAAAGCAGTCCACGCCGGCCTCCGCAGCCTCCTCGATGGTGTCGTCGTTGATCCCGCCGTCGATCTCGACCACCAGGGTCAGCTCGCCGGAGTCGACGAGCTTGCGCACCTTTCGCGCCTTGTCGAGCACGTGCGGAATGAATGACTGGCCCCCGAATCCGGGCTCCACGCTCATCACCAGCAGGGTGTCGAACTCGCGCAGGATTTCCAGGTACGGCTCGATCGGGGTGTTCGGCTTCACGCTCAGTCCCGCCTTGGCCCCGGCCGCGCGGATGTCGCGACCCACGCGCACCGGATCGTCGGTGGCCTCGGCGTGAAACGTCACGTTGTAGGCGCCGGCCTCGGCATACGGCGGAGCCCAGCGATCGGGATTGTCGATCATCAAGTGGCAGTCGAGCGGAATGTCAGTGGCCTTCAACAGGCTATCGACCACCGGCAGGCCGATGGTGAGGTTCGGCACGAAGTGCGCGTCCATCACGTCGACATGCAACCAGTCGGAGCCCTCCACGGCGCGCGCCTCGTCGGCGAGCCGGGCAAAGTCTGCAGAAAGGATCGAGGGGGCGATCATCGGCGTGTGCACAACCGCGAAGTCTAGTCGGCGCGGTCCCCCGGCCCGAGCCGACGGTGAAACAGGCCCAGTGCCAGCCTCAGGCACTGGTCGGCCAACTCTGGGTCGTAGCGCGGGCCCTCGTCGCGAATGAACGCGTGCTGTCCGTTGACCTCGTGCCAGGTGAAGTCCACTCCCGCATCCTCCATCGCCGCGTGGATGAGCTGGCGTCCTTCGAGCGGAATGTGCGGATCTTGCCGACCCCAGATCATCAGCACCTCGCCGCCGATCTCGCCCATTCGATCCAGGGTGTCGTCGTTGCGGCCCTTGCCGAGCGATCGAGTGTGAATGTCGGTGGCATAGAAGCACACCCCCGCCCGCACATCGGGATTCATCGCCGCACGAAACGCCAGATGGCCACCTATGCAGATACCGAACACCCCGAGTTCACCGGTGCACGCCTCATGGCCGGCAAGAAAATCCAGCGCAGCACGGGAATCCGCGTCGTAGGAGGCCAACTCCTTGGTGATCTTGTGCGCGTTGCCCCGCTCGGCGCCGGGGCCGTCGTAGGCGAGCACCACGCCCGGGCCGTCCTCGAGTTCGTGGAAAATCTCCGGCACGGCGACGATGTAACCGTGCCCGGCGATCCATTGCGCGATCCGCCACACCGGACCGGTGACCTGAAAGATCTCGGAGTACAACACGATTCCCGGATACCGCCCGGGGGCCTTCGGCCGCAGCACGTATGTCCGCATGGTGCCGAAGGGTGTGGTCAGGTCGGCGTGCTCCGCGGACTCGATGATCATGCTCGCGCAGCCTACCGCCGGTCAGTGCCTTAGTGCTGCCAAAAACATCGCATCGGTGCCGTGCCGATGCGGCCACAGCTGCGCCGACGGGCCGTCGCCGACGTCATCGACCTCCGGCAGCAACGAGCGAGTGTCCAACTGTTCGGCCCCGAACCGGCGCACGGCGTCGGCTACCACGCCCACCGTTTCCGAAAGGTGCGGCGAGCACGTCGAATACAGCACTACCCCGCCAGGTCGTACCAATTGCAGCGCGGCGCCGAGCAGTTCGCGCTGCAGTCGAACCAGCTCGCCGACATCGGACGGCGTTCTGCGCCAACGCGCCTCGGGCCGCCGCCGCAACGCGCCGAGGCCGGTGCACGGCGCGTCGACAAGCACCCGGTCATACCCGGGCGTCAGTCCCGAAGCCCGACCGTCCACCTGATGGACCCGAACGGGCAAATCCCGGGTCGACTTGCGCACCAATTCGGCGCGATGTTCGGCGGGTTCGACCGCGTCGACCACCGCCCCCTCGATATCGGCCAGCGCCCCGAGCAGCGCCGCCTTGCCGCCCGGCCCCGCGCACAAGTCCAGCCAGCGTCCGCCGTCGGCGCCCGAGACAGGCGCCAACGTCAGCGCTCGGGCAACCAGTTGACTGCCCTCGTCCTGCACGCCGGCGAGCCCGTCGCGAACCGCATCGAGTCGCCCTGGATCGCCACCGTCGAGGTACACCGCGTAGGGCGAGTAACGCCCGTGGACTCCCCCGGTCGCCAGCGCCAACTCCTCTGCCGTGATCACCCCGGGCCGGGCAACGAGGTGGACCAGCGGACGGGCGTCGTCGGCGGCGAGCAGCTCGGCCAACTCCGCGGAGCGAGCGCCCAAGGCGTCGGCGAACGACTGCGCAATCCAGGTCGGATGCGCGTGCTGAAAGGCCAGCCGCCCAAGTGGGTCAGCGGGAGCGAGCTCGCCAACCCACTGGTCGAGCGATCGTTCACCGACCCGCCGCAGCACCGCATTGACGAAACCCGCCTTGCCGCCGCCGGACTCGGCACGCGCGAGATCAACCGAGGTGGACACCGCGGCATGCGCTCCGATCCGGGTGCGCAGCAATTGGTATGCGCCGAGGCGCAACACGTCGAGCAACGGCCCATCGATATCGGCAACCGGCCGCCCCGCGCACGAACTGATCACCGAGTCCAACTGGCCCTGGGTGCGGCAGGCACCGTAGGCGAGCTCGGTCGCCAACGCCGCATCGCGGCCGGAGATTCCACGCTCCCGCAAGAGCTTGGGCAGCACGAGGTTTGCGTACGCATCGCGCTCACGGACGGCACGCAGCACGTCGCGGGCGGCGATGCGCGGATCGTTGGGGGCGATGGGCTTCGTGGCGGACTTCGGCTGTGACGACCTTCGGCGCGGCGGCTTGCTCACTGCAGCACCGTTCCCGGTTCGAGCCGAGCGCCGCGCGCCCAGTCCAACGCGGCCATCGCCTTCTTGCCTTGCGGTTGTACCTGCTGCAGCCGAACCGCCTTGGTCGCGGTGCCGACGTATACGCCGTCCTTGCGCACCTCGACGGCCCCGGGCTGTGCTGTTTCCTCGACCGCCACGACCGGTCCGACCTTGAGCCGCAGGCCATCCAGCGTTGTCCATGCCCCCGGCGCGGGTGTCACCGAGCGAATATGACGGTCGACCGCCAGCGCCGGATGGTGCCAATTCACCCGCGCCGCTTCGACAGTCACCTTGGGTGCATAGGACACCCCCGCCGACGATTGCGGAACCGGCTGTACCGCACCGGCTTCCAGCGCGTCCAGGCTCGACTCGAGCAGCACGGCCCCGCTGATCGAAAGCCGGGCCAGCAGTTCACCCGCCGTGTCGGTCGGCTTGATCCGCTCCGTCATCGTCCCGAGCACCGGGCCGGTGTCGAGCCCTTCTTCGATGAGAAATGTAGAGGCTCCGGTGATTTCATCACCAGCATTGATCGCCGCCTGCACCGGCGCGGCGCCGCGCCAAGCCGGCAACAACGAAAAATGGAGGTTCACCCAGCCGTGCCGCGGCACCTCGAGCACAGTCTTCGGCAGCAGCGCACCATAGGCGACCACGGGGCAGCACTCCGGCGCGAGCGCAACGAGGCGGCCCAGAAACTCTGGTTCGCGCGCGCTGCGCGGCGTCAACACCTCGATGCCGTGTTGATCGGCGAGGGCACCGACCGGTGACCGGGTAACGCGGCGGCCGCGGCCGGCTACCGCATCCGGTCGGGTTACCACCGCGACGACCTCGTGACGCGGCGACGCGATCAACCGCTCGAGCGATGGCACGGCCGGTTCTGGAGTGCCCGCGAAAATGACGCGCACCTCAGCCCTTCCTGCCGTGTAAGCCAAGCGGATTGGCCTTGATTGTCGGTGGTTCCGCGCCGAACCACTCCGACTCGCGAATGATCCGCATCGCTTCTTTTCGCGCAACGGGGTCGAGTCGGTCGATGAACAGCACCCCGTCGAGATGGTCCACCTCGTGCTGGACGCACCGCGCCAACAGCCCGTCGGCAACGAAATGCACCGGCTCGCCGTGCATGTTGAACCCGCGCGCGAGCACATTGTTCGCGCGGAGGCAGTCGATGCGCAGTTCCGGGATGGACAGGCAGCCTTCCGGACCCAATTGCTCGTCGCTGCCCACGACCTCGAACGACGGATTGACCAGGTGGCCGGCCACCTCGCCGGTGTCGTAGGCGAATACCCGAAGTCCGACACCGATCTGCGGCGCCGCGATGCCGACGCCGCCTTCGGAGTGCATGGTGTCTTCGAGATCCGCGACGAGCTTGCGCAGCTCCCGGTCGAAGGTCACCACCTCGATGGCTTTGCTTCGCAGGATCGGGTCACCGAAGAGCCGAACTGGTTGGACAGTCACTCGACCAGTCTAGGTTTACGGCTTTTCCGACAGACGCACCGCCGAAATCGTGTACACAGTCTGCCAGCCGTATTTACTGTGGCGGGACCGCTTTGATGTCGATCTAGGAGAACACGATGGCTGGAATAGCAGACAAATTCGACAAAGCGTACGAATCGAAGTCGCTCGAGGAACTGGCCAGCGCACCTGTGGCCGCCCTGCAAGGCGTCAGCGACTCCGACGCCGAGCACCTCAAGGCCGCATTCAACATCAAGACGGTCAAGGACCTCGGCACCAACAAGTTTTTCCTCTGGGCGCAGGCGATCGCCAAGCTCGCCGAATAGCACCGGGACGATCTGGTCAGCCGAGTTTCAGGAGTGGGCTGACCAGATCACCTCCGGAATACCGGTTCCCAGTGGCACGAACTGGCAGGGCGGTACGACGGCGTGTCCCGGGTCCAGCGCGTTGAGCACCAACTGCTGGGTGAACGGGTCGTACGGCATGTTGAAGTGACCGGTTTGGTCCAGCGGGCAGAGGTCTTGAATGACGATGTTGGTGGCACCGGGACCGTGCAGTGCCACGTTCGTGGACGGCTGAATCATCTCGTCGTATCGCGAGCCGATCGTGGTGTACTCGACGCCGGGCACCGTGTCCCCGCCGGCATTGAGCTCGGTGAGAAACTCCGAGCCCTGCATCTGTTCGATCAGCGCCGGATCCAGCACGTCGGTCAGCTTGCCGATCGCGCCGGGTATGGCCTCTGCCACCGTCACCGCGCCATACATCACGCCGCCGTAGCTGGGCGAGGCCAGTCCGATCCAGCGGTGCACATATTGGGCCCCGCCCATTTTGTTGATGTAGTAGCGGGTGACGGTCGCCCCTTGCGAGTACCCGATCACATCGACCTTCGGCGCTCGGGTCGCCTGCCGAACCTGCTCGACGAACGCGGCGAATTGGCGTGCGCTGCGAGAGATCTCGAGATTGCCGTAGCTTTCCCCGCCCTCCTTGCCGCCGTAGTTCAGGGCGAACAGGCAGTAGCCGCGGGCGGCAAAGAGGGGCGCGAGGCCGGCGTAGTCCGAGTAGGCGCTCGCATCGGTGCCATGCACCATGATGAGCGGACGGGGATGCGCGCTCGTCGGCGTGCAGTTGAAATTGTTGGTGTCCGGGGGCGCCGAGTTCGGATGGTGTTTGGCGTAGGTAGCTGCCGAACCATGCGATGTTTGCGGCGGGCCGGGCACCGTGGGCACATCGGCCGGGCGATAGGGCGTCTCGATCGGCGATGCGGTCGCTGAACCTGAACACAGTACTCCGATGGCGAGCGCCAAAGTCACGATCGTCGCGGCCACCAGCGGCACCGACCGCCCCCCCAAAAGCGAATTCATGCCGTCAATTTGAGCACGTTTTCAACTAAATGACGCCCATTAGCCGCCTACTCCTTGTCGGCGTTTTCACCCTGTGATTCATCCTCAGCGAGAATGCGATAGAGCGATCGGCGTGCCTGCGTGAGCACCTCGGCAGCTTGTTCGGTTTGCGCTGGGGTTCCCGCGGCCGCGACCTGCGCTGCTGCGCCCATGAGCTGACCGATCAAGTCCCGGAGGTCGATGGCGCCCTCACCTACGTCGGCGCTGACGTCCGCCCACGGGTCGCCGAGTTCGCTACGGTGCGCCTCGACATACTCACGACCGGCATCGGTCAGCTTGGCCGTCTTGCGACCGGCAACCTTCTCGATGAGGACCAGTCCCTCGTCCTCGAGCTGGGCAAGTGCCGGGTAGATCGATCCCGGGCTGGGCTTCCACACGCCGTTGCTACGGTCGCGGATTTGCTGAATGAGCTCGTAGCCGTGCATCGGCTCGGATTCGAGCAGCAGCAGTACGGCCGCTCGCACATCGCCGCGCCGACCCCGGCCGCCCCGGCCACGCCCGCGTCCGAAGCGTGCGTCCGGTCCGAAGCCGGGGCCGAAACCGCGACCGAAATCGGGCCCAAAGCCAGCGCCCCCGCGGCGGTGATGCGGACCGCGGCGCGGATGCATCCGCCTACCCCACTGCATAGCTTCTGTGTGTCCCATTTCTGCGTGAATGCCTTCCATGGTGGTTCCTCCTAAGTTTTCTGTACCGACCCGATCGGTCGACGCTACAACGACGATATATCGGCAATGCATCGACGTCAACACTCGGTCCGAAATTCCCAATCGCTAGCCGATATCGATCGGATCAATCCGCACGCGCACCGGTGCGTCGATCTTGCGCGCGCTGCGAGCGGCCTGCGCGGCGGCAAGCGAGCGCGCCAACGCCGACCCCGCGCTACGCGGAACGCGCAGCAACAGTCGGACCGCCTCATGGTCGTCTGGCGAGCTCGCGGGTAGCGGAACCGGGCCCAGCTGTTCGGTGTCGGCGGGCAGCTGCGCCAATCCGAGCAGCGACACGATCCCCTCCTCGCTGCCATCCAGCGCGGCGACCCGAACGGCAGGCGGGAATCGAACCTCGGCACGCTCGGCCAGTTGCAGTTCCGCATGCCACACCGGATCCCACCGGATCAGCGCCTGCACGGCGGGGACGCCGGGGTCGGCAACGACGATCACCTCGCCGTCGGGGCGTACCAGTGCTGCCGCAGCCATCCAGCGCCGCAGCGCCTCCTCGGCCGCCCGCAAGTCCGGCCGTCCCAACAGCGTCCAACCGTCGACCAGCAGTGCCGCGCCATAGCCGCCAAGTGCCACCGGTTCCGCACCGACCGTGGAAACCACGAGCTTCGGCCCCGGCTTGACAGCGTCAAGCACCTCGGCGCCGCCCGAGAAGACCACTTGGATGCCGGGAAACGCTCGGCCCAACTCCTCAGCGGTGCGTCGGGCTCCGACGGCGGTTGCCCGCATCCGCTGGCCGCCGCAGGCGCTGCACCGATAAGCCGGATCGGTCACCCCGCACCAGCGACACACCATCGCCTGCGACGCCGCCACGGCCATCGGTCCGTTGCACCGGCGACAGCGCGCCTGCGTGCGACAGGAAGCGCAGGCCAGGCCCGGAACGTAGCCAGCACGAGGAACTTGGACGAGCACCGGATCACCAGCGGCAAGCACCCGCCGGGCCGCCACGAACCCGACATGTGGCAGTCGCGCCATCCGCGCATTCGGATCACGGTCCAGTGCCTGCTCGCTGTCCCCCGGCGCCGATATCTTCGGCGCGCACTCGCGCACCGTCGCCCGCGGCGCCACCAGGTCGTGTGCCCACCCGGAGGCCACCAGCGCCTGCGCCTCGGCAGTGCGCGCATATCCGGCGACCACACAGGCGGCGCCGGATTCGTGGGCGCGCAACAACGCGACCTCTCGCGCATGCGGGTATGGCGCGCGTTGTTCGGCATGGTTGTCGTCGCCGTCGTCCCAGATCGCGGTCAATCCCAGGTTGGACACCGGAGCAAATACCGAACTCCGGGTCCCGACAACCACTTTCGCGTCCCCGCGGAGGGCCGCCAGCCAGCGACGGTAACGAACCGCCGGGCCCAGGTCTGCGGCGAGTGCAACGACGGCGCCCACCCGTTGGGTGCACGCGCCGGCGAGCCGTTGCAGGTCGCGCGCGTCCGGCACGACGAGGACCGCGGTCTGACCACGTGCGACGACGGTCGCGGCCAACTCGGCCAACCGCAGCGTCCAGTCCTCGCCCGGCAGCGCCTGCCACACTGCACGCGGCGCCTTCCCGTCGGCGAGCGCAGCGACGAACGCGGGGCCGTGCTGGTAGCGCTGCCAGGCGCCGTCGTCACGCTGCACTTCGGGTATCGGCACCGGTGCTGCCCGCTCTTCCGCCTCCACTCGGGCATGCCGGGGCGGTATGGCCAAGCGCAGGACGTCAGCACGGGTGCCGGCATAGCGGGCAGCCACCGAACGGGCCAGTTCGGCGATCTCGGGCGTCAATACCTGCTCGCCGGAAACCACCCGGTCGAGCTTGCCCAACTTACCTGGGTGGTCGCTGCTCTCCACCCGCTCCAGCAGAAAACCGTCGACCAGTCGCCCAGCGAATCGGACCCGAACCCGCACGCCGGGCTTGGCGATTTCATCGAACTCCGGCGGGATCAGGTAGTCGAACTCCCGATCCAAGTGCGCCAGCGGCAGCAGCGGGAGAACCCGCGCGATTTGCCCGCTCAGAGTCCGGCTGCGGCGCGCAGTTTCTCCGCGCGGTCGGTGTGTTCCCAGGGCAGATCGATGTCGGTACGCCCGAAGTGTCCGTAGGCCGCCGTGGGCGCATAGATCGGCCGCAACAGATCGAGGTCACGAATGATCGCACCCGGACGTAGGTCGAAGACCTCGCTGATGGCGGTCGCGATCTTCTCCGGGGCCACGTGCTCGGTGCCGAACGTCTCCACGAACAGCCCAACCGGGGCCGCCTTACCGATGGCGTAGGCCACCTGCACCTCGATCCGCTCAGCCAGCCCGGCCGCGACCGCGTTCTTGGCCACCCAGCGCATCGCGTAGGCAGCCGAGCGGTCCACCTTCGACGGGTCCTTGCCGGAGAACGCCCCGCCACCGTGGCGGGCGAACCCACCGTAGGTGTCGACGATGATCTTGCGACCGGTCAGACCCGCATCGCCCATCGGCCCACCGAGCACGAACTTGCCGGTGGGGTTCACCAGCAACCGCACGTTCGAGGTGTCCAGCGTCTCGAGCGCCAAATCGTCGAGCACCGTCCCCAGCACCTTGTCGCGAATGTCGGGCGCCAGCAGGTTGTCCAGATCGATGTCGGCGGCGTGCTGGGTGGAAATCACCACCGTGTCCAACCGCACCGCCTTGTCACCTTCGTATTCGATGGTGACCTGCGTCTTGCCGTCCGGGCGCAGGTAGGGCAGAACACCGTTCTTGCGCACCTCCGACAGCCGGCGCGCCAACCGGTGCGCCATCGCGATCGGCAACGGCATCAGTTCCGGGGTCTCGGTGGTGGCGTAACCGAACATCAGGCCCTGATCGCCCGCGCCCTGACGGTCGATCTCGTCATCGGCATTCCCGCCGACCCGCGCCTCGTGCGAATGGTCCACACCCTGGGCAATATCCGGCGACTGTGCGCCGATCGCGATGTTCACCCCACAGGAGTTGCCATCGAAGCCCTTGGCCGAGGAGTCGTAACCGATCTCGAGCACCTTCTCGCGCACGATCCGCGGAATGTCGGCATACGCGGTGGTGGTCACCTCACCCGCGACGTGCACCTGGCCGGTGGTCACCAACGTCTCCACCGCCACCCGGCTCAGCGGATCAGCAGCCAGCAAGGCATCCAGAATCGAGTCACTGATGGCGTCACAGATCTTGTCTGGATGCCCTTCAGTCACAGACTCGCTGGTGAAAAGCCGATTGCTCACGTATTTGCCTCTCGGTTGTGGACGTGTTGGGCGGTGGTGTTGCGTTCAGCCTAGGTGCGCGCGCAGCGCATCGAGCACCCGGCTTGCCATGAGCGCCTTCGATCCCAGCGGCAGCGCTGCCTCGGTACCGTCGGCGCCCAACAACCAGCCATCGTTGCTGTCCACCTCGAACGCCTTGCCTTCGCCGACCGCATTGACGACCAGCAGGTCACAGCCCTTGCGCTGCAGTTTCGCACGGGCATGCGACAAAACGTCGCCATGCTCGTCGCCGGTTTCGGCGGCGAACCCGACGATAGCGGTACCCGCCGACAAAGCACCGTCCCGCCGAGCCTGCACCAGACCGGCCAGAATGTCGTCATTTCGAATCAGCGGGATCGAATCCGGCTCACCGGCGCCCTTCTTGATCTTTGCCGAGGCCACCGACGCCGGCCGGAAATCGGCGACAGCCGCCGCCATGATGACCGCGTCCGCGCCCACGGCGTGCTTGTCGACAGCCACCCGCATCTGTTCGGCCGTGGTCACCTGCACGACCTCCACCGCAGCCGGCGGCTCCAATCCGGCGGTAACGCCGGATATCAGCGTGACCTCGGCACCGCGCTGGGCCGCCAACCGCGCGATGGCATAACCCTGCTTGCCCGAGCTGCGATTGCCGAGAAAACGCACCGGATCCAGCGGCTCCCGTGTTCCCCCTGCGGAAACCACGATCCGGCGACCAGTGAGATCCCGGGGCAATGCCTCGGCGCGTTCGAGCAGCAGCGACGCCAACCCGAACAACTCATCCGGCTCGGGGAGACGACCCGGTCCGGTGTCTGCACCGGTGAGCCGGCCGGAGGCTGGTTCGATCACGACAGCTCCGCGCGAACGGAGGATGGCGACGTTGTCGGCAGTCGCCGGGTGCAGCCACATCTCGGTGTGCATCGCGGGTGCGAACATCACCGGACATTGCGCAGTCAGCAGCGTGGCCGTCAGCAGGTCGTCGGCGCGGCCGTGCGCAGCCCGAGCCAACAGATCTGCGGTGGCCGGCGCGACGACCACCAGATCGGCCTCTTGACCGAGGCGCACGTGCGGCACCGCCGGCACATCGGTGAAGACCCCGGTGTGCACGGGGTTGCCCGACAACGCCTCGAACGTGGCGCTACCGACGAACTCCAGTGCAGAGTCGGTCGGGATGACGCGAACCTGATGCCCGGACTCGGTGAATCGGCGGATCAGCGCGCAGCTCTTGTATGCGGCGATACCGCCGCCCACGCCGACGACAATCCGCTTACTGGCGCCCTTATCCATTCCTCGGCTCACAATCACCGCGGTTTCGATCCCCGCCGTTATCGATCGCGTTGAGGGCCTGCGATGCCAAGGACAGCTACTCGCCTTCGGTGTGCTCGAGCAGGTCGGCGTGGATTTCGCGCAATGCGATGGACAGCGGCTTTTCCTGCAGCCCCGGCTCGACGAGCGGGCCGACGTACTCGAGGATGCCGTCGCCGAGCTGGTTGTAGTAGTCGTTGATCTGACGGGCGCGCTTGGCGGCATAGATCACCAGCGCGTACTTCGAGGAGGTGCGCTCGAGCAGCTCGTCGATCGGCGGGTTAGTGATGCCGAGCGGGGTGTCGTACGCCGGCAAGTCATTGGACTGCGCGTCGACGGTTGCCTGATTGCTGCTCACTAGCAAACTCCTGAAGTAGATGAACGTCCAACCAGCAAGGATACCAACTCGTCGCAGCTGCGTTGCACGTCGTCGTTGACGATGACCCGGTCGAACTCGCCCTGAGCGGCCAATTCGACCCGGGCGGTGTCGAGACGGCGGGCAATCACCTCGGGCGATTCCGTGCCGCGGCCGGTAAGCCGCCTGACCAACTCGTCCCAGCTCGGCGGCGCCAGAAACACCAGCAGCGCCTCGGGCATCGCAGTCCGGATGGCCCGGGCACCGGCGAGATCCACCTCGACCAGCACCGGCTTGCCCGCGGCAAGCGCGGCCTCAACGGGCGCCGCGGGCGTCCCCGACCGCTGTAGCCCACCGTGAATCTCGGCCCATTCGAGTAACCCACCGCCCGCGATCATGCGGTCGAACTCGTCGCGGGACACAAACAAATAGTCGCGGCCGTCGATTTCCCCGGGCCGCGGGGCACGAGTGGTTGCCGAAACGCTGAACACCAGGTCCGGCAGGCGCTCGCGCAAACAAGCCACCACAGTGGACTTGCCAACAGCAGAGGGGCCGACCAGCACTACAAGTCGGCCCCTGTGCGCAGCGGTCACGTCGAGATCAGGACTCGAAGTTGAACTTCGCCAGCAGGTTCTTGCGCTGCCGCTCGCCCAGGCCGCGCAGACGGCGCGTCGGCGCGATCTCGAGTTCGTTCATGATCTCCTGGGCCTTCACCTTGCCCACCTTCGGCAACGCCTCCAGCAACGCCGAGACCTTCATCTTGCCGAGGATCTCGTCGGTGTCGGCGTCGGCGAGAACCTGCTTGAGGTCGGTGCCACCACGCTTGAGGCGCTCCTTGAGCTCAGCCCGGGCGCGACGGGCGGCAGCCGCCTTCTCCAAAGCAGCGGCGCGCTGCTCATCGGTCAACTGGGGAAGGGCCACGGTTCCTCCGTCTCATCGAACTTGCACGTCTCATCGAAACAATCGGTCGTTTCTCGCCGGATACCCAGCGCGATAGCGACCGTACCCACGGTATACGCCCATTGCGAACCCGACCCCCAGGTCAACGCCCAATTCGGTGCGTGTTACCGCAGTCCAGCTGCCACCTTACGCGCCAGCGCAACCGCGACAGCTTCGTTGTACTGGTCAAATGCCCGATTCAACTACCGGGTCAGCGCTGCAAGAATGCGAACTTTTCGGACATCTGCTCGACCGCTGCCCGCAATGCCGACACCGACGGCCCGGCACGCAGAATTTCCCGGGAAACACTCGGCACTACCGCGCGCAACTGGCCGTCGACCAGGCGGCGCACGTCATCGGGGCCGGCCCCTTGAGCACCGATGCCCGGCATCAAGATCGGCCCGTTCAGACGGCTTAGGTCGGGCGCCGCAGTTAGCGTGGCGCCCACAACCACGCCGACCGAACCGAACGCGCCGGTGTTGCAATCAGCAGCGTCATCGACGATCGCCTGACTGATCGTGCGCCCACCCGACGTCGCGGCCTGCACCTGCGCGCCCTCCGCGTTCGAGGTGGCGGCGAGTACGAACAGGCCGCGATGGCGGTTGTGCACCATCTCTAGCGCCGGCGCCAGCGAGCCAAAGCCCAGATACGGCGAAGCCGTCATCGCGTCCGAGCTCAGCGGGCCGTCACCGAGCCAGGCCTGTGCATAGGCCGCCATCGTGGAGCCGATGTCTCCGCGCTTGGCGTCGGCGACCACCAGTGTTCCCGACCCGCGCAGCACCTGAATGGTGCGTTCGAGCACGGCGATACCCTCCGACCCGTACACCTCGAAGAACGCCGCCTGCGGCTTGACCAGCGCCACCCGGCCGTCGAACGCCTCGACGCAGATCTCGGCGAACTTCTCGAGTCCCTCCGCCGTCTCGGGCAACTCCCAGTCCCGCAGCAACTGAGGGTGCGGATCGATGCCCACACAGATCGGTCCGTAGGTGGCCATCGCCTCCTGCAGACGCAGCCCGAAAGGTCTCATACGCTGCCCTGCAACGCGCGGTGCAGGTCTTGCAGGGACCGAACCCCGATGTCGCCGCGGATGCTGGCCTCGATGCCCTGCACGGCGGCCGCTGCGCCCTGCACCGTGGTGATGCACGGAATGTTCATCATCACTGCCGCGCTACGGATTTCGTAACCGTCTATGCGCGGGCCGGAGTTGCCGAACGGTGTGTTGAACACCATGTCGACTTCGCCGTCGCGGATCTGGTCGACGATGTTCGGCTCGTCTTCAGGTCCTTCGTCGGATACCTTGCGAACCACCTCGCTCGGAATCCCGTTCCGTCGCAACATTTCCGCGGTGCCCTCGGTCGCCAGAATCCGGAAACCGAGGTCGTGCAGGCGTTTGATGGGAAACACCATTGCCCGCTTGTCGCGGTTGGCGATCGAGACGAAGACCGTACCGTCGGTGGGCAAGGAACCGTACGCGGCGGTCTGCGACTTCGCGAAAGCGGTGCCGAAGTCGGCGTCGATGCCCATGACCTCACCGGTCGACTTCATCTCCGGGCTCAGCAGGGACTCGACGTTGCTGCCGTCGGCGCGGCGGAACCGGTTGAACGGCAACACGGCTTCCTTCACCGCGACCGGTGCGTCGGCGGCCGTTTGACCACCGTCACCCTCGGCGGGCAGCATGCCTTCCTTGCGCAGGTCCGCAATCGTCGCGCCGAGCATCACCCGTGCGGCTGCCTTCGCCAGCGGCACCGAGGTGGCCTTGGAGACGAAGGGGACGGTCCGACTCGCACGCGGATTCGCCTCGAGCACATAGAGAACGTCGTCCTTGAGCGCGTACTGCACGTTCAGCAGACCGCGTACCCCAATCCCCTTGGCCAGCGCGATGGTGGATCGTCGAACGGCCTCGATGTCGCTGCGGCCCAACGTTATCGGCGGCAGGGCGCAGGCCGAGTCGCCGGAGTGGATGCCGGCCTCTTCGATGTGCTCCATGACGCCGCCGAGGTAGACCTCTTCCCCATCGCACAACGCGTCCACGTCGATTTCGATGGCGTCTTCGAGGAACCTGTCGACGAGCACCGGATGCTCCGGGGTGATCTCGGTGGCGCGGGAGATGTAGCCGGCCAGCGACTCCTCGTCGTAGACGATCTCCATGCCGCGGCCGCCCAATACGTACGACGGGCGCACCAACACCGGGTAGCCGATCTCGGCGGCGATCTTCTTAGCCTGCTCGAAAGTCGTTGCGGTGCCGTACTTCGGCGCCGGCAGCCCGGCCGCGACCAGGACCTCACCGAATTCGCCGCGATCCTCGGCCAAGTCGATCGCCGCCGCGCTCGTGCCGACAACGGGCACGCCCGCGTCGGTGAGTCGTTGCGCGAGACCGAGCGGGGTCTGTCCGCCTAATTGCACGATCACGCCCGCAACGGTGCCGGACTCGCTTTCGGCGTGGTACACCTCGAGCACGTCCTCGAAGGTGAGCGGCTCGAAGTACAGCCGGTCCGCGGTGTCGTAGTCGGTGGAAACCGTTTCCGGGTTGCAGTTGACCATCACCGTCTCGTAGCCGGCCTGCGACAGCGTCTGCGCCGCGTGCACGCACGAGTAGTCGAACTCGATGCCCTGGCCGATCCGGTTGGGCCCCGAGCCGAGGATGATCACTTTGTCGCGCTCTTTTTGCGGCGCCACTTCGGATTCCGCGGCCGGGTCGAGTTCGTAGGTCGAATAGTGGTACGGCGTCTTGGCCTCGAACTCCGCGGCGCAGGTGTCGACAGTCTTGTAGACCGGCCGCACGCCCAGCCGGTGGCGCAACGCGCGTACGCCATCCTCACCGGCCAATTCCGGTCGCAGCGCGGCGATTTGACGGTCGGAGAGCCCAGCGTGCTTGGCTCTACGCAACAGTGGCTCGTCGATCACCGGTGCCGCCTCGAGTTCGGCGCGCAACTGCACCAGGCCGTTGATCTCCTCGATGAACCACGGATCGATTCGGGACGCCTCGTGCACCTGCTCCACGGTGGCGCCGAGTCGAAGCGCCAGATCGACGTCGTAGATCCGGCCTTCGGTGGGCACCCGCAGGTCGGCGAGCACTTCCTCGACCGATCGCGCCGGATCCTTGCCGGTCCAGAATCCGGCCCGCTTGGTTTCCAGCGACCGCAGCACCTTGCCCAGCGCCTCGGAGAAGTTGCGGCCCAGGCTCATGGCCTCACCCACCGACTTCATGGTGGTGGTCAGCGTGTCGTCGGCCCCGGGGAACTTCTCGAACGCGAACCGCGGCGCTTTGACGACGATGTAATCCAGCGTCGGCTCGAAGCAGGCCGGGGTTTCCTTGGTGATGTCGTTGACGATCTCGTCGAGGGTGTAACCGACCGCCAGCTTTGCGGCGATCTTGGCGATCGGGAAGCCGGTGGCCTTCGACGCGAGCGCCGAGGATCGCGACACCCGCGGGTTCATCTCGATGACGATCAGTCGGCCGTCGGCAGGATTGACGGCGAACTGGATGTTGCAGCCGCCGGTGTCGACGCCCACCTCGCGCAGAATCGCGATGCCGAGGTCGCGCATTTTCTGGTACTCGACGTCGGTGAGGGTGAGGGCGGGCGCGACCGTCATCGAGTCACCGGTGTGCACACCCATCGGGTCGACGTTCTCGATCGAGCAGACGATCACCACGTTGTCGCGGCCGTCGCGCATCAGCTCGAGTTCGTACTCCTTCCAGCCGAGGATCGATTCCTCGATGAGCACGTTCGCCGTCGGGCTCGCGGCCAGGCCGCCACCGGCGATCCGGTCGAGATCGGAGTCGTTGTAGGCCATTCCGGAGCCGAGACCGCCCATGGTGAAGCTGGGCCGGACCACGACCGGAAAGCCGAGCTCCGCCACGGTTTCCCGGACTTCCTCCATGGTGTGGCACACGCGCGAGCGGGCGCTCTCGCCGCCCACCTTGGCGACGATGTCCTTGAACATCTGCCGGTCCTCGCCGCGCTGAATCGCGTCGAAGTTCGCGCCGATCAACTCGACGTCGTACTTCTGCAAGATGCCGCGTTCATACAAGGCCACCGCGGTGTTGAGCGCGGTCTGGCCGCCCAGGGTCGCGAGCACCGCGTCGATCGGGGTGCCCTTGGCCTGCTCGGCTTCGATGACTTTCTCGACGAAGTCGGCCGTGATCGGCTCGACGTAGGTGGAGTCGGCAAACTCCGGGTCGGTCATGATCGTCGCCGGGTTCGAGTTGACCAACGAAACCCGCATGCCCTCGTCGCGCAGCACGCGACACGCCTGGGTGCCCGAATAGTCGAATTCGCAGGCCTGGCCGATGACGATCGGACCGGAGCCGATCACCAGGATGTGTTGCAGGTCAGTGCGCTTCGGCATTATTTGCTACCGCCTTCCAGCGTGCCCCCGTTGTTCCCCATGACCTCGGCGAAACGGTCGAACAAGTACGCCGCATCGTGCGGACCCGCAGCAGCTTCGGGGTGGTACTGCACCGAGAACGCTCGCCCGTTGGCGAGCCGAACACCTTCGACCACACCGTCGTTCGCACAGGTGTGGCTGACTTCCGCGGCGCCGAACGGGGTGTCGAACGTCTGCCCGGCCTCGCCCTCGAGGGCGAACCCGTGATTCTGCGCGGTGATCGACACCCGGCCGGTGTCATGCTCCATCACCGGGATGTTGATGCCGCGGTGGCCGAACTTCATCTTGTAGGTCCCCAGACCCAGCGCCCGGCCGAGGATCTGATTGCCGAAGCAGATGCCGAACAGCGGAATGCCGTCACCCAGTACCGATTTGGTCAGCTCGACGGCGCGGTCGGCGGTCGCCGGGTCGCCCGGGCCGTTCGACAGGAACACGCCATCCGGTTTCAGCGCCTTGATGTCGTCAAGGGTCGCCGCCGCGTTCACCACGTGCACCCGGACACCACGCTGGGCGAACATCCGTGGCGTGTTCGTCTTGATGCCGAGATCGACGGCAGCGACCGTGTAGCGGACGTCGCCGACCGGATCGATCGTGTACATCTCGGGCGTGCTCACCTCGTCGGCCAGTCGCGCGCCGAGCATCGACGGCTGACCGGCGACCTTGGCGACCATCTGATCGTCATCCGACAGTGCCGAGCCGCTGAAGATGCCCGCTTTCATCGATCCGCGGGTGCGCAGGTGACGCACCAGCGCTCGGGTGTCTATGCCGGCGATGCCGACGATGTGCTGCCGTTCGAGCTCGGTCTGCAGCGAGCCTGTCGCCCGCCAATTCGACGTGCGCCGCGATGGATCGCGCACGGCGTAGCCGGCCACCCAGATCCGCGAACCCTCGTTGTCGTCGCCGTTCCACCCGGTGTTGCCGATCTGCGGCGCAGTCGCCACCACGATCTGACGGTGGTAGCTCGGGTCCGTCAATGTTTCCTGATATCCGGTCATCGCGGTGCAGAAGACAGCCTCACCGAGCGTCTCCCCTACCGCGCCGAAGCTGGTGCCCCGGAAGATCCGTCCGTCCTCGAGAACAAACGCCGCCGCTGCTGACGTCACGCGCACACTCCATTCGATTCGACCCACTGCCGGTAGGCCGATTTGTCGTCACCTCGAAAGCCTGTGTCGATTTCCGTACCGGTTGGCAATTGCCAGCGGATCACCAGCAGGCCGTCGGCGGTCATCACCTTGCCGGCGAGGCCGCGCTCCGTGCGGATCTCGCGGATCGACTCGTGCGGAATCCAGATCACCGAGGCACCGTCACGCTCGAGCAGAATCCCGCGCTCGAATCTGGTCAGCTCGGCGGTGGCTCGGTAGCCCAAATCCCCCACGGCAATTCGGTCCTGCCAGTTCGGCGCAATGGTGCTGCCGACGTAGAGTCCGGTCGTCGGCTCCAGCAGCTGCGCTCCGAAATCCTGCGGCAGCACCGGCAGCTCGCCGATGCACCCAGCTTGCCGGGCAGCTCGCGCGCGCCATCCGCGATACATCAGCCACGTCATGGCTATCCAGAACGCGATACAGGCAATGACCAACAGCGCGCGAATCACCGCACCACTCCATTTCGTGTCGTGACCCGTCCGCGCAAAAAGGTCGCGGTGACCTTCGCCGGCAGGGTCATCCGGTCGTAGGGCGAATTGGCGGAGATGCTGGCCAGGTTCTCGGCCTGCACCGTCCAACTGGCTTCCGGGTCGACGAGCGTCAGGTTCGCGGGCTCGCCCACCTCGATCGGGCGACCGTGGTCGTCGAGGCCGACGATTTCGGCGGGGCGCTCGCTCATCACCCGCGCGACCCCGCGCCAATCCAGCAGGCCCGGTCGCACCATGGTGTCGGCGACGATCGACAACGCCGTCTCGAGGCCGAGCATCCCGGGCCGGGCGACGGCGAACTCGCAGCACTTCTCCTGCTCGGCGTGCGGGGCGTGGTCGGTGGCGACGCAGTCGATGACACCGTCGGCTAGTGCCTGCCGCAGCGCGGCGGCGTCCGACGATTCGCGCAGCGGCGGGTTGACCTTGTTGACCGCGTCGTAGGTAGCGAGCCGGGAGTCATCCAGCAGCAGGTGATGAGGCGTGACCTCGGCAGTTATCGAAATGCCTTGCTGTTTGGCCCATTTCAGCAGTTCGACGGTTCCGGTGGTGGAGGCGTGACAGATGTGCACGCGCGCGCCCGCGTCGCGGGCCAGCAGGGCGTCGCGGGCGACGATGGATTCCTCGGCGGCGCGCGGCCAGCCGGCAAGCCCGAGCCGCGCGGCGTTCGGGCCCTCGTGAGCAACCGCGCCGACGGTCAGCCGGGGCTCTTCGGCATGTTGGGCGATCAGCACTCCCAGCGACGTGGCGTACTCGAGTGCCCGACGCATAATCAGCGGGTCGAAGACGCATTTGCCGTCGTCGGAAAACATCCGCACCCGGCCCACGCCGGCGGCCATCGTGCCCATCTCGGCGAGTTGGGCGCCCTGCAGACCGACCGTGACCGCGCCGACGGGATGCACGTCGACGAGGCCGACTTCCTGACCGCGCCGCCACACGTGGTCGGTGACGACCACGGAATCGGCGACGGGATTGGTGTTGGCCATGGCGAAGACCGCCGTGTAGCCGCCGAGCGCGGCCGCGGCGGAACCGGAGTCGATGGTCTCGGTGTCTTCACGGCCCGGTTCGCGCAGGTGGGTATGCAAGTCGACAAAGCCGGGCAACAGCACCTGCCCGTCCGCGTCGATGACCTCAGCATCGGTCTCGGTGAGTTCACGGCCGATGTCAGCGATCTCGCCGTCGCGCAGCAGTACGTCGACCGGATCACCCTCGCCGTAGATGCGTGCGTTTCTGATCAGCACGCTCACGCGACTGCCTCCTCGGTTCCCACCAGTAGCCGGAAGAGAACGGCCATCCGTATGTGCACTCCGTTCGTAACCTGTTGCAGCACCGCAGCTTTCGATGAATCAGCGACCGACGATGCGATTTCCATCCCGCGCAGCATCGGACCCGGGTGCAGCACCGTCGCGTGGTCGGCCAACAAGCTCAGCCGCTTTTCGGACAGGCCGTAATTGACCGAGTATTCGCGCGCCGACGGGAAGAAGCCACCGTTCATCCGCTCGGCCTGCACCCGCAGCATGAGCACTGCGTCGGCCCCGGGCAGTTCCGCGTCGATCGAATTGGAAATCCTTACCGGCCACGTCTCGACGCCGACCGGGAGCAGCGTGTTGGGAGCGACAAGCACCACTTCTGCGCCGAGCGTCGACAGCAGATGCGCATTCGACCTGGCCACCCTGCTGTGCACGATGTCGCCGACGATGGCGATTCGCTTGCCCTCGATGGAGCCGAGGCGCTGGCGGATGGTGAGCGCGTCGAGTAGCGCCTGGGTGGGGTGCTCGTGGGTGCCGTCCCCGGCGTTGATGACGGCCGGTCCGTCACCATCGCGGGTAAGCCACTGCGCAATCTGATGAGCCGCGCCCGACGCCGGATGCCGCACGATCAGCGCGTCGGCGCCCGCGGCGTGCAGCGTCATTGCGGTGTCGCGAAGGGATTCGCCCTTTTTCACCGACGAGCTGCTCGCACTGACGTTGATGACGTCCGCGCTCATCCACTTGCCGGCCACCTCGAACGACACCCGGGTTCGTGTCGAGTTTTCGAAGAAGACCGTCATGACGGTGCGACCACGCAGCGTGGGCAGCTTGCGAACCTCACGGCCGAGCAGCGCCTGTTCGAACCGTTCGGCCTCATCGAGCAGCGCAGTTGCGGCATCGCGGTCGAGATCGGATACCGAGAGCAGGTGCTTCATTTCACCGACCCGTGCAGCAGCACTGCATCGCGGCCGTCGTGTTCGGCGAGCATGACAGAGACGTCTTCAGTTCGGGCCGTCGGCACGTTCTTGCCGACGTAGTCCGCGCGCAGCGGTAATTCGCGATGTCCACGGTCGACGAGGACGGCCAGCTGCACCGCGCGTGGCCTGCCGAGATCGCGCAGCGCGTCGAGCGCGGCCCGGACCGACCGGCCGGAGAACAGCACGTCGTCGACCAGCACGACGAGGGCGTCCTCGATCCCGCCTTCCGGCACCGACGTGCGCTCGAGCGGTCGGTGCGGCTTGTTGCGCAGGTCGTCTCGGTACAGAGTGATGTCGAGCGATCCCACCGCCGGACGAACGCCGGCGAATTCCTCGATCTTGTCCGCAAGCCGAATGGCGAGCGTGGTGCCGCGGGTGGGGATGCCGATAAGCACGACACGCGACGCGTCCCCATCGCTGGCGTCGAGGGCCGTCTTTTCGATGATCTGGTGCGCCATGCGCGCAACCGTGCGAGACACATCGGCTGCGGAAAGCAATTCGCGGGCTGCGGCGGCCCACTCGACAGAGTGCCGTTCGGCAGCGATCCGTTCATCGGGCACGGGCATACAGCGACCTCCTTCTCCGCCTCACGGGACGGATCGTTAAAGGATGTCTTACGGCGGTAAGCCTAGCAGGGCTTTTGTCACGCGATTGCGCCGGGTGCATCGAACGCCCATTCGACGTGTTGCACCGGTCTGCTTGACACATTCTCATATTTGTCCAAAACTTGTTCCGGCTGGGGGAGAAACCGACCGGCCGAGCCCTTAGGCCCGCCCGGAGGCAGCATGACCGCATCACTCGACCGCATTCCGTATGCGAAGGCGGCGCGCAATCTGCTGCGCGAATCGGTTCTCTCGGCGACCGACGAGCTGGTGCGGCGCAACGGTTGGGCGGCCACCAGCATCAGCACCCTCGCCCGTGCGGCCGGGGTCAGCCGACAGACCGTCTACAACGAGTTCGGTTCCCGGCAGTCCATTGCCGAGGCTTACGTTCTGCACCGCATGGAGGTGCTGCTCGAGCAGGTCTGCGCGAAACTCACCGCGCACGACACGCTCGAGGACGGCATGCGCAACGCGCTCGAGCTCTTCTTCGAGGCCTGTGATGAGCCGCTCATCCAAACCGCGCTCGACGGTGACCGGACGAACCTGATCGACCTGGTCCGAATGGCCAACGAGATTGCCACCGACCGGCTCGCCGCCGCGATCCGCGACATCAACCCCACCATTTCGGCTGACGACGCAATCATCTTCGCGGACACAGTCGCCCGCATCGCGATGGGGCACGCCATGGCGCCGACACTGCCGCGCGACGTGGCGATCGATCGCATGGTGCGGCTGGCTGTCATCGTTCTGCAGCGGGACTGACGACAGACCTATCGTCGTAGTGTGCCCACCACACTGACACCCGCGGTTACTGCGGCCAATGCGCTCACCGCACGCTGGCTCGACACCGCTTCTGCGGAGCAAAATGTCGTGCTTTCGGGTGCGGGGGTGTGGCCGCTCCTTGCCCTTCTGACGGATGCTGCCGACGAGCCAGCACGCTCGGAACTGCTCACCGCTGTCGATCACATTGCCGACCCGCTGAACCAAGCGGTCGAGCTCATCGACATCCTCGACGGCGCGCAGGCGCTATCGGCAGCGCTCGGGCTGTGGGTGCGTCCGCAACTGCCGCTCAACCCGGAGTGGACGGCTGCACTGCCCGCCGGCGTCCTCGACACGCTCGGCGACCAGGACCGTCTCGACGCGTGGGCCGAAACCCACACCCGAGGACTCATCCCCCGTTTCCCACTCGCCGTCGGTCCCGACGACGCGCTTGTTCTCGCGACCGCGCTTGCCGCGATGACGCGCTGGCGGGCGCCGTTCGAACCGGCCCGGCTTCACCCGCGGACGGGACCGTGGTCCGGACGAAACCTCGAGGCACTGACCCGCTCCAGCACGAACCTGAGCGAGCTTTCGGTCTTGGACGCGCCGTCGCCGGTGACGCGATTGGTTGTCGCAGGCGAAGACGACCTCGACGTGCACCTTCTTCTTGGCGGCAGCGACCCGGGCGCGCTCATCGACGTCGGGCTGCGCGCGCTCACCGGTGCGATGACCGCGACCGACGGGGCCCGACTGCCGATCGGCGCCACCGCACCGGGCGTCGTTGTGGCGCAAGCAGCCGGAAGCACCGACTCGCTGTCAGTTTCCTTGCCGCCGTTTTTGATTCGTTCCAGCCACGATCTGTGCCGGCAAGCGCAGCTGTTCGGCTTGCACACCGCGACGGACCCCAGCAGCGGGCATTTTCCGCGAATCAGCCCCACCCCGCTGGCGGTGGGGCGCGGCGCGCAGGACGTCATGGCCCAGTTCAGCGCCGAGGGGTTCAAAGCCGCCGCGGTCACTGCGTTCGCCGTTCGGGTCGCGGCCGCATTTCCCTTGCATCGCAATCGCGTCAAGACCATATCGGTCACGCTGGACCAGCCGTTCGCGTTCATGGCCGTGCATCGACCGACCGCTCTCGTGGTGGTCGTCGGTTGGGTGGCCGACCCCGTCGGCAGCTGACGCCGCGCGCACCAGCGCGAGCGCGAGTCAGGCGGGTTCGTCGTCGTCCGTGGGCCCGGCGGCCGCGGCGGCGCGAACCTGCGGCGCGATCAGGACCACTTGCCCCAGCACGCCGTTGACGAACGCCGGCGACTCGTCGGTGGACAGCTGCTTGGCCAACTCGACGGCCTCGTCGACCGCAACGACCGGCGGCACGTCGGCGGCATAGAGCAACTCCCACACCGCGATCCGCAGAATCGCGCGATCGACCGCTGGTAGTCGCTGCAGTGTCCATTCCTGCAGATACGACTCGACGGTGGCGTCGATCCGCTCACGGTCGGTGGCCACGCCGCGGACTATCTCAAAGGTGTAGGGATTGACCGGAGCAACTTGGTCATCGGCGGCAGCCAGCTCCGCGCGCTCGTTGGCCAGCGCGACGACGTCGACGTCGCGAGCCTCGGCCTCGAACAGCAGGTCCACCGCCCGTTTGCGGGCCTTGTGCCTGCTGCCGAGTCGCTTGTATCCGTGTTTGTCAGATGCGGATGCCACAGGCACTAGGTGTTGACTCGGCCCAGGTAGCTGCCGTCGCGCGAGTCGATCTTGAGCTTGTCACCGGTGTTGATGAACAACGGCACCTGCACCTCCGCGCCGGTTTCCAGCGTGGCCGGTTTGGTGCCGCCGGTCGACCGGTCGCCCTGCAGACCGGGGTCGGTGTGCTGCACCTCGAGTTCCACCGTGACCGGCAGCTCGACGTAGAGCGGCTCGCCCTCGTGCGTGGCCACCTGCACGCTCATGTTCTCGAGCAGGAAGCGGGCACCGTCACCGATGGTCTGTTCGCTGATCGAGATCTGGTCGAAGGTCTCGCCGTCCATGAACACGTAGTCGGTTCCGTCGTGGTACAGATACGTCATGTCCCGGCGGTCGACGGTGGCGGTCTCGACCTTCACGCCGGCGTTGAAGGTCTTGTCCACGACCTTGCCCGACAGCACGTTCTTCAGCTTGGTGCGTACGAACGCCGGGCCTTTACCGGGCTTGACGTGCTGGAACTCGATGATCTGCTGAAGCTGGCCGTCGATCTTCAGCACCAGGCCGTTCTTGAAATCGCTGGTATCAGCCACTTGGTCCGCGTCTCCTCAAATACGTCTCTCGCGCGACTGTGGGCAGCCGGGCGCCGCAGAGCAGTGTACCGGCCGGAAGCGATTGCTCAGATTGCCGTCAGCTCACGCGGCGTCATCGTCAGTAATTCCGGCCCACCGGCGCGCACCACGAGCGTGTCCTCAATCCGCACCCCACCGCGCCCGGCGAGATAGACCCCGGGCTCGACGGTGACGACCGCCGAGCCCGGGATCGATCCGCTGGCACCGGCGCCGATACCCGGCGCCTCGTGAATCTCGAGCCCCACTCCGTGGCCCAGACCGTGCGCGAACAGCTCGCCGTAACCGGCGTCGTCGATGAGCGAGCGCGCCGCGGCATCGACCGCGGCTGCCGGCATGTCGGGAGCCAGCGCTGCCCGTCCGGCCTCCTGGGCCCGCTGCACCAACTCATAGATCTCGCGCTGCCAGTGCGCTGGCGTGCCGAGCACATAGGTGCGCGTCATATCTGAGTGGTAACCGTCGACGACCGCACCGAAATCGAGTTTGACGAAGTCACCGGCCCGCAGTACTGCACGGGTCGGCCGGTGGTGCGGCACAGCGGAATTCGGTCCCGCCGCGACGATTGTTTCGAAAGAGACGGCCTCGGCGCCGTGCGCGAACATCAGGAATTCGAGTTCGCGTCCCACCTCCCGTTCCGTGCGCCCCGGACGCAGGCCGCCGTCGTCGATCAACTGCGCCAGGGCCGCGTCGGCGGCCGCGCAGGCGGCGTGCAGGGCGCGGATTTCGTCCTCGTCCTTGACCTCGCGCAACTTTTCCACGAGGCCGGGCAGCCTGACGAGTTCGATATGTTCCGCGGCCGCCTGGAGCGAGCGGTGTTCATCGACGGTGACGACGTGGCTCTCGTAGCCGAGACGTCGGGTGCCGGGTTCTGTCGCCTCGACCAATCCGCGAGCGGCTGCCCGGGCCAGGTGCGCGCGCAGATCGGGGACCTGCTCGCCCACCTGCGTCCGATACCGTCCATCGGTGGCGATCACCGTCGAGGCTTCCCGCTCGGCGGTGTCGGCCAAGTCGACCCACAGAGCGGCGTTCGAACCCGTAAACCCGGTCAAATAGCGGATATTGGTGAGATTCGTGATCAGCACGGCGTCGACGTCCGCTTCCGCGGCCCGTGCCGTGTCGCGCAACGCCTGCCGCCGTGCCCGATAGTCGGCCGTCATACCAGCGACGGTACCGCGCCGGTCCCACGGAGACATGGTGCGTGATCTTGTGGAGCGGGCAACACAGAGCTAGCTAATCTTCTGTAACGTCCAACACATCTGCTGGCGGCAAACCCGCTACTCTGTCTGCATGAATTTGTGGCTTCTGCGGGGGCTTTGCCTGGCCGCGGTGCATGTGGTCGTGCGGGTCATTGTCGGCTTACTGATCATCAAGTGGCCTCTGCACGGCGATGTGGTGCGGTGGGTTTCCCTCGTGGTGGTGCTCGCCATCGCGCTGATCTGGGGACTTTTCGACGGCCGGCGCGACCGCCGCGCCAACCCGGAGGCGGAAGACGGCGCAGACCTGACGATGCTGTGGCTCAAGGCCGGCATCGTGGGCGCGCTGGTCGCGGGCATCGTCTGCTGGATTCTGGATCTGGTGGGTATCGACGTCTCCAGCAACGGCCTGTTCTTCGAAATTACCTCGGGCGCAGCGTGGACGACGTTGATCATCTTCGTTCCCGCGATGCTCGGCGTAGCTATCGGACGCCTGCTGGCCAACCGTGAAATCTCCAAGTCGGAGCAGCAGCGCGAACTCGTCGGCGCGGGAGCGCGGCACAGTTCAACGGCCGGTTACCAGGGCGACGAGTACTACGACGCGCCCTCGGGCGCGCATGCGCGCCCTGATGAGGAAACCACTCAGGAGTTCCCCGCGGTGCCTGCTGACGACCGGTCCGCGCGCCAAGCCACCGACACCGGCAAGCGGCGCTTCCCGTTCGGTAAGTCGAAGTAGCGGCTACAGCAGAACCGCACTGCCTCCGGACGCGCCTTGTCTGGCGACGGCTGAATAGGCCGCTGCCAGCAGCGCTGGATCCGGCCCTTCCAGCCGCCCGGGCTTTGCCAGGCCGTCGAGGACGACGAAGCGAAGCATTCCGGCGCGGTTCTTCTTATCTGTCTGCATGCCCTCGATGAGCTGGGGCAGGGCATCGGCGTCGTAGGTCGTGGGCAGGCCGACGCTTTCCAGAATCCGCCGGTGCCGGTCGGCGGTCGCGTCGTCGAGGCGACCAGCGAGGCGACCGAGTTCGGCGGCGAACACGAGGCCGACGGAAACGGCCGCACCATGCCGCCAGCGGTAGTGCTCGCGCCGCTCGATGGCATGGCCGAGGGTGTGACCGTAGTTGAGGATTTCGCGCAGACTGGACTCCTTGAGGTCCGCCGCGACCACCTTCGCCTTCACCTCGATGGACCGGCGGATGAGCTCCGGCAGCACGTCGCCGGTGGGATCGAGCGCGGCCTCCGGATCCGCTTCCACCAGGTCGAGGATGACCGGGTCGGCGATGAACCCGGCTTTGATGATTTCCGCCATGCCAGCGATGATCTCGTTGCGCGGCACCGTTTCCAGCGTTGCCAAATCCACCAAGACGGCCGACGGTTCGTGGAAGACCCCGACGAGGTTTTTGCCTGCGTCGGTGTTGATCCCGGTCTTGCCGCCGACCGCGGCGTCGACCATCGCCAGCAGCGTGGTGGGCACGTGCACAATCCGGACTCCGCGCATCCAGGTCGCTGCGACAAAGCCGGCCAGGTCGGTGGCCGCTCCCCCGCCGAGGCTCACCACGGCGTCGCTGCGGGTCAGGCCAATGCGGCCGAGCACATCCCAGCAGAATCCGGCCACCGCAAGATCCTTCCCCGCTTCGGCGTCGGGGATCTCGATGCGGTGGGCGTCGGCGCCCTGGTCGGCAAGCGCTTTCCGGACGACCTCGGCCGTCTCGGCGAGCGGCGGCTGATGGAAAATCGCCACGGTGGCGGTTCCTGCGAGCTCTTGGAGGAGTTCGGTCAGCAGCCCCCTGCCGATGATCACCGGGTAAGGGCTGGCCGTGGCCACGTCGACGCGGACAGGTTCGGTCACTTCTGCTCCTGGGTTGCTGCGGTGGCGGTCGGTGGTTCGGGGACGCCGAGTTTGGCGAGGATCTGTTTGACGACTCGGCCGGGGCTGCGGCCGTCGGTGCGGACCCGGACTGTCGCCACTTCGCGGTAGAGCGGTCTGCGGCGACGCATTAATTCGCGGTACTTGTTCTCGGGGTTCGGCCCGTTCAGCAAGGGTCGGGCGGTGTTCGCGCCGGTGCGGCGCAGCCCCTCGGCGACGCTGATTTCGAGGTAGACGACGGTCTGGTCGCGGAGCAGCTTGCGGGTGTTGCGCGAGAGTACGGCGCCGCCACCGAGGGAGACAACACCACGCTGATCACGCAGCGCTTGCCGGATGACGTCCTCTTCGATGCGGCGAAACTCGGGCTCGCCGTCCTGCGCGAAGATATCGGAAATCGTTCTGCCGGCCTGCTTTTCGATCACCGCGTCGGTGTCGTAGAGGTCGACGCCGAGGGCGCGGGCGAGGCGGCGCCCGATGGTGGACTTCCCGGCTCCCGGCGGCCCGACCAACACGGCGCGGGGTCGGGACGGGTTCGGTCGGGCGGTCAACGCGGTGGCCGCGCCATGGTGGCTTTGACGTAGTGATTGATGTTTGCGGTGGTCTCGGTCAGCGAGTCGCCCCCGAATTTCTCCAGCGCCGCCTGCGCCACCACCAACGCCACCATTGATTCGGCAACGACACCGGCCGCGGGCACGGCGCACACGTCGGAGCGTTGGTGAATCGCGACCGCCTCGTCCCCGGTGCTCATGTCGACGGTGGCGAGCGCACGCGGCACCGTGGAGATCGGCTTCATGGCGGCCCGGACGCGCAACGGCTCACCGTTGGTCATGCCGCCCTCGAGGCCGCCGGCGCGGTTCGTGGACCGCATGACTCCGTCGGGGCCGGGCCGCATCTCGTCGTGCGCCGCACTGCCGCGGCGGCGGGCGGTCTCGAATCCGTCGCCGATCTCTACGCCCTTGATCGCCTGAATGCCCATGAGCGCGGCGGCTAGCCGGGAGTCCAGGCGTCGCTCACCGCTGACGTAGGAGCCGAGACCGACGGGCAGTCCCTCGACGATCACCTCGACGACGCCGCCGAGGGTGTCGCCGTCCTTCTTTGCCGCCTCGATCTCGGCAATCATGGCGTCGGCGGCGGTGGCGTCGAAGGCGCGGACCGGGCTCGCGTCAATGGCCGTCAGGTCGCTCGCAGTCGGTGTGGCCCCAGCCGGAGCGGCAGCGGTGCCGATGGACACGACGTGGGAAATCACCTCTACGCCCAGCGCCTGCCGCAGAAACTCGCGTGCGACGGTACCCACCGCGACGCGCGCCGCGGTTTCCCGCGCACTCGCCCGCTCGAGAACGGGTCTGGCGTCGTCGAAGCCGTATTTCAGCATGCCGGAGTAGTCCGCGTGGCCGGGTCGCGGACGCGTCAGTGGCGCGTTCCGGGCCAGGTCCGCCAGCTCCGCCTCGTCGACGGGGTCGGCCGACATCACGGTCTCCCACTTGGGCCATTCGGTGTTTCCGACCTCGATGGCGACCGGACCGCCCTGCGTTTTGCCGTGCCGGACGCCACCGAGGATGGTGACCTTGTCGGCCTCGAACTTCATCCGCGCGCCGCGGCCGTACCCGAGGCGCCGCCGCGCGAGCTGCTCAGCGATGTCTGTAGACGTCACCTCGACGCCGGCGACCATCCCTTCGAGGATCGCGACAAGGGCGGGACCATGGGATTCTCCGGCAGTTATCCAGCGCAGCACGTAGGCAATCTTCCCATGTCCGTGCAGGTGCGCCGTTACCTGGCTGCTCAGGAGCGCGTCAATACAGGCACAGCGCGAGCAATGTCGCCGCACACATCGACGGACCATGCGCAACAACGTGCGACCGACGTCGAATCAACTGAGTCGCGCCGACAAGAGCAGTAAGACACGGTGCCAGGAGCGCCGCGAACACCCAGGCCTGGGCGCCGCCGAGCGCGGCGAGCGCTCCCACGCCGAGGGCCAGCTTCACGTCGCCGGCCCCTAAGGCCGACGGCCGGGCGAGATGAATTACCAGGTAGGACGCGGCGAGGACGAGACCGCCGACGACGGCTTGCCGCGCGCGACCGGTGACGACCGCATATCCGAGCACTGCGAGTGCTCCCGGAATTGTCAGGGCGTTCGGCAACCGGCGTTCGCGCATGTCGATCACCGACAACCACACGCACCACACCGCTACTGCCATCGCCGCCATGCGACCAGCCTGCGGCACGGCGAATGCGCAAACGGTGCGCTCAGTCGGGTGCTGTGGATGGCTGCGCGGTTGTGGACTACTCAGCTTTCGCGCAGCGCGGCGGCCATCGCTTCCTTGGGCGCGGGCATTCCGGTGAACTGCTCTACCTGGCCGAATGCTTGATTCAACAGCATGTCAAGACCGCTCACGACGATGCCGCCCGCGGCCCGCACCGAGGTGGCTAGCGGCGTTGGCCATGGGTTGTAGATCGCGTCAAGCAGGAAGGGGATCTGTCGGGCGGCGGCGGCGAGCGGTTCGGCCGCAGTCGCGGGAACCGTGCTGACCACGACGGCGGCCTGCGCACAGGCATCCGAGACATCGGCGAGCGTGAAGTCCACGACCCGGGCGTCGAGGCCGAGATTTCCTGCCAGCTCTACCGTCGGCGCCGCGCGCTCAGCGCTGCGGGCCACGATCGACACCTCGGAGACACCGAGTTCGGCCAGCGCCAACACCGCCGGACGGGCTGTGCCACCCGCGCCGATCACAATTGCGGACGCGCCCCGAATGGTGCCGACGCCGCCGCCGACAAGTGCGCCACGCACGCCGTCGACGTCGGTGCAGTCGGCGCGCCAACCGGATTCGGTGCGCACCAGGGTGTTCGCGGAACCGACCAACACCGCACGCTCGGTGCGCTCGGTCGCGAATTCGAGCGCGGCGACCTTCCCGGGCATGGTCACCGACAGCCCGACCCACTCCGGGCCGAGGCCACCGACGAATCCGGGCAACTGTTCGGCAGTGCATTCGACCCGTTCGTAGGTCCACGCGCTCAAGCCCAGCGCCCGATAGGCCGCCAAATGCAACTGTGGCGAACGCGAGTGCGCGATGGGACTACCCAGGACCGCCGCGCGGCGGACCTCACCTGCCACTGTCGAGAATTCCGCTCTGCTTCGCCCGATCGATGTTGCGTAAGTGCTCGTCGTAGTCGGCGGTGAACAGCGTGGTGCCCTGCTTGTCGACCGTCACGAAGTACAACCAGTTGCCGGGCGCGGGTTTCTCGATCGCCTCGAGCGCGGGCACGCTCGGAGACGCGATCGGCGTGGCGGGCAAACCAGGCATGGCGTAGGTGTTCCACGGGGTGACCTTGGCGCGATCAGCGTCGGTGGTTGCCACCTCGGTGCGCTCCAGCGCGTAGTTCACCGTTGAGTCGAACTCGAGTGGTCGGTTCACCGCGAGCCGGTTGAGAATGACCCGCGCAACCTTGGCAAAGTCCGGCGGCAACGACTCGCGTTCCACCAGCGACGCCGCAATCAGCTTCTGGTACGGGTTGAGCGGCACGTCCGGCGTCTGTTCGAGGATTCCGGCCTTCTCATACGTGCTCGCCCCCTCGCTGACCAACTGCCGCAGAATTTGGGTGGGCGTGGCGGTCGGATCGAAATCCCATGTCCCCGACGGAATGAGGCCCTCGAGTTGCCGGTCGTGATCTGGCACCTTCGACACGGCATCCAGCGCCCAATCCGGCACACCGAGCGACTTGAGGTCAGGGCTCGCTCCGGCGGTGTTCAGCTCGTCGTAAGTGATGCATTTCTTGTCGCCGCCAGTTCCGTAACAGCTGGCCTCGGCGATCTTGGTGTAGATACCGTCTTTTCGCGCGTGCGTGTTGACGTCGGTCGAGTCATGCAGTTGACGGCCCTCGGTGAGCAGCACATGCCCGACCCGCGAGCTCGGGTCGACAAGCTTGTCGACCGCGCGCTTGCCCGAAATCTCGGTAGGAATGGCGTAGTAACCCGGTTGCAGCTTGTCCATTTGGTCGTTGGCGACGGCCGCCTCGTAGAAGGCGGCCGCGCTTGCAGTGACGTCCTTCTTCGCCATCTGCTGGGCGATCTGGTCGGCGGTGTCGCCGGTCTTGACCTGGATGACCACTTCCTTGCCGCCGGGGCCGTTGTAGTCCGGCGCAAGCTCCGATCGGTTGAGCCACTTCTTGATGCCGAATCCAAGACCACCCACGACAACGAGCATGAATGCGCACGCAAGCAGCACCACCGCCCGGCTGCGCCGGCGCCGGGCGCGAGCCTTCGCACGGCGCTGGGCACGGCTGCCGGGCACGGGTCCTACTCGCGTCGGCGCGGGCCGCTCGAGCTGAAGGTCGTCGCGTTCGTCCACTACCTGCTCCGTCCGTCCAACCAGCTCTGCAGGATCGCCACTGCGGCCGCCTGGTCGATCACTTGACGTTGGGCCTTCGCGCGGACCCCGCTTTCGCGCAGGGCACGCGTTGCAGACACGGTAGTAAAACGCTCGTCGATTGTTTGCACCGGTATCGATCCGAGCCGTTCCCGCAACGCCGCGGCAAACCGCTCGGCGGACTGAGCCGACGTGCCGTGTTCGCCGCGCAGTGTCCGCGGCATCCCGACAATCACCTCGATAACCTCGTATTCGGCCGCCAATTCCGCGATCCGCTGCAGGTCGCTGTCACCGGTCTTGGCCCGCGCGACCGTCTCCACAGGAGTGGCGAGGATGCCGTCCGGATCGCTCACCGCCACGCCGATCCGCACGCTGCCGACATCAATGCCGAGCCGCCGACCCCGCACCCGGCTAGCCCGCCAACTCCGCGACGCGCTTGCGCACCGCGTCCAGCGCGCTCGGAATGCCGCTCGCATCCGAACCGGATCCCTGGGCCATGTCCGCTTTGCCACCACCGCGGCCGGAAATCGCCGGGCCGAAGCTGGCGACGAGTTCGCCGGCTTTGATGCCGATCTCCTGAGCGGGCTTGTTGACCGCCACCACGAAGGGCACCTTGCCATCCGCGTCACTGAGCAGCACGACCACTGCCGGCGTCGCACCGAGCCGTCCCCGCACCTCGGTGGCGAGGGTGCGCAGGTCGTTGCCGGCGATGCCGGCCGGCGCGGCTTCGGCGACCAGCAAAACATCACCGACGCGGTGTGCACGATCGGCGAAGCCACCGACATTGGAAAGCACCGCCTGCGCCTTGGTGCGTTCCAGCTCTTTTTCGGCAACCTTGAGCCGCTCGACAAGTTGCTCGACGCGCGCGGGCACGTCCTCCGACGGCACCTTCAGCGAGGCTGCGACCCCGGCGAGCAGTGCACGCTCCTTGGCCAGGTACTTGTAGGAGTCGAGGCCCACGAACGCCTCCACCCGGCGCTTGCCGGAGCCGATCGCGGACTCGCCGAGCAGCGTCACCGGCCCAATCTGCGACGAATGTTGCACGTGCGTACCACCGCAGAGTTCCATCGAGAACGGTCCGCCGATCTCGACGACGCGAACCTCGTCGCCGTAGTTCTCGCCGAACAACGCCAGCGCACCCATTTTCTTGGCCTTGGGCAGATCGGTGATGAACGTGTGGACCGGGAAGTCGGCGCCGACCGCGTCGTTCGTCACCGACTCGATGTCCGCTTTCTGCGCGTCGCTGAGCGCACCCTGCCAGTTGAAGTCGAACCGCAGGTAGCCGGGTTTGTTCAGCGAACCGGCCTGCACCGCGTTCGGGCCGAGCACCTGACGCAGCGCCGCGTGCACCATGTGGGTGCCCGAATGGCCCTGCGTCGCGCCGTGCCGCCACTGCGGATCGACCTGCGCGTCGACGACGTCACCCTCGGTGAGTTGCCCCTCCTCGACGGTCACCTTGTGCACCCACAGCGTCTTCGCGATTTTCTGTACGTCGTTGACTCGGGCTCGCAGGCCGTTCGCCGTGATGACGCCGCGGTCGGCGATCTGGCCGCCGGACTCCGCATACAGCGGGCTGCGGTCGAGAATGACCTCGACGTCCTCGCCCTTGGTTGCAGTGGGCACGCGGACACCGTTGCGGATCAGTGCCAACACATTGGCCTGCGAGGCCAGCTCATCGAAGCCGGTGAACTCGGTGGGTCCGCGGTCGACGAACTCCTTGTAGATCGTCAGATCAGCGTGCGCGTGCTTGCGCGCCTGCGCGTCTTGTTTGGCGCGCTGCTTCTGCTCGGCCATCAACGAGCGGAAGCCCTCTTCGTCGACGCTCAGTCCGGCTTCCGACGCCATTTCGAGGGTCAGGTCGATCGGGAAGCCGTAGGTGTCGTGCAGGGTGAACGCTTCCGACCCTGGGATGACGGTGCTCTTGGTTGCCTTCACTGTTTCCACTGCGTCGGTGAACAGCTTGGTGCCCGAGGTGAGTGTCTTCAGGAACGCCGACTCTTCGCCCACGGCAACGTTTTCGATGCGCTGGAAGTCGGTGGTCAACTCCGGGTACGACTCCGACATCTCGTCGCGCACCACCACCATCAGCTCGCCCATGGTCGGTTTGTCCGCACCCAGGAGCTTCGCCGACCGGACGATACGGCGCAGCAGTCGGCGCAGCACGTAGCCGCGGCCGTCGTTGCCGGGATTGACGCCGTCGGCGATGAGCATGGCCGCGGTGCGGGCGTGGTCGGCGATGACGCGGAACCGGATGTCATCGGAGTGCACCGCGCCGTAGCGTCGGCCGGTGAGCTCCTCGGCCTTGGTAATGACCGGGCGGACCAGGTCCGTTTCGTAGACGTTGTCGACGCCCTGCAGCAGGAACGCGACGCGCTCGACGCCCATGCCCGTGTCGATGTTCTTTTTGGGCAGCGGTCCGAGAATTTCGTAGTTGTCCTTGGAGGTGCCCAGGCCGCGTTCGTTCTGCATGAACACGAGGTTCCAAATTTCGAGGTAGCGGTCCTCATCGGCCTCGGGTCCGCCTTCGCGACCATACTGCGGGCCGCGGTCGTAGTAGATCTCCGAGCAGGGCCCGCACGGCCCCGGGATGCCCATCGACCAGTAGTTGTCGGCCATCCCGCGGCGCTGAATGCGGTCGATCGGCAGTCCGGCGACCTCCTGCCACAAGGTGATGGCCTCGTCGTCGTCGAGGTAGGCGGTGGCCCACAGGCGGTCCGCGTCGAAGCCGTAGCCGCCGTCATCGACGCTGTTGGTCAGCAGTTTCCAGGCGAATTCGATGGCCTCGCGCTTGAAATAGTCGCCGAAGCTGAAATTGCCGGCCATCTGAAAGAACGTGTTGTGGCGGGTGGTGATGCCGACGTTGTCGATGTCGAGAGTCCGCACGCACTTCTGCACGCTGGTCGCGCGAGTGTACGGCGGGGTCTGCTGGCCGAGGAAATACGGCACGAACTGCACCATGCCGGCGTTGACGAACAGCAGGTTGGGATCGTTGAGAATCAGCGATGCGCTGGGCACCTCGGTGTGGCCCGCCCGGACGTAATGATCCAGGAAGCGCCGTCGAATCTCGTGAGTCTGCACAACCGTCCAGGTTACCGGGATCGGTCGAGGCGATTTCGCGCCTCCTCACCGCCCCGACAAGGCGCGCGGTGGTCGGGCCGCGGCGATGCGGAAGCTTTGTGTCAGACCCCGTGGCTAGCGTCTTGCCTATCCGGACAAAGGGGCGCTTTGGACGACGACTACGACGCACATTCTTGCGAGTACACGGATCGCATCGCGCGCTCACCCGCTGCGACCGCGGACGATGCGGCGCAGCTTGTCCAGTCGAGAGGCAATGGCCCGCTCCGCGCCGTGATCGGTCGGCTGGTAGTAGTCCACGCCAACCAGCTCGTCCGGCGGATACTGTTGGGGCAGCACGCCGTCGGGCGAGTCGTGCGGATACTTGTAGGCGGCGGGAGCGGAGCCTGCGGAGTGACCCGACAATGCCGCGTTGCCCAACCGGGCCGCGCCCGAGTAGTGCCCGTCGCGCAGATGCGTCGGTACGGACCCAGCCTTACCCGCAGAAATGTCGGCCATCGCGGCACCGATCGCCGCCACTACGGCACCCGACTTCGGCGCCGTTGCCAAATGGATTGTGGCCTGCGCCAAAGCAAGCCGCGCCTCCGGCATGCCGATCAGTTGCACAGCTTGTGCGGCGGCGACGGCGGTCTGCAGGGCCATCGGGTCCGCCATGCCGATGTCCTCGCTGGCATGTACCACCAGGCGGCGCGCGATGAACCGCGGGTCCTCTCCAGCGGTGATCATCCGCGCAAGATAATGCAGCGCTGCGTCGACGTCAGAACCGCGGATCGACTTGATGAACGCGCTGATCACGTCGTAGTGCTGGTCGCCGGCGCGGTCGTAGCGGACGGCCGCCTGATCGATGCTGGCTTCCACCAGAGCGAGAGTCACGGTTGCGTCGGTGGCCGCTTCGGCTGCCGCCTCCAATGCCGTCAACGCGCGGCGGGCATCGCCGGCCGCCACCCTGATCAGGTGCTCGAGCGCATCGTCATCGATCTGATATTTCCCGTCGAGCCCTCGTGGGTCGGTGGCGGCCCGCACGAGCAATTCGCGAATGTCGCTGTCCGACAAGGGTTGCAGCGCCAGCACCAGCGACCTGCTCAGCAGTGGCGACACCACCGAGAACGATGGATTTTCCGTGGTGGCACCGACCAACAGGACGATGCGATTCTCGACGGCAGCCAGCAGGGCGTCCTGTTGAGTCTTGGAGAACCGGTGCACCTCGTCGATGAACAGAACGGTCTGCTCGCCGGACGTGGACAGCCGCCGCCGGGCGATATCGATCACCGCGCGGACGTCCTTGACGCCAGCCGACAACGCCGACAACGCCTCGAACCGACGCCCGGTGGTCTGCGAAATGAGCAGTGCCAGAGTCGTTTTCCCGGTACCCGGCGGTCCATACAGCAGCACGGACGCCGCGCCGGAACCCTCCACCAGCCGCCGCAGTGGGGAACCCGGGCCGAGCAGATGCTGTTGGCCGAGCACCTCGTCGAGATGCTGCGGCCGCATCCGGACAGCCAGCGGTGCACCAGCAATCGGTGCGGCATCCGCGTGGGCGGGCTCGGCGAACAGCCCGCCGTCGAACAAACCTTCGTTCACCCCATCGACGGTACCGGCGGCGCGCAACCGACAAATCCACCTACATCGCCGCACTGGCGTGCGACGCTGGCATCCATCTGCGCGCAGGCAGGAGGCCAGGAGTGTCGGAACCGACAACAGCGAGGAAACGGTTGCTCCCATGGTTGATCGGGGCGGTCGTTGTCATTGCGTACGCGGTAGCGGTTGTCCTCGGCGTGTTCGCGGTCAACGACCAGCCGTACCCGGAAAACCTCGTGCCCGGCGAACAACCGGAATCTGTGTTGTGGGTGAGCATCGAGGACGTCCACACGGAGAGCCGAACCCTTGATGCAAACGTCACCTTCGTGGCGGGCAAAGATCTGTCCGACAGCGAGGGGCGCCTGAAGAAGAACCTCACTGTCGACCTCTACCCGCGGGTGCGCCTGTCGGAGATCGCCTTCCCGGCCGGACGAGTTCCTGGAACGGTCGCGGTGGAACTCGCGACCGACGGCGATCCTGCGTCGTGGCCCTTCGATCGCTATGTCACCGAGCCCGTGTATGGCGTGGTTACCGTCGAAGACGGTGCCGGGCGCAGCTACCTCTCCCCCAACACGCTCGTCACCGCATCACTGTCCGGGTGGCGGATGTCGGCCCGTGGAATGCCAGCCAGCCCCGATTATGGAACGCATGCGCAGTCCGTCACGATCACTCGGTCCAACGGCACCATCACGACAGGCGCCGTGTTGTGTCTGCTGCTGATCTGCGTGACCGCTCTCGGACTGATCGTCGCCATCAACACGCTGCGCGGCAAACGCCCGTTCTACCCGCCGATGGTCACCTGGTTCGGCGCGTTGGTGTTTGCGGTGGCACCACTGCGTGCGCTGCTACCGGGCACACCACCGCCCGGCGCGTGGGTCGACCGACTCGTGGTGCTGTGGGTGCTCGGCGGACTAATCGTGGCCATGGCTATCTATGTCCGGTGCTGGTGGAAGGCCGGCTGACGGCCTGGAACAAGCACCGGCGTCAAAAATACTGGTCCGGTGCTGGTGGAAAGCCGGCTGACCGCAGCGCTGACAGCGCAGAAAATTGTTCTCGTCGAAGTTGTCGATTCCGCCAAAGCTCGATCGTCGGTATCGGTAGCGGCACCGACGCCGCTGCCCCCCGCATTCAGGAAAGGATCGAAACGATGGCCCAGTATGCAGTTCTGATCTACGAAGACGAAAACGGCTACGCCAACGCCGACAAGAAGGTGTGGGACGAAATCTTGGAGGCTCACAACAAGTTCGGCGCGAACGCCGGGCCGGCGATAGTCGGGGGAAACGCCTTGCAGCCCACCTCGACCGCCACCAGCATCCGCGCCGACGGAAATGGTTCGCTGTCCGTCACCGACGGCCCATTCGCCGAAACAAAAGAGGCACTCGGCGGTTTCTACCTGATCGAAGCCCCCGACCTCGACGCCGCGATCGAACTGGCCAAGCAGGTGCCCGCCCGGTTCGGCGGTGTCGAAGTTCGCCCGGTCATGGTGTTCGACTGACGCCGGTGCCCCGTCCCGCAACGGTAGCGGCCGCGGTCGCCGAGGCGCACCGGCGCGAGTGGGCGTATGTGCTCGCCGCGACGGTGCGTCTCACGCGCAATCTCGACCTTGCCGAAGAATGTGTCCAGGACGCCTATACGCGCGCGCTGCAGGATTGGACGCGCAACGGTGTGCCGAACAATCCCGCTGCCTGGCTCACCACGGTCGCGCATAGGCGGGCCTTGGATGTCCTGCGGCGCGAGATGACGTTGCAGCGTTCCCTTCCGCTGTTGGTCTCCGACGCCGAACGCGATACGGCTGACGCAGCATTGGATGCGATAGAAGCGGCGACCGCGATTCCCGACGATCGCCTCCGCCTGATCTGCACCTGTTGTCACCCGTCACTCGCAGTCGACGCTCAGGTCGCGCTGACGCTGCGACTGGTCTGTGGCATCAGCACAGCCGATGTTGCGCGTGCGTTTCTGGTTCCCGAGCCAACGATGGCTGCCCGAATCACGCGTGCCAAGAAGAAGATCGCCCTTGCGCGTATCCCGTATCGCGTGCCGTCCGCAGTCGATCTCCCGCATCGGCTGGAGTCGATATGCGCCGTCGTCCATCTGCTGTTCACTACGGGCCACACCGCGCCGTCGGGTTCGGCGTTGGTGCGCGCCGATCTTGTCGATCGGTCGATACAACTGGCACGGATGATGCGGGCGCTGGCGCCGACCGACCACAATGTCGCGGGATTGCTGGCGCTGTTGCTGTTGACCGATGCCCGCCGGGCAACCCGCGTCGATGCCCGCGGTCGGCTGTTGACGTTGGCCGAGCAAGACCGCAGCCGGTGGAACGCCCAGTCGATCGCGGAGGGGCTCGACTTGCTGCGCGAAATCGGACCAGGCGACGGCAGATACGCGCTGCAGGCGGCCATCGCGGCCGAACACTCCCGCGCGGACCGCTGGGAAGACACCGATTGGCATCGGATTGCCGCACTCTATGCGCGCTTGTACGCCTCGTGGCCATCTCCCGTGGTCGCGCTCAACCATGCCGTCGCTATCGGCTTCGCCGAAGGTCCCTCCGCAGGTTTGGAACTGATCGATCGCTTGGGCGCCGAACCCGCATTGGCCGGCTACGGATACGCCGAAGCCGCCCGGGCCGCGTGGCTTGCCGAGCTCGGACGCACTGCCGAGGCTCGAGGTGCCTACGAGGCGGCTGTATCGCTCACCGACAACGACATCGAGCGCGAATATCTGTTGAGCAAGCTCGATGACCTGCCGACCGCGTGAGTTCTCAGGTGGCCCAGGCGGTCTCGAGCGCGACAATCACCTGGCCGGCAAAGTCGGCGATATCCGCGCATCCCGTAGCTTCGGACGTGGCGGCGAGTGTGGACCAACGCGTGATCACAGCCCGCGATCGCGGCACAGCCAGCGTGTGTTCGCGGACGGCGGCCAACCGGCGCTCGTCGTCGGGCAGGAACCAGTAGGTGGTCAGCCAGATCCAGATCAGTTCCGCTTCCACGATCTTCGCGGCAAGCACCTCGTCGTCACCGAGGGCCGGCCAGATTCCCACCACTTCGGCGCGCCAGGCATCGGCCATGTCGCGGGCCCGTGCCAGCGATATGTCGTGGGTGCAGAGGCAACCTGGGAACGCGGTCAGCACATAAGCGATATCGAGGGTCGCGTCGCGGAATCCCGCCCACTCGTAGTCGAGAAAACGCACCCCGTCGGCGTTGACGATCAGGTTGTCCGGGCACAGATCCGAGGGACTGAATGCGCGGAAGCGTCCACCGTGAAAGAGGTCCGCACCGTGGCGGGCCACCTCGGCGACAGCGTCGGGAACCGTGACGCCGAGTGTGTCCGCCAGCATCGCGGGAATGCGGGCGACAGCGGCATCAGCTTGATGTGCGATGCCGCGGCCCTGTCCGGGGACGCCGGCACGGGCGGCGAGCGCGGTGAAATCCGGTTCCCGCCCGACGGTCGCGGCGTGCATCCGTCCGAGCGCTTGAGCGAGTGCCATCAACGAATGCCCCGACGTGGGCTCGCCCTCCGCCAACAGCGCGGCCAGCGGGGCGTTGTCGCCGAGGTCGCTCAGAATCAACAACTGCTTTTTCAAGTCGTAGGCAAGCAACTGGGGTCCCGGCCTGTCGGCCTTGGGCAGAGCAGTCGCGAACTGGTAGGAAACCGCTTCCCGCAAGAACGCCGAGGAGGCACTGTCCACGCCCGGCTCCCAGTGCCCGAAGTCACGACGGACTCGATCGGATTGCTTGACCTGCTTGAGAATCACTGTCCGGGGCAGCGAATACGCGTTCTCCGAGACCCTTACCCGAAGCACCATGGTGCGGCCGCTGCCGCCCAATTCGACGGGATCGGTGAGGCGCACCTTTGCGCCCATCCGCTTCTCGAGCAATCGTGCGGCCGCGGTCACGACCTCGGCCACATGTCCTGCCAGTAGTGGGGTCATCGCCATCCAACGTACCCGCTTGTGCCGGTTCGGCGGATTCTCGCCCTGCAGCAGGATTTTCGCGGCAAACGCCGTCCACTCCGCCGCGCCACGGCGAGGTCACGAGAGCCCGCCGCAACACCGCGCGAACGTTCGGAAACACCAGGCCAAATTGGACAAACCCGTCGGCGCGGCTGTCTTGACAGGCTGTGCCCCTTCGGGTTCTCTCACTCCAAGAGTTCGCCCGATGCTGGACCGAATCGACTGAAGGATCGCGCACCCATGTCTGAGAACAACCCGCCTACCGGCGGTGAAGGCCCCGACCACCCGCAGGGCCAGGGCGTTCCGCCCAACCAGCCGCCCGGCTACGGCACTCCGCCACCGGGATACGGCCAGCATCCTCCCGGGTACGGGCAGCAACCGCCACAGTACGGTCAACAGCCGCCTGGATACGGCCAGCAGCCACCGAGCTACGGCGAACAGACCCCGCAGTATGGTCAGCAACCACCGCAATACGGCCAGGAACCGTACACCCAGCAGCCTCCCGGATACGGGCAGCAACCGCCGCAGTACGGACAGACCGGGACTCCGAATTACGGCGCGCCGCCGAGCTACGGCGAGCCCTTCCCCGGCGGCGCGTACGGACCTGGCGGTTTCGGGACGCCACAGTTGAGCGTCGGAGCTGCGCTCTCCTACGGGTGGGAGAAGTTCAAGTCGAACGCCGGTGTGTGGGTGGGCATCACGCTGATCGGCGTGATCATCAGCGCCCTCGTCCGGTGGCCGTTCGGCGGTTACGGCTTCAGTTACAGCACCGACGACAACGGGTTTCCCGTCGGCTCGTTCGTGCTCTCGATTGTCGGACTCGTCGTCGGCTTCGTCGTCAGCACGCTTATTCAGGCGGCTTTCGTGCGTGGCGCCCTGCACGAGGTCGACGGAAACCGTCCGGCATTCGGATCGTTCTTCCAGTTCAGCAATGTGGCGCAGGTCTTGGTGGCCAGCCTGCTCATCGGCATCGCGTCCTCGATCGGCTTCGTGCTGTGCATCATCCCGGGCATCGTCGTGCTCTTCTTGACGTGGTACACGCTGCAGTTCGTGCTGGATCAGAACCAGGATGCGGTCACTGCGATCAAGTCGAGCTTCCGGATCATCTCGGAAAATGCCGGCACGCTGGTGCTGCTGGGACTCGCGTGCATCGCGCTCAACATCCTCGGCGCCATCCTGCTGCTGGTCGGCCTGCTCGTGACGGGCCCGATCACCCTGATCGCCAGCACCTACGCCTACCGCGTACTGGTCAACGGGCCCGTTTCGCCGGCCACTAGTTAGAACACGAGCGGGTGGCTATGGAGTCACATCCCGAGAGGACGCCGCCATAGCCACCGGTTCGTCGCGTTAATCCAGCAACTTTCGCTTCGCGCGCACGAGGGGCGGCGTATTGCGCCCGTCCTTCGGCCGTAGCGCCAGGACGGCGAACGCGGCAATAACGATGCCAAGCATGTTCACGCCGAGTTGGCCCGCAGATTCGGCCGCCATGTGCCACCGCTGCATCGTCGCCGCAACCACCGCGAAACCGGCCGCGGGAACCGTCGTGACCGAGATGAACACACCGACCAGCGCCGCCGACTTCGCTGATACCAGCGCCAGCATGCCTGCCGCTCCGGCCAGCAGCGCCACCACGAACGAGAACGGCCCGACCTGATACACAAAGTCGACCTGATGGATGTCGGTAAGCGCGTTGTAGCTGACCCACCCAACCGCTTCGGCGGCCAACGTCGCAAACGCGGTGATCACCATCGCCACCGGAAAGCCAACGAGCAACGCAATCAGGGACCGGCGAGCCAACCGGAAATCGCGGCGGCTCAATGCCACCGAAAGCGCCGCGAGCGGACCGAATTCCGGTCCGACCACCATGGCGCCGACGATCGTCACCGGCGAATCCGTCACCACGCCGACGGCCGCAAGCAGGCAGGCGATGGTGAGGAATGACAGGAACGTGATGTTGAGGGTGGATTCTTCGCGGGTCCGCGACAACAATTCCGCCCACACGACCGCGTCGTCGGGGTCGCCCGGAGCTTCCTTTTCGGCGCGACGAGCAAACTCGGAGACCACCGTCTCCAACGATTCCAACGTGATTGCGCCCGACTCGTCGATGCCGAGCTCACCGAGATCGGCGAGCACCCGGTTGACACTTTCGCGGGCGACATCCGCTTGGACCGAATCGCCGGCCGGTGACACCGCAGAGCCGCGGTTGACGACGATGTGCGTTGCACCGGGTATCGCCTCCAGCCGCGCAATCACCGCGTCGGTTCGCTCGGCTGGACAGATCACCCGGAGGTGCAGCATGGCCCGCTATGACTCCGGGCGCGGGACCGGCTTGGCGTCGATGCCGGATTCCTTGCGTTGCTGTTCGGTGATGGGCGTCGGCGCATCGGTGAGCGGGTCCACGCCACCGCCCGACTTCGGAAAGGCGATGACTTCGCGGATCGATTCGGCGCCCGCGAGCAGGGCGGTGATCCGGTCCCAGCCGAACGCGATACCGCCGTGTGGCGGAGCACCGTAGGAGAAGGCATCGATGAGGAAGCCGAACTTCTCCTCGGCCTCGGCATGGCTGATACCCATCACCGCGAATACCCGCTCCTGAATGTCCTTGCGGTGGATGCGGATACTGCCGCCGCCGATCTCGTTGCCGTTGCAGACGATGTCGTAGGCGTAGGCCAGCGCCGAACCGGGATCTGTGTCGAAGGTGTCGATCGACTCCGGCTTGGGCGAGGTGAACGCGTGGTGCACGGCGGTCCACGCGCTGTAGCCGAGGGACACGTCACCGGCGGCGACGGCCTCGGCGGTCGGCTCGAACAGCGGTGCGTCGACAATCCACACGAACGACCAGGCATCCTCGTCGATCAGCCCCTGCCGCTTGGCGATCTCCACCCGCGCCGCGCCAAGCAGGGCCCGCTGGGCCTTGATCGGGCCGGCGGCGAAGAAGACGCAGTCGCCAGGCGTGGCACCGACGTGCTCGGCGAGTCCGGCGCGTTCGCCCTCCGACAGGTTTTTGGCCACGGGACCACCCAGGTTGCCGTCGGCATCGATGGTGACGTAAGCCAGCCCCTTCGCTCCGCGCTGCTTGGCCCACTCCTGCCAACGGTCGAACTCGCGTCGCGGCTGGCTCGCGCCACCCGGCATGACCACCGCGCCCACGTACGGCGCCTGGAACACCCGGAACGGGGTTTCGGCGAAAAACTCGGTGCACTCGACGATTTCGATGCCGAACCGCAAATCCGGCTTGTCGGTGCCGAATCGGCGCATCGCCTCCGCGTAGGTCATCTGCTGAATCGGCGTTTTCACATCGTGGCCGATGACCTTCCACAGCGCGACGATGATTTCTTCGGCCAGCAGGATGATGTCCTCCTGCCGCACGAAGCTCATCTCGATGTCGAGCTGGGTGAACTCGGGCTGACGGTCGGCGCGGAAATCCTCGTCCCGATAGCAGCGCGCGATCTGGTAGTAGCGCTCGATGCCGGCGACCATGAGCAGCTGTTTGAACAGCTGGGGGCTCTGCGGCAGAGCGTAGAACGTGCCCGGTTGTAGCCGCGCAGGAACCAGAAAGTCGCGCGCGCCTTCCGGAGTGGACCGGGTCAGCGTGGGCGTCTCCACCTCGACGAACTCATGCTTGGCCAGCACCTCGCGAGCCGCAGCGTTGACCTTGGACCGAAGTCGCATAGCGCGCGCGGGTTCGGCCCGACGCAGATCGAGGTAGCGGTACTTGAGGCGGGCTTCCTCCCCCGGCTGGTCATCGAGTTGGAACGGCAGCGGCGCACTCTCGTTCAGCACGGTCAGTGACGACGCGTTGACCTCGATCGCGCCAGTCGGGATCTCCAGGTTTTCGTTGCCCGTTGGCCGGGCCTCGACCACGCCGGTGACGCTGACGCAGTACTCCGCACGCAACCGGTGTGCCTGCGCGGCGGCCTCCCCCTCGCGGAAAACGACCTGCGACACACCCGAAGCGTCACGCAGGTCGATGAAGATCACCCCACCGTGATCACGCCGACGAGCGACCCAGCCGGCCAGCGTGACCGTCTGGCCGACATTGTCGCTGCGCAGGGATCCAGCCAAGTGGGTGCGTAGCACTGAGGGGTCCTTCCGGTTGTGCTGCGAGGGATCGGGCGAGTGTGATCCTACGGAGCCGGTAGGACACGTTTGAATCCGCGCCAAGTTGCGAACACCGGACCCCGCCATGTCCGACATGGGAAGCTATTCGGCATGACCTTCAACGACGGCGCTCAGATGGACCCTGACCGCGTCTCGGTCGGCGGTGGAGGCGGCGGGTTCGGCACCGGCGGCAGAATCGCGCTCGGCGGCGGCGCGGGCGGACTGATCATCCTGGTAATCACTTTGCTGCTCGGCGGTGACCCCGGATCGATCTTCGGCTCATCATCGGGAACAAGCGCCCAACCGCACGCCAACGGCGGGTCGAGCCTGCAAAATTGCAAGACCGGCGCCGACGCGAACCGCGACGTCGACTGCCGGGTGGCTTTCACGGTGGCCAGCCTGGACTCGGTGTGGGGAACGGAGCTGCCCAAGCAGACGGGCAAGCAGTACGTGAAACCAGCCGTGCACCTGTTTTCCGGTGCGGTGAACACCGGTTGCGGTCAGGCCACGAGCGAGGTCGGCCCGTTCTACTGTCCGGTCGACTCAACGGCATACTTCGACACCAGCTTTTTCCAGGTACTCGTCGATCGGTTCGGCTCCAGCGGCGGCCCGCTCGCCCAGGAGTATGTCGTCGCGCACGAGATCGGTCACCACATCCAGAACGAACTCGGCGACATCGGCCGTGCTCAGTCGGACCCGCAGGGCGCCGAGTCCGCGTCCGTCCGCACCGAACTGCAGGCAGACTGCTACGCGGGCCTGTGGGCGCACTATGCCGACACCCTGCCCGCGCCCGGGAGCAACCAGCCATACCTGAAGAAGCTGACCGATCAGGATGTGCAGGACGCTCTGTCGGCTGCCGCCGCGGTGGGCGACGACCGGATCCAGAAACAAGCACAGGGCCGAACCAACCCGGAAACGTGGACGCACGGGTCGAGCGAGGAACGCCAGCAATGGTTCCTGACCGGTTACCGAACGGGTCAGGTTTCAGCGTGCGACACCTTCTCGGCACCGGACCTGAGCAATCCCCCGGCGCTGCGCTGAGCCAGGCCCGCCAGTCGGTCCGGATCGAGGTCGATGCGGCGAAGCAGTTGCGCGTTGAGCGCGACCACGATCGTCGAAACGGACATGAGGACCGCCGCGACTGCCGGCGGAATATCGACGCCGAGGAAAGCTAACACCCCGGCGGCGAGCGGCACCGCGATGACGTTGTAACCGGTCGCCCACACGAGGTTCTGCCACATCTTGCGGTAGCTAGCGCGCGACAATTCGATGACCGACAGCACCGCGCGGGGGTCATCGCCAGCGAGCACGACACCGGCCGACTCGATCGCCACGTCAGTGCCAGCACCGATCGCGATGCCCACGTCCGCACGCGCAAGGGCCGGCGCGTCGTTAACACCGTCACCGACCATCGCAACGCGATGGCCACGTGTCTGCAACTGGGCCACCTTCGCGTCCTTGTCCTGCGGCAGCACCTCCGCAAATACCTCGTCGATGCCGAGGTCGGCAGCCACCGAATCCGCGACTTGCCGGGCATCGCCGGTGATCATCGCTACCTTGACGCCACGCCGATGTAGCCCGTCCACCGCCGAGCGGGACTGTTCGCGCACCGCGTCCTCGAGGGCGAGTGCACCGATCACCGACGCTCCCTCGATGACGTAGAGGACAGTCGCGCCTCTGCGCACCCACAGCTCTGTTGCACCGGCAAGATCGTTCGGCACTCCGAGTTCGGCGAGCAGGGCCGGACCACCCACATAGACATCACGGCCATCCACCCGCGCCCGGACACCACGGCCCGGCATCGCCCGAAAATCGGTGGCGCGCAACGCAGGCATCGACGCTTTCCGTGCCCGAACGATCGCGCGAGCGAGCGGGTGCTCACTGTCGGCTTCGACAGCAGCTGCAAGGGAAATGACATCCGCCTCCGACCGCCCCGGCGCCGCGGAGACTCCGGTAACCCGATGACCGCCTTCGGTCAGGGTGCCCGTCTTGTCGAACAGCACAACGTCGATCGCTCGCATGCGCTCGAGTGCAAGCCGGTCCTTCACGAGCACGCCAGCCTTGGCGGCGCGTTCCGTGGACAATGCGATCACCAGCGGAATCGCCAGGCCGAGGGCGTGGGGGCAGGCGATAACCAGGACGGTCACGGTTCGTACGACGGCACTGTCGAGATGACCGAGCAGCGTCCACACCGCGAAGGTCGCCAGGCCCGCGATCGAGGCGAAATAGAACAGGAACGCGGCAGCCCAGTCCGCGAGCGCTTGCGCCCGTGACGAGGAGGCCTCCGCATCAGCGACGAGACGTCGAATCCCGGCGAGAGCGGTCTGCTCCCCGACGGCAGCGACCCGAATCCGCAGTGTGCTGTCGGTGGTAACCGCGCCCGCGACTACCGGATCACCAGTGGTCCTGCGCACGGCACGCGATTCACCGGTGATCATCGACTCGTCGACCTCCGCCTCGCCGTCGACGACCACGCCGTCGGCGGGAACACGACCGCCTGGGCGAACCAACACCACCTCACCGGGGCGTAGCTCGGCAATATCGACCGTCTCGATGCGTTCATCATTCCGCCCGGGAACGATGCGCTCGGCTTGGTCGGGAAGCAAGGCCGCCAACGCATCCAGGGCGCCGGACGCCGCACCGAGGGCCCGCATTTCGAGCCAGTGCCCGAGCAGCATGATCACGACGAGCAGGGCCAACTCCCACCAGAAATCCAGGTCGAATCCGCCAATTCCGAGCGTGGTGACCCATGACGCCACAAACGCGACAGTGATGGCCATCGCGATCAGCAGCATCATTCCGGGCTGTCGCTGTTGAAGTTCGCGGCGGCCGCCGCTGAGGAAGGGCATACCGCCGTAGCAGAAGACGACGGTGCCGATGATCGGCGGAACCCAGCTCAGTACGCCGGACGTCGGAACGTGATAGCCGAGCAGGCCCGCGAACATCGGGCTCAGCGCGACAACCGGCACAGCGAGGACCAGGCTCAGCCAGAACTTCCGGCGAAACACCTCACCATGCGCGCCGTGCCCTGCATGGCGGTTTTCCTGCTGGACGGAATGGGCGTGCTCGTGCATTTGAACGGCCATGTGGTGAATATACCCCCTACGGGTATTTAATAAACCCCTACACCGTATCCGTACCCTTGGGTAGTATCACCACCATGCCTTCCACAAAACTCCGAATACGCGCGTCAGTTCTGGCACTTTCCCTCGCTGCTTCAGGCTTTCTCGCCGCTGGGTGCGGCTCCGACAACGGTGCCTCCCCCAACACGACCCAGACGAGCGCCGCCAGCGAGGCCCATAATCAGGCGGACATCCACTTCCTGCAAATGATGTATCCGCATCACGCCCAAGCCATCCAGATGGCCGATCTGGTCAACGATCGCACCGATAACCAGCAGGTGCGTTCGCTCGCCGCGGACATCAAGAAGAATCAGGGCCCGGAAATGCAGCAGATCGCCGGGATGCTGCAGCAATGGGGCCAGCCCGCGCCGACCGCCGGCGCCTCGGCGCATTCGTCGATGACCGGCATGCTCTCGCCGCAACAACTCGACGCGCTGAAGGCGGCCAAGGGCGCCGACTTCGACAAACAGTGGCTGCAATCGATGATCGAGCATCACCTGGGCGCGATCGAGATGGCGAAGACCGAAATAGCGGAAGGCACCAACCCACAGGCCATCAAGCTGGCGCGCGCAATCGTGACCGGCCAGCAGTCCGAAGTCGATCAGATGCGGACCATGCTCGGCGAACGGTAAACGCTCAGCCGACCGTCCACGTATCCGGGCCGGTGATCAACTGCTGCAGCTGGCCAAGTCCGCCGGGCGATTGTTCGCGAGCAGCGGCCACCTGCGCGCGGACGCCGTCGTCGTAGGTGGGTCGGACCACATTGCGGAAAACGCCCGTCACCACGTGACCCAGATCTTGGTCGGAAAGCCGCGACAAGGCGAAGGCGTACTCCGGCCGGTCGGTGTGGGCGTCGTGCACGACGATGCGTGCCGGGTCGACGGACCCGGTTTGCGCGACCTCGAGACCGAATCCGCTTTGCACGACGCAGTATTCGCCGTTACGGCCGAAGCGAATCGGCTCACCGTCGACGAGCGGAATCAGCCGTTGTTCGGCCTCGTCCTTGCGCAATACATCGAACGATCCGTCGTTGAAGATCGGGCAGTCCTGCAGGATCTCGACGAACGCAGCACCGCGGTGTTCCGCCGCCGCACGCAGCACCCGTGACAACGAAGGGCGGTCCGAATCCAGCGCCCGCGCAACAAATGTCGCCTCTGCGCCCAATGCCAGCGAGAGCGGGTTGAACGGATGGTCGACCGAACCCAGCGGCGTCGACTTGGTCACCTTCCCCACCTCGGACGTCGGCGAGTACTGGCCCTTGGTAAGCCCGTAGATCCGGTTGTTGAACAAGACAATGGTGACGTTGATGTTGCGGCGCAACGCGTGGATCAGGTGATTGCCGCCGATCGAAAGCGAGTCGCCGTCGCCCGTGATGACCCACACCGACAGGTCGGGCCGCGTCACGGCGAGTCCGGTGGCGATTGCGGGTGCCCGGCCATGGATCGAGTGGATACCGTAGGCGTCGAGGTAGTACGGGAATCGGCTCGAGCAGCCGATCCCCGACACGAACATCAGGTTTTCCCTGCGCAGACCCAGTTCGGCCAGGAAACTGCGCATAGTCGCGAGAATGACGTAGTCGCCGCACCCAGGGCACCACCGCACCTCCTGGTCGGAGGTCAGATCCTTGGCATGCAAAGGCATTTCGGATAGCGGGACCTGACCGTAGCCGGGTAGCCCGAGTTCTGTCGGTGCCGCCGTCACAACGATCCCTCCCCCGAAGAAATCACGCTCTTACGCGCGAATTCGGCTTTTCCGAGTTCTTGTTTTGCCAGCGAACCGTCGAGCGCGGCAGTGATGACGTCCTCGATCTCACTGGTCGCGAACGAGACACCCGCCACCTTCGTCACCGGCTGAACGTCGACGAGGAACCGGGCGCGCAGCAGCATCGACAGCTGGCCCAGGTTCATCTCCGGCGCCACGACGATCGGGTAGGCGTGCAGCACGTCACCGAGGTTGGGCGGCAAAGGGTTCAGGTGCCGGAGGTGCACGTGCGCGACCTTCTTCCCCGCCACCCGAGCACGCCGGCACGCTTCCGCCATCGGGCCGTACGAACTGCCCCAGCCGACGAGCAGCAGGTCGGCGTCCCCGTCAGGGTCGTCGACAGTCACTTCGGGCACCGCGATGCCATCGATCTTGGCTTGCCGCAGCCGCACCATCAGATCGTGGTTGGCCGGGTCGTAGGAGATGTTCCCCGTGCCGTTGGCCTTCTCCAGCCCGCCGATGCGGTGCTCGAGGCCCGGCGTTCCCGGCACGGCGAACGCGCGCGCCAAGGTATCCGGATCGCGCGCATACGGCTGATATGAATCGGCTTCGGCGGCCCCGCTGAAGTGCGGATCGATGCGCTCAACGCTGGCCAAGTCTGGAATCGCCCAGGGCTCAGCGCCATTGGCGATCGAGCCGTCAGACAGCAGCACCACGGGCGTGCGGTAGGTCAGGGCGATCCGGGCTGCTTCCAGCGCGGTGGCGAAGCAGTCGGCCGGTGATCGCGGGGCCAGCACCGCGACCGGTGACTCGCCGTTGCGGCCATACAGCGCCTGCAGCAGGTCGGCCTGCTCGGTTTTGGTGGGCAGCCCGGTCGAGGGACCGCCGCGCTGCACATCGATGATCAGCAGCGGCACCTCGGTCATAACCGCCAGCCCGATGGTTTCGCTCTTGAGCACCAGGCCCGGCCCGGACGTGCTGGTCACGCCGAGCGCCCCGCCGAGCGATGCACCGAGCGCGGCGCCGACACCGGCAATCTCGTCCTCGGCCTGGACGGTCACCACACCGAACCGTTTGTGCTTGCTCAGCTCATGCAGGATGTCCGACGCCGGCGTGATCGGGTACGACCCCAGGAAGATCGGCAGTCCCGAGAGTTGACCCGCGGCCAGCACGCCGTAGGCCAAGGCGGTATTGCCGGTGATCTGGCGGTAGGTTCCGGCTGGCAGCGACGCGGGGGCCACCGCATACGGCGCCGCGAAGCTCTCGGTAGTTTCGCCGTAGTTCCAGCCCGCCCGCAAGGCCATGATGTTGGCCTGCGCCAGTGGTGGATTCGTGGCGAACTTCGCCTGCAGAAAGTCCTCGGTGGCGGTCGCCGACCGGTGATACATCCAGAACAGCAGCCCGAGGGCGAACATGTTCTTGGCGCGCTGCGCGTCCTTCTTGCTGACGCCGCTGTCCGCGACGGCGCCGAGCGTCAGGGTCGTCATGGCCACCTTGTGCACGACGTAGGCGCTCAGCGAGTCGTCCTCCAGCGGGTTCGCCGAATACCCGGCCTTGGCCAGGTTGCGACGCGTGAACTCGTCCGCATTGGCGATGATCGTGGCGCCGCGCGGGACGTCAGCAATGTTGGCCTTGAGCGCAGCCGGGTTCATCGCGACGAGCACATCCGGGCGATCACCCGCGGTGAAAATGTCGTAGTCGGCGATTTGGATCTGAAAGGACGAGACGCCCGGAAGGGTGCCTTGGGGCGCCCGGATCTCGGCGGGAAAGTTCGGTTGGGTGGCCAGATCGTTGCCGAACGCCGCCGCCTCGTGCGTGAACCGATCCCCGGTCAACTGCATGCCGTCACCCGAGTCGCCGGCGAATCTAATGACGACTCGTTCGAGTTTTTCGGTTGCGGCGTCAGCTGTCATCGATGCGCCAACCTTTCACCCATCAGCCCACTTTTCACGTTACGGCATCCTGCGGTCGATTTCCGATCATGACCGTGGGCCGCCGTAATCGATGATCGTGCGCCAGTAGTCCTCGGTGATTTCGCCGTTGCTGCGAAGGACTTTCGAGAGACCGACGGCCATCGCGACGCCGAGCAACCCGAGCCACAGCCCCGCCAGTGCGATGCTGATCCAAACGGCCGTGCGGACTTGCGGCCACGGAGCGACCGCGATCATTACCGGGCCGAAAAAGAAGCTGGTTCCGATGTACCACGAGGAGCCGGCCCGGTCCGATATCAGCACGAGGCGCAGCCAGCGGGGAACGGTGACGTGATCGGGTGCAGTGCTGACGGGCATTCTCGGCCTCCTTCTGCGATTTGGTGCACCTCCATGCTCGTCTCCGTTGTTCATGACGTCGATTACCCGCGAGGTAATCGACACGCTTCCCCGACTGCCCTAGCGTCGACATGCGTGACCACTTCGCAGCGTCAACCGGTCGGTGTCCTGCTTCGCCACTGGCGAGAGCAACGCCGCCTGAGCCAGCTTGAATTGGCAACGCGCAGCGCAGTTTCCGCGCGGCACCTGAGCTTTCTCGAAACCGGCCGCGCCAGACCCACGCGGTCGATGCTGCTCAAGCTCAGCGACCACCTCGACATCCCCTTGCGCGAACAGAACCAACTGCTGCTCGCCGGCGGGTACGCCCCGGCTTACCCCGAGCACACGCTCGCCGATGTCCCGATGGCAGCCGTCTCGGATGCGATTCGACAGGTGCTTGACGGCCACTTGCCCGCCCCGGCGCTCGTCGTGGACCGGCACTGGGATCTGGTGGAGTCCAACGCCGCGGTCAGCCTGTTTCTCGACGGCTGCGCGCCGCGACTGCTCGAACCACCGGTGAATGTGCTGCGCCTGAGCCTGCATCCCGACGGTCTCGCGCCACGGATTCGCAACTTGAGTCAGTGGCGCGCGCATATCCTGCACCGGTTGTCGCGCCAATGCGCGGCGACGGCGGACGAGGGCTTGTATCGGCTTCATGACGAGCTCGCGCGCTACCCGTCGGCGAAATCCGCCGAGCCTGCGGAAGACACCGCCGGTCTCGTTGTACCGGTGCGACTTGCGAGCCCCGCCGGCGAGGAGCTCGCGTTCATCAGCACCACGACGGTTTTCGGGACACCGCTGGACGTGACGGTCGCGGAACTGGCGATAGAAGCGTTCTATCCAGCCGACAAAGCGACGGCCGATTTCCTTGCGCGCCAGTAGCTCCATGATCAGAAGAGCGTGAGGGCCAGCGGCCGCTGCGGTTCGACCGGCTCTTGAACCTGCCGCAATGGTGTCGAGTCCGTTCGATCCAGCCCGTGCCGCCGCAACAGCGGCGAGACGCGCTCGCGTAACCATGTCGAGTATTCGGACGAGACGTACGCGCCGCGGCCGTAGAGCTGGCGATAGCGGCGCAGCAATGCTGGATGATGCTCGCCGAGCCAACCCAGGAACCAGCCGCGGGTGCTGCCGCGCAGGTGCATGGCAAAGCAAACGGCCCGGGTGGCGCCTGCCTCGGCGATAGCGGACAGCAGCGCATCGAGATGTTCGGCGCTGTCGGTGAGATAGGGAATTACGGGTGCGACCATGACCGTGCAGTCGAACCCCGCTTCGGCGATGCTGCGAATCAAGTCCAAACGCGCCTTCGGTAGCGGCGTCCCGGGTTCGAGCTGCTGCTGCAAATGCGGGTCGAGTATCGCCAGCGAGACGCCGATGCCTACCGGCACCTGGTCTGCGGCCATGCTCAGCAGCCCCAGGTCGCGGCGCAGCACCGTTCCCTTGGTGAGGATCGAGAAGGGGGTACCCGAATCCGTCAGTGCACCAATGATTCCGGGCATCAGCCGGTAGCGGCCCTCGGCGCGCTGATACGGATCCGTGTTGGTGCCGAGCGCCACCGCCTCCCGCCGCCACGACCGGCGATTCAACTCGGCCCGCAGCACCGGCACCACGTTCACCTTGACCACGATTTGCGAGTCGAAGTCGTGACCGGCGTCGAGTTCGAGGTACTCGTGGGTCGACCGCGCGAAACAATAGCGGCAGGCGTGAGTGCAGCCGCGCATGGTGTTGACCGTCCACGAGAACGGCACGTTCGATTCCGGCGGAATCTTGTTGAGCGCGCTCTTGCACAGGACCTCGTGAAAGGTGACACCCTCGAACTCCGGTGTCTGTACGGTTCGAACGAATCCAGCGCGCTCCAAACCAGGCAACGCTCCATCGAGAGGGGGCGGGCCGGTGGCGTCCAATACTTGGCCTTGCCATCGCATGAGCCAAGTCGAACACGCGTTCTAACGTCTCGTCAAGCTCCCGCGGCCGCCGCGCGCGTATTTGCGGCCTTGCGCGCGGGCCGTCGCGTCAGCTGGCCGGAAGTCACGAAGAACGCGACCAGATCTCGAACCGTCTCGGTGGTCGACCGCGGTCGATAACCGAGTTCGGCGCGCGCCTTCGAGCCGTCGACGATGGGCGCGGCAAGCAGCGCCCCCAATGCCGCGCGCGAGACCACGTCGGACCCGAAGCGACGCCCGATCGGTTCGGCGATCGGCAGAATGGGCGTAATTGCCCGCAGCGGAAGCGCATACCGCGGCCCCCGCCGCCCGGCACAGGCCGCGGCCAGCCGGAAAGCATCGAACAGCCGGACCATTTCCCCGGTGAGAAGATAGTTCTCCCCCGTCCGGCCCTTCTCGGATGCGGCCACCAGTCCAGCGGCGACGTCTCGCACGTCGACCAAGTCGAATCCGCCGGAAATGACGAGCGGCACCCGCCCGCGAGCTGAATCGCGCAGCATCGAATTGATCCGCGACAGCCCGTAGTCGACGGGCCCGAAAACGCCGGTCGGGTTGCAAATCACCGCATCGAGGCCCTTGTCGACGACCTTGCGCAGTTCGATTTCGCCGAACCACTTCGAACGGTCGTAGACCGGGATCGAACCGTCGGCCGAGCGTGGCGAACTCTCATCGATGTGGCCACCGCAGGTGTACTGGTCGAACGAGTGGATAGAGCTGCAATGCACCAATCGGCGGGCACCTACGTCCAAGGCGGCCTCGGCAACGTTGCGCACACCCTGAACGTTCACCGCCCAGGCCCGATCATCGCGCTGGGCCAGCGTAATCATGGCAACAAGGTGATACACCACTTCGGCACCGTCGATCGCGCGGCGCATGGAAGCGACGTCGAGAACGTCTCCCTCCACCCATCGCACCCCGGCGGGCGAGTGGAGCGACCGCACCCTGTCAATTGCCGTGATCTCGTGACCCTGCTGCGCCAGCACGGTGAGCAGGTTGGTGCCCACGTACCCGGCGGCTCCGGTAACCGCAACCTTCATCCGACGACCTTCAACGTTGGAGGACCTGTGACGCCACCGAGCGTACTAGAACTTGTTCTAATTCGACAGGGCTGAATTAGCCGTAGAACCGCACCGCTGCGATGCCCCGCCGCACCGGACAGTCGAACACCACCACCGCGGGCCGGCCGCCGACCTCGACGCTCACGGTGATCGACCGCCCGGCGCGGATCATCTTGCGCCACCGTAAGCCACGCACCTGCGACAACAACTCGTCGATGGAAACAGCTTGGCCCTCAGGGTATTCCAGCTCAGCCGCCGAGGCCATCGCCACCGCGACCTCCCGCCTGCCCGCGGCCACCGCGTCGAGAAACCGAGCCGCCGTCCGCGCCTGGGAGCCTCCGACGCGTCGGAAACCATGAGCGAACCCCAGCGCACCGCCGACGCCCTGACTACTCAACAACTGCGGAGTCAGCCGCAGCGCGGCGCGCACACCCGGCCCGCCGCAGCGAAGCAGTTGCGTCACCATCGACGGCAGTTCCCAATGCGCAAACAGCCCGCCGATCGCCAACCGGCCCGCGTCCACGGCCAACTCGTAGCGCAGATGCATCGGAACGATGAGCTCTGCGCCCGTCGACATCGTGGTGTGCAGCGTGAGGTCACGAATCACCGTTGTGCCGCAGACGATGTCGTGATCGACATCGAATACCACCTCGTTCGGGCCAATGAAGGTGTCATAAAAGCGACCGATCGCCTCGCGCCCCACATGCGGCCGCGAACCGACCGGATCGTTCACAACCCCGTCCGCGGCGAAGAGCCCGAGCCAGGATGCGCGGTCGTGTTCAGCAACGAACCGGGGCGATTGGCTCACGAATTCCAGCAACTCTGTTTCGGTGGGCACGGCACCTACTATGCCTCGGTGCCTGTGCGGGACTCCGGCTTACGCCTCCAGCAGCGCGGCCACCTCGGCGTCGGACAGCGTCGTGAACGACGCACGACCACTGTCGCGCACCAGCCGCACCGCTCGATAGAGCGGCCGCTCATCGATGCCAGCGCCGCGCGCCTCGGCGCGCAGCTGTTCGACGAGCACCGACGACAAGGCTGCCGCCGCGACCAACTCCCCCGCCGCCAATCCGTCGGCCAAGCGACGCAGGCCGAGGACTTCCAATTCGCGCCCGCCCGTGTCGGTATACAGCGCCAGCGGGACCGCGGCGGACCTGTTGCCGTCGCCGATCTTGAGACTGATCTGGCTGATCCGGCCGGAACGCACAGTCAATTCCGCTGTCTGCGCGGCCGCAAGGTCCACGTGCCGAGTGCGCAGCAACCGGCGCGAACGCACCACCGTGCCGGTCAGCCATGTCCTGCGCCGCATGGACAGCAGGGCCGCTACCGCCGTCGGACCGCCCACAACCGCCCCCGCGACGATACCCACCGGCCAGGTCGTAGCCGCACCGGCAAGCAACGCCACGACGACGCCGACCACGACAGCGATGGCCGCGATGCGCCGCAGCCGCGGGGCGACCAGCTGCGTCGGCACCAGGTCGATCGTGAGATCTCCCTCGGCGCTCACCTCAGCTCGTTCTGGATTACCACCACCACATTGTCCAGCGAAACATCTTGCTGCTCGCCCGTTTTGAGATTCTTCACCCCGACCGTCCCCGCGGCCAGGTCACGGTCGCCCAGCACAAGCGCGAACTCGGCCCCCGACCGATCCGCCGCCTTCATCGCCCCCTTGACGCCGCGACCGCCGTACGCGAGGTCAACGCTGATGCCGCGTTGCCTGAGGTGTTGGGCGACCACCACGAGGCGAGCCTTCGCGGCGTCGCCGAGCGGCACCCCGAAGACCTGGCAGCGCGCCTGGTCGCCGACGGTCTTTCCTTCGGCGGCCAGCGCAAGCATTGTCCGGTCGACGCCGAGCCCGAACCCGATACCGGACAGCGGCTGACCACCGAGGTCGGCCATCAGGCCGTCATACCGGCCGCCGCCTCCGATGCCCGACTGGGCACCGAGGCCGTCGTGGACAAACTCGAACGTCGTCTTCGTGTAGTAGTCGAGCCCGCGCACCATGCGCGGATTGATTACGTACGGCACCTCGAGCGCGTCGAGATATCCCAGCACGGAGTCGAAGTGCGCCTTCGCCGACTCCGAAAGATGGTCGATCATCAGCGGCGCGTCGGCGGTCATTTCCCGAACGTCTGGCCGCTTGTCGTCGAGGACCCGCAGTGGATTGAGCTGCGCACGCCGCCGGGTCTCCTCGTCCAGCGGCAATCGGAAAAGGAAGTCCTGCAACAGCTCCCGATACTGCGGACGGCAGGTTTCATCGCCCAGAGAGGTGATCTCGAGCCGGAAACCCTCGAGCCCGAGGCCGCGGAAGCCCGCATCCGCCACCGCGATCACCTCGGCGTCCAGGGCCGGATCATCGACACCGATCGCCTCGACGCCCACCTGCTGCAATTGCCGGTAGCGCCCGGCCTGCGGTCGCTCGTAGCGGAAGAAGGGGCCCGAGTAGCTGAGCTTGACCGGTAATGCGCCGCGGTCGAGGCCGCGCTCGATCACCGCACGCATCACACCGGCCGTACCCTCTGGTCGCAGGGTGACACTACGGTCACCGCGGTCGGCGAAGGTGTACATCTCCTTGGTCACCACGTCGGTCGACTCGCCGACACCACGCGCGAACAGTGCGGTGTCCTCGAAAATCGGGAGCTCGATGTGGCCGTACCCGGCCAGGCGGGCAGCACTCAGCAGCCCGTCGCGGACCGCCACGAAAGTCGCGGAATCCGGCGGGACGTAGTCCGGGACGCCCTTCGGCGCGGAGAATGCGCTCGGTTTGCTCACGGCAAACAGCCTAAATCGTGCCGTCGCGCGACCGACCCTAGGTCTTGGCCGTTACGGCCGCCCGCTCCGCTCCTCGCTCCGCTGCGATGCTCACGGCCGCCCTCCACTCGAGTTGTCGGTCGTTACGGCCGCCCGCTCCGCTCCTCGCTCCGTTCCTCGCTCACGCTGCGGTACTCACTGCGATGCTCACGGCCGCCCTCCACTCGAGGTCCTCTCAGACTTGGATGGCAGACTCTATGGCCGGTCTGGTATTGGCCGGCTCGATCGGAACGGTGATGAGGAGGTCAGGGCCCGTGCCCACCAACGAACAGCGACGCGAGGCCGCGAAGCGCAAGCTGCAGCGCCAACTCGAGCGACGCGCCGAACGGGCGCGCAGACGCAAGCAACTCACGATCGCCGGTTCGGTCATCGCAGCCATTGTCGTCGTCGGCGCGATCACCTCTGTCGTCCTGCTGACCAAGGGCGACGACAGCACAACCAACACCGCCAGCGCCGAAACCACAACGCCGGCCCAAGACGTGCCGGCCATCCCCATGCCGACGGCCCGGGCCACCGCGCTGCCCGCCACCGTCAAGTGCAACTACCCACCGGGCGGCGCCCCGGCGGCCAAGCCAGTACAGCCGCCAGCTACCGACAACATCGCCACCAGCCCGGCGACCATCGACGTGAGCCTGGACACCAGCCAGGGCGAGATCGGGTTGAAACTCAACAATGCCGAATCGCCCTGTACCGTCAACAACTTCGTCAGCCTGGCCAAGCAGGGGTTCTTCGACAACACCCCCTGCCACCGGCTCACCAACTCGGCGGACCTGAAGGTTCTGCAGTGTGGCGACCCGACCGGCAAGGGAAACGGCGGCCCTGGTTACCAGTTCGCCAACGAGTTTCCGACCGACCAGTACTCGCCCGAGGACCCCAACGGGCAAAAGGCGATGCAATACAAGCGCGGCATCATCGCCATGGCCAACGCGGGTCCCGACACCAACGGCAGTCAGTTCTTCCTGGTCTACGGTGATTCCAAGTTGCCGCCCCAGTACACGGTGTTCGGCACCATCGACAACACTGGGCTCGCGACCTTGGACAAGATCGCAAAGGGCGGCATCGCGGCCGCAGCGCCCGGCGCACCCGCGGGCGAAGATGGCAAGCCAGTACTTCCAGTCGACATCAAATCCGTGAAGGTGAGCTGATGCGCGCACGTTATCTCGTCCCCATGCTCGGACTCAGCGCCGTGCTCGCAACCGCCGGTTGCTCGAATGGATCGTCATCGTCATCAGCGGCCGGATCGTCATCGCAGCCGGCCTCGACCAGCGCCGGCCAAACGAACCCCGACACCGGTCTGAACCCCGCGCAGTTCAACAAGCTGCCACCGGCCCCCAAACCGTCGGCTGCATCCGTGTCGTGCACCTACACGCCCGACGGCAAGCCCGCCCGTCCGGTGCAGCCGCCGCCGGCGACCGCGTCGACGTCGGGTTCGCCGAAAATTTCGATGACCACCAACCAGGGCCCGATCGAACTGACGCTGGATCCAGCCGAGGCCCCGTGCACGGTGAACAGCTTCGTCAGCCTCACCAAACAGGGCTACTTCGACAACACGCCCTGTCACCGACTGAGCACCACCGGGCTGATGATGCTGCAGTGCGGCGATCCCACGGGCACCGGTAGCGGCGGACCCGGCTACGGCTACGCCACCGAATACCCGTTCACGGCCTACCAGCCCGGCGACCAGAACCTGTCTCTGCCGACGACGTATCCGCGCGGCGTCGTGGCGATGGCCAACACCGGCGCGCCCAACAGCAATGGGAGCCAGTTCTTCCTGGTCTTCGGCGACTCGCCACTACCGCCGCAGTACACGGTGTTCGGCACGATCTCGAAGGACGGCTTGGCCACGATCGACAAGATTGCCGCAGCCGGCGATGACAACTCCATGGCAGGCGTCGGCGGTGGGAAGCCGAACAAGCCAGTGACCATCGAGAAGGCCACGGTCAGTTAGGCCGCGGAGGTGACCCGGTAGACGTCGTACACGCCTTCCACGTTGCGTACGACGTTCAGCACGTGGCCGAGGTGCTTCGGGTCACCCATTTCGAAGGTGAACTTGGACACCGCAACCCGATCACCCGACGTGGTGACAGACGCGGAAAGAATGTTCACACGCTCGTCGGCGAGCACCTTCGTGACGTCCGAAAGAAGGCGGTGCCGGTCCAGCGCTTCGATCTGGATGGCGACCAGGAACACCGATGACGGCGACGGTGCCCACTGCACATCGATAATCCGCTCGGCCTGCTGCTGCAGCGAGCCCGCATTCGTGCAGTCGGTGCGATGCACGCTCACCGCTCCGCCGCGCGTCACGAAACCGAGAATTTCGTCACCCGGGACCGGCGTGCAGCACTTGGCCAGCTTGGCGACGGTGCCCGGTGCACCCGGAATGAGCACCCCGGCGTCGCCGGTTGTCCGCGGCCGGCTCGGCACCGTCGACGGGGTGGCCCGTTCGGCGAGTTCCTCCTCGACATCCCCGACCCCGCCGAAGTGCGCGACGAGGCGCTGCACCACGTGTTGCGCCGACGCATGGTTCTCCCCCACCGCTGTGTACAGGGCGGAGACGTCGGCGTAGCGGAGTTCGTGCGCGATCGCGGCCATCGCCTCGGCGGTCAGCAACCGCTGCAAGGGAAGGCCGCCGCGGCGCACCTCCTTGGCAATCGCCTCCTTGCCGGCCTCGAGCGCCTCTTCGCGCCGCTCTTTGGCGAACCACTGCCGGATCTTCGCCTTCGCCCGCGGTGACACCACGAACGACTGCCAGTCCCGGCTCGGCCCGGCATTGAGCGCCTTGGACGTGAAAACCTCGACCACTTCGCCGTTTTCGAGTTGGCGCTCCAGCGCGACCAGGCGGCCGTTCACCCGGGCGCCGATACATCGGTGACCGACCTCGGTGTGCACCGCGTAGGCGAAGTCCACCGGCGTCGACCCGGCCGGCAAGGTGATCACGTCGCCCTTGGGAGTGAAGACGAAGATCTCTTTGACCGCGAGGTCGTATCGCAGCGACTCCAGGAACTCGCCCGGGTCCGCGGCCTCCCGCTGCCAGTCGAGCAGCTGACGCATCCACGCCATGTCGTCGACTTCAGCGATGTCGGAATGCTTCGCGGTGTTGTTCTTGCCGCGAGTCTCCTTGTAGCGCCAGTGCGCGGCGATGCCGAACTCCGCGGTGCGGTGCATGTCGCGGGTGCGGATCTGCACCTCCAGCGGCTTGCCCTCCGGCCCCACCACGGTGGTGTGCAGCGACTGGTACACGCCGAACCGCGGCTGGGCGATGTAGTCCTTGAACCGGCCCGCCATCGGCTGCCACAGCGAATGCACCACGCCCACGGCGGCATAACAGTCACGCACTTCGTCGCAGAGAATGCGGATCCCGACCAGGTCGTGAATGTCGTCGAAGTCGCGGCCCTTGACGATCATCTTCTGATAAATCGACCAGTAGTGCTTCGGTCGGCCCTCCACCACGGCATTGATCCGTGAGGCATTGAGCGTGGCGGTGACCTCGTCGCGCACCTTGGCCAAATAGGTGTCGCGCGACGGCGCCCGATCGGCCACCAGACGCACGATCTCCTCGTACTTCTTGGGGTGCAGGATCGCGAAGGAAAGATCCTCGAGCTCCCACTTGACTGTGGCCATGCCCAGCCGGTGCGCCAGCGGGGCGATGACCTCCAGTGTCTCGCGAGCCTTGCGAGCCTGCTTCTCCGGCGGCAGAAAGCGCATGGTTCGCATGTTGTGCAACCGGTCGGCAACCTTGATCACCAGCACCCGCGGGTCCCGCGCCATCGCGATGATCATCTTGCGGATGGTCTCCGCCTCGGCGGCGCTGCCGACCAGCGCCTTGTCCAGCTTGGTCACGCCATCGACGAGATGGGCGACCTCGTCGCCAAAATCGGCGCGCAGCTGATCGAGCGTATAACCCGTGTCCTCCACCGTGTCGTGCAGCAGTGCCGCCACCAAAGTGGTTGTGTCCATGCCTAATTCGGCAAGGATGTTCGCGACGGCGAGCGGATGGGTGATGTAGGGGTCACCGGATTTGCGGACCTGGGAGGCATGCTTCTCGTCAGCGACGTCGTACGCGCGCTGCAGCAATCCGAGATCGGCCTTCGGATACAGCTCCCGGTGCACCGCGACGAGTGGTTCGAGCACCGGCTTGATCGCGGCGTGGCGTTGGGCGGTGATCCGCCGGGCCAAACGCGCCCGCACCCGGCGCGAGGCGGACGTCGGTACCGGCGGTGGCTGAACGTGCATATCGGCGTCGGCCGCCGCAGTAGGGGCAGCCTTATCCGCCGTGTCAGCCGACACGTTCGCGTCTGCCTGACTCACATCCTGCGTCATCCCGTCACCTCCTGACCCTGCCAGGACCAACAGCAACCGGGATCAACTTTAGTCCTCAGACCTCCACCAAGGCGGTGAGCGGATAGTTTTCCAGTCGCGCTCTACCACCCAGAAATGTCAGTTCGAGGACCACCGCGGTACCTGCCACCTCGGCCTCGCCGAGAGTCAACAGTTCCGCCGCCGCGCGCAGTGTGCCACCGGTTGCCAACACGTCGTCGATGAGTAGCACCCTACGGCCGGCCAGCGACAAATTCTCCGCCGGGATCTCCAAACAGGCGGTGCCGTACTCGAGTGAATACTCCTGTGACAGCACCGGCGGCGGCAGTTTGCCCTGTTTGCGAATGGCGACCACGCCAACATCACGTTTCGCGGCAACCGCGGCCGCGAGCAGGAATCCCCGCGCATCGACGCCGGCCACCAGGTCCGCCTCGGGGGCGATGGCGGCCAGCGCGTCGACAACCGCCCGAAAGCCGTCAGCATCGGCGAAGACCGGGGTGAGATCGGCAAACCGGACGCCGGCGACCGGGAAGTCGTCGACCCACCGGGTCAGGGAAGCGACTGCATCGGCCGCAGTGGTCAGCGACCGACTCATCGCTCGAGTACCCAGCGGTCCATGTTCCAGCCGGCACCAGCCTTGCTCGCATTCACGACCGTGTTCTGCATGCCGTTGGCGAACGCGACGGTGCGCGGTTCGTTGAACAACGGGATCGACGGCATCTCGCCCCACAGCAAATTCTCTGCCTCGGTGGAATTGTTCAGCTGCGCGTCGGGAGAACCATCGGCGGCGAGTTGGTCGACGAGCGCGTCGTAGCGCGGATTGCTGAATCGGCCGAAGTTGGTGCCGGTGCCGGTCCGCAGGGCAAACAGGGCGTCGGTGTTGAAATCTGCCCCCGCTGCCCCCGGCGCCGAGGCGGTGCCCGCCAGTACCGCGTCAACCTGACCGGCACGCAACGCTTCAGGATCGAAGGTGGGCGATCCGGCATCGACGACATTGATGCCCGCCGGCTTGCATGACTGCGCGATCGTGGCGACCGTCTGGGCGCGCCGCTCGTCCGGCGCGAGGTACCCGATGCGCACCGTCGGGTTCGGCACCGCAGCCTTCACCAGGGCCGCATTCGAGCCCGGCACATCGCCGCCGGGGAACTTGGTGCCTTCCGCCGAGACCGCCGGATAGATCAGCGTGTCGGACTGCACGATTCGCGAGTTCAGCACGCCCGAACCCAACCCCTGAGTGCGGTTGTAGCCCGGATGCCCGAGCTTGTCGAACAGTTGCTGACGCGGCACGCACAGCGCGAATGCCCGGCGCGCATCGGCCGACGCGAAAACTCCCGACGTTGACAGCACGAGCTGTTCGGAGCTGCGGGAGGGCACGTTTTGGCTGGTGAATCCGTCGAGCTTCAGCCCGCCGATCGAACCGGCGCCCACATCGACCACCTCGACGGCGCTGGCCGAAATTTTCGCCTTCAGATCGATGTTCTTCGGCCAGATGACAATTCGTGGCGTTTCCGGCTTGTTGCCCCACCAGTGCTCGTTGGTGACCAGGACCAGTCCGTCGTTGGCGCTGTAGGACTCGATCCGGTATGGCCCCGACGAGGGCAGCAACGACGTGTCGATATTGCCGGGCGTGAGCTTCCACCCGTTGTTCCAGAAGTCGGCGATCCGCTGCATCTCGGCCGGGTTGCCCGTCTGGATGGCGGAGACGATGTTGGGAATATTGGCCACGCGCGCCACGACGTGGGCAGGCATGAGGTCGGTCGCCGAGAACAACTCGCGCCATTGCGCGAACCCCTTACCGGACCGGAAGACAACGGTGGCGTCCTTGGAACCGGGCTGGCACTGCACCCGCTCGATGTCCGAGTACCCCGCGTTGTTGGCCGTCTGAAACAGCGGCACGATGCCGCCGTGACCGTCGGGCTTGGTGAACCGCCCGCTGTGCGAGGCCCAGGCGAGCACCAGGTCCTCGCAAGTGGTGGGCACGCCGTCGGAGTAGGTGCCCGACGGGTTGAGCCGGTACTGAATCGTCTGCGCGTCACCGGGCACTACGTTGGCCGTGCCGTAGTCGGTGTCGGCGACAAGTTGGCCCTCCGGACCGATGTAGGAGAAGCCGGTGAGCACGCGCTCGAACGCCTGCTGGGCACCGGTGGTCGCCCCCACCACCGTGTCGGCGTTGTAGGTGGTGATCAGGTTGTCGATCGCGTATCCGATCGACGGTACCGGCGCATTGCTCGAGCACCCCGACAACAGTCCCGCTGCCACGGCGCCCGCTGCAACCACCGCGGCCAACGCCTTGCCTTGCCTGAAGTTTCGGCGCACCCTCAACGCTTTCTCTTGTGCCGCTTCCCCATTGGTCTCGCTCCCGGCTTCGGCGCTGTCCCCACCGACTCCGAGTTCGCCCTGCTGCTCGCCATCACCGTCGCCGGTTGCACCGCCACCGGAGCCCCGTCCCCGGTCGTCACCGACTCCCGGCGCGCCAGCACCTTCTTCGTGTGCTCGGCCACCGGTCCCCAACGCTCCTTGATCGACACCAACAGCGGCGTCGCAAAGAAGATCGACGAGTACGCGCCGACGATCATGCCGACGAGCTGAACCAAGGCTAGATCCTTGAGCGTGCCGACACCGAGGAGCCACACCGCAATGACCATCAATCCGATCACGGGCAGGATGCCGATGAGGGTTGTGTTGATCGATCGCATCAGGGTCTGGTTGATCGCCAGGTTCGCTTGTTCGGCGTAGGTCCGCTTGCGCAGATGCAGCACTCCGCGGGTGTTCTCGGCGACCTTGTCGAACACCACGACCGAGTCGTACAGCGAGAAGCCCAGGATGGTGAGCAGGCCGATCACTGTCGCCGGGGCGACCTCCAGCCCAACGATCGAGTAGATGCCGGCGGTGACCGTCATATCGAAAAAGAGGCAGGTGATCGCGGCGATCGCCATGTCGCGTTCGTAGCGGATGGCGATGTAAACGGTGACCAGCACCAGAAACACCAGCAGCGCGATCAGCGCCTTCTTGGTGATTTCACTGCCCCACGTCGAACTGACGTCGGAGTTGCTGATGGTGTTGATGTTCGGATTGCCGCTCGAGTCCTTCGGGTGGAACCGGTCGAACAGCGCGTTCTGCAGCTTGTCGACCTGTTGCAGATTCAGCGCTTCCGAACGAATCTGAATCGTCGCGCTCGACCCCGCGCCGACCGTTTGCACCGACACCGGATCCATGCCGAGGGCCTGGTGGTAGACGTCTTCCACTGCGGTGGTCGAGACGTTGCCCTGGTTCGGGAACTGGATCTGTGACCCGCCCTCGAAGTCGATGCCCAGGGTGAAACCCCGGAAAATGATGCTCAACAACGAGATGGCGACGAGCGCCGCCGTCAGCATGTAGTAGAAATTGCGCCGCCCGATCACCTCGAAGGCGCCGGTTCCCGTGTAGAGCCGGTTCAGCAGGCTGTGGTGCGGTAGTTGCTTGTCGTCGACGCCGGTTTCGGCGATTTCGGTAGCAGCCTGTTCGGTCACGTCACAGCTCCTTTGCGCCGGTCGTGGCGAGCGCGCGGCGCTCGCGGGCCACCTGCTGCACGGCACCGAGTCCGTTGATGCCCGGCTTCGACCAGAACTGCGTCTGCGAAGCGAGCGTGACCAGCGGGGCCGTCACCAGCAGCACGACGACGACGTCGAGGATGCTGGTCAACCCGAGGGTGAACGCGAAGCCGCGCACCTCACCGATGGCAAGGATGTAGAGCACGGCGGCGGCGATGAAGCTCACCGCGTTGCCAGACAGGATCGTGCGCCGCGCTCGCACCCAGCCTCGCGGCACCGCGGACCGGAAGCTGCGGCCCTCGCGCATTTCGTCCTTGATGCGTTCGAAGAACACCACGAAGGAGTCGGCTGTCATGCCGATACCGATGATCAGACCGGCGATACCGGCCAGGTCCAGGGTGAAGTTGATCCACCGCCCGAGCAACACCAGGATTCCGTAGATCATGACGCCGGACAGAGTCAGCGACAACGCCGTGAGCAACCCGAGCATGCGGTAGTAGACCAGGCAGTACAGCAACACCGCGATCAGCCCGATCGCGCCCGCCAGCAGACCGGCGCGCAGCGACGACAGGCCGAGCGTGGCGGAGACCGTCTCCGCCTCCGAGGACGAGAACGACAGCGGCAGGGAGCCGTATTTGAGCGTATTGGCGAGTTCCTTGGCTTGGGAGGCCGTGAAATTTCCGGTGATGGAGGTGGCGCTACCCGCCGGCGTGGCACCCTGGATCACCGGGTCGCTGACCACCTTCGAGTCGAGGGTGAACGCAGCCTGCTTGCCGATGTTCTGAGACGTGAACTTGGCCCACGTTTCGCTGGCGGCCGACTTGAACGTCAAGCTCACCTCATAACGCGCCTGCTGGGTGTTGAAGCCGGAGCTGGCGTCCGCGATGTCCTGCCCGTCGATGATGCTGGGCCCGAGCAGGTCGGCGTGGGTGCCGTCCTGGGCGCACGCCACCAGCGGCAACTTCGGGTCGTCGTTTCCGGCCAGCGGGTCCGGCTTCGTGCAGTCGATCGCCGCAAGGGCCTTCTGCTGAGTCGCCGGATCGGTGCTCTGCCGTGTGGCCTTGGCCTCGGCGATCTCCTTCACGGCGAGGTCCGTGCCGGTTATCGGCGCGCCCGGGGCCGGGGTCGGCGTGGGAGTTGGGGTTGTGGGCTGGTCCTTGGGGAACGGCCGGCCCTGCGGTGCCGGTGCCGGCGCGCCGGGTGCGGCACCTGGCGCGGGCGCCGGAGTCGGAGCCGCCGGGGCCTGAGCTGCCGGCGTGCCACCCTGGCGGACGTTGAGCACCGGGCGGATGTAGAGCCGCGCGGTCTGCCCCAGCGAACGCGCCTGCGAACTGTCGTCGCCGGGCACGGTGATGACGAGGTTGTCGCCGTCGATGACCACCTCGGACCCCGAGACACCGAGGCCGTTGACCCGGGTCTCGATGATCTGTTGCGCCCGCTTCAGGCTGTCCTGGCTGGGTTTGCTGCCATCCGGCGTGCGCGCGGTCAGCGTGACCCGGGTACCGCCCTGTAGGTCGATTCCGAGTTTGGGTGTCGGTGACCCGTTCCCGGTGAAGAAGACCAGCAGATACACGACGGCCAACAGGACACCGAACGCCACTAGTTGCCGGATCGGGTATCCCGACCCCGGGGAACGTGCCACGGTTGCGAATTCTCCTCAGTCCGAATTGGGCAGGCCAGACACCGCAAAAGGCGCCGCCGCCGACTCTGGAAGCCGGCGGAGGCGCGAAGCGTCCGGTCAGTCGGTCGGGCGACCGGTCTCGGTCGGATCGAGTTGCTCAGCCGCCAAAGACCCGGTGCCGTTGGACTCTGGAGTCGCGGCCGGGCGGTCGTCGTCGTGGTCATCGCCGGTGTGGGCGTCCTCGACCTGCAACTCACGGATCGCCATCCGCGACCAGGTGGTGATGACCTCTTCGGCGATCTCCAGGTCGACGGTGGTGTCATCGAGGTCGACCACGGTGCCGTACAGGCCGGACGTGGTGAGCACGCGGTCACCGATCTGCAATGCGGATTGCATCTCGGCAGTCTTGTTCATCTCCTTCTTCTGTCGCCGCATCGCCAAGAACATCGGGACGAGCAGGGCAACCAGCAGGAGCGGAAACAGCAGTTCCATCGCGGAAGTCAGTCCTCAATTTGTGCGCACCGAAGTGCCATAGTGGTGTTGCTCCCGGGATACGAGCACCCGGGTCGACATACCAGTCTGCCATTACCTGCGCCCAGAACCGAGCACGTACTCATTCAGCAGTCCAGTGCCAGGGTGTTCCCAGCGTTCTTTCAGGTTGGTGAGCGACCATCGGCGCGTGCCAAATCCTGTGCCGCAACCGGCTCCGATCACCAACGTGCAGCAGCATTTCTCGGGCGGCTACGGGCACGGCGTTTCCTTGCTGGGCGGATGGTTTCCGCTGGTCATCGAGATCGCCGCCGTCGTAGTCCTGCTCGTGGTGGTGTTACGTCGGTCGCGCCGCTGGTGGCTGGTGTGGGTGCCGGTGAGCATCCTGGTTTCGGTTGCCGCGGCCTTCGCCGCGCACTGGTACATGGATTCGGAGGATTTGGCCTCGGATCCGGCGCCGTGGCAGCTGTGGGTGTGGACCGGGGTGGCTGCCGCTGCCATCGCGGTGGCGGTCGTCGGCTGGCGCCGCGCCCGGTGGTGGCGCCGCGGCGTATCGGTGCTGGCGATCCCGCTGAGCGTCTTGGCGGTGTCGCTGGTGCTCAATCAGTGGGTGGGCTACTACCCCACCCTGACCGCAGCGTGGAGTGCGCTGACCGCCGGACCGCTGCCGGACCAGGTCGACGCCGACGCCCTACCCGCACTGCGTGACACCAACCCGAGCACCGGCAAGGTGGTGCCCGTCGATATTCCGGACACCGCCAGCGGATTCAACCACCGCACCGAGTACGTGTACCTCCCGCCCGCCTGGTTCAACGGCAAGACGCCACCGCAACTGCCGGTGTTGATGATGATCGCCGGTGAGTTCAACACCCCTGCTGACTGGATGCGCAGCGGGAACATCATCCCGTTCGTCGACAGCTACGCCCAGCATCATCATGGCCAGACGCCCATCCTGGTGTTCGTCGACGCCGGCGGGAGCTTCAACAACGACACCGAATGCGTCGACGGCCCGCGCGGCAATGTTGCCAGCCATCTGACCAAAGACGTTCGGCCGTATGTGATTTCAACCTTCGGCGCCTCGTCCGACCCGGCCCACTGGGGAATTGTCGGGTGGTCGATGGGCGGCACCTGCGCCGTGGACCTCACCGTCATGCATCCCGACTTGTTCCACACCTTCGAGGACATCGCGGGCGACGCTGGCCCCGTGGCCGGCACCAAGCAACAGACGATCGACCGGCTCTTCGGCGGCAGCGCGGCGGCGTGGAACGCCTACGACCCCGCTACCGTCATGGCCGCGCACGGCCCCTACACAGGCGTCAGCGGCTTGTTCGAGGACCTCGTTCCACCGGCACGGCCCGCGAACTGGCCGGGCAACGCCCATGGTGGCAACCATAATTGGCACCCGCCGCAGGTGAGCGACCAACAAGTTGGGCTCGGCGGCCGCGACATGTTCCGCGACACCGGTGAGACGGGCGCGGCCGAAAAGCTCTGCGCCGACGCGCAGAAGGTCGACATCGGCTGTGTGGTGGCAACGAGCAGCGGTGGCCACACCTGGCAGTTCGCGGAGAAGGCATTCGAAGTGGGCCTGCCGTGGCTGATCACCGAGATGTCGGGCCAGCCGAGCGCGTCTTAATCGAACAGGCCGAGTTGCGGCTCGTTGGCGCGGACTTCGATGCCGCCGATCGCGAGGTCCGGCGGCGGGGTGAGTCCGAGTTGCTCCCAGGCCGCGGCGGTCGCGACACGGCCCCGAGGTGTGCGCGCGATCATGCCGGCGCGCACCAGGAATGGCTCGCACACTTCTTCGACCGTCGCCGGCTCCTCCCCGACGGCCACCGCGAGCGTGGACACACCGACCGGCCCGCCGCCGAAGCTGCGCACCAGCGCGCCAAGCACCGCTCGGTCAAGGCGATCCAGACCTAGTTGGTCCACGTCGTACACCGCCAGCGCGGCTTGAGCCACCTCGCGGGTGACGACGCCGTTGGCACGAACGTCGGCGTAGTCGCGCACGCGACGCAACAGCCGGTTGGCGATACGCGGCGTGCCGCGGGAGCGTCCGGCAATTTCGGCGGCGCCGGCATCGTCGATGTGCACGTCGAGGATGCGTGCCGAACGCCGCAGAATTTGCTGCAGTTCGGCGGGCGAGTAGAAGTCCATGTGCGCGGTGAAGCCGAACCGGTCCCGCAGTGGTCCGGTCAGCGCGCCGGATCGGGTGGTGGCACCGACCAGGGTGAACGGCGCTACCTCGAGTGGGATCGACGTTGCGCCGGGACCTTTGCCGACGACGACGTCGACACGGAAGTCCTCCATGGCGAGGTAGAGCATTTCCTCCGCCGGGCGGGCGATGCGGTGAATCTCGTCGATGAACAGGACGTCGCCCTCGACCAGGTTGCTCAGCATCGCGGCGAGATCGCCGGCGCGTTCCAGTGCCGGGCCGGAGGTGAGGCGCAGTGCCGAGCCGAGTTCGGCGGCGATGATCATGGCCATGCTGGTCTTGCCCAGGCCGGGTGGACCGGAGAGCAGGATGTGGTCGGGTGTGCCGCCGCGAATCTTGGCTCCGCGCAACACAAGTTGCAGCTGCTCCCGGACCCGCGGCTGACCGATGAAGTCGTCCAGTGATTTAGGCCGCAGGCTCGCGTCGAGATCACCGTCGGAGGTCAACGGCCGTGCACTGACTTGCGATTCGGCTTCGGTCATCGCTTCCTACCGAGCAGGGCGAGCGCCAGCCGCAGCGCCGTGGACGAGGTGGCGTCCGGATTTTCGGCCAGCACGGTGTCGGTGGTTTGCTCTGCCTGCTTGGCCGGGAAACCCAAGCCGGTCAGGGCCTCGACGATGTGTTCGCGCACCGCATTGGCCGACGGCGTTGCGGGGTTGACGGGATCCGACACGGCCACGGCGTTGACTTTGTCCCGCAGTTCCACGACCAGTCTTTCCGCGCCGCGTTTGCCGATCCCGGGCACCCGTGTGAGTGCCGCGATGTTGCCTTCGGCCAATGCCTTGCGAAGCGCCTCGGGCTCGAGCACGGCGAGGATAGCCATGGCCAGCCGGGGACCCACGCCGGAGACGGTTTGCAGCAGGCCGAACAGGTCGCGCGACTCGGTATCGGCGAAGCCGTAGAGCGTCATCGAGTCTTCGCGCACGATCATCGCGGCGAACAGCCGGGCCTCGCTCCCCCGGTGCAAGGTGCCCAGGGTCGCCGGTGTGGCATTGAGGCGATAGCCGACGCCGGCCGCCTCGATGACCACATGGTCGAGCGCAATGTCGAGGACCTCACCTCGGACGGAAGCGATCATCGCGAACGCGCCTCCTTTCGCATCTGGCGCAGGCGGGCCTCGTAGCGCCGCTTCTGCTCGGCGGCCGCGGCCTCGGCCGCCGCCATGCGCGCCAGCATCGGCGCACGCCAGCAGTGACAGATTGCCAAAGCCAGCGCGTCGGCTGCGTCGGCGGGGGTCGGCTTGGTCTGCAAACCCAGGATGCGGGTGACCATCGTGGTCACCTGTTGCTTGTCCGCCGTACCGCTACCGGTGACAGCGGATTTGACCTCGCTGGGCGTGTGAAAGCTGACCGGTATCCCACGTCGGGCGGCGGCGAGGGCGATCACTCCCCCGGCTTGCGCCGTGCCCATCGCGGTGCGGACGTTCTGTTGCGCGAACACCCGCTCGATCGCGACGACCGTGGGTCTGTGGGTGTCCATCCAGTATTCGGCGGCGTCGGCGACGCGCAACAACCGCTCGGCGAGATCCATGTCGGACGGGGTGCGCACCACGTCGACGTCGAGTGCGATGACCTGGCGGCCGGTGCCGCCCTCGATCAGGCTCAGGCCGCAGCGGGTAAGCCCAGGGTCGACACCCATCACCCGCACCACGATCCCCTAACGTCTACGAACAGCTGTTCGAGCTTAACCGGCAGGGGTGACAATTTCGGGTTTCGACACGGCTTGCGCGTGCGGTCGATCGGTTTCGCTCCCCGTCTATACACTTCGCGTCCCGTACAACCGACGCGAACTGCCAACTCGCGGAGCGAAACTAGCAACCTGCGTCGTAGTGCGCGACCGCGACGCCTTCCATGGGCGGTGTCCAAACCTGGACAGGTGCCAGTCGAGCGTCGTGCCGGCAACTCCGGGTATCGGACGCGTCCCAAGCAGTGACACCGACCGCAACGAACACTGCGACGAGACCAGCCGCGATCCACCGTGACTTCAGCGACGGCCTTGCGCGCTCGACGCGCCAGCCGAACCGGTTGAGCAGCCGGCCTATGACGTATCCAACAACCGCGCCCGCCACTGGAATCAACCACCACACGGTGTCGGCGTCCGAAATCCGAATATGCGGAACTGCTCGGAGAAACGCACCCAACCCCGCGGGCGTCACGGCGATCGCCAGCCACGTAAGTATCCCCACAGCGAAACCCACGATGGCGCACACCCGGATCGGGTTAGCGCCAGAGCCGCGCCCGACTCGGAACCACTCACCCACGAGCGCGAACAGCAAACCGCACAACAGGGCCAACACGACAGCAGTGTCCGACCAGGAAATCGGCGCCGGGCGATCATCGGCGACGAACGCGAAGTTCACCCGGTGCAACTCATGATTCCCGAACGTCGGCCGCCCGACGAACCACCACACCGCCGACGCGACCAGCCCTGCGGCTACCCCCGCGGCCGCCCAGCGCACTACGCGTCCAGTTGCGCGAGCACCTCGTCGGAGACGTCGACGTTGGTGTAGACGTTCTGCACGTCGTCGCAGTCTTCGAGGGCGTCGATGAGCTTGAACACCTTGCGCGCGCCGTCGAGATCGACCGCGACGCTCACCGACGGCTGGAAACTCGCCTCCGCGGAGTCGTAGTCGATCCCCGCCTCCTGCAACGCAGTACGGACCGCGACCAGATCGCCGGGTTCGCTGACCACCTCGAACGATTCGCCGAGGTCATTGACCTCTTCGGCCCCGGCATCGAGCACGGCCATCAACACGTCGTCCTCGCTCTGCCCGTTCTTGTCGAGCTGGACAACACCCTTGCGGGAGAACAGGTATGCCACCGAACCAGGGTCGGCCATGTTGCCACCGTTGCGGGTCATCGCCGTGCGCACCTCGCCCGCCGCACGGTTGCGGTTGTCGGTAAGGCACTCGATGAGGATCGCGACACCGTTCGGGCCGTACCCCTCGTACATGATGGTCTGCCAGTCGGCGCCGCCCGCTTCTTCACCGGCGCCACGCTTGCGGGCGCGCTCGATGTTGTCGTTGGGCACCGAGGACTTCTTGGCCTTCTGAATCGCGTCGTAGAGCGTCGGGTTGCCACCAGGGTCACCACCGCCGGTCCGCGCCGCGACCTCGATGTTCTTGATCAGCTTGGCGAACATCTTGCCGCGCTTGGCGTCGATCACGGCCTTCTTGTGCTTGGTGGTGGCCCATTTGGAGTGGCCGCTCATGCGCTTCTTCCTTCAAGTGGTCAGCTGGACAACTTCTCCAGTTTACGCAAGCCGCTCGCGCACGGTGTCGACGAACATCCGGTGCACGCGCAGGTCACCGGAAACTTCCGGATGAAACGAGGTGGCCAGCACCGCGCCTTGCCGCACCGCAACGATCCGTCCGGCGGCCGGACCCTCGGGCACGCTGGCCAGCACCTCCACTTCGGGGCCGACCTCCTCGACCCACGGCGCCCGGATGAACACCGCGCGCACCGGTCCATCATCGAGCCCGGCAAACTTGAGATCGGTCTCGAAGGAATCGACCTGCCGGCCAAACGCATTGCGGCGCACCGTCATATCTATCCCGCTCAGGTGCTGCGCATCGGGCCGCGTATCGAGCACCTTCGACGCCAGCAGGATCATCCCGGCGCAGGATCCAAACGCCGGCATACCGTCCCGCAGACGCCGCCGCACCGGCTCGAGCAGTTCGAAAACCTCCAGCAGCCGAGAAATCGTCGTTGACTCACCACCCGGGATGACCAAACCGTCGACGCTGTCCAGCTCAGCGACACGCCGAACGCCGATGGCCTGCGCACCACACTCGGTCAGGGCCGCGACGTGCTCACGAACGTCGCCTTGCAGCGCGAGAACACCGATCACTGGCTTGGTCACGACCCGAGCATACGAGTACGCCCGTACCGGACCGCCGGTAGATTGGGCGCTCATGAAGATTCAGCTCGGCGAGCATCGTCCGCACATCGACCCCTCGGCGTGGATCGCGCCGAACGCGACGGTCATCGGGCGCGTGACGCTGAGCGCCGACGTCAGCATCTGGTACAACGCGGTACTGCGGGCCGACCTCGAAACCATCACCATCGGCGCCAAAACCAACATCCAGGATGGCTGCGTACTGCACTCCGACCCCGGCTTTCCGTTGACCGTCGGCGCCGGAGTGTCGGTGGGACACAACGCCATTCTGCACGGCTGCACCATCTCCGATGACGTCCTCGTCGGGATGGGTGCCACCGTGCTCAACGGCGCGCAAGTGGGAGCCGGGTCGCTCATTGCCGCCAACGCACTGATTCCCGAAGGCGTCGAAATCCCACCAGGCTCACTGGTTGCCGGGGTCCCGGGCAAGGTGCGGCGCGAGCTCAGTGACGACGAACGGGACGCCCTGAAAATCAACGGCCTCGTCTACCTGCACAACATGTCGGTGCACCGCGGAGCGTGCATCCTCAGCGATTAGTCCTCGCGCAGTTTCCGCGTAAGCCCTTCCTGCACAACCGCGGCGACCAGGTTCCCGTTGGTGTCGAAGATCCGCCCTTGCGTCAGCGCCCGGCCGAACCCGGCCGATGGCGATGTCTGGTCGTAGAGCAGCCACTCGTCGGCCCGGAACGGCCGCAGGAACCACATCGCGTGATCCAGCGAGGCGATCTGCGTCGGTTCGTCGCGGTGGTGAACTTTCGACGAACCGAGCAACGTCATGTCGCTCATGTAGGCGAGCGTGCAGATGTGGAAAATCTCCTCGTCGGGCAGCCGGTGACGGTAGCGAAACCACACCTGTTGCTGCGACGCCGCGCCGGGGCGGCGCGCGACTTGATCACCCGGGATAATCCGGATGTCCCAGTGCGACCATTCCCGCTGCAGCGCGACCTGGGCCGACGTCTGCTCGTCGGGCGGCTGTGGCAGCTCATCAGCACTGGGGACGGTCGGCATGGTGTCCTGGTGCTCGATCCCCTCGTCGCCCTTGTGAAACGACGCCGACATCGTGAATATCGCTTTGCCGTCCTGGATGCCGGTCACCCGCCGGGTGCAGAACGATCGGCCGTCCCGAATGCGATCGACCAGGTAGACGGTCGGTTCTTTGGGGTTGCCCGGACGCAGGAAATACCCGTGCAGCGAGTGCACCTGAAACAGCGGCTCCACCGTGTGCACGGCCGAGACGAGTGCCTGCCCAGCAACCTGCCCGCCGAACGTGCGGACCAGGGTCGTTTCGGTGGACGCACCGCGAAAGATGTCCCGTTCCAGACGTTCCACGCGCAGCGCTTCGCCGATGGTTGCCATACCCGAGTCCTTCCGCCGATGCCCGGGTAAGGCTAGCAACTAGTGCGACAACTCCAGTCCGACCACACACGCCACAATCGCGCAGATGAGCAGAATGCGAACCAGCGACGCTGGTTCTTCCCCGGTCACCATCCCATAGCCGACAGTTAGCGCGGCGCCAATCCCAACCCATACCGCGTACGACGTGCCGGTCGGCAGCGTCCGCATGGCAAAGGCCAGCCCGACCATGCTCAACACGACCGCAATAAGGAAGACGATCGACGGCACGAGCCGACTGAATCCGTCGGATTTACCTAGCGCAGTCGCCCAGACAGCCTCCAGCACCCCGGAGGCGACGAGCACTATCCAGGCCAAAGTGTTACCAGCCGCGCTCCGCGAGCCGGTGCGGCTGCGGGATGTCATCGACGTTGATGCCGACCATCGCCTCACCGAGCCCACGCGACACCTTTGCCAGCACGTCGGGGTCGTCGTAGAAGGTGGTGGCCTTCACAATCGCGGCTGCGCGTTGAGCCGGGTTACCGGACTTGAAGATTCCGGATCCGACGAAGACGCCCTCAGCGCCGAGCTGCATCATCATCGCCGCATCCGCCGGCGTCGCGATACCGCCCGCGGTGAACAGCACCACAGGCAACTTGCCCGTCTCGGCAATCTCGCGGACGAGCTCGTACGGCGCCTGCAGTTCCTTTGCGGCGACATACAATTCGTCCTCCGGCAGCGAGCTGAGCCGACGGATCTCAGCACGGATCTTGCGCATGTGCGTCGTGGCGTTGGACACGTCGCCGGTACCGGCCTCGCCCTTGGAGCGGATCATCGCCGCGCCTTCGGTGATGCGGCGCAGCGCTTCCCCGAGATTCGTTGCGCCGCAGACGAACGGCACGGTGAAGTTCCATTTGTCGATGTGGTTGGCATAGTCGGCGGGCGTCAGCACTTCGGACTCGTCGACGTAGTCGACGCCGAGCGACTGCAGGATCTGCGCCTCGACAAAATGCCCGATGCGCGCCTTCGCCATGACCGGGATCGATACCGCCGCAATGATGCCGTCGATCATGTCCGGATCACTCATCCGTGAAACGCCGCCCTGGGCGCGGATGTCCGCGGGCACGCGCTCGAGAGCCATCACCGCGACCGCGCCGGCGTCCTCGGCGATCTTCGCCTGCTCCGGGGTGACCACGTCCATGATGACGCCGCCCTTGAGCATCTCGGCCATCCCACGCTTGACGCGGGCCGTACCGACCTGAGTGGTCTCATTGGTGGTCACGAATTCGAACTCCTCGATTGATTGCGGGTGTTCATCGATTCTAGTCATTCCAGATAAGTCAGCCGGTCAGTAGCAATCCGGCCGCGGCGGCCGCCGCGATCACCGGCGCCCCGGCTAGCCCGATCGCGGCGAATCGCAAGGCGGACACCTCGATTCCGCGGGCTTTACACCTTTCCCGCCACAGCAGCGTCGCCAGCGAGCCCCACACCGTGATCAGCGGCCCGACGTTGGTGCCGACAAGCACCGCCAGCAGCGCAGTCGTACTGCCGGCCGGAACAGCCGGTTCCATGGCCAGATAGGCGGGCAGGTTGTTCACCAGGTTGCCCGCGCCGCCAGCCACCAATGCGGTGACGACGACTGAGTGACCGGTGAGGTGCGCGAGGAAGTCGATCAACCCGTGTCGCGCGATGGCCGCGACAACCAGAAACAGCCCTTCGGTGAACAGCACGAGCCGCCACGGAATCAGCGAAACGCGCACCGCACTGCGGTCCCGCACACCGAAAACGACGAGCGCGGCCACGGCGGCACCAGCTGCGGCGATCGCGGGAATAACCCCCAACAGCACCGCCGGGACGAGCGCCGCGCAGGCAACGGCGCACACCCGGAACGTCCAGTCGTCACCCCGTGGTTGTGGGGCCGGCATTTCATAGTTTCCGCGCAGATCGCGCCGGAAAAGTAGCCACAGGTAGCCCACGGTGAGCACGACGGCGATCAACTCCGGCAAGCCCATGCGGGTGGCGAATTCGACCCCGGAAAGCTTCTCGCGTTGCTGCGCAAGCAGATTCGTCAAGTTCGACACCGGTAGCAACAGGCTCGCCGTGTTCGCAAGCCAGACCACCGCGACGGCAAACGGCAAGGGACGCAAACCTATCCGGCTCGACAGTGCCAACACCACCGGGGTGAGCAGGACAGCGGTGGTATCGATGCTCAGCACGACCGTCGTCACCGACGTCAACGCGGCGATGAGCAGGTACAGCGTGGCTGTCGAGCCGCGGCCCAACCGCGCGCACGCGGCGGCTGCGGCGTCGAAAACCCCGGATCTGTCGGCAAGTTCGGCCAGCACCGTGATCGCGACAAGAAAGCCCAGGACCGGACCACCCCGGACGACGGCGACGTTCCAGGCATCGTCTGCGGGTAACCACCCGGTCGCGACCACCACGGCACCCGCGACCGCCAGCACTGCCCACACAGCGTCGAGAATGCCAGGTGGGCCATTCAGCGGATCGCGCGCACCTCGGGATCCTCGGCGACGGTCGCCGCGGCGCGCGCCTCGTCGAGCAAATTCGCCAGATCTTGCGGGTACACCGTTTCGCCTGCCGCGTTGAGCGTTGCGATGTCCTCGGCGGTGCACCACTTGCTGCCGGTGATGGTGCGCTTTTCCAGGTCCGTGAGCGCTATCGGACGCGGCTCGAAGTGCCGGACCTGGGTGACGAAGAACAACTCCTCGGACCTCATGAGTTCACCGTTGAACGGGAAGATTGCCACTCGCCGCCACAGCGGGCCGCGCAGCAACCCCGAGTCGATGAGCTCGCCGGTTTCCTCCGCGACCTCGCGCACCGCCGTCTCCCGCAACGTCTCCCCCGGTTCGGCGCCGCCGCCAATCGTGAACCAGAACGACACGTCGGGCACCAGCGGGTCGTGGCCGCGCATGAGCAGCACCCGGCCCTGTTCGTCGAGCATGACCACGCGCGCGGAAGTCCGGTTACCGGCGAGGTCGAGCCCGGTTGCGGCCGATGGCTTCACGCGCTCGGCGATCTCGAAGTAGCTCGGCAGCGGCGCGGTGCCGCCGAGGTGCAGCCAGCGCACCGACCGGCGGGTCCGCAACGCCAACGTGTCCCGGACCGCGTCATTGTGAAAGCGGCGCGCGATCAATACCCGCGCCTCCGCGTCGGCCAACTCCGCGACAAGCTGCGGCCGTAGCGTCTCGATGTCGACCGCCGCCAGCGCGGTCGAGAGCTGATTCTCTACGGCCTCGCGGTCCGACCGTTCAGCGCGCTCGGCCTGATCCGCCAGGTGAGCAAGACGCTTGCTGGCGTCCGGGTTCGACGCCGCGCTCGCCGCCGCGACCGTCCGCGCGACGACGGCCCGCCGCGCCAGCGCGGCATCCAACGCCTGCCAGGACAGGTCCGACCGCACATGTAGTCGGTCGAGCCGGTGTGCCGTCGAATACGCCCATGCGCCCAGCGCCAGGACGACCGCGGCGACCAGCGCAATGACGAGGATCGTCAGTGCTGAAAATGTCATCAGCCGGCGGCCCGAACGCGATGATCGCCGACGGTCACGGTTTCGTACACCCGCAGGATCTGCTCAGCCACGACGGGCCAGTCGTAGTCGGCGACCGTGCGGGCGCCGGCGGCCACCAACTCGCCGCGACGGTCGGAGTTGCTGAGCAGCAGATCCACCTCACGGGCGAGGGCTTCGGCGTCGCCGACCGGTACGAGGACACCGGCCGCACCGTCACGCAAGACCCGCCGGAACGCGTTCAGTTCGCTGGCGACGACGGGGGTTCCTGCCGCCATCGCCTCCACCAGCACGATCCCGAAGCTTTCACCGCCGGTGTTGGGCGCGACATACACGTCGGCGCTGCGCATGGCCGAGGCTTTTTCTTCATCAGTGACCTGCCCGAGCAGCCGCAGGTGTTTGGCATGCTCACCGGCTTCTTTGCGCAGCCGGTCTTCGTCGCCACGGCCCACTACCAGCACTTCGAGGTCGGGATGAGCGGCGGCCAGTTTCGGCAGCGCGCCCAGCAGCACCGACATGCCTTTGCGGGGCTCGTCGTAGCGCCCGAGGAACAGCACCGTGCCGCCACGGCGGGGATAACCGGGCAGGGGCTGGGCGTTGGCGAACGCGCCGACGTCGACACCGTTGGGGATTTCGACCGCGTCGGAGCCGAGCGCCTCCACCTGCCAGCGTCGAGCCAGCTCCGAAACGGCGATCCGGCCGCTGATCTTCTCGTGGTAGGGCCGCAGCACGCCCTGAAAGGTGCTGAGCACCAACGACTTTGTGGTGGAGGTGTGGAAGGTCGCCACGATCGGACCCTCGGCCACCTTCAAGGCGAGCATCGAGAGGCTCGGCGCGTTCGGTTCGTGGATGTGCAAGACATCGAAGTCGTTGTCGGCAACCCAGCGCCGCAACCGGTTGTAGGCGGTGGGCCCGAAGCTCAGCCGCGCGACCGAGCCGTTGTACGGGATGGCCACCGCGCGCCCGGCCGAGACGACGAATTCCGGTAGCTCGGTTTCGTCCGAGGCCGGCGCCAGCACGCTCACCCGGTGCCCCCGCTCGATGAGCACGTCGGCAAGTTCGACGACGTGCGCCTGCACCCCACCCGGCACGTCGAAGGAGTAGGGGCACACCATCCCGATTTTCACGGCGCCGCCTGTTTGGGCTTGTTTGCACCGATGCGGGCGCGGCGGGCGTCGGACAGATCGTCCAACCACAGCGGCTGCAGCATGTGCCAGTCGGCGGGGTGTGCGGCGATGTTGGCGGCGAAGCGGTCCGCGAGCGCTTGAATCGCGACCTCGACGCCCACGCTGACGTCGATGGGCGGGTCGGCTTTCAGGCCCCACCCCTCCTGACCGTCGGCGTCGACCGTGAACCACGGATGCACGGCAAGCAGGGTGGCGCCGGTCTCGATGGCCAGCTGCGCCGGACCCGCCGGCATCCGGGTGCGAGCGCCGAAGAAGTCGACCTCGATGCCCCGGCTGGACAGGTCGCGGTCGCCGAGCAGACACACGATCTGGTTGTTACGCAGCCTTTCGGTCAGCTGTCGGAACGGCGGCGCCTCCCCGCCGGTCAGCGGGAACACTTCGAAACCAAGGCCCTCCCGGTACGCCACGAACCTTTCGAACAGCGACTCCGGCTTGAGCCGCTCGGCGACCGTGGAAAAGGAGCCGTAGTGATGGACCAGCCACACCCCCGCGATGTCCCAGTTGCCGGAATGCGGTAAGGCGAGGATCACTCCCTTCCCGCGCTCCAACGCCGCGATCAGGTACTCCTCGCCGTCGATCAAATACCGTGGCGAGGTGGCGATGGCGGCGTGATCCATGGTCGGTAGCCGAAACGCCTCACGCCAATACCGCGCGTACGAGCGGACAGATGCTGAAATTAACTCGGAAGGAACATCTTTCGGCTCGACACCGACCACTCGGGCCAGGTTCCTACGAAGTTGCTCGGGGCCGCCCTTACGGGTGGCATAGTCAGCACCGCGGTCGAAGACATTGCGGGCCATGGCCTCCGGTAGGGCACGAACCACCCGCCAACCGGCGGCGTAGCCGAGGTCGGACAGGCGCTGGGACACGGGTATCACGGTCATGGCTACTCCCTGTCTGCTCGTGACTCGTCGCTGGCGCGCGTACTCATCGGAATGACGTCCCGGGCGCCCGGCGAGCGCCGAACGGCCAGCACGCGCTGGAACACCGTGATGACGCTGGCGACCGCGAGAATCCACATGGCCACATGGACTGCCCACTCGAGCCAGCCGATTCCCCAATAGCCGGCGATACCCGTGAACCCGGCGCCGACCAGCACGATGATGAGCCGGTCCGGGCGCTCGATCAGCCCGCCATCGGCGGAGAGGCCGCTCGCCTCGGCGCGAGCCTTCGCGTACGAGATCACCTGTGAGGTGACCAGGCAGATCAGCGTCGCTACCAGCAGCGGCTTGCTGTTGGCGTGGTACACCGCCCACCACGCCAACCCGGCGAAAATCGCGCCGTCGGCCACGCGGTCGCACGTCGCGTCCAGTACCGCGCCGTATTTGGTGCCGCCGCCGCGGGCCCGCGCCATCGCGCCGTCGAGCATGTCGAACATGACGAACAACCAGATCACCATCGTTCCCCAGAACAGGTGATCCGACGGGAACAGCGTTACGGCGGCAACGATCGAGGCGGTAGTGCCGATCAGTGTCATGACGTCCGGGGTCAGGCCGGTGGCGAGTAACGCTTTCCCCAGGGGTGCGGTCGCCTTCGACACCGCCTCCCGGCCGAAAAAGCTCAGCACCGCACTCGTCCCCGTTCTCGAATTCCAGCCGTTGCAGGCTGATCGTTCACACAATCTAGCCGGTGACGGCTCAGTCGCCGTCGGTGTCTTCCGTGTCGTCGTGCCAGGCGGCAGCGAGCAGCGCCCGGGTCTCGCGGAGCAGCTGCGGCATCACTTTGGTCCCCCCGACCACCGTGATGAAATTCGCATCGCCGCCCCACCGCGGCACGATGTGCTGATGCAGGTGCGCAGCAAGCGAGCCGCCGGCTACTGCGCCGAGATTCAACCCGACGTTGAACCCTGGCGGATTGGAGACCCGCTTGATCACGCGGATGGCCTTCTGTGTGAAAGCCATCAACTCCGCGCTTTCATCGGGCGTCAGATCCTCCAAGTTGGCCACCCGGCGATACGGAACGATCATCAGGTGCCCGGGATTGTAGGGGTACAGGTTCAGCACCGCGTAGACGAGTTCGCCACGCGCGACGATCAGGCCGTCCTCGTCCGACATCTTTGGGATGTCCGAAAACGGCTCTCCCGAAGCGTTTTTCGGCTGCGGCGTCTCGGCGATATACGACATCCGATGCGGTGTCCACAACCGTTGCAGGCGATCGGGGTCACCGGGCCCCCGATCAACCAACCCTTCGCTCTGCTGCTCCCTGTCCACAGCGGTCATCCCTGCTGGCCGATATGCAGCAGTTCGACCGTGGGTGACGCGTTCTTCCGGGCGGCTATCCACTCCACGATCGCCGTGACCGCGTCAGCGACCGGCACTCCGTTGATCTGGGTGCCGTCGCGGAACCGGAAGCTCACCGCGTCGGCGTTTACGTCGCGTTCCCCGGCGAGCAGCATGAACGGCACCTTCTGCGCGGTGTGGTTGAAGATTTTCTTCTGCATGCGGTCGTCACTGTCGTCGACTTCGGCCCGCACGCCTTGCGCTCGTAGCAAGTCAGCGACAGTACGCAGGTGCTCGACATGCGGATCGGCGACCGGGATACCCACCACCTGCACCGGGGCGAGCCATGCCGGGAAGGCGCCCGCGTAGTGCTCGGTGAGCACGCCGAAGAACCGTTCGATCGACCCGAAGAGGGCCCGGTGGATCATGACCGGACACTGCTTGGAGCCGTCGGACGCGGTGTATTCGAGCTCGAACAGTTCCGGCTCGAAGAAGTCGAGTTGCAGGGTCGACATCTGCCAGCTACGCCCGAGAGCGTCCTTGGTCTGCACCGAGATCTTGGGCCCGTAGAACGCCGCCCCGCCCGGATCGGGAACCAGGTCGAGACCCGAGGCCGCGCCGACCTCGGCAAGTACCGCGGTGGCTTCCTCCCACATCTCGTCCGAGCCCACGAACTTTTTTTCGTCCTTGGTGGACAGTTCCAGGTAGAACTCGTCGAGACCGTAGTCCTTGAGCAGCTGCAGCACGAAGTTCAGCGTGGTGGTCAGTTCTTCGCGCATTTGTTCGCGGGTGCAGTAGATGTGCGCGTCGTCCTGGGTGAAGCCGCGCGCGCGGGTGAGTCCATGCACCACGCCGGACTTCTCGTACCGATATACCGAGCCGAACTCGAACATCCGCAGTGGCAGTTCGCGGTAGGACCGTCCCCGGCTGCGGTAGATCAGGTTGTGCATCGGGCAGTTCATCGGCTTGACGTAATAGTCCTGCCCGGGCTTTCGGACAGTGCCGTCCTCGTTGTATTCCGCGTCGAGGTGCATCGGCGGGAACATGCCCTCGGCGTACCACTCGAGGTGCTTGGATACCTCGAACAGATGCCCCTTGGTGATGTGTGGAGTGTTCACGAAGTCGTATCCGGCGGCGATGTGACGCTCGCGCGAATAGTCTTCGAGCTCCTTGCGGATAATTCCGCCCTTCGGGTGGAACACCGGCAGGCCGGAACCGAGCTCGTCCGGGAAGCTGAACAGGTCGAGCTCGAGGCCCAGCTTGCGGTGGTCGCGGCGCTCCGCCTCGGCCAGCAAGCGCACGTGCTCGTCGAGGGCCTCCTGCGATTCCCAGGCGGTGCCGTAGATGCGCTGCAGATCCTCACGGTTCTGGTCACCGCGCCAGTACGCGGCCGAGCTGCGGGTTAACTTGAACGCCGGAATGTGTTTGGTGGTGGGAATGTGCGGGCCGCGGCACAGGTCCTTCCACACGAGGTCGCCGGTGCGTGGGTCGAGGTTGTCGTAGATCGTGAGCTCGGCGCCGCCGACTTCCATGACTTCGGGGTCATCGATGCCCGACTTGTCGGTGATCAACTCCAGCTTGAAGGGCTCGTCGGCGAGCTCCTGCTGCGCTGCCTCGGCATCGGTGACCCGCCGGGAAAACCGTTGGGCGCCTTTGACAATCTTGCGCATCCGGGTTTCTAACTTGGCGAGATCATCCGGCGTAAAGGGCCGGTCGACCTGGAAGTCGTAGTAGAACCCGTCTTTGATCGGCGGACCGATGCCGAGCTTCGCCTCGGGGAATTCCTGCTGAACGGCCTGTGCGAGCACATGCGCGGCGGAGTGCCGGATGACGCTGCGGCCGTCTTCGGTGTTGGCGGCTACCGGCTCGACCTCGACGTCGGTGTCCGGTGTCCAGGCGAGGTCACGAAGGCGCCCCTCGGCGTCACGCACCACGACCACCGCATCGACACCTTTGCCGGGCAAGCCCGCCTCCCGAACGGCTGCACCCGCCGTCGTTCCGGCCGGCACCCGGACGAGGGCGGCGGTCTGACGGCTGGGGATGCTCACGGCAGTGGTCTCCTTGTGCATAGGACGTGGTGTTACGCATGGTATCGACTGGCGCGCGAAGCACCTGCGGGCAGAGTGCTCCGCCCGTCCGACGACCGGCGTCATGCGGCCGCCGGTCTTCGTCGTCGGTTGTGGGCGGGCATGGGTTTTCGGTCGGGGTCGAGGGTTTTCGGTGGGATGAACCAGGGGTGGCCGTCCTCGCCGAGGAAAACCTGCCAGGTGCCGCGGTGGATCATGCGGTGGTGTGCTCGACACAGGAGCACCATGTTGTCCAATGTCGTGTGGCCGCCTTCGGCCCAGTGTCGGATGTGGTGGGCGTCGGTCCAGTGCGGTGGGCGCCCGCAGCCGGGTACCGCGCAGCCGCCGTCGCGCACGATGAGTGCTTTGCGGATGGCGGGGGTGACGAGGCGTTCGCTGCGCCCGACATCCAACGGCACCCGGTGGCCGTCGACCACGACCACGGTGACCTCGCAGTCACAGGCCAGCATCTGGGCGACCTGGCGTGACACCGACCCGGTCCAGGACAGGTGAAACGGCCACCGGGTGTCTTTCACGCGCCCGGCCTCGTCGACGAACGTGGCCTTGCCGGCCAGGTCGTTGGCCTCGGCGACCAGCGTCACCTGCGCCCGCCCCACCCCACCACCGCGACCACTCAACTGCGCATCCACGATGTCGGCGAGGGCGTCGACGCGGCGCTGCGACGCCGAGCGCGGGTCGGGTTCGGCGTCCGGTCCCGGGCGCGGCGCGGCCAGCGGTTCGAGGACCGAGCGCAGTTTCTCGAAGGTGAGTTTGTCCAGGTCGGCGCGCAGTTTGCCGCGCCCGTCACGGCCGGTGCCGTAGTCGAGGCGGTTGAGCTCGGGGTCCTCGGCGACCGGCTCCCGCTCCGGGGTGTGGCTCAGGACCAGGTCGCGGCCGGTTTCGCGCACCGCCGCCGGAGTCCCGGCCAAAGCCACGTCGACCAATTGTTGTTCGGCCGCACCCAGATCCGCCTCCGGGCAGGCCCGTTGCAGGGCGCTGATCGCCGCCACGATCGCTTCGGCGTGCGCCGCGGAAATCTCCCCGCGCTGTAGTGCCGCGGCCATGCCCGGCAGCGTCTGTAGCGACCGTGCCACCGTGACCTGTCTTTTCGCGGTCGCGGGATCCACCCGCCCGGAATCGGCCAGCCACGCCGCCGTCGACGTCGCCCCCAGCTCGTCGGCCAGGCCGCGGGTTTCCATCCCGGCCAGCAGGCGAGCCTGCACCCCGGCCAACACGTTCTGCGCCTGCGTCACCTGCGCGGTCGAACTCAGAACCTGCTGATCGGTCAGCTCATCGACCGCCAGCAGCGACCACTGCTGCAGCTGTTCGGGGTCGATGTGTCATGTCGCAGGACATCGGTGACAGTTCTGTATCTGGACATCGGTGGCGTTTTGAGTGGTTTTGGTGGTGACACTTCTGGTTTCTTGAGCGGTGCCGACCGCCAATGAACCCGTTGATCCTCGTGTCCGCCTCGCGATCGCCCAGTGGCCTGATGACGCGCCACGCGGAGCGGTGACGACATTCTGTGCCGAACACCGGATTTCCCGGAAAACGTTCTACGCGATCCGCGCGCGGGCACGAACCGACGGCGCGGCAGCGGCCCTGCAGCCGCGCAGCAGGCGACCCAAGAACAGTCC
>NZ_VLIY01000019.1 GCF_007489285.1 Skermania sp. ID1734
GCCGCCGCCCGCACCCTGTCGCCGGGGCCGTTGGGCAGCGAGATCGACGCCATCTTGATGCGCACCGCCCCCGACGAATACGCCGAACTGCGCGCCGACACGAAGATGTTCCGCAAGATCAGCAAACGCGCCCTCGGTGACATGGCCCGGTTGCAGGTGGATCTGGAACCCGACGAAGCCGAAGCCGCCTGGCAGCGGGTGTGCGAGGTCGCCGACACCGTGTGCCGGTATGACCGCCGCGCCCGCCAATACCGCCTCGCCGACGCGTTCACCGCCATCATGCACGGCGAAACCGCCCTCGAGTGCACCTGCGGACGCGACGACTGCGCGGTGGCCGGCCAACCCGTACCGAGCCTGCGACGTAAACCCCTGGTGCAGATCAGCATCGACGTGGCCACCCTGCTCGGGTTGCTGTCCAACCCCGCCTACCTACACGGGCACGGACCCATCGACGCCGAGTTGGCCCGCCAACTCGCCAGCGACGGCACCTGGCAGGCCATGCTCACCCAGGCCTACGACCTCGCCACCCAACTCGGCCTCATCACCACCGACACCGACGACACCGACACCGACGAGGACACAAACGCCGGCGCCGGGGAGGATCTCGAAGACGCTGCAGCACACTCCCGTTCGGATGACGAGGCGGACGCTGCGAACACCGAGGACCCACTCGCAGCGGCCGAGATCACAGACCAGGCCGCCGCGGCGGCCGGCACCAGCGAAGACGCCGACAACGATCGTGACGATTCCCAAGACGCCGCCCAGCACTCGGATTCGGGTGCGGAGCCGGGCTCGTCGAGGGCGGACGACCCGCTCGCCGCGACGGAGCTCGAGGCCGACGCCGGGCAAAGCGGTGCCGAGCAAGACGGTTCGGTCGACGCACCCGAGCGCCCGGCACCCGAGGACGCGGTCACCGACTCGGCGCCGCCCGACTCCGCCGACACCGACCTGCCCGATCACCCACCGACACCGTCGGCCCAGTTGGCCGCGGCGATCAACCGGTTGGCCGGCAGCATCTTCCACGCCCGCGGCACCCGCCACCGCGCCGGCTGGCTGCCCGAACCCGGCACCGTCACCGCGTTCACCACCCCCGCCGCGCCGGTGCTGGGCACCGCCGGGCTCACCGAGCTCATCACCCGCGCCCTGGCCGACAACCCCCACCTGCTCACCACCGCACCCGGCACCGGCGGCGGGCCACCACCCCCACGCGCGTTGATCTACCGGCCCGACGCCGACACCGCCGCCATCGTGCGCGCCCGCGACCGGCACTGCCGCTTCCCCGGCTGCCGCCGAGCCGCCGCGGCCTGCCAACTCGACCACGTCGAGCCCTTCCGCCACGACAACCCGCTGGCCGGTGGACTGACCACCGTGACCAACCTGCAAGCACTATGCCTGCAGCACCACATGCTCAAAACCATGAAACTCTGGCACGCCCGCATGCTGCCCGGCGCCGTCATCGCCTGGACCAACAGCTACGGCGACACCTACCTCACCCTGCCCGCCGGAGCCGGAATCACCGCTCCGCCACAACAACTCACCCCCACCATCGGCAACGGACCACTCAAACAGAAACCCCCACCCGAACCCGACGACGAACCACCACCGTTCTAGTCGGCGGCGATACATGCAATCGACGCACGGGCGATTGCGAGTTCCTCGTTGGTTGGCACGACGAGAACCTTTACCCTGGCGTCGTCGATCGAAATGACCCGTGCGGCACGGCTTTGCGAGTTGTTTCGGTCTTGGTCTATTGCGATCCCGAAACTCTCGAGGCCTGCGAGCGCGTCCGCCCGTACCGTCGGGCTGTTCTCTCCCACACCGGCAGTGAACGTAATGGCATCGACGCCGCCCAACTCGATCATGTAGGCACCGATATAGCGTCGCAACCGATGCACATACACGTCGTAGGCCAATTGTGCTGCGGAGTCCCCGGATTCGATCATCCGGCGCACCTCGCGGAAATCGTTGTCGCCGCACAAGCCCTTCAGACCCGACCGCCGATTCAGCAACTGGTCGATCTGATCGACGTCCATATCGGCGCTACGGCGCAAATGCATGATGATGCCCGGATCGATGTCCCCGCAACGGGTTCCCATCACCAGCCCCTCCAGCGGAGTCATACCCATGCTGGTGTCGATGGCGCGGCCGTACCGCACAGCCGACGCCGAGGCGCCATTGCCAAGGTGCAGCACAATCTGTTTGAGCTGGTCGAGCGGCCGACCCAGCACCTGCGCTACCTGACCAGAGACGTACTCGTGCGATGTGCCGTGGAATCCGTAGCGGCGAATGCCGTGTTCGCGAGCAACTTCCGAGTCGATCGCGTATGTGGCCGCGGCGTCGGGAAGCCCATGAAAGAACGCGGTGTCGAACACCGCCACGTGCGGCACCTGCGGCAGAAGCTCTCGCGCACTCTCGATCCCGATGATATTGGCGGGATTGTGCAGCGGCGCAAGCGCAGAAAGGCGGTCGATCTCCTTCATCACTTCGTCGGTGATGAGCGTCGGTCGATAGAAGACCTCACCGCCATGGACCACCCGGTGACCCACCGCGGCAATACTCGAACCGCTCAACGACATTCCGGTGCGCTCGAGCATGTCGAAAGCAAGTCGCAAACCGGCGGCATGGTCGGCGATCTTCACCTGCAGCTTGATCGGCTCGCCATCGACCGACCGATGCACCACATCACCGGTCTCCTCGCCGATGCGCTCCACCAATCCGGACGCGAGCGCCGTTCCGCTGTCCACATCGACCAGTTGGTATTTCAGCGACGAAGAACCGGAGTTGATGACGAGAACGCGGTCACTCATTCGAACACGCTCAGTCATTCGCCCTCACTCGCCCCAGTCGTATTACCCGTCGCTTCGCTCGCCCCGGCCGTTTCCCCCGTCGCTTCGCTCGCCCCGGCTTGAATCGCCGTAATCGCCACCGTGTTCACGATATCCGCAATCAACGCGCCCCTCGACAGATCATTGACCGGCTTGCGCAAACCCTGCAGCACCGGCCCCACCGCGACGGCACCGGCGCTGCGCTGCACAGCCTTGTAGGTGTTGTTGCCCGTATTCAGATCCGGGAAAATGAACACCGTTGCCCGCCCAGCCACCTCGGAACCGGGCAGCTTGGACTGCGCAACAGTCGGCTCGATGGCCGCGTCATACTGAATCGGACCTTCCACCAACAGGTCCGGCCGTCGCTCCCGGACCAACTTGGTGGCCGCGCGAACTTTGTCCACGTCGGCGCCCGAACCCGAATCGCCAGTGGAATAGGACAACATCGCGATCCGCGGCTCGATCTCGAACTGCGCCGCGGTCTGCGCAGACGAAATGGCAATGTCGGCAAGCTGTTCCGCCGTCGGATCCGGCACTACCGCGCAGTCGCCGTAGGCGAGCACGCGATCCGCCAGACACATTAGGAAGACGCTGGACACCGTCGATACGCCCGGCTGGGTCTTGATGATCTCGAACGCGGGCCGAATCGTGTGCGCGGTGGTGTGCGCCGCTCCGGAGACCATGCCGTCGGCAATTCCGCACTGCACCATCATCGTTCCGAAATAGGAGATGTCGGTGACGATCTCGCGCGCCCGGTCGACCGTCATGCCCTTATGCTTGCGGAGCCGCGCATATTCCTCGGCGAACTGGTCGATGTAGCGGGAGTCTTTCGGGTTCAACACGGTCGCGCGGCTGAGGTCCACCCCAAGCTCCGCCGCCCGACCGCGGACAAAAGACTCATCGCCAAGGATCGTGAGGTCGGCAATGCGTCGCTGCAGTACCCGACCGGCAGCGCGCAGAATACGGTCGTCGTCGCCCTCGGGAAGAACGATGTGTCGCTTGGCCTTTCGAGCCCTGTCAATGAGCTGATATTCGAACATCTGCGGCGTCACCACCGACGGAATCGGCACGTCGATGAGCTTCAACAGCTCGGCCGCGTCCACCCGCTGTTCCATCAGGCTCAACGCTGTGTCGACCTTGCGCGGCGAGCCGACCGCAACCCGACCGCGCGTGCGCGCGGCGGCGCTCGCCGTGTCGAAGGTGCCCAGGTCCGTGGTGAGAATCGGCAGCCGTGGCTTCAGCCCGGCAACGAGTTTCGCTATCGATGGGTGCGGCCGCATACCGCCATTCATGACGATCCCGGCCAGCGACGGAAAACCTTCCGCCTCATGAGCATTTACCAACCCCAGCAGCACATCCGTACGGTCACCCGGCGCAATGACCACCGCGCCGTCGCTGATGCGCTCCAAGATGTGCTCAGCGGTCATGCCGCCGACCATCACCCGCATTACCTCGCGCTGCAGCAGTTCCGGATCCCCGCTGTACAACTCGCCGCCGATCGCAACCCGCAATTCCTCCATGGTGGGCGCCATTAGCAGCGGTACCTCCGGCAGCGTCCAACTCGGCACTCCGACGACCGCGAGCGCATCCGACACCGCATCCAATTGGCCGGGGTCGCACCGGTTCGCCACCACACCGACGAGGTGCGCGTGCTCGATCTCGAGTTCCTGCTGACACACGCGGACAAGCTGCAGCACCTCGTCCGGCGTACGACCCGCGCCGCGCACCGTCAGCAACACCGGCGCGCCGAGGTTCACAGCAATACGCGCGTTGAAATGCAGTTCGCTCGGGCTGGCGACGTCGGTGTAGTCGCTACCGACGATCAGCACGGCGTCGCACTGCTCGGCCACCGCGTGGTACCGCATCACGATCTCGCTCAGCGCCGCCTCGGGATCGTCGTGCACCTGCTGGTAGGTAACGCCAAGGGCCTGCTCGTAGCTGACATCGGCGCTGGTGTGCTCGAGCAGCAATTCCAGGATGTAGTCATGCTTGTCCGCCGAACGCGCAATCGGCCGGAACACCCCCGCCCGCGCGGTGGTGGCACACAGCATCTGCAATACGCCGAGAGCGACGGTGGACTTACCGGTGTCGCCCTCGGGCGAGGCGATATAGACGCTGGAGGTACGCGAAGCCCCATTTCCGGTCGACATGGTGGCCAACATTAGACGGCGACTCCGCGGCGCTCAGCTTTGCGGTGTTTCGACCTACATGCGCGATCGCGGCGCATACTCGACCGGTGACCGATTCGCCATTTCCCGACGTCCGCTGGGGTTCGGAATCCAGCAAGCTACGCAAGCCCGCTACGGCTTTCGCCGGCACCAAGTTCGGTTCGTGGACCATCCGCACACTCACCCCACTGGATCGCCGGCTGCTGCGGCGCTCGCGCGGCAGGTACACGATGCTCGGGCCGATCGGCGCGCCGACCATGCTGCTGACGACGACAGGCCGCAAATCGGGGCAGCCAAGAACCACACCGCTGCTCTACGTCCGCGACGGCAACCGACTGATCGTGGTCGGCAGCAATTTCGGTCAGGATCAGCACCCCGCGTGGACGTCGAACCTGCTGGCTGACCCGAATGCGATCGTGACGATCGGCGGCAAGGACGTCGCCGTGACCGCGACGCAGCTGGCTGGTGACGAAAAGGCCGCGGCCTACAAAGCGTTCATCGACATGGTGTCGGTGTACGACACCTATCGAAACCGAACCGATCGCGACATCCGCGTGTTCGCCCTGAGCCCCGCGTAGCGCTTAGATCGCGCGCAACCGGGGTGCCAGGTCGCGCTCGAACAGGTCGAGGAATCGGCGCTGGTCATGACCAGGCGCGTGGAACACCAGATGGTTGAGACCGGCCTCGACGTACGGCTGGATGCGGGTGACCACGTCGTCCGGGTCGGAGCCGACAATCCAGCGCTTGGCCACCTGTTCGATCGGCAGCGCATCGGCCGCGGCTTCCATCTCGATCGGATCATCGATGTCGTGCTTCTGCTCGGCCGTCAGCGACAGTGGCGCCCAGAACCGGGTGTTCTCCAACGCGAGTTCGGGATCGGTGTCGTAGGAAATCTTGATCTCGATCATCTTGTCGATATCGGACAGGCTTCGGCCGGCTTTCTCGCAACCTTCGGCGACCGCCGGCATCAGCTTCTCGGTGTAGAGGTCCATCCCCTTGCCGGACGTGCAGATGAAGCCGTCACCCGCACGGCCGGCATAGCGCGCCACAACAGGTCCGCCGGCGGCGATGTAGATCGGGATGCCCCCTTCGGGAACGTCGTAGATGGACGCCCCTTTGGTTCGGTAATACTCGCCTTCGAAGTCGACCCGGTCGCCGGTCCAGAGTTCGCGCATCAACTGCACCGATTCCCGCAGGCGGGCAAAGCGCTCCTTGAACTCCGGCCACTCACCGGCATATCCAGTCGCGATCTCGTTCAGCGCCTCGCCGGTGCCTACACCGAGCATCACCCGGCCCGGGTAGAGGCAGCCCATCGTGGCAAAGGCCTGCGCCACCACCGCCGGGTTATACCGAAAGGTCGGCGTCATCACCGAGGTGCCGAGCAGAATCCGTTCGGTACGTTCGCCGACCGCCGTCATCCAGGCCAATGAAAACGGCGCGTGCCCACCTTGATGCCGCCATGGTTGAAAGTGGTCGCTGACGGTCGCGCTATCCATGCCGTGCTGCTCGGCCAGCACCGCAAGCTCCACCAGCTCCCGCGGGCCGAACTGCTCAGCCGAGGCTTTGTATCCGAGCTTCAGATCTGCCACGTCGCCTCCTGTGTTTTTGCGGGGCACCCGCACCCGGTCGGCGCCATTCGCGCCCGACCCCGGTCGCTCATGTCGCCTCCTGTGCTCTTGCGTCCGAGCGTAGTCACCGATCGCCTTTGCCCGCATTCCCACCACGTACTCTCGCCGGGTGACCCTGTGGCAAGCCATCGCGATCTTCGCCGCTGGCATCGGTGCCGGCGCGATCAACGCCCTCGTCGGCAGCGGCACCCTGATCACCTTTCCCACGCTGGTGGCCTTCGGCTTTCCGCCCGTGACCGCGACGATGTCGAACGCTGTCGGCCTGGTCGCGGGCGGCGTTTCCGGAACGTGGGGGTACCGGCGGGAACTCAGCGGTCAGGCACATCGGTTGCGGTGGCAGATACCGGCATCGCTTACCGGCGCGGTCCTCGGATCGTGGTTGCTGCTACATCTGCCCGCGAAGGTGTTCGAATCCGTCGTTCCGGTGCTGCTCGTGCTCGCGCTGGTTCTCGTTGTGCTGCAACCGCGCATCCAGCGATGGACGGCAGCGCGCGCCGATCATGAGACGGGTTTGCACCCCGGGCGTTTGGCGCTGCTGACTATTGGCACCTTCCTGGTCGGCGTGTACGGCGGGTATTTCACAGCCGCACAAGGCATTCTGCTGATGGGCGTGATGGGCGCAATCCTGCCCGAGAGCATGCAGCGCATGAACGCGGCCAAGAACCTGTTGTCGTTGATCGTGAATATTGTTGCCGCAGTTGCCTATACAATTTTCCGATTCGGTCAGATTAGCTGGGAATCGGCCGGTCTCATTGCTCTCGGGTCGCTGATTGGCGGCGTGCTCGGCGCAAAATTCGGTCGCAAGTTGTCCCCGACGGCACTACGCGGGGTGATTGTCGTGGTCGGCCTAATCGGACTGTGGCGGCTACTTGCCTGACGAAACCGGTGGGCAACCGGCAAGATGGGACGCGTGAGCGACGACAAGCTTTCCTATCTCATGGACATGGATGGTGTGCTCGTGCATGAGGAGCACCTGATTCCAGGTGTCGACGTGTTCCTGCAAGAGCTACGCGACAACGACATTCCGTTCCTCGTCCTCACCAACAACTCGATCCGGACACCGCGTGACCTGCACGCGCGGCTGAGCCGAACCGGTCTCGACATTCCGGAGACCTCGATCTGGACGTCCGCGCTGGCGACCGCCACCTTCCTGGGCAACCAGCGACCGGGCGGCAGCGCGTACGTCGTCGGCGAATCCGGGCTGACCACCGCGCTGCACGATATCGGTTACGTCCTCACCGACAGCGATCCCGACTACGTCGTGCTCGGCGAAACGCGCACCTACTCCTTCGAGGCGATCACCACAGCCATCCGACTCGTCGAGCGCGGTTCCCGATTCATCGCCACCAATCCGGACGCCACCGGACCGTCGCGGGACGGGTTGCTGCCCGCCACCGGATCCGTCGCGGCGCTGATCACCCGGGCGACCGGGCGCGAACCGTATTACGTGGGCAAGCCGAATCCGCTGATGATGCGTTCGGCGCTGCGGGCGATCGGCGCCCACTCGGAGAACACCCTCATGATCGGCGACCGGATGGACACCGATGTGGTGTCCGGACTCGAGGCCGGCCTGCGAACCATCCTGGTACTCAGTGGAATTTCGACCAAGGAAACCGTCGAGCTGTATCCGTATCGGCCGACCCTCGTGCTGGAATCCGTCGCCGACCTGATCGGGAAGACGACGGACCCGTTCGCATAGCGAAGACCATTGCACTGAGTGTCCATCCTCGCCACCTGGAGTGCACGATCGCGCGTCAGACCACCCAAGAGTGGACAACCAGTGCAGTGCTCGCTACTTCAGCGCCTGATCCAGATCCTCGAGCAGATCCTCGACATCCTCGAGGCCGACGGAAACGCGCACAACGGCGTCCGTGATCCCGATGGCCGCACGGCCTTCCGGGCCCATGGCGCGGTGCGTCGTGGTAGCGGGATGAGTGATCAGCGTCTTGGCGTCACCGAGGTTGTTCGAGATGTCGATGATGCGGAGCGCGTCGAGCACCTCGAAGGCCCGCTTCTTGCCCTCGCCCTCGGCGGCATTCAACTCGAAGGTGATCACGGTGCCGCCGCCGCTCATCTGCCGCCGTGCCAGTTCGTACTGCGGATGTGACTGCAGATACGGGTATTTCACCCAGCTGACCGCCGAATGGCCTTCGAGGAACTCGGCGATCCGCAAAGCCGACCGCACGCTGTGCTCAACACGCAGCGGCATGGTCTCGATGCCTTTGAGCAGCGTCCACGCATTGAACGGGCTCAGCGCCGGACCGGTATGGCGCATAAGGGTTTTCACCGGACCTTCGATGTACTCCTGCTCACCGAGGATCGCGCCGCCGAGCACCCGGCCCTGGCCGTCGATGTGCTTGGTGCCCGAGTACACCACCACATCGGCGCCGAGGTCGAAGCTGCGCTGTAGTAGCGGAGTGGCAAAGACGTTGTCCAGCACGACTTTTGCACCAGCGGCGTGGGCCAGTTCGCAGACTCTCGGCACGTCGACGAGGGTCTGCATGGGGTTCGAAGGCGTCTCGAAGAACACAGCTTTTGTCTCGACAGAGAGCGCCTGCTCCCACTGGTCCAGATCATCGCCGTCGACGAAAACGGTCTCGACACCCCACCGCGGCAGAATCTCGTTGCACACAACGAAACACGAGCCGAACAGGCTGCGCGCGGCCACCAATCGATCCCCGGCGCCCAGCAGCGCGCCGAGTGCGGTAAACACCGCGGACATGCCGCTCGCGGTCGCGAAACAGGCTTCCGCGCCATCGAGCAACCGCATGCGGTCCTCGAACATCGCCACCGTGGGGTTGCCGTAGCGGGAGTAGACGAAGTGGTCCACTTCACCGGTGAAGGCCGCCTCGGCAGCGCCTGCGCTCTCGTAGACGAAACCCGAAGTCAGGTACAGGGCCTCGGAAGTCTCCTCGAAGCCGGAGCGGCTCACACCGCCGCGCACGCTCAAAGTCGCGGGCCGGACGTTCTCTGGCAGCGGCCGGTCGAAGGCGCCGCCCGTTATCCGGCTCATGACTGCCGCCAGGGCAACCCGATGGCCCGCCAACCGGAACCGCCGCGATGGCCGTGCTCGTCGATCGGGCCTTCGAAACCCTCGAGCACGTTGTACGCCGGCTCGATGCCCGCCGCTGTCGCCGCCTTGGCCGCGCCGATCGACCGCTGGCCGGACCGGCACAGAAACACCACAGGCCCCGAGTCGACGCCCGCCTCGCGAAGCTGATCGACGAAGTTGTCGTTGCGGGTGCCGCCCGGATAGGTCACCCACTCGATGAGGTAGGTCGGGCGTCCGGTCGTCGACGTGTCGGGCACACCGACATAACGCCATTCCGCTTCGGTACGCACGTCCACGAGGACGGCGCCCGGCTCGGTACACAGCAGATCCCAGGCCTGCTGCGGAGTGATATCGCCTGCATAGGTCACGGTTCGAACAGCCTCTCTGGAGATGGACTCACCGGCCTGCAGGGAGTCCGCACTTGCCGCGTCCGGGTCGGTCGCGCGGCCAGGTCGTCACCCGGAGCACCCCACCGCGGAGGAGGGTTGCCGGCCAGCAAGCCGGGGCTTTGACACTGGCACTCATGACCTCTGCTGAGAATTACCGGCAGCGGCGGCGTTTTGTCAACTCACTTCCGGCTCACACGACCCCAAAGCGGACTGTGATTAGTCGCACACCAACCATTTGCCGTTCTGGCGGACCAACGACCAGTTGGCGCGCTGCTCCTTCTTGCCCTCCGGCGTGAACACCACGTCCGCCTTGGCGCGGTCGCCGGTGATCTTGATGTTCTCCACCGCGCCGAGATCGACCTTGGTGTCGATACCCTTCAACGGCGAGCGAGCCGTGTCGAATCCCGAGCACACCGCCGAGCGTTTCTGCTGGTCAGTGCCCGCATTTCGGAATCCGACGAAGTTGGTGACGGCCGTTCGGACGCGGTCGGCGTCGGTGATGTTCTCAGCCGCCGGTGAGATCAGCTCCGCCAGCACGACGCCGAGCACGATCACCACGATGACCGCTGCGGCAGCGAGGAATGGCCAAATGCTGCGATCGTCATGAGAGTTGTCGATCGGCGTCACGTCGGAGTCGGACATAAGCGCAGATCATTCCTGCCCGCCTCCGCGGGCGGCAAACCCGGGTCCGGGCCGCGATAGACTGGCCCTTTCCTGGTGGTACGCCCGCCGCCAGTCAGCATGGCTGACGACGCGCACGAGGCCCCGCCCCGGACCGTTTGCCCCCGTATCGAAAAGGTAATCGTCGAAGATGACTGAGCAGACTCGCGCTGACCGCCCGCTCCGCGTTGCCATCATTGGCGCCGGCCCCGCCGGTATCTACGCCGCCGACGCGTTGATGAAGTCGGACTGCGAAGTCAGCATCGACCTGTTCGAGCGCATGCCGGCACCGTTCGGTCTGATCCGCTACGGCGTCGCGCCCGACCACCCGCGCATCAAGGGCATCATCACCGCCCTGCACAAGGTGCTCGACAAGGACCACGTGCGGCTGCTCGGCAACATCGATTACGGCACCGACATCACCCTCGACGACCTTCGCCACTTCTACGACGCGGTGATCTTCTCCACCGGCGCCAACGCCGACCGCGCGCTCGAAATCCCCGGCATCGACCTCGACGGTTCGTTCGGCGCGGCCGACTTCGTGTCCTGGTACGACGGCCACCCCGATGTGCCGCGCACCTGGCCGTTGGACGCGGAGAAGGTCGCCGTGCTCGGCGTCGGCAACGTGGCCCTCGACGTCGCCCGCGTGCTGGCCAAGACCGGCGACGAACTGCTGCCCACGGAAATTCCCGCCAACGTGTACGAGGGCCTGAAGGCCAACAAGGCCGTCGAGGTGCACGTGTTCGGCCGCCGCGGACCGGCGCAGGCCAAGTTCACCCCACTCGAGCTGCGGGAGCTCGACCACTCGCCCAACATCGAAGTGATCGTCGACCCGGAAGACATCGACTACGACGAGGCGTCCGAGGTTGCCCGGCGCGAATCGAAGATCGTCGACATGGTGGCGAACACCCTGCAGGACTGGGCAATTCGTGACGTCGGCGACCGCCCGCACAAGCTGTACCTGCACTTCTTCGAGTCGCCCACCGAGATCCTCGGCTCCGACGGCAAGGTCGTGGGCCTGCGCACGGAGCGCACCGAACTCGATGGCACCGGCAACGTGCGCGGCACCGGCAAGACCCGGGACTGGGAAGTTCAGGCCGTCTATCGCGCCGTCGGCTACCTGTCCCAGAACATCACCGCGCTGCCGTTCGACGACCAGGCCGGCACCGTGCCGAACGAGGCCGGTCGCGTTGTCGACGAGCATGGCAAGCACATCGAAGCCACGTATGTCACCGGCTGGATCAAGCGCGGCCCGGTCGGCCTGATCGGCCACACGAAGGGCGACGCCAACGAGACGGTGGCCTGCCTGCTTGACGACGCACCGAACTTCGCCGGCGCCGCCGAACCGAGCGAGGACGCGGTCATCGCGTTCCTCGAGGGCAAGGGCATCCCCTTCACCACCTGGGACGGCTGGTACCGCCTGGACGCACACGAGCGTTCCCTCGGCGAGCCGGAGGGCCGCGAGCGCATCAAGGTGGTCGAGCGGGAGGACATGCTGCGCGCGAGCGAGCCGCACAAGGTCTGAAACTCAAGGTGTAACCACCACCCGCTGCGGCATGCTGATAGGCATGTTCGACGCCCTGGTGCACATCATCGATCCACGCTTCGAGCTGGTGGAGAACGAGGGGTTTCTTCCCGACTACTTCACCATCGCCGACTGTCGCGCGCGGATGGCCGGCTTCCACGTCACCGGCGGTGCGGTGGTTGCCGGGTCGTACCAGGGAACCAACCCGGCCTGTATCGCCGCCGCGCTGGATGAGCTCGGTCCGGGCTGGGTAGGTGTTGCGCAGCTCGATCCGGACGCCTCCGACGACGACATCGCCGAGATGGATCGAATGGGCGTGCGGGCGGTCCGCTTCAACCTCAAGCGCGGAGCGAGCGACATCGCGCTGCTCACTCATCAAGCGTTGCGTGCCAACGAGATTGCGGGCTGGCACGCCGAACTGTATGTCGACGGCTCGATGCTGGCCTCATTGGAGCCGGTGCTGGCCAAACTGCCAGCGGTGAGCATCGACCACCTCGGACTGTCCTCGGAGGCCGTGCCGTACTTGCTGGACCTGGTCGACCGCGGTGCCCGAGTGAAGACCACCGGCTTTGGCCGCCTCGATCCAGAGTTCGACGTCGTCGACACCATGCGGCGGCTGTATGCCGTCAATCCCGAAGCGCTGATGTTCGGCTCGGACCTGCCCGGCACGCGCGCCGAGCGACCCTTCGAGCCCGGCGACATCGACCTGATCGCTGGGGCCGTCGGCGACGACCTGCCGCTCGTGCTGGAGTCCAACGCGCGCAGCTACTACCGGGTAGCAGCGCCCGCGCCGCAACCAAAGCTGTAGTACCCGTTATCGTGACGCTGTGTCCAACGAAGCTCACCCCAAACAAGGCCCGCTGACCGGTGTTCGCGTAATCGAACTCGCCGGCATCGGCCCGGGCCCACACGCTGCTCTCCTGCTCGCCGATCTGGGTGCCGACGTGGTGCGCGTGCAGCGACCAGGGCTGATCGCCCCGCACGACCAGCAGTTGCGAAACCGTACGATCGTCGAGGCAAACCTCAAGGACCCGGCGGACATCGAAAAGATCTTGGGGCTGATCGAGAAGGCCGACGTGCTGATCGAGGGCTTCCGGCCAGGCGTCACCGAGCGGATGGGCCTGGGCCCGGACGTCGCGCTCGCGCGCAATCCGCGGCTGGTGTACGGCCGGATGACCGGGTGGGGCCAGTCCGGCCCGTTTGCCGACCGAGCCGGACACGACATCAACTACATCTCGCTCACCGGCGTGCTGCACGCGATCGGCCGCAAGGGTGAGCGGCCGGTGCCGCCGCTGAACATGGTCGGCGACTTCGGCGGCGGCTCGATGTTTTTGGTCTTCGGCATTCTCGCCGCGCTGGTGGAACGACAGAGCTCCGGCAAGGGTCAGGTGATCGACGCGGCGATGGTCGACGGCGCACTTGCGTTGTCGCACATGATCTGGAGCTTCCGCGGAATGGGCATGTGGACCGACGAGCGGGGCGTGAACTTCCTCGACGGTGGCCACCCCTACTACGACACCTACGAGACCGCCGATGGCAAGTACATGGCCGTCGGCGCGATCGAGCCGCAGTTCTACGCCGAGCTGTTGAAGGGCCTCGAGCTCGACCCGGCCGAGTTGCCGCAGCAGCTCGACGTCAGCCAGCACGACAAGCTGCGCGCCGTGTTCACCGAGCGCTTCAAGACCAAGACCCGCGACGAGTGGGCGAAGATCTTCGAGAACACCGACGCCTGCACCAGCCCGGTCCTGACGTTCGCGGAGGCGTCACAGCACCCGCACGTGGCGGCGCGTGGCTCGTTGATCGAGGTCGGCGGTGTCACCCAGCACGCGCCCGCGCCGCGCTTCGAGCGCACTCCGACCACCAAGCCGACCGATCCGCCCAGCGCAGCGACGCCGATCGACGAGGTGTGGCGGTAGCGCCCCGGTAGCGCCCTGACGGGCGCCTGTGCGTGAATTTCCACCGCCCGCGGTGGAAATTCACGCACAGGGGCTTTTAGCTCTCGAAGATGTTCGGCTGCCCCGCCGCCAACCGCTGAGCATCCAACGCCTTGAGCCCGTCGAGCTGCGGCGGCACGTAGTAGTCGTAGCGCACGACGGGTTCAGCGGCGACGCCGGCGGCGTCCAGCACCGCCTGGGCGACGATCCGCCCGCCCTCGTTGGCGCCCTCCATGCTGACCACGTTGGCGTTGGTCTGGATCCAGTCGCCCGCAACGAACAGGTTGCCGATCGCGGTCGGCCCCTTGGGCCGCTTCGACCAGGTGCCGACGGTCTGCACGGTCAGCGGCTCGGCATTGCGCACCACCCCGCCGTCGAAGGTGATGGCCGGGTCGAGAAACCATGAGTGCAGGTTCGCCGGCGCCAGGGACGGATCGTACGGGCCGAAGCGCTGCACCAACGTTGCCCACACCTCGGTGAAGATTTCCTCGCGGGTGCACTCCCGGGCCGGTTTGGTCGTGGTGGTCATGCCCGGCCGGTCCCAGGTGGAAATGTCCACGGACACAATCTCGTTCACCTGGCCGTTGCCGTATCCGGAAATCCCGCGACTCCACAGGTGGGCTTGGGATACCGCGCTCAGCGTCCATGGATGATCGAGCACCCCGAGCACTCCCCTGGCCACCTGCAGCGGCTGGCGCAGGTAGATCATCAGCCCGTTCATCCATTCGGTGCGCAGGTCACGAATGCCTTCCAGGCTGGGGTCGGCGCGCAGCACCGCGGGCGCCGTCAGGACACCGGTGGCACGGTCGACCGGGATCGCCGAGACGAAGTAGTCGGCGTCCACCGAACGTGCGGTCCCGGACCCGTCGACAACCCGCGCTCCGCGCACCCGCGCACCGTCGACCGACAGTGCGTCAAGGCGATAGTTCAGATGGAACCGCACGCCGAGGCGCCGCAGCTCACTAACCCACGGATCGATCCAGACCTGCGACGTCGGGCCGTTGAGAAACCGCGCGACGGGAGCGTCATCGGGACCGGGCAGCGGCAGCAGCACGTTCCACAGGAACGCCTCGACAATGTTGCCGGCCGAGGACACGCTGCAGATTTGCGGCTTGACCGCGACCAGTCCCATCGTCGTCATGTTCGCGATGGTCTGCTGAAAGTAGGTGCTCTTCTGGGCGGCGTGCAGAAAGTCCCACCAGCTGACGTTGTCCCACACCGCGCGTCGACGCTGGGTGCTGCTGGTCACGTAGACCGCGACGCACCGGGCGAAGTCCGCCATCTCGCCGGGCAGCCGGTCCATCGGGGTCACCGCGAACTGTGCCGCCGACTCTTTCAGCAATTCGCGCAGGTACGCGGGGTCGTCGAGGCGACCCGGATCGGCGTTGGGCGCGTCGGACGGCAGGAACCCCGCGATCGACCGGCCCGGCCCGGAACTGGCCGCACCGCCGAAGCCGTCCTGGTCGCCGATAGCGGAGATCCTGCGCAAGTTGTCCAGGACACCGTCCGGGTTGCCGGGGAACGGCACGCGGCGCATCGAGTCGGGCACGTTGCGATAGAAGCCGGGGAAGAAACGAAACCCGTGCTCGGCGGGCAGCTCCGGACGTCCCCCCGCGGCGGATCCGGGCACACCGAAACTGCGCGCCTTGCCGCCCAACACCGGGCGGGCATCGAAGACGTCGACGGAGAAACCCCGTTCGGCCAGCTCGTGGGCAACGACCAGGCCCGACATCCCGCCACCGAAGACCGCGACGCGCCGTGCACCCGACGCCCGCGCCCGCACGGTGGGCATCGAAGCGGCGAGCCCGAGCCCGGCGGTCCCGGCGATGAACGACCGGCGGGAGAACTGCCGCATCAGCGTTGCGCCTGCTCGATCCGCGCGAGCAGACTGCGGATGTGTTCGAACATTCCGTGCGAGTCCGGCACGGTCGTGTAAGGGGCTTCGAAGCTGGCGGCGAGCACGCCCTCATCGGCCACCACCGGCTCGGTCAGGTGGAACGTCTTGGTGAAGTGGTAACGCTCCCGCGGCCCGCAGGTAGCGGTGATGGTGCCGGGCAGCGCGAACGTGGAGCCGCTCAGCGGCGTCGGTCCGGATACCCAGTCGGTGAGGCTCAGCGTCGAACTCGTGCACACCCGGGTACCGCCCGGCCGCACGTCCACGACCGCACCGGTCCACTGACCGCCGCGACGCACCAGACCGCCGATGATCGACGCGCCGCCGTCAGGTTCGTGCGACAGACCCCACTCCCAGCCGTCTGCCGCCTGGTCGACCATCGTGAAGTTGCCCCAGTTGTGGTCGTGGTAGCCGCGCCAGCCGGTCACGTCGATGGGCTGACCATTAGGCATCTGCACCCAACCGGTCACGGTGCTGGTGGCCACCGGCGATGTCCAGCCCATCCACTGGCCCTGGTTGCGCAGGTCGATGATCCCGGTCGCGCCGGGCAGTTGCCCGCGGTCGAGCCAGACGTCGCCCCGGACCGAAGAGTTCAGCCGCACGTGGTAGGCGTGGCGCGCCCGGTCGTAGGAGATCTCGCCGCCGCTTGTGCGCACCCCTGGCTGGCCGTCGGCCACCGGCCCGCCGTGCGGGTCGCCGGCGAACGGCACCGGTACCTGCGCCGACCTCGACACCGGGCTGGTTCCATCGGCGTACATCATGGTCGCGGCGACCATGGGCACCGGTGCGGTGAAGATGGCCACCACGAACTGACGCAAGCTCGCCGGGTCCATGAAGCTCGCGTACCACCATTCGGTGGTGACTCCCGGGTGTGCCACGTCGTCGGCTGGCTCGGCGACCTTACCGGAGGGATTCGGCGTCAGATCGTCACTCACCACCGGGGTGGCCGCCGGAAACGGCGCCGCGGCACTCACGGATGTGGCGAGCGCGAGCGTCGCCAGCAGGGCCCCCGAGAGCATGCAGAACCGGCGGATGGCCTTAGGAGTCACAGACATCCGACGCAGCCTATCCAAGAAGGTCTGCGCTGCTCAGCGGGTTTGATATCAAACCTGAAGTCTGTAACCGCGCTAAGAAACTAGATGTGCATCCGCAACTGTCTATAGGCTGTTGCAATGACACGTTCCCGGCCGCTCGAGCCTGTGGTGGCCGGCTTTCATCCGACGGCGAATCTGGATGCAGACGTGAAACTGAAACCAAACGGCGCTAAACGGTCGCAGCCGGCCGTCGCGACGTCTGCGGTCATGGCGCGTACCACAGGCGCATTGTTCCTGATCGGCGGCCTCCTCGGTTTTGCCATCACGCTCCTGATGCCCCAGGAACTTGGCCGCCTGTTGCCTGTCTACGGCGCACTGATCGTCACCGTTGGCTGCGGCGCCGTCCTGCTCGCTCGCGGCGCCGAGATGCCACCGCGCTATCACCTCGCCTTCGTCGGCGTCGCCACCCTGCTGATCACCGTCGCCGTGGCCAGCCTGACCAGTCCCGTCGCCGCGCTCGCCGTGGCGACGTTCTACGTGTTCATCGCCTGCGACGCCGCGTTCTTCTTCACCATGTCCGGGGCCAGCGTGGAAATCGGACTCGCCGTGGTGTGCTGCCTGTTGGCGCTCGGCTTGCGCGGGGACCTGCCGTGGTGGTCGGGCATGATCACGGCCGGGGCCACGATCGCGGTCGGCATCGTGGTGGCCATCCTCGGCCGACTCGCCGCCGAGGCCGATATCGACCCGCTCACCGGGCTGCTCAACCGCCGTGGCTTCGACCGGATGGTGAACCTGGAGATCACCCGCGCCACCCGTACCGGCGCGCGACCGGCAGTTGCGCTGGTCAACGTCGACCGGTTCAGTGCCATCAATTCACAGCACGGCTACCGCACCGGGGACAGCGTGCTGGTGCAGATCGCCGATGCCTGGCGCCAGCTGGCCGGCCCCCGGGACACCATCGCGCGCCTCGGCGGCGACGAGTTCGCGTTCTTGCTTCCCAACCTCGGCGAGCAAGAGGCGATCGCGTTCACCGATCGTCTGCGGGCCGCAATCTCGATGGGCTGTTCGGCCGGTGTGACGTCCTGGCAGCCCGGGGAATCAGTGTCCTTCCTCGTGCACCGCGCGGATGCCGGTCTGTACCGCGCCAAGCAGGCGGGCCGCAACCGAACCGTCCTGGAATCCTCACTGCGACCACCACTGGCGGTCGAGTTGCGGGAAGCGCTGCAGCGTGAGGCCATCGACGTCTACTACCAACCGATCGTGAGCCTGGCCGACGGCAGCTACATCGGCGTCGAGGCACTGATGCGCTGGAAGCCCGCCACGTTTCCAGACGCGACCCCGCTCGAGGTTGTGCGGGCCGCCGAAGAGAACGACCTGATCGGCGAACTCGACCGGTTCGTTCTGCAGCGCGCCTGCACCGACCTGCGTCAGCTCCAGCGGCGGGTGCCGGACCGGCCGTTGCAGCTCAACGTCAACATCTCGGGCCTGGAGGTTGCCGACGCCGACTACGCGGCCAGGGTCGCCGAGCTGATCAGCGAAACGGGCTGGCCGGCCCGTCAGCTCGTGCTGGAGGTCACCGAAAGCGTCCTCGATGTCAACAGCCCCACCGCGGTTGCCAACTTGTCCCAACTGCGCAGCCACGGGGTGCGGATCGCCATCGACGATTTCGGAACCGGCTATTCGTCGCTGAGCCGCCTGCAGACCCTGCCGTCGGACTTCCTCAAGCTCGATCGCTCGTTCACCGCCGAGATCACCTCGGCGACGTGCGCGCCACCGATTCTCGAGGCCATCGCCCAATTGAGTTCCGCCCTGCAACTGCCCGTGATCGTCGAGGGCGTGGAAACCACCGATCAGGCCAGCGCGCTCACCCGGCTCGGCTATGCGCTCGCCCAGGGCTACCTGTACGGCCGGCCACTGCCCGTAGACGAGGTCGCCCCCGCTTTCACCGGCACCGCTGCGGTGCGCGGCGCCAGCACCGCATAGTTCGCGCCGTTCTTGTCGGTGGCCGCGCGCATACTGGCCCCGATGGCTCATTACACGCTGTTCGACTCGGCGATCGGGACGTGCGGGCTCGCGTGGCACGACCACGACAGCTCGCCGCGGATCCTCGCTGTTGGGCTGCCCGAGCGCCGGCCCGACGCGGTGGCACGCCGCCTCGCCCGGGTTTACGGAGCCACCCCCGCCGCGTCCGGCCCGGTGGCAGACGTCGTAGCGGGCATCTGCGGGCACGTCAGCGGAACCATCGATGACCTGCGCTGGGTCGACGTGGATCTCGACAGTGTCACCGACTTCGACCGCGCCGTGTATCACGTGACCCGCCGCATCGATCCGGGCCGAACTCTCAGCTATGGCGAGGTGGCGCGGCAGATCGGTCACCCCGGTGCCGCCCAGGCTGTCGGACAAGCTTTGGGGCGCAACCCGATTCCGCTTATCATTCCGTGCCACCGGGGGCTGGGCGCGGGAAACAGCATCGGCGGATTTTCGGCATTTCGCGGGACCGCGACCAAGCGCGCACTACTGGAAATAGAAGGCGTTGCGGGATTTACGCACCAAGCGTTATTCGGTCTTGACTGAATTGAATCGGTTTTGCGTTGCTACGGTTGCGATTTCCTTACCGGCAAGCGACCTCGAGACCTAGAATGAGCCGAGCTGCGACTCAGCGCCGAGGAGGCGGTCGATGGGAATGGACGTCCTAGCCGCGGGAACTTTTATCGACTGGGAGGAGCTGACCGGACAGTCGAAGTTTGTCGTCGACATCGTCAGCATTCCGATCTTCAGTGCAATCGCGGGACTCATTACCAACTGGACCGGCGTCATCATGCTGTTCGCGCCGGTCCGGTTCACTGGCTTTTACGTGCCGGGACTGAAATCGCTTTTTCCTTATCTGCCCCGCAAGGTGCAAATTCTGCCGATCTTCGCGCCGGAGGGAATCTTGGGTTTCCAGGGTTTCATCCCCTGCCGCGCGGAAAAAATGTCGAGCCTGATCGTCGACAAATCCATCGCCCGCATCGGCAGCATCCAGGACTTTTACCATGAGCTGGATCCCGACCGGTTAGCGCAAACGCTCGCCGACGCCGCCCGGCCGGAAATCCGCCAACTCGCCACGGATGTCATCGAAGCCGAGCATCCGCAGTTGTGGAATTCCCTGCCGGGTCCAGTTCGGGAAACCGCTCTGCGCACCATCGACGCGGAATTGCCGCAGATTTCCCGGCGCGCTTTCGCCAAGATCGGCGAAAATATCGACGAGCTCCTCGACGTGAAGTTGATGACCGTCAATCACCTCCGCAAAAATCCCGAAGTGCTGCGCGACATCATCCAGGGCATGGCTGTCCCGGAATTGCGCTTCATGGTGCGCATCGGCGCGCTCGGGTTCCTCTTCGGAATTCCGCTGGCGCTGTACCTGACGTGGTTGCACGCCGCGCACCCGCCGGTGCTCAGTGCGATACCGGCGTGGCTCTGGGTGCTCATCGGTGCGGCGATCATCGGTGTGGTCGTCAACATCATCGCCATCAAGGTGGTGTTCGAACCGGGTGAACCGGCGCCTCGCTATAAGTATCTGTGGAAGCAAGGACTGTTTCCGCGACGGCAATACGAGGCCGCCGCACAATTATCGAAGATGCTTTCCGTCGAGGTGCTCACCGTCGAAAACTTCTCGCACGAACTGCTTCATGGCGCGAGCGCAGACAAAACACTCGCGTTTATCGAGGAGGCGGTGTCGGAGGAAGTGAACCGCATTTTGACTCCGGTCGCCGTGACCGCCGGAAGGTCGCTGGGACTCGTCGATGTGGCGGCGCTCGAGCATCGCGCCGGTACCGCGGTGGTCGAATTTGCCCCGACGGTGTTCTCCGATCCGAAGTTCAACAAGAAGCAGGCGAAACGAATCAACAAGTTCGCGACCAAGAAGTTTCGGGCGCTGCCCGCCGACGAGTTCGGCGAGATGCTGTACGCGGCCATCGAGCAAGATGCATGGTTGCTTTACGTCCACGGCGGTCTGCTCGGCATTCTCGTGGGTGCCGTGCACATCCTGATCTTCGGGACCTGAAATGAGGCGCGAGATGTCCCAGCCGAGAAAAAGCGCAGTTCGTCACATTCGAACCTACAATCACACACTATGACGGAGTCACGCGCGTCAGGGCCGTCGCCGGAACCGCCGTCCGACGAGGAGGTCGCGGATGCCGCCCGCCTCGCCAAAGACGCGACCGCGAGCGCCATGGCGGCCGCCGAGCTTGCGCGGTCGGCCGGAAGCGGATTCTGGAAGGCGCTGTCGGCGCTGACCAGCCCCGTCGACACGGCGACGACCATCGCGAAACAGGCAGCGGCCAGCACCGGCTTCGTCGACGAAGGTTTGCAACGCGTCCGGCAAGCAGCCGCACCGGTCTTCGGGTCGCGCGACAGCGTCGATGCCCTGGTGGACGAAGAGAGTCCGCACACCGCGGCTCAGCTGCGCAGGCGCGGCGACAAGCTACTGGGCGTCTCGCACAAGGCCCAATATCAGCCGCGCGACGTGCATCCGTCCTTCTCCGGTATCCTCAACGAACTCACCCCGGACGAGGCGCGCATCCTGCGCTTCCTCGCCGTCGCCGGCCCACAACCGGTGATCGACATTCGCACCAAATCGCTGTTCCAAGTCGGATCCAAGCGTCTGGCCGGCGGGATCAGCATGATCGCGGAAATGGCCGGTTGTCGCTACCAGGACCGAGATCATCACTACTTCGCCAACCTGAACCGGCTCGGTCTACTGAACTTCTCGAAGGAACCGGTCGATGATTTCCGCCGCTACGCGCTGATCGAGGCGCAACCGGTCGCGATGGCCATCACCGAACACATCAAGAAGACGATCTCGATCTATCGCAGCATCGAACTGACGCCGTTCGGCTCGCAGTTCGTAACCACCTGCTTCGACCTCACCGGCTACAACGCTGGCGGCTGGGACGACAACGATCGCGGCGACAAGACCATCGGCAAAGGCCCGCCGTCGCGGCGCAAGCCCAAGCCGGGCAAGCACTAGCGCTTTTCCCGCAGCCGCCCGGGGTACGGCGTGCGCAACCCCGGGCGGTTCGTCGCGTGCTAGACGAACTCGAACTCCAACGGGTACAGGTCCATGCCGTACGGCAGCTTCCGTCCGGCCTTTGCCGTGGTGCCAGATACCTTCGGCGTGGCCGAATTCAACACCTGAGCCAGAAACGCGGTGCCGAGGAAGATCGCCATTCCGGCACCCGGGCAGCCCTGCGGGCCGTGGCTGAAGAAGTTGAACGACCAGTTGGACCCGGCATCCCCGGAAGCCCATTCCTCGGGAGCGAAGCGGTCCGCATAGCTGACAATGTCGGCGTTGCGGTGAGCGAACATATTCGGGATCAGCACCTGTGTGCCTTCCGGTATGACTTTGCCGCTGGGCAGCATGACATCCCGGATGGCCACCCGGCCGAACAGACCGGTGGTCGGGTACAGCCGCATCGCCTCGAGCAGGCAACCCGAGAGATACGACAACGACGCCACCGCGGCGGGGCTGTCCAAGTCGCACACCTGCACCTCGGACACCGCCTTCGCGCGCTGGTCGGGGTGCGTGGCGAGTAGCGCGAGCGCGCGAGTGACGTTGGCGGCCAAGGTGTCTCCCATGGCGAACAACCAGTGCACCACCTGCCCGGCGGGATCCACGCCGTCCACCGCGGTGTCGGCGATCAGCCCGGCCAGGCTGCCCGACTCCGCGCGATCGAGGTAGTGCTGGACCCGCTTGATGAACGCCGGGTAGTCGTCACTGGTCTTGCCGGGCGTGTTGTTCGCCTGTCCCATCAGGTCTTTCAGCGCGGCGGTGATCGCCGTGTCGTCGGCGGCGGACTTGCCGAACACGACGATGCGCGTGAGCCGCTGGAAGGCCTCGTTGATGTCGGACCACTTGACCTTTCGCTGCTGCGAGAGGTCGAGGATGTGGTTCGCTTCCTCTTTCGCGGCCGCGAGCATGGGCTCGGCGAGGCGGTGCAACGGCTTGCCGGTGTCCAGGATCGCCTCGGCGAAGCGCCGACGCTGCTCCCAGACGGGCATCCGCGACAGCGTCAGCGCCTCGGGCTGAAACGCCACCATGCCTTTACGTTTGCTGCCGAAGTCGGACGCGAAGGGATCCGGAGATCCTTCGAGCACGAACTTGATGTCGTCTGGGTGATGAGCGAGCACAACCTCGTCGGTGGCCATCCGAATGAAGAACGGTTCGGGCCCGTACTTGTTGACGAGCCCGCGAACCGTCCGGAAGGTGTGCTGGTCACCACCCACCAATCCCGCTAGCCGGGTGGGCTTTTCACGCTTGGTGAACAATCCCTGCACAACGCTGGGCACCCCGACCACGGCGGTGAAGAGCACGCCATCCACGGTGGAGGCGTGCCGCAACTCCGTTCCGGACACCTCAGCTCCCGAACGGCATGTAGGCCTTGACCGTGTCCGCAGCCCGCATGATGATGTGCTTCTTGTCCGGAGACGGCGAACCGAGCGCCGGCCACGGCGCAAAGACCCGCTCCACGTCGCCGATCACCGGTTGCAGTTCCGGGTAGTGGCGCAGCAGAACGTCTTTCATCCCGTTGTTGTTCACCCAGTCGTAGCCGGTCTTGGTGTAGACCTCGGGCCGGAAGTCCTTGGTGAAGAAGCGGTCACTCTTGAGCCGGCGCGACGCCATCAGGATGAAGATCCGGAATGCGGTGTCGGAGAAGCCGAATCCCTTCGGCGGCTGCTCGGCCTGCATACCGATCTGCAGGTCCACCGCGTCCACGTCGCCGTTGTAGATCTCGTTGATCTCCTTGGCCCACTGCTTGTTCGGCGTGATGTCCTCGATCCGCTTGCGGCGCGGCATGCGCAGGGCTTCGCGGAAGTCGTTGTACCGCGGGACCCCTCGCTCGCGGTCTCGAACGATGTCGAGGGTGGCCAGGTCGGTGATCTGCCCGTCGAGGCGGTGCAGACTGCGCAGCGCGTTGGGGTAGTTGTGCAGACAGACGGCACCCGCACTGGCCAGGCCGAACGAATACCACATGTCGCCCATGCCCATGCTGTCCATGACCTCACGGGTGGCGGCACCTTGGATTTCGGTGAACGTCTTTTCCTGCAGCAGTTCGCCGGACTCCAACGAGTAGAACGACCAGTCGTCGGGGATCAACGGGTGCATGCGGTAGACCGAGACGAACTCCTCGGTGAGCGAGAACGGCGCGGCGTGGTGGTCGGTTGGCGAACCGATGATGCCGGAGAGCACCTCGCTGTCGCCGACGCGGCCGATTCGGTCGCGGAACGTCTCACCGAGCGCGCCGTACCAGTTGGCGTTCATGCCGATCTGCAAGGCCGGGTGACGTAGGATACACGTGGTCCACTCGACCGTGTGGATCTTGGCGATCAGGGCCGAAACCACCAGCACACCGAGCTCGAACAGGCGCTGGTCGGTAAGGCTTGGGTCGGCCTTCTTCAGCGCGTCGCAAACGGCGTTGTGTTCCCGGGAGAACAGGGTGTGCAGCAGCCCCGGGCCCACCCACCAGTTCTCCTGGAAGCCGGTGATGTCGATGCCGGGGATCTCGCTCTCGTGCAGCCGGCCCTTCTCGTCGACCTTGATCTTGCCGTCGACGAAGGTGCGCACGTACTTCTGCTTCTCAGCGCCGCTGCCGTACACCTGCGACCCGTCCCACCAGTGCGACTCGGTGTTGGCGAACACCGGTGCCGGGCACCCGTCGCGGATCTCCCCCTTCATCGGGATGGTTTCCCGGATCCGCATCGGGTTTTCGGGGAAATCGTCGCCGTCTTGCAGCGGGATCTCGATGTTGCGGCCCGGCACGCCGTTGCCGTGGAAGAACCAGTTGTGGTTTTCGAACTGCAACCATGCCGCCGCGAGCGCGTTGATGATGCCGGCGGGCTTGAAGGTGTCGCGAGCCATGAGCTTGCGGCTGATCTCGCGCGGGTCCGGGGTGAGCAGGCGCTTCTTGTCCACGATGGTCTGCTCGATCGGGACGTTGCGACCGAAGCCGGTGCCGCGTGCGCCCATCATGGGGCAGGACAGGTCGTTCCAGTCGCCGTCTGGCGTCCGGGCGCGCTCGGCCTCGGGCGTCAGCGGGTGGATGGGCTCGTCGGGCCGAATGCCCTCGCCCTCGAAGAGGTTCTTTTCGCGCAGGTCGACGCGCAGCTTGGACAGGTTGGCCAGTTGCAGAACGAGGGAGGGGTGCTCATACCACTGCATGTCGGAAAGCTCTTTCGGTGTGGGCTGAATAGGGAAGACGGACAAACGGGCGCGCTCAGGTGCGTAGCGCGAAGTAACCGATCTTGGAGTAGTTGCCGTTGGGCAGGCGGAACAGGATCTTGCCCAGGTAGGCACCCGGCACGATCTCGACAAGCTCGTCGCGGATGCTGCGGATGATCAGCGTCGGGTTGGATTCGATGTCGGCATAGTCGATCACCATGACCTCGCGGTCCGGGTCGTCCTTGCCCGCTTCGACGTAGGTCTTGAAATCGAACGCCAGCTTGCCCTTGTCCGCCTTCTTCATCGAATACAGCGGCCAGATCAGCTTGGACACCACCGCTGAACTGTCGGTCATCCGGTTGTCGCCAGTACCGGTGGCGGCGTCGAAGCGCTTGCCGTCCCACGGCATCCACATGCTGGTGAGTAGCTTGACCGCCGCATCGGTCGCGGTGTTGGTCGTCGTCATGACGAGGATGCCGTCGGTCGGTCCGTCGAGATCGCGCACCGGGCCGCCGAGACGGAACAGTTCGTTGAGCCGCTCGTCGGCCGTGTCTTTGTCGGTTTTGGCCAGCTCTTGCAATTCGACGATCTGAGCCCACGCGGCCTCTTGGGCGCCGGATCTGTCGTCGGAACTACGCGTGCGCAATGCCGAAACCGTGTCGGCGATTGATTCGGATGCTGCGGACATGGAAAACCCCCATCACATGTGAAGGTGCTGCGTTTGTGAACTTACGACCAACTGCCTGTCGCCCGTCGAGGAATCACGTTGTGGGTTCGAACAAAACTGCGGGTTGTCGCTGTGGGCGGCAACAACGGGGCATTTGGGCCTTGCCAGGGCTCGTAGTCTGACCGCGTGGAGGATGCGCTAGCGACACTGGCCAAGACGCTGCTTGCCCGGGTTACCGAACACGGCAGCGGCATGGCTGACGTGGTTCGGGAGCGGATCCCGTTCTACCGCGACGCCACCGCCGTCTCCATCGCCGAGTTGCGCGACAGTTGCACTGCCAACCTGCGTTACGTGTTCACCGCGCTCGCCGAGCACACTCCACCCGATCCGACGGCCGCTGCCGAGACCGGCACCCAGCGCGCGCAGTCGGGCGTGCCGCTGGCGACCGTCATGGCGGCCTACCGGGTGGGCTTTCGGTACATGTGGGAGAAGGTCGTTTCCGAGGCACGCCGGCTGGACGTGCCCAACGAGACGGTGCTCGAAGCGACGGCCCAGGCGATGGTCGCCCAGGATCTGTTCACCCACGAGATGGCCACTGCCTACAACCGCAGGATGACGGCCCAGATCGTGCGCCAGGAGACCGAACGCGCGGCGCTGGCGGAGGCAGTGCTGACCGGGTCGATCACCGACCGCAAGACCCTCTGGGAGGCCGCCGACCTGCTCGGTCTTCCGACGACGGGCAGATACGTGGTGGTCGCCGCCGAGTTGCCCGCGGCCGGGCGGCTGGCCCTCGACGACATCGCCGCGGTCCTCGGCGAGCATGGCATCCGATCAGCGTGGCGGCTGCTGCCCGAGCTGCAGGTCGGCATCGTCGCACTCGACAGTGAAGATGCATCCGGCGAGTCCTATGAATCGCTGATCAAGCTCTTGCAGCAGCACGCCGACAGCCGAATCGGCGTCAGCCCGATTTTCGACGACCTGACGCAGACGGGTCAGTCGCTCGAGTTGGCGCGGTTGACGGTGGCCAGTGGCCTGCCCGGCCGAACCGTGTCGCTGTTCGAGGAGAACCCGGTGGGTATCGCCGCGGTGAGTGCGCCCGCCGTGATGCAGCGCGTCGCGGCCAACGTGCTGGCACCGCTGAATGCGTTACCCGACGACGAGCGCCAAATGCTGCTGCAAACGCTTCGGGTATGGATCGACGCGGGCGGCTCGACCACCAAGGCCGCCTCGCGATTGTTCTGCCACCCCAACACCATTCGGTATCGGCTGCGCCGCATCGAGGAACAGACCGGCCGGCAGTTGAACCGGCCCGCCGACGCCGCGGCAGTGTGCCTGGCACTGCAGGTGGAGTCGAGCAAGCAGCACGGTCGTGGGTAAGCGGCGGTTGAGCAGTCCTCTAGTCGCCGCCGTCATGTTTGTCGCCGCCGTCATGACGTGACCGGACCGATCGGCCGACGCGCCCGGATCGGGCGTCGCGGTAGGCCCACGTACCCAAGATGAAGACGGACAGCGCTACAAGCCCGACTCCTAGGTAGCCCTTACCGCGGTGCAAGTCACGCATCTGTGCAGGTGTGTAGACATCTATGCGGATATCACCCAAGTACGAAGGAGACGTGAACGGAAGTGCCACGCCCGTTGGCAAGCCACGCTGCGGGTTCAACTTTTCGATCACCCGGCTCGTGCCCACGGTGAAAACGGTGCACCTGTCGGCAGAGTCCATTGGTTGTCCATCACAGAACGTACCGATCAGATACTTGTAGGCGAGGCCCCAGCCAACCAAAAACGCAATAAGTAGACCCACGAAGAGGCCGGCAACGACGAGGCGGCCCAGAACCCTCCTCACCTCGGCCCACGAATGCGCCAGGTCAGCGGGCGAGTCGGTCCGGCGAAATCGGTCACCGCTCCACGGTTGCACACCGCGCTCGTGCAATCCACCGCGCGGCAGTTCGCATCTCTAGTAAGCGCTTCGCTCCCCTCGGACAGAACGCGAACCGTGTGGTGCAGACGCGAAGTCGCCCGCTCCCCGCTGTGCGTGTTTTTTCACCGCGGGCGGTGAAAAAACACGCACAAGCGATTACTCCAGGATGTCGTGCCGCACGATGGTCTGGTCCCGGCCGGGGCCAACGCCGATGCACGAAATGCGCGCCCCGGAAAGCTCCTCGAGGCGAAGGACGTAGTTTTGCGCATTGCGCGGCAGATCCTCGAACACCCGCGCGTGCGAGATGTCCTCCCACCAACCAGGCATCTCCTCGAAGATCGGGCGGGCGTGGTGGAAGTCGCTCTGCGTCATCGGCATCTCGTCGAGGCGCTGGCCGTCCACGTCGTAGCCGACGCAGATCGGCACGGTGTCCAGCGTCGACAGCACGTCGAGCTTGGTGAGGAAGTAGTCGGTGATGCCGTTGACCCGGGTGGCGTAGCGCGCGATCACCGCGTCGAACCACCCGCAGCGCCGCGCCCGGCCGGTGGTGACGCCGACCTCGCCGCCCTGCTTGGCCAGGTACTCGCCGTGCTCGTCGAACAGTTCGGTCGGGAATGGGCCCGAGCCGACGCGGGTGGTGTAGGCCTTCAAGATGCCCATGACCGCGGTGATCCGGTTGGGCCCGATGCCGGAGCCGACGGCCGCCCCGCCCGCGGTCGGGTTGGACGACGTCACGTACGGGTAGGTGCCGTGGTCGACGTCGAGCAGCGTGCCCTGCGACCCTTCCAGCAACACGGTGTCACCCCGCTCGAGCGCCAGGTTCAGCGCGAGCCGGGTGTCACAAATGCGGTGCTTGAATCCCTCTGCTTTTTCCAACACCTCGTCGACGACGTGCTGCGGATCGAGCGCGCGGCGATTGTAGATTTTCGCCAACACTTGATTCTTGTATTCGAGTGCGGCCTCGACTTTTTGGGTAAGAATCTTTTCGTCGAGAACGTCTGCCGCGCGCACTCCGACCCGGGCAATCTTGTCCTGGTAGCACGGACCGATACCGCGGCCGGTCGTGCCGATTTTGGCGTTGCCGAGAAATCGCTCGGTGACCTTATCGATGGCGACGTGGTACGGCATGATCAGGTGCGCGTCCGCCGAGAGCAGCAGGCCGGTGGTGTCCACGCCGCGGTTTTCCAGGCCCGCGAGTTCATCGAGTAGCACGCCCGGGTCGACCACCACGCCGTTGCCGATCACGTTGGTGACCCCCGGCGTCAGGATGCCCGACGGAATCAGGTGCAGCGCGAAGTTGTCGCCGTTGGGCAATACCACCGTGTGGCCGGCGTTGTTGCCGCCCTGGTAGCGCACCACCCACTGCACGCGCCCGCCGAGCAGGTCGGTTGCCTTGCCTTTGCCTTCGTCGCCCCATTGCGCGCCGATCAGCACAATTGCCGGCATCAACTTCTCCTACTGTCGGCGGGTTGGCACGCGGGTGGACTGGCATCCAACGCGCTCTCAACGCGCAGCACGGTATGAAACTGCAGGTTCCTGCCGATTCTCGGGCAGTGGCCGGAAGAACAGTCTAGTGCAGGTGCGGCCAGTGGCCCCAATGCCGGCGCCCGGCGGTCGATGCGGTGTGGTGGATCGCGGCGCGCGTGAGCCGGCACAACTTGACCTCGACGTCCGCTCCGCCGCGTGCGGATCCGCCGCGGATCCTCGCGATCGAGGCCCGACACGTCGGCGGTGACCACACCTCGACGGGCACGGCCATGGGAGATGGCGGGGCGTCCAGGATGTGCAAATAGACAACACGATCCGGGTCACCACCGATGCGGTAGGCGACGCTGGCGTCCAGTCGGCTCCTCGTTGCCTTCGATTCGCTTCCGGATTGCGGCACGGCGTGCACGGTGGCGGCCGCGTGGGCGGCAATGCGCACAGGTAGCTGAGATTCCTTCGGCCACAACTCCGGCATTAACGATGAATCATCGAGCTGCAATTCTTCGTCGGTATTGTTAACCAATCGAACGTCTAATCCGACCATCGCTATTCACCTCTAGCCACCGCTAATCCCAATTTTCTCGTCGCCGTAAAGCTTTGATTTGCGCTTCGCGGCGACGTCCGGCGAGACCTTTATGCAATTGTGTCGCTCATCTGCTGCCCGCTGGCCTTCTGCAGGTGCCGCTGAGGTCTATGGTGGCACCGGGGTACGACACATCCGCCCGTCCCACGTGACCTCGTCGACTCCATGCATCGGACGCTGATGAAGGACTACCCGGGGCGAACGTGGCTAACCCCGCGGCGCCAGCGGCCACCGTGCACCCAGTCGTACCCAGAGCGAGGAAGGAGCGGGGAGTGAATTCGATCGTGCTGCGGTGCGGCGACGTTCCCCTGCCTATCGCGCTGGCGCCGCTCATGTGCATGCCGGCCGAAGCGATTCCGACCGACGCCGACCTGGAAGACGTTTGGCCGCAACTGTCTACCCAGACCGAACAGCGACTGATCGTCGTGGGCAGCGATGCCGCGTTCGCCGCTGTGCTGACCCGCTTGCTGCGCACCGAGCGACTGCAGATAGCCCTCGCGCTCGTCCCGGACGAGGACTCCATCGCGGCGAAGGTGTACAGAATCGGCACCGGCGCGGCCGCCGCGACTCGCGCGCTGCAGGGAAAACCCAAGGAGCATCCGCTGATTCGCGACGACACCGGCGTGGCGCTCGTCGGTACGGCGACGATCACCGGACCGCAAGGCGGCGCCGTCGAGGGCGAGGCGTACGTCGACGACACCAAACTGTTCACCGGCACCGTTGCCGCCCTGCATGTTTCGCCGTGCGCGGACATGCCAGGCGTGCGCGCGCGCGTCGAGCGCGGGCCATTGCGCCGCGGGCGCTGGGTGAGCGGACGGGCGGTCCAGTTGGGTAGCAGCGCCGCCGTCGTTGAACGCGACGGCATACCCAGCGAGCGACCGGTGCGCAGGTCGGCGTTCTACCGCCACCACGAACCGTGGCTGCTCGTGCGTTGATACGGCCGAGCCCGGTCTTTCTCGGAGTCCTCGTGCTCGCGGTCGCCGGCGGCGTGATCGCCTGGCGCAGCGACGTCGGGTCCACTGCGGCACGGATCGGCGTGGTGCTGCTCGTGGTGTTCGGTTGGATTGTCACGGTCTGCCTGCACGAGTTCGCCCACGCGTATCTGGCCTGGCGGGCCGGCGATCAAGACGTGCAGGTGCGTGGCTACCTGACGCTCAACCCGCTGCGGTACAGCCATCCCCTGCTGTCGATCGTGCTGCCCGTGGCCTTCATCGCGCTCGGTGGGATCGGCCTGCCCGGCGGTGCCGTGTATGTGCACTCGGACCGGTTCAGCCCGCGGGTGCAGCGGCTGATCAGTCTGGCCGGGCCGGCGGTGAACGCGCTCGCCGCAGTCGTCTTGCTGGGCGCCGCGGCGACCGTGGGTAGTTCGACGTCGCACCCGGCGTTCTGGTTCGGCGTGAGCTTCCTCGGTTTCCTGCAGGTGACGGCGACCATCCTCAACCTGCTCCCGGTTCCGGGACTCGACGGCTACACCGCGTTGGAGCCGTCGCTGGACCCGAAGCTGAAGCGCTCGCTGGATCAGTACAAGGGCATCGGCCTGCTCGCGGTGATGGCGCTGTTGTTCGTGCCGAGAATCAACGCCGCATTTTTCAGTGCGATTTTTTGGCTGTTCGGGCTCTCCGGCGTCCCGGTGTGGTGGCTGATCTACGGCGCCGACATGGTCCGGATCGGCCACTAGCCATAAGTGTGCGACCAGTCACTGTTGCGGAATAAATATCGCGTCACGATGTATTCTATTAGTACAGGGCACTAACGGAAAGGTGGCAGCAATGAGCGCAGTCGACGTTGTGACAATCATCCTCGTGGCAGGTTTGGCAATCGTGACCGTCGCAATGGCGTTCCTTGGACTCCTCGGCCTCATGGGCACAACTCGGATCGAGCGCTGCCCGGACTGTGACCATCTCGCTTTCAGGCACGCCGACAACACCTCCTCTTGCCTGGTCTGCAGCCATCCGCGGGTCGTGCATCCGTTCCACCCGAGCGCGGCATAGCGGCGACCGTCGCCGCGACGGGGCGATATCGTGGCGCCGTGGGACTTTCGGACGGCTCGTATGCGCAGCTACTCAGGCTGCGCACCGGGTTACGCCGTTTCGAGCGGTGGAGCGCGCAGCAAGCACAAGCCGCGGGCCTCACCGCGACCCAGCATCAGTTGTTGTTGGCCATCCGCGGTCACAGTGATCCCCGGGGGCCCACTATCAGCGACATCGCCGATTACCTACTGCTGCAACACCACAGCGCCGTCGGGCTCATCGACCGGGCCGAAGCCGCCGGGCTCGTGCACCGGGCCCGCACCGACACCGACCAGCGGGTGGTGCGGCTTCGGCTGTCCGAACTCGGCGCGCAGTGTCTGGAAGGGCTCACGGCGTTGCATGTCGAAGAACTGCGCCGGCTGGGCCCACAGCTCACCGCGCTGTGGCCACCCGCCGACGATTAGCTACTGATCGGCCGGCGGGATCGCCGGATGCGGAACGGTGGGCGGCAGCAGCGCCATCGCGGAAGTTCGTTTGAGACCCGCAACTTGCATCAAGTCCACGGTGGCCGAGCGGATTTGCGCGAAAACCACATGAGCCGACAGCCCGGCGTCGGCGACCAGTTCCGGACGCGCACCGTAGGCAACCTCCCGCAGCACGCGCGCGGCCTCAGCCTGGTCGGGCATCTGCCCGGGGTCCGCCATGACCATTCGCCGCAGCACATCGGCGGCCTGGGACAGCTTCTCCACTTCGTCGATCAATCGCGGGTCGAGGATTTCGTCGTCACGCACCAGTGTCAGCGCCCGTCGCAACAGGACGCGAACGTTGCGCACGGCGTTGTCGAGCGGATCGGCGATCTGAGTGAGGCGCTCGAGTCGGTTGCGGCTGCTCCAGTACATCGGCGAGATCACGCTGATCTCGCGTCCGCCCTTGAGGAACGTTCGCATGGCGTCGAGTTGCGCCTGCGTCGCCCGGGCCCGGCGCAGCGCGACGACGATCTCGTCGGCATTCTGCTCGAGCAGCCCGTCGGCACACTGGGCCAGCGCCGAACTCATGACGCCGAGAATGCTGGCGGCTTCGCGCCGTGCCCGGCGCACCGGGTGAGTGGGCAGCAGCGCCACCACGGCGATGCCCACCAGACCACCGATCAGCGCGTCGGTCATCCGGTCGAACCCGCCGCGGTTCCCTGGTGGAATGAGCGTGGCCACCAGAACTGCCGAGCCGGCCGCCTGGGTGGCGATCACCGGGCCGCCGTCGAGCAGCACGGCGGTGCTCATCGCGAGCGCGACCACGAGAATGATCTGCCACACGCCGGTGCCGACAGCGGAGATGAACAGGTCACCGACGCCGATCCCGACCGCGACGCCCACCACCAACTCCACCGAGCGCCGCAGCCGCGCACCCAACGACACACCCAGCGACACGACCGCGGCGATCGGCGCAAAGAACGGGCGCGGGTGGTTGGCCAGATCGTGCGCTATCCACCACGCGAGTCCCGCGGCGAGCGAGCACTGCAGGATCGGCGCCGCCGAGCGTTCCACCCGACGCAGCGACGTTCGCAGTCGCGCTTTGCCCCGCAGGCTCGCCGGGACGAATTGGCCGATCGCGGCCAAACTATTCGATACCGAGCGCTTCCGCGGCACGAGGGTCGCAGTCCTCCAGCAGATCCAGGCAACGGGCGTGTTCGTCGGTTTCGCCGATACGTTGGGCCGCGACAGCGAGTGCCGCAACGCAGCGGAGGAAACCGCGGTTGGGCTCGTGGCTGTAGGGAACCGGGCCGAAGCCCTTCCACCCGTTTCGGCGCAGCTGATCCAGGCCACGGTGATAGCCGGTGCGGGCGTAGGCATACGCGGTGATGGTCTGGTCGGCTTTCAGCGCGGCCTCGGCCAGGTACGCCCAGGCGATGGACGCGGTCGGATGATCGGCGGCGACCTGCGCCGGGTCGGTGCCGTTGAGGAGCGCTACCTCCGCATCATCGTGGTCGTCTGGCAGCAAGATTGGCTGGGGTCCGAGCAGATCACCGAAGGACGTCATGGGCTACATTGTGCCCGCGGCCGCATCTGCTCGATACGCTGTGCCTTGCGGATAGCCGCGGTTGGAAAGGTGAGGGGTAACTTGTGACGGATCCAGGCAAGCCGGAAGAGTCGCGCGAACCACTCCCCCCGCCGATGGCGATGCCGCAGCGAGTCGACCCCGTCGAGCCACCGAAGGTGCGCAAGAAGCGCGGTAAGTGGCTGGCCGCGGCCGCCGCAGCCATCGTGGTCATTTGTGGTGCTGGCGCGGCAATCGGATATGCCATCCAGCAGCACAACGCGGCGAATGCACCCGAAAAGCAGATTCGCGCGCAGATCGAGGTCTTCGCGGAAGCGTTGAGCAGCGGGAACATTCAGCAGCTGCGGCAGAATTCGTGCGGCCCGCTCGCGGACTACTACAACCACATTTCCGACGCCGACTTCGCGGCCGTGTACAAGACCGCGGTGGCGCAGAAGAACATTCCGGTGGTCTCCAGCATCAATGCCGTGCAGGTCACCGACAAGACCGCCATCGCGCAGGTGACCGCCTACACGAAAGCGGAGCCCCAGACGAAGTCAGCACGGACGTTCAGCCTCGAGGAGACCGATCAGGGCTGGAAGGTCTGCGACCCGCCGACGTAAAGGTCTTCCTCGGCGGCGCTGCGCAAGGCCGCCACCCGATCCCGGATTCGCGCGGCGGTCTGGCGCGGCATATAGGCGGGTCCGTAGTTGCTGCGGCCGAGTCGGCGGACGCGCGATCGACGGATTTCCCACCGTAGGGCGTCCGACACGGCTTTCGAGGCTCTGCCGGGGAATTGAAAACCCTGTTCTTCCAGAGCCTTGACGAGCTCAGCGACCGTTTGTGGCCCTTCGTCGAACAGTTGCTGAGTAAGCGCGTAGCGCAGGTTTATCCCCCGAATTGGCTGCATGGTTGCGAGGATGCCGGAGCCCTCCGACAGGTTTCGGGGGCCGGGTTTCTCGCGAGCGGCATCCGCCGACTGTCTCGGGGTACATGCGATCGCCCGCCTACGAGCAACAATCCGTCGCGCGCGATCCGCACTACCGAGATCCCGACGCGACCGACACCACTTTGTCGCTCATAGTCGGGCGAGCGCATATACCCCTGGGACCGCGGCCGCGGACCGCCGAACCCTTACTTCCCGGTCAGCGACTTCCCCGCCGACTTCAGGTCGTTGCACGCCTCGACCACGCGTTCGGACATCGACGCCTCGGCCTTCTTCAAGTAGCTGCGCGGGTCATAGACCTTCTTGTTGCCCACCTCGCCGTCGATCTTCAGCACGCCGTCGTAGTTTGCGAACATGTGCCCGGCAATCGGCCGGGTGAACGCGTACTGGGTGTCGGTGTCGACGTTCATCTTCACCACGCCGTACTTCAACGAGTCATCGATCTCGCTCTTCAGCGACCCCGACCCACCGTGGAACACGAAATCGAAAGGCTTTGCATCCGAAGGCAAGCCGAGACGCTCCGCCGCCACCCGCTGCCCCTCGGCGAGCACCTCCGGGCGCAACTTCACGTTGCCCGGCTTGTACACGCCGTGCACATTGCCGAAGGTCGCCGCGAGCAGGTACTGCGCACCCTGGTCGCTGGCGCCGAGCGCATCGATAGTCTTCGCAAAGTCCTGCGGCGAGGTGTACAGCTTCTCGTTGATCTCGGCCTCGACACCGTCTTCTTCACCGCCGACGACACCGATCTCGATCTCGAGAATGATCTTCGCGGCGGCAGCCTTTTCCAGGAGGTCCTTGGCGATGACCAGGTTCTCGTCGATCGGCACCGCGGAGCCGTCCCACATGTGCGACTGGAACAGCGGGTTGTTGCCGGCGTTCACCCGCTCCTGCGACAACGCGATCAGCGGACGGACGTACGTATCGAGCTTGTCCTTGGGGCAGTGGTCGGTGTGCAGCGCGATGGTCACGTCGTACTTTGCGGCCACCACGTGCGCGAACTCGGCCAACGCCACCGCGCCGGTGACCATGTCCTTGACTCCGAGGCCGGAACCGAACTCGGCGCCACCGGTGGAGAACTGAATGATGCCGTCACTGCCAGCGTCGGCAAAGCCCTTGATGGCGGCGTTGATGGTTTCCGACGACGTGCAGTTGATCGCCGGGAACGCGTAGGACCCCGCTTTGGCCTTGTCGAGCATCTCGGCGTAGATCTCGGGGGTTGCGATGGGCACGGCGGCAGACCTCCATGATTCAGACGTTTATTGCCAATACCCTAGGCCAGCGTGATTTCGCGGCGTCAGAAGATAGGCCCAATCGCGCGCCGCTACGACGCCAAAGCGGTGATGACCACCAGATTGTCGTAGGTGTCGTGTCCCTGCGGGGTGGTGTCACACGTTTCCAGGATCAGCCGACCCGGCACGTTCTTCAGCAGGTCCGTGCGCGACGCCAACTGCGCCTTGGGCACCCGAAGCACCTGCGTCACCGTGTAATTCAAGACGCCGTTGGCGGTGCCCACCGTGACCGTGTTGCCCGGCCGCACCTTCTCCAGCCGCGAGAACGGCACGAAAACACCGGATGCGTCGACGTAGTTGTGGCCGACGATGAACGACGTGCCCGCTGAATCGGTGCCGGGCTGGTTGCTGTCCTTGCGAAACACCGGCCGGTTGTCGACGGGAACCACCTTGCCGTCGATGGCCTTGATGCCGTGCGGATTCATCATCGTCTTGTCGAGAATCCCCGGTTCGATGGAGATCCAGATCGGGTCGGCCTGCGGAATCCGGTCGCTGAGGACGGCCGGGTGTGGCGGGTCGAGCACCTGCGAGGCCGCCTGTTGAGTTGTTGGGTGCTGGACCGGCGAAACGGTGGGGGCGCCGCCGTTGTCGGTGCTCGCACTCCGAGCTCCAACCAACAGCGCCGCCCCCACCAGGATTGCCGCAGTCGCCCCGAGGGGTCTAATCACGCGGCGCACCGAACCAACGACGCACCTTCTCCCGCACTACGAAACCGGCGTCGTACAGCTTCTCGCGCGCCACATAGCCGGCGTCGTACAGCCGGTCGGCGACATCAGTGGTCCACGACGGATCCGCCGAACTGTCCTCGCCCGCAGTGTCCGACGAACCGGCCACCGACGAACCCGCGCCCACACGTGCCTTGGTACGGCGACGCATGGCGAGCAGCAACAGTCCGCCCAGGATCAGGACCAGACCGAGGCCGTTCATCACCCAGTGCACGATCGTGTTGGCGCCATTCAGGATCGTCTGACCCGGGTTGCGACCGGTGACGACGCCGGCACCCGGCGTGTTGGCCGCACCGGCACCTGCACAGGTTGGCGCACCACCCGGTCCGCTGGCGGGAGCCCCGCCCGCGCCCGGTGCCATGTTTTCCGTGCACGGCGCGCAGCCGGGACCGCTACCGGGAGCAGCACCGCCGCCACCCGGCGTCATGCCGGTGCACGGCGCACTAGCCGGCGAGGCTCCCAGTCCACCCGGCGCGGCACCGCCACCACCGGGGGCTGCTCCACCACCGCCGACCGGCGGGACAATTGGCGGCGGCGCGGCCGCGGGCGGGGGCGGAAGCAGCGGCAGCGCCGCGGGAACGCCCGGCGGGATGGCCATACCGGAGAGCTGGCAGTTACCCACCGCGGTCACCTGCTGGTCGGCCGCGAGCTTGGTGTTGGTGGCCGCGGTGTCGGCAGCCTGCGACGCCTGCTGGGTCTGCACGGCCGCGGCCGCCTTGGCCTGCAGGTCGCGCTGGACGTCCAAAGCCGCACCCGAGTTGACGGCTGCCTGGTACGCGGCCTGCGCGTCGTTCGCGGCCTTCGTGTCCGCGGCAAGTTTGGCGTCGGCAGCGTTCTTGGCGTCATTCGCGGCCTGGGCCTGGTTGGCGGCCTGCTCGGCGGCGCCACAGGCATAGGTCTTGGGCGGCGGTGGCGGGGGCGGCGCCGGTGTGCCTGTGACATCACCGGAGGCAAATGCGACGCCGCCGCCCAGCACGACGGAGGCGGCAAGCATGACCGCCACCGTGCACTGGCGAGCCAACGCCCGGGGACGCTGATCGATGCTGGTCATTCGGGGTTCCTTCTCGACTCGGTGTTCTCGAACTGCGGCAGCTGTTGGTCTAACTGGACAAAACTCTCGACCATGGACTCGTCAACGACACGTAGCGACTTTCGGCGTCAACAACTCCGATATGGACTCTTAATCACTTTGATACCTTCCGCCACAGCAGTTGACTGATGAAACATACGCCACACGATCGGGCGAGCCGGGTAACCGCGCCGGTACTCTGGGCGGCGTGATTTCGCTGGCAGCATCCGAAGTGACCACCAACCTGGCGTTGATGCCGAAGTGGTTCGACCCCATGTACCTGTTGACCAATGGGGGCCCCTTCGCGCACGCAGTGCTGCCGGCGATCTTGGTCATCGTCTTCATCGAGACCGGGCTGCTGTTTCCGCTGCTCCCGGGCGATTCTCTGCTCTTCACGGGCGGGCTGCTGAGCGCGCAACCGCATCCGCCGGTGTCCATCTGGGTGCTGCTGCCGGCCGTGGCGATCACGGCGATCCTCGGCGATCAGTGCGCATACTGGATCGGGCGCGCCATCGGCCCGGCGCTGTTCCAGAAGGAAGACACGCGGTTGTTCAAGAAGCACTATGTGACCGAGTCGCACGCGTTCTTCGAAAAGTACGGTCCCAAGACGATCATCCTGGCCAGATTCGTGCCGATCGTGCGCACGTTCACGCCCGTGCTGGCCGGCGTGTCGAAGATGACCTACCCGAAGTTCCTCGGCTTCGACATCGTTGGCGGCATCCTGTGGGGTGGCGGTGTCACGCTGGCCGGCTACTTCCTCGGCAACGTCGCGTTCATCCGCAACCACGTCGAGGCGATCTTCATCCTGATCGTGCTCGTGTCGATCCTGCCCGGCATCTTCGAGATCGGTAAGCGAACGGTCGCGTCGCGCCGCGCCCCCACCGATCCGGAGCCAGTGGGCTCCGACTCCAACGCCTGAGTCGATAAAAGCATGTGAGATATGTTTTTCGCCTCGGGCGGATTTGATCCGCTAGCGTCCGCTGGACCAGCCATGGTCTGGGCCGTTGTGCTCGTCTTCGTTTTTCTTGAGTGCGCCCTCATCATCGGACTCTTCCTGCCCGGCGACTCCATGCTGATCACGGCCGGCATCGCGCTCGCCGCGACATCGGCGGGTCCGGTACATATCTGGGGCTTGGCGATCGGCGCCATGGTCGCCGCGGTCGCCGGTAACCAAGTGGGTTACCTGATCGGGCACCGGGCGCGCGGAACAGTGTTGGCGCGCCGCAACGGCAAATACATCAACGCCCGAAATCTGCATCGCGTGAACGTGCTGCTGGACAAACACGGCTTCTGGGCCGTGTGCGTGTCCCGCTGGGTGCCCTGGGTGCGGACGCTGTGCCCGCTCGTCGCCGGGTCGGCCCGGATGAATCACCGCAAGTACACGATCGCCAGCGCCCTGGGTGCGGTGGTGTGGGCGCCGGTGTTGCTGATGATCGGCTACTACGCCGGGGAATGGATCAACGGCGTCCCGTGGCTCATGCCCGCGGTCCTCGCGACCATGGGAGCCGGGCTGGTCGTCGGCACCGTGCTCGGCATCCGCCACTACACGCAGGAGATGTCGCGGCCCAGCGAGCCGCTGGCGGTCGAAAGCGTGGAGCACCACCACTCATCCGAGAATGTTCACCGCTCGCGCGAGCACCATCGCCACGGTGGTCAGCGCGACGGCTGACTGCACCATCATCGCCAGCTTCGCCCAGCGCGAGAGCGGCATCGTGTCGGTCGGGCTGAACGCCGTCGCATTGGTGAAGGAGACGTACAAGTAGTCGGCGAATGCCGGCTCCCAGTCCGGCGGGCTGAGGTTCTGCGGCGAGCTCATCTGCGGGAACAGAAAGTCGGGATACTTGGCGATGCCGTAGGTTCGGGCCGCCGGCCCACCCCGGTCCAGCTCCCAGTACCAGAGCCCGAACACGATGATGTTTGTCAGGTAGATCGCCCCGCCGCTGGCCAACAACTGTGCGGCGCCCGCATGGCTGTGATTGGTCACGACGTCACGGACGAGCGCAGCCGCCGAGTACGTGTTGGCCACGCTGACGATCGCGATCAAGGTCAGCCCGGCCGCGCGCAATGCCGTCGAGCGCTTGTCCATACGCAGCGGATTGAACGCCACCAGACCCACCAGGACGACCGCCTCGAGAGCCGGCAGCAGGTATCGGGAGTAGAGCATCAGCCGCTCGGGCAGCGCCAACTGAAGCACAATCGCCAGGACGATGGCGCTGGTAGCGGCCCATCGCGACTCGCCCTCGGTGCGGCGGCGCCAGGCGGGAACTGCGGCGGCTGCCGGTTTGGTCTGCTCGATCACGGACACTATGCTGCCTTGGATTGCGGCTGCGGGCACTATGATCAACGGTCGAGATCAACTCTCGTTGGGACTGGACATGATTCGCATATGCGCGGCGTCGCTGTTGGTCGCGACTTTCGCCGTTGCAGGCTGCGGCGCCAGTCCAAATCAGTCGACATTGCCGGATAAACCGGTACGCGGCTTGTCGTTTGGGCTGTGCAACACGCTTTCGGATCAGGATGTGACCGCTGACGCCGGGATGGCCAGTCTCACCCGGGTGCTGACCACCTCGATGGGTTGCCAATGGGAACAAGGCAATTCACCCAATTCCACCATCGTGAGCACGTGGTGGTACCGCGGCAGCCCGATCGCCGACGCGCGGGCAGACTCCGTGGTGGCCCACGACACCGACGCCGATGTCCACGTCGGCGACCTGTCCGGATTCACCGCGCGTACCCCGGGCGGCTGCTCGGTGTCGTTGAGCAGCGGACTCGATTACGCCACGTGGTCGGTGCAACATCTAGCGGCTCCCGACCCCTGTGCTGCCGTCGAATCCCTGGCCCGGTCGAGCCTGACCCGGAGCCATCAGTGAAGCGCGTCGTCCTGCTTCTCGCGCTCGCGGCGTCCGCTTGCACAGCAACCGATTCCGGCGTCGCCACCACGGCGCACCGGCCATCCGACTCCAGCTATCCGTGCGGCCTCGTGAACGTTTCCGACGTCGTCGCCGCGGTGGGTGCGGCCGGCGGCGAACGCGTTGGGTCGGGCGCGATTTGCCAATGGCGGCTCGACGCGCAATCGGGTGTCGTCGATGCGACGTTCGGTTGGTTCGTCAACGGTTCACTGGACCGCGAGCAGACGGTGAATTCCAGCCTCGGCTATTCCGTTGCGCCTGCGAAGGTTTCCTATCACCGGGCGATCAGCATCAGCCGCAGCGACGATCCCGGCACATGTGCGATGGCCGCCGACACCGACTCCGGCGTGGTCGAGTGGTGGATTCATTTCCGCGGGGATGCCAATAACCCGTGTGCAGCGGCACAAACGTTGACCGCCAAGACGTTGGACCTCGAACCGTGAAGCCCGCCCGGATTGCCTTGAGCGCCTTGATTGCCGCAATGGCTGTTGGTTGCGCGTCGGCACCGCAGGCATCGCCGCCACCGGCTCCCACCACGACCACCACTACTGCCACTCGGCCGGCGTACCCCACCAGCGACCCCTACGTTGGGCAACCGCTGATCGACCATGTGCAGTGGACGACCACGCGCCAAGGCAAGCGGCTGATGATCTTCCCTACCGAAGCCGGGCGAAAGGACCAGTTCCCGAGCGCCGTCGACCGGGCGTGGGCCGAGGTGGTGCGCCTGGCACCGGGTGCTGACACCCCCGGCATGTTCGACCAGTTTCGCTGCCACTGGAATTGGGCGCGAGCGGTCGCACCGGACAAGCCGAGCTGGAACCTGGAGCCGTGGCGGCCGGCGGTGGGTTACGACGCGACCGTGCAGGCATTCTGCAATCCGGGCGGGCCGGAGGAGTAACCCGTGCCCGTGCCCGCCGCCCCCTGTGCGTGATTTTTCACCGCGGGCGGTGAAAAATCACGCACAGGGAGGGGCCACTGGGTCACCGTTCAGCGCCGGAACCGGTCCCGCAACTGCGGATCGTTCTCCCACCACAAACCGCTGGCCGGCGCGGCGTCGAACTCCTCATCGAGTTCCTGATCCACCACGACCTCTTTGCGACGCTCATCGGAACTGAATGCCTGCAACAACATCAGCAACAGCGGCAGCCCGATCACATCGCCGAGGATCCACAGGATCCCCGCGCCGATGGTCTGGTCAGTACGCGGACTCGGCCCCCAGCCGCGTCCCGCGTAGTACGACGCGATCAGCACCGAGCCTTGCCAAAGCACCACACCGAGAATGCCGTCACCGAGGGTCTCGACCGTCGTGATGATCAGCGAAATCGCTTGCGAATAGCGGTGCGGCACCGGGTCGGCCTGCAACCTGGCGTAGTAGTAGCCGAAGCCGATGACCACGAGAAGTAACCGCGTCACCGCATCGACCACGCCGTTCTCCAGCAGCGTGCGATACCAACCCGTCATGTACAGCAGCCAGGGCGTGAGCAGCATGGCCGCCGACGTGGTGATCGGGTGGACGAGACCGCGCGCGAACCCGGTGTCGAGCAATGCGTCCATCCGCGCTCGCGCCGGTTCGTCGAGCGCGTCGCGAAGCACGGTCAGCGGCTTGCCGAACGCCAGACACAGCGGGGCCAGCGACAGCAACAGCAGCACCTGCAGCGCCCGCACCCAGAACAGCGTGTCTGAGTACACCCCGAGGAAGCCCGAGCCCGCATAAAACCAGCACAGCAACCCGAATGCGAACACCGTCACGCGGATCCACGGGACGGTGCGGGCGCGACGCACCACCCCGAGCGCATAGGCCGCGCCGACACCGACGACGGCGACGGCAGTCGTCGGCTCGAATCGCCACGCCGTGAGCACGGCACTCAAGGTGAGCGGGTCGGTCACTAATGCCACGCCGTAAGTATGCGCTTAGGCATTCAAACATATTGATCCCGAGTCTGTTTCGCCCGAATTGTTGTCCGGCTTGCCCGATCTGCACCGGTCTGATGTTTGATACCTGACGGTTTACTGAAGATCTCCGCCGATGGATTTTCCGACGCCCGATCGTCGGGATACTTGAACCTATGGCACACCAATCCGCGCAGTGGTTGGCGGCGGCACGAGTGCTGCGCTGCGCCGGGTTTGGCGCTCGCGGCAGCGAGGTCGATGCCGCGGTGGGGAGTGATGTCGGAGCCCTGATTTCCGCGGCCCTGCAGACCGACCCGGAAAGCGATCCCGGCGCCCGGCGCACCCCGGTACCCACCTTTCCTGCGTTGCAGGCACCCGGCAAGGCCGCCGACATCGTTGCCCGCAAGCAACACAACAAGCAGGTGCAGTCGCAGCTCAGCACACTCACGGCGTGGTGGCTGCAGCGAATGGTCGCGGTGCAGCAACCGTTGCATGAGAAGCTGACCATGACCTGGCACAACCACTTTGCGACGTCGGTGCAGAAGGTCCGCGCGGCCGGATACATGGCCGCGCAGAATGCGAAGTTGCGTGCCGGCGCGCGTGGCGATTTCCGATCGCTGGCGTACGCAATGCTGACCGACGCGGCCATGCTGCGCTGGCTCGACGGCAATCAGAACACGGCCAAGGCGCCCAACGAGAACCTTGCCCGTGAGTTCATGGAGCTGTTCAGCCTCGGCCATGGCAACGGCTACACCGAAACCGATGTGCGGCAAGGGGCGCGGGCGCTCACCGGCTGGACCATCCGGCCCGACGGGACGTCCGTGTTCAATCCGCGCCGGCACGACGGCGGCATCAAAACAGTGCTGGGCGTGACCGGTCCCCTGGATGCGCGCGGCTTCTGCGACGCCGTTCTCGACCACCCGAAGTCCGCCGGATACGTCGCCGGTTCGTTGTGGCAGCGGTTGGTGTCGGACACTCCGCCGTCGCCGGAAGCGCTGTCCCGACTGTTGGCTGCCTACGGCCCGAACCGAAATCTCGCGGCGCTGACCACGGCCGTTCTGACCGATCCAGATGTGCAGGCGGGGCGGACCTCGATCGTGCTGGGCCCGGTCGACTGGCTGGTCGGGGCTGTGCGCGGACTGCAGGTGCCGATCGATACCGAGGCCGAAGCGCTCACCCTGGCGAGTGTGCTGCGCAACCTTGGGCAGTTGCCGTTCTACCCGCCGAGTGTCGGCGGGTGGCCGCGCGGGCAGGCCTGGTTGTCCACCGCGGCGGCCGAGTTGCGGTTGCGCACGGCACAGCAGTTGACCGCACGGGCAGACCTCAGCGCCGTGTCGCAAGCAGCACGCAGCGACCGGGTGGACGCCGTGGGGCACCTGCTCGGGATCGGCGCCTGGAGTGATCGCAGTGCGGCGGTTCTCGCGCCGCACGTGTCAAACCCGGCGCAGCTCACCGCCATTGCGCTCAACACGCCCGAATACTTGACCGTCTGAAGGGGGCTGGTGTGGCGGATTTCGATCGACGCAAGTTCCTGCTCGGGGCTGGTGTGGCGAGTGCGCTCGGCCTGCTCGCCGGGGCGTCGGGCATCACCTGGGAGGAGTTGCACCGCAGCGCGGCCGGTCGTCCGCTGGCGGCGGGGACGTCAATCCTGGTGCTGCTGACCATGTATGGCGGCAATGATGGAATCAATACGGTTATTCCCTACGCCGACAATGCCTATCACGACGCGCGGCCGGATCTTGCGTACAAGCCCGAGGAGGTCTTGCACCTCGATTCGCAACTGGGACTGAATCCGGCGATGAAGGGCATGGCGCAGCTGTGGCAGGACAAGTCGCTGGCGATCGTGCGTGGTGTCGGCTATCCCAAGCCTGACCACAGCCATTTTCGGTCGATGGACATCTGGCAGACCGCCTCTCCTGATGAACCGGTGAACACCGGTTGGATCGGGCGCTGGCTCGACGCGACCGGTGACGATCCGCTGCGCGCGGTGAACATCGGTTCGGTGTTGCCGCCGTTGGCGGTCGGGTCGAAGGCGACGGCTGCCGCGCTGGACGTCGGCGCGAAGGCGCTGCCCGCGGAATTGGCCACGGCGGCACGGGGGCTCGGGACCAGTTCGAGCGAGGACGGCACTGCCGAAGCGATGGTGTGTGCGTCGTACCGGGCCGAGCAGCAGGTGGCACACGCGCTGTCGTCAGTGCAGGTTGGTGCCAAGCCGGCGAAGGGCCGCAACGCGCTGACGGCGCAACTCGATGCGGTGGGCAAGTGTGTCAAGGCGGGGGTGCCGACGCGGGTGTACACGGTGAGCCTCAACGGGTTCGACACCCATGCCGACGAACGGTCCACCCAGCAGACGCTACTGGGCACGATGGACAGCGCGGTCTCTGGTTTTCTGCGAGACATGGCGGGTGACGAGCGCGGTAAGCACGTTGTGCTGGTGGCATATTCGGAGTTCGGGCGCCGGGTGCGCGCGAACGCATCGCACGGGACCGATCACGGCACCGCGGGGCCGGTGTTCATCGCGGGCGCGCCGGTGCGCGGGGGTTTCTATGGTGACGAGCCGAGCCTGACCAACCTCGACAACGGCGACCTCTACAGCACCGTCGACTTCCGTGACATCTACCACGAACTGGTCGGCAAAGTGCTCGGTGGTGACCCGGAGCCGGTGGTCGGTAGTGGCAGGAAGGATCTCGGGTTCCTGTAATTGCGGAAGTCACCCGCCAGTTGTCGTCGTGCTGCAGTCGATCGACTGCAGCACGACGACAACTGGCGGGTGACCTCAGGGGAACGGAGACGACAAACGGCGGCGGCGGCGGTTAACACCGTTATCCACAGCACCGACGCAATCCCCAGATGGACTGAACACGCTGGTCGGCGCCGTTGAGTGCACTGTGCGATTCCGCACCATTGGGGGCATGGACGAAGACCTGCCCGAATTGATCAGCCGCCGGGAGGCGCTGCAACGCGGTCTCACCGACCACGAATTGCGTACGTTGTGCAGTCAGCGCAACCTGATTCGGCTTCGGTCAGGCCTCTATGTGCGCTCCGATACTGACCTCGGCTGCGAAGCCCAGCACCTCGCCCGCGCGCGATGCGTGCTGGCCAAGATGCCCGTCGACGCGGCCTTGAGTCACACATCGGCAGCGCTCGCGTTCGGCCTGCCGGTGTGGGGCGTTGACCTCTCGCTCGTACACGTCACTCGGCCTGGCGCAACCGGCCGCAAGACCAAGCAGACGTACATCCACAGTGCGGCGCTCGCGCCGGAACGGACCTGCGTTGTCGAAGGTATGCGGGTAACTGATCCCGCCAGAACCGTCGTCGACGTTTGCCGGACGTTGCCGCTGCAGGCCGCTGTCGTAATCGGTGACGCCGCCAAACGTCAACTGCTGGTGACGGACGGGACGCTGGCAGCATTGTTGGAGGAAAGCAGGGGCCGCTACGGGAATCCGGCCGCGCGTCGAGCGATCAAGTTTCTCGACGCCCGTAGCGAAAGCGTGGGCGAGTCCCGCAGCCGTGTGCTGATGCACCGTGCCGGAGTTCCGCCGCCACAGTTACAGGCCGAGGTGTTCAACGCGAGTGGGCATTGGCTCGCGAGAGTGGACTTTCTGTGGGAGAAGTTCGGTGTGATCGGCGAATTCGACGGCAAGGCCAAGTATCTGCGTGACCTGCCACCGGATGCAGCACCCGGCGACGTGGTAGTCGCCGAGAAACTGCGCGAAGACCGGTTGCGCGAGGCAGGCTGGAACGTCGTCCGCTGGACCTGGTCGGATCTCGAAAAACCAAGTGCGTTAGCGCGCCGTCTGGAACGCGGTTTCGCGCGCGGCAAACCTTTCCCGTCACGGGTGCGCCTGTGCGAAGTCGCCCGCTAAGTTGCGTCGTGCTGCAGTCGATCGACTGCAGCACGACGACAACTGGCGGGTGACCTCGAGAAAGATCTAGTACCCGGCCGCACTCAAGTACGCCGCCGCCTCCATCAGCATCCAGCCGCTTAACTGCACCGACAGATCACGCTCGGGCACCACACTGCTTTGCACGGTCCCGCCGCTGAACTGCGCCGCACCCGAATCCGCCGTAGGCATTCGTGCGGGAGTCGACCAATCAGCGCTGAACAACGGCAGACCATCCACCTGCTCACGATTGCGCCACGCAGATTCCGCGGACACCAGCACAATTCGCGCGGCGGCCGCGCGGGTGGACGGATCATCGGGCAGCATCACCGCCACGAACGCCAGGTAGCGCGCAAGAATGCCGTTGAACAGCCCCCCGTCACCGCCTCCGCCGCCGACGATCACCCTGTCCCGGGTCAGCCGGCTCCCCACCGCACCGACCAGCCTGGCCACCCGCATCGGGTGCTCCCCGTTCGGAATCCGCAGTGCCAGCTCGGTTTCGAGCCCGAGCACCACACCCTGACAGTAGGTGTACACCGCACGCTCGAGCGCATCGGCGCGATCGGGCCGGATTCCGTCGAGGATCACATTCGTAGCTGGATCGCGCAACGTCGCGTCAATCCAGTCCGCCATCTCGACAGCGCGCGCCACATTCCCTGTGCGTGCCAACAGTATTCCGGCCGGACCATTAGCTGGCGCGTTGTAGAAGTCGGACCCCCGACACCACGGGATTCCCCCGCCACGCTCGGGCGCCCACGCCCGATACATCTGCTCCGACAGCGTCCGCACCGGACGATCGAACGACAGTCGGGTAACCCGCTGGGCACGTTCGAGCGCGAGGCCCAACCACGCCATGTCGTCGTAGAAACTGCTGGTCCACCCGCTGACATTGCGCAGCCGCTGGCCATGGGCCAGCCACTTGATCCGCTCCGTCCGTGCGGCAGTGGGTGCACGATATGCCGCGTCGACGGCGCAATCGATGAGATGCGCCTGCCACCAATAGTTCCAGGGCCCGAACCACCGCTCGTCTCGCGTGGCCGGCCACCCGCACACGCCTAGCCTCGTCGACGGCACCGACCACACGCGTCGTAGATGGCGAGCCAGGATTGCGGCCTCGGCGGCGTCAGCACGGGCGGCCCATTCGGATGTCATGTCGGCGATTGTGTCACCAAGCCTTTCCTAGATCGGCGTGCTGGCGCACCCACGTGTGCATCGCGATCCCCGCGGCCACCCCCGCATTGATACTGCGGGTCGAGCCGAACTGTGCGATCGAAACGGTCAGCGCAGCAGCCTCTTTGGCATGATCGGTCACCCCTGGGCCCTCCTGCCCGAACAGCAGTATGCACTCCCGCGGCAACTGCGCCGTCTCAATAGGCACCGATCCGGGCACGTTGTCCACCGCGACGATCGTCAGACCTTGCAGCGCAGCGAATTCCGCCAATGCGGCGGTGTCGGGATGGTGCACGATCCGTTGATACCGATCGGTCACCATGGCACCGCGCCGATTCCACCGGCGCCGGCCCACAATGTGCACCGCGGCGGCCGCAAACGCGTTGGCCGTGCGCACCACCGTCCCGATGTTCGCGTCGTGCCCGAAGTTCTCGATCGCGACATGCAGCGGGTGCCGCCGCCGATCAATGTCGGCGATGATGGCCTCGCGCGTCCAATACCGGTAGGCGTCAACGACATTGCGGCGGTCACCGTGTGCGAGGAGCTCGGGGTCCAGGCGCGGGTCGTCGGGCGGCGGTTCGTCGTGCTCGACGCTCCACGGGCCAACCCCATGAGTTTCGGTCCCCCACTCGGTGGGTCCGGGTAATTCGTCGCTCACGCCAGGCTCAGCACCTGATTGATTGCTCGGGTGACAAACGGCGGCGAGAACTGGGCCGCCAGCGCAAACAGCTTGGCGGGCAGGCCGACTCGATAGTGCACGGTCGGCAGCAGCGACCGTTTCGGGTGGGTGGCGTCCCAGATCGACTTCGCCACATCTTCCGGCGTCAAATGCACCCCGAGCGAGCGGGTGCTGGCCGTGTCCACCCCGTTCAGCATCCCGGTCTGCACGAACAGCGGCCACATGGCGATCACGCGAATGTCATGCGGGCGCCACTCCAGGTTCAACGCCTCGGTCAGGCCGCGCAGCGCGAACTTGGTGGCGCTGTAGGTGGCCAACTCGGGCTGGCCGTAGATGGCCGAGGCAGAACAGAGGTTGACCACCTGCGCGCCGCCCGTCTCCTTCAAGTAGGGGAACGCGGCCCGCGCGCCATAGACAGCCCCCGCGAAGTTGACGTCGATCATTCGCTTGTGGGTCGCCACGCTCATTTCGGCGAACTGCCCGGCGCTCAAGACGCCGGCATTGTTGATGAGGATGTCCAGTCGACCAGCCTCGACGGCGAATTCCCTGAGCACCCGGTCCCAGTGCGCCGGATCCGCCACGTTGAGCACCCCGAGCAGAGCGCTACCGCCGACTGCCTCGATGTCGGTACGCAGCTTCTCGAGCCCGGCGACATCCACGTCGAACCCACCGACCAGATAGCCGCGGCGGGCATATTCTAAGGCTGTCGCTTTGCCGATGCCGGCCGCAGCGCCGGTGATGAACACGGTCGGTTTTGTCATACCGGCAAGCGTATGTGCAGCACCGAATGGCTCGATCGACCAGTAGGAGCGTCACATGTCTCGCGCCTCGATTGTGCGCCCACTCGCTGTCCTAGCTGCCGCGTTCACGATTGCGGCGTGCGGCGGGACGGAATCGCCGCCGGTCTCGACCAAAACCCCTGCTTCCTCGTCCGCTCCGGCCACCGCGTCCCCCGATGTGTTCACCCCGGTGACGGCCCGCCCGCTCGATCTGCATCCCGTCGCGTTTCCCGGCACCGACGGTCACTTCCACCTCGTTTATGAGCTCGAGCTCACAAACACCAAGCTCGCGCCCGCGACTATCGACAGCGTCGCAATCATCGATCCCAGCAAGCCGACGCAGCCCATCGCCCAGTTCGCCGGCCAGGATCTGGTCTCTCGGCTGCGCACCTTGATGCCGGCGCCGGCCGACAACGCCGCCATCGAAGCGAACGGCAGCCGATTCCTGTACATCGAGCTTTCGTTCCCGGACAGCGCGAGCGTGCCGAAGGAAATCGCGCACCGGTTCACCTTGCACGCGGCGTCGAACCCGGCCGGCACCACGCCTGACCCCATGACCTACACCATTGCGTCCCTCATCATTTCGCAGCGCGCACTACCCAAGCTCAGCCCACCGCTGCGGGGCAACCACTGGGTCGCCACGAACGGCTGTTGCAACAGCGAGATCGTGCACCGCGGCTCACTTTCGTCGGTCAACGGCTCCGAGTACGACTCGCAGCGTTTCGCCATCGACTGGATGTTGCTCGGCGACGACGGGCAGTTCGTCCACGGCGATCCCAAGGTGGCGACCAACTATGCCGATTACGGCCAGGACGTGCTCGCCGTGGCCGACGGCACCGTCGTCAGCACCATCAACGACCTGCCCGACCAGGTGCCCGGCACGCTGCCGAATCCAGCGTCGATCACGATGGAGACGGTCGACGGCAACGGCGTGGTGCTCGATCTCGGCAACGGGGTCTACGCGTCGTACGCGCACCTGCAGAAGGGCTCGGTGACGGTTCACCCGGGTGACAAGGTCCACGTCGGGCAGGTGCTGGGCAAGTTGGGCAACTCCGGCAACACTTCGGCGCCGCACCTGCACGTGCACCTCATGGACGGCCCGTCGCCGTTGGGCTCCAACGGGGTGCCGTATGTGATCGACAAATTCGAGCTCGCCGGTCAGGTGGATCCAGTGGCATTCGCGGCCGCGCCGGGCGTCGAGGGCGTGTGGGCGCGGAATCTCCCGGCGAACCCGCCGCAGCGCACCGACCAGTTCCCGCTGAACCTCAACATCGTGAACTTCCGCTGAGCCCCTGCGGCGTTGGGGCGCATACGCGCCTACGCTGGAAAGTGCAATGGCCCACGAGCGATTCCTTCGCGCGGTGCTCGGCGCCAGCGCCGGGTACCTGGTGCTCTTTGCGGTTTGGGCCGCCTGGTTGCGGCCGCTCACCATCCCGGCGACCGTTCCGTATCAGGCGGTGTGCCTGGTGGGGTGCTACGGCTCGGTGGTCGGCTTAGCGATGATGTGGGCGAACCGGCCGAGTCGCGCCGATCGACAGTTGCGCAAGCATGGGCTCGAAGGCTGGGCACGGATCGAGGACATGCACCGGATCTGCCGCACCGATCACGCGACGGAATTAACCGAACTCGATTTAGAGCTCACCGTCCCGGGCTCGGAAACCTACAACGGCCGAGTGCTGTACGACGTCGCCCCGATCGACAAACCGCACTTCGCCATCGGCGAATACATCTCGATTCGTGTCGACCCGCACGATCGGGATCGAATCATGCTGTGCCCGTGACGGCTGTGGTTACGGGCGGGACATCAGGTCTCATTCTTCGACCAAATTTGACACCTGGTGTCCCGCGCGAACGGGTGGCACCCGCTCGTCGACGGCCTGGGCCAGCATCCCTTCCACCAACAAGCCTTGCGCCGCAGCGTAGGTGGCCAGGATGACGCCCTCCGCGTACCGCTTCGCTCGCGATGAGCGCAACAGCACCCGTCGCACCACGATCAACGCGTCGGAGACGGTGAACAGCAACGCCCCCAGTCCCAGCCAGCTACGGCGATCAGCGCCGGGCACGGCCAGTCCGCCAACCACGCTGGACTCCGGCGCCAACGTAGGGTCGGACGCCAAAGTCGTTGCCACTGCGAGGGTTACGCCGTAGCCGGTCAAAGTCGGCGCGACCGCGCGCGCCCGAGCACGCAACAACACCGAAGCCCCGAGCCACCCCACGATCCGGGGCGCGAGCGCAGGGGTAGTCGGCCGAGCACCCCGGCGCCACAGCGCAATCGCGTATCCGCTCTGCATTCCGGCGAACGACAACGCGCCGCGGGTGAGCCGTCGATCGTCGTCGGGTTCGATCAGCAAGATGTCCCCGACGGTCGCCGCCGCCAAAGACCCGACCAACAGCCAATCACCAGAGCGCACGGCACGCACCGCAAGGCTCGGCCCGATCAGTGGCTTGGCCACCTGCTGTACCCATTCCCGGTCGGAGAGTGCGCCATACACCGTCGCGACGGAAGCCGCCGCATAGACCGCATGCTCAGCGCGCATCATTACCCTCCGGAAGAAACGGTGTGCCCAAGGTGGTGCCAACCCAGGCTGCGTGCTCGATGATCTGCGCGGCGTCGGCGGTCACCACACCCGCGCGCCAGGCGGTGATCAGCTCGAGAAATCCGCCGATGAACATGAACGACGCTGACTCGAAGGCGCTCAAGTCCGCATCGGGTCGCAAGTATGGCCGCCCGGCAGCCATAAACACGGCCGTCATCGATTGCAGCATCTGCTGGCGCCGTTCCTCGAGAACCGCACTGCCGGCATGGTTTCCGAACAGAATGTGCGCGCGTCGCGGATCCTCGGCGACCTGCTCCACCAGCACGGCCACCCCGCGCCGCAGCAGCGTGAACGGCTCCTCGCCGGCGCCGTGCTCGAGCAGATCATCGAGCATCTGCGTGGTCTCGTCGCGAATCTGGTCCCACACGACGGCCAGCAGTTCGTCGCGATCGGCGAAGCTCTCGTAGAAGTACCGGTCGATGAGTTGGGCCTTGGCGCACACACCGCGCATGGTGACCGCCGCCCACCCGGACTCGGTCCAGATGGCCAGGGCGGCCTCGATCAACCGCGCTCGCCGGTCGGCCTTTCGCTCCGCCGACGTGCGTCCCCCCCAGGTCTTGCTTGGCATGCGTACATCTTGACAAGTTTGGATGCGTCGGTCCTAATTGATGGCGACCGCCCTCAATTGTGACAGTCTCCGCAACGACGCGAGAAGGACTCCCGCGATGAACCTGACCCGGTCGATCCAGGCGAAAGCCGCCGCGCTCACCGAACTGTATCCCGCCAAGGTCAAGCCGCTGGCCGATCCGCCGCCCGACAGCGGCCTCCTGCCGGTCATGGGCGACGGCGGCGCGCCGCTGGTCGGGCACACTTTTGAGGGTCTGCGTGACGTGCTTGCCTTGGGCCGGCAGTTGTACGGGCGCTACGGCGAAGTTTCGTGGACGAGCAGCTTCGGCCACACGATGGTCGCCGCTATCGGGCCGGCCGCGGTCGAGGAAGTCTGGGCAAACCGGAACAAGGCCTTCTCCAGCGAACTCGGCTGGGAGTACTTCCTCGGTCCGTTCTTCCGGCGCGGACTGATGCTGCTCGACTTCGACGAGCATCTCTATCACCGGCGGATCATGCAGCAGGCGTTCACCCGCCCACGCCTGATCGGCTACCTCGACATGATGACGCCGTTGATCTCGCGCGAACTCGACGACTGGCGTCCGAGCGGGCATTTTCACGTCTACCACCACGCCAAGCAGATGCTGCTGAACCTGGCCACGGAGGTTTTTGTCGGCGAGCACCTCGGGCCCGAGGCGCGCAAGCTCGAGCGAGCGTTCGAGGACACCGTGCGCGGTGGGCAGGCGTTCGTTCGTGCCAGCATCCCGGGCGGCACCTGGTCCCGAGGGCTCAGCGGCCGCAAGTACCTGCAGCGCTACTTCCGCTCGCACATCGCCGCCAAGCGCGCCGGCGACGGCCAAGACCTGTTCAGCGTGCTCTCCCGTGCGCAGACCACCGAAGGTCACCGGTTCACCGACGAGGACGTGGTCAACCACATGATCTTCGTGCTGATGGCCGCACACGACACTTCGACACTTGCGCTGTCGATGTTGACCTATCTGCTGGGCCGCAACCGCGAGTGGCAGGACCGGCTGCGCGCGGAATCGGTGGCGCTCGGGAAGCCGACGCTGACCTACGACGACCTCGACAAGCTGCCCGCGCTGGACATGGCGTTCAAGGAGACGCTGCGCATGTATGCACCGGCCGGTGTGCTGTTCCGCCAGGCGGTGAAGGACACCGACATCCTCGGCCACTATGTGCCCGCCGGCACCGACGTGATGATCTCGGCGTACGCGTCGATGCGGATGGAGCCATGGTGGGAGCGCCCGAACGAGTTCGATCCGGAAAGGTTCAGCGAGGAACGGCGCGAGGACAAATCACACCGCTACGCCTGGTCGCCGTTCGGCGGCGGCGCGCACAAGTGCATCGGGTTGTACTTCGGCGGCATGACAGTGAAGGCGGCCATGCACCAAATGCTGCTGCGCTACACCTGGAGCGTGCCGAGCGACTATGAGGTGCCGCTCACCTGGGGTACCGGCCCGACGCCCGCCGACGGGTTGCCGGTCGATCTGCAGCGGTTGCCCGCGCGTAATTTTGCGGTGTCGCGGTGACGCGCGCCGAGGTCGATCGCGACCGCTGCGAGGGCCACGGCTTCTGCGAATCGCTGGTGCCCGATCTCTTTGCGGTCGATTCCGACGGCAAATCTTCGGTGCTGCAGGATTCGGTTTCCGACGTTGCCGGAGCCGAGTTGGCGGCGGAGTCGTGTCCGGTGGCGGCGATCCGCCTCCTTAACGGCTGACCATATGCGCACACATATACACACCGCTGCCGTCTCGAGCTCGCTTTGAGCTATACACACATCGATACACACACCGGTCTATGAGGAACGCCACAAGTACATAGGTTCTCTATATAGTTAGCTTATGCAACAATATAGAGGTGACCGAATCCCAACCAGCTGAGCTCCACGACGTGGCCGTCGGACTGGTGACCACCTCCGCCAGGATCAGCCGGCTCGCCGCCGCGCTGGCTCCCGAGAGCGGACCGCGCGCCATCACCCGGGCGCTGTCGCTGCTCGACGAGTACGGCGCCATGCGGATCAGCGATTTCGCTCATATCGACCGCTGCTCGCAGCCGTCGGCGACCGCGCTGGTCAGCAAGCTCATTCAGCAGGGGTTCGCCACCCGGCGCCGTGATCCCAACGACTCCAGAGCCGTGGTCGTTGAGATCACTTCCGCCGGCCACGAGCAGTTGACCCGCTCGCGGGAAGCAATCGGCAAGGCCCTCACGCCGCGGCTGTCGCAGATCGATCCCGACCTCATCACCCGCCTGCACCAAGACCTCGCCGAGTTGTATCAGGCACTCAAAGAACAGAATCCGCAAGCACATTCGAGGAAAGCCTCATGACCGTGTTACCCGTTACGGACCTTTCGTCCGCTCCTCGCTCGTTCCTCGCTGCGATGCTCGGAAAGGCCCTCCACTCATGACCACGACAGTAGACAGAGCCCCTGCGGAAACCGGCTCGACAAAATCACCCAGCTTCTTCGACCAGCCCCGCGCCGTGTGGGCAGTGGCGTTCGCCAGTGTCATCGCGTTCATGGGCATCGGTTTGGTCGACCCGATCCTCAAGCCCATCGGCGATCAGCTGCATGCCAGCCCGTCGCAGGTGTCGCTGCTGTTCACCAGCTACATGCTGGTCACCGGCGTCGCCATGCTGATCACCGGCGTTGTCTCCAGCCGATTCGGCGCCAAGAAGACGCTGCTCGCAGGTTTGGCCATCATCGTGGTGTTCTCGGCGCTGGCGGGTATGTCGAACACGATCAATGGCATCGTCGGCTTCCGTGCCGGATGGGGCCTGGGTAACGCGCTGTTCATCGCGACCGCACTGGCCACCATCGTCGGCGCTGCCAGCGGCGGTGTCTCCCGCGCGATCATCCTGTACGAAGCCGCTTTGGGCGTCGGCATCGCCGCCGGTCCCCTGGTCGGTGGACTGCTTGGCGGAATCAGCTGGCGGGGACCATTCTTCGGCGTTGCGGCACTGATGGCCGTGGCGTTCATCCTGATCACCGTGATGCTGCCCGAGGGGCCGAAGCCAGCCAACCCAACGTCTTTGGCAGCACCGTTCCAGGCACTGCGGCACCGGGGACTGCTGACCGTCGGAATCACCGCGCTGCTGTACAACTTTGGCTTCTTCACCTTGCTGGCCTACACCCCGTTCCCGTTGAACATGGGTACGTACGCAATCGGTTTCATCTTTTTCGGCTGGGGTTTGGCGCTGGCTGTCGCGTCGGTGTTCTTCGCGCCACGGTTGCAGCGTCGGTTCGGCACCTTGCCGATGATGGTGGCCTCGCTGCTGCTCTTCGCGCTGGATTTGGCTGCCATGGCAGCGTTTACGGAGGACAAGGCCGTCCTGATGATCGGCGTGGTGCTGGCCGGCTTCTTCCTCGGCGTGAACAACACGCTGATCACCGAGACCGTGATGATCGCGGCGCCCGTCGAGCGGGCCACCGCCTCGGCCGCCTACAGCTTCGTTCGGTTCGTCGGTGGCGCGATCGCACCGTGGGTGGCCGGCAAGCTCGGTGAACAGAACATGCACGTGCCGTTCTGGTTGGGTGCGGCGTGCACCGTCGCCGCCGTGGGCGTGCTCATGACCGGCCGAAAGGTGCTGGCGCACGTGGACGATCACGATCCCGCGCCGCACAGCGTCGAGGAGGCGCAGGCGATCACCGTCGGCGACGACTAACCTTTCGCCACTCCGGAAGCAGGGGTCCCCTACTAGCGTTCACACGCAGTAGGGGACCCCTGCTTTTATGGTTGGTGCGACGCTCGGCAACTCAGCCTTGTGTATGCGTGTGTGTATACGCCGACGAGGCAGACGTTGACGGACTGTGTGTATACATGTGTGCATATCCGCAACTGCACCGCAGACATCACAGATAGAACCGCTTATACCGCCAGCTACCGCGCAAGCGGCCGTTCACGATTCCCGCGGCCCACACCCATTGCCCAATGCGTGCCCGGCTCCAGTTCCACGGCCACGCCGGCAACATGAACGCGAGCCAGCCTAGATAGCCGAGCAGCATGATCGGATTGTCGCCGCGCGCACCGAGATCAGCATACTGCCGTGAAACGCGGGCCTCCGCAATGCCGTAACCCTTTGCCTGCTCGTAAGCGTCGCGCAATTTCGACCGAAATCGATAGGCCACCACGGCGTCCGGCGCATATCCCAATCGGTAACCGGCCAGCTGGGCGCGCCAGCAGATGTCGATGTCACCGCCGGACCCTGAGCCACCAAAACTTTCGTCGTAACCAGCGATCTCCTCGAACACGCTGCGCCACATACCCATATTGCAACCAAACGTCATGGGCAAAAAGTGACCGATTACCGGCAGCTTGTGCGGTGGCGGGAGCGGACGCCACTGCGCGACGGCGCGATCGTTGAGCGACTCGCCTTCGAGCGCGCCACCGACGATCCCGTACTCAGACCCGACTTCCGCCAATTCCGACAACCAGTTCGGGTGCACAGCGTCATCTTGGTTACAAAAGGCAATGAAGGGCATCGACGCCTCGCGCACGCCCCGATTACAAGCCGCGCCGGACCCCCGTACGTCCGACGCGTCCACGTACCGCAGCGCCAGTTTGTCAGCGAGCGGATGGTTTTCGACGAACTTTCGCAACTCAGGGCTGCCTCCATTGTCGGCGACGATCACCTCGAACGTCCCAGTGAAGTCTTGACGCCCAAGCGCTTCGAGTTGCTCGCCGATCTCCGGCAGCGCTTGGTACGCGGGTATCACCACCGAAATGCTCTGCGGACGCTCGAAGGCCACCGCACGCTCAGGAATCAGGTCGAGTCGCGGCTTTTGATCGAGGATCCGTTCGACCAGACTGCCCACTTAACTACTCCCCCTTTAGCCTTCGAGCATCCGCTCATGCCCTTGCGGGCACCGCCCGCGAATACTGTCGTGCGACCTGTCGCTGTCTCCGTCGAAGACGTCCCACCGCTCCCAGTGCGCGGCACAGTAGTCCTGCCGGCACATCGGGCAGAACCATGGCGCCAGTTCTGGATCCAGGGCAAACACCGTCGCAGAATCCCTGTCGCCCAAGGCAGTTCGGAGCCTGCCCGCGCCGGGGGCTGCCAGCATGAGCCGCACTGGCCGAGTAAAACTGTGGCGCACCACCGTTCCCGGACCCTCGACAGTATCGATCTCGATGTCACCGGCCGCCGCGCCACAGAGCGAACACAAAAACCGGGCATGTCGCGCCACCCTCGAAACACGCGCGTGTTCGATGGCCGCGAGCGCCCGTTCACCATGGCGGGCCAGCTCAGCAAACTCCGCATCCCAACCGCTGCTGGCCGCGACCTCGTGCGCCGGTCCGGTGGGCGCGAACACGAACGCCACCCGCATGGTTGGCACCTCGCCGTCACAGACCTCGGCTATGAGTGCGTCGATATCGATGCTCGCGTCGTCCGGACCAATCCACGACGACCAGCCAAAGTCGTTACCAGGCGAATTGATCAGCTCCCGCAACCGGCGCAGCGCCGCCACCAGATCGGCGCGGCCCGCCGCGCCGAGGTCCGGCGAGCTCACTGCTGAGCCAGCCCGAGGTCACCGAGGCCGAGCACCGACCGGTACTCGAGCCCCTCCGCCGCGATCACCGCATCCGCACCCGTCGCACGGTCCACCACAGTCGCCACCCCGACCACCGTTGCGCCCGCATCACGCAGCGCCTTCACTGCGGTGAGCGGAGAGTTGCCGGTCGTAGTCGTATCCTCCACCACGAGAACGCGTTTGCCCGCCACCTCAGGGCCCTCGACCTGACGCTGCATGCCGTGCGCCTTGGCTGCCTTGCGCACCACGAAGGCATCCACCGGACGACCGGGCGCGTGCATCACCGCCAGCGCAACCGGGTCGGCGCCCATGGTCAGACCACCGACGGCGTCGAAGTCCCAGTCCGCCACCAGTTCTCGCACGAGCTTGCCGATCAACGGGCCCGCGCGGTGATGCAAAGTCGCGCGGCGCAGGTCGACGTAGTAGTCGGCCTCGCGGCCGGAAGAAAGTGTCACGCGGCCGTGCACCACGGCCAATTCCCGCACCAGCGCGGCAAGTTCGTCGCGGTCGCTCATCTAGGTGCGCCCCCGGCCGCGTCCGACGAGGCTGTTCAGCTTGCGTACCGCCGACTTGGGCACCACCCGACCGGCCGACGTGATCACCTTGTATTGCAGACCCGGAACGCAGATCACCTTGCCCTTGTCGAGATCCTCAAGGGACGTGCACACCACTTGGTCGACGTTGAGCCACATCAGCTTCGGAATGCTCTCCATCGCGATCCCGGCGCGTTCGTGGAACTCGGTGTGCACGAATCCCGGGCACAGCGCCTGGACACGCACGCCGGTGCCGGCCAGCCCGCCGGACAACCCCTCGGTCATCGCCACGACGTAGGCCTTGGACGCCGAATAGGTCGATCCGCGACCCGAGATCAGCCCGGCCACACTGGCCACGTTGATGATCGAACCCTTCGCCGCGGCGATCATCGGCGGTAGCGCAGCCCGGGTCAGTTGCATCACCGCGGTGACGTTCACATCCAACTGGGCCTGCAAGAGCGCCGGATCGGCTTCCCAAAACTCACCGGACGTGCCGAAGCCGGCGTTGTTGACCAGGAACTGGACGCCTTTGCTCAGTCGCTCTGCGACGGCGTCGCGGCCCTCTACGGAAGCCAGATCGGCTGGCAGGATTTCCGACTCGGCGCCGTAATCGCGGGCCAGCTTGTTCGACAGTTCCTGCAGTCGTTGCTCGTCGCGCGCTACCAGCACGAGGTCATATCCACGCGACGCCAGCTTCTCGGCAAATCCCGCGCCTAATCCCGACGTGGGTCCGGTGACGAGTGCCACGGGGCGAAGTGATCCGTTCGACATGCGGCAAAGCCTATCGGCAAACACGCAGGATCAGGGCTGGGGTGCCGGGCCCTGATCCCACCGCGGTTGATTACCGAATCCCTCGGCGGGTGGCTCCTCCGCAATCGGTCGCGGCCTGGGCCGGCCCGGGTCTGGCCGCGTCGACCGGAAGCCCTGCGGCTGCCGCACCGGCGGCAACACGTGCAGCATCCCCGACAGCCGGGTGACGGCGTCGATGGCCTCGTCCCACTCGCGTCCGGTCGAGGTGACCGGCAGCGAGCCGAGCGTCCACGAACCCTCGCTCCACAACATCTGCAGCTTCGGCGGCAGCGACTCGGCGAACGCCACCATGCGCTGGTCGCAGACCCGGCGGGCAATCTCCAGATCGGTGGCAAACACGATCCGCGGGCCCATCGCGCCGAGCAGTTCCATGTCCGCGTCCTTGGGCGGCGACATCGACTTCAGCCGGAGGTCGATGTCGACGTCGGAGCCGATGTCGCGCTGCACAGCGACGATGGTGGCCGTCTCTTCCAGGTCGAACAGGTAGAACTTCTCCCCCCTGCGCATTCCGCTGACCACGTCGACCGCGGAGAGGTAATCCTGCTTGGCCAGCGCCGCGCGGCGCCAGGTGGCCGGCAGCTGCGGCTCCTCCGGGGTGAACGTGTAGCCCTGCGCCTTCGCCCAGACCTGACGGACGTGTCCGGAACGCGCACGCTGGATGTGGTCGATGTACAGCAGAGCGCCCGCACCTATGAATGCGATCGCAGCCAGTCCGAACCACATTGCCGTCATCGCCTGACACCCTAGCCATTTCTGCAGTCACACGCCCGTAGGCGAAGCTGCGCGCCGCCGTCTACCTCGGAGGATTGCCGAAGCCGCCGAAGTCGGGCAGCGCCATGCTGACGATCGAGGTGGCGTGAATCGTTCCGTTGCCCACCTTGTCGCCCTGCACGATGATCGTGTCGCCGACCTTGAGGTCGGAAACCTTGGTGCCGGTCAGGCCGAGGACTTGGGTGTTGTCGTCCGTCTGGATGGTCACCGTGTCGCCACTCAAGTCGCTGAGGGTGATGGTGGTGCCATCGTTGGACGCGACCTTGCCCATGGTGGTATTGCTGCCGTTGAGGCCCGGAATCTGGACGGTGGTCAGCGGACCGCCGGTGCGCGGGAGGGTCTGCTGCGGGATCGGCAGGCTGTGCGTGGGGGTCACGGCTGCCTGGTCACTGGAACTGTCGTCGCTCTTGCTGAGGTTCCAAGCCAATGCGATCACACCTACCAACGCGAGGATGCCCACGACGGCCAGGATCGGGATCCATCGGTGCGGCTTGCGTGGACCGCCTGGGCCGCCGGTGGTTTCCAGCGGCGGGATCTCTCCCGGTGGGTAGCCGCCCGGCGGCTGGTAGTAGGTGGGGTACGCCTGCGTCGGATTCGGCTGTCCGTAAGCGTTCGTGTTGTACGCCGGCGGGTAGGGGGCGGTCGCGTTGGGCGGGACCTGGCCGTACGCCTCGTACGGGTTGGACGTGTGGTAGCCGGCCTGTCCCCAGCCGTAATGCTCGGTGGGCTGGTCGGGGTTGGCGTATCGATCCGTCGGCTGGTCACCGCTCGGGGCGGACCAACCTTCACCGCCGGGCGCGGCCCAACCGTCACCGCCGCCATGGGCGGCCGGGTCGCGGCTGCCCTGCGAACGCCAGGGATCGTCGGGATTGCTCATACCTGGCAAGGCTACGCGGTATCGACCCACACCCTCCCTGTGCGTGAATTTTCACCGCGGGCGGTGAAAATTCACGCACAGGGGTTGGCCGTTCGTCACCCTCCGGTCACGATCCAGTCCTTTTTGGTCGGCGCGGGGTCGGCGGCTTGTAACGCGCCGGTATCCTCAGGCCGACGTCGAAGCCAAGATGTCACAACGCTTCAACCGCAGGGGATCACTATGGCGTGCAGCCACGGGAAAGTACTGCTCGCGGCGGCGGTGTGTGCCGCTGGACTGTTCATCGTGAACCCCGGGGTCGCCGCAGCTGACCCAGTCATCTCCTCCGGCCAGCCTTTGGCCAACACGGTCGCCGCCGATGGCTCAAAGCTCACGTCCTTCACCGTGGTCGATCCCCGCACCATCGAAATGTCCGTGCATTCCGCTGCGATGAACCGCGATGTGCCGGTGCGGGTGCAACGACCCGCCGACACCAGCCAGCCGCGTCCCGCGCTGTACCTACTCGACGGCGAGAACCGTCGACAGGTCACCGACGGCATGCAGTTCTTGTCTGACAAGAACGTCAATGTCGTCATCCCGACGGGCGGCGAGAACGCGTACTGGACCGACTGGCGCAACCCCGACCCGAAGCTCGGCGTCAACAAGTGGGCAACATTCCTGAGCCGCGAACTTCCACCGATCATCAACTCCGCACTGGGCACCAACGGCCGCAATGCTGCCGCCGGTATCTCCCGCACCGGCACCGCGGCACTACAACTGGCCGCCGAAAACCCCGGGTTGTATAAGGCCGTGGCCGTCTACAGTGGCTGCGCCGACACCGGCGATCCGCTCGGTCAGGCGATCGTGCGGGCCAGCATGATGGAGTACGGCCAGGGCGACGCCGACAACATGTGGGGGCCGCCGCTGGACCCCGAGTGGGCGGCCAAGGACGTAACGCAACATCCCGAGAGCCTGCGCGGAGTGGACATGTTCATCTCGAACGGCAGCGGACTTCCGGGCCGGTACGACACTCTCGCCAACCCGTACTTCAACAACGACGTGATGAAACTGGCGGACCAAATCGTGGTCGGCGGCGCGCTCGAGGGCGCGATCAACCTGTGTGCGCACAAGCTGCAGGCCAGCCTCGCGGCGGCCAACATTCCCGCGACCTTCGATTTCCGCCCGAACGGTACGCACGCCTGGTCCTACTGGCAGGACGATTTCAAGACGTCCTGGCCGGTGTTGGCGCACGGTTTGGGGCTCTAGGAAGCCCGCGCACGTGGATGCACTCGACATGACCGATCGCGCACGCGAGCTTTACATCGATCTCCTTGCGCGCATGTTGACTCGGTACGGGTTCAGCGACGGCGTGCTCACCGAGGCACGCTTTAGCCGCGTCCCGTTCCTGCGTCCGGTACAGGCGCAGTTTCGCAAGAAGGGCCTGGTCGTCGCGCGCCAAGAACCGTACGACAGCAACCAGCGCGAATACGGTCTCGACTGGCCCGAGCACGCCGAGACGATGGTTGGCTTGCGCCGACTCGACAACCTGCACCAGTGCATCAAGACCATCGTCGCCGAGTCAGTTCCCGGTGACCTGGTGGAAACCGGCGTCTGGCGGGGCGGCGCGTCGATATTCATGAAGGGCGTACTGGCCGCATACGGCGCGGAGCGAGACCTGTGGTTATGCGATTCCTTCGAAGGTCTACCGTCACCGGACACCTCGAACTTCCCACAGGACAACGGGATCCGGCTGGACAAGGAGGCCTGGTACCTAGCTGTCAGCGAGGCCGACGTCGCGCGGAACTTCGAGCGCTACGGCCTCCTCGATGAGCACGTGCACTTCGTCAAGGGATGGTTTCGGGACACGCTCAGCTCACTGACGGTTGACGAGATATCTTTGCTGCGTCTCGACGGCGATCTGTATGAATCGACGATTCAGGCGCTAAATCCGCTGTACCCGCGCATTTCTGTCGGCGGATTCTGCGTGGTCGACGATTACGGAAACATCGAGGCGTGCAGACAGGCGGTACACGATTACCGGGATAAGCACGGTATAACCGACGAGATAGTCGATGTTGACGGCTCAGGGGTCTTTTGGCGCGTAACGGAGAGGATCGACCGCCATAACTGAAGTGGAACTCTCGTCCGGAATGCGGTGGAGCGGCGTCTCCATGCTGGGACGAGAGGTGTCGCGGACCCTCTTCACGATCTTCCTGGCACGGCTGATCGGTCCCGATGAATTCGGTGTCGCGGCGCAGGCTTCCGTATTTATCGGAATGGTGAGCATATTCCTCGATCAGGGCTTCTCGGTTGCGCTTATTCAGCGTCAGAAAATCTCGGAAACCATGCCCGGAGCGACAGCTTCGGTCAACTTAGCTGTCGGCGCGATGCTCACGGGCATAACCGTCGCCATCGCGCCATTGTGGGCGTCATTCATGAAGACACCTCAGCTGACGGTCGTATTGGTGGCGTTTGCTGCCAGTCTGCTCATCCGGTCGGCAGTGATCACCCCGCGGGCAATGCTCATGCGAAACATGCAATTTCGCAGAATTGGCATTGCTGATGCTGTGGCCGCGTTCGCAGGCGGCTTGCTGGGCTTGGCGGTGGCGATTCAGTGGGCCAATTACTGGGCGGTGGTCGTCCAAGTCGTCGGAACCGACGTCCTTACGGTGGTTTTACTCGTATTCCTGCGCGCGGGTTACCGCCCGAATCTGAAAGTCAGCCAGCTACGAACAATCGCCGGATTTTCGTGGCGCGCTTTCGCGGCCGGCATCCTGATCACCTCCATCTCGCAAAATATCGACAACCTGCTGATCGGCAGGGTCTACGGTGCCGCGGCACTGGCTTATTACGGCCTGGCCTACCGACTGCTGCTTTTGCCGGTCCAACTTGCCATTTCAAGCGTCGGCGCGGTGCTGCTGCCGGCATTTTCCCGCCTCGCTGAGGATGTACGGGCGCTCCGCACCGAGATGGCGCGCGCCACCCGCACCTTGGCGACGCTCGCGGTACCCACAATGGCACTGGCGGCCGCCGCAGCACCGCAGCTGGTGCCAATTGTGTTTGGGTCCCAATGGTTGCCTGCAGTGCGGATCGTTCAGGTTCTTGCGCTGGTCGGGGCGCTGCAAGCAACGTATCGGCCGACCACCACTTCGCTGATGCTCGGTATGGGCCGAGCATCACTCGCGCTCAGGTATGCCGTACTGACTACCGCTGCAGCCGTAGCGGGCATCGTGGGCGGCCTTCCGTTCGGTCCGTTCGGCGTTGCCGTCGGTCTCGCCGCAACCAGCACCGCGCTACTTCCGATCGAATGGTTCGTCCGCCGCCGCTTGCTTGGCATTTCGATCCGCGAGCAGGTTGATGCACTGCTTCCCGCGGTTCAACTGGGGTTTTCGGGTGCGGCCGCCTATCTGCTGGTCACCTCGCACATTGCGGGCGGCCAGCTCGTCATCGCAATCGTCGGGCTGCTCGCAGCCGGTGTCACCTGGTTTGCTCTGCTGCGTCTCGCACACCCAGCCCTTTTCGCCGAACTGCGGCACATGGGTCTGCGTCTCGTCGGTCACCGCCCGAGCGACGAGGCGAGTGTCGGAGGTGGTTTGTGAGGGTGCGCGTCGAGATCCAGGCATTGCGGGCACTCGCTGTGATGCTCGTCGTCGTTTACCACATGGAGGCCCGGCTCGTTCCCGGCGGTTATGTGGGTGTCGATGTCTTCTACGTCATATCCGGATTCCTGATCACCTCCCACATCGCCGAGGGCTTGCAGAGTTCGCGGGGCTTCCGGATTACCGACTTCTACGTCCGGCGCGCGCGCCGTCTGCTGCCCGCGGCACTGACCGTCCTCGCGGTCGTCGGACTGGTGACCGTGTTCGCGCTGCCGCAGGCGATGTGGAACACGATCGGCCGTCAGCTCCTTGCCTCAACGTTTTACGTGCAAAACTGGCTGCTGGCCTTTGCGTCGTTGAACTACCTAGCCGGTGCCACTGCGGCCAGCCCGCTCGAGCACTTTTGGTCACTGTCCGTAGAGGAGCAGTTCTACCTAGTTTGGCCCGTGCTACTGATGGCGGCGGCGTGGTATGGCCGGAGAACCGGCCAACTCCGGCGGATGCTCGCGGCGAGCGTCGCAGTGGTTGTCGTTGTGTCGTTCGCCTACTCGGTATGGATCACCAGCGCCAACCCGACATGGGCCTTCTTCATAACCCCTACCCGCATGTGGGAACTCGGCCTCGGCGGCCTACTGGGACTGACCATTCCGGAGTTGCGCGCGGCACCGAATGCCTTGCGGATCGCGCTGAGCTGGCTCGGCTACTTCGGCATCCTTGCCAGCGCACTACTGTTGAACGCCACGACTATGTTCCCGGGATATATCGCGGCCGTCCCCGTGCTGTCTACGGCCCTGGTCATCACTGCCGGGGACGTGCCCGGACGGTTATCCACTTCCTGGCTGGCCGGCCTGCGCCCGGTTCAGTTCGTCGGCGATATCTCCTACTCGATCTATCTCTGGCACTGGCCGCTCATCGCCTTGACACCGGTACTTCTGCTGGGACCGGGTTCGACACTGCCAGCGCCGCTGCGTCCCCTTCCGGTACTCGCCGCGGTTCTGCTGGCCTGGCTATCGAAGAAATGGATCGAGGATCCGTTCCGCCGGCCCCCGAAATCGCGCGTGGAAACCCGACGCGCTCGCACATCTGCCAGGCCACTTCTGGCAGGCATCGGTGCGTTGGCTCTTGTCGTGGTTGCTATCGGCTCGGTCATATACACAACGAGCCAAACAAAGATCGACAGGGCGCTTGCCAGTCTTTCGGCGTTCGACCACGGTCCTCGGGATTGCGCGGGCGCGGCCGCCCTGGTTCCGGCGTGCGCTGGACACTCGCCACCAGGGATTCATCCTGATCCGATCATCGCCGCGAACGATATCGGCGGGCAGGACTGCCAGCAAGAATACGAACTGGCATCAGTCATCCGGTGCGATTTCGGCATCACCGCGGGGGCTCGCGCGGAAGTGGCGGTTCTCGGTGACTCGCACGCCTCCCAGTGGTTGCCGGCAATTCGTCTACTTGCCGAGCAGCGGGGTTGGCATGTGCGGACCTATCTCAAAGGGGCCTGCCCATATGCCGAGGGCATCGGTTTTGCCACCTGCCAACAATTCGACGCGAATGTGCAGGCGATCCTCGACCGAGACCCCGTCGACATCGCGTTCACTTCGGCGCGGTCCGGCTTCGGTTACGGATCCGACGCGACGCACCAGCAAGCGGTCGACGGGTTCGCCAGAGCGTGGCGTGATCTGATGGCACACGGCACCCACGTCGTCGCGATCGCCGACACTCCGCAGCCATATAACGCCGGAATCTTCGACCCGGCCGGGCGAGTGGAAGCCAGCGGCTCGTTCAGTTATCCACTCGCCCGCGGTCTTGGCGCGTCCGACGCACTCGGCGATGCAGCGCGCAAAGTCGGTGCGACCCTACTCGACATGAATGCCGGACTATGTTCCGCGGGTACGTGCCCGGCGGTAATCGGAGGCGTCCTCGTATATGCCGACTACACCCACATCACGGCAACCTACATTCGAACGCTGGCACCGTCCCTCGGCGAGGCGTTGGACAAAACAACGTCATCGCAACAGCCGTGAACGCGAAAGTCGACATACTAAGACCCGTGAACCCACGGTCGCGTACGCCGATTTCGCTGATCTGCGTGTCGAACAGACCCGATGTACTGCGCGATTGCCTGATTCGATCGGTGGAAAGTCACCGCAGCGCTGGGCCGTGCACCGAGATGATCGTGGTCGACAATGCACAGCGACAATTTCCCTCTGCGGGAGCGGCCCTGAATCATGGTGCGTCCATGGCCAGAAATGAGGTGCTGGTCTTCGTTCATCAAGACGTGTACCTCCATTCATTGGCGCGTTTGGAGGAAGTGGCGTCGGCCATTGTGTCCGATACCGGAGTCGGGTTGGTGGGCGCAACCGGCATGACGGCCCGCGGCGAGCTTGTCGGCCGCATCCGTGACCGTGTCGTGCTGACGGGCCGAGCCTGCACCGGATTTGTCGATGTCGACAGCGTCGACGAACTCTTGTTTATCGCGCGCCGACAGCAGGTACTGGACTCGCCGCTGTCGGAAAGCGCGCAACTGTCTTGGCATGCTTACGCGGTCGAATACGGAGCGAGGTTGCGACGCGCCGGCAAGCGGGTGGTGGTGGGACCGATACCCGTCACGCACAACAGCCTGACGATGAATCTGGACCAACTGACAGCGGCCCATCACCATGTTGGTTTGCACTACCCCGAACAGGTTCCGCTCCACACGACATGCGGCACTATCGACGGCCGCCAGCCGGACCGGCGCAAACTACTTGCCGACCATCGGTGGCGGTACCGGTGGCTTCAGGGATCCCGAAAAGCAATTCTGGCGCGGCGGGCAATTGGGCGCTTGCCGGTAGTGCTTTCAGACATCCGTTTCGATCTGGACGGGGTGCTATCGAATTGCGATGCATCGAGCCTCGACATCGTCACGCCGACATCGCCGGAAGAGAAATCTAGCGATTTCCCGGCATTTCTCGAACTCGATCGGCACGGGCGGTCGATCAAATTTCGCATCGCGAATTTGTCAGCGACTCTCGAATTGCTGTCGAAAATGGACAACGAGCGATCGTTACTGCTTACCAACATCGATCTTGATTTCTTGCGGAAAGCGAGAACGATAATCAACAGCAGCAGCGTGCTCGGTTACTCGGCTGCGACGGGATTCTGGTTACTAATGGGAGCGGCAGCCACCGCTGCCTACGACGAATGGCGACTCCCCGCCGCTACGCCGCTCGGCGCCCGGCGCCACGCATTGTCACGCACCGTTGCTCCGTGTGCGAGCACCAGCAACGGCCGACCAACGGCGAGCGGTGGATCATGGTTTCGCGACCGCTGATCGCTGTCGTCGCGATGGTGACGGCAATGGGCTCACTCGTCGGATGCAGTCGTGGCACGGCTGCGCAGTCGCAGTCCACCACTCCACCGCCCGGCAACTCGTGGTCGCTGGCGTACGACGCCGAGTTTCACGGCACCGCCTTGGACCCAGCGAAACTGACGCCCTGCTTCGACTGGAACAACGGCGACTGCACCAGCAGCTTCAACAACGGCCGAGAGCACTACCTGCCGAGCCAGGTCCAGATCAGCGACGGCGTCGCGCATCTGGTGGCCGAGCCGTTGAACCCGCCGAGACACGACGCTGCGTGCTTCCAGGACGTGTGCACCTACAAGTCCGGGCTGTTGTCCACCGCGCGGCCGAGCCCGGCACAGCCCTACTTGTTCACGTTCAAATACGGCTACGTCGAAGCCCGTATGAAGCTCCCGACCACCCGTGGGATGTTCACCGCGTTCTGGATGGTGCCGGCGAACAAGGACTACAAGTACGACTACGAGATAGACGCCGTCGAAAACATCTCGGGCATTCCGAACATCATCTACCAGAATTACGCCTACGCGGGACGGCAGAAGTACTACAAGGTCAACGACCCGATCCTGAATACGCGCGGTAAGTGCGCGGACAAGAACTATGCGAACGACTTTCACAACTACGGGATGGACTGGGAACCGGGTTACGTCGCCTTCTACATCGACGGCGACGAATGCGGCCGGTTCACCTCCACGGTCCCCGGTCAGATCGCCGATCAGCCGATGCAAATCATCATCGACTTGATGGTCGACACCATCTGGCAACGCAATATCGGCTACACCCTCACCGACCCGACCGCGACGGATCACCTCGACGTCGCGTACCTGAAGGTTTGGCAACCGAAACGCTAGCGCCCGCCCCCGCCCCCTGTGCGTGAATTTTCACCGCGGGCGGTGAAAATTCACGCACAGGGAGTTCAAGGTCTAGACGTCACGAGCGCACCGCTATCAGCGACTTCGTCAGCCCCAGCATCCGCTCCTGCAGAATCGTCGACCCCGGGAAGTACTCCTTCATCTCGGTGATGCCGACCAACTCGGTCCACAGCACTTCGTTGCGGGCCTCATCGACCGACGAGGGCCGCGTGTGCACCAGCGGCCAGTGGGTCGCCACCTTGACCCGCGCCGCGACCGGTAGAAATTGCATTCCCGGGAACAGCCAGTGCGGTTCGACCGGGAAGTAGCGGTACGGCGTTTGCACCCAGTGCCGCGGCGCCAGCTTGCGAACCTGCTGGGCAAATTCGCTGCGGCGCGCGTGACCACCGACGTGCTCGATGAGCGAGTTGGAAAAGACCAGATCGAAGTCCGCGTCAAAACCCGCGTCCGCCAACGCATCCGCGGCCTGGCACGCGTCACCGGTCAGCGGCCGGATCGACGGATCTTCGGAGTGACCCGGCTCGTACAGGTTGACCACAGTGACGTGGGCCGGCCGGACCGGCGCACGCAGCCAGGCCTCGACAGTGCCGCCAAGATCGAGCACCCGCATGTTCTCGATGTCACCGAACGTGTCGCCGAAAAGCTCCCACCGGCGGTGACGGAACCGTGCCCCCACCGACGTGGGCGAGTCGACAAACATTCGGCGGACCCGGTTGGCTGCCATCCGATGCCTTTCCTGACGCCTATTTCGCGGTTGCGGGTTCGACTGTCGCCGTTGCCCGCTCGATACCCGGGTCACAGGCTCGCCGCAGCGCCGGATTTGTCCGGCGAAGCCGTTGCACCGGCCGCTCGACAGCCAGGTAGATCAGCATCCCCGATACCGTGCCCGCCACCGCCAGCACGGCGGTACGGACTTGGTCAGACAACCCTTCGGTGAGGTCGTACACGTAATACATGGCGGTGATGTGAATGAGGTAAATGCTGTAACTAGATAAACCGATGAATCGCACCAGACGCAGTCTCGCGAGGGTGTTGAAAACCGCCCGCGTACGCGATTCATAAGTGCCGAACCCGTACAGAATCACAAGGCATGCGGCGACGCTCTGAAAGGTGTAGCGCAATGTGTTGCGGAACCAGTCGTCCCTAATTACCAGACTGAGCAGATAAAGCAACACAGCCGCAAAGAAAACGCTGTCGCGCATACACCAGTGCACGACCTTTTGCACCGCCCCGGACTGCCGCAGCGAGTAATGGAAGGCAATGGCCGTGACAATTCCCAGGGCGATTCCGTCGAGGCGGGTGTCCGACCCGTAGTAGATCCGGTCTTCCGGCCCGGATGCCAGCAGAATCCGCAGGCCCAGGCTCACCACCGCGGCAAGGCCGGCGGCCGCCGCCAGCCAGCGCAACCGAACGCGCGACCGTATGGTCAGCACCCAAATTATCGCGAACCCCAGGTAGAACTGCTCCTCGATCGACAGGCTCCACACCACTCCACTACCGGGCAGTGGAGCGTCGGGGTAGCCCGCCGCCTTGAACCAGTTGTAGTAGAAGAACAGGATGCCGACAACCGGCGCCCAGTTAATTGTCTTGATGACTCCCAATATGACGGTCGGAATTATTACGCACACCAGGAGCGGCGGCCCGATTTTCACTGCCCGACGCAGGTAGAAACCACCCATCTTGAACCCGCCGGTACGGTCGCGTTCGCGCAACAGTAGATACGTGATGATGAATCCCGAAATACTGAAAAAGATTGTGACGCCGCTGCCGCCCGGGACGATGTTGCCCCAACCGGCGTGCGCGACCACCACGAGCATCACGGCGAGCGCCCGCATCGCGTCGATATGAGCAAAGCGATTGTCGGTTCGGGAAGTCATTCAGGCCCCGGTTTCGCGAAATTTGTCCGGATCCGATCCGTGATTTGCGGTGCAGACGCTATCACCCTGGTTGAGCTGTTGTCAGCGCGCCGGATCAGCCACGACATACATCCCAGACCTTTCACTCTCCAACAGGAGAGACTCGCGGCAAATCCTTAGATTTCCGCCGGACACGGTCACTGACGTGTAAAGATCAGTTCCCAGCATTAAACCGGAGGAGGCCGCATTAAATGATCTCCGGTGGCACTCCCTGGCCGCGCCTGAAGGTCGACGGCGTCACAGTCGATCTGATGGACCGCGACCGAGCGCTCGAGCTGATCTTGGATACGCCGTATTCGTCCGGGCCGTTGGCCGTGGGATCGGCCAACTTGCACCACCTCCATATTTTCGCGAACCGTCCGACCGATCCGGCGCCCGACCTGCGGTGGTTGACGTTGCTCGACGGTGCGCCACTCGTCCACGAAGCAAACAAGATCGGCGGCGAAGAATGGCCGAAACTGTCCGGTAGCGACTTGATCCACCCGATTCTTGCGGCCGCCAGCGACCGCGGAATACGGGTCGGCTTTCTGGGCAGTGACCCGGATACCCATCGGCAGCTGCTTGTCCGGTTGGGCGAGCGTTTTCCCGATCTGCGCGTCGCCGGCACCTGGGCGCCACTGCGCTGGGAATTGACAGATACGGAGGCGTCCGCACGGATAGCCCACGAAATCCGCGAAGCCGAGGTCGAGATTCTCGTCGTTGGACTTGGCAAGCCTCGCCAGGAAGAGTGGATCAGCCGGTTCGGCGTCGCAACCGGAGCGCGGGTGCTGCTCGCGTTCGGCGCGGTGATCGATTTCCTCGCCGGTCGAATGCAGAGAGCGCCAAAGTTCTTCAGAGACGCCGGCGCCGAGTGGGCGTGGCGGTTGATGCAAGAACCTCGACGGTTGAGCCGGCGCTACCTGATCGATTGCCCGCCCGCGTTGCTCCGCATGAAGCGCACCGCAAGAATTCTGGAGCCGATAACGGCTGCGCCCGCCACCGGATGGGTCGGTTTCGTCGGGCCGGGCAGCCACGCCGCCGTCACCGCGCTGGTGGTCACCTATAACAACGCGCCGGACGTCGAACCGCTCATCGACGGTCTTCGCGTAAATGCCCGCGACCTCCCGGTTCGGGTGGTCGTGGTCGACAATCACTCGACGGACGGAACGGCTGACATTGTCCGCCGCCATCCCGACGTCACGGTGGTCGAGACCGGCGGCAATCTGGGGTTTGCCGGCGGCATCAACGTGGGACTCGGGTTCATTGGCGATTGTGACGACGTCCTGATTCTCAACGCCGATCTCGAATTGCCGCCGGGCGCGCTGACCGTCTTACACCGAACCGCTCGCGAACCCGGAGTGGGCGCGGTGGTGCCACTGCTACTCGACGCCGACGGCGCCGTCTTTCCGTCGGTGTACCGTGAGCCGTCGGTGACCCGTGCATTCGGGGACGCATTGCTGGGCAGCAAGGTTTCGCGCCGACCCGGATTTTCGTCCGAGTTCGACCTGCCGCGCCGTCACTATTTGTCCGCGCGGAACATCGACTGGGCGACCGGTGCCGCCATATTGATTCCCGGCGAGGTCGTTCGAGACGTCGGCCGGTGGAACGAGGACTTCTTCCTCTACTCCGAGGAGGTCGACTACTTCCGCCGAATCCGAAACAGCGGTAGACAGATTCGGTATGAGCCGGCCGCGGTGTGCCGCCACCGTGGCGGTGGTTCCGGGAGCTCGGTCGAGCTACGAACCCTGATGGCGGTCAATCGGATTCGCTACGTCGAGCAGTTTCACGCCAGTGGGTATGCCGCACTGTATCGCGCGATTGTCGCGCTGTCGCTCCTGTTGCGCTGCCGGGATGGATCCGGCGTGCGTATGTTGCGCACGGTGCTGAACCGCCGGGCGTGGCAAGATCTTCCGCACGCCCCAATGGCCGAGCCCGCCTTCGGTGGGACCACCGCCCGCGGCGCGGTGATCATTCCAGCCCACAACGAGGCGCCCGTGCTACGGCGCACGCTCCTACCACTGAGCCGAGCCGCGTCAGGCGGATACCTCGAGGTGATCGTCGTCTGCAACGGCTGCACCGACGATTCGGCCGAGGTGGCGCGGTCAGTACCCGGAGTGCGCGTGCTGGAGTTGGCACAGGCGTCCAAACCGTCGGCGCTCAACGCGGGGGATCGTGCAGCGACGTTATGGCCGCGCCTGTACCTCGACGCCGATGTGGAGGTTTCGGCGGCGGCTGCGCTAGCCGTTCTCGACCGCCTGTGCGGTGGCGAGGTGTTGGTGGCCAGCAACAACTTCCGGTATGACACGCACGATGCGAGCCCGCTGGTGCGCAGCTATTACCGGGCCCGGACGCGCATCCACCGCAGGGAACCACGGACCTGGGGCGCGGGAGCCTACGCACTCAGCCGCGACGGGCACGCCCGGTTCGGCGAATTCCCCACTGTCACTGCCGACGACCTCTACGTCGACACCAGATTCAGCGCGGACGAGAAGGCGGTCGTGGACGCCGACCCAGCGATTATCCGGACACCGTCGGACGTTCGGAGTCTCGTCAGCGTACTGCGCCGGCACCGGCTTGGAGTAATGGAACTGATTGCGCAGCAAGATAGTTCGGTAGCTGACACCGGCCGTTCGACCGCCGCAGCCGTACTCCGGACGATCCGCGGTCCCCGCTCGGCCGTCGACGCGACCATGTATCTGCTGATCGCACTCGCCGCCCGCAGCGGTCGGCCGGCCACCGCGGAATGGGCACGCGACGAGAGCAGCCGACGCATCGCCGCGACTACCCGGATCCTTTCGGTTCCGGAAAAGCCACGTCGTAGTTCGACCACACCAAACCGTAGAGCACGAAGAAAAGCAGCGTTGCCTGCTGGAACGTGAAAAGGTCGAACGTTGCACTCGACGCCAGGATGCTCATGAGCATGGCGCCCATCGCAAAAGCAAGATCGCGTTGGCGGCGGTCGGCGGCACTACGCAACGCACCCGCGACCCCGAACACAGCGCCGACCGCGAGCACCAGCATCCCCGCGACGCCGATGATCCCGCCCTGCACCAAAGCCTGCAGCCATTGGTTGTCCAGGAAGCCATACTCCGAAGGGGGCGCGCCTCCGAGGCCGAGACCGAATATCGGATGTGCGCGGAATGTTGCGGCCACCCGGCCGTAATCGGCGACGCGCGCCAGCACGCTCGGGTCTTCATCGGCGTTGGTGACTGTGCGGACAATCGCGTCGATGGTTCCCGGCGAAACCAGGAACTCCACGCCGAGTGCGACCCCACCGAGCAGCGCTGCGGTGAACAATTCACGCACCTTGAATGCCCACGCGTAGATGAGCAGCGAAACTGCCAGTGCGACAACACCCGTTCGGGTAACCCCGGCCGGTATCGACACGAGCGCGACGACTGCGGCCATTATCGCCGCCAATCGGATCCATCCCGTCCGGCCGAAACGGGCGAAGTGCAGCGTCAGCGGAACAGCCACTGCGGCAAGGACAGAAAACTCGATGGCGTGCAGCGTGGTGCCGACGGCGCGGGTCGAGCCGAAGCGGTCTTCCAGGCTCGCACCGGTTTTGAGGTACTCATTGGTGTCGGTCAGCACGAAGCCCGGTGGCTTGAACAACAGGTGCAGGTCGATAAGCGTCGAATGCTGTAGCAGACCGACAACACAGTTGAAGGTCAACCCGATAGCGGCCGCCCCGAGCACGAAATACCGTTGCCGCGCAGTCTTGATCCGGATCATCGTGTACGTCGCGACGCCGAAGTTTGCGAGCAGGATGATGAACTCGCGGGTCTTGGTCGCCTCCACCACCGGCGTATCGGTATGCGAGATGCCCACGCCATAGATCGCGAGCATCGCCACAAAGTAGCCGGACAGGAAGACCAAGCCAAGGCGCAGACGTGGCGTTCGGCCCGACCGACGGACGAAGACCACACCGAGCGCCACCAAGAACAGCAGCCCGATAGCAATGACCTTCGCCGGCGAGCCGTTGCTCTTCAGCGGCCCCGGCGGAACCACGTAGCTCGGCAGGATGCCATTGAGCAGACACAGCAAACCGAGCAGCCACGGCGTGCGTCGACGTAGTTCATCCGTCGAGGCAGGCCCAACGACTTCGGGGGCCGCCAGCGACGTTGTCATCGCCAATCCGCCATCGCTTTCTGTGGCGGATGGGCCGCCGTCCCATTCCCGGACGGGGGAAGCGTCCTACGACGGGTGTGCCTGGACTTTTGCGAGCGCGCCCGCAACCGCAGCACGATCAGATCGATGATCACTGCGACGACGATGGCGATCCCGACTCCCGCGGCGCAGACGATGATGACCGCCCGCATTCGGCCCGACATCGTCGCTACCGGCGCACTCGGCGGGGACACCGCAAACGCCGTCACCATTTGACTGGGCGGCACACCGGCCTGTTGCTGCACGGCCTGTAATTTCGGACCGGCTTGAGCGGCAACCAGATCGACCGCCTTGGTCGCCGACGCCGGGTTTGCCGCGGTGGCCTCGATCATGATCAGTGGCAGCTGCTGAAACTGGGCCGGGACGGGAAACATTCGGGCGGTGTACGTCGCGGTGTCGGCTTGCTCCTTGACCTGATTGGTGAGGGTCTGGTCGGAAAGTCCGATGGTGACGATGTTCGCCAGCAGATTCGCGCCACCGACGTCCAGAATTCCGTTGCGCTGCACCGGGCTTCCGCTCGGATTGAAGTCCTGCCTGCTATTGGGGGCGGTCAGACCGACCACCGCATTGGAGTAGTAGGTCGGCTTTGCCGACGAGTACAGGTGATAACCGTAGCCCGCGGCGATGAGGAGCAGCGGCAGCACGACATACCAGCGTCTGATGCAGGACCGAACTACGTCAAACAGATCCACCGCGCGTGCCCCTCTCGACTTCGCGCCGAGTGTATCGGGGTCTCTGGACGACCGGGCGATTACCGGAGTAGCTCGAGGTTTAATCCGGCAACCAACGCTAGAAGCTTCACCCGAAAATGCCCCCGCGGCGGGGGCAGTTTGCTTCCTGTGGATAACTCCTCACAGCGAAACGGTGGTTATCGGGCCCGTCACTCGACATTTGGCCCGATAACCACCGTCTCGACCAGCGACTTAGGCGCCGACCAGCGACTTAGGCGCCGACCAGCAAACCATCCCCATCCGGTGTGACGGTCACCTTGACAGTGTCGCCGTCGTGCACCTCGCCGGCCAGCAAGGCCTTGGCCAGGTTGTCGCCGATGGCCTGCTGGATCAGTCGCCGCAGCGGACGCGCACCGTAGACCGGGTCGTAGCCGCGCACCGCCAGCCAGAACCGCGCCGAGTCGGTGACCTCGAGGGTCAACCGCCGCTGCGCAAGCCGCTTCTGCAGCTGCTTCAGCTGGATGTCGACGATGTCCTCCAACTGCTCCTCGGTGAGCGGGTGGAAGATCACCACATCGTCGAGGCGGTTGATGAACTCCGGCTTGAACGCGCTGCGCACCGCCGCCATCACCTGATCACGGTCACCACCGGCACCCAGGTTGGAGGTCAGGATCAGGATCGTGTTGCGGAAGTCGACAGTGCGGCCTTGGCCGTCGGTCAACCGGCCCTCGTCAAGCACGGCGAGCAGGATGTCGAACACGTCCGGGTGCGCCTTCTCGACCTCGTCGAACAGCACCACCGTGTACGGCCGGCGCCGCACCGCCTCGGTGAGCTGACCGCCCTGGTCGTAACCGACATAGCCCGGAGGGGCACCGACAAGCCGTGCCACCGAGTGCTTTTCGGAGTACTCACTCATGTCGATGCGGACCATGGCGCGTTCGTCGTCGAACAGGAAGTCCGCCAACGCCTTCGCCAGCTCGGTCTTGCCCACACCGGTCGGGCCGAGGAACAGGAACGAGCCGGTCGGCCGGTTCGGGTCGGCGACGCCCGCGCGGGCACGCCGCACCGCGTCCGAAACCGCTTGCACCGCTTCGGCTTGGCCGACGACGCGCTTGCCCAGCTCGTCTTCCATGCGCAGCAGCTTCGCGGTCTCGCCCTCGAGCATGCGGCCGGCGGGGATGCCGGTCCAGGCGGAGACCACCTCGGCGACGTCGTCGGGGCCGACCTCTTCCTTCAGCATCACGTCACCGTCGCCCGCTGCACCGGAAGCCTTTTCGGCCTCGGCGAGCTGCTTCTCCAACTGCGGGATGCGGCCGTAGCGCAGCTCAGCGGCCTTGCCCAGGTCGCCGTCGCGCTCTGCGCGCTCCGACTCGCCGCGCAGATTCTCGAGCTGCTCCTTGATCTCGCGGACGGAGTTGATGGCGTTCTTTTCGTTCTGCCAGCGGGCCGAGAGTTGGGCCAGCTTCTCCCGGTCGTCGGCGAGCTCCTGGCGCAGCTTCTCGAGACGCTGCTTGGAGGCCTCGTCGGTCTCCTTCTCGAGGGCCACTTCCTCGATCTCCAGCCGTCGCACGGCGCGCTCGACCTCGTCGATTTCGACTGGGCGCGAGTCGATTTCCATGCGCAGCCGCGAGGCGGCCTCGTCCACCAAGTCGATCGCCTTGTCGGGCAGGAACCTCGAAGTGATGTAGCGGTCGGACAGCGTCGCCGCCGCGACCAGCGCGGAGTCGGTGATGCGCACGCCGTGGTGCACCTCGTAGCGCTCCTTGAGACCGCGCAGGATGCCGACGGTGTCCTCGACCGACGGTTCGCCGACGAACACCTGCTGGAAACGACGCTCCAGCGCCGGGTCCTTCTCGATGTGTTCGCGATATTCGTCGAGCGTGGTCGCGCCGACCAGCCGTAGCTCACCACGGGCCAGCATCGGCTTGATCATGTTGCCCGCGTCCATCGCGGATTCACCGGTCGCACCGGCGCCGACGATGGTGTGCAGCTCGTCGATGAACGTGATCACCTGACCGGCCGAGTTCTTGATGTCTTCGAGCACGGCCTTGAGCCGCTCCTCGAATTCACCGCGGTACTTGGCGCCGGCGACCATCGCACCGAGGTCCAGGGCGATCAGCTTCTTGCCCCGCAGCGACTCCGGCACGTCCCCAGCGACGATGCGCTGGGCGAGGCCTTCGACGATCGCGGTCTTACCGACGCCCGGCTCACCGATGAGCACGGGGTTGTTCTTGGTACGACGGCTCAGCACCTGCACCACGCGACGAATCTCGGTGTCGCGCCCGATCACCGGGTCCAGCTTGCCTTCGCGGGCACGCTCGGTGAGGTCGGTGGAGTACTTTTCCAACGCCTGGTAGGTGCCCTCAGGATCAGGGCTGGTCACGCGGGCGCTACCGCGCACTGTGGTGAACGCGTCGCGGAGGGCCTGTGGCGTGGCGCCGTGGCCCTTGAGGATTTCCGAAACCACCGAGTCGCCGCTGGCCAGACCGACCATGAGGTGCTCGGTGGAGACGTATTCGTCATCGAGCTCGGTGGCCAGGTGCTGGGCAGCAGTAATCGCAGCCAAGGCCTCGCGGCCGAGCTGCGGTGTGGTGGTGGCGCCGGTGGCTCGCGGCAGCCGGTCCAGGATGGCCTGCGCCTCGCGCCGGACCACGGTCGGGTCTACGCCGACGGCCTTGAGCAGCGGAGCGGCGATGCCGTCCGTTTGATCCAGCAGCGCCACCAGCAAGTGCGCCGGACGAATGTCCGGGTTACCGGCGGAAGACGCTGCCTGCAGGGCAGCAGTCAGTGCCGCCTGAGTCTTGGTGGTGGGGTTGAACGAGTCCACGAATCACCTTCCTAGGTTCTGTAGAGGTTTACCCCTATAACGCCGCAAAGGTTGAGTCTGTTCCACTCAAGTCTAGTAATTTTTCGCCTGGATTGTGAGCGACTCTAGAATGCATGCATGACACAAGTGACATGGCGGGCACCCGATGCGCTCGTTGAGAGGCTTCGGCGGGTCGCCTCGCGCGAGGGAAAGAGCCTGAACGAATACCTAACGCTGCTCGCCAGCGCAGCAACGGATCCCTCGTATGCAAGTAACGACGCCGATCGGCTTCGTGAACGCCTTGCCCAAGCTGGACTGCTTGCCGGTCCCGAATCGCCGCGGCAACGGCCCGCGATCCAGAGCGTTGCCCAAGCGCGGAAATCAGCGGGCGCAGGTACGCCATTGTCGGACTATGTCCATAGCGGCCGAGAGTGATCGTCTTTGCCGACTCATCGGCGCTGGTGAAGCTGTATTCCGACGAGTCCGGCGCCGACGCCGTCCGAACCTGGGATCAGGTGATCGTCTCGCAGCTCGCGCGCGTGGAAGTTCCGGCCGCCTTGTGGCGCAAGCATCGAAGCGGTGGACTGGCCGCACACGAGGCGCAATTGTTGTCCGCCGAGTTCGAAGCGGACTACTTCGGTGACGGTGAACAAACCGCCAGGTTCGCCGTCATCGCCGTAACAGGTCAGATTCTCGATGACGCAGCTCGGCTGGTCGCTGTCCACGGTTTGCGTGCGTATGACGGGGTTCAGCTTGCCAGCGCCCTCGCTGCAGCTGGCGCATTGCCCGAGCCATGCGAATTCGGCGCGTTCGACCGCGGACTGTGCGACGCTGCGGCCGCGGAGGGGTTGCTGCTGGCATCGCGGTCGGGCAGCAGTTCCGTTGCACAGCGGTAGCGACCGACCGGGTCCCAGACCCAAGTCGCTATCGTCACCTGGAACCGGTTACACCAGGAGGTCGCATGGGGCGCACATTGTCATTACTTGATCGAGCTGCGCTGTTGGCCGAAACCGGCAACGTCAACATGACGATCGGCATCCTGGCCTTTCTCCAAGACGACCCGAGCATCTCGCACGACGCCATTTGCGACCTCGTCACCGAACGCATCCACCTCTTCCCCAAGGGCATGCAACGCCTGCACGAGCACCCAGCCGGTCTCGCGCACGCCGCATGGGAGGACGACCCGCACTTCGACCCGCGTTGGCATGTCCGGCTTGCAAAGCTGCCGAAGCCGGGTGGGCACGACGAACTGATGCGCTACATCGGCGTGGAAATGTCGCGCCGCCTCGACCGCAGCCGCCCCCTCTGGGAGGCGCACCTGATCGAGGGCTATGAAGACGGCGTGATCGTCTGCCTGCTGAAGACTCACCACGCGCTGGTGGACGGCACCTCCGCGTTGGGCGGCTTGATGGAGGTGCTCAGCAACGGCACGGGCGTCCCCAACAAGCCGAACGCGCACACCTCGGACCCGGCGGCTCTGCATGAGGCCGCCACCGAGGTCGACCTGGACCCGACCGCACAGGTGCCCGTGCATCAGACGCCGACCGCGTTCCAGCCCACGCTCGGCGATGCGATTGACGTCGTACGCGGAATCATCAAGCGGCGCAAGCCGGCTCCGCCCACGCACTTCAACTATCCGGTGACCACCAACCGGGCCTATGAGTGCACGACCCTACCGCTCGACAAGATCAAGGCGGTCGCGAATCGAACCGGGGGCACTATCAATGACGTCGTGCTCGCTTTGGTGGCGGGCGCGCTGCAGCGCTACCTGGCCGACGGCGGCACCGACCCTGCAGCACACGAACCGACCAGCCTGGTGCCGGTCAGTATTCGCCGCGAAAACGAGGTGGGCGGCAACCGCATCTCCGTCGTGGTGGTCGAGCTCCCGGTCAATGAGCCGGATCCGTTGCGGCGGGTCGAAATCCTCAATAGCCGCATGGAGAAGCTCAAGAGCGCCGACGGCATTATGGCCGGCGCACTGCTGATCGTCGCGCGCGGTTTGGTGCCGCCGCTGCTGTCGAAACCGTTCACCACCTTGCTCGGCCTCGGGATCGACTTCCCCACCCACAACCTGGTGGTGTCCAACATCCGCGGACCGGCGAACACGTTGTGGGTCAACGAGTCCCGGGTGCTGGACGCCTACCCGGTGGTGCCGCTGAATCCCGAGAATCAGGGCCTGAACGTCGGCGCAGTGTCCTACGACGGGACGGTGCACTTCGGGTTCAACGCCGATCTGGCGCTGCCCGTCCCGATCGAGCGGTTCCGTAAGGCGTTCGAAGCGGCTGCGGGCGACATGTTCGCGGCAACGGGTCTTTCGGAAGACCCCGATGTCATGCGGTGACAGCCCCTCCGACCGTGAGCACGAACATATGGTCGCTAAAATCCCCCGATTTGCGACCATATGTTCGGTCTCAGCCCACGGGGCTGGGGCCTGGTGCCGCTACCCTCGCAATGGGTCAAGCTCTGTATCCGACGTTGCGGCGGTGAATCGGCGCACACCAGTGGCCGTCGACCCAGTACACAGCGTATAAACGCATCCGGGACGTCTTTGCTAGTAGCGGGGAGGAGTCGGGGCAGTGAATGCGCGCTCAATTGCGCTGGTGCGCACTAACTTCCGCTCCGTCACCGCCAACCCGCAGGGCGGCACGAAGCTCATCACTAGCTTCTACAGCCATCTCTTCGGCAAGAACCCGGACTTCCGGGCGCTGTTTCCGGTCTCGCTGCACAGCCAGCGCGAACGGTTTTTCGCAGCAATCAAATTCGTTGTCGACAACCTCGACAACCCGGCCCGAGTGATGACGTTTCTCGAGCAACTCGGACGCGACCATCGCAAGTACGGCGTAGAGGCCGGCCACTACAACGCCGCGGGTGCGGCGTTGCTTGCCGCACTGCGCGAGTACACGGGCGACCTTTTCTGGACCAACGGCATCGACGCAGCCTGGCGTGAGGTGATCGCCATGCTTGTCGAGGCGATGGCCAACGGCGCAGAGTCGGACGACCTGCCGGCGCATTGGGAGGCCACCGTCGTGGGGCACCGGCGCGTCTTGGACAACCTCGCGATCATCCGACTGCTTTCCGACGAGCCGATTCCCTACGAGGCCGGCCAGTACCTGCCGGTGCGGATCCCGCAGCGGCCGATGATGTGGCGCTACCTGTCCCCCGCGATCCCGTCGAACTCGCGGTGCGAGATCGAATTTCACGTGCGCAAGATTTCCGGCGGCTGGGTCAGCCCGTCGCTGGTCAACGAGACGAAGGTGGGCGATCGCTGGAAGCTCGGCGCCCCGCTCGGTGGCATGCGGGTGTATCAGGACGGCGCCGACGTGCTGATGGTGTCCTCAGGTACGGGGCTGGCACCGTTGCGCGCGCAGATCATGGAGATGACCTTCAGCGGCGTCAATCCGCGGGTGCATCTGTTTCTCGGCGGGCGCCATCCTTGTGACCTCTACGACCTGGAAACCATGTGGCGCATTTCCCAGTTCAACCCGTGGCTGACGGTGGTGCCCGTCGTCGAGCAACCCAACGATCCGTGGTGGTATTCAGGACCCAGCCTGGAGATCCCGGAGGGGATGGAGGGGTTGCACATCGGACGCATCGGCCAGGTGGTCACCCGCTATGGCGCGTGGAAGGGACACCAGATTCAGGTGTCGGGTTCGCCGCTGATGATACGTTCCACGATCGCCGCCCTGAGCGAAGTTGGCATTCCTCCAGCGCGCGTCCAGCATGACCCGGTGTAGCGGCACTAATCTCGCTTGAGTGCAGATGTGGACCTCGACTGTCGTCGAGCACCATCGGCTGCGTCATGACATTGCCGTGGTGCGACTGATCGGTGAGGTCGTCCCCTTCCGTGCTGGCCAGTCGGTCGCGGTGGCGGTACCGCAGCATCGCGAGGTGACGAGACGCTTGTCGCCGGCGCTGCCGCCCTCCCTGGACGGCAAGCTCGAGTTCCATGTCCGCGCGCTGCCCGCGGGCTTCGTCAGTCCGGGGATCGTCGCCGATACCAAGCCGGGAGACGTCTGGCAAGTGGGTGATCCTGCGGGCGAAATGCGGATCGATGACTCCGGCCGCAACGTCATCATGATCGCTGGCGGCACCGGGCTGGCCCCGCTGCGTGCGCTGATTCTGAACGTCTCGCGCCGCCGAAACCCCCCGAACGTGTTCCTCTTCTTCGGTGGCCGCAGTCCGCGTGAGCTGTATGCGGCCGACATGCTTTACCTGCTCAGTCAGAGGTTCGACTGGCTGACGGTCGTGCCCGTTATCGAGCAGCTGCTCGACCCGAAATGGCCGGACAAGTGGTATGAGCGAGTCAAGGTTAACTTCGGCTTCACCGTCGATGACGTGCTGCAAGGCACGCTCGCCGACGTGGTTGGAGCGCACGGCGCATTCAAGGATTCGCAGGTTTTGGTGTGCGGATCACCAGCGATGACGCGGAGCACTGTGGACCGGCTGGTAGCTACGGGAACTCCCAAAGAGAACATTTCGTACGACCCCTACTGAACAGTAGGTGACGGCCCACACTCTGAGCAGCGTGGTCGCAGCCATGTCACAAGTGGGTTAACATCGACTGACCTTTTCGCCTTGACTCGTTGTTGGCAAACGGGGGCGGGTCGGTGTAACGAATCAGCCCGGATTGCGGACACACAGGCCAGCCAACCAATGGCAAGACGACGCGAAGTTCACTGAATGAATGGAACACGTATGAATCTTCGAAGGATTACTGCGACCGCGGTGCTTGCCATCGCAGCCACGGGCATCACGGCCGGAACTGCCTACGCCGCGCCAGCTACGCCGGACGTCAAGTACGACGCGAAGGTAGTCGGCAAGGATGTGGTCACCACGCTGACCAACGGCACCTTCCACCTGGTCGACAACAACAAGAGCTGGGCAGTTCAGGACGCGAACGGCCACGACTTGGTGGTCATGCCGCTGACCTACAACGTTGCGGGCCGCAGTTTCCCCATTGATTCGAAGATTAGTAACGACAACAAGACGCTGACGCTGTCAGCGGTTACCGACGCAGCAAAGTCGGTTGCCGCGCCCGCGCTGCATCCGGTCGCCTCGAACGCCGAAAACCAGAAGGCGATGGGTGACTTTTCCGCGAAGCTCGGCATCGCTATGTCGGTCGGCGGCTTGATCGGCATGACGATCGGAGCTCTTGTCGGCCTGCTTGGTTTCGCTGGCGGCCCCGCAGGATTGGTCAGTGTCCCGCTTGGCGCCGGAATTGGCGGCGTTATCGGCACCATCGCCGCGGGCGGCCCGACATTGATCGGCGCGGGCATCGACCTCGTGAACACGTTCAATGCTCCGCCGGGCACCACCCGCTGGAACAACCCGTAACTAGCAAAAAGTTGTGGCCCTGCACTTCAGCGGGGCCACAACTACTTTCCCGGCCGTTTCCCGCCTGTGGCCATTGAATGTGGGTTACCGTTCTTATCTGTAGTCACACAAAGCGACACGGCTAGCATCCTGCAACAAATGAAATGGATCGCCGATGAAACTCCGCCGAATCACGTCAACCGCCTTTCTCGCCATCGCCGCGGTGAGCGTCGCATCCGGGACCGCCTCAGCCGATACGGCGCCTGCACCGGTGAAGTACGAACTCAATCGCGTGGGCAACTCAATCGTCGCCAGCCTCGACCACGGCACATTCGCCTTGGAGAACAACAATCGCTCGATCGCCGTCCGGGACGGCAATGGCAAGGACCTGGTCGTCTTCCCCTTGTCCTACAACGTGGCGGACCGTTCCTACCCGATCGACCAATCGATTACCGACAAAGGCACTGTCATCCGTCTCACTCCGGTTACTGACGCGGCTCGCTCTGTTGCTGCGCCCGAGCTTCACCCAGTCGCTTCCAATATGGAAAACCAGCGGGCGATGGGTGACTTTCAAACCAAACTCGGCCTGGCTACCGCAGCTGGAGCATTGGGCGGACTGCTCGTCGGTGCCGGGATTGGCTGCGGGATCGGCTTATTCGGCGCCATCATCGGCTGTCTACCAGGAGCAGTCATTGGTGCGCCGATCGGTGCTGTCATTGGAATTATCGCGGCAGGCGGACCGACCTTGATCGTCGCGGGGGTCGATCTCATCAACACTTTGAACGCACCGCCGGGAACCACCCGCTGGATGCACTAGGGCGTCGACATCACCACAACAACCCGCTGGGTCGCTACCCGGCGGGTTGTTTAATTTTCGGCCACGGTTTGGAACAGCTCGATTAGCATCGGATCTGCGCACAAAGGCCAACGACAGCGCCTACCAGTTCACCGCACGATCGGGACCATTCATGAACATTCGCGCAATCACCGCTACTACCCTCATCGCAATCTCGGCCCTCGCAGTCACGGCTGCTACCGCAAACGCGGATCCAGCAGCGCCAGACGTCAAGTACGCGGCGCATCAGTCGGGCAAGAACGTTGTCGTCACCTTGGATGGTGGCACCTTCGCGCTCGAGCACAACAGCTTCGCAATCCGCGATACGAGTGGGAACGATCTTGTAGTACTGCCACTTTCGTACAATCTGGCAGACCGTAGCTACCCCATCGACTCAGCGATCAGCAGCGACGCTCGATCGATCACACTGACACCGAGCACCGATCTAGCGCGTTCAGTTGTGAGCCTAGATCGTCACCCCGTTGCGTCGAATATGGAGAATCAGAGGGCGATGACCGACTTCTCGCAAAAGTTGGGTATCGCGATGGCTGTTGGCGGGCTTGTCGGCCTGACTATCGGAGCCGTGCTCGGATGCATCTTCGGCGTGCCGCTTGGCGCGGTCGGTTGCCTCCCGGGGATTCCAATCGGTGCGGCAATCGGCGGAGTCTTCGGCACGATCCTGGCCGGCGGACCCACGCTTATTGCAGCGGGTATTGACCTAATCAGTACCCTGAACGCGCCGCCAGGTACGACCCGCTGGAACAACCCTTAGAGTTAGATTAATAAGGTCCGCCTGGCTGTCAGGCGGACCTTATTGATCTAGGCCATCGATGGTGCTGAGTTCAGCACCGAATCAGAGGTGGCCCTGCTGCGAAAGCGAAAACGCGCCCATCGCAATCGAGAAGAGGCTCTGAATTCCCTGGGCAATGATGCCAGGCAAGCCGCTCATCACGTAAGCGTCCATCGGGTTCACCTTTCGTTTGTCCTGATTTGCGCGAAGTTCCGGACCCCCGAACCGAAATCTGCCCCAAATATATACCTGAATCGCCGTCCTGTTACAGGCCGATCTCGCAGCACCTACTTCACATCGCATTCTGTATGTCAGCGGTCACGTAATTCCCCAACTTGATGGGGGTTTCCGTCACGTAATTCCCCACCCGGCCGTCACGTAATTCCCCACCCTGGGGCGTGTCGGCCGGGGTTGGGCTGTTGCCGCAGGTTCGCTCCGAACCGGGCCTTCCGCCAGGTGGCCCGGGAAGGGGCCCGAGGTGGCAAGGAGAACGTGGACGATGATCGATTTGATCGAGTTGTTCCGGCATTGGCATGCGGGCCGGTCGCAGGTACAGATTTCCGATGGTCTGGGGATCGACCGGAAAACGATCCGCAAGTACGTCGCGC
>NZ_VLIY01000002.1 GCF_007489285.1 Skermania sp. ID1734
CACCTCGATGTCGGCTCGTCGCATCCTGGGGCTGGAGTAGGTCCCAAGGGTTGGGCTGTTCGCCCATTAAAGCGGCACGCGAGCTGGGTTTAGAACGTCGTGAGACAGTTCGGTCTCTATCCGCCGCGCGCGTTAGAAACTTGAGGAAGGCTGTCCCTAGTACGAGAGGACCGGGACGGACGAACCTCTGGTATGCCAGTTGTTCCACCAGGAGCACCGCTGGTTAGCTACGTTCGGAAGGGATAACCGCTGAAAGCATCTAAGCGGGAAGCCCGTTCCAAGATAAGGTTTCTCCCACCCTCGAGTGGATAAGGCCCCCCACAGACCATGGGGTTGATAGGCCAGAACTGGAAGCCCAGCAATGGGTGCAGGTGACTGGTACTAAACGGCCGAAGACTTACCACAAAACACATCAAAAAAACAAAAACCGCGTCCACTATGCAACCCTGAAACAACACACACGTGAAAACCGAAAATTTCACCGTGTAGAATTTCATAGAGTTACGGCGGCCACAGCGACAGGGAAACGCCCGGACCCATCCCGAACCCGGAAGCTAAGCCAGTCAGCGCCGATGGTACTGCACCCGACAGAGTGTGGGAGAGTAGGACACCGCCGAACACAACCCAGAAAAGGGGGGACCCACTATAGGTCCCCCCTTTTCGTATTTGATTACAGTTATTCATATCCATTTCTGATCCTTCGGCGAATGGAAAGGTAGTCCGCGTGTCGAAGAACAGCGACGATCGCAAGCCCTTCACTGGTGGCAGGCCAGCGGGCGGCGGGCGGCCTGCGCATCAGCGCGGCGGCGGTCGACCTTTCAGCCAGGGCCGAGATTCTGCGCCGCAGCGCCGACAGAATCGGCCTGAGGAGCCAGAGCTGCCTGAGGACGTGCAGGCGGCAGACCTCGAACCATCGGTCCGCAGGGACCTGCTCAGCCTCGACAAGGGGAACGCCGAAGCGGTGGCGCGGCATCTCGTGATGGCGAGCCGGCTGGTAGACGAGGACCCGGAACTCGCGCTCAAGCATGCGCGGGCTGCTCGACAGCGCGCCGGGCGTATCGCCGTCGTACGCGAAACCGCCGGGGTGACCGCGTATCACGCCGGGGAGTGGGCAGAGGCCCTCGCCGAGTTGCGGGCCGCGAAAAGGATGGGTGGGGCAACCAAACTGCTTGCGGTGATGGCGGATTGCGAACGGGGTCTGGGCCGCCCCGAGCGTGCCATCGAACTGGCCCGCGGCGACGAAGCGCGGGCGCTCACCGGCGAAGAAGCATCGGAACTGCGGATAGTGCTCGCTGGCGCGCGCATGGATCTGGGGCAGGTGGACCAAGCGGTCGTGACCCTCCAAGGCGGAGACCTCAACCCGTCCCAGACCGGTTCCGCCGCCGCCCGCTACTTCTACGCCTACGCCGATGCGCTCACAGCGGCAGGCCGCAAGGATGAGGCATTGACCTGGTTTCTCAATGCCGCGGCCGCCGACGTCGACGGCGAAACCGATGCGGAGGAGCGGGTCGCCGAGCTCTCCGACGAGCACGAGTAACCGATGGGGACGGACTCGCTCGCCGACCGCTACGAGGCGTTGCTGTTCGACCTCGACGGCACTCTGTATGTGGGCGGACAAGCGATACTCGGCGCCGTCGACGTGCTCGCTCAGCTGCACCGCGCCCGACTGTTCATCACGAACAACGCCAGCCGCAAACCGGAAGATGTCGCTGAACACCTTGCGGAGCTAGGCTTTTCAGCGAGCGGCCAGGACGTCGTGACCAGTGCGCAGGCGGCTGCGCACGTGCTGTCGCAACGCCTGCCTGCGGGTGCTGCGGTGCTGGTCGTCGGGACGGATGCGCTCCGCGGGGAAGTCGCCAACGTCGGTTTGCGACCGGTGCGCCGTTTCGACGAAGACGTCGACGCTGTAGTTCAGGGCCACTCGACCGAGACCTGCTGGCCCATTCTCGCCGAGGCCGCCTATGCCATTCGATCCGGCGCGCTCTGGGTCGCGTCGAACACGGACACCACCCTGCCCACCGAACGGGGTCTCGCGCCTGGCAACGGTGCGATGGTGGCCGCATTACGCACGGCCACCGGTGCCGAACCAGTCGTCGCAGGAAAGCCAGCGCCCCCGCTGATCGAAGATGCGCTTGCTCGCGTCGGCACCAGGTCCGCCCTGGTCGTTGGAGACCGGTTGGATACCGATATCGCCGGCGCGAACGCGGTAGGTATCGACTCGTTGCTGGTCCTGACCGGCGTCAGTACCGCCGACGACCTGTTTCGCGCCGATCCGAGTCTGCGCCCGACGTTCGTCAGTTTCGGACTCGATGCGCTGCATCAGCCCGTCGAGGATCCCGATTCGGACTGGCGGGTGAGCGGCGATGGCGAGAATCTGATTTTGGCGGGCGCCGGTGATCCGCTGAGCGCGCTCGTGGCTGTGGCTCGGCAGGCGTGGCAGCGACCGAATTTTGCCGCGGTCGAAGCCGCAGACGACAATGGCGCACAAGCGATTTCGGCATGGGCGCCAGACCGGCACCGCCGTGGACCCGCAGGCCGCGCCCTGCGCGCTACGGAATCGGTGATCGGCTAGCGTTGACCCCGATGAATATCCCGACTCCACGCACCGTCTCGGACCGCGCGCAGCCGCATCCGGGGCTCATGCCGCACCAGGGTGCGGACGAACGGCAGATGGCCGACCCGGACCGGGTCCGGGCTGACATCGCCGAATTGCTGGCGGAACTGAGCTTGGCGCAACCAGCCGGCACCGATCTGACCGCCCGCGCCCGGCTGCTCGAGCAAGCACACGACGTCCTCGTCGACGCGCTGGCGACCGTGGACAAGATCTGAGGTGGTCCGCAAGGCTCGGGTCGACGCCGAGTTGGTCCGCCGCGGACTGGCCCGGTCGCGCGAGCATGCCGTCGAACTGATCGCCGCTGGCAGGGTGCTGATCGCCGGCACCGTCGCCACCAAGCCGGCCACCTCGATCGATCCCGCGACCGCCCTGCTGGTCCGCGAGGAACCCGATGAGGTCCGCTGGGCTTCGCGCGGAGCGCACAAGCTGCTAGGTGCGCTGGCTGCGTTCGAGCCGCTGGGATTGTCGGTGGACGGGCGTAGGGTTCTCGATGCTGGAGCGTCGACCGGTGGCTTCACTGACGTCCTGCTTTCCCGCGGTGCCCGTGAAGTCGTTGCCGTTGACGTTGGCTACGGTCAATTGGTGTGGCGTCTGCAGTCCGATGAGCGAGTTCGCGTGCTCGACCGGACGAATGTGCGCTCGATCGATCCGGAATCCATCGGTGGCGCGGTCGACATGGCGGTGGCGGATCTGTCGTTCATCTCCCTCGGCCTGGTGCTACCGGCGCTGGCGCGGTGCCTCTCGCCGGGCGGCGACCTCGTGCCGATGGTGAAACCCCAGTTCGAGGTCGGCAAGGACCGAGTCGGCTCCGGCGGAGTGGTCCGCGACCCGGTGCTGCGTGCCGAGGCCGTCGCGGGGGTAGCGGCGCAAGCCGGCCAGCTGGGGTTGCAGACGCGTGCCGCGGTGGCCAGCCTGCTGCCCGGTCCGTCGGGAAATGTCGAGTACTTTCTGTGGCTTACCGAAGGTGCGCCACAAGATCCGAACGACACCAGACAACTGATCGAGCGAGCAGTGCAGGAGGGGCCGCAGTGAGCAAACCCGCGCCACAGCGCCGTGAGATCCTGCTCGTTGCCCACCCGGGACGCGCGGAGATCACTGAAACCGCGTATCGGGTCGCGCAGATCTTCGACGATGCCGGAATCGCATTGCGGGTGCTCTCCGACGAGGCCTACAGCGCCGGTATCGAACCTGGGCCGCACACCTTCACCGTGACCGCGGTCGATCACACCCCCGACGCGGCACTCGGCTGTGAAATGGTCCTGGTCCTGGGTGGCGACGGCACCTTCCTGCGGGCCGCCGAACTGGCGCACCCCGCATCGGTGCCGGTCCTCGGCATCAATCTGGGCCGTGTCGGCTTTCTCACCGAGGCGGAGGCTGAACACCTCGACGAGGCGCTGGGCCAGGTGGTCCGCGGCGAGTACCGCATCGAGCACCGGATGACGCTGGATGTCGCTGTCCGCGTGGATGACCGGGTCGTGGACCGCGGCTGGGCGCTGAACGAGGCCAGCATCGAAAACGATTCGCGCATCGGGGTGCTGGAGGTGGTGTTGGAGGTCGACGGCCGGCCGGTGTCGTCCTTCGGCTGTGACGGCGTGCTGATTTCCACCCCGACAGGTTCCACTGCCTACGCCTTTTCCGCGGGTGGGCCGGTGGTGTGGCCGGAGCTCGAAGCCTTGCTGGTGATCCCGAGCAACGCGCACGCGCTGTTCGCCCGCCCGCTGGTGACCAGCCCGGAATCGGTGATCGCGGTCGAGACGGTCGCCGGTGGCCACGACGCGGTCGTTTTCCTCGACGGTCGTCGGACCATCGCATTACCGCGCGGTGGACGCGTCGAAGTGGTGCGCGGCGCGAACCCGGTCCGCTGGGTGCGCCTCGACTCTGCGCCGTTCGCCGACCGGATGGTGCGAAAGTTCGAACTGCCGGTCACCGGATGGCGGGGAAGGAACCGCGGAAGTGCTGGCTGAGATCAGGATCGAGGGCCTCGGCGTCATCACGAAGTCCAGCGCGCAGTTCCACTCGGGACTGACCGTACTGACCGGTGAGACCGGGGCGGGCAAGACGATGGTCCTCACCGGGCTGCATCTGCTCAGTGGTGCCCGCGCCGACGCCGGCCGGGTCCGCCTCGGCGTGGAGCGTGCAGTGGTCGAGGGCCGATTCAGCACGGATGACGTCACACCTGCCGCGCTTGCGCAGGTTGAAGAAGTCCTTGAGTCCACCGGCGCAACCCGCGACGAGGACGACACCATCATCGCCGCGCGGACCGTCAACGCCGACGGCCGATCCCGCGCCCATCTCGGCGGGCGCAGTGTGCCGGCGGCGGCACTGTCGGCGTTCACCGACCCGCTGCTCACGGTGCACGGACAGAACGACCAACTGCGGCTACTGCGCCTCGATGAGCAGCGCCGCGCACTCGACCAGTTCGCGTCGGACACCGTCGGTCCGCTGCTGGCCAAGTACGCCGACCTGCGGCGGCAGTGGCTCGAAGCGCGCACCGAGCTTGTCGAGCGCACCTCACACAGCCGCGAACTTGCCCTCGAAGCCGACCGGCTGCAACATGCGCTCAACGAAATCGACGCGGTAGCGCCCGAACCGGGCGAGGACACCACCATCGCCGCGGAGGTACGCCGGCTCGGTGACCTCGACTCGCTGCGCGAGGCGGCATCGACAGCGCACGCGGCGTTAGCCGGCGCAAGCGGTGAATTCACCAGTGGCACAACAGACTCTGACGGTGCCCTGGACCTGCTCGGCACCGCACGTTCGCGGCTGGAGTCGTGCGACGACCCGGCGCTCGCTGCGCTCGTGCCGCGGTTCGACGATGTCATCGCCGTCGTCATGGATCTCAACTCCGACATCGGCGGATATCTGGCCGGCTTGCCGTCGGATCCGAACGCGCTGGAGAACCTGCTGAACCGCCAGGCCCAGCTCAAGCTGCTCACGCGCAAGTACGCCGCTGACATCGACGGCGTGTTGGCGTGGGCCGAGCAGAGCCGGCAACGACTGGCCAAGATCGACGTATCCAGCGAGGCACTGACCGAACTGGCTGCGCGCGTCGATGAACTGGCGGACAAGCTCGAAGTGGCGGCGAAAAAGCTGACCGCCGCGCGCGTGAAAGCCGCGGCCAAGTTGGCCAAGGCGGTCAGCGCCGAACTCGCCGGGCTCGCGATGGGCAAGGCCGCGCTGGAAGTGATCGTGCGCGAAGTTCCGGCCGCTGCGGACGACTCCGCGCCACTGCGGATCGGCGGACGCGAGCTGCACGCCGGGTCGCACGGTGTCGACGAGGTCGAGTTCCGGCTCAGCGCCCACTCGGGTGCACAGTCGTTGCCCATCAACAAAAGCGCCTCGGGTGGTGAGTTGTCGCGGGTAATGCTCGCGCTCGAGGTCGTGCTGGCCGGCTCGGAGCACGGCACGACGATGGTTTTCGACGAGGTGGATGCGGGCGTGGGTGGTCGGGCCGCCGTCGAGATCGCGCGCAGGCTGGCCAAGCTCGCCCAGACTCACCAGGTGATCGTGGTGACGCATCTGCCGCAGGTGGCGGCGTTCGCCGACACCCATCTGGTGGTGGACAAGTCCGAGAACGGCAAGGGCGTGATCAACAGCGGGGTGCGGTCGCTGTCCAGCGACGAGCGAGTCGCCGAGTTGGCCCGGATGCTGGCCGGCCTCGGTGACACCGAGACCGGCCGGGCCCACGCGGAGGAGTTGCTCGCCACCGCGCGGGCCGCGCGAGTCGGTTAGCTGTTCGCCTTGCGGGTGGCTTCCTTCTTCGCGCCGTTGACGAAAGTGGTGATGAGCGCCTTCAGGCCCGCCCGTAGAACCGGCTCGGGCACCGGCAGTTTCGGCTCCGAGTCCATGGTGTAGACGACGCGGGTGCCGGTGCCGGCGTCAGAGAACTCGATCTGGCCGGTGTGGCTCTTGACCGGCACGCCGCCGACGACCTTGTACGAAATCCGCTGTCCCGGAACAAGCTCGGTGATCTGCTCGCGGACTCCGACAGGGCCGATCCCCAAGAAGTGAACGGCGCCGACGCCCTGACGCTCGACGGTGCCGGGTGTTTCCAGCCGGGTCTGCACCGGCAGGAAATTGCCGTTGTTTTCCCGGTCGGCGAAGATGTCGTAGACCAACTGGCGGGGGGCTTCGATAACCGTGTCGACGGTGTAGGCGGTCATAAGGTTCCTCCTCATCTCTGCGATTTGCTGAGCCTATCCGTCGCCGGGTCGAACGGGATTCCCGGTAAGCGGCCTGGTGCTTGTGTGACGGTTGTGGTAATTGATTCGGCGCGCCTCCACCTGTCCACGGAAATTGGACGCCATCATTGCCGACATGAGAATGCCGGCGCTGCTCTCCCGTAACACTGACTCGCTGCCCGGACTGACGGGCATTGCCCGCGTCGACCGCGACACCACCCGCCTGCTTCGCCGGGTCGGCCCGGGCGACGTGGTAGTCCTCGACGAACTCGACCTCGACCGCATCACCGCGGACGCGCTGGTGGAGGCCGGCGTGCTCGCGGTGGTCAACGCCTCACCGTCGATCTCCGGCCGCTACCCCAACCTCGGCCCCGAAGTGATTGTGGCGAACGGGATTACGCTCGTCGACACGATCGGCGAAGACGGCCTGCGCAAGATCAAAGACGGCACCAAGATTCGCATCGACGAAGGTGTCATCTACAACGGTGAAAAGCGCCTGGCCGAAGGCTTCGAACTCGGTGAGGCTGAGATCTCCGACCGGATGATCGAGGCAAAGAATGGCCTGCAGGATCACCTCGAGGCGTTCTCCGGCAACACCATCGAATTCATCCGCACCGAAAGCCCCCTACTCATCGACGGAATCGGCGTCCCGGACATCGACCTGGACCTCGAGAACCGGCACGTGGTGGTCGTCGCCGAGGATCCCGGTCACGCGCAGGACCTCAAGGCCATCAAGCCGTTCATCAAGGAATACGCGCCGATCCTCATCGGTGTGGGTCAGGGTGCGGACACGCTGGTCAAAGCCGGTTACCGCCCAGACCTGATCGTCGGTGATCCGGAAACCATCACCGGTTCCACACTCAAATGCGGTGCCGAAGTGGTGCTTCCGGCCGACCCGGACGGACATGCCAAGGGACTGGACCGGATTCAGGATCTCGGCATTGGCGCCGTCACCTTCCCCGCGTCGGGCTCGCCGGCAGATCTGGCCCTGCTACTCGCCGACCACCACGGCGCGTCGCTCATCGTCACCGTCGGCAGCACCGCGTCGCTGGACGAATTCTTCGACCGCAGCCGGCGCAACAGCAACCCCGCGACCTTCCTCACCCGCCTCAAGGTAGGTCCTAAACTCGTTGACGCCAAGGCGGTTTCGACGCTCTACCGCAGCCGCGTCTCGGGTGGTGCGATCGCCCTGCTGATTCTCGCGGCGCTGATCGCCGTGATCGTCGCCGTGTTCGCCTCCAACATGGGGGCAGAGGTGGTGGATTGGGCGATCGCCACCTGGAACCGGCTGGCGCTGTGGGTTCAGGGGCTCGTCACCCCATGATTTCTATGCGTTACCACGCGGTCTCGATCGCGGCCATCTTCGTCGCGCTGGCGGTGGGAATAGTGCTGGGCTCCCAGACGCTGGCGTCGGGCCTGTTGTCCGGCTTGCGCAACGACAAGTCGGACATCCAGAAGCACGCCGACGAACTGCAGGACAGCAACAACCAGTTGCAGGTCCAACTCGGCGGCGCCGACGGCTTCAACGCCGCGATGGCTGGCCGGATCGTCAAAGACACGCTGGCGCAACGCACAGTAGTGGTCTTCACCACACCGGACGCGGATCCCGGCGACATCGATTCCGTGACGAAGCTGATCCAGGCCGCCGGTGGCACCGTCACCGGCAAGGTCGGCCTGACCTCGGCATTCATCGATCCGAACAATGCCGACCGGTTGCGCACGACGCTCACCAACGTCATTCCGGCCGGCGTTCAGCTCAAGACCGGCGCGGTCGACCAAGGCAGTCTCGCTGGCGACCTGCTCGGATCCGTTCTGTTGCTCGACGCGCACACCGCCGCGCCGCAGAGCACACCGCAAGAGATGACGCTCGCGCTCGACACGTTACGCAGTGGCGGATTCCTTGCCTACGACCAGATCAGACCCGCCCAGTTGGCCGTGGTGATCTGCGGCAACGGCGGCGGACCGGCCAACTCCGGCACAGTGGTCGGCCGCTTCGCCGCGGCGTTGGACGCCCGCGGGGCGGGCACCGTACTGGCCGGGCGATCGCCGTCGGCCGAGGGGGACGGCCCGATCGCCGTGGTGCGCTCCGATGCGGGCCTGTCGGCGGGCACCACCACGATCGACGACATCGAACGAGAGGCTGGGCGGATCACGGTGCCGCTGGCTCTGCAGGAACAACTTTCCGGAAATGCGGGCCGCTACGGAACCGGGCCGAAGGCCACCGCGGTGACGGTTGGCGCCACTGGCAGCTAGTGCCTCGTCGTTGACGGGGCACGAGCAAAACCTAACCGTGCGGGCGCGTTGTGCGCGCTGCGTGCGGCAGCAAGTGTTACCGTGAAGACCCGTGGGTCGGCAGGCCCCAGCACCACTCCAGAGCCAAGTCCTGCAGCGTCATCACGGGAGCTGTTTTAGTGCAGTCAAGTGCGGGGTCACCATACGCGGGCCAGCAATCACGGATTCATTCGCGCACCGCAACAAAGCACATCTTCGTCACCGGTGGGGTGGCATCGTCGTTGGGCAAAGGCCTGACCGCATCGAGTCTCGGTCAATTGCTCACCGCGCGTGGTTTGCGGGTCACCATGCAGAAGCTCGACCCGTACCTCAACGTCGACCCGGGAACCATGAATCCCTTCCAGCACGGCGAGGTGTTCGTCACCGAAGACGGCGCCGAGACCGACCTGGATGTCGGCCACTACGAGCGCTTCCTCGACCGCGACCTATCCGGGTACGCGAACGTGACCACCGGCCAGGTGTATTCATCGGTGATCGCCAAGGAGCGCCGCGGCGAGTACCTCGGTGACACGGTGCAGGTGATTCCGCACATCACCGACGAGATCAAAAGCCGGATCCTGGCGATGGCGGTCCCGGCTGTGCCCTCCGGTCGCTCCGCAGGCTCCGCTGCTGCCCAGGACCAGACACCCGACGTCGTCATCACCGAGATCGGCGGCACCGTCGGCGACATCGAGTCCCAGCCGTTCCTCGAGGCAGCGCGTCAGGTCCGCCACGACGTCGGCCGGGAAAACGTCTTCTTCCTGCACGTCTCGCTGGTGCCCTACCTCGCGCCCTCGGGCGAACTCAAGACGAAGCCGACCCAGCACTCCGTCGCGGCATTGCGCAACATCGGTATTCAGCCCGACGCTTTGATCTTGCGTTGTGATCGCGAAGTCCCGCAGGCGCTCAAGGGCAAGATCGCGCTGATGTGTGACGTCGATGTCGACGGCTGCATCTCGACGCCGGATGCCCCCTCCATCTATGACATCCCGAAGGTTCTGCACCGGGAAGGCCTGGACGCCTACGTTGTTCGACGACTCGGCCTGCCGTTCCGGGACGTGGACTGGACGGTCTGGGGTGACCTGCTCGAGCGGGTACATCAACCGCGCGAGACGGTGACGGTGGCGCTGGTGGGCAAGTACGTCGATCTGCCCGATGCGTATCTCTCGGTTACGGAGGCGCTGCGGGCCGGCGGCTTTGCGCACCGTGCGAAGGTGCAGATCCGTTGGGTGCCGTCCGACGAATGTGCGACACCCCAGGGCGCGCATGCCGCATTGGCTGATGTCGACGCGATTTTGATCCCTGGCGGCTTCGGAATCCGCGGCATCGAAGGCAAGCTCGGCGCGATCACGTTCGCCCGGACGCGCAAAATTCCGTTGCTCGGACTGTGTCTCGGCTTGCAATGCGTGGTCATCGAGGCCGCCCGCTCCGTCGGGCTCGAGACCGCCAACTCGGCCGAATTCGATCCAGACACAGAACATCCGGTGATCTCGACGATGGCCGATCAGGAGCAGGCCGTCGCGGGTGAGGCCGATTTGGGTGGCACCATGCGCCTCGGCGCCTATCCGGCCGTTCTCACCAAGGGCTCCGTGGTGGCGCAAGCATACGGAACCGAGCACGTGTCCGAGCGTCATCGTCACCGCTACGAGGTCAACAACGTCTACCGCGACAAGATCGCCCAGAGTGGACTGCAGTTCAGTGGCACGTCTCCCGACGGGCACCTGGTCGAGTTCGTCGAACTGCCCGCGAATGTGCACCCGTTCTTCGTCGCCACGCAGGCGCATCCGGAGCTGAAAAGCCGACCGACGCGCCCACACCCGTTGTTCTCCGCGTTCATCAACGCAGCGCTGCGCTACAAACTCGCCGAGCGGCTGCCCGTCCACGTGCACGGTGACGAGGACCTGCTCGACGGCGAGGCTGAGTAGGGGTATGAGCCAACCGCGGCACAACTTCGAAACCGTTTCCAGCAAAACCGTTTACGAAGGCGCGATACTGGCGCTGCGACTCGACCAGGTCGCGATGCCGGGTGGGCGCGTCGCCGAGCGCGAAGTGGTCGAACATCACGGCGCCGTGGCGGTCGTCGCGGTCGATGCCAACGACAAACTTGTTCTCATCGACCAGTACCGGCACCCGGTCGGCCGAAGGTTGATCGAACTCCCGGCGGGTCTGCTCGACAAGGTCGACGAGGACCCGCTCGAAGCCGCCAAGCGCGAACTCGCCGAGGAAACCGGCATGGGCGCGCGAGACTGGTCTGTGCTGGTCGATGTGGTGCTCTCCCCGGGCTTTACCGACGAGGCGTTGCGGGTCTACTTGGCGCAGGACCTGTTCGAAGCCACCCGTGACGAGCCCGAATTGGAAGAGGCGGACATCGAACTGGTCCGAATTTCAGTGCCAGACGCCATTGGGGCCGCGCTGCGCGGTGAAATCGTCAATGCCACGGCCGTTTCCGGCATCCTCGCCCTGGCCGCTGCGCGGGCGTCCGGCTTCCACTTGCGACCCCCCGACGCGGATTGGCCGGGAAAACCAACAAAATTCGCGCGTCGAAAAGCCGAAGGCGGCACCGCCAAGGGTTAGCGTGGACGCGATGAGCGTGCTGGCCTCCGAAATGCAGTCCTACCTCGACCACTTAGCGGTCGAGCGTGGTGCTGCGGCAAACACACTCAGCTCCTACCGGCGCGACCTCGACCGCTACCGGCAGTTCCTCACCGACCGCAGCATCTGCTCGCTCGGCGGCGTGCAGGAGTCGGACGTCAGCGAGTTCATGGTGTCGCTGCGGCGCGGCGACACCGAGGCGAAACTCCCAGCACTGGCAGCAAGTTCCGCGGCACGGGCACTGATCGCCGTGCGCGGATTGCACAAATTTGCGGCCGCGGAAGGAATCACCCAGACCGACGTCGCGCACTCGGTCAAACCACCGACGCCCGGTCGCAGGCTGCCGAAGTCGCTTCCACTCGGCGACGTCATTGCGTTGCTCGAAGCGGCAGGCGGGCCCGAAGACTCCGCCGGACCGCGCGGGCTGCGCGACCGCGCGCTGCTGGAACTGCTCTACTCGACCGGCGCCCGGATCTCCGAGGCCGTCGGGCTCGACGTCGATGACATCGACTTCGACAACCGGGCAGTCGTATTGCACGGCAAAGGCGGCAAGCAACGGCTCGTGCCGATCGGTAGGCCGGCGATCGCCGCGATCGACGCGTACCTGGTTCGGGGCCGTCCGGCTCTCGCTGCGGCGCGCGCGCGGACCCGGGTTGGTGCCACCTACGGCCGGGCCCGGCGGTCATCGGCCGTGCTGTCGGCGCGCGCGTCAGGTCCGCCGCATCCGAATGCTGGTCCCGCTCCGGTGCTGGATGGTCGCTCCGCAGGCTCCGCTCCGGTGTCCTCTGGTCGCTCCGCAGGCTCCGCTCCGGTGTCTTCTGGTCGCTCCGCAGGCTCCGCTCCGGTGTCTTCTGGTCGCTCCGCAGGCTCCGCTCCGGCGCTCGATGGCCGCTCCGCCGCTCCGGCCCTCTTTCTCAACGTTCGCGGTGGCCGACTCTCCCGCCAGAGCGCCTGGCAGGTCCTCCAAACCGCCGCAGACCGGGCCGGCATCACCGCGGGTGTCTCACCGCACACACTGCGCCATTCCTTTGCCACCCACCTGCTCGACGGCGGCGCGGATGTTCGCGTTGTGCAGGAACTGCTCGGTCACGCCTCGGTGACCACCACCCAGATCTACACGTTGGTCACCATCGGATCCCTGCGCGAGGTGTGGGCCGGCGCACATCCGCGCGCACGGTAGTCCGCACGTCACCCGCCAAGTGGTGTCGCACTGCGGTCGATCGACTGCAGTGCAACACGAAACGGCGGGTGACCTCGAGATCTGCCAAAGCGTGTCCGACCACAGGATCGCCGTTGGCAAGCGGTAGCGTTATCCGAAAGTGACCAGGACACACAGGGAGCGTCAGACCGTGATGACACCGCAGCAACCCGCCGGGGTGAGCGGAGCAATAGCGGACGACGCCCAACCCGTTCCGGATACCGCAGAGCCATTGGGGCCCACCGGACGAGCGCTGCGTGACATCCCCGAACCGTCGCCGCTGACCAGCCACGGCCCGGCACGGGTCATCGCGATGTGCAACCAAAAGGGCGGTGTCGGTAAGACCACGTCGACGATCAATCTCGGCGCGTCGCTGGCCGAATACGGTCGCCGCGTGCTGCTGGTCGATCTCGACCCGCAGGGCGCACTCTCGGCCGGCCTCGGCGTCGCGCACCACGACCTCGAACTCACCGTGCACAACCTGCTCGTTGAGAACCGGGTCTCGATCGACGACGTCCTGATGCGCACCCGCGTCGACGGCCTCGATTTGCTCCCCAGCAACATCGACCTGTCCGCCGCTGAGATCCAACTCGTCAATGAGGTGGGTCGGGAGCAGACCCTCGGCCGGGCCTTGCATCCGGTGCTCGACCGCTACGACTACGTCCTGATCGACTGCCAGCCGTCGCTTGGACTGCTGACCGTGAACGCTTTGGCCTGCGCCGACGGCGTCATCATCCCGATGGAGTGCGAATACTTCAGCCTGCGCGGGCTGGCGCTGCTCAACGACACCGTCAGCAAGGTGCACGACCGGCTCAACCCGCGGCTGCACCTCGAGGGCATCGTCGTCACCATGTACGACGCGCGCACCCTGCACTCGCGCGAAGTCATGGGCCGCGTGGTCGAGGTGTTCGGCGACCTCGTCTACGACACTGTGATCAACCGGACAGTGCGCTTTCCCGAAACCAGCGTCGCCGGCGAACCGATCACCAGCTGGGCGCCCAAGTCGGGCGGTGCGCAAGCCTACCGGGCGCTGGCCCGCGAGGTGATCCACCGGACCGGCAAGTGACCGAGGCTGCAGCGCCCACAGCAGCTCCCAGCGAAGCCGACAACAACGCCGGATTCACGGTCCGGCTGCGTAACTTCGAGGGCCCGTTCGACCTGTTGCTGTCGCTGATAAACCAGCGCCGACTCGACGTCACCGAGGTGGCGTTGCACCAGGTCACCGACGAGTTCATCGCCTACACCAAGAATCTCGGCGCCGAGATGGAGCTGGATCAGACCACCGAATTTCTGGTGGTCGCCGCCACGCTGCTCGACCTGAAGGCAGCCCGGCTGCTGCCCTCCGGTGACGTCGAAGATCCCGAGGACCTCGCGCTGCTCGAGGCGCGTGATCTGTTGTTCGCGCGGCTGCTGCAATACCGGGCATACAAGCAGGTCGCCGCCCTGTTCGCCGAGCTCGAAGAGGCGGCGCTGCGCCGCTATCCGCGCTCGGTGGCGTTGGAGGACCGATACGCGGAGCTGCTCCCCGAAGTGATGCTCGGCGTCGACGCCGCCCAGTTCGCCGAGATTGCGGCCGCTGCGTTCGCGCCGCGCCCGATTCCGACCGTCGGCCTCGATCACCTGCACGACGTGCACAAAGTGTCGGTCGTCGAGCAGGCGGGCATTGTGCTGGGGCTCCTGCGCGAGCGCGGCGAGGGTCAGTGGATGTCGTTTCGCGACGTTGCGCGCAGCTCGGGCAACCAACTCGAAGTGGTGGCGAGGTTCTTGGCGTTGCTCGACCTGTTCCGGCAGAAATCGGTGGAGTTCTCCCAGGACGATCCGCTGGGCGAATTGCTGGTGTCGTGGACCGGCGTAGCACCGACCGCGGTGCATGCCGATGACGAGGAAGAAAATGACTGAACCAACTGCACTGCCCGACACGACGCCGACACCCGACGACGCCGAAGTTGTCTCAGCGCTGGAGGCGATGCTGCTGGTTGTCGACGCTCCCGCGCCGGCGGCGCAGTTCGCTGCCGCACTCGAGGTCGACACCGAACGCGTCGAGCAACTCTTGCGGGAAATGTCGGCGCAGCTGACCGAACGCCGCAGCGGCATCGATCTGCGGTACGTGGGGGACGGCTGGCGGCTTTACACCAGGAACGAGTTCGCTCCCTACGTGGAACGGATGCTGCTCGACGGGGCCAGGTCGAAGCTCACGCGTGCCGCTTTGGAAACGCTCGCGGTCATCGCATACCGGCAGCCGCTCACCCGTGCGCGGGTGAGCGCTGTTCGCGGTGTCAACGTGGACGGGGTAATGCGTACACTTCTTGCCCGGGGGCTGATTGCCGAAGCCGGCGTCGACCCCGAGACGACCGCGACGCTGTATTGCACCACCGAGCTGTTCCTGGAGCGGCTGGGGCTGGCGTCGCTGGCCGACCTGCCGCCGCTCGCGCCGTTGCTGCCGGACGTGGACCTGATCGACGAGATCAGCGAAAGTCTGGACACCGACCCCCGCATGAACCGGCTGCGCAAGTCGGCGGAGCCGGAGCAGCATGCAGCAATTCCGGACGACGAGGACTGACCGCCGAGAACACGGCGTGCGAAGAACGACAGGACAACAGTGAACAAACCCGCTCGCCGAGATGGCACACCGGATCACAAGAAGCGCTCCACCCGGAGCGGCGCCGCCGCGAAGGCGCGCTCAGGGCCGAAAGCGCAATCAGGGAAAGCCACAGCCCGCAAACAGACCCAGCAGGGGACCAAGCCGCATGCCGCGCCGAAGCTGAGCAACGCCAAGCCGGCCCGTCACCAGTACGTGGAACCGCGCGGACCGGAGAAACTGGCGGCAGGTGAGGGTGTGCGCCTGCAGAAGGTGCTCGCCCAGGCTGGCGTCGCCTCGCGACGCGCGGCCGAGGAACTGATTGCGCAGGGCCGAGTCGAGGTCGACGGCCGAATTGTCACCGAGCAGGGGCTGCGGATCGATCCCGACATCGCGGTGGTACGGGTGGACGGCACTCGCGTGGTGGTCAAGGAAGACCGCGTATATCTGGCGTTGAACAAGCCGCGCGGCTGGCAATCGACGATGTCGGACGAGCTGGGCCGGCCCTGTGTGGGCGACATCGTCGCCGAACGAGTCGCCGCGGGACAACGGCTGTTTCATGTCGGACGCCTCGATGCCGACACCGAAGGCCTGCTACTGCTCACCAACGACGGTGAGTTGGCGCACCGCTTGATGCACCCGTCGTACGAGGTGTCCAAGACCTACCTAGCGACCGTGCACGGCGTGGTCGGGAAGGGCCTCGGCAAGCAGTTGCGTGCCGGCGTCGAACTTGACGACGGAATTGCGAAGGTAGACAAGTTCTCGGTCCTCGAGTTGGCCGAAGGCAGGTCGCTGGTCAAGGTGGTGCTGCACGAAGGGCGCAAGCACATTGTGCGGCGACTGCTGGAGGCGGTGGATCATCCGGTGATTCGCTTGGTACGCACAGACATTGGATCAGTGGCGCTGGGCGACCAGCGGCCGGGGACACTTCGAGTGCTGGGGCGCAACGAAATCGGCGGCTTGTATGCGGCGGTGGGCCTGTGACCGGCAACGATTCACAGCGGCTGTTCGTCGCCATGGACGGACCGTCGGGTACCGGCAAGTCCAGCGTCGCCCGCCGGCTTGCAGCTCGCCTCGATGCCAACTATCTCGATACCGGCGCGATGTACCGCGCGGCCACCCTGCAGGTGTTGCGCAGCGGCGTAGATCTCGACGACCCAGTGGCGATCGCGGCTGCTGTCGTAGACCTGCCCCTGTTCATCGGCACTGAGCCGGACGGCGAGATCATCGAATTGGCAGGCCAGGACGTGTCATCGGAAATCCGCGGCGCCGTCGTCACGAAGGCGGTTTCGGCGGTGTCAGCTGTCGGACCCGTGCGCGAGCAGTTGGTGGACATGCAGCGCCAGCTCGCCGCGAAGGCTGGCCGAATTGTCGTGGAGGGTCGCGACATTGGGACCGTGGTGCTCCCCGACGCCGAGGTGAAGATCTACTTGACCGCCTCGCCCGAGGCGCGGGCGCGCCGCCGCAACGAGCAGAACATCGCGCAAGGCCGGGGCGACGACTATGAAGCGGTGCTCGCCGACGTGCAACGCCGCGACAACCTGGATTCGACGCGTGCCGTCTCACCGCTGCGGCAAGCTGAGGATTCCATCCTTGTCGATACCAGCGAACTCGGCATCGACGAGGTCATCGACGTATTGCACCGCATTGTGGCTGAACGGACAGGATCGGTGCGATGAGCGAGGAGAGCTTTGCCGGTGACGGCATCTGGTCAGACGAAACCGATTGGGCCTTAGCCGATCTCGGTGATCTGGACGATGCGGCCGAGCATGTGCCGGTACCGATGCTCGCGGTGGTAGGCCGACCGAACGTGGGCAAGTCCACGCTGGTCAACCGGATCATCGGCCGTCGCGAGGCGGTTGTCGAGGACGTGCCCGGGGTGACCAGAGACCGGGTGTCGTATGAGGCCAACTGGGCTGGGCGCCGATTCATGGTGACCGATACCGGCGGGTGGGAACCCGACGCGAAGGGGCTGCAGCAATCCGTTGCGCGCCAAGCTGAATTGGCGATGCAGACGGCCGACGCGATCCTGCTGGTCGTCGATGCGGTTGTCGGCGCGACCGCGACCGACGAGGCAGTTGCCAAGGTGCTACGCCGATCGAAAACGCCGGTGCTATTGGTGGCCAACAAGGTTGACGACGAGCGGATCGAGGCGGACGCCGCGGCGTTATGGTCGTTGGGCTTGGGGGAGCCCAAAGCGGTCAGCGCCGCGCACGGCCGCGGTACCGGCGACCTGCTCGATGATGTCTTGGAAGTACTCCCCGAAACCCCGCGCGAGGGTTCGGGTGTGGCCGGTCCGCGCCGAGTTGCGTTGGTAGGAAAGCCGAATGTGGGCAAGTCGAGCCTGATCAACCGGCTTTCCGGAGACGAGCGCGCAGTGGTGCACGACGTGGCCGGCACGACCGTCGATCCAGTGGACACGCTCGTCGAACTGGGCGGCAAGACATGGCGATTCGTTGACACCGCAGGCTTGCGCAAGCGCGTGAGCCACGCCAGTGGCGCCGAGTTCTACGCGTCGCTGCGAACCAAGTCGGCGATCGAGGCCGCCGAGGTGGCAATCTTGTTGATCGACGCGTCGGAACCGATCACCGAGCAGGATCAGCGGGTGCTTGGCATGATCATCGAGGCGGGCCGCGCGCTGGTGATCGCGTTCAACAAATGGGACTTGGTCGACGAGGACCGGCGCTACCAACTCGGTCGGGAAATCGACCGGGAACTGAACCGGGTGCCGTGGGCGCAGCGGGTGAACATCTCCGCCCGCACCGGTCGTGCGGTGCAGAAATTGGTGCCCGCGCTGGAAACGGCGCTCGATTCGTGGGACAAGCGCATTTCGACAGGTCAGCTGAACTCTTGGCTGAAAGACGTCATCGCCGCGACACCGCCGCCGATGCGTGGCGGGCGGCTGCCTCGGGTCATGTTCGCTACCCAGGCGGCCACCCGACCGCCGACGTTTGTGCTGTTCACTACCGGGTTCCTCGAGGCCGGCTACCGCCGATTCCTGGAGCGCAAGCTGCGTGAGGAGTTCGGATTCGAGGGTTCGCCGGTGCGGATTTCTGTGCGGGTGCGGGAGAAGCGGGTGCGGCGGTAGTTCTCCCGCCGAAACCATGGTTACGTATACGTTGTTCGAGAAGGCGTGTACCTAGCCATGATCTCGTCGACAACTATGGTCGGGCTGACAGGATTTGAACCTGCGACCCCCACACCCCCAGTGTGGTGCGCTACCAAACTGCGCCACAGCCCGTTGCCACCACATGAGGTGACCGGAGTAGCTTAGCGTGCCTTCGCGCGGAGCCCTACCGGGGCCTCACCAACGAAAGTTCGGCCCCGCTCCGCTCGCTGGCGCCCAGCACGGACCGTCCGGTGGCGGAGTGTGTTGGTAGCCGGGGTAACACGGCAGCACGTTTGGCGCCTGCGGCACCGGGGGTGCGGGGTTCTGTGGCGGCGGTGCAGGGTTGACGGCCGGCAGGCACGGCCCGTCGGGCGGCGGTGTGTGCGTGTAGCCGGAGTAGCAGGGCAGCACACCATCGGACGCGGGCGGCGGAGCCGGCTGAACCGGTGGCGCCGGCTCCGCCGATGACGGTTCCACCGGTTGTGCAGCAGCAGAGGTCGTCGCCGGGGGCGGCGGTGGCGGCGCGACCGGCGACGGAGTCGGCGCTTGGGTGGTCGTTGCGGGTGCTGGTGTGGTCACGGTGGCTGAATCGCCAGCCACTGTCGGCGACGATCCGCCGCCCGACACGAGACTGGCGAGGACCACAACGGCGACGATCACCACGAGCGCAACCCCGCCGAGTACCGCCAAATTTCGCCGCACCGCCGGTGATGGTGCGTTAGATGGCTTGTGTGACGGCGCGACGGCGGCGCGTGCCGCAGCGACGAGTTCATCAGTGGAGCGGTATCGCTGCGCCGCGTCGGTGGTGACGCCACGTGCTATTACCGCATCCAATCCGCTTGGCAGCGAACCAAGTGGCGCAGATCGACCAGGGAAGCGCCGCCCGCTGAGGCACTCGTACAACAGCGTGCTCAGTCCGTGAACACCCGCCGTGTCGCGAGGCTTTGTGGCGATGCCGACATCTGTTAGACATGCCATTCCATTGGCACGGACAAGAACATCGGCTGAATCCACTTCCGGAATGGGCAGTCCAGCCGCGCGCACGGCGTTGAGGGCAGAGGACAGTTGCTCGAGGATGTCGATCGACTCGGCAACCGGGAGCGGTCCCGAACGCAGCCTGGCCTGCAAGGTCTCACCGTCGGTGAGCGCGGTGACGATGAAGAGTCGGTTGCCTATTTGACCGAAATCGTGGATTGGCGCCACGTGCGGGTCGTGGATTTGCGCGGCCAGCTCAATCTCATGTTCGAACTCCCCGACGCTCAGATCGTCCTCGGCGGCCTCCGGTGCGAGCGCGCGAATAACCACGTGCTGACACGTCAGCGTATCGTATGCGGCCCAGACCTCTTGGCCGCCAACTGCATTCAGGCGCCGGTCCAAGCGGTACCGGCCGAATCGGGCTCCGGTTTGCATCCTTGCTCCCGAGTTTCGACGTCGACGACATTGCGCGCAACGCTGCGCAGCGGAGATCGAGACCCCCTGCTTCGGGCGATTCTATCGGCGGCGCGAATACCGACAATCACTGCCCGCCGTGACGAACAATGGTTGCGGAGAAGTTGCCATTCTCTGTCGCCTATGACGAAGGCCCCGTCGCATCCAGCGAAATGTTTAAAAAATTGCCACCTCGGGTAGTTGTCCTGATAGTAGCTGGTTGGCGGCACAAGGTCGCACAAACCGGACACTGCAAAGGAAGGAATGCGATGAACTTCGACTCGATCAAGAAGAAGCTGGGCGAGCACAAGGACCAGGTCGACCAGGGGTTGGACAAGGCTGCCGACGCCGCCAAGCAGCGGTTCGAAGGTCACGACGATCAAATCGACCAAGCAGTGGAAAAGGCCAAGGGCTTTACACAGGAGTAGCTCCGGCAGACGACAGCGAGCTGGCCGCTAACTGGCGGCCAGCTCGCTGTCGTTGCGGCCGTGGAGAAATGCCCGAATCGTGAGTATTGTGGCGAGTAAGCGAGAGTTCCAAATCGGTCGAGAAGGTGAGTTCGATGTTCTCGCTGCCGCCAAACGTCAGCGGCTTCGTTTACTGGTTCGTGTCAACATTCGACTCGTTCCCCATCTGAGTGCGTCGGGCATCGGTAGTCGGGACCGTCAGGGATCGCCGATAGCTGACTTCTTCAACTTCGATGCCCCACACCACCTCATGACGCGGGCGTCCGAATGGCACCCAACCGTCGGTCTCGTAGAACCGACGGGCGGATAGTCGCGAGCCCGTCATTATTCATTCTCACGCCGGCGATGCGGCAGCATCTTTGACACTCAGCAAGCTGTCCTGGCTACGTTCGCGCCGGTAGGCGGCGCCGCCGCCGTTGAGTCCGAAGAGGCGCTTGCTCCACAACAGCCACAGCACCGCCGCAATGTTGATAAGAAATGCGATCAGCTTGAACGCGGTCACGCGTTCGGTGAGTTCATAGACCTCGAGGGGAAGAAATACGCTGGTCGCGACCACGGCGAAGTACTCGCCCCACCGGTGTCCCAGCCACAGACCCACCGCTTCGACGAGTTCGATCAGCGCGTATCCGGCCAAAGCCGCGGCGATCCAGGCCAACGTGGTGGGTGACAGCGTGAATGCATGCTGGACGTCGCGGATGATTTTGGAATTGTCCGGATTCCAACCGATTTGGTTGGCCACTGGGCGAAGTACGGGCAGTTCGCGCTCGAACGCTTCCTGCAGGTGTGTTTGTGATCCGCGCACCCTGACGACACCCCAGGCCAGCAGCGCGAAGATGATCACGCGCAGCATCCGCTCGCAAGCGAGAAGCCGCATGATGAAGCGGTCCCGCAAGAGGCGCCCGCGCAGAATTTGCGGCGCGTCACTCGCCGGGCCGTGGCCCTTGGGTGGCCCGATGATGAAGTTCTCGCACCGTAGACACCGCCAGGCCTCGCCAGAGGTGGTGTTCACCAACAGGTGCTGTCGGTACTCGGGCTCGTCGGGCGCGAAGGTCGCATGACCGCGCCATGAGCAGGACCGAAGGGCGAAATCCATTCGGTCACTTTACAGCCGGCCCGCAGTGCGTGCATCGACTATTAGCAAGGGCGTGGACCCGCATTTCAAATGAGTGCAAATTTCGCGAAGGTCTCCACTACTTGCAATGACCGGGGCGTTATATCTAATCGATGACGGCGCCAGCTGAACAAACGGGTACCAGCTGAATCCCTATGCTAGTGGCGTGGACTCGGTTCCGTGGTGCACCGCACGCCAAGCTTTCTATTCCCATCTACCCAATAAAGGCAACAATTGAGAATTATTCTCCGGTCGTCGCGACACCTGTCGCAATTGAGCCTTCGAATTGGGTCATCCTGACCGGGCGCGTTACTTCACGCATTTGCGTGGTATGTACTGATAGTGACTTCCGAACCCGAAGAGAATGCCTTTCACGCCATTGCGGGCGACGTGGACTACCCGATGTGGGTGGTCACCGCGCGCGAGGCCGGTGAGCGGACCGGTTGCCTGGTCGGGTTCGCATCTCAGGCCAGCATCGACCCGCCCCGCTTCGTGGTGTGCCTGTCGATGGCCAACCACACCTATCGGGTCGCCAAGGACGCCGAACGGCTTGCGGTCCACATCCTCGGGCGTGACCACATCGAACTGGCCCGGCTGTTCGGTTCCGAAACCGGCGACGAGGTAGACAAGTTCGCCCAATGCGCTTGGCACGACGGGCCGGACGGACTGCCCATTCTCGACGCCGCAGCGGGCTGGTTCTGCGGGCGAGTCGTCGATCGCTTCCCCCTCGGCGATCACGTTGGCTTCCTCCTGGCCCCCTACGCTGGCGAGTCGCCGCGCACACCGTTGAATCCGGTGTCCTTCACCGACGTGCGCGACCTCGACCCAGGGCATCCCGCCTGAGTCGGTCAGCCGGTCACGATCACCGGATCGCCGATGTGCACATTGTCGAAGTACCACTCAGCATTTGCCGGGCTCAGGTTGATGCAACCGTGGCTCACGTTCGCATAGCCCTGCGAATCCACCGACCAGGGCGCGGAGTGCACAAATACGCCGCTCCAGGTAATTCGCACCGCGTCGTAGACGGTGAGCCGATAACCCTCCGGCGAATTGACCGGCACGCCGTACGTCGAGGAATCCATCACGATCGACGGGTACTTGGCCAGCACAGGGAAGGTGCCCCACGGCGTCTCATGACCGGGCTTGCCCATGGACGCCGGCATCGTCCGCACGACCGCCCCGTTGATGCTCACGGTGAACTCGTGTGAGGACGTGTTCGCCACGGCTACCAGGGCGGCGCCAGTCTTGAAGTGCGACACCGACCTTCCCGCCGAAACGGTGATCGCGCTGCTGGCGGGCCACCAGCTGGCGGGCTGCCATTGCAGCGTGGTGGCGTCGATCCACCGGAACTGGCCGCTCAGCGGCCCTGGCGCGTTAAGCGACACGGCATGCTGCGCCGCAGCCCGGTCATTGACCCGCGCGGCGTAGTGCAGCGTGATCGGCGCGGCCACCCCGACGACTGCGCCGCTGGCCGGCTCGATGGCCGTAACGGCGGGGAGGCCGGGTGGCGGCGCGATCGCTCCGGCCGGGCCGGCCAGCCCCACCGCGAATGCCGCACCGAGTACCGCCGCGGCAGTGCTTCTGATAGTGATCGCGAATCTTGCTATCCACATCTCGGACCAGCCTTTTCGCCGCCTGCCTGACGCTAATCTCCAGTTAAGCACTGCGGAAAACAGATTGGCAGGGGTGCGGCGCCCTTTAATGATCATTTTTCGCCGTGGCTGCCACCTACGCCGCATCGTGGCAGGCTGGGAAATGTCGGCAACGTCAGCGTCCGCGACGGGCGGGCACGGGTAGTGAGGAGTGCGGGTTGTCTATCGCAACAATCAATCCTGCGACAGGGGAGACGGTGCAGACCTTCACTCCCGCAACCAGCGACGAGATCGAGGCCGCGCTCGCCAAGGCGAGCGACCGGGCGGCGACGTACCGAAAGACCAGCTTCGCCGATCGCGCGTCCTGGATGCAGGCGACGGCCGATCTGCTCGAGGCGGAGGCGGACGACGTTGCGGCCATGATGACGTTGGAAATGGGCAAGACGCTGGCCGCAGCAAAGGCGGAAGCGCTCAAGTGCGCCAAGGGCTTTCGCTTCTACGCCAGCAACGCCGAAGAGCTGTTGGCCGACGAACCCGCCGACGCAAAAGCAGTGGGCGCGAGCCAGGCATACGTGCGCTACCAACCGCTCGGCGTCGTGCTCGCCGTGATGCCGTGGAATTTTCCACTGTGGCAAGCGGTTCGATTCGCCGCTCCCGCGTTGATGGCTGGCAATGTCGGCATTCTCAAGCACGCGTCGAACGTCCCGCAGTCGGCGCTGTACCTGGCCGACGTCATCCGACGCGGTGGTTTCCCCGATGGCTGCTTCCAAACTCTGCTCATCGGCTCGGGCGAGGTGGAAAAGATCCTTCGCGATCCGCGGGTGGCCGCGGCGACGCTGACCGGCAGCGAACCGGCGGGGCGCGCGGTCGCCGCGGTGGCCGGTGACGAGATCAAACCCACCGTGCTCGAACTCGGCGGCAGCGACCCGTTCATCGTGATGCCCTCGGCGGACCTCGACCGCGCGGCCGAAGTGGCGGTCACCGCGCGCGTGCAGAACAACGGTCAATCATGTATCGCAGCAAAGCGTTTCATCGTCCACGCCGACGTTTACGACGATTTCGCACAGCGCTTCGTCGAGAGGATGGCGGCTCTCAAGGTCGGCGATCCCACCGAACCCGACACCGACGTGGGGCCGCTTGCCACCGAGCAAGGGCGCTCCGACGTCGAAGCTCTCGTCGACCACGCGGTCGCGGACGGGGCAAAAGTGCTGTGCGGCGGCAAACGACTCGACGGTCCCGGCTGGTATTACCCGCCGACGGTGATCACCGACATCACTAGGGAGATGGAAATCTTCACGGCCGAAGTGTTTGGGCCCGTGGCGTCGCTCTACCGGGTGGACAGCATCGACGACGCACTCGAGATTGCCAACGCCACCACGTTCGGCCTGGGATCGAACGCCTGGACCAACGATGCGGGCGAGCAGGAGCGGTTCATCGACGAGATCGCGGCGGGTCAGGTGTTCATCAACGGCATGACGGTGTCCTATCCCGAACTGCCCTTCGGCGGGGTACGGCGGTCGGGTTACGGCCGCGAACTTTCCGGCCACGGCATCAAGGAGTTCTGCAACGCCAAGACGGTGTGGGTCGGGTAGCCCGCGCGCACGCCGGTCAAGCAGGATGGTGACCACCGCAACCGATGGGAGAACCATGTCGCTCAAGCAGGACACCGCTGTTGCCATCCTCAGCGCCATCAAGCACGCCGCCGAATCCGGCCTGGCGACCAGCGAAGGCCTGAAGTGCCTGGCCGAGGCCTACGCGACTGTCGCCGACTACGCCGAGTCCGACTGAGGGTGGAGTCCGCGCCCATCCTCACCGCAGATCAGATCCGCGCTGCGCTGCAAGAGTTCTCGCCGCATTCGGCCGGCGTCGGCACTGCCCGTGCGGCAGCGGTATCGGTCGCTGTCGGCACCGATGCCGCCGGCGCGACCGCGTTCCTGCTGACGCTGCGACCCGACGAAATGCGGGCGCACCCCGGACAGTTCGCGCTGCCCGGCGGCCGGGTGGAACCGGGGGAGACCGCCGTTTCCGCCGCGCTGCGCGAACTGCACGAAGAGGTCGGCCTCCGTGCCTCGAAAGACGACGTGCTGGGCCGTCTCGACGACTATGTGACCCGGTCGGGTTACGTAATCACGCCGTATGTGGTGTGGGCGGGTGATCTGACGGCCGCGGTGGCCAACCCCGCGGAGGTCGCGACGATTTTCCTGCCGACGATGGCCGAACTCGACGCGGAGCCGCGCTTCATCCAGATACCGGAGTCGCCGCGACCGGTGGTGCAATGGCCGTTTCGGAAATTCCTGATCCATGCGCCGACCGGTGCCATGATCTATCAGTTCCGGGAAGTGGTGCTCCACCATCGCCCCACTCGCGTCGACCACCTGGATCAGCCAGTATTCGCCTGGCGTTGAACACGACGAACGGATGGACGTTCCTATGGGAGTCATGTCGAGCACGCTCGACAAGCTGAATCGTGCTGGGGTGCACCCGGTCGCGTGGCATCCGCCCAAGCCGCCGCCGTTGACCGGCGTCCTCGCGCCTAATACCGCGCTCGACGCGGCCCAGCGGTGGAAGTTGCCGGCCGGGGAGGGCCCCGAGGATGTCGCCGTGGATCCGGATGGCCACGTCGTCACCGGCGGTGTGGACGGCACGCTGTGGCGGTTCGATTCCTCGGGCAATGCCGAGGCGATCGTGAACACCGGCGGACGCCCGTTGGGCGTGGAAGTGCTCGACGACGGTCGGTACCTGGTTTGCGACGCCGAGCGCGGGCTGCTGCGGATCGATGACGCCGGGCGCATCGAGGTGCTTGCCGACGAAGCCATCGGACGCCGGATTCTGGCGTGCAACAACTCTGCCATCGGTCGCGACGGGATTGTCTACTTCAGCGACTCCTCGGCACGGTTCCCGATCGTCGAGCACACCAAGGACATTTTGGAACACGGCGGCACCGGACGGCTGCTGCGGTTCGACCCGAAGTCGGGGGAGATGGACCTGCTTGCCGACGGGCTCAACTTCGCCAACGGCGTTGGGTTGGCCAACGACGAGTCCTATGTGCTGGTCGCGGAAACGGGGTCCTACCGGATCACCCGAGTCGAGCTGACCGGGCCGAGATCCGGGGAGGTCTCGGTCTGGCATGACAACCTGCCCGGCATTCCGGACAACATGGTGTCGCAAACCGCCGCGGGAATCTTCTGGGTGGCTTTGTACAGTCCACGAATGCCGTTGCTCGATCTGGTCGCGCCCTATCCCGCGCTGCGCACGCTCACCGCCAATCTGCCCGCGTTCCTGCAGCCCACTCCGCCGCATCGCGGCTGGGTGCTGGGCCTGAACTCCGATGGTGACATCGTGCACAGCTTGCAGAGCTCCAAGGGTGGCTACGCGCCGTTGACCGGTGTACGGGAAGCCGACGGCTGGCTCTATCTCGGCAGCCTCACCGCCGACAGCATTGCGCGGGTACCTGTGCCGACTGCGAGTGCGGGCGCGTGAGCGAGCAAATCATGGGGAACAGCAGCGAGCGAGCCACCTCCGCGGAAGCCCCGCCGGCCACCCGGTCGGAGCGAATTCTTACGGTGCCCAACGTATTGAGCATCATTCGGCTCATCGGCGTGCCGGTCTTTCTCTACCTACTGCTGGTGCTGAAGGCGGACTGGTGGGCGTTTGCGCTGCTCGTGCTCAGTGGGGTCACGGACTGGCTGGACGGCAAACTCGCGCGCCTGCTGGGCCAAACGTCGCGGCTCGGGGCGCTGCTCGATCCTCTGGTCGACCGCCTGTACATGGTGACGACCCTGATCGGTTTCGTCATCAGGGGCATAATTCCGTGGTGGATCGCGGCCCTGCTTATCGGCCGGGATTTGGTGTTGACGCTCACGCTGCGGGTGTACCGGCGGCGCGGTTTGCCCCCACCAGATGTCATCTACCTGGGCAAGGCCGCAACCTTCGCGCTGATGGCGGCCTTCCCGTGGATGCTTGCCGCACAAGCGGATTGGCCGGGGGCGACCGGCGCGGGCGCTTTCGGGTACGCGTGTTTGGGCTGGGGCTGTGCGGTGTATGTGTGGACGGGAATTCTCTACCTCGGCAAAGCGATTGCCGTCGCGCGAGAGATTCCGGTGGCTAGCCCGCGCTGAGCTGAATCAACAGTGCGACACTCAACCGAACTCGTTACGACCTGACCGAACCCAGTGCTCACCGAAAGGATCCAATCACCGTGAGTGAAATCCCTGCTGACCTGCGCTACACCTCCGAGCACGAATGGGTGCAGCGCACCGGGCCGACGCGGGTGCGAGTGGGCATCACCGACTATGCGCAGGAACAACTTGGTGACGTCGTGTTCGTGCAGCTTCCGTCCGATGGTGAGCAGGTGAGCGTCGGCGACTCTTTCGGCGAGGTCGAGTCCACCAAGAGTGTTTCCGACATCTATGCTCCGATAACGGCGAAAGTCGTTGCCGTGAACGCAGATTTGGAAAGCAGCCCCGAATTGGTGAACTCCGACCCGTACGGCGCGGGATGGCTCGTCGAGCTGGAAGTCGACGGCGAGGACGCGCTGAATTCGGCCCTGGGCGATACGCTTGACGCCGGTGGCTACCGCGATGTGGTGGGTGAGTAACTAGCGCTGCGACGACGCACGAGCAGTATCCCCGCGACACCCGCAACGCCACCTGTGCCGTCTGCCTGCACGCACAGCCTCGGGCAGGGTACGGTCATGAGAAACGCTTTGTGCCGTATGTCGGGGCCCTTCGCAGGGATCTGCGTAGCTCGGATAATTCGGACTGAGGAGGAGATACGGTGAGCCAGAACGAAAATCAATCGGCCTATGGCGAGAGCGCGGCGGAGACCACGTCGGTCTTCCGGCCGATTGGGGAGAACGACGTCCCGGAGCCACCGACGTCGGAACAGCCCGTTTCTGGGGTCGAGGGTCTCCCGCCTGGTTCTGCGCTGCTCGTTGTCAAGCGCGGCCCGAACGCGGGTTCCCGGTTCTTGCTGGACCAGCCGACCACCTCGGCGGGCCGCCACCCGGACAGCGACATTTTTCTCGATGACGTCACGGTGAGTCGTCGCCACGCCGAGTTCCGTCAGGACGACGACGAATTCCAGGTGGTGGACGTGGGCAGCCTCAATGGCACCTACGTCAACCGTGAACCCGTCGACTCCGCGGTACTGGCCAACGGCGACGAGGTGCAGATCGGTAAGTTCCGTCTGGTCTTTTTGACCGGCCCGCGCGGTGGTTCGCAGGTGAACGAGTCATCGGCGGGTGCAGGTAGCCAATGACGGCAGTCGGGCAGACCGCACGCGGGGGGATGTCGATTGGCTCCGTACTCGATCAACTGCGGCCTGATTTCCCCGACATCACCATTTCGAAGATCCGGTTCCTCGAGTCGGAGGGATTGATCAGCCCGGAGCGCACGCCGTCGGGCTATCGGCGTTTCTCCGTGGCTGATTGCGAACGGCTTCGGTTTGTCCTGACCGCACAGCGGGACCAGTACTTGCCGTTGAAGGTCATCAAGGAGCAACTCGAGGCCATCGACAGCGGTGTCGCGACACTCGGTGTGCCGCGCGATCGCAGCGCGCGTCCGCGCTGGTTGTCTCAAGTTTCGCCGGAGGAGTTCCGCAGCGACAGAACGGTCCGGTTCTCGCGCAACGACCTGATCGAGCGGTCCGGTATCGACGAAACGTTTCTCACCGAACTCGTCCGCGCCGGGCTCATCGTCGCCGGGCCGGGCGGGTTTTTCGATGAGGACGCGACGGCGTTGGCAGCCTCTGCGAAAGCGATGTCCGAATACGGCCTCGAGGTCCGGCATTTGCGGGCGTTCAAGCTGGCCGCGGACCGGGAGGCCGCGCTGGTGGCGCAGATCGCCGGACCCATCGCCAAGAGCCGCGACGCCGGCGCCCGGGACCGCGCCGAAGAGATGGTTCGCGAGTTAGCCGCGTTGTCGCTGGCATTGCACACGAGTCTGGTCAAGTCCGCGGTGCGCTCGGCACTGGATCACTAACTCCTCGAAGGCTTCCCCGGCTTCGCCTAGACTCTGTATAGGGCCTTTTGGAAGGCTTCCGTGTCGAGCGCTGGAGGCAGTTTCGATGAGCGAGATGCGCGTTGTCGGTATTCGTGTCGAGCAGCCGCAAAATCAACCTGTGCTGCTGCTTCGCGAGACCCACGGAGATCGCTATCTGCCGATTTGGATCGGGCAAACGGAAGCGACAGCCATCGTGCTCGAGCAGCAGGGTGTGGAGCCCGTGCGCCCGCTCACCCATGACCTGATCAAGAACCTGATCAAGGCGCTCGGTCACACCCTCAAGGAGATTCGCATCGTCGACCTGCAAGAGGGCACGTTCTACGCGGACTTGATCTTCGATGACAACCTGCGGGTGTCCGCGCGGCCGTCTGATTCCGTCGCTATCGCCCTGCGCGTCGGCGTGCCGATCTACGCCGAGGAATCGGTGCTGTCGGAGGCCGGGCTGGTGATGCCCGACGAGCGGGAAGACACCAGTGAACGCGAGGAAGAGGTCGAGAAGTTCAAGGAATTTCTCGAGTCTGTATCGCCCGATGACTTCAAAGCGACAGACGGTTGAGTAACGGTTCAATCTCACCCTCAAGTTTAGGTTGAGAGCGCGGGCGCGTCGGATTGACCGGCTTATGAAGTCCTCATAGCGTTCACGAGCGAGTAGCCTGGGCAATTAGCCCGATCCGAGAGGGAGTAGTCAGTGGGAGACAAGCTGCAGGGTCAGGATGTCCAGCCCGGCCTTTTCCCCGACGACACCGTGCCCGACGATCTTGTCGGTTACCGCGTGCCGAGCGCCTGCCAGATTGCAGGGATCACCTACCGCCAGCTCGACTACTGGGCACGCACCGGACTGGTGGTGCCCTCCATCCGCGGCGCTGCCGGTTCGGGTAGCCAACGGCTGTATTCGTTCAAGGACATCTTGGTTCTCAAGATCGTCAAACGCCTTCTCGACACCGGCATCTCGCTGCAGAACATCCGCGTCGCGGTGGACCACCTGCGCGACCGTGGCGTGCACGACCTGGCCCGCATCACGCTGTTCTCGGACGGCACCACCGTCTACGAATGCACGTCGGCAGAGGAAGTCGTCGACCTGCTGCAAGGTGGTCAGGGCGTGTTCGGGATCGCCGTGAGCGGCGCCATGCGGGAGCTGACCGGAACCATCGCCAACTTCCCGGCTGAGCGCGCCGACGGCGGCGAGGCGGAGACCCGTCCCGAGGACGAACTCGCCTACCGCCGCAAGAACCGCGTGAGCCGCAAGACGGGTTAAGCTGTAATTACGTCTCACCCGCACGGGAGAGTTCTGCACCGGTAGCGGTGCAGACGCCGAAGGAGCAACACCTCTCCGTCAATCTCTCAGGCACCGAGGACCGTGCGGTTTTGGGCGTCTCTGGAAAGTGATGGGAGTACCCATCCGCCCACGGGGAAAGGGTCGGCAGCGCCGTCCCGAATCTCTCAGGCGCCCATCGCGGGCGGCGACAGAGGGGGAGGTTCGAGCTTCGTCGAGCCCGGGAGAACCCGTTGACCCACTCATTCGCCGACCGTCACATCGGACCCGACCAAGCCGAACTCGACAAAGTTCTGCATCTGATCGGGGTGGATTCGCTCGACGTCCTCGCCACTAAGGCACTGCCCTCCAGCATTCTCGACTCGGCCGGCCTCGAGGTTCTGCCAGCACCCGCCAGCGAGCACGAGGTTCTCGCCGAGTTGACCGAGCTGGCCGCGACGAACACGGTAGCGGTGTCGATGATCGGCCTCGGCTATTACGACACGCTGACGCCGCCGGTGCTGGTGCGCAACATCCTCGAGAATCCCGCCTGGTACACCGCGTACACGCCGTATCAGCCGGAGATCAGCCAGGGCCGGCTGGAGGCGTTGCTGAACTTCCAGACCATGGTCTCCGATCTCACGGGCCTGGAGGTGGCCAATTCGTCGATGCTGGACGAGGCCACCGCCGCGGCCGAGGCCATGACCCTGCTGCGCCGGGCCAACCGCAGTAGTTCCGCCCGGTTCGCGATCGACAGCGACTTGTTCCCACAGACTCGCGCCGTGCTCGCGACCCGCGCCGAGCCGCTCGGTATCGAGCTTGTCGAAGCGGACCTGGCCCAGGGCCTACCGGAGGGCGATTTCTTCGGCGCGTGTGTCCAGCTGCCGGGCGCATCCGGCCGCGTGGTGGACTGGGCCGGGTTGATCGAGCAGGCCCATGCGCGCGGCGCCCTCGTGGCGGTCGGTGCCGACCTACTGGCGCTCACGCTGATCACCCCGCCCGGCGAGATCGGCGCCGACGCGGCTTTCGGCACCACGCAGCGCTTCGGAGTGCCGATGGGCTTCGGCGGACCGCACGCCGGCTACCTTGCCGTGCACGCCAAGCACGCCCGGCAGCTGCCCGGGCGGCTCGTCGGCGTCTCCATCGACGCGGACGGTGATCCTGCCTACCGGCTCGCATTGCAGACCCGCGAGCAGCACATCCGCCGGGAGAAGGCCACCTCCAACATCTGCACCGCGCAGGTGCTGCTCGCGGTGATGGCCGCGATGTATGCCAGCTACCACGGTGCGGACGGACTGCGTGCGATCGCGCGGCGCGTGCACGGGCACGCCGAGCGGATCGCGAGCAGCCTCGGCGCGGCGCTCGTGCACGACAAGTACTTCGACACGGTGCTGGCCCGGGTGCCGGGGCGGGCTGAGGCGATAGTCGCCGACGCCCGCTCGCGCGGCATCAATCTGCGCCTCGCGGACGCCGACCATGTCGGCGTTGCCTGCGACGAAGCGACCACGGACGCGCACGTGGCGGCGGTGCTGGCGGCGTTCGGCGTTGCCGCCGCGGAGCCGGTGTGTGCCGGGATTGTGAACCGAACCTCGGAATTCCTCACCCACCCGTCGTTCATCCGCTATCGCACCGAGACCGCGATGCTGCGTTACCTGCGCGCGCTGGCGGACAAGGATATTGCGTTGGACCGCAGCATGATTCCGCTGGGGTCGTGCACGATGAAGCTGAACGCGACCGCGGAGATGGAGCCGATCACCTGGCCGGAATTCGCCCGGCTGCACCCGTTCGCCTCGGCCGACGACGCACCAGGCATGCTGCGCATCATCGCCGACCTCGAACAGTGGCTCGCGGCGATCATCGGCTATGACGCCGTGAGCCTGCAACCGAACGCGGGCAGCCAGGGCGAGTACGCCGGCCTGTTGGCGATCCGGCGCTACCACCTCGAACGCGGCGACACCCACCGCGACACCTGCCTGATTCCCTCCAGCGCGCACGGCACCAACGCGGCCTCGGCCGTCATGGCCGGAATGCGTGTTGAGGTGGTTCGCTGCCGCAGCAACGGCGATGTGGATCTCGATGACCTGCGGGGAAAAATTGCCGATCACGCCGAACGGCTGGCGGCCATCATGATCACCTACCCGTCCACGCACGGCGTGTACGAGCATGAGATCGCCGAACTGTGCGCGCTGGTGCACGATGCGGGCGGGCAGGTCTACGTCGACGGCGCCAACCTGAATGCGCTGGTCGGGCTGGCGCGACCGGGTCGTTTCGGTGGCGACGTCAGCCATCTGAACCTGCACAAGACCTTCTGCATCCCGCACGGCGGCGGCGGCCCGGGCGTGGGCCCGGTGGCGGTGCGTGCGCACCTGGCGAAGTACCTGCCCGGACATCCTGCGGTCGACGGCCTCGGCGAGTCCGGGCCGGTGTCGGCGGCACCCTACGGCTCGGCGTCGATTCTGCCGATCACTTGGGCCTATATCCGGATGATGGGTGCCGACGGCTTGCGCCGCGCGTCGCTGACGGCGATCGCCTCGGCGAACTACATCGCGCGGCGCCTCGATGAGTACTTCCCGGTGCTCTACACGGGCGAGAACGGGATGGTCGCCCACGAATGCATCATCGACCTGCGCGAGTTGACCAAGCGGACCGGCGTGACCGTCGACGACGTCGCAAAACGCCTCGCCGACTATGGATTCCACGCGCCGACGATGAGTTTCCCAGTCGCCGGGACGCTGATGATCGAGCCCACCGAAAGCGAAAGCCTCGCCGAGATCGATGAGTTCTGTGACGCCATGATCGCCATCCGCGGCGAAATCGACCGGGTCGGCGCAGGGGAGTGGCCGGTCGACGACAACCCGCTGCGCGGCGCGCCACACACGGCGGCATGCCTGGTGGGTGAATGGCGTCATCCGTATTCGCGTGAGGTCGCAGTGTTTCCGCGTGGCAAGGCGCGGCCGAAGGTGTGGCCGCCGGTGCGGCGGATCGACGGCGCCCGCGGCGACCGGAATCTGGTGTGCTCGTGCCCGCCGATCGAGGCGTTCAGCGGTCACTGATCGCTTCGAACTGCAACGGAAGCTACGCGGAGAACAACCGAGCGATCGCGCCGGGGATCTCCGACGTTTGGTGCACCGCCACAAACGTGCCGCCGGTTTGGGAGGCGAGCGATCTCGTTGTCGCATTTCCGTCTCCGATGGCCAACACGTTGACGTGCACCGGCTTCGATGTGTCGACGGTGACGGCGGACAGCAACTGAGCACCGGTGACCGCGGAAACGTCGTTGGGACCGTCGGTGATGAGCAGGACCGAATTCCCGCGGCCTGCTTGATAGTTGGCGACGGCGTCGCGGTAGGCGGCCTCGACCGTGGGGTAGGCATTGTCGGCGGTGGAATCGTCCGCTCGTACTCCGGCCAGCGAGCGATCGAGCGTTGCGCGCTGCTGTGGGGTCATCATGCCGGGTTCGACGAGCACGCGATACGGTTGTTGCCCCGTGCTGTATGTCCACAGCCCGATGCGGGCGTCGTCGGCGCTGCGGCCCAGCGCATCGCGGAGCGCGGAAATCACTGTGGCGAGTCGGGAGTCGGTGTTCATCGAGGCGGAGACATCGATGACGACGGTGCTGTTCACCGGGGGCTGGGGATGGGCCACGAGGTCGGCCAGTTGGTTCAATACCGCAGGCGGAGCGGGCTGCAGGGCGGCGCGCGGCGCGGTGGCGAAGCCGGCGTCGCGGAAGCCGTGCTGTTGTTCGGGCTTGCGCAGGTAGTCGGCGAACAGCGCCGCGGCCCGCGCACGGATGTCGCCGAGCGGGCCGTCGCCGTGCAGCACGGCCGCGGGGTAGTTCGCGACGGGCGTTGATCCGGTCGGCGTGAATTCCGACAGCGCGCTCAGGTGCGCGGCGCTCAACTGCTGCCGGGTCACCGCAACGGCGTGCACGGGGGCCGCCGGATCCGGTTGTGCCGCGAGCGCTTTGAGAGGTTCGCCGGGATTGGTGCTCGCCGGTGCATGGCCGATGAGCGTTGCCACGGCGTCGTGAACCGCGGGAGTGGCCAACGATTGGGCGGACAGAGGGCCGGCGGCGGCGCTCGTGCCGACTGCGCTTGCTATCGCTACCGTGGCGGCGTCGTCCGCGGGAAGTGCCAGTCGCAACCCGCCCCACGCGGGCAGAAGGCCTGGGTCGCTTTGCATTGCGGCAATGTCACGCCAGCTGGCGCGCTTGCTGTCGAGTTCGTCGGCAAGTCGTTTCGGCACCGCGAGCACATAGGGACTGGTCGTGACGGACTGTGGTTCGCTGGCGAGTTGCGCGATGGTCAGTCCGCGCAGCGACACCGATGACTGCGGAATCCACATCGCCGGTGCAGCGCCGAGTTTCGTGTCCCACTGCGGCCCGCCGAGAGCCATGCGGACCGCGTCGGAGGGCAGCGCGGTCACGCTGATGTGGATGCAGTAGTCGCCGACGACGGGCGTGGTGGCGTTGTAACCGTCGGCGGCGGAACGGATCTGCGCCCCGACCGTGGGGTCCACCAGCACCGGGACTGTGGCGGTGCCCTGCACGCAACTGTGCGAGGCCGCGGCCACCTGCTGGGAAACGTTGTGGCGCAGTCGGAACCAGCCGAAGACCAGCAAAGCCACCACGGCGATGATGCAGAGGCCGATAATCGGCCCCTTGCTCACGCGGCGGTGGCTTGCGTTGTCTCGGTGTTGGCCCACCGATTCAGGTTAGCGACCTGCCTGCGCCTTGTACTCGCGACGACGGCGGTGCAGGATCGGCTCGGTGTAACCGCTCGGTGACTTGGTGCCCTGCAGGATCAACTCCGACGCCGCCTGGAAGGCGATGTTGTTGTCGAAATCGGGCGCCAACGGCTGGTAGTTCGGGTCGCCCGCGTTCTGCCGATCGACGACCGGAGCCATCCGCTTGAGGCTGGCAATCACGTCCTCTTCGCTGACCACGCCGTGGCGCAGCCAGTTGGCCACGAGCTGGCTCGAAATACGCAGGGTGGCACGGTCTTCCATGAGTGCGACATCGTTGATGTCGGGCACCTTCGAGCACCCCACGCCCTGGTCGATCCAGCGCACGACGTAGCCGAGGATCGACTGCGAGTTGTTGTCCAACTCGTTCTGCTTTTCCTCGTCGGTCCAGTTGGTGTCTGCGGCCAGCGGGATTTCGAGGATCTCCTCGACCGTGGCGCGGCGGGCCTTGGCGATCTCCTTCTGCCGCTCGAAGACATTGACCTTGTGGTAGTGCAAGGCGTGCAAGGTCGCGGCCGTCGGCGAGGGCACCCACGCAGTGTTGGCGCCGGCCTTCGGGTGGGCGATCTTCTGCTCGAGCATGTCGTGCATGAGGTCCGGCATGGCCCACATGCCCTTGCCGATTTGTGCCTTGCCCTCGAGGCCGGCAGCCAGGCCGGTGTCGACGTTCCAGTCCTCGTAGGACAGGATCCACTGCTGCTTCTTCATCTCGGCCTTGCGCACGACCGGTCCGGCCTCCATGGAGGTGTGGATTTCGTCGCCGGTGCGGTCGAGGAAGCCGGTGTTGATGAACACCACTCGGGCTTCGGCGGCCTGAATGCACTTCGCGAGGTTGACGGTGGTGCGTCGCTCCTCGTCCATGATGCCGACCTTGAGGGTGTTGCGGTCCAGGCCCAGCACGTCTTCGACGCGTCCGAAGAGCTCGTTGGTGAACGCGACCTCTTCCGGGCCGTGCATCTTGGGCTTCACGATGTAGACGGAGCCGGTGCGGCTGTTGGACAGGTTCTGGTCGCCGCGCAGGTCGTGCATTGCGATCAGCGAGGTGAACAGCGCATCGAGGATGCCCTCGGGCACCTCGTCACCGTTGGCGTCCAGGATTGCGTCGCTGGTCATCAGGTGACCCACGTTGCGCACGAACAGCAGTGACCGGCCGTGCAGGGTGACTTCGCCGCCGCCGATCGCGGTGTAGGTGCGGTCCGGGTTCATCACGCGGGTAAAGGTCTTGCCGCCCTTGGTGACTTCCTCGGCCAGCGTGCCCTTCATCAGGCCCAGCCAGTTGTGGTAACCGAGGACCTTGTCCTCGGCGTCGACGGCCGCGACCGAGTCTTCGAGGTCCATGATCGTGGTGACCGCCGACTCCAGCACGACGTCCTTGACGCCGGCGGCATCGGTCTTGCCGATCGGGGACTCCGGGTCGATCTGGATCTCGATGTGCAGGCCGTTGTTCTTGAGCAGGATCGCGCTCGGCGACTCCGGGTCACCGATGTAGCCGACGAGCTGCGAGGAGTCCGCAAGGCCGATGTCGGTGCCGTCCTCCAGGGTGACCTCGAGTTCACCGTCGACGATCTTGTAGGCCTTGGAACCGACGTGGGTGCCGGTGATCAACGGAACGGCGTCATCGAGGAAGTTGCGCGCGAATTCGATCACCTTGTCGCCGCGCACCTTGTTGTAGCTGGTGCCCTTCTCCGCGCCGTTCTCCTCAGAGATGGCGTCGGTGCCGTAGAGCGCATCGTAGAGCGAGCCCCAGCGGGCGTTGGCCGCGTTGATGGCGAAGCGGGCATTCATGACCGGCACCACGAGCTGCGGGCCGGCGGTGGTGGTGATTTCCTCGTCGACGTTGGCCGTGGTGATCTTGAAGTCGTCCGGCTCCGGCTCCAGGTAGCCGATCTCCTGCAGAAACGCCTTGTACGCGGCACGGTCGTAGCCGGTGCCCGGGTGCTCGGCGTGCCAGGCGTTGATCTTGCCCTGGATCTCCTCGCGCTTGGCGAGCAGTTGCCGGTTGCGCGGGGACAGGTCGTTGATCAGGGACTCGGCGCCCTGCCAGAACGCCGCGGAGTCGACGCCCGTGCCGGGCAGGGCCTCTTTCTCGACGAAGTCGTACAGAACTTTCGCGACTTGCAAGCCGCCCACCTGAACGCGCTCGGTCATGAAACGCCTCACCTCTCTGCTTGCCAACATGGCTCGGATGCCCACGAGCATACTTCCACAAGACGAAATATGCCATCCGCTAGGTGAAAACATCGATTCGAGTTATCGTAATATGACAATCGATTTCCGCTATCCGAAATTATGGAGGTCAGCGTGTCCAGTGCGTCCGGGGCCGGTGGCGTGCAATCGGTCGACCGTGCCCTGGACATCCTGGAAATCATGGCCGCGGCCGGTGGGCAGATCGGTTTGAGCGAGCTCGCCGAGACTGCCGGCCTGCCCTTGCCGACCATCCACCGGCTTACCAGAGCGCTGGTGGCGCGCGGATATGTACGTCAGTTGCCCTCCCGCAAATACGTCCTCGGGCCCAAGTTGGTGCGTCTCGGTGAGAGCGCGAGCCAATCGATCGGTGCGTGGTCGCGCCCGCATCTGGCCGAGTTGGTTCGGGTCACCGGCGAGACGGCGAACATGGCCGTCCTCGACGACGCGATGGCGGTCTACGTCGCACAGGTGCCATCGGAGCACTCGATGCGGATGTTCACCGAGGTGGGCAGGCGCGTGTATCCGCATTGCACCGGCGTCGGCAAGGCGCTGCTGGCACAGTTGCCCGACGACGCGGTTCGCGGCATCGTGACACGAACGGGTATGCCGCAGCAGACGCCGAACACGGTTACCGACCCGGAGGCCCTGCTCGCGGATCTCGCGACGATTCGTGCCCGAGGCTATGCGATCGACGAGGGTGAACAGGAGGTTGGCGTGCGCTGCTTTGCCGTGGTGGTACCGGGAGCGCCGACCCCGACGGCCGTCTCGATCTCGGGGCCCGCGGCGCGCGTCACGCTCGAGTCCGCTGAGCATGTGGTTCCGACGCTGCGGCGGGTGGCGGCAGATCTGGGTGCGGAGTTCGGATCGGCCGCGCTGTGAGCGAGGATCGTGGGTCCGGTCGCGGCGCGGCCGCGGGTGCGGGTGTCCCGCATAAGCACGGCCGCGCAGGGCGCGCTGTGAACGCCAATCCGGGTCCGGTCGTGGTGGTTACCGGCGCCGGTTCCGGACTCGGCCGCGCCATCACGCGGGAATTCCTCGCGGCCGGCTATCGCGTCGCGCTTGCCGGTCGCCACCTCGACACGCTGCTCGAGTCGGCCGACGGGCATCCGGACAGTCTCGCGATGACCACCGACGTCACCGACCCGGAATCGGTGCACGAGTTGTTCGATGCTGTGCAGCGTCGTTGGGGCCGCGTCGACGTGTTGGTCAATAACGCCGGCACGTTCGGACCCAACGGGAGCGTCGATGAGATCGACCCGACGGAGTGGGTGCACACGGTGGCAACGAACCTGACCGGTTCATTCCTGTGTGCCGCCGCGGCGATCCGAATCATGAAGGCGCAGCGCCCGCGCGGCGGCCGGATCATCAACAACGGGTCGATTTCCGCGCACTCGCCGCGGCCAGGTTCGGCGGCCTACACGGCCAGCAAGCACGCCATCACCGGGCTGACCAAGTCGATCTCGCTGGACGGCCGCGGCTTCGGGATCGCCTGCGGACAAATCGATATCGGCAACGCGGCCACCGAGATGACCGCCGGCATTGCGCAGGGGGCTCGCCAGGCCGACGGGTCGATCCGACCGGAACCAACATTCGACGCGGCTCATGCCGCGCGTGCGGTGCTTGCCATGGCTGCTTTACCGCTGGATGTGAACGTCCAGTTCATGACAATTACTGCGACGGAGATGCCGTATATCGGACGGGGCTGATCGATGAGTACCGCTGATCGAAGCAATATGGCGCGACTGGAAGCGCTCGCGCTCGCGTTGCCGGAAACCGAACGGGTCAACATCGAGCAGTGGGGCGACCATCCGACATTCCGAGTCCGGGGCAAGGTGTTCATTTTCAGCGATACCGATGCCACCTCGATATCCGTGAAGCTACCCAAGGATGAGGCCGCCGCAGTGGTGGCCACCCGTGAATTCGCCGAACCCGCCGGTTACGGCATGGGTAGGCACGGCTGGGTGGCGCTGAATCTCGGATCCGACGGCGTGGACTGGGCTGAGGTTGCGGAGTTGGTCGAGACTTCGTACCGGCTCATCGCGCCAAAACGACTGGTAGCCCAGCTCGATTCACGGGCCTGACGCATCGCCGCGCAAAACTTGTCGTACCCCAGTGGTTTGCTCATTTCCGGCGCGGTTGTGCGCCGAAATTCGAACCTAGACAACTGGAGGATCCGATGCCTACACGCGAGAACGCCTGGCCCCAGGGAACCCCGTGCTGGGTTGACTGTGCGGTCGACGATCCGGACAAAGCCAGCGAGTTCTATTCGGCGTTGTTCGGCTGGGTGATCGAGGAGGGCGCCGAAGATACGGGCGGCTATCTGATGGCTCTGCGCGACGGCCAGTCGGCGGCCGGTCTGATGCCCAAGCCTCCGGGCGTGCAGATGCCGTCGGCGTGGACCACCTACATCGCCGCAGAGAGCGCCGACGACATTGCGCAAAAGATCACCGCCGCAGGGGGTTCGGTGATCAATGGCCCGATGGACGTGCTCGACATCGGGCGGATGCTCATCGCGGCCGACACCTCTGGAGCTGTCTTCGGTGTTTGGCAAGCCAAGCAATTCCCTGGCGCCGGAATCTACAACGAGCACGGCGCTTACTGCTGGAATGAACTGCACACGCACGAGTACGCCAAGGCGCAGCAGTTCTACGCGGCTGTCTTCGATTGGCAGTTCACCGAAATCGGCGACGGACAGAATTTCGCCTATGCGACGTTTGCCGTGCCGAGTGGCGGCAACGCGGCCGGCGGCGTCAACGATGAGGCGAAGTCGTCGAGCGGCGGTCCCAACTACTGGCTCACATGGTTCCAGGTTGACGACACGGATGCGGCGGTGGCGAAGGCCTCGGGCCTGGGCGCGCAGGTGCTCATGCCTGTCGACGACAGTCCCTTCGGCCGGATGGCGGTAGTCCAGGGGCCGCAAGGCGAGGTGTTCGGCGTGATCGACCCGACGCGAACGGTCGGTACTGCGCCCAGCGGCGGCTGATTCGCGCAACCCGCACGACTCACGCCAGCAGGGCTCGGCACCGCGTCAGCAAGGTGTCGCGCAGTGCCCGGGCCCGACCGGAGATGGCCGACTGTTCGCGAACGTACTGGGCCCGTCCCGGGGCCGTCTCGATGCGCACCGGCTCGTAGCCGAGTTCGGACAGGTCATACGGGCTCGCGCGCATGTCCAATGCCCGCGCTTGTAGGGCGAGTTCGAAGCAGTCGACGGTCAGACTGGATTCGACCATGGGAGCAAGCTTGTAGCACCATTTGTACAAATCCATCGAGGCGTGCAGGCAACCCGGTTGTTCGCGGCGGACCTGATCGGCGCGGGTGAGCGGCTGGGCGTTCAACGGCGCGGCGTCCGGCGTGAAGAACCGGTACGCGTCGTAGTGCGTGCATCGCAGCGGCATCGATTCCACCACCGCGTCTGTGCCGGCACGTCCGAGTCGCAATTCGACGTTGCGGTGCCGAATTTCGGTGGAGCGGTACACCATCGCCCACTCGTGCAGACCGAAGCAGGCCAGGTGCGCCGGGCGCTGGGCCGTCGCGGTGAGTAGTGCTGCGATGTATTCGATGGTCTCGCGGCGCTTGGCCACGAACGCCGGATCCACGGTGAAACCGTCGTCAACCCGGTGATAGCCACGCCGTCCGGCGTACTCGTCCGCGTCGGCCAGGACGATGCCGTAGCCGGGGTGCCAACGCAGTAGCTGGGTAGGCCGATAGCTGTAGTAGGTGAACAGAAAATCGATCACCGGATGCTTTTGAGCGCTGCTCGAGTAGCCGCCGAGCAGGCGGTGCACGCGCTCGCGGTGCTGATCACCGCGAGCCGTCCACTCCGCGCGGGGCAGCACCGTCACCGCTCGGCCTGTCGCCTCGTGCTGCCGGGGACGAAGTCGGCGATTCGGTGGGTGCTGTCGCGCACGGTGCCGACGAACTCCTCCACGAGATCCTCGAGCGCAACGATTCCCGCGGTCGAGCCGTCACCGTTGGTGACCTTGCCCAGATGACTACTGGCACGGCGCAGCGTCCCCAGCGCTTCGTAGAGGGGGGTGGTGACCGCCACTGTCGGCAGCACGCGAATGTCGGAACGCGGGATCGGCGTGTTGGGTCCGGCGTTGTCGTCGCTGACTTCGTCGAGCACATCTTTGAGGTGGATGTAGCCGATGAGCGTCCCGTCGTCGCTGCGAACCGGGTACCGCGAATAACCGGTCTTGGTGACCGCTTCCTCGATGGCGCCCAGGGTCGTGCCACCGCCGATCTGCGGAACACACCGTGCTCGCTCCAACGGGATCATCACGTCGGCGACGGTGCGGCCGGTGTTTTCGAGCGCCTGCACGAGCCGGCGATGCTCCTCGGCGTCGAGCAGGCCTTCGGATCGGGACTCGCCGATCATTTCGGACAGCTCCAGCGCCGAAACCGTCGCGTTGAGTTCGTCTTTCGGCTCCACCCGCAGCAGCCGTAGCGATACGTTCGCGAGGATGTTGTAGAACGCGATCAACGGCCGGGCGACCTTGAGCCAGACCAGATGCACCGGCACCAACAGCAGTGCACTGCGTTCCGGTCCAGCCAGCGCGATGTTCTTGGGCACCATCTCGCCCAGCAGAATGTGCAGGATCACGACAACGCCGAGGGCGATCGTGAACGCGATGGGGTGCAGCAGGTTGGACGGAACGTGCATCAGATCCATCGGTCGCTCGATGAGGTGCGCGATCGCCGGCTCGCCGACCCGGCCCAGTAGGATCGAGCAAATGGTGATGCCGAGCTGCGCGGCGGCAAGCATCAGCGACAAATTCTCGCCCGCCTTGATGACCGTGTTGGCTCGCTTCTTGCCTTGGGCAGCGAGTGCCTCCAGCCGGTCGCGGCGCGCCGAGATCAGCGCGAACTCGGCGCTCACGAAAAATGCATTGCCGCCCAGGAGGACGAAGGTGAGGACAACGCCGAGCAGATCGTTCATGCGCCCAGCCTGCGCTCGTCGGTATGCAAGTGGGCGAGGACGTCGCCCGGCACCGGAGTGAGCAAGATCCGGTCGATGCGTCGTCCGTCCATTCGCTCGACCCGTGCGATCCAGCCACCGCGCCTGTCGCCGGGCTCGGTACCCGCTACCTCCGGCAGCGCCACCTCGTCGCCGACCGACGGGATGCGGCCGAGATGCTTGAGCACCAACCCGCCGAGCGTGTCGTAGTCACCCTCAGGGGCGGCGTAGCCGGTGGCTTGGGATACCTCGTCGATACGCAGCAGCCCCGAACAGCGCCAGGCGTCGCCGACGTGCTGCACATCGAGGGTGGGCGCATCGTGCTCGTCGCGGACGTCGCCGAGGATTTCCTCGATGAGGTCCTCGAAGGTCACCATTCCCGCGGTGCCGCCGTACTCGTCGACGACCAATGCCACCTGCATGCCGTCCGCGCGAACCCGTTCCAGCAGTTCGTCACCATCGAGGCTGGCCGGAACCACCACGACCGATCGCGCGATCGATCCCAGTGTGGTTGAAGCCCGCCGGTCGGCGGCGACCGTGAAGGCCTGCTTGATGTGCACGATCCCGAGGGTGTTGTCCAGATCGCCGTCGACCACGGGGAATCGGGAGAAGCCGGTGCGGGCGGCCCGCGCGATCAGGTCGGCCACCGTATCCGTGCGTTCGAGCGTGGAGATCTTGACCCGCGGGGTCATGAGCTCCTCGGCGCTGCGCTCACCGAATTGCAGAGAGCGGTCCACCAACTGCGCGGTGCGCTGATCGATCGCGCCGCGGCGGGCGGAGGTGCGAACCAGCGACCCGAGCTCCTGCGGAGACCGCGCGGAGCGCAGTTCCTCGGCCGGCTCGATACCGAGCCGTCGCACCACCCAGTTGGCAGAGCCGTTGAGCGCCTTGATGAGCCACTTGAACACGGCCGAGAAGCCGACCTGAATGGGCGCCGTCGCCCGCGCCGTCGGGAGCGGCTGGGCAATCGCCAGGTTCTTCGGCACCAACTCGCCGTAGACCATCGACAGCGAGGTGGCCAACAGCAGGGCGACGACCAGGGAAATGACTTGTGCCGCCGTGTCGCCCATGTTGGTTGCGCGCAACAGTGGCCGCAACAACCGGGCAATCACCGGCTCGGCGATGTAGCCGGTGACGAGGGTGGTGATCGTGATGCCGAGTTGCGCACCGGAAAGCTGAAAGGACAGTGTGCGGTGTGCTCGCTGCACTTGCCGGGCGCGTAAGTCGCCGTCCCGGGCGTGCGCGTCGACCGTGCTGCGTTCGAGCGTTGTCAGCGAGAATTCCGCCGCGACAAAGATGGCGGTGCCGAACGTCAACGCGATGAAGCCGATGATGCTTGCGATCGTGAGGAAGACGCCCACCCGCCATCACCGCCGGCGGGGTTCGAGCGTGGGAGCGCCGGGTCGTTCGCCCGGCTCGATAGCGGAGCCCTCCGATGCGGAGCCCTGCGGTGCCTCTACCTGATGGGGCACCTGGGTACCTTTCTCTCGCCGACGTGGTCCGGTAATTCTACCGCTACCAGCCGCTTGGCAGGGGTCGCCCCTCGGCGTATCCGGCCGCGGATTGCACTCCCACGACCGCCTTCTCGTGCAGTTCCGCCAAGGTCCGCGCACCCGCGTAGGTGCAGGTGCTGCGCACTCCAGAGCAGATATGGTCGAGCAGGTCTTCGACACTCGGCCGCTCGACGTTCAGGATCATCCGCGAACTGGAGATGCCCTCCTCGAACAGCGCCTTGCGGGCGCGATCGAACGGGCTGTCGGTCGCGGTACGAGCCGCAACGGCGCGCTTGGACGCCATTCCGAAGCTTTCCTTGTAGGCCACGCCGTCGCGGTCGTGCTGCAGGTCACCCGGCGACTCGTAGGTACCCGCGAACCACGAGCCGATCATCACGTTGGCCGCACCGGCGCTGAGCGCCAGCGCGACATCACGCGGGTGCCGCACGCCGCCGTCGGCCCAGACGTGCACGCCCACATCCCTGGCCGCCGAAGCACATTCGGCCACGGCCGAGAACTGCGGGCGACCGACTCCGGTCATCATTCGAGTGGTGCACATGGCGCCGGGACCGACACCGACCTTGACGATGTCGGCGCCCGCGGCGGCCAGGTCTCGGGTCCCTTCGGCGGAGACGACGTTTCCGGCGACGAGCGGCACCGGCAGATCGAGCGCGCGCACGGCCCGCAACGCCTCCAGCATCTTGGCCTGATGGCCGTGGGCCGTGTCGATCACGAGCACGTCCGCACCGGCGTCCACGAGGCTCTTTGCCTTGGCCGCGACATCGCCGTTGATTCCTATCGCCGCAGCTATCCGCAGGTTTCCGTCGGCGTCGACGGCCGGGCGGTAGATCTCGGTGCGCAACGCACCGGTGCGGGTGAGCACGCCGGCGAGCGTGCCGTCGGCGTTGGTAAGAATCGCCAGGCGGTCACGGGCGGCGTCGAGCAACTCGAAGATGTCGCGCGGCGTCATGGACACCGGGGCGATGGTGACTGCTGTGCGAGTCACCGCCTCGAGTCGGGCGAAACGATCCACGCCCTGGCACGCCGCTTCAGTGACGACGCCGAGCGGACACCCGGCCGCGTCAACCACGACCGCGGCCCCGTGGGCTCGCTTCGGCAGGAGCGAAAGAGCTTGCGACACCGAGGTTTCCTGGCCAAGCACCACCGGCGTGTCGGCGACCAGGTGGCGGCTCTTGACGAAGGCCACGGTATCCGCGACGGCACCGATGGGCAGATCCTGGGGGAGCACCACCAGGCCGCCGCGCCGGGCGACGGTTTCGGCCATCCGCTTGCCGGCGACCGCAGTCATGTTCGCGACCACGACCGGGATGGTGGTGCCCGAACCGTCGCTGGTGGTGAGGTCGACGTCGAACCGGGACGTCACATCCGAACGGTTCGGGACGAGGAACACGTCGTCGTAGGTGAGGTCGTACGGCGGCTGCTGTCCGTTGAGAAACTGCACGTCAAGCCAGCGTACCCGGCGCGACCGGGGTGGCTGTGTGCGCTTCGGACCGCGACAGCAGGATCGTGGTCACGATCATGACGATCCCGGCTACCAGTGTGATCGCCAGACCGGCGCTGTTTGCGCGCAGTCGTTCGTCCAGGACAGCCATCCCGATGAACGCCGCACCGATCGGCTCGGCGATGCTGACCGCCGGCAGCGACGCGGACAGCGGCCCGACCTGGAAGGCCCGTTGTTGCAGGTAAACGCCCGCGATTCCGGCCGCGACGAGCACCCACGTCTGCCAGGCGCCGATCACCGCGAGCAGGCCGTGGTCGAACAGATCGGTCACGTACTTGGTCAGCGCGGCGGCTAGCCCGTAGAGCAGCCCGCTCGCGGTGCCCAGCAGCAATGCCCGCCAGCCGGCGTCGATCCGGGCCAATCCCGCCGCCGTGGCCAATGCGACCACCGCCAGCAGCGCGGAAAGCGGGAGGAGCCATGCCCGCAGCGGCGCACTGGTGTCACCGGCGGTCGGGTCGCCCACGACCAGAAAGACGGCCAGCGCAGTGGTCAGTGCCAAGGCGATCGTCCAGGTGCGGGCATCGATGCGGTGGCCGGAGAATCGCGCCGACAGCGGCAGGGCAAAGACGAGCGCGCTGACCAGGATCGGCTGCACGACCAGCACCGAACCCAGCGCCAGCGCAATCACCTGCATCAGGTAGCCGCCACCGTCGCCGATGATGCCCGCCCACCAGCGCGGATTTCGGACCAGGCCGCTGACCAGCGAGTCGCCCTCTGGAACCGAGGAGGCCGCGCGCTGCTGGGCAACCGCAGCGCAGGCGAACAGGAAGGCGCCGACTACAGCGCACGCAATCGACGCCAACCGCAGATCGGCCACGGATTCATTGTGCACGAGTCAATCACGAGTCACCGCCCGGCGCTCCGCTCCTCACTGCGTTCCTCGTTGCGCTGCGGTACTCGTTGCGATGCTCACGCCGGGCAGTGCCTCTGGGCGAGAGTCACGCGTTGATCAGCCTGCTCAGCTCCACCAGCCACGGCACCGCGACGGCGATGGTCGGCACTACCAGGATCGCCGCGGCTGCGACGTACGCGGCGGTCGCGATCCGCACATCGCCGCGCCGGCCCGCGAGCCGTTGCACCCGGATCAACGTCGTTGGGCCGCCCGCCGAGAGGGCACCCTGCGGCGCGCTGGAACTGGAGCAGGCCACCAGCGCCCGGGCCAGCGGGCCGGGACCGGCAGCCTTGACCGCCGAGTCGTCGGCAAGCAGTTCGATCAGCAGTTGAACGGCGTCGAGCGCGGACGCGCTGCGCACCACGCGCGGGAACGCGTCGTGCACGGCGGTGAACGCTTCGAGCACCAGATCGTGGCGCGCCCGTAGGTGACAGCGTTCATGGCTGAGGATGGCGGCAATCTCGGGCTCACCCAGCGTGCTGAGGGTGCCTTCGCTCACTACGACGCGCTGGCGAATCCCGGGGAGGCAGTAAGCGATCGGTTCGGCGGCCTCGAGCACTCGAATGTTGGAGGCGCGCATGGCCAGCGGCCGAGTCGTGCTGCGGTCGAGTAGGTCTACGAGCATGCGGTGGCGGGCACGGCGCCGACGAGTGCGGACGGCCACCCGAAGCACCGAGTAGATCAGCCGCGCCCCGACCAGCAGCGTGAGCAGGAAGACCAGGACGTAGAGGCTCCACAGCGGCAGGCCGAGGGCATCGATCTCTTTGGTCGGCGCGGTGGTGGGACGTCCGTCGGGGCCGGGCACCAACAACTGGCTCGCGATGGCCAGACCGGACCCGAAGGCGGACAGCACCGCGGCCAGCGCAATCGCCTGCCAGAGCACCAGCCCCGCGCGCGGCGACCGGTATGTCCACGTCGCCCGACTCAGCAACGCTGGAACTGGGCCCGCGAGCAGCAGCGCGAGCACGGCAAAGACCAGCGCAGTGGCGTTCATCGTTGAACTATCACGTGTCCTTCATCGCTCTCACCGGAGCTGCTGGCGTTAGCCAGCGTCTGGATTCGGCCTGTGCGGATCCGTTTCCTCGCTCGGCTGGTTTGCTGCTGCATCGGCGGCCAGCGCTTCGGCTGCCTCCAACTTGGCCAGCGCGGCGCGCAGCGCGGCTGCCTCGTCCGCACCGACCTGTCCGACGAAGTGTACTAGCGCTGCCGTGCGTCCACTGGGCGCTTCGGCCTGCTGCAGCGCATCGACCATGAGGCTGGCGACCAACTCGCCCCGCTCATGCGTGGGCGCGTAGCGATGGGCCCGATCATCGCGTTGCTGGATGACCAGGTTCTTCTTTGCCAGCCGCTGTAGGACGGTCATGACCGTCGTGTACGCGAGTTCGCGCCGAGCCGACAGCGCGTCGTGTACTTGCCGGACCGTTTGAGGTTCTCCGGCCGACCAAAGATGCTCCATTACCGCTCGTTCGAGCTCACCCAGACCCGCCATTCGACCCATTCTACGTGTGTCCGACAAGGTGCGTACTACGGGAGGTAGTAAGCGTGTCTTGTGCGCGGTTCCCAACTAATTAAGGTAATGCTAACCTCACCTCTGTGAAGCAGCCTCATGCGGCAATCCGGGAACCCGATGCTCCGATGACGCTCACCCGGGTGCCGGACCCGTTGTCGGCGCTGACACGGCTGGCCGCGGCTGAGGACTTCGTCGATTTCGTCGTCTACGAGCAGCCCGGGCGTTGGGTGTTTGCCGCGAACCCGGTTGCCAGCGTGACGCTGGAGGCCGAGCAGATTCGTATCCGCGTCGGTGATGAGGACCGGCGGCAGCGGTGGACTGGGAGCCCGGCCAAAGTGCTCGAATCTGCGCTGGCGGTGCTGTTCCCGGAGTCCCCGAGCGAGCGCGGTGCCTATGGATGGCTGGGTTTCGCCCTCTGCGCCTACAGTCTCGGTGCCGAGCGACACCTGACCGGCGATGTTCTTGCTCACCTGATGGTGCCGAGCATCGAGGTGGTTATCGACGCGCACGGTGACGTCACAATGTGCGGCGGAACGTCGCAGGAACGGGGCGCCGTGCGCCGGGCGCTCGCCGGCGCGGACGTCGCCGTGCGCGCGCCGGCGGTTATCGACACCCGAAGCGACAGCAGCGACTACCGCGGCCGGGCCACCGCGGCGATCGCCGAGATCTCTGCCGGCGCCTACGAGAAGGTGATCCTGTCGCGGCGGGTCGACGTGCCGTTCGCTGTCGACATGGCACAGACCTATCGATTGGGCCGCCAGCACAACACTCCGGCACGCTCATTTTTGCTGTGCACGGGTGGACTCGAGGCAGCCGGTTTCAGTCCTGAACTCGTCGTGGCGGTGAATGCGGACGGACTGGTAACCACCGAACCGCTGGCCGGCACGCGCGCGTTCGGCCGCGGCGATCGGGCCGACCAGCGAGCCCGTGCCGACCTCGTTTCCGACCCGAAGGAGATCGTCGAGCACGCGGTTTCGGTGCGGACGGCGATGACCGAGGTAGCCTCTGTGGCCGCGCCCGGCACGCCGTCCGTCTCCGACTTCATGGCCGTGCGGGAGCGCGGCAGCGTCCAGCATCTCGCGTCGACGGTGCAAGGACGGCTCGCACCAAATCGCACGGCATGGGACGCGGTCGAGGCGCTGTTCCCCTCTGTAACTGCCTCGGGCATCCCCAAGGCGTCCGCGGTTGACGCGATCTTCCGACTCGACGATTCCGACCGTGGTCTGTATTCCGGCGCAGTGGTGGCAGTTTCGCCCAATGGCGCGCTGGAGGCGACGCTCGTGCTGCGGGCCGTGTACCAGCAGGGCCGGAACGCCTGGTTGCGGGCCGGAGCCGGCATCATCGCCCAGTCAGATCCCGAGCGCGAGTTCGAGGAAACCTGCGAAAAGCTCGGCAGCGTGGCGCCGTATGTGGTGCCAGCAACTCCTACTGCGTCGAACTTGTGTAGCTGATGGTGACGCTCGGCTCGCTCGTGGCGGTGCTGACCGTGCCGCCGTCGGGAACGAGCGACGACCCGGCGCCACCGGCACCGCCGACGGTGCCCGTTGTCGCGCCCCCGCCTCCACCGCCACCACCGTAATAGCCGCCGCCACCGCCGCTTCCGCCGCCGCCGCGGGTCTTGGCGCTGCTCCCGCCGACCCCGCCGCCACCGCCGGCACCGAACGCGCCGCTCGCGCCGCCGGAGTTGTCGCCGCCGCCCTTACCGGCGGCCCCGTCCTTACCGCCCTTGGTCTTGGTCGCGTCGCCACCGGCGGTCGGTCCGCTGGCCCCACCGCCGCCGGATCCACCGGCGACGATCAGACGTGACTTGAGCTGGTCGTTCTGAAACCCGGACTTGGTGCGCACGTCGGATGCGCCGCCGCCGCCGTTGCCCACCGGGCTGCCGAACGAGCCGGGGCCTCCGCCGTTGAATCCGCCCAGGCCGTCACAGTTGGTGCCGCATTCCGATCCGTCACCGCCGACATAGACATACAGGGTGCTGCCGGGCGTGACCGTCAGCTGGCCGCTGACCATGGCCGCCGGCGGCCCGTCGTGGCCACGGCCGCCGACAGCGGTCACGTTGATCGTCTTGACACTCGCCGGCACCGTGAAGGTCTGCTCGTGCCCGGTGGAGGTGTAGGTGCAGGTCGTCGTTCCGCCTGATTGCGTGCACGGGTCGGCGGCCGATGCCGGGGTAGGAAGCAGACCCGCGCCAACCAGGACGAGGCCGCATACCGTCGCCGAACTCTTGACGATGCAACCACAACGAGCTGACATCTAGCGGTCTCCGTTCACCTGTGGACGCGTCCGACCCGACCGTGCGTGAAATTTCACCGCGGGCGGTGAAATTTCACGCACGGCGTGGGCGTGCGCACTCGGACTGATGGCAGTGTCATTAAACCGCGCGATGTGACTGCTGAGACGAAAGTGGCCGCTGATACGCGACGTGTCGCTCGACAGAGCCGGCGAATGCGACAAGGCTCCCAGTCCAAAGCGTCAAGCGGTGAGCATCGCGACCAGCGCCCGCTTGTCGATCTTGCCGACTGCCGTCGTCGGTAGCGACTCGGCGAGGTGCACCAAATCGGGCAACTTGTAGGTGGCCAATCCGCGCGCGGCCAGAAACGCCTTCAGCTCGCTCAACGTCGGCGCCGAGCCGGCAGGAACGATGGCGGCACAGAGCCTTTCGCCAAGGGCGCTGTCCGGCAACGCGACTGCCGCTGCGTGCCGGACCGCCGGATGCGCAAGCAAGTGGGTCTCGAGCTCGTCGGCGGCAATGTTCTCCCCGCCCCGGTTGATGACGTCCTTCATCCGGCCGGTCACGACGAGATGCCCAGAAGGCAACTGCCGCACCAGGTCTCCGCTTCGGTAGAAGCCGTCGGCGGTGAATGCCCGGGCGTTGTGCTCGTCGGCCCGGTAGTAGCCGCGGATGGTGTATGGCCCGCGTGTCAGTAGTTCACCTTCGGTGCCAGTCGGAACGTCGACGCCCTCGCGGTCGACGACGCGGACCTCGTCGTGCGGACTGAGCGGCCGCCCCTGAGTGGTGCAGATGACCTCGTCTGGGTCATCGAGGCGGGTGAAGTTGAGCAGGCCCTCCGCCATGCCGAACACCTGCTGCAAGGTCGCTCCCAACCGCGGCCGAACCTCGCGCGCATTGGTTTCGGCCAGCCGGGCTCCGCCCACTTGTAGCAGCCGCAGGGTGGACAGGTCGGCCTGTTCCCACTCCGTAGCAGCGCACCACAATTGCGCAAGCGGCGGGACGACTGCCGTGATCGTGACCCCGTGTCGGTCGATGGCAGCAAAAGCATTCTCCGGACTGGCATCGTCGATGAACACGCAGGTGCCGCCGACGGCCAGCGTGCCCAGGATGCCCGGACACGCGAGCGGGAAGTTGTGCGCGGCAGGAAGGCTCACCAGGTACACGTCCGAGTTGGTCAGCTCGCAGACTTGCGCGCTGGCTCGCGCGTTGTAGAGATAGTCGTCGTGGGTACGCGCAATGAGCTTCGGCAATCCCGTCGTGCCGCCCGAAACCAGCAGCAGCGCAATGTCGCTGGGGTCGGTGCAGGGAAGGTCCGCCGCATCCGCGCAGTCGAGCACCTCGCTGAGTCCGCGGAATTCGCCGGGATCGCCGTGCACCAGGACGTGTCGCAAGCCGGGCACCGCCGCCTGCACCGACCGGGCGAGGCCGGTGTAATCGAAGGCCCCGACGCGGTCGGCCACGACGAGAGCTACCGCTCCTGATACGTGCGCAAGGTGGCGAATCTCGGCCTCGCGATGTGCGGGCAGGCACAGCACGGGAATCGCGCCGGCGCGCAAGGACCCAAGCAGCACAATGGCGAACTCGACGCAGTTGGGCAACTGCAGCACGATTCGCTCGCCGGGACGGATCCCGAGGGCGGCAAGTCCCGCAGCGCATCGGTCGACCGCGGCGTCGAGTTCGGCATAGCTCAGCCGTCGGGAGCCGTCGACGAGCGCGTGGGCAGTGGGCCACCGCCGCGCGCCGTCGCGAATCACGTCGCTGATGGTTTCACCACGCCAGTACCCGGCAGCCCGGTAGCGGCGTGCCCGCTCGAGCTCGACTGGGACAAATCCGTCACGGTGATCGCTCATGGCAGCCAAGGCCTCCTCGCAAAGATAGGTAAGGCAACCCTATATTGATGCGCTAGGGTGAGGAACCAGGGACGGGCGAAACGAGGAGAAACGGTGACGGACGCACCGGGCGGCAGCGAGTCCATTCGCGCGCAGATCGCAGCGCAATTGGCCATCGCGCCCGATCTGATCGATGACAACGCGGATCTGATTCAGCTCGGTTTGGACTCGATCCGCATGATGCGGCTGGCAGGCACCTGGCGCAAAGCCGGGTTCAACGTCAACTTTGCCGAGTTGGCCGCAGCGCCCACCGTCGGCGAGTGGGCTCGGATGCTCACTACGGCGGCTACCGAAGAACCAGCAGTGTCTGTCCCGGCGAGCCGCCATGCCGACGAGAACTTTCCGCTGGCCCCCATGCAACACGCATATTGGGTAGGCCGCGGCGACGGGCCCGAGCTCGGCGGGGTCGCCGCCCACCTCTACGTTGAATTCGACAGCGTTACAGTCAATCCGGCCCGACTCCGCGCCGCAGTACATCAGCTTGCCTCGATACATCCGATGCTGCGCGTGCAATTCAACGCCGACGGCACCCAGCGCGTCCTCGCGGAGCCGCATCCCGAGATCTTCACGGTCCACGACCTGCGCGACCAAGGTGCCGCCGACATCACCGACAGCCTCGCGCACCTCCGAGAAACCAAGTCACATCAACGACTTGACGTGCACGACGGGCGCGTCCTCGATGTTACTCTGACCTTGTTGCCGGACAACTCCGCTCGCCTGCACGTGGACGTGGACATGCTCGCCGCGGATGCAATGAGCTATCGGTTGTTGCTTGCCGATCTTGCCGCCCTCTACCGCGGCTCGCGACTTTCACCGGCCGCGTTCGAGTTTCGCGACTATCTGTCCGCAGCCCCGGCGAACTCGCCGGTGTACGAGCGGGACCGGGCGTGGTGGCAGCAGCGGTTACCCGAACTCCCGGCCGCACCGGAATTGCCGCTGATCCCCGAAAGCCAACGGCGGCAACCACACCGGGTCGAGCGGCTCCATCACTGGTTCGATCCGGCCGCCGCGGAGCGACTCAGGACCGGTGCGCACGGTCGCGGCGTCACCCCGGCCATGGCGCTTGCGGCGGTCTTCGCGGAGACGATCGGCCGCTGGTCGGCGCAGCCGCAATTCCTGCTCAATGTGCCACTGTTTCACCGGCAATCGATGCATCCCGATATCGACCGGGTCGTGGGTGACTTCACCTCCTCGGTGTTACTGGACGTCGATGTCGCCGCGCCCGCCACCGTGGTGGAACGCGCTCGGGCGCTGCAGGAAACCATGCACCGCAATGCGTCCCACGGCAGTTACGGCGGCCTCGAGGTTCTCCGGGATCTTGCCCGGCTACGCGGCGAGCCGGTGCTGGCACCGATCGTGTACACCAGTGCGCTGAACCTCGGCGAGCTGTTTGCGACCGAGGTACGCGAAACGTTCGGCACGCCGGTATGGATTGTGTCGCAAGGACCGCAGGTGCTGCTCGACGCGCAAGTCACCGAGCTCGACGGCGGGTTGCTGGTGAACTGGGATGTCCGCGCCGAGGCCTTTCCCGCTGGCGTGGTGCAAACGATGTTCGATCAGTACGTCAGTGCGATCGTCCGACTGTGCGAGGGCGAGGCCGGATGGACGGCCGAATCCCGCCCGCAGCTGCCAATCGATCAGCGAACCGTGCGCAGCGCTGTCAACGACACGAGCGGACCGCTGCCGAAACAGACGCTGCACCAAGGCTTCTTCGAACATGCGGCGAAGGTTCCGGACGCGCCCGCGCTGATCTGGGGTCAAGCGAACGTCCTCAGCTACGGCGATGTCGCCGCTCGCGCCCTCGCCGTGGCCGGTGCGTTGCTGGGCGAAGGCGTCCGTAACGGCCAGAACGTGGTGATCCACTTGCCGAAAGGACCTGAGCAGGTCATCGCCGCGCTGGGCGTCCTGGCCACCGGAGCCACCTACGTGCCCGTCGCCGTTGATCAGCCAGCCGCACGGCGTCGCCAAATCATCGACACGAGCGATGCCGTCCTTGTCATCAGCCGCTCGGACGTGCCCGGTACGCACACGCTGATTTACGAAACCGCCCTTGGGAAACCGCCGTTGGCCCAGCCGCTCTACAGTGACCCGGAAGACGCCGCCTACATCTTGTTCACCTCCGGCTCGACGGGCACTCCGAAGGGTGTGGTCGTGCCGCACCGGGCGGCGATGAACACCATCTGTGACCTCGTCGACAGGTTCGGCATCGGGCCGGGCGACCGTTCGCTTGCGGTGTCGGCCTTCGAGTTCGACCTTTCCGTTTTCGACATCTTTGCGCTGCTGCACGCCGGGGGAGCGGTCGTCACGGTCACCGATGATGAGCGGGGCGACGCGCAGTGCTGGTCCGAATCGATTCGACGCCATGCGGTTAGGGTCCTCAACTGTGTGCCGAGCGTGCTGGACATGCTGCTGAATGTGGGCGGACTCGGTGATTCCCTGCGAGCCGTGCTTCTCGGTGGGGACTGGGTCGGTGTCGATCTGCCGCTGCGACTGTCCCATCAGGTGCCGGGGGCTCGGTTTGCCGGGCTCGGCGGTGCGACCGAGACCGCGATTCACTCGACCATCTGCGAGATCAGCGATCCGCCGGCGCACTGGCCGGCGGTGCCGTACGGAACACCGTTGCGAAACGTGCTGTGTCGCGTGGTCGACGGGTTCGGCGCAGACTGCCCCGACTGGGTCTGTGGTGAGCTGTGGATCGGCGGCGCTGGCGTGGCACGCGGCTACCACAACGACCCGGAACGCAGTGCCGCGCAGTTCGTCACATACAACGGCGAACGGTGGTACCGAACGGGGGATCTGGCGAGATATTGGCCGGATGGGACACTGGAATTCCTGGGCCGCGCCGATCATCGGGTGAAGATTCGAGGACACCGTATCGAACTAGGCGAGGTCGAGGCGGCGTTACGGTCGGTCACCGGCGTGCATCTGGCGGTTGCGGTGGCGATTTCGAATTCGGCGCCGACCTTGGCCGCCGTGGTTGCTCGGGAACCAACCTCGGAATCCTTGACAGGCCAGGAGATTCGCTCCCAGCTCGCCAGCCTGCTACCGGCGTACATGGTGCCGAACACGATCGTTGTTGTTGCGGCGCTGCCGCTGTCGGCGAACGGCAAACTTGACCGGAAGGCCGCGGCGCAGTTGGCGCAGCGGGAACTCGCCGGTGTCGACGGTAGTGACGCCGCCCCGGACAGTGCTTTGGAACGCGCACTCATCGACATCATCGGCGGCGTACTCGGCGTCGAGGTCGGTGTTGAGGACGACTTCTTCGCCCTCGGTGGCGATTCCGTCATGGCGACCGCGGTAGTTGCCCGGATACGGGAGTGGCTGGACGCGCCGAACGCGGTCGTCGCCGATCTTTTCACCGCGCGCACGGTCCGGGCGCTGGCGCCCCGGCTGGATTCTGCGGATGCCGTCGCTGGTCGGCTCGAGCAGGTGGCGCAGGTGTATCTGGAAGTCTCAGCCATGGACGAGTCGGAGCTAGCTGCACTAGCGGTCGGAAGGTAGGGCAACAACGTGCAGACTCTGCTGGTGGTCGGCGCCGGTCCCAAAGCCGTTGCAGTAGCGGCCAAGGCGGCGGCGATGCGCGCAGCCGGTGTGCCGGCACCCCGGATCATCGCGGTGGAGCCGAACACTGTTGCGGGCAATTGGCTGTCCGGCAGCGGTTGGACCGACGGCAATCAGCGGCTCGGGACATCGCCGGAAAAGGACGTCGGCTTTCCCTACGGATCGCACTTGGGCCAAGGAAGCTCACGCGAAATCAACCGAATCATGATGTCGCGCAGCTGGTCCTCCTTTCTCGTCGAGCATTCGATGTTTGCGGAATGGATCGATAGGGGCAGACCACATCCGCAACACCACCTCTGGGCGAAATATCTGCAATGGGTGGCTGCCGAGGTCGGGCTCAAGCGGGTCGCCGGGCGGGTCACCCAACTCGGTGTGGACGGCGGCAGTTGGCGGGTCACCGTGGCAGGTAACGGCGCTGACGAAAGCGTCATCGCCGCCGATGCCGTCATGATCACCGGGCCGGGCCCGAGCGACCGGAAGCTGCTGGATCATCCCCGGGTGCTCAGCATCGCAGAGTTCTGGGATCTCACCGGGCGCCGGCAGCTTCCTGCCGCTTCGCACGCAGCCGTGATCGGCGGCGGCGAGACGGCGGGCTCGGCGCTCGACGAGCTGGTCCGCCACGACGCCATGCTGATTTCGGTGATCTCCCCGAACGCGACCCTCTACACGCGGGGGGAAAGCTACTTCGAGAACTCGTTGTTCAGCGATCCGTCGCGCTGGTCGGCGCTGAGTCCGCAGGAGCGGCGGGAGGTGATTCGTCGCACCGACCGCGGTGTCTTCTCGGTGCGCGTACAGGATGCGCTCCTGGGCGACAACCGGATCCATCATCTGCAGGGACGGGTGGTTGCGGCGTACGCCGACGACGACCTGGTTGCCCTCTCGCTGCACAACGAAACTCGGCCGCAACGGACCTGCCGATTCGACCTTGTCGTCGATGCCACCGGCGGAAACCCGCTGTGGTTCACCGAGTTGCTCGACGACGCCGCCACCGACATCCTCGAGTTGGCTGTCGGCTGGCCTATCAACCAGGACCGGCTCGAGACGGTCATCGACTACGACCTGTCCGTCAGCGGATTGCGCCCGAAGCTGTTCCTGCCCAATCTTGCCGGCATTGCTCAGGGGCCGGGGTTCGCGAATCTCAGCTGCCTGGGGGCCCTGTCGGATCGAGTGCTGCGCTCCGGTCTTGTGGCGGACGCTGCCGCGACCGCAACCGCTATTTCCAGTACGCCTGGGACTTGATCGCCTTACGGTTCAGGCGAAACCGGTGCCGCAGCAGGCTGGTGACCGCCCGCGTCGTCTTGAAATCACATGCCACAAAGCCGAAATGGTCGTGGGCATCGAAAGCGGCATCGGCAACAGCGGCGACGAGGCTGGCGCCATCGGCACCGCGCTGCACCCATACGACGTCGGTATGTGCCGTCTGGGCAAGCGGAATGGACCTGTCGCTGGAATGCACCCATTCGACCCATACCCGTGCAGGGACGTCGCCGATCGCGCCGAGCAGCGAGTTGATCGCCGGGATCGACGCCGTGTCACCCACGATGAGATAACCCTTTGGCGCCGTCTCGGGCAGTTCGAAATTCGTGCCCAGCACGCTCGCCGTGATCGTGTCGCCGGGCTGGGCTGCCAGCGCCCACCGCGCGGCATTGCCGTCATGGATGGCGAACTCGACGTCGAAGGTGTCGGCCGCGCGATCCGGGTCGACGAGGGTGTAGCCGCGCTGGTGCAGCTTCGAGCCGTTGGGGAACCACATCCGGATCCACATGGTGGGGTGTATCGGGCGGTCGTCGAGCAATCCGCCGGCGTTGAAACTCAGCCGGATGTAGTTGTCGGTGATGGCACGTTTGCCGGTCACCGTCAATTGGTAGTCGTTGGCGCCGAATGCCTTCAGTAATGCGCCCTGCAATCCGCGGTGTCCGGTCGAGGCCTCGTGGTTCTCGATGGTCATTGCGTCCCTTCCTGCGCGGCGCGCCGCGGCTTGCGATCGGTTGCGTCGATGACATGGCGAGTGCCGATCGGCACGATGAGCGGACGGTCGGAGACAGGGTCGTCGATGACGGCCGCTTCCAAGCCGAAGACTGCGAACAACATTTCTTCCGTGATGATTTCCGCCGGCGGTCCGGCAGCAACGATGTGGCCGTCCCGCATGACGATCAGCCGATCGCTGTAGCGCACCGCGAGATTGAGATCGTGCAGCACCATCACGACCGTGCGGCCGAGCTCAGAGTGCAACCGGTCGATCAGATCCAGCACTTCCACCGAGTGCGCCAAATCGAGGTATGTCGTCGGTTCATCCAGGAGCAGAATGCCGGTGCCCTGCGCCAGCGCCATCGAGATCCACGCGCGCTGGCGTTGCCCGCCGGACAACTCGTCGAGACACCGGTCGGCCAGATCGGTAATACCGGTGAGCTGCAAGGCCTTGTTAACCTCGTCAGCATCGTCGGCGGACCACTGCCGCAGCCACGATTGATGCGGATGTCTGCCACGGGCAACAAGTTCAGCCACTGTCAGGCCTTCGGGAGCCAACGGCGACTGGGGGAGAAGGCCGAGTCGCTGTGCGATGTCGCGGCGCCGCCACTGCGAGATCGCCTTGCCGTCGAGCACCACCTCGCCGGCCTTCGGCTCCAGCAAGCGACCGAAGGCACGCAGCAGCGTCGACTTGCCGCAGCCGTTCGGGCCGATAATCGTTGTGACCAGGCCGGGTTGAATGTCCAGGTCGAGTCCATCGACGACGATCCGTCTGCCGTAGCCAAGTTGCAGACCTGCGGCCCGCAGCGGCTGGTTCGATCGAGCGCTCACACCGACCTCCGCAGATTGGTTTGGACAAGCAGGTACACGAGAAACACGGCACCGAGCGCCGAGGTGACGATGCCGACGGGAAGCTCCACGGGCAGCATCGTTCTGGCGACGATGTCGGCGGCGACGACGATCACGGCCCCGACCACGGCCGAGGTGAGCACCGGTTCGATTGGGCGGCGCAACAAGTACCGCGAAATTTGCGGTGCCGACAATGCCACGAACCCGATTGGACCGGTAGCGGCGGTAGCCAACGACGCCAGCACCACGGCCAGCGCCAACGCAGCTGCCTGACTGCGTTGGAGGTCGACGCCGAGCGACATCGCCTTGTCCGCGCCAAAACGCAGTGCCGCAATAGTTCTGGACAGATACATCGCCAATCCGGTCGCTGCGGCAAGGCCGATCGTGAGCGGGCCGACCTGTGACCACGTTGCCGAGTTCACCGAGCCGTTGAGCCACACCTGCGCGCGGGCGACGTCGACGATGTCGGCGTACACGAGCAGCCACGAAATCACCGCCAGCAGCAGCGCGTTCAGACCGATGCCGATCAGGACGATCCGCAGTCCGCTGAAACCCGTCGGGCCGCTGCGCCAAGCCAACACGTAGAGCAGTAGCGCGGTCGCCGCGCCACCGACCAAGGCCGCGGTGAAGGTGCCGCCAACGGCGAACAGGCCACCCGCTAGTCCAGCACCGCCCGCAACGATGAAAGCGACCGCCGCGCAGGCCGACCCGGTAGTGATACCCAGCATGTCCGGGCCTGCCAACGGGTTACGAAGAATCGATTGCGTCAGCGCCCCGGCGACACCGAGTGCTGCGCCGGCGAGCGCCGCGACCACCGCGCGCGGCATTCGGACGTCCAACACGATGTAGCGCTGTGCACGAGTTCCGCCGCCGGACAGCACATCGAGCACCTGGGCGACCGACAGCGGGAAATCGCCGCGGCCGATGTCAATGCATGCCAACAGCAAAGCCACCGCCACGAGCGCCGCGACGATCAATGTCGCCGTCGGGCGCCGGACGCCGGAAACGGGACCGAGCTTAGTAAGGAGCGTGCTCACGGCGCCACCGGTACCTTGCGGCGGACTAGCGCAATAAACACCGGCGCGCCGATCAGCGCTGTCACAATCCCGACGTGCAACTCGGCCGGCGCCACGACAATCCGGCCCACGATGTCGGCCACCAGTAGCGTCAGCCCACCCAGCAGCGCCGAATACGGCACCAGCCAGCGGTAATCCGGACCGACCCAGCCCCGCGCCAGGTGCGGGACGATCAGACCGATGAACGCGATGGGTCCGCACGCGGCCGTCGCGGCCCCGGCCAGCAAGGTGATCGACAGCAGGCCGATCACCCGCGCACCGGCGACGTTGATACCGAGCGACCGCGCGACGTCGTCACCCAGATTCAGACCGTTCAGAGCCGGAATGTTGATCACCGCGAGCACCAGGCCGACAGCGAGAAACGGCAGCACCTGCCAGAAAACGCTGATGTCGCGCCCGGCCGCGGACCCCACCACCCAGAGTCGGTAACCGTCGAGGCTGAAGGTGTCTTGCAGCACAAGCGCATTCGTCAACGCCTGCAATCCGAATGTTATTGCGGCGCCGGCGAGCGCGAGGTTCAGCGGCGACGCGTTACCGCCGCCGACGGAGGCGACGCCGAACACGACGATGCCCGCCACCAGCGAACCGGCAAGTGCGAACCAGACGTACTGGTCGGGGTTGCGCAGACCGAACGCGTACATCGAGATGACTACCAGCAGGGCAGCGCCGGCGGTCAGGCCGAGCAGACCGGGATCCGCGAGCGGGTTGCGGGTGTGCCCCTGAATGAGTGCCCCGGCAGTGCCGAGCGCGATGCCGACCGCGAGGCACAACACCGTCCGCGGCAACCGCAACGAGGTGACGATCTGGTCGGTCGGCAAGCCGGTCGGGGACACCAGCGCATGCCAGATGCCAGACAGGGGGATGGCCTGCGCGCCGACGACGATACCGAGCACGCCGGCGGCGACAACGATTGTCGTCAGCGCGGCCAGGCCCGCTTGCCGGCGTCGGTGTGCGGTCACGGTGCCGTGTTCTCCCCAGTTCGACAACCACTTGTTGGTTAGGTAAACCTACCCTACACTCACGTCCGGTAATTCGTTGGGCCGTTGCCGGTGTCCTGAGGGCTGCAGTGACTCTCGGTCCTTACCCGCGATGGGCCCCGCACCGAAGCTGGCGCGGGGCCCATCGGTGTCTTTCTGGTGCGTTCGTGTACTGCTAGATACCAGAGGAATTGGACTCGGCAGTACCGGAACACCGGTCGCCGCTCGAGATGATCGCGGAGGCTCAGATGACACACGCCCCGGAGCAGGACTGGCATTCGGTGACGCCCGAGGAGATGACCCGCTGGGGTGCCAAGGGATTCGACGGCGTCATCGGCCTGCAATACGACGAACTGACTCCCGACCGGGTGCGTGCGCACTGGACGGTGGGGCCCGCGATGCATCAGCCGTTCGGGATCACCCATGGTGGCGTGTACTGCTCGGTTATCGAGTCGCTGGCGAGCCTCGCGGCCGGGTTATGGCTCGGACCCAAGGGGCGCGTGGTCGGCGTCAACAACAACACCGACTTTCTTCGAGCGGTGAGCGAAGGAACCCTGCACGCCGAGGCGCTGCCGATCCACCGCGGGCGCTCCCAGCAGTTGTGGCAGGTCAGTATCACCGATGAGCAGCAGCGGCTGGTCGCGCGCGGTCAGGTCCGCATTCAGAACCTCACATCCCCGCCAGCCGACGCCTGACGGTCCCACCGCACCCTCCGATTGAGGTTAGGCTAACCTAGCTAGCGCAGATTCGGTCGGCCGAAAGGGGCTCGGGAATGAGGATCGGCAATCGGCATCACAGGCTCGGCGGGCCCGTGGTCGCCCTGACGGCCGCGTTGGCCGCGTTGGCCGCGGTGGTGGCCCTGGCGACGGCCTGTTCGTCGAATCCGAGTGATCCCTCCGCGGGCGCGGATGCGGTGACCATCGCGCACGCGCAAGGAAAGACGACGATCGACGGCGTGCCGAAGCGGATTGTCGCGCTGGGCAATCAGTGGCTCGACGCCACGTTGGCGCTCGGCGTTGTACCGGTTGCCTACGTCGACAATGTCGCCGTGATCGCCGGCGGTAAAACGCCGCCATGGGAACCCGCGTCGCTGAGCCAGTCGAAGGCGTTGAAGTCCAGCGGCGACATCACCGAGCAGGTAGCGGCGCTCAACCCGGATCTCATTCTCGCGCCGGGCTTCATGGTGGACAAGGCGATGTATGACCGGCTTTCCGGAGTCGCACCCACCATCCCTGGACTGACCAACGCCCAAATCGATTCCTGGAGCCAGCAAATCGAGGTGCTCGGCAAGGTTCTGCACAAGCAAGGTCAGGCCAAGCAGGTGATCGCCGGAGTCGACGGCAAGATCGACGCGGTCGCACAGCGACTTCCGGGTTTGCGGGGCAAGACTTTCATCACCACGTTGCTCGCCAGCCCGTCCCAACTGATGGTGCTGGCCGATCCGAAAGACGGTGCCAGCGAGGTGTTCGCACGCCTCGGCATGCACATTCCGCAGCACATCGTCGATGCCGCTCCGGGCGGCGGGCGGTTGGCGCTCTCGGCGGAGCGGGTCGGCGACCTGGACGCCGACCTGGTGGTCGCCGCAGCGATGGGCGGCATGGAAAAGACATTCACCAGCCTGCCGGGGTACTCGTCGCTGCCAGCGGTCCGCAAAAAAAGTGTCGCGTTCGTCAACCTCACCGACGCCAGCGGGCTGAACCAGCCGACCGCGCTGTCGTTGCCGTATTTGCTCAACGTCCTCGAACCGGCACTCGCGAACGCCGCACAATGACCCCTGCCGAGTCGACCGTGTCCCTGCGGCCGGGTGCGCGCTGCCTGATCTCGGCGACCGGGGCAGTGCTGTTGCCGGAGAAGGTATCGCTGACCGCACTGACGCCGGCGCAAGCTGCCCTGCTGCGTCGCCTCAGTACCGGCGAGACGGTCTCTAGTCATGCCGCACACGAACCGGAGTGCGCCGGCCTGCTCGATCGCCTCAGCGACGGCGGATGGTTGGTGAAAACTGTCCTGCTCGACGGCAACGAACTGTATGAGGTGATGCCGTTCGCAGGTCCTAATCTAACTGATACCCAAGAGCTCCCAGCGGACAAGCCACTGATCCTGTCGAAATTCACTGTGCTGCGTAGGGATGGTGACAGTCTCGTCATGGAGAACCCGCGATCGTGGTGTGACCTGAAGCTTTTCGACGCGCGGGTGCTCGCCGTTGCCACCGGCGCGACGAGCCCGGCCGACGCCGACCTTCCGGAATCGGTCGTGAGTCAGCTCGTCACCGACCTCCAAGCGGGCGGATTCGTCGTCACCGCGGAATCGATCGAAGACACCGACTTCGCCCTGCGCAGTTGGAGCGCACACGAATTGTGGTTTCACCGTCGCAGCACGCTCGGTGCACGGGTGCAGAGTTGGGCCCACTTCGGGCCCACGAAATGGGCGTCGAGCTCTTTCCCGCCGCTGCCGACACGACACCGGCCTGGGTCCAAATCCGCCGTGCTGCTGGCGACTCCCGATCTCGACACGCTCGAAATCACCGATGTGACGCTGACCGACGCCATCGAGCGGCGTGCCTCGTGTCGGGCCTACGATGACGCCGCACCGATCACGGTCGATCAGCTTGGCGAGCTGCTGTATCGGTGCGCTCGCACGCGTGGGTCGAGAGTAGTTGACCGCGAGGAACTTCCGTCCCGACCGTATCCGTCGGGCGGAAGCATTTACGAACTCGAACTGTATCCGGTGGTGCGCTGCGCGGACGGGCTTGCCCAGGGCATGTATCACTACAACTCCTTCGACCACGCGCTGGAGCTGATTGCCGACGCAGACCATCCCGCGATCGAACGCCTGCTGAGCCCATCCGCCCTGACGCTCGAGGACGGTCGGCAGCCACAGGTACTGATAGTGATTGCCGCGCGGGCCGGCCGGGTGATGTGGGCGTACGAGCAGATGCCGTACGCGCTGATCCTCAAACACGTCGGCGTGCTGACCCAGAATCTCTACCTGGTTGCCACGGCCATGGGGCTCGGCGCGGTGGCACAGGGTTACAGCGACACCGCGGCATTTGCCGACATCACCGGCACCGACGAGCTCGTCGAGTGCAATGTCGGTGCAGTCGTCGTCGGTAGTCCGGCGCGACACTGACCTACATCACACTCGCAATTGCGACGATCGCGTCCTGCCACAGCGTCGCAAGCTGCTGCGCCTCATCTGCCGTGAACAGATCTTGACCCCACCGCCACGTGGTGAGTAACTGCGGGCCTTCCGGTCTCGGCACGACCACGGCGGCAACGTCGAGCGCGTAGTGCATCGGCAATTGTGGCTCCGGATCGAGCGGCACCAACCTCTGCCACGCTGGATCCATGACTGGTTGCCAATTGTCAGACGAGGACTGCGCGGCCAAATCGAAGCGGCCCAGGTAGTTGAACTCGATCTGCGGTGTCGCACAACCGCATAGCTCGGCGTCTTTTCGAACGTACCGCAGCAGACCGTAATCAAGGCCGCGGTCCGGAATGCTCCGCAGTTGCTCGTTTACAGCATTCAACAGTGCGAGTACCGCATCCGGATCACGGCCTGCGGTGTCGACATCCACGTCTGATTCAGCGCCGAATCGGACCGGATAGACCGAGGTGAACCAGCCCACCGTGCGTGTTGTATCGACGCCGAGTAGGTCGTCTTCGCGCCCGTGCCCTTCCAGCGCCACGAGCGTCCCACATGTCGGGTCCTCGCCGCGGCGGCGGCGCCAGCTGGCGACGGTTATGGTGAGTGCGGTCAGCAGCACATCGCGAATCCCGATATCGCCGTTGGGACGTCGCAACAGTTTGCCGGTCAGGTCGGCGGGCGTGAGCGCCTCAACGACGGCGAGGCTTGCCCAGGTATCCCGGCGAGGATCCGGCCTGCGCGAGCCGAGTACCGGGTCCGCGCCCCGACATTGGGCGATCCAGTAATCCCGGCTTGCCTCTGGTTGGAGCGTTGTCGCCCGTTCGGACAGCAGCCGGGAGAATTCACGATAGCTCGTGTACTCGGCGGTAATCGCCGGTGTCTGTCGGTTCTGGATCCGGGCGCCCGCGGTGGCGACATCGTCGAGCAGAATGTGCCACGACACGGCGTCGGTGGCCAGATGGTGAATTACCAAGAGCAGCAAGCCATCCCCGTCTGCCCGCTCGAACCATACCGCGCGAAGCATCACACCGTTGTGCGGCTCGATTTTGTCGATGGTCGGGCGGATGACGTCGGCAATGATGGGCTCGATGTCACCGACTACCGGAACATGGTCGAGAAGCTCAGTCGCGCTGACTGTTCCGTGGGGGCGCGCTACGAGGACTGGTTGACCGTCGCGCAACTCCAGTTGCGCGCGCAGCGCTGGATGGCCATCGACGATCGCCTGCAGAAGCGCTTCGATGTCCGCGCGTTCGGCAGTACGCGGCACCGTGACGAAGGCCGACTGCGTGAATCGCCGATACTCTCTGGCCTCGAGCATCCAGCGCAGCACCGGAAGTGGCCACAGCTCGCCGGTGTCGTCGACAGCAGGCGGCTGCACGGCGGGCGCCGGGCTCGTCACTGCGGCGGCCAAGTCCCGAACCGACGGATGCAGCAACACCACTCGGGGGGTGATCGCTATGCCGAGTCGGCGAGCGCGGTCGACCAGCGAGATCGCGACGATGCTGTCCATTCCGAGGTCGAAGAAGTCGTCGTCGATGCCGATTGTGGGGACGGCATCCGGTGTTTGGGCGACCGCTTCGGCGACCACGCTGCAGAGTTGGCGTTCGAGTTCGGTGCGTGGTTGTGCGCCTCGCTCGCCCGCCTCGGCCATCGCGGCACGGGCCAGCTCCCGCAATGCGTGGGCATCGATCTTCCCGTGCGCGGTCAGGGGCAGCTGCGCGCGCGCGACGATCCGGGCCGGCACCATGTACGCCGGCAGACTGCCGGTCAGCTGTGCACGTAGGTCGGGCCGGTGGCCGTGCCCGGATTCCGTCGCCACCAAGCCGACCAACACCGAACCGCCGGACCGCGGTAGCGCGACGACGTGCGCGCTTGTCACTCCCGGCAGGCCACGGAGCGCCACCTCGATCTCACCGAGTTCGATCCGATAACCACGCACCTTGACCTGGTTGTCGCGGCGGCCCAGGAACTCGAGACTGCCGTCGGTCCGGTAGCGCACCAAGTCCCCGGTGCGATACATACGCTGGCCCGGACGAAACGGGTCAGCGACGAAACTAGTTGCGGTGGTTGCCGGTTGGTCGTGATAGCCGCGGGTGATCTGAGGGCCGGAAAGGTACAGTTCGCCGGCCACTCCGGTGGGCGCCGGTCGCATCCCGGAATCCAGCACATGCGCCGCCGTTCCGGCCGTCGGTTCACCGATCGTCGGTTGCGCCGCCGTCGCCACCCCCATCTGTGCGTGATTCTTCACCGCCCGCGGTGAAAAATCACGCACAGGGGCGGGGGCGGGGGCAGGGGTTGTGGCAGTGCGGATCGACGCGACCATAGCCTCGACGGTGGTCTCGGTCGGGCCGTAGCAGTTGTAGACGTCCGCACGCTCGAGGGATCGGAGCAGTCGCCACGTGTCGGGCGCGATGGCCTCGCCGCCGAGGGCGAGCACCGAAAGGTGTTGGTGGGCACCCGCCTGCCGCAACTGGGCGAACATCGACGGTGACGTGTCGATCATGTCGAGCTGGTGCTCGATGATGCCGTCCACGAGGCGCTGGGCGTCGCGCATTTCCTCGGCATCGAACAGGTGGATCGCATGACCGTCCAACAGTCCGACGAGCGGTTGCCATGATGCGTCGAAACTCAACGACCAGGCATGGGCGATGCGTAACTTGCGGCCCAGCCGGGCGACGGCGGGTCGGTACACCCGCTCGCGATGATCGGCGAAATAGCTGACCACGGCTCGGTGGGTACCGATGACGCCCTTGGGAAGGCCGGTCGACCCGGACGTGAAGATCAGATAGGCGGCATTGTCTGGATGCGCGGCGGGGCGTGCACCGGGCAGCGTTGCGGTCGGCGCGGGGTCGTCGAGATTGAGCAGACCCAATCTGCCGTGACACAGCGACTCGGACTCGGTTGCCGTGATGATCACCGCCGGGTTCGCCTGGGCCAGGAGAACATCGATGCGTTCCTGGGGGAGTGTCACGTCCACCGGAACGTAGGCGGCACCGCACTCCAGCACGGCCAAGAGGGCAACGACGCTCCGGGTACTGCGCGGCAGCACTAGGGCGACAACGTCTTCCGGTCCGATGCCAAGACCACGAAGTCGATGCGCCAGTTCAGCGACGGCCGTGTGTAGTTCGCGGTAGGTGTACCGCTCGCCCTTCGCTGTCAGTGCGATTGCGTCCGGGGTCGCCGTCGCCTGGCTGGTGAAGAGGCCCGAGACGGTTGCGGCCGGATCGATAAGAGGTGCGGCGGAGTGGGTGCCGCGGGAGCGCTCGCAGTCCAGTAGCACATCGAGACGGTCCGGTGAGTCCGCGGAACGGTCGGGAAGTTGTTCGAGGACCCGCAGCACCCGCGAGCCGATATCGGCGCCGGACCAGCGCCGCACCACATCCGGTGTCGCCTCGACAAGAACGACCAACTCGTCATCACGAAGGTATGCCACCACAGTCAGCGGGTAGTGGGCGAGGCTTTCCATGGTGACCGGCAGAAATCGAGTGCCGTCGGCGGTGGTCACCGGATTGGTTGCCGCCTCGATGGGCGCGTTCTCGAAGAGGAACAGCGTGTCGAACAGCGCCGGATGACCGGCGGCGCGCTGCACGGCAGACAGACTGACGAAGCTGAGCTCACGCATCGCGGCGAACTCGCGCTGCAGCCGCTGACAGTGCTGCACAACGTTTGTCGACGCGTCGAGGACCGCCACGGTGGGCACCGTGTTGATGAACAGTCCGATCATCGATTCGACGCCGTCGAGAACGTCCGGGCGTCCGGACACGGTGGTGCCGAAGACGACGTCGCGCCGGTCCGCGAGCCGGCTCAGCGTCAGCGCCCACGCGAACTGCACGGCCGTGCTCATGGTGAGTCCATGCGTGCGGCACCAGTATTGCAGTGCCGCTGTGGCTGTCCGACCGAGCGCTACCCGAGTGCGTTGTGGCTCGGCCGCTCCCACACTGGTGGTGTCGGCGTCGAACAGCAGCAACGGCTCCTCGATCGGCTTGAGGTAATCCGCCCAGCGCTGCACCGCGCCGAGGTGATCCTGGCGCTGCAGCCACGCAATGTAGTCACGGTAGGGTCGCACCGGAGGAAGCGACTCACCCTGTCCGCCAGCATCATAGGCGGCGACGAGTTCGGTGCAGAATACCGCCGCGGACCAGCCGTCCATGAGCAGGTGGTGGGCGGTGACCAGAAGCCGGCGCCGCGGCACATCGCCGGGAGAACTCACGTGCACCAACACGATTCGCAGCGCAGGCCCGCGCGCGAGGTCGAACGGACGCAAGCGCTCCTCGGTGGCCAGCGCATCGAAGTCTTCGGCGGCTGCATCGGTTTCACGCAACGGCACCGTGACCGATGCCGGCACGACCTGGACAGGTTTGGCAACGTTGCGGTCCCAGAACGACACCCGGAGGTTAGGGTGGCGCCGCAACACCACCGCGACGCTGGCTCGTAGTCGGTTCGAATCGAGTGGACCGGTGATGTCGACGACGAACTGCATTGTGTAGACATCGATTCCACCGTCGGCGTCACTGGCCAGCTTGGCGAGCGAAAAGAGTCCTTCCTGTAAAGGGCTGAGGGCGAGCACATCTTCGATATTCCCGCTCATCCCTCCGCCTCCCATGCGGCTGCCAAGCCAGCCAGCTCAGCGTCGCTGAGACCAGATGCCGACATCGGCGCCGAGCGATGGTCTTCCACCACGGTCGCGTCATCCACGGCCGCCGCGAGATCACGAATCGTGAAGTGCTCGAAGACAAGCTGCGGTGTCAGCGGCACACCGAGCTCGTTTGCGCGCACCGCCCATTGGATCGACATCACGCTGTCGCCGCCCAGCGCGAAGAAGCCGTCGTCGGGTGCCACCTCGTCGATCTCGAGCAACTCGGCAAGCAGGTCGGCAAGAACGCGCTCCGTCTCGGACATCGCGGAGGTGCTCGACCGCACCGGTTCGGATACCACGGTGGTCGTCGGGGCGCCGATGTGCACGTTGCCATGTACGTCCCAACGAGCTGGTATGCCCGTGCGGAACAACCGCGAGTCGCGTGCAAACGGATCGGCGACGAATCGGCAGGCGGTGCGCGCCGGGTCGTCGTGATAACCGACGGCGAGCGCCGGGCCACCGAGGTAAAGCTCGCCAACAACGTTGTGCGGCACGGGACGCATCCGTGCATCGAGCACCAGGCGCCGGCCAACCTCGCCGCACACTTCGGAGCGCCACTGGTCGCTGCGGCACATCGAGTGCGGCGCGAGCGCGGTAAGTACTTCTGCCGTTACCGGCGCCAATTCGGTTGTGCGCCAGGAGCGCACCGATGGCAGCATCGATACTCCGGAATGCGCTATGTTGGCGAGCGCCTGCGGCCGGCAAACCACATCGGTTACTTGATGCTCCACGATGACCTGGGCCAGTAGCGCCGCGTCGTCGATCTCATGATCGCAAACAAGCAGCATCGTCGCCGAAGCCGCCAGCCCGGCACGGACTTCCGATAGCAATTGGGGATCATCGGCAGGTAGCGCCAACAACCGGACGTCGGGGGCGCCACAGCTCGCCGGGACGCGCGCGGCTGCAGCGGCGACTGCGGCGGGAGCCACCAACAGTCCGTCGGACACAACGCATTCGCGGTGTGCCAAGGCCTGAAGTTTGCCCAGCGCCGTATCGACCGGCGCGGCGGGCGTGGCGGCGACAAGACGGATCCCCTCGGCATCGAACACTGCGGGCAAGGGCGATGTTTGACTGCTTCGGCTCCACTCGCCGAGGACCCGCTGGGCGCGCTCCGCACCGAGTACGTCGATATCCGCGACCGCCATATCAGGTGCGGCGGCGAAAGCCTCGAAAACCGACCGCAGCCCACTGGCCAGCATCTCGACGGTGTCTGACTCGTAAAGGTCGCTGTTGGCGACGATGCGCGCGGAAATCGACTCGTCCGGCCGCACCGCAAAGCTGACGTTGATGTCGAGGAAGGACGTGTCGAACTCGACCGGCCGCAGTGTCATCGTGGTCTGCGCGGCGTCGTCGAGTACGTAGGCGCTCTCGGTGTCGTGGAAGTGAATCATCACCTGAAACAGCGGGTTCCGCGCCCGCGTGCGTCGAGGTGCCAGCGCGTCAACGAGTCGTTCGATCGGCACTTCCTGGTGGACGAACGCCGTCAGTGCCGTGTCCCGGCAGCGTTGCAGCAACGTCCGCACCGAGGGGTTACCCGCGAGGTCGCAGCGCAAGACCACCATGTTGGCAAACAGGCCGACGAGGCCAGCCATAGCCGGGTCACTGCGACCATCCACCGGCGTTCCCAGCGCGATGTCGTCGCCGGCGCCAAGCCGGCACAGGAGTGTGGCCAGCGCGGCTTGGCAGACCATGAATTCGGTGGCACCGCTGGCAACCGCCAGTTCGCGCAGCCGATTTCTCGTCACGGCGGAAATCTCGAACGACGCGATTTCGCCGTGCTTACCGAGCGCGACGGGGCGCGGGTGGTCGGTGGCGACGGTGATCGAATCCGGAATCCCGGCCAGCGCGGTACGCCAATGTTCGATCTCCGACCGACCGAATTCCGCTGCGGCCGAATCGGTGCCGGCGTCATCGAAGATGGCGCGTTGCCACAGCGCGTAGTCGGCGTACTCGATGCCGCCGTCACTGTGGGTGACGACATTGCGGTCGCGGCGAACACGGTACGCGTCGATCACCTCCGACCGGAATACGGCGAAAGATGCGTGATCGGCGACGATGTGATGCATCAGTATCGACAGCACCCGCGAACTTTCACCCAGTACAAAAAGTTCGGCCCGCACGAGCGGTTCAGCGTCGATCACAAAGGCGTGCCCCGCAATCCGAGCCAGCTCGCCCTCCAGTTCGGTTGCATCGACATGGGTAATTGGCACCGGGATACGCATACCCGGATCGATGTGTTGGCATGGGACGCCGTCGAATTCCGGGAAGGTAGTGCGCAGTGCGGAATGGCGGGCGACGACGTCGTTGATTGCCGCGGCCAACGCTTCGTCGTCCACCGGACCATCTATCTCGATGGTGAAGGGTAGGTTGCCCACCGAACTCGGGCCGTCCATCCGGTACTGGAACCACATGGCCAACTGGGGATAGGACAGCGGTATTCGGTGTGGCCGTGGACCGCGGGTCAGCGGTGGACGCTGCGCGGCCGAGGCGGGGGGTGCGGTAGCCGGCATTTCTTCGCCGGTTTCGTCGAGGTCGATGCCGAACTCGTCGATCACGAGGGCACGAATGTGGTGGGCGAGCCCGGCGACGGTCGGGTGGTCGAAGGGAACCCGCAGCTCCACCTCCACGCCGAACTCCGCGCGGATCAACGTCACCAGGCGGGCCGCCAGCATCGAGTGCCCGCCGAGATCGAAGAAGGAATCGTCGCGACCGACCCGTTCGACGCCGAACAACTCGCCAAACATCGCGCCCAACCGGATCTCGGTGGCTGTCGCGGGGGCGCGGAACGGCTGTGGGGCGTTCGCAGTGGGATCCGGCAGCGCAGCGCGATCGAGCTTGCCGTGCGCGGTCAGCGGAATCTCGGCAAGACCGACGAAGCTTGCCGGAACCATGTGCTCGGGCAGGATCCGCGCGACGGCGGCGCGCACCTCATCAAGCACCGTCTGCGTCGGCGACCCATCGCTGCCCACGATGTAGGCGACGAGCGCGGCATCCGCGCTGCCTTGGCTGCGCGCGAGCACTACGCAGCGGGCCACCTCTGGGTGCGGCTCGATGGCCTCCTCAATTTCGCCGAGTTCGACGCGATAGCCGCGAATCTTGACCTGATCGTCCGCGCGGCCCTGGAAGACGATGTCACCATCGGGGTTTCGGTAGGCCACATCGCCGGTGCGATACAAGCGCGTGCCGTGGCCGAACGGATCGGCGACAAAGTGCTGTGCCGATAGGCCCGGTCGGTGCAGGTATCCCCGCGCGAGTTGGTCTCCGCCGAGGTAGATTTCGCCAGCCACACCGTCGGGCACCAACTGCAGATTGCCGTCGAGAATGTAAAGGGACACATTGCGGTTGGGACGGCCGATCGGCGCGGTACGGGTGCCTTGCGGTCCGCGCACCGGGAAATGCGTTGCCGCCACGACACCCTCGGTGGGTCCGTAGTTGTTCGACAACTCGGCGTCGAAGACGCTGAAGAACCGATCGGCAATCTCGCCTGGTAACGCCTCCCCACCGACCGGCACATGCCGCACGTGTTGCCAGCCACCGACGGCAGGTAGCTGCAGGATCGTGCTCAGCACTGACGGCACCATGTGCAAAACGGTGACCTGCTCGCGAGCGACCAGTTCGGCGATGTAGCGGAGGTCGCGGAAGCCGTTGGGACGAGCGATGATCACGCACGCGCCGAGGGTCAGAGTCGCAAATATTTCGAAAATGGAGGCGTCGAAGCTGACCGACGACGTGTGCAACACCCGATCCGCTGGCGTGACGCCGATGTCGGCGTGCACCCCGCGCAAGTGTTGCGCGATCGCGCGATGCGGTACTGGAACGCCTTTCGGTGCCCCGGTCGATCCGGAGGTGTAGATGATGTACGCCAGATGATCAGGCAGCAAGGGCGCGATGCGGTCTGCGTCGTTCGGCGCTGTCTCGGGATAGGAGCAGGCCGCGGCGCAGGCGTCGGCAAATGTCGGCGCATCGAGAATGAGTTGTGGGCGGGCGTCATTGGTCAGGTACTCGATACGCTGCGGTGGGTACGCCGGATCGACGGGCAGGTAGGTGGCTCCCGCGTGCAGGACGGCGATGGCCGCGACGATGAAATCGGCTGAGCCGTCGAGCTCGAGCGCCACTACCTGCTCCGGCCCGATGCCCTGGCCGATGATCCAGTGTGCGAGTTGTGCCGCCCGGCTGTGCAGTTCGCCGTACGTCCATTGTTTGCCGGTGGTGTCATCGATGACGGCGATGCGGTTCGGGCCCTGCGCGGCCTGCCGCTCGAGCAGTTCGGTCAGCGTCTCAGCCGGGTATGCCGTACGGACGCCTTGGGACGCCCGCAGGAGGTCCTTCGCCTCGGCGGCGCTGGTCAGTGCCAGCCGATCGAGACGCTCGTCGGGGTGCTGAATTGCGTTGTCCAGCAACTCTATATAGCTCGCCAGTATCCGCTCGACCTGGCGGCGGTCGAACGCCTGCGGGTGGAACCGCGCCTCGACCACCGGGCCACCGTGGCCGTTGAGCACCACAGCGATTTCGAGTGGTAGTTCGGCCGTTGCCCGGCCCAGTTGCAGGGGAGTGCTGGAGATACCTTCGAGTGCAAACCCGTTGACGTCATTGCGCATACTGAACGCGACACCGCTGAGCGCCCCGACACCATCGATTCCGGCACGCTGGTTGCGCAGTTCGCGCAGAATGCGGTCGATCCCGACGTCGTGCTGGGCGAGTGCTGCGGTCCAGTCGCTGGCCTTACGCGCAACAGCCTCGGTGAAGCTGCTGTCCAGTCGAACTCCACAGCGGACTGGGAGCGTGTTACCGAAATAGCCGATGACGCCGGAACTGTGCGGGCGCCGCTGCGAAACGGGAACCATGGTGACGAAGTCGGTGGTTCCGCTGAGCCGGGCCAGAGCAGCGTCCGACGCAGCAAACAGCACGACGAACGGTGTCGTGGCGTGGCGACGCGCGGTGTCGCGGATGCGGCCGACAAGCTCCGGCGCAAGCGTCTTGGTGCACAGCGCAGCCGTGGCCGAGCCGTGGTCGGTTTGGCCGGGGAAAGTCAACGGCTGTGGTAACGACGCCAATTGCGCACGCCAATAGTCGATGGCGGCGGGTTCGGGCTCCCTGTCCTCCTGGTGGGCAGTTCCCCGGATTTGTGCGAGCGGAGCGCCGTTGTAGGAAGCGTTGAGGTCGTCGAAAAACGCCCCCCACGATTCGTCGTCCCAGCAGATGTGGTGGATCACCATAATCAGGACGTGCTCGGCGTCGCTGGTCCGCACGAGGGTCACCCGGATCGGCAAGTCGGTGGAAATGTCGAACGGCCGGCCGGATTCGCGGCGCATGAGAACCGCGAGGCGGCGTGCTCGTCCGGCTTCCGGGATGTCGCCGATGTCGACGCTGCGCCAAGCAATTTCAACAGCTTCGTGGACCACCCGACCCGGCCGGCCCGCGTCATCCAGGGCGTACGTACTGCGCAGCACATCGTGACGTTCGACAACGGCGCGAAATGCGGCGTGCAGCCGGTTCACGTCGAGCGGCCCGGTGAATTGGAACGCGACGCTGATGTTGAGCGTCGTATCGGTCGGATCGCTATTGTGCCGCAGCCAGATCCGGCGCTGGCCCGGCGACATAACCGGTTCGACAGGTGCCGCCGGGTTCGCGGCATCGGCGGTCAGACCGGCGTCGAGGAGACGTTGCCGCAACAGTTGCTTGCGGCGGTCGAGCAGGGTATCCGACATGCGTGGTGGTCCTCTGGAGGCTAGCGGGCGTATGCGGCGGGGGCGGCCATCAGCTGCACCAGGTGGTCCAGCGACGCGCCACCGAGGATGGCGGCGATTGGTAGTTCGCGGTCCAGTTCGCCCTGGACGCGGCGGCGAAAGTCCAATGCCTGCAGCGAGTCCAGTCCGAGCTGCACTAGCGGCACCGACGTGTCGATGGCGTCAGCATCGTCCACACCCATGGCACGCGCCAGCTCGTCGAGGAGGCGCCGCTCGACCGAAACCGGTGGGGGAGCTGCGGGTGCTGCGGTCACCGGGTCCGGTAGCTCAGGAGGTGGGACTTCGCGCAGCCGAGACAACAGCGGGTCCTGGCCGAAGATCTTCAGCACCGAACGCACCGATTCCCAATCTGCCGCGGCCACAATGGAGTCGGCGGTTCCACCGGGTACACCGACGGCGAGCGCCGCGTCCGGACTCATCGGATTCATGCCGGTGCCTTCGACCCTGGCGACGCCGACGGCATCGAGCGGACCCTGCACCGACCACAGACCCCACTGCACCGAACGGCAGTCGGTGCCCTGTTCGCGCACCCGGGCGGCCACGACATCAAGGAGCCGATTGCCAACCGCATAGAGCAGCTGCCCACGGCCCCCGATCGTCGCAGCGATAGACGAGCACAGGAGCACCGCGCAGTCCGGCGTCATCGGAAAGTGCCGAAGCACATTCTCGATTCCCAAAACCTTTGCGGCGGTGGAGGCGTCGACATCTTCCGGCGTCACCTCGGTTGGCCGGCGCTCCACGTACTCGGCCGCGGTGTGGATGATCGTCGACGCCGGCTGCCGGGCCTGTTCGGCGGCCAGGCGCGCAACGGCGGCCTCGTCGGAAACGTCGCAACGGACGATGGTGATCTCTGCCCCGCTCGTCCGGCGCAGCGCGGCAACGCGTTCCATCACCTGGGCGCTGCCGCCGCTGCGGCTCACCAACGTGATGCGGCGTGCTCCGCGATGGGCGTAGTAGTCGGCGAATTCGAGTCCAAGCTTGCCGGTGCCACCGGTGATCAGCACGTGCGGTCCGGGTTCCACAGCGGTGGAACTGGCATGCTGTTGTCGGGTGAGCCTTTTGGCGTGGACCTTGCCGTCGCGCAGTGCGAGTTCGGGCTCACCCGCGGTGTGCAGTGCCCTGATGATCGCGGCCGCATCGACACCATTCGGCACGTCGAGGTGGCGGAAGCGAACCGCCGGAAATTCGGTTCCGGCACTGCGGAATCCCGTAGCGGCTGCGGCGGCGATAGGACACGGCGGGCCGTCGCTTGGCAGGACCGTTTCGCCGTCGGCGGTCACCAGCCAGCATTCCCGGATCGCAGGTGACAGACTCGACAGCCAATCGTCGGAGCCGAAGAACCGTCCGAGTTGCGCGATCGCGTCGGTCATCGTTGCGTCTTGCCCGGCGGGTGCGAGAACCACGAGCGTGTCGGCCGCCTCGTCGACGGTAGCTCCGTATGCCGTGGCGGCCGTTGCCAATTGGAACTTCAGATCGGGGGAGTGGCCGCTCGGGTCGGTGATGTGAAGACTGCGGGGCGGAGCAACGCTGCGGTGGCTCAGCGGCTCCCACACCGTAACCAGGCGCTGCGCAGGATGCGCGGGTTCCGGGATCGAGGCTGCGGGCGGAGAAATCCACAGTCGCTTGGTAAGCATCGCGGAGTTCGGGAAGTCGGGAAGTGGCCGAGAACCAGGATCGTTGCTACGCCACAGATCCCACCGGTAGGACGTGTCGGACACGGCCACCTCGAGCAGGTTTGCCGTGAACTCGCCCAGGTCTGTGGCCGTTCGATGTGATGTCGCAATCACGCGACAATTGCGCTCCGGCGCAGCAGCGGCGAGGTTCTCGTGCATGGCCAAGGCCAATGTTGGGTGTTCGGACACCTCGATGAAGGTGTCGATGCCGTGCTCGCGCGCGGCGCAGGCGATGGCCAGGTCGAAGCGAACTCGGTTGCGCAGGTTCCAAAACCAGTAATCGCTGAGCCGATACGAAGAGTTAACCGCCTCGCCGAGGGTTGCGCCGATGCACGGAATGCCGCTGTCGCGGAACGTCTTTTCGGCGAGCTTCTCCTCGAATTCGCCGGCCATCGGCGCACCGAACCGGCCGACGATGGAGGTGTGGGCGGGGTAGCGCACCCGAATCTCCTTCGCGAACGTTCCCGCAGCGCTCAGGGAGTCGATGAGTTCACACACGGTCGGGCGGTCACCCGAAATGGCGAGAATGTGCGGCGAGTTCACTACGGACAGTTCGGCATAACCGCTGTGGCGCGCCAGCATGGCCTCGCAGGCTTCCCGGTCCATCCCGACCACGGCCATCGAATGCCCGTCGGGGGAGTGTGCGTCGACGTACCTGGCGCGCGTGGTGACGATTCGGATCGCGTCGGCCAGCGTCATCGCTCCGGAGATGTAGGCGGCGGCGATCTCGCCCTGGCTGTGCCCGACGGTCACGGTCGGCTCGACGCCGGCGGCGCGCCACATCTGAGCCAGCGCCACCATGTGTAGGAACAACGCAGGCTGGACGATTCGGATGTCCTCATCGACCGGTCCGTCACTGGCAATCACGTACGGCAGCGGCGACCAGCCGTAGATCGACTGGAACTCGTTGTGGCATGCGAGCGCTGCCTCTCGATAGCTCGCGGACTGCTGGTATGCGAGCAAACCCATTCCCGGACGCTGACTGCCCTGTCCGGGAAACACGAAGGCGATGCGTTTCGGCTGGGCTGGACTTGCGACTGAGACTGCGGCATGCGCTGTGCCTGCTTTGATCGCTTCCAGCGCCGAGACCAGTTCGGCGCGGGTGCGTACGGCGGCCAGGGCGCGGTGCCGGCGCGCGCTGCGGACGCCGAACAGCGTGTCGGATACCTGGTGCGGTGTGACGTCAGTGTGCGCGTGGAGATAGTCGAGGATGGCGGACGCTTCGGCCGGAATCAGCTCCGCCGCATGCGACGTGACTAGCACCGGAACTCGACCATCGGGGAGTGCGCGACTAGGCATGGACAGGCTCCTGAAGGGCAGGCATCGCCAAGACAGCGTGCGCGTTGCTGCCGGCAACGCCGAACGATGACACGGCGCCGTAACGCATGCCCGATGTTGGGCGCCACGGCTCCACCTTCGTCGCGAGCCTCAGGCCTGTTGTGTCCCAGTCGATCGCGCCGGTTGGTGAGTCGGAAAAGAGTGTGGGTGCAGTGGAACCCGCTGCGCCGCACAACAAAGTCTTGATCAGGCCGAGCGCCCCGGAGGCGGCCTGTGCATGGCCGAAATTGGTCTTCAGCGACCCCACCACCGGGCTACCGCGCTTGCCGTACGTGTTCGCCAGTGCGGTCAATTCGAGCTTGTCGCCGATCGGCGTTGCGGTCCCGTGGCCTTCGACCATGCCGATCTCGCACGCGTCGATCTTGGCCGCTGCCAGCGTGGCCTCGATCAATTGTTGCTGCGCGTCGGCGCTGGGCACGACGAGCGCACCGGAGCGGCCGTTGTGGTTGACCCGGGTACCGAGGACCTGCGCATAGACACGGTGGCCCAAACGCTGTGCCCGCGACAGCCGTTCTACGACCACGACACCGGCGCCCTCGCCCCAGAGCGTCCCGCTCGCACCTTCCGAGTAGGACCGGCAGTGGCCGTCGACGGAAAGTCCGTTATTGATGGCGAACTCGAAAAAAGCGGCGGGCGAACCCATCACGCAAACACCACCGGCCAGTGCCCAGTCGCATTCGCCGTCGCGGACCGCATTGGTGGCCAGGTGTAGCGCGCTCAGTGCGGAGGCGCATGCGGTGTCCACCGTCATGGCGGGCCCGACAAGTCCGAGGCAGTGCGAGATTCGTCCGGACACTGCGCCGAGGGCGGTGCCGGTCACGCGGTGCCCGCTATAGTCGTTGACCTCATCGGCTCGCGGACCGTACTCGTTGATGGACGCCCCGAGGTAACACCCGGCCAGGTCACCGTCCACGCTCGCCGGGTCTACTCCCGCGTTCTCCAACGCTTTCCACGCCACCCTGAGCCCGACCCGCTGCTGCGGGTCCATGGCGATCGCTTCGCGTGGACTGATGCCGAAGAACCCCGGATCGAATTCTGCTGCGCCGGTGAGAAACCCGCCGGCGTCGGGCACGGTCGTCGTGCCGTCGCGGGTGGTCACGGCGAGCAGTTCGGTTATCGGCCAGCCGCGATCACGCGGTAGCGGCGTGATCATCTCGCGGGCCTCGGCGATGACGTCCCAGAATGCCAGGAGGGTGTCGATCCCGCCCGGGGCTTCCACGGCCATGCCGACGATGACGATCGGGTCGTCGGCATCGCCTTGCTCGATGGCGCTCATCGTGCGCAAAGACTTGGTGCGGAGATGATTTCGGCAACCGCGCTCAGATGGTCGTTGAGGTAGAAATGACCGCCCTCGAACAGCGTCACGGAAACCTCCGCGCGGGTGTGCTCGCGCCAGGCATACAGGTCTCGTGGAGTGACAAACGGGTCCGACTCGCCGCCGAGCACCATGATCGGCGCGTCGATGATTGCGTCTGGATCGCAGTCGTACGCATCGAACGCGCGGTAGTCGGCTTTGAGAACCGGCAACGCCATGCGCACCAGTTCGCTGCTCCCCAGGACATCGGCGCTGGTTCCGTTGAGCGCGTTCATGTGTGCGAGCAGCTCGTCATCCTCGGTGGGGTGCTTGGGAAGGTGTTCGACCAGCGACGGCGCGGTCGCGGCCGAGGCGGCGAGCAACCGCACCGGAATCCCGGATGTCTCGGCGAGTCGGGCGAATTCGAAGGCGACTATCGCTCCCATGCTGTGCCCAACGATCGTCAGCGGCCCAGCCGGACGGGCGGCCGTGAACTCGGCAAAGCTTGCGGCGGCCAACTCGGTCAGTGCTGTCGCGGCAGGTTCGTGAACCCGGTCTTGCCGGCCCGGATACTGCACCACCCGCACGTCGAATGCCGAGCTCAATGATTTCGACATCGCGCGGTATGCCGATGCGCCGCTGCCTGCGTGCGGGAAGATGACCAGCGGTGACCGGCCAGCGGGAGATTTGTGGAATTGCCGGATCCATCCGGGACTGCTCACCATCGACGCGCCGATCCTTCCCACGTGGGGCGTTATCATCGCATCGAACTTAACATAGGCTTCCCTAACTACAAGTGCTCTGGTGAGGACGGCCTAAGTTAGTCGAAAACGCTGAGAACGGAGTCGGATGAGCTGCCTGCCCCGCGAGCTGGTCGACGTGTCGCCGGAGGTATCCGCGGTGCCGGCACCAGTCCTTCCCCAGTGCCCGGCGCCGTACCGGCTGCGCGTCGTCGATCCGGACAGCGACGATCCCGAACTCATTGCCGAGTGGATGTCGTCGCCACATTTGGTGCGGACCTGGGAACAAGACTGGCCCGCGAGCCGCTGGCGTGCGGACAGTGCAGCCCGACTTGCCGGTAGCTACTCGTTGCCGTGCATCCTCGGCTTTCGAGAGACAAATGCCAAGGCGCACACCGACATCGGTTACGTGGAGTTGTACCGCGTGGCGAAGGACGAATGCGCAAAGCTCTACGCCGCCGATCCCTATGACATCGGATTCCACATAGCGGGCGGAATCGAAAGTCTGATTGGACGCGGCGTTTACTCGGCGTTCATGGGCGTCATGGCTGCAGCGATTTGGCAGGCCGAGCCGCACTGCCGGCGAATCATCGGTGACCCCGACCACCGAAACGTGCGCGTGCACCGCGCGCTGGAGAAGAACGGCTGGCACCGGCTGGTCGAATGCCAGGTGCGGCCGGAGCGTCGAATCGCGTTGTACGTGCTGACGCGGCAACCCGGCGATCTGCCGCAGCCGATCGCCGGGTCCGCCCGGTAACTAACCGGCCGCTTGCTGCTCCCGTTCCGGCGTTGGCATGCCCTCGGCGGCGCGCCCGTCTGCAGAGGCTGCGACGGCAGCGCTGGCGTCGTTGGGTGGTCCGACCGGTACCCCGGCTTGGCGCTGCTGGTTTTGCAGTTTCTCCAACGCCAACCGGGCGTAGACCATCTGGCTGGTGATGGCCATCTGGCCGCGGGCACGGCCGATGAAGGTAATGCCCCAGGCGACCACCGTGGTCAGGCGGTTCTTGTAGCCGACCAGGTAGTACAGGTGCAGGACCAGCCATGCCACCCAGGCGATGAAGCCACTGAATTCGAACTTGCCCACCTGCGCCACCGCGTCGAACCGGGAAATGGTGGCCATGCTGCCTTTGTCCCAGTACTTGAACGGCTCGCGATTCGCTGGGTCGTCGTGGCCCTTGAGGTGATTCTTGATCTGCTTGGTCGCATAGTTTGCGCCCTGAATGGCGCCCTGCGCCATGCCGGGCACACCCTTGACCGCCATCAGGTCACCCACGACAAACACGTAGGGGTGGCCCTTGACAGTGAGGTCGGGTTCCACCACGACGCGCCCGGCCCGGTCCACCTCCGTACCGTGCGACTGCTCGGCGATCATCTTGCCCAGCGGGCTGGCCTGCACACCCGCCGACCACACCTTGCAGGCGCACTCGATGCGGCGCTCGGAACCGTCCTTGTCCTTGACGGTGATGCCCTTGTAGTCGACGTTAGTGACCATGGCGTTGAGCTGGATTTCCACGCCCATTTTCTCCAGGCGTTGCTGGGCTTTGAGGCCCAGCTTCTCGCCCATCGGCGGCAGGACGGCCGGTGCAGCGTCGAGCAGGATGACCCGGCAGTCGTTGGGTTCGATGGTCCGAAACGCTCCCGCGAGCGTGCGGTCTGCCAGTTCGGCGATCTGCCCGGCCAATTCGACTCCGGTCGGACCGGCACCCACAACCACGAATGTGAGTCGGCGTTCGCGCTCGGCGTGGTCGGTGGCCACCTCGGCCGCCTCGAAGGCACCGAGGATACGGCCGCGCAACTCCAGCGCGTCGTCGATGGTTTTCATGCCCGGGGCGTAGGTGGCGAACTGGTCGTTGCCGAAGTACGACTGCTGCGCACCGGCAGCAACGACGAGGCTGTCGTAAGGCGTCACCGTCGTGGCGATGTTGGACAGCCGCGACGTCACGGTCTTGGCGTCCATGTCGATCGCCTCGACATCGCCAAGGATGACGCGAACGTTCTTCTGCTTGCGCAGAATCAGCCGGGTCGGCGGCGCGATCTCGCCCTCGGACAGGATGCCGGTCGCGCACTGATACAGCAGCGGCTGGAACAGATGGCTGGTGGTCTTCGAGATCAGCGTGATGTCGACGTCGGCCTTCTTCAGTGACCTAGCTGCCGCCAGGCCGCCAAAGCCTGACCCGATAATGACGACGTGATGGCGCTTAGTAGCAGCATCGGCGGTACTCATCGTGCTCCTTAAGACTCGGCGGTGCGGACACACCGGGACGTCACTTTCCAAACCGTAGTCGCCGTTGGGCGCGTCGTCCTAGCAACGGGTTACTTTCGCGTAACCCAGAACAAACTTCAGGTCTGATCGCCGCCCGCATCGGCGGGCTGTTTGCCCAGCGTAGGGCATCTAGACTGACTTATACGCCGCATAGTCGTTGCGTTGGGAGGTCGCCATGGTCGCAACCGAAGGCTCACGCGCTACGTATCCGCGTACCGAAAACTCCCGGCTGATCGAGACCGGGCGAACAGCCTTGCTCGACCGATTGCTGCATGCCGTCCCCGAACGGGCGGCGACGCTCGCGCAGCCGCCGGCCGGCAGTGGGTTGCGGGCCGTGCGCGGGGATCTCGGCATTCCACTGGTCGGTTCGGGACTCGGGTGGCTGCGATGGGGCCCGGCGCAGCAAATCGAGCAATACCGACGGTGGGGTCCAGTTACCTGGTCGAAGACGCTCGGTCAGCCGATTGTGACGGTGACCGGACCCGATGCCGCCCAGGTCGTGGTTGCCAACAAGGACAAGGCGTTCGGTCAGGGTTGGGAGTATTACATAGGTCCGTTCTTCCACCGCGGGTTGCTGTTGCTCGAGTTCGAGGAGCACATGTTTCACCGCCGCCTGATGCAACAGGCCTTCACGCGGCCGCGTCTGGAGCAGTACTTCACCGAACTCACCGAACTCGCGAATCGCCGGATCGCGAGTTGGCCAACCGGTCGAACGATTCACCTGTATTCCACGCTGAAAGCACTCACGCTCGAGGTCGCCGCCGAGATCTTCATGGACGCCGACGTGGGCGCGGAACGTGACCGGCTCAACCGCGCGTTCATCGCGGCCACCCACGCGGCGCTGGCCGTCGTGCGCGCCCCGGTCCCCGGCGGTAATTGGCGCGCGGGGTTGCGGGGCCGAAAGGTATTGGAGGACTACTTCTATCGCATGTTGCCGGCGAAAAGGTCGTCGGCGGGCAACGACTTCTTTTCAGCCCTCTGCCACGCCCGGGATGAGGACGGCTCGCGCTTCACCGACGCCGACGTGGTCAATCACATGATCTTTCTGATCATGGCGGCGCACGACACGTCGACGACGACGGCAACCAGCGTCGCGTACTTCCTCGGCAAGCACCCGGAATGGCAGGAACGGGCCCGGGCGGAATCGCTGGCGCGGCCATCCGGCCCGCTGGATATGCAGGTCCTGGAAGCGATGACCACGCTCGAAATGTGCATCAAGGAAAGTCTGCGGTTGGTCTCGCCGGTTCCCGGGCTGGTCCGGCGCACCGTTGCCGACACGGAGATCCTCGGCTACTACGTGCCCGCCGGGGTGCTGGTGGATGTGAACGTGTGGGCCAACCACCTACTCGCCGAATACTGGCCGCAACCAGAGCGATTCGATCCGGAGCGGTTCAGCCCGCAGCGCCGCGAGGACAAGTCGCACCGCTACGCGTGGATGCCGTTCGGCGCAGGCGCTCACAAGTGCATCGGGATGCATTTCGGCATGCTCGAGGTGAAGACAATTCTCGATGCGATGTTGCGCAACTTCGAGTGGTCCTACGCCGGTTCGCCATCCCGCGGGTACGAAATGCCCTGGGGATACAGCACTATTTCGTTTCCCCGTGACGACGCGCCGATCGTGTTGCGACGCAGGTGATCACGTCCCGCCGACGACGGCGCAGTAGGTTCGTGGCGGCTGCTTGTATACAGCAGCTGAGTCGGGCCCGGTCTCCTCGCACAACGACTCGTCGGCCTTGCCGTCGATCCGCTTGACGATCTTGATGGCATTCGGATCCGAACAAGCACTCGTGGTGATTCGCTGGTCCGGCATGCGCTGATAACAGGCGCCTTCACGCAGGTTCGGCACCAGGCACAGCGTCTGCCTAACCTTCGAGTTGTCGTCTTGGTCGACGAGGTTGAACGGGAGGTCGCGGCTGGTGCACGAGCCTTTACCGTCGACCAAGGTGGCCACCTCATAGGTGGCATCGGCATCAGAACAGGACCGCTTCTCGTGGTCACTTTCCGATGCGTTGCTCGACAGTTTCGAGAAGTACACGCAGTCACCGACAGCCAATTCGTTCTTCTGCGCCACCTTCGCCGCAATGACACCGATAATCGCGACGACGGCAACAAGCGCGACGACGGCGATTGACAGGCCGATCCACAGACCCTTACGCGACTTCTTCGGAATCTCTTGCGGTGGCGGCATCCCGTAGGGCACTTGACCGCCGGGCTGCGGTCCCCATGGTGGCTGACCACCCGGTTGTTGTCCCCACGGTGGTTGATCGCCGCCCGGCGGTCCGTACGGCGGCCGGTTGCCGGGAGCGGGACTCCCGGCTTGCGCGCCCCAGGGCGGCTGCCCGCCGGGAGGCTGGTTCGGCAGTTGGTTCGGCGGTTGGCTCATCGCACACCTCAACAGTGAAGTACCAGCACACACAGCGCACCCGTGGGGGTGCGAAACCCGCAAGAACTGAGCAAATCCTCGTTCAAGTTTGGCCCTCAGCACGCCCCGACGCCAGCAGCATTTCGGAAATTCCGGACGAATGTCGGTGCGCGGAGTTTGCGGGGCGCACGTGGCTTCGCGCTGTCCGCGGCAGCGCGGCCCGGGCCGCTGTTGCATCGGCCGCGAGTGACTGGCTATCCTCGGACGCTATGCAGCGACTTCTCGTAGTTCACCCGTAGCGGGGTCTGATCTGACCGGCCCCCCGCTGTGGGCCGTTGAACTACCCAGTCGGTCTCTTTCATCGTTTTTCAGAAAGAACCGGACCAATGGCTTTCGCTGCCGAATCAACCAATCACTTCGCCAACTGTGGCTGCGCTGGAGCGTGTGCCGACCCCTTTGCCCGTCAGTACGGCCAGCACCTGCCGAAGACACTGCGTGCGGAGGCATCCGCGCTGAGCTGGGCGCAGTTCTGCGAGCGGTATTCGGCCACTTCCGGTCCTGTTCGCTTCGGCTCGCTTGCGCGCTCCACCAGCAGTCGTCGCGGCGCGGCGGCGTTCGAGGCCACTCTCGCGATCGATGCGGAGATCATCACCGAAGTGATCGACGCGAACGGGCCAATGTCGGCGCTGACCGGCATCCTCTACCGACGCGGCATCAGCATTGAGATGCTGTCCTTCCACCAGCGCGAAACCGCCGACGGAATCGCCACGTTCGTCCTGTGCGAACACAACGGGCGCCGGTACTGGGCCGCGGCAATTGCGTCGAACGCCGTCGAATCGCAGGCACGTGCGCTGATCAACGCCGCGAACCGGCTGCTCCAGAATCGATAGCCGTCACTCGGCGCGGAGCTGCTCACGCAGCCGCGACAGTGTCACCCGGCGCGGAGCTGCTCACGCAGCCGCGACAGTGTCACCCGGCGCGGAGCTGCTCACGCAGCCGCGACAGTGTCACCCGGCGCGGAGCTGCTCACGCAGCCGCGACAGCGTCACCCGGCGCGGAGTTGCTCACGCAGCCGCGACAGTGCCCGGTGTTGATCAAGCAGCACCCGCGCCGGACTCAAACCCAGCGCAACGGCAGTGTCGGCAACCGACAACCCACTCAGCACTCGCAAGATCAAGACTTCCCGTTCGTCGTCGGGGAGTCGGTCGATCAACGAGCCCACTTCCTTACTGCGCCGCCTGCGCTTGCTCAACCGCGCCACATCGTGGCGAGCCTGCCGATTGACGAATGCGAGAAGTGATGCGCCGTTATGCCGCGGAAGCGCACTGATGATGTCGCGACTGATCCGCTGCGCTTCCACATCAGCCTGTTCCAGGCCAATGCTGGCTGACAGCTCCGCGCGGCAGCGTCGGGTGACCAGAGCGCGGACCGCCGGCACCACCGTGCCCAACGCCCGCGGGTCACCTTCCGCGGCGGCGGCGTAGACGCGCTCGTCCACGATTGACATGCCGGCTCCGCTCGTTCTTCGTCCTCTAATGGCGATCAAACGCCGCGAAGCTGCGCATCTGCTGGCAACCGGCTGCGAGTATGTGCAAAGTCGTTAGCCGTGGTCAGCGACCGCGCTAGCCAAAGTTGTCGGTGGCTTGTCCTAGTATCCGATGCAACGGGGACCGCGGATTCGTGCGGGAGATTCAGCAAAGGGGGAGGTATCGAAAATGCTTGTGCTCCATAGAGCTACGCGCACAGACGCCCTTGCTGACGAGCTCGCCGGCGTACTGGCCGCGCCGCTGTCGGATCCGTTCGCCAGCGAGATCATCGCAGTGCCGGCGAAGGGCGTGGAGCGCTGGCTCAACCAACGTCTCGCGGCGCGGCTGGGGAGTCAGGTCGGCGACGGGGTCGCGGCCAATATCGAATTTCCGTATCCGGGCGCGCTGGTAGGTGACGTGGTCGCCCGCGCCAGCGGCATAGCACCGGACGAAGATCCGTGGGCCGCGGACCGCTCGCTATGGACGGTGCTTTCGCTGATCGACTCAGCGATCGATGAACCGTGGTGCGCTGTTCTCGCCCGGCACATTGGCGGCAGCGGGCCGGGCGACGGGCATCGTCTCGGACGTCGCTATGCCACCGCGTCCTACATCACCGATCTGTTCGCCCGTTATGGCGTGCAACGGCCGCAGCTGATCATCGACTGGTCGCGTGGTAACGATTGCGACGGCGCGGGTAACGAACTCGACGATGATGTTCGCTGGCAGCCCCAGCTCTGGCGGCGGCTGCGCGAGCGCATCGGCGTGGCCAGTCCGGCAGAACGCCTCGCCGAAGCCTGTCTGACCGTGCGTGAGCAACCAGAGGCGGTGCAACTGCCCGAACGAATCTCGGTGTTCGGCCCGACGCGGCTCGCCCTCGGCGAACTCGCCGTCCTCGAAGCACTCGGTGCTCATCGCGACGTTCACCTGTGGATCCCGCATCCCAGTCCGGCGATGTGGGCGAGGCTCGCGGAATCGCCGCCGACCCGCCGCCGCACGGACACCAGCGCTCTCACGCTCGAGCATCCCTTGCTGGTCAGCCTCGGACGGGATATCCGCGAATTCCAGGCGCGGCTGTTGCCGGTCGCCCACATCGATCGCAACCACGATGCAGAGTCCGGCGCCGTTTCCGAGACGCTACTTGCCCAGCTACAGACCGACATTCGCGCAGATCGACGACCGAGCGCGGGGTCGACGCCGGACGGTTCGGTGCAAATTCACGCGTGCCACGGCGCCGCCCGGCAGGTCGAAGTGCTGCGCGATGTGCTGTTGCGCGAGTTTCGGAACGACCCGACGCTGGAACCGCGCGACGTGCTTGTCATGTGCCCCGACATCGAAACCTACGCACCGCTGATCCGCGCCGGTTTCGGTCAGGGATCGGGCGGACATCCGGCGCACTCACTGCGAGTGCGGCTGGCCGACCGGGCGTTGCGGCAGACGAACCCGTTGCTGGATGTGGTCGCCACGCTGCTCGATTTGGCCGACCGCCGCATCACGGCCTCACAGGTGCTGGACCTGGCCGCCAGCGCGCCCGTGTGTGCAGGCTTCGGCTTCAGTGGCGATGATCTGGAACGCCTGCGCGCGTGGGCGGCGGAGTCGGGCGCGCGTTGGGGGATCGGTCAACGGCAGCGGCAGGCCTTCGGACTGGACGGATTCGGCCAAAACACCTTCAATGCGGCGCTCGACCGCATACTTCTCGGTGCTGCAGCAGATGAGTTCGATTGCGGTTGGCTCGATCGGGCGACGCCGCTTGCTGACGTGGAAAGTGCCGACATCGACCTGGCCGGACGATTTGCGGAGTTCATCGATCGGTTGGCCGCGACTATGCGAGACCTTGCCCATCCGCAACCCGCGCGACAGTGGATCGAGACCCTCGGCCGGGCGTTGGAACTTCTTACGGACACCGCGCCCGACGACGCATGGCAGACAGCGCAAGCCCGTACCGAACTTTCCGCAGCAACCGAGCATGCCGGTGACGTTGTGCTCCGGCTCGCGGACGTGCGCTCCATGCTCGCCCAGCGCCTCGCTGGACGACCCACCCGCGCCAACTTTCGCACTGGCGAACTGACGGTGTGCACCATGGTGCCGATGCGTTCGGTGCCACACCGAGTCGTTGTTCTGCTCGGCCTAGACGACGAAGTCTTTCCACGCGCCGCTGGCATCGACGGCGACGACATTCTGCTACGCGATCCGTGCACCGGGGAACGGGATCCGCGCAGCGAGGACCGCCAGCTTCTGCTTGACGCGGTGATGGCGGCCGAAGAGCGACTGCTGTTGTTTTATACGGGCGCCGACCCGGTGACCGGAAATGTTCGGCCACCGGCGATTCCGCTGCGCGAGGTCGTGGACGTGATCGAGGCCATGGTTGGGGTGTCGGCGCTCCCGAACGTGCTACGACGCCACCCGCTGCAACCGTTCGATCCGCGCAACTTCGATGCCGTGCAGCCGTTCTCCTTCGACCGCGACGCGTTGGCCGGCGCACGCTCGTGCACGCAGCCGGCGGCGCCTCCGCCGCCGTTTCTCCCCGCCGCGCTGGACCCGCTGATCGAAGAGAGCATCGACCTTGCCGATCTGGCCGCTTTCATTTCGCATCCGGTACAAGGATTTCTGCGGCAACGTCTCGGCATAAAGCTCGTCGACAGGAACGACGAGATCGACGATGCCCTGAGCATCGAACTCGACCCGTTGTCCAAGTGGGACATCGGTGAGCGGATGCTCGCCGCTAGCCTGTCCGGTGTCGACGCGGCGAAATTCCTTGGGGCAGAGTGGCGTCGCGGTACCCTTCCGCCCTTCGAATTGGGCAAGCGGGCGGTTCGCGAGGTGGAAGGCAACGTTGCCTCGCTCGAAAGCGCCGTGCGCAGGCTGTATTCCGAAGAGCCGCAAGCCATCGATGTAGCTGTGGATCTCGGCGACGGTCGTCGGCTGACCGGAACCGTCACCGGGCTACGCAGCAAGATGATCGTCCGCACCTCCTACAGTCGTCTCGCTCCGAAACACCGGCTCAATGCCTGGGTGCAGCTCCTCGCGTTGGCCTGCTCCACTCATGAAAACGATTGGCGTACCTGCACCACCGGTCGAGCGCCGAAGGGACGGCGACCCTACCAATCCACGCTGGCGGTGCCGCCGCAACCGGAGGTCGTGCTGCGTCAGCTGGTGGCCCTGCGCGACCACGGCCTGTGCGAACCGTTGCCCATCGCCGCCAAAGCATCTGCGGCCTACGCCGAGCGGCGGTTCCGCGGCGACGCGGTGGCCGACGCGCTGACTGCGGCGGAAAAGGAATGGGCGGATGCCTACGGCGATGCGACGGATGCAGACATGATCTATCTGCACGGCCCAACACCGAGATTCGAGCATTTCATCGCCGCGAAACCCGCTGCGACGGAGGGTGAGACGACCACCTTCGGCGTACTTTCCCGGCAACTGTGGGATCCGCTGCTCACCATGGAAACGGTGGGTCCGGCATGACTGTCCTCGCTGCGATGCTCACGAAGGACCTCCGCTCTGTACTCGCTGCGTCGGTCCTTCCCTCCGCTCCTCGCTGCGCTGCGATGCTCACGAAGGACCTCCGCTCATGAGCAGCTTCAACCTGTGCGGCGAACTACCCTCGGGCACCACTGTGCTCGAAGCGAGCGCCGGGACTGGCAAGACCTATGCCATCGTCGGTCTGGCAACACGATTCGTTGCCGAGGGGCGGATTGACGTCTCGCAGTTGTTGTTGGTGACGTTCAGTCGCGCAGCAACACAGGAACTTCGCGAACGCACGCGCGACCGTTTCACCGCCATCGCGCGCGGACTGCTCGACATCGAGGCCGCCCGGACCTGCGGTGACGACCTGCTGCGCCACCTCGCCGACGCCGCACCCGAGGTCGTCGCCGAGCGGCGATTCCGGCTCGTGCAGGCCCTCTCGGACTTTGACAGCGCGACAATCGTTACCACTCATAGCTTTTGCCAGCGGATGCTCGACGGTCTCGGCTTCGCCGGCGAGCGTGAGCCTGATGCGACTTTGGTCGAGGCTGTCGACGACCTGGTCAACGAGGTGGTCGACGACCTCTACATGCAGCGCTATGCCGGCATAGCCGAACCGCCGATATCGATCTCGGCGGCCCGCAAGGCGGCGCGGGCTGCCGCACGGGATCGGCAGGCGATTCTGTCGCCCGATCCCAGTGGTGAGTCGACGGCCGCCCACCTAGCGCGTTTTGCGGAGGATGTCCGCGCAGAGGTGCAACGCCGAAAACGCGCCATCGGCCTACGCGATTTCGACGACCTGCTGGTGCTGTTGCGCGATGTGCTCGCCGATCCCGCGCACGGTCGCGCGGCACGGCACCGGATAAGCGCTCGCTACCGCGTGGTGCTCGTCGACGAGTTCCAGGACACCGACCCGTTGCAGTGGGGCATCCTGCGAATGGCCTTTCATGGCGCCAGCGCGTTGATCCTGGTCGGCGACCCAAAGCAGGCCATCTACGGATTCCGCGGTGCTGAAGTCCTGAGCTACCTCGAGGCGGTCAAAGTAGCTGACGCGCACGAGGAGTTGGCGGTCAACTGGCGCAGTGATGCCGACCTGCTCGCCGCGCTCGAGCATGTGTATGGCGGGGCAGCGCTCGGGCACCCAGAGATCGTCGTTCACCCGGTGGCTGCGACGCACCAGGAATCGCGTCTGACTGGCTGCGCGCCACTGCGGCTGCGCTACCTTTCGCGACAAGGCTGCGGCCCACTCGGCAAGGCCGGGTTTGCCGCGGTGGACCGGGTCCGCAATCTCCTCGCCGCGGACCTTGCCGCCGACATAGCCAATTTCCTTTCCAGCGCACCCAAATTGAACCTCAACGGCCAACGCCGCGTCGTCGGGCCAGGTGACATCGCCGTGTTGGTGCGCACCCGAAACCAGATTTCGCTGGTTCGCGCGGCGCTGGATAAAGTCGGCATCCCATCGGTGTTGGCTGGCGGTACGAGCGTCTTCGACACGGCCTCGGCGCAGCATTGGCAGGCAGTGGTGCAGGCGCTGGAACAGCCACATCGCGCGGATCGGGTGCGGATCGCGGCGCTCACTCCGCTGCTTGGCTGGACGGCAACAGAACTCGCGAACGGTGGCGATGACGCGGTCGGCGCCATCGGTGCCCAACTACGGGAATGGGCCGCGCTATTCTCGCGATCCGGTTTTGCGGCCCTGTTCGAGCGGCTGTCCAACGAGACCCAACTTGCCGAACGACTGCTTGCCGTCGATGACGGGGAGCGCGTGCTCACCGACCTGCGGCATATAGCGCAACTGCTCAATCGTGCTGCCGTGGAGGAATCGTTCGGGCTCACCGCACTCGGCCGCTGGTTGAACGAAAGGATCGACGACCCGAATTCGTCCGGGCTCGCCGATCGCAGCCGCCGACTCGACAGCGACGCCGCGGTGGTGCAGATAGCGACAGTGCACTCGAGCAAGGGGCTCGAATTTCCGATCGTCTACGTGCCTTTCGGTTGGGACGCATCGAAATCGTCGACGCCGGACTCGTTGCTTTTCCACGACGAAAACGGCGCCCGGGTCCTCGACGTCGGCGGACCCGGCGCCGCTGGATACAACGAGCGCAAGAAGCGCCACGATTGGGAAGACGCCGGTGATGAGCTTCGCCTGCTCTACGTGGCCCTCACCCGCGCGATGTGTCAGGTGGTGCTGTGGTGGGCGCCGAGTTTCAACACCAAGCTCTCACCCCTGCACCGATTGATCTTCGGGCGGCCGCCGGGTAGCCCCGGTATTCCGGGATCCACCGATGTTCGTCCGGACCCCGAAGTGGCTGCTGCGCTCGCCGAGTGGGCTACGGGCGCACCGCATCTCATGTCGTTGGAGGCGGTGGGACCCGAACCTCGCGCCGCGGCACACTGGTCACCCGAAACGCACGGACCCACACTGCTGCGTGCCGCCGAGTTCGATCGCGTGCTCGATTACGCCTGGCGACGCACCTCCTACAGCGCACTCACCGCCGCGGCGCATGACGCCGCCGGAGTCCGCAGCGAGGCAGAGCAGGAGGGCGTCGTCGACGAGCCGGCGGGCGTCATCGCGTCGGTGCCGGCAATCGCTGTGGCTACCGACATTCCGTCCCCGATGAACCCGCTGCCCGCCGGCGCGGCGTTTGGCACGCTCGTGCATGAAATCCTTGAACAGGTCGACACGTCAACCCCTGATCTCGACGCCGAAATCGCGGTGCAATGCAATCAGGCGGTACGACGGCGGCTCGCCGATCTCGACGTCGACGTGTTGGCCGACGCGCTCGGCGCCGTGCTGCGAACACCGCTGGGCCAGGCAGTCTCGCTGGCCGACATTACGCCTGCAAACCGGCTGGCCGAGCTCGAGTTCGAGTTGCCACTCGGCGGAACGGCGACAGTGACATTGCACCAGGTGGCGGACCTGCTGCGCCGCCACCTATCCGCCGGTGATGTGTTAGCCGCCTATAGCGACGTGCTGACGACGGTGAGTGATGCGCCGCTGCGCGGTTTCTTGACCGGCAGCATCGACGCCGTATTGCGCATTCCGGGGGAGAGGTTCGTCGTGGTGGATTACAAGACAAACCGACTCGGGGCGGGTGACCTCACGGTCGGTCAGTACAGTCAGCAGGCCATGCGCGCGGAAATGATGCGGTGCCATTACCCGTTGCAGGCGCTGCTGTATTCGGTTGCGCTGCATCGGTATCTGCGCTGGCGGCTGCCCGGTTACCAGCCGGGTCGCCATCTCGGCGGGATTCAATATCTGTTCGTGCGGGGCATGGCCGGCCCGGATACGCCGCCGGGGTGCGGAGTTTTCACTTGGCACCCGCCGGCCGATCTCATTGTCGAGCTGTCCGACCTGCTGGCGGGCCGATGACGGACTCCCAGGTGGTCAAGCGCGCAACGGGACTGGTCGGACAGTTCAACGCCGCCGGTGTTCTGGCGCCCGGCGACGTGCACGTCGCGCTGCGAATCGGCCAGCTCGGCAACGAGCCGGACGAGCGGGTGCTCCTTGCCGCAGCACTGGCGGTTCGCGCGGTGCGTTCTGGCTCGGTGTGCCTGGACCTCGCGCGACTCGACGACATAGCCATCGACAACCCCGAAGTCGTCGAATTGAGATGGCCCGACCCTGCCGACGTTGTGGAGGCGCTTCGGCGCAGCCCGCTCGTTGTCGGCGGCAACGCTGGGCCGCTGTGCCCGCTGCGGCTCGTGGAAACCGACGACGACGCCACCCTGCTCTACCTGGACCGATACTTCCGGCAAGAACAGGCGGTTCGGGACGCGCTGCGAAACAGGGCGCGCAGCCGGCCCCCGGTCGACGACGAGTCGCTATCCGGTGAAATTGCCCGATTCTTCCCCGACGCCGAGGTCGCCGACCGGCAGCGGTTGGCTGCGCTGGTGGCGTTGACCAACTGGACGACGATCATCGCCGGTGGTCCCGGTACCGGCAAGACCCACACCGTGGCAAGGATCCTCGCGCTCCTCATGGCACAGTACGGCGCAGCGCACCGCATAGCGCTGGCGGCGCCGACAGGCAAAGCTGCTGCGCGGCTTCAGGAGTCGGTTCGTGAGCAAGCAGCGGAGTTGGACCTGCCAACGACCATGACGGCCTCGACCCTGCACCGGTTGCTGGGCTGGCGGCGCGGTGGCGGTCACTTCCGCTATCACGCCGGGAATCGATTGCCCTACGACACCATCGTTGTCGATGAGACGTCAATGGTGTCGCTGACGATGATGTTCCGGCTGCTCGATGCGGTTCGTCCGAACGCTCGGCTCATCCTGGTCGGTGATCCAGACCAACTCGCCTCGGTCGACGCGGGCGTCGTGCTGGGCGATCTGGTAGCGGGCAGTCCCAGCGGGGGAGCGTTGCATCCCCGAGTCGCAACCGATCCGGCGATGGCTCCGGGCGCCGACGCCGAATCACTGAATACGCAAGAGAGACAACAGGTCGAAGCTGGGATCGTCACTTTGCGGAAGGGCCGCCGGTTCGCCGACGCCATTGCCGACCTGGCAATGGCGGTGCGCGCCGGTGATGCCGACAAGGCTCTAGCGTTTCTCGAAACACCGTCCGATGCGTTGATATTCGTGCCGCCCGATGATCGAGAAGGAGTGCGGCAAAACCTCGTCGACACCGCCGCCGAGGTGACAGTAGCGGCGGCGAACGGGGACGTCACCGCAGCGCTGCGCGCTGTCGAAAAGCATCGACTGCTCTGCGCGCATCGCGAGGGCCCGTACGGAGTCGAACGATGGTCGCACCTTGCACGGGAATGGATCTCAGCGACGACACCAGACCGACTCGACCCGGCGCAGTGGTATCCAGGCCAGCCGTTGCTGGTGACGGCCAACGATTACGACGCGCGCATCTACAACGGCGACACCGGGGTCATCGTGGCGACTGAAGACGGCCTGCGTGCGGCCTTTCACCGTGGCGCGCAACCGCTCCTGATGCATCCCAGCAGGCTGCCCGTCGTTCACACCGTTTATGCGATGACCATCCACCGTAGCCAAGGCAGCCAATACGACGCAGTGACCGTGGTGCTGCCGACCGAGGAGTCGTCGTTGCTCACCCGCGAGCTGCTCTACACGGCCATCACCCGCGCGCGCCATCGCGTCCGGATACTCGGGACCGAAGCCGCCCTGCGCGCCGCGGTGCAGCGCCAAGTGTCGCGAGCCAGTGGGCTGCGTCGCGAAATCCGTTGGCACAGCTAACGCCTTGGTGGCATCCAGGCGAACGGATCGGCGGCAGTCGAGGAATATTCGAGCGCGACCCGGCCGCGATAACCGTGCGCGACAAGCAGATCCAGCTGGCCCACGAGATCGACGTTTCCCGTGCCTGGCATGCCACGCCCGGGATGGTCGGCGATCTGCACGTGCCCGATTCGATCGGCGTATTTAGCGATCGCGGTCGGGACGTCGTCGCCGTTGACCGCGAGGTGATACAGGTCGGCCAGCAGGCGCAGATCGGTCACCTGATGCTCGGCGCGAACCCGGTCCAGCACCGCCACACCCTCGGCGGCGCTACGCAACGGATAGGTCGGCACGGCGCTGAGCGGTTCGATGAGAATCACCGCGCCGATCTGGCTTGCCGCCCGGCCCGCGTACGCGAGATTTTCCGCGGCCAGCTCGTCTTGTTCGCGCGGGTCGAGGCCCGGCAATCGGTTGCCGTAGAGCACGTTGAACATTCGGATGCCCAACCGGCGACCGATTGCGATTGCCGCGTCAGCGTTGTCGCGGAATTCGGCGGTGCGAGTGGGGTCGCTGGCCAACCCGCGCTCGCCGGTAATCAGGTCGCCGCCGTAGAAGTTCATTGCCCACAGCCGCACACCCGCTTGCTCGACAGCGCCGGCAAACCGATCCACGTCGCGGTCGGATGGTGTCGCGCTGCTGAACGGCCACCAGAATTCGACCGCATCGAACCCGGCGCGCGCGGCGGCCGCGGGGCGGTCGAGCAGGTCGAGATCGGTGAACAGAATCGAGCAGTTGACCACCCAATCCACGGCAGCGCTCAGCTGCGTACCTGCGCTACCGCGGCCGTCAGCCGGTCGGTGATTTCATCGATGGAGCCGACGCCGTTCACCTCGATCACCTTGTCACCGAAGTACTCGATGATCGGGTCGGTTTCCGCGTGGTAGATCCCGAGCCGGTTATCGATCACCTCAGCGGTGTCGTCGTCTCGACCGCGGGCAAGCATGCGCTCACGGACCTCGTCATCGGAGACGTTCAGGAACAGAACGGCAGTGATCGGATGGCCCACCTCATCGAGATGCGCGCACAGCGCCTCGGCCTGCGGCAGGGTCCGCGGGAACCCATCGAGGATGAATCCGTCGACGGCGTCCGGTTCATCGAGGCGATCGCTGGTGATCTTCACGATGACGTCGTCGGGAAGGAGTTCGCCACGATCAAGGTATTCGGAGAGCAGTTTGTCGATGTCGGAACCGTCGCCACGCCGGGAGCGCAGCAGATCCCCGGTGGAAATGTGGGGCACCGCGAGTTTTTCCGCGAGCCGTTCGGCTTGAGTGCCTTTTCCCGAGCCCGGTGCCCCGACCATGATCAAACGCATAATGTCCGTCCCTCCGATGCCGGAAATTCCTGCCGGTAATGTCAGTGCGGTTGCTTGCCCCACCCATACTCTGTCACCCTCTGCGTGGGCGTATGCCAAATACTGGGTCGTAACCTATGCGGTAGCCGGCACTGTTCCCCGGCGTGCCGTCGGATGAGAAGCGGATGAGGATGGAAGAACGCAGAAAATCGCCCGGTGCCGGGCCGCTCGACCAACTGATGCAGCTGCCGACCGCAATTTTTCTTGCGCGACTACCAATCCCGACCATTGCGGTGTACCTCGACGGCCGCATTATCTTCGCGAATCCAGCCTGCGAGGGAATGCTCGGTTCGCCCGCGGATGATTTGACCGCGTCCAATGCGACCGACCTGCTCGCCGACGACACCGACGGACGCAGCCCGTACGAGATATTGCGAAACTCGGCGGGGCAGGTGATCGCGTTGCGCCACTCCGACGGGTCCACCGTGCGCGCAATCGTCAGCCAGTCGATGCTCATTCGCGAGGACGACGAGATAGCCCTGGTGTGCTTCCAGGACGTCACCGAACAACTGTGGAACTCACAGACTGCGCTGGGCTCCCGGCGATAATTCCCGTCCTCTCCGCCATTGCATTCCACCAGCGGGAGTGCTTAGCTCACCGGTAGCAAAAAGAGAACACGTTTCAGTTTTGCGGACCAGTGAGGACTACCAGTGCGGTTCACCTATGCCGAGACGATGACCGATCCGGCCAACTACATTCCGCTGGCTCAGGCCGCTGAGGCGGCCGGCTACAGCAGCATGGTCGTCGCCGACAGCATCGCCTATCCCAAGGAATCCGACTCGACATACCCGTACACGCCGGACGGCAGCCGCGAGTTTTTGGAAGACAAGCCGTTCATCGAGACGTTCGTCCTCGCGGCGGCCATGGCCGCGGCGACAAAAACCTTGCGGTTCACGCCCTTCGTACTGAAATTGCCGATCCGGCCACCGGCACTTGTGGCCAAGCAAGCGGGGTCGCTGGCCTACCTGAGCAATAACCGGTTGGCACTCGGCGTCGGCATCAGCCCGTGGCCGGACGACTTCGACATCATGGGAGTGCCGTTCGCGCGGCGGGGCGCCCGGATGGACGAATGCATCGACATCGTCCGTGGTCTGACGTCGGGCGACTACTTCGAATTCCACGGCGAGTTCTACGACTTTCCGCCGATCAAGATGTCGCCGGCGCCCACCGAGCCCGTGCCGATACTGATCGGCGGACACAGCGAGGCCGCCTTGCGGCGCGCGGCCCAACGCGGCGACGGCTGGATGCATGCGGGCGGTGACGACCTCGACAAGCTTCTCGTGCGGCTCGCCGAGCTCCGCAAGGATTACGGCACGTCGGATAACTTCGAGATCCACGTCATCTCGCTCGACGGGTTCACCGTCGACGGCGTCAAACGGCTCGAAGACAAGGGCGTGACGGACGTGATCGTCGGCTTCCGCCTGCCCTACACCACCGAACCGGACACCGAGCCACTGGACACCAAGATCGCCAACCTGGAGCGATTTGCCGAGCATGTCGTCTCGAAGTTCAACTGACCACAGCCACGCGCAGCTCACCGCGGAGTTGCGCGCGGCTGGCTGCGTCTTCGCCGAGGACGAGGCGCGGCTGTTGCTGGCCACCGGGCTACCCGCCGACGATGTCGCCGCGTTGGTCCGGCGTCGCTGCGCGGGCGAGCCGCTCGAGTACCTGATCGGTTGGGTCGATTTCTGCGGCCTGCGGATCGCCGTGGAACCCGGCGTCTTCATCCCGCGACAACGTACGCAGTTTCTGGTGTCGCAGGCGCTGTCGAATACGCGCAGTGGCAGCATCGTGGTAGACCTGTGCTGCGGATCCGGGGCAATCGGCGCGGGAATCGCCGCGGGCGTCCCGGGCATCGAACTCTATTGCACCGATAGCAATCCCATCGCGGTCGGCTGCGCTCGGCGCAATGTCAGCAGGTGGAACGGGCGCGCCTGCGCGGGCGATCTGTTCAATGCGCTGCCCGGCGAATTGCGCGGGCGGATCGACATTGTGACGGCGAACGTCCCTTACGTGCCGACGGCGGCCATCGCACTCTTGCCCGCGGAGGCCCGCGACCACGAACCGCGCACCGCGCTCGACGGCGGTTCGGATGGTCTCGAGATCCTCCGCCGGGTCGCGGCCGAGCTCCCGCCGTGGCTCGCGTCCGGTGGTTGGTTCGGCACCGAATGCTCGCGCGGCCAAGTCAGCGACGTCGTCGACATCCTCACCGCCGTCGGAATGCAGGCGTCGACCGCAAGCGACGGTGCCGATGCCACGACGGTCGTCGTCGGTGCACGCAAGGCCGGTGGCTGATGGCGACAGACAAGCCGCTGGCCGGTTCGGTGGCGTTGGTGACCGGCGCCAGCCGCGGCATCGGGAAGGGGATCGCGCTCGAGCTCGGTGCGGCCGGTGCGCTCGTCTATGTGACTGCTCGCGATAAACCGAATCGCGTCGTGCCCGGCTCGTTGCCGCAGACGGTGGCCGATGCCGCGGAGCTGGGCGGGCGCGCGATCGCCGTGCCGGTGGACCACACCGACGACGCCGCGGTCTCCGGCGTGTTCGCGAAAATCCGCGACGAGGCTGGCCGGCTTGATGTGCTGGTGAACAACGTCTACAACAGCCCAGCGTCGGCACGTTGGCTCGGCAAGCCGTTCTGGGAGATGCCGCCGCAAGCTTGGGATGCAGGGTTCGATGTCGGGGTCCGCTCGCATTATGTCGCCGCGGCCGCGGCCGTTCCGATCATGCTTGCGCAGGGACGCGGGCTGATCGTCAACATCTCCTCGCCGGGCGCGGTCCGCTACATGCACAACGTCGTCTACGGCGTCGGCAAGGCGGCCTTGGACCGCATGACCGCCGACATGGCGCACGAACTCGCCGGCACAGGCGTGGCGGTGGTGTCACTGTGGCCGGGAGTGGTCGACACCGAACTGCTGCAGCTCGTGCCGCGCGATACGCACGGCAAGCGCATCGTGACGCTGCCTGGAGAGGGCAGCTTCGATCTCGACCGGGCCGAAACGCCGCGCTTTGTCGGCCGGGCAGTCGTCGCACTGGCCACCGATGTGGAACTCGATGAGCGCACCGGACGGTCCTGGACTACCGCGGAGTTGGCGCGCGAGTACGGCTTCACCGACGTCGACGCGCGCACAACGCCCTGAATATCGCTGCCGCCTCGCCTGGTTTCGATAGGGTCAGCAGGTCGACGGGAGGGTGGCCATGACGGAGCACGTCGGGATCAGCGGCGAAGAATCGATCTACCAAGACAGCGACACCGACACCGGCCGCAGCGTCGTGCGCATCGCGGCGGTGGCGGCTTTGGGCGGTCTGCTCTTCGGCTACGACAGTGCGGTCATCAACGGTGCCGTCTCGGCGATCCGGGACCAGTTCTCGATCGGGCCGACCGCACTGGGATTCGCCGTCGCGGCCGTCCTCCTCGGTGCTGCGGCCGGTGCGATGTCCGCCGGACGGATCGCGGACCGCTATGGACGGTTGCTGGTCATGAAGGTCGCCGCGGTGGTGTTCTTCGTGAGCGCGTTCGGCGCGGGCCTGGCGCCGAACGTGTGGGTGTTCGTGGTGTTTCGGGTGATCGGCGGGTTCGGCGTGGGAATTGCGTCGGTGATCGCGCCCGCCTACATCGCGGAAATCTCGCCGGCACGGATCCGGGGTCGATTGGGGTCACTGCAGCAGTTGGCCATCGTGTGCGGCATTTTCCTGTCGTTGCTCGTCGACTACCTTCTGGCAAGCGCCGCAGGCAGTTCCGAGGACATCCTCTGGCTGAATCTGCCGGCGTGGCGGTGGATGTTCATCGCGATGGCCGTTCCGTCGTTGTGCTATGGCCTACTGGCCCTGACCATTCCCGAGTCGCCGCGCTATCTGGTTGCCCGCCACCGGATCCCAGAGGCGCGCAAGGTGCTCACGATGCTGTTGGGGGAGAAGAACCTCGAGATCACCATCGATCGCATTCGGCGCACCCTCGAGCAGGAGAAGGAGCCGTCGTGGCGTGACCTCAAACGGCCCGGTGGCGGCGTGGTGCCGATCGTGTGGGTTGGTTTGGCGCTCTCGGTATTCCAGCAGGCCGTCGGCATCAACGTCATCTTCTACTACTCGAACGTGCTGTGGCAGGCTGTGGGATTCGATGAGAGCGACTCGTTCGTCATCACCGTGATCACCTCGGTGGTCAATATCGTGACCACCCTGGTCGCCATCGCGTTGGTCGATCGCATCGGCCGAAAGCCGTTGCTGCTCATCGGCTCAGCTGGCATGTCGGTGACGCTCGGGACGATGGCGGTGATCTTCGGAACCGCGCCGATTGGCGCCGACGGTACCCCGCACCTGGAGGGCGCGGCCGGCCCGATAGCACTGATCGCCGCCAATCTGTTCGTGGTGGCCTTCGGTATGTCGTGGGGGCCGGTGGTGTGGGTATTGCTCGGTGAGATGTTCCCCAACCGCATTCGCGCGGCCGCGCTTTCGCTGGCCGCTGCCGGTCAATGGGTGGCCAACTGGGTGATCACCGTGAGTTTCCCGTCGTTGAAGGATATTTCGCTGGGACTGTCCTACGGGATCTACGCGACCTGTGCGGTGCTGTCGTTCGTTTTCGTGTCGCTGTGGGTGCGCGAAACCAAGGGCGTCACGCTCGAGGACATGCGCGACGACGTCGGCGGACGCCGCGCGGCTACCCGCTGACGGGCGCCGGGTGACGATGCGCCCAAGGCCGCGCTTGCTCCAACTGCGCCGCCAATTGCAGCAACTGTGCCTCCGAGCCCAGGCGGCCGACGAACTGCACACCGAGCGGGAGTCCGGCTGAGGTCCAGTGCAGCGGCACGCTGATCGCCGGGCGGCCGGTGAGATTGGCGAGTTGGGTGTAGGGCACCCAGCCGAGGCTCGCCTCGATCAGGTCGTCGAGTAATCCGGCCTTGGCCAGAACCTTTCCCGCATGCAGCTTGCTGATCACACGCGCGGCGCGTTGCAGCGGTGCCGACGTCTTCGTCGCGCCGACCGGCAGAGGCGGGGTCGCCAGGGTCGGGGTAAGAAACAGGTCATAGCTCTCGTGGAACTTTGCCAGGGCGAGGATGTAACTGTTGATGCTCTCGATTGCGGCGAGCATTGGGATCACTCCCGCCGACCGGCCCAGCTCGGCGATGGCGAGGGTGTCGGCTTCGAAGTCGTCGTCATCGGCTCCGGTGCGGCGTTTGACGTCGGCGACCTGACCGGCAAGCTGGGCGAACCAGATGGTGAGGAAGTCCCGCGCCAGTGCGCCGTCGTCATGCGGCGGCGAGACCTCCTCCACCTGATGGCCCAGTTCGGACAGCAACGCGGCCGCATTCTCTACGGCCGCAACGGCTTCGGAGTCCGGCGATGCATTGATCGCGGACGACGCGGAATATCCGATCCGCAGGGTTCCGGGCGCCGACTTGATGGATTCGCCGAAGGGCTCGCTCGGCAATTCGGCCCGGTAGCCCGTGCGGTTGTCGCGGCCGATGATCGCGTCGTAGATGGCGGCGCTGTCGCGAACCGTGCGTGATACCACGCCTTGGGTGATCATCCCGAACAATGGCTCGCCGGTCTGCGGTCCATACGGGGTCAGACCGCGACCGAGTTTGAGTCCGACCAGCCCGTTGCAGGCGGCCGGGATGCGGATGGAACCGCCGCCGTCATTGGCGCCCGCAACCGGTACCACGCCGGCGGCAACCGCAGCACCGGCACCGCCGGATGACCCACCCGGGGTGTGGCCGGTGTTCCACGGGTTGCGCGCGGCACCCCAAAAATCGGGTTCTGTCACGGCTTTTGCGCCGAATTCGGGCGTGTTGGTCTTTCCGAAGACGACCAGTCCGGCGTCGAGGAAGCGTTGTGTGACCAACGCATGCTCGGTGGCAACGTCGTGAGCAAGGGCGCGAGAACCGCACGAGGTGGCAAAACCGCGGTACTCCTGCGCCAAATCCTTGATGAGGAACGGCACGCCAGCGAAGGGGCCGGCCAATTGTTCCGCCGCCCGTTTGTCGGCCACCTCGCCGAGGTCCATCACAATCGCGTTCAGTTTCGGGTTGACCTGCGCGGCGCGCTCCCGGGCCAGCGCAAGCAGTTCCCCGGCCGTCACCTCACGCTCGCGCAGCAATTCCGCGAGGGCGGTCGCATCGCAGGCCATGTACTCGTCGAGGTTCATCTGACCATCGTAGGTATCGTGAACAAATGCCCGATGCCCGCGCGACCGCCAAGGAAGCCGTCGACGGCCGCACCGTGCGCTGGGACGAGCACAAGGCGCAGCGGCGAGATCTCATCCTTACTGCGGCGGTGCAAGCGGTTCGGGACAGCGGTGGCCAGGTAGGTGTTCAGGAAATCGCTGAGCGCGCCGGCCTGCCGCGGTCGGTGGTGTATCGGTTGTTCGAAGACCGAAAGGACCTCGATGAGCAGCTGCGAGTGCGAATTCTCAACGACCTGATGGCCCAGTTGGCGCCGACCCTGACCCCGCACGGGACTCTCCCCGAGGCCATTGGCCGGTCGGTCGATGCGTATGTCGGTTGGATCGTTGCCAACCCGCGCCTGCACCAGTTTCTTGGCAGCGGTTCGGCGAGCAATCCCACGCGCGGGTCGCGCGTCGTCTACGGAACCAGGACGGCCATCGCGGTGCAGGTCATGGGCTTGTTCGAAAACCTGTTGAGAACACGGACCGAGCACGTGGAAATCGCCGAACCGCTGGCATTTGGACTCGTGGGTCTGGTCGACGCGAGCGTCAACCGCTGGCTCAACAAATCATCGAACAAGGTGAGCCCACAGCAGCTTTCGGAATTTCTCCGAGTGTCGATCTGGCAGGTGCTCGACGGTAACCTGCGCACGCTGGGTATCGAGCTCGATCCCGATACCCAAGTGGCAGAACTGCTTTGACGACTCAGGCGATGCTGCGTTCCGGCTCGCTGCGGTAGCGAGTCGACGGTCCGTCGATGTGCAGGGCCTTCCACAGGCGCCGCGTCACCGGGTTCATCAACCCGAGTTCCTCGGTGAGCTTGCGAACGTCACCGAAGTAACCGGCGAGGATCCGGCGTGATTGCGCTGCACGCCAGAACGCCTCCTTGATCACCTCGCGGGGAATGTCGAACTCTTCGGCGAAGGAGCGCGGCGGCGCCATGATTTCGCCGACGAGCCAACGCATGGCGATCGGAAACGCCAATCCGCAGATCGCGCGGGAGATCGGATTCAGCCGGTCCATGTGGACCTTCAGGAATTCGTTGGCAAAAGAGATGTGTCGTGCCTCTTCGGCGATGTGGATCTGCATACACCGCAGTACCGCTGGCGGCATGTTTTCGCCGGCCCGGATGACGGCCTTCTGGTAGTGGTCGATGGGCTCCTCACCGCCGAGAATGCCGATGAAGAGGATCACGTAGGCGTATCCGCCGGCCACGCCGATGAACGGCGAGGCAATCCGGAACGGCTTGCGCATGCCCGGCACGTCAACACCGATGCGGTTGACCAGCTCCTGAAACATCTGGATGTGGTTGCACTCTTCGGTCATCTCGTGCATGCAGTACCGGAACTCGGGCGAGCCGTTGGGCAACTTCATCGCGTACTGCATCATGCCGCGGATCAGCACACTCTCGAACGCGGCACCGACCTTGATGGCATTGGCTTGGCGCCATTTGCCGATCTCGATCTGCCGTTCCAGCGGCTGGTCCTGGTACCACTGCGTCGCCCCTAGCGGGTCGATGTCTGGGTTGAGCACCCAGCGTGGATCGTCGGGGTCGATCGCGAATTCCGGCGAATCCCAGTCGATGTCGGCGTATGGGTCGAAGTGCCGCCGGACCGACCCCTCCGACAGCAGCTGGAGGGTGTCGCGGTAGTCCTGGCCGAGCCATGAGCGCGCAGCCTTGATAGCGGTATTGGGAACAGACAGCGTCATCGGTGCCTCCTCGGGTCACTATCCAGAGTATATGAGAATCGCTGTCACAGACAGGTTTGTTAGCAATTGTTAGCAGCTTTGTTTGCGACCGGCGTGACCGACTGGTTTTGACGGCGTATAGCGTGGCTGAGGTGATACTCGATCGCTTTCGACTGACCGATCAGGTAGCGATTGTGACCGGTGCGGGCCGAGGTCTCGGCGCGGCAATCGCAGTCGCCTTCGCCGAGGCCGGCGCTGACGTGCTGATTGCCTCGAGAACCACCGCTGAGCTCGACAAGGTGGCGGAACGTGTAGCCGACGCCGGACGCCGCGCCCACGTCGTCACTGCCGATCTCAGCGATGCGACTGCGGCCGGGGCGCTGGCGGCGGCTGCCAGGGATGAGTTCGGCCGCCTCGACATCGTGGTCAACAACGTCGGCGGCGCGCTGCCCAAGCCGTTGCTGGACACGACTGCGGCCGACCTCGAGGCCGCATTCCGGTTCAACGTCTCCAACACGCACGCGCTGACGACGGCGGCCGTGCCGATCATGCTCGAAACCGCCGGTGGCGGATCGATCATCAACGTCACCTCGATGATGGGCCGCGCGCCGGGCCGGGCCTTCGCGGCCTACGGCACGGCCAAAGCCGCTCTCGCGCACTACACGAGGCTCACGGCCATGGATTTGTGCCCGCGCATTCGGGTGAACGCCATCGCGCCCGGATCGATCGTCACCTCCGCGCTCGAGGTCGTCGCCGCCAACGATGCGGTCCGCACGCCGATGGAGCAGGCGACGCCGCTGCGTCGACTCGGCGAACCGGAAGACGTTGCGGCAGCGGCGCTGTACCTCGCGTCGGCGGCCGGGGGATTCATCACCGGAAAGGTACTCGAAGTCGATGGTGGCCTGATCGCACCGAACCTCGACATCCCCATCCCCGATCTGTGAGGAGGAAGCAGTGTCCTATCGGGTCGTGCAATGGAGCACCGGCAACGTTGGCAAACTCGCGTTGCGCGGCATCCTGTCTCACCCCGAGCTCGAACTCGCGGGCGTCTGGGTCTCCGGCGCGGCGAAGGACGGCGTCGACGCGGCTCGGCTCGCCGGACTCGACACCGACTGCGGTGTATCGGCGTGTGCGGACACTGCGAAAATGCTTGCACTGAAGCCTGATTGCGTGGTGTACACCGCGATGACCGACAATCGCCTGGCCGAAGCTCTCGCCGAACTGCAGGCCATCCTCGCCGCCGGCATCAACGTCGTTGCGAGCGCGCCGGTGTTCTTGCAATATCCCTTCGGCGTCCTGCCGGACAACATGCTCGAGCCGCTCCAGGACGCGGCCCGGGCGGGTGGGGCGAGCTTGTTCGTCAACGGGATCGATCCCGGGTTCGCCAACGACCTACTGCCGCTGGCCTTGTCCGGAACCTGTCAACGTATCGACCAGATCCGTTGCATGGAGATCGTCGACTACGCAACCTATGACAACCGCGCCGTGATGGTCGACATCATGGGCTTCGGCCAACCCATCGACCAGACACCGATGCTGCTCCAACCGGGCGTGCTGTCGCTGGCCTGGGGCAGCGTCGTGCGCCAGTTGGCGGCCGGCCTGGGCGTGACCCTGGATTCCGTCACCGAGGCCCACGAGCGGCGACCGGCGCCGGAGGCGTTCGACATCGCGTGCGGGCACATTCCGGAGGGCAGCGCCGCCGCCTTGCGGTTCGAAGTTCGTGGCATGGTCGGCGACCGCCCGGTGACCGTCCTCGAACACGTCACCCGGTTGCGTTCCGACCTCGCGCCGGAGTGGCCGCAGCCGGCGCAGGAGGGTGGTTCCTATCGCGTGGAGATCACCGGCGAACCGTGCTACACCCTGGACCTGTGCTTGCGCAGCGACCTCGGCGATCACAATCACGCGGGACTGGTAGCCACCGCCATGCGCATCGTCAACGCCGTGCCGGCGGTCGTAGCGGCGCCACCGGGAATCGTTACCGCACTGGACCTTCCACTGATCACGGGGTACGCGTCAGCGACACCACCGGAATGATCCGGTCAGTCTTGGTCTCATGCTCGGCGAAGAACGGATAGGTCTGTTTGAGCATGGCCCAGATCCGTTCCCGCTCTTCGCCTTCGAGTGGTGTCGCCACCGCGTCGTAGGTTTCGGCGCCGACTTCGACGGTGACGCGCGGTTCGGCGTCGAGGTTGAGGTACCAGTCGGGATGCTTGGGTGCGCCGATGTTGGAGGCGATCACCAGTAATCGATCGCCGTCGGGGTGAAACATGAGCGGCGCCGTGTAGGGATTGCCCGACTTCCGGCCGCGTGTCGTGAGCAGCAGGAGACGCTCTCGGTGCATGCCCTCGATGTCACCGCCCGCGCGAAACTGCTCGATGGTTCTGCGATTGATGGCCTTGATGTCCATGGATCTCCCGTCGCAGTCGGTCCTCGGTGCAACCTCTATCGTGGGAAAGTCTGACACTTCGCGGAAAGGAACTGCTGCATGGCCGTGCCGGTGTCGCTGGCATTGGGATCCGGGGGTGCGCGCGGCTACGCACATATCGGCGTCATCAGGGAGATCGAGGCGCGTGGCTATGAGATCGGCGCGGTTGCCGGGTCGTCCATGGGCGCGCTGGTCGGGGGCCTTTTCGCGGCCGGAAAGATGGAGCAGTTCGCCGAATGGGCAACCGGCCTCGGTCCACTCGATGTGATCCGATTGCTCGACCCGACGCTCACGGCCAGCGGCGTGATCCGCGCCGAACGGATTTTGGACATCGTCCGAGACATGCTGGGTGGGGTCACCATCGAGGAACTCGATGTTCCGTTCACAGCGGTGGCGACCGACCTCACCAACGCGCGCGAGATTTGGTTTCAGCGCGGACCGGTGGACACGGCCATCCGGGCCTCGATCGCCATACCCGGGGTGATCGCGCCGTTCGAGTTGGAGGGCCGGCTGTTTGCCGACGGCGGGATACTCAACCCGTTGCCCGTCATGCCGAATTCCTTTGCCCGGGTGCGGCACTCGATCGGGGTGACGCTGGGTTCCGGGGAGAAGGGCGGCCCTGAATCGGGGCCCGAAGAATCCGACGCGGCCGAACCGGCCGCGGAGGGCTGGATCGCCCGCGCCCGGCGCAGCGCGGTGGAGGTCGGCGGTTCGGTGACCTCGGTCGTCGCCGACTACTTCTCCGGCAGCACCGGCGCGGACGACGCCGACGTTCCGGTGGCGCCGAAGCTGGGCCGCGTAGAACTGCTCAACCGGTCCCTCGAGATCGTCCAAGCGGCGCTGACCCGTCACCAAATGGCCTCCTGCCCGCCGGACGTTCTGATCGAGGTGCCACGGACTGCCTGCCGAACACTGGACTTCCACCGCGCTACCGAGATGATCGACCTCGGTCGGGCGCTGGCCGTCGACGCCCTCGATCGCGCGGGGTTGACGGGCGAGGAGAACGATTAGCAGAGCGCTAGAGCTGTTCGAGGGTGATGTAGCCGTCCTGGAGCGCGCGGGCGAGCAGCGCAGCCTTCGTCGACGCCGGCCGCCCCACGTTCTGATACTTCATCCGGATGCGCGTGAGGTGAGTGTTGATGGTGCCCGCGGCGATGTAGAGCCGCCTGGCTACCTCCGACTTCGAATCGCTTTGGATCCACGCGAGCAGTACTTCTATTTCCCGCGCGCTGAGCCCAGGCAGCGGGAACGGCGCCACAGCGTCGGATTCTGTTGAAGTCGGTGGTAGCACCGCTGCAGTGCTGGCGAGCATAAGTGTCCTCACAATCAGTCGCATCCGGACGGCGTTGGCCCGACCCCCGTGGTGCTGCGCCGATTGCATTTGACGTTAATCAGACGACAAGTTTGCCAAAAGATTCCACTTCCTTGGCCCCAAAACTGGGGTCAAAGGTATCGAAAATAACGAATTCGGTCAGAAAACAAGCCCGCTGCCCGTTTTGTCTGACTGCATTTCTACCTCGCCTTTGCGGTTTATTTCAAATCGGCTGGGATTGTCAATTCCATCGTTGACCACAACTGTGGCGAGCAGTTCGCGGTAGGGAGGCAAGATGCGCACCGCGACGCTGCCTGTGGCGGCACCATCGAGGGCCGCGACGACGTGACGGTGGAGCTTGACTCGGGCATCGTCGGAGGCGCCGTCCAACCCGTGGTCGTCGATGAGTGCGACCTCGACACCTCGCGCGCGGGCTGCACGAGCCGCGTCGGCAACGCGGCGATCTGCCAATGCGGGTGCGCGCAGCGAGTCGCGTAGCTCGGCCTCGAGCAGCGCGCATTCGAGGCGCTCCTGTTGTTGCAGCGGAGCGGGTTGCAGAATCCTCGTCAGCGCTGGGCGGACCATCGCGTCGACGCGCCGCATTTGGTCGGCACGTTCGGCGAGAGTGGCCTCGGCCGCGGACTCCGCGGCGACCCTGCGGGTGGATTCCTCGCGCAACTGAACGATTTGACGCGCGGCCGGGCGGATGACGTAGGCGAAGAAGGTGGCCATGAGCACCGGCGCGATGTTCACGGCTTGCGGCATAACCGCCGTTGAGATCCCCTGGCCGGAGCGCGCTCCCCAGATACCCGCGACGCCGAGCATCGCGAGCTGGTCCAGCCATCCAGTTGGCGTGCGGCCGCGAACGCAAAGGTAGACCGCGCACGCGGTCCCGGCTGGAAACGGCCAGAGTTGTCCGGATGATGTCGGGGGCGCGGGAATGACCAACGCAACCAATGCACAAGAGACTGGACCGCAGAACGCGATTCCCAGCGTCGCGGTCCGGGGCAGCGGATCACCGCGGACCGCGATGAGTGCGGTGACGGCTGCCGCCGTGAGCGCGAGGGCCAGCATGATCGGCCACCGGTGCGTGACGTCGCTCCACGAGTAAATCGCCTGCGAGCCTTCAGCAATCAAAAACAGTGCCGCCACGGCCCACGCTGCCGACGTGTGCATCCCTAGCAAGGTCCGGGTGTCATGGATCTCGAACTGCCCCGCTGCTGTCATGACCTTGTCCAGCTCAACCGGACCGCGGTGCCTGCGGCCGGTCTCGAGTCCACGTCGACAGCTCCGCCGGTGAGACGCTGCATGCGACCGACGATGCTTGCCGCCACACCGAGTCGGTCCGGCGGAACCTTGTGCACGTCGAATCCGACACCGGTGTCCGCGACCGTGAGGTTGAAGCCCGCTGTCGTGATGCGGATTGAGACGTCTCGCGTCGCGGTTGGACCGGCGTGGCGAATGCTGTTGCGCAGCGCCTCTACGGAAGCCGCGGTCACTGTGCGGACGACCTCGCCGGGAAAGACCAAGTCACCGTCGTCGGCGACGGTCCACGTCAATGGTGTGGTGTCGTCAATGGCATTGAGCGCAATCCGCAGGTGGGCGAGAAGTCCTGCGACGCTGTACCCCTCATCGTCACGGCCGTCGTCGTCGAACTTGGTCAGCGTGATGTCGGCCTGCCGGCGCACGGCATCGCTGTTTCCCTGTTTGCTCGCGGCCAGCAGTGTCGACATCACCCAGTCGTGCAGCAATGCGTTGAACCGTTGCCGCTGCACAGTGCGCGCTTGGCTGCTTGCGGCGGATGCCGCGGCGCTCAGTGCGGTGACACGGGTTTCGTCCAGGAGTCGACCGGCGCGCACGACCATCAGTGCTGCGGCAACAAACAGCAAGGAAAAGCTCACGCTGAAGAGGACGTCGGGAAGGACGGGCGTCGAATGGTCGGGCGTGCGCCCCGAGTGATTCGGCACCAACGAGGAGAGCGTTGCTACGAAAAAGGCGATTATCGTTCGCCGGGGCGGCCACACTGTCGCAGCGACGAGTCCGGCTAGACCGGGGATATCGGCAACCCAAAAAGAATTGGTTGGAATCAGCTCCCCGTCCCAGGCGAGGCGCCAACTCAAGGCGGCGAGAATATAGCCGATAACAGAGGCCGCGGCCGCTGCGCGCATCACATCGAAACGTCGTCGGAAGGCAGCGATGCCGAATACCGCGGGCGGCGCGAAAATTGCTGCCACCGCTCCTATGGTCCAGAGGATGTGGACACATTGTGATTGAGCGGCAATTTGTGGAGCGAGCAGGATCAGATAAAACACATACCCGCTCGCTACGAACAGTGCGATGAGCCGAGTGATCCGCTCCTCGGCGCTATGGTCTATCTCAGTTGACCGAGCTACTTGCGGCGCCGCCGCGGTATCGGTAGCCATCCATCCTCCAAAGCCCGCTTGTACAGCTCGGTCTTGGTCCGCGCTGGCCGTCCCGCTTCCGCATACTTCTGCCGGATGCGGCCCAAGTACGCGTTGACGGTGTCTTCGGTGAGTCCGGTCAACCTCGCGACCCGGGCGGCGGGTTCGCCGGACGCATACAGGCTCAATACGTCTCGCTGGCGCGGGCTCAGGTTGACCTGGTCGAAGTCCTCGTCGCCGTCAATTGCGGCCGCCCAGTCCATGGTTGCCACCACCTTGCCGAAGGCGGCGTCGCGCACGGCAGCGGCGACCACGTCGTCACGTTCGGATTTTCGGACCACGCCCAGGACGCCGGCACGCGCTGCGGCCCGCACGAGGTAGGGCTCGTCGCCGGAGGTGAAGACCAGAGCTTCGATTCCCGCTAGCCGAAGTTGCTGCACGTTGCTGTTGGGAGACGAGCCGTCGGGCAGGCGAAGATCGAGCACCACGAGATCCAATCGACTGGTAATAGCGAGCAACTCGCTCACGCTTGCGGCCGACGCGACAAATTCGACTTCCGGAACGGTGGACAGAATGTGTCGCAATCCGGCGACCGCAACGGCGTGATCTTCGACGACGCCGACCCGTCGTGGTGTCTGCACAGGTTGTATCGCCGTCACAATGCCCCCTCGGTTCGGCTCCGGTGCCGCTTGTAAATTGTTGCTTCAGGTTTGGCCATTTCGCAGGCAAACAAGATACCGACCATTGCCGTTGCCGATTGCTTGTCCGTCAATCGACCGACAGTCGATGATCCGAAAGAGGTTGACTCTCTACTGTCAGTCCGGATGATGGACGTATGTCCAACAATGAGCGGATGCCGCTGCGGTCAGCCGGGTGACATGGGTCAATCACCCGGATTTGAAATCACTGTCGCGGTGAGTGATTTGGCTGCATTGATCCTCGCGGTTCACGCAGCGTCGAACTGCAGCGGTTCGGAGCGTCGTAAATGGAAGTACGGCAATGTTGTTGGGATCGCGCCTGCTTATGTTGACGACATCGAACCCGAGGTGGCCGCCCGCCGTTACCATCGCGACGCATTGCCGATGGCAGCGATTTCCGTGGTTCAGCAGCCATTCCACACCGATGTCCTTTTTGATCGTCGGTCGGCTGGCACGGCGACCGCATATTTCAACGCGGTCGATGGCAAAACCGCGTGGACGACATTTCTCGCCGATGCCACCATCGACAATCTCGATCACGCCGGGGTCGGATATCGGGTCGATCGACCTACCGGACACTGAGTATGTGCTGCACGAGGGGTGCGGTCGCGCCCCACGTCGATGTCTTGTACATCTCGCCGTGAATTCTAGCGCCGTTGCTCTGGCCGCCCATGGCCACGGCCGCTATGTCCGGAACCTCGGACGGCTGGAAATCGCATACCGGGTCGCCGACAAGGCACACGCTGAACACCCGATCACGAACGTCGGCGGGAAAAGCGGTGGTGGTCGCGCCGGAAATCGGTGCCACGCTCGTGCTGATTCCACTGGTGGTGGCCGTCTGCGCCGCCGGGTAAAGGTGGTCGGTGTCTCCGGGCACTTTGTCACCGTCGGCGATCAACAGCACGGCGGCGATTCGGTCGAGAAACCGCGGGTTGGCGTTCGGCCCGGGACCGTGCAACTGGTCGAGGACCCGATGCATCACCATGGCGCCTTGCGAGTAGCCGGCCAGCACGATGCGCGCGCCGGGGCATGAACCGAGTTGACGGTCGATCGCCGCAATATCTTGGATCGCGTTGCTGACGCCGCTGCCAATCCCAGCCAGAAAGTCGCGAACGCCCTGCTCCGATTTGAGCGATTCAACCGCATTGGCGGGATAGTCCAGGGCAGTGGCGCTGACCTGGATTCCTTGGGGCTCGAGTCGGTTTCGGATGTCTGCCACGGCGAAGCCGACCTCCGGTCCCAGTCCGGGTGGGCCGCCCGCGCGCTCGCCGGACCCTTCAGCCCCCAGCACCACGATCTGTTTGTCACATGCCGCCGCGTGGGCGACCGGCGATACCGCGCTTGATTCGATTCCGCACACGAAGGCGGCGATGAGTGTCGTCGCAAGCAAGGCAATTCGATAGCGCATAGTTCTCGTCCCCACCGCCGATGGTCGTACTGCAGCGTATGAACGATAGCGCCTATTCGGCTGGGCGACGGGTCGCCCATAACGCGCGCATGGCGTGCATATTTCCCGCCACCAACATCAGGAATGGTGCTGTGAACAGTGCGGCACCATGGATAGGCAGTTGAGCGAGCCAGCGTAGGTCGTTCGGGTCTGGCTGCTCGCTGAGGGAGTCGATGACGCACGACGATGAAAACAGCAAAGCCACGGCCGATGTCAGGATCAATCCAGTGGCGGCGATGGCGCGTCCGCCCCGCGGCCACCGTCCCAGCGAGGTCGCGCCGACGATGGACAGCGCCATACAAGGTGCGAGGAGCGCAGCACCGAAGATCAACACGAACATCCACCAGGCGGCGACATAGGTGGCCAATGAGGTATTTGCGGCTTCGTTCATGACGAAGAGTGCACCTGCTGAGAAGGCCGCAAAGGCAAGGGGTGTGAGCGCCATTCCGATGATCCAGATCCGAGCTCGTCGCATCGGGTCAGTCTGGCAGAGATCCGAAACTTTCGTGTGTATGTGCATTGACGTCAATAAAGCATTTGGTGTTAACTAGCATCATCATGAAAGTGACACGTACGTACACCATGCGGGCGCGGGCCGTCGCCGCCGAGCAGACGCGCGAGCGCATCCTCGAGGCGGTTCACGATCTTGCGTTGCAGAAGCCGTTCACTGCTATTGCTTTGCCGGAGGTGGCCGAGCGGGCCGGGGTCAGTGTCCAGACGATCTTGCGCCAGTTCGGTAGCCGTGACGGACTGCTCGACGCCACAACTGATTTCGGCAGGGCGCAGATTGTCCAGGAGCGTCGGGTCGAGCCGGGGGATCGAGTTGCGGCCGTGCGCAACGTCATCGATCACTACGAGCGGGTCGGGGACGGCATTCTGATGATCCTCAATCAGGAATCCTGGGACGCGCGGGCGAAGTCGATCACCGACAGCGGCAAGACTTTCCATCGGCAATGGGTGGAAGCGGTGTTCGCGCCCTTGCTCGCCGACCGACCGAAGGCTGAGCGGGTTGAAGCGTTGGACCTTTTGGTGGTCGCGACCGACATCTATACCTGGAAGCTGCTGCGCCGCGACCGTGGCCTGTCTCGTGCTGCTACCGAGCGACGCGTCCTGCGTCTCGTCAACTCCATTCTCGAAGGGTGAATCCGATGGCTCACTTACTTTTTGCCACGTTGGATGCGGGCGGGAACGTCGCGCCCGTAGTTGGCATCGGACGTGAACTGGCCAACCGTGGCCATCGAGTTCGGATCATGAGCCACGAGGCGCAACGGCCGGCCATCGCCAAAGCCGGACTGGAGTTTTCGGCTTATCACAGCGTCCGGCACTGGTCGGCGACTGTGCAACGGTCGCAACTTCGTAGCATTCGCGACATCGTGCGGGCCTTCCTCGATCTGGGCATCGCCGCCGACTTGCTGGAGGCGGTCCGTGCAGATCCGCCAGATATTGTCGTCGTCGATTGCATGCTTATCGATGCGCTGAACGCGTTACATGCCAATGGAATTCGTCATATCGCGTTGTTTCACTCGTTTTACGCGTTCTTCGACGGTTCGTTTCGGAGTGGGCCGGTGGGTCTGGCGAGCAGGGTCAGGCGACTGGACCCGCGAAAGGTTTGGTCTCGCGCCGACAGGCAATTGATCTGCGCCGATCGCCAGCTCGACCCATACCGTGGGAACGTCACTTCCGCAATGGAATGGATCGGCCCGGTCCACGACGCCAATTGCCTCGCGGCGCCCCCGGACGTTCCTCGCGTGCTGGCGAGCCTGAGCACCATCGCTTTTCCGGGGCAGACCGGGGTCTGGCAGAAGATTCTCGACGCGTGCGGTGGACTGCCGGTCGAACTCGTCGCGACCACCGGGCCCGCTGTGGATCCTACCGAGCTGGTTGCGCCAACGAACGCCGCAGTGCATCAATACATTCCGCACAGCGAACTCATGCCCAACTGTTCGGTGGTCATCGGACACGGCGGCCATTCCACGGCGATGCGGGCGCTCGCCTTCGGTGTCCCTGTGCTGACCATGCCTTTGCATCCAATGCTTGATCAACCGATGGTCGGGAAGGCAATTGCCGAGGCGGGTGCCGGGATCGTCGTCAAGCGAAGCGCGTCGCGCAGTCAGATTCGCGATTCACTGGTCGCTTTGCTTGAGGACGGCAATTACCGGTCGGCGGCGGTCGAGATCGCGAATCGACTGCAAGCCAGCAATGGTGCTATCCGTGGTGCCGACCGGATTGAGGGGGCGGCAGTGGCCGGGTGCGATCGTACAAGTAAGCCCTAGCGCTCGAACGTTTGTTCGGGTAGTGTGTAGGCATGGGGCGCAGGGGGAGTGCGAGTGTGGCCACGGACAAGGATTTGTTCGTGTTGGCCGGTCTGGCTCGTGATGGCGTGTTGGAGAATCAGGCGGCGTATCGGAAGGTGAGTGCTGCTGCGCGTCTGTGGGATTCCTGGATCGAGCGAGACGTGCAGCTGGGTGAGGATGACATCGTCGACTGCGGCAATAACGCGATCGCCGAGATTGCGGTGCGGTTGGGCTGTTCGTGTTACACCGCCCAGCGCATGGCAGAGGTCGGGATGCAGTTGCGATTGCGGCTGCCGTTGCTGCGGGAAGCGTTCGCACGCGGGGAGATCGATTACGCGCGCACCGCGGCGGCGTGTCACCGGCTTTGCGGGTTCAGTGCGGACACGGTGTCGTCGGTGGAGTCCGAGGTGGTGGCGGCGGCCCGCGGTTTAGCGCCAGGGCCCTTGAAATCCGAGATCGACCGGATGTTGATGCGGGCGGCGCCGGATGAGTACGCGGAATTGCGCGCCGACGTGGTCCAACACGCTCGGCGGATTCGCAAGACCCCGGACGGTGAGTTGGCGCGGATCACCGTGGATCTGGAGGCGGCTGAGGCCGAGGCGGTGTGGCAGCGAGTGTGCGAGGTCGCCGACACGGTGTGCCGTCACGATAGGCGGGGCCGGCAGTACCGGTTGGTGGATGCGTTCATGGCCATCGCGCACGGGGAGAACGCGTTGGCATGCAGTTGCGAGCGCGAGGACTGTCCGGTGGCGGGTCGGGCGGCGCCTGCGCATCGGCGTAAGCCGCTGGTGCAGATCACCATCGACGTGGTCACCCTGTTGGGGTTGGTGTCCAACCCGGCCTATCTCGCCGGGCACGGGCCGATCGATCCGGAGCTGGCGCGCCAGTTGGCCGCCGATGGCACCTGGCAGTTGTTGTTGGTCGAGGCGACGGACATGGCCAAACAGCTCGGGCTGCTCGACGAGAACGGCGAGCCGGTCGCTGCCGAGCCCGCTGGCGACGAGGTGGTTCCAACTGACGCCGCTGCGCCACCGGTGGTGCAGCCGAGACTACCGGCGGCCGCCGGTGGCGAGTTCTGTGCGCGCGGGTCGCGGATGCGGGCGGGGTGGGTGCCGAAAGGTCCGTCGCCGCGGGCGCGTTCGGTGCTAGGTATCGCCGGGATGACCGAACTGCTCGAAACCGCTCTTGGCCGCCAGCCCGCACGGGACTACGCCGTTCGGCAACTGGCCGGGCCGGCTCCGGTCACCGCGGTGACCTACAAACCGACCGCAGAGACCGCCGCGCTGGTGCGGGCCCGCGATCAGCACTGCCGGTTTCCGGGATGTCGCCGTCCGGCGGCGAACTGTCAGCTCGATCATGTGGTCCCGTTCCGGCACGACAACCCGTTGGCGGGTGGGTTGACCGTGGTGTCGAACATGCAATGCCTCTGTGCGGCACATCATTTGCTGAAAACGCTCAAGCTTTGGCACGCGCGGATGCTGCCCGGCGGCGCCATCGAATGGACCAGCAGCTACGGCGACCACCACACCACGTTGCCGGGCGGGCCCGGCGCGGGCTTCGAGCGCACCCTCGTCCCGAAAATCCACCAGGGGCCCGCCAAATGGCAACCGCCACCACCAGAACCGCCGCCCTTCTGACCGGGGCGAGGAATGATGGGTAACTTTCTGTGCAGTCAATCAAGGAAGGGCTTGTATGGCGACACGATCGTGGTGGGGTTGGGGAAATGTCCAGGACGCTGTCACCGGTCAGGAACGGGACGCACTGACCAAGCGGGTCGCGGCGTTATTACCCGGTGCCGATCTGACCGTGCACGAGGCGCCGGACCCCGCGTCCTTGACGATTCCCAAACCCCGGGTGGCCCCTCCGGATTCGCTCGCTGGACTTGCCTCCGATGATCCGATCGATCGAGTGACGCACGGTCACGGCCAGGCATTCCGTGACGTTGTGCGTTGCTTGCTAGGACGCGTCGAGCATGTGCCGGATCTCGTGCTCCGGCCGCGAACCGACCATGATGTGGTCGACATTCTCGACTGGTGCACGGACGCGGGAATCGCCGTGGTTCCCTTCGGCGGTGGGACGTCGGTGGTCGGGGGCGTCGAACTTCGGTGCGCGAGCGAATATTCCGGAACGGTAGCACTGGATCTGGGTCGGCTCGACCAAGTTCTGGAGATCGACCGCACCAGCCGGGCAGCACGGATCCAAGCGGGCATTCTCGGCCCGGCACTGGAAGCGACGCTGCGACCGCACGGCCTCACATTGCGTCACTTCCCGCAGTCGTTCGAGTTCTCCTCGCTCGGCGGTTGGCTCGCGACCCGCGCGGGTGGTCACTACGCGACGCTGTACACGCACATCGATGACATGGTGGAGTCGATGCGAGTAGTCACACCCGCGGGGATCAGCGAATCGCGTCGGCTTCCCGGCTCAGGCGCGGGACCGTCGCCGGATCGAATGTTCCTCGGATCCGAAGGCATTTTGGGGGTGATCACCGAGGCCTGGATGCGACTGCAGGACCGGCCGCGTTGGCGGTCGGGCGCGTCGGTACTGTTCGACGACTACGACCGGGCGGTGGCCGCGACGCGCGCCATCGCGCAGTCCGGTCTGTACCCGACCAACTGCCGCCTGCTGGATCCGGTGGAGGCGTTCATCAACGCCGGTACCGCTACGGCCGGCGGCGTGCTGGTTCTCGGCTTCGAGTCCGCCGACCACCCGGTCGATGAATCCATGCGGCGAGTGGTCGAAATCTGCGCGGACCACGGTGGCAGCATCCCGGACGGGATCCGCGCGACAGATTCTGCGGAATCCGCCGCCCGACCGGAATCCGCCGCCCGACCGGGCGCGGCGGACACCTGGCGTTCCGCGTTCCTGCGCATGCCCTATCAGCGCGACGCGCTCGCCGCCCAGTCGATGATCGTGGAGACCTTCGAAACCGCTTGCACATGGGACCGTTTCGATGCACTCCGGGCCGCGGTGGCTTCCTCAGCGACGGAAGCGTTCCAGACCCTGGGTGTTCCCGGCGTGCTGACCTGCCGGTTCACGCACGTCTATCCGGACGGCCCGGCGCCGTACTTCGGCGTCTACGCGGCGGGCCGCTGGGGCCAGACCGTCGAGCAATGGGACGAGATCAAAGCGGCGGTGTCGGACGCGATCGAAAAGTCCGGCGCAACGATCACCCATCACCACGCGGTTGGTCGCGACCACCGGCGATGGTATGACCGGCAGCGGCCCGATCCGTTCGCTGCGGCACTGCGGGCAGCGAAGGCAACACTCGACCCTGCGGGAATCCTCAACCCGGGCGTGCTGATCGACCCGTCCCCACCAACCTGACGGTCAGACCAGGGTGCGCAGCCAGCGACGGGTGTCGGCCGGATCGATGACGTCGTCGAGCTCGAAAACCGTTGCCGCGGTGAGTGCTTTTCCGTTCGCATAGGCCAACTGAACCATGTTGTCGAAGGCGGCTTGCCGCTCGGCGGGGTCCTCGATGGCGGCCAGCTCTTTGGCGAAGGCAAGGCGCACTGCGCCTTCCAGGCCCATGCCGCCGATTTCTCCCGTTGGCCAGGCGATAACAAAACGTGGCGCGCGGAAGGACCCGGCTGCCATCGCCTGAGCACCAAGGCCGTAACCCTTGCGCAGGATCACCGTGCCGAACGGCACGTCCAGCGCCGCCGCCTCGATGAACAGTCGACTGAATTTCGTGACGGTCGCATGCTTCTCGGCTTCGGGGCCGACCATGAACCCCGGTGTGTCGCAGAGCGAGACGATCGGCAGGCCGTGTGCCCCGCACAACTGTAGGAACGCGGCCAGCTTGTCCGCGGCCGGCGCATCAATGGCACCACCCAGGTGATGGCAGTCATTCGCAATCAGCCCGAATGGCCGGCCCTCCACTCGCACCAGCGCGGTGACGATGCCGACGCCCCAATCGCGACGCAATTCGAGCACCGACCCGACATCGACCACCGACGCGATCGCGGCACGAATGTCGTAGGCGCGCAGCCGGTTCTCCGGAACCACATGGCGCGACAGCCGCGGATCGGGTGCCTGCCACTCCTGGACCGCGCCCTGGAAGTAGCCGAGATAGCACTGGGCGAGCGCGACCGCGTCGGCCTCGTCGGCGGCCACGAGGTGAACGACGCCGTTGCGCCGCTGGACGTCGACGGGCCCGATGTCCTCCGGCGCATACACGCCCAGACCGCCGCCTTCGATCATCGCCGGCCCGCCCATGCCGATGTTGGCGTCCGGGGTCGCGATCACGACATCACACATGCCCAGCAGTGCGGCGTTTCCGGCGAAGCAGCGGCCGGAGACGATCCCGATCAACGGCACCTGTCCGGACAGCGCGGCCATGGCCCGAAATGTCGTCACATCAAGCCCCGAGATGCCGCCGTAGTCGGTGTCTCCGGGTCGTCCACCGCCACCTTCGGCGAACAGGACGACCGGAAGTCGCTGCTCTCGGGCCAGCCCGAGCATGCGGTCGGTCTTGGCGTGGTTGCGCATGCCCTGCGTGCCCGCGAGCACGCTGTAGTCATAGGACATCACCACCGCTCGCGATCTGTCCGACCCGAACTGATCGGCATTGACGGTCGCAACCCCGACGATCAAGCCGTCGGCCGGGGTGTTGGCGATGAGGTCTTCGATACTGCGACGGCTTCGCTGTGCGGCGATGGTCAGCGCGCCGTATTCGACGAAGCTGTCGTCATCGACGAGGTCGTCGATGTTTTCTCGCGCGGTGCGCCGGCCCAGGCGGTGCCTCTTCGCCACGGCCTCGCTGCGGCTTCCGTCTCGCGTCATCTCCCGCCGCGCAAGGACTTCCTGCAGATCGGCGCGAACCAAATCCAGATCAGCGATGTCGGTTTCGTCGGACCTGCCATCGTGGTCGGCGGCGGTCCACGTCAGCAGTGCCGAGTGCGGGTCGACGACATCCCCCGGAGAGACCAACTGGCGCAACACCCGTAGTGGTTCCTCGGCTCGCACGACATGCTGCATCTTCATGGCCTCGAGCACGGCCACCTCGCCGCCGGCGGCCACCACGGCACCTGGTTCGGCGAGGCTGACCACCGTGGCACCCATCGGCGAGAGCAACGGGGACTCATCGATGCCCAGATCGGGGCCAACCAGCTCGGCAACCGGCGACGGCGAGCCTGGTGAAAAACCGGTGGGCTCTTCGTATTCAGCAGCGCGGCTGAGCAATTCGTCAAACCGCTGCTCGAACCACGTCGTCGTCACAGTTCCCGCGGCAGTGAGATCATCGACGACAGCCCGGAGCATGTGGAGGTTGGTGTCGATGCCGCTGATGGATGTCTCGGCCAGTGCGTCCGAAAGTCGTTGCAATGCTGCGTTGTACGAACAGCCGTGGGTGATGATCTTGGCGAGCAGCGAATCGAACTGCACCCCTTGCCGCATGCCCGGCTGCACGGCAGTATCCACCCGAACGCCGATGCCGGTCGGCGCACTGAAGTGCTCGATGGTGCCGGAACTGGGCAGCAAAGTGCCATCGGCGGCAGATAATTCGGCGTTGACACGTGCTTGCACCGCGAAACCGGTCGAGACGTCGGCGGCTAGCCCCAACTCTGCCAGCGACGCGCCGCCGGCCAGATCGAGCTGCACACCAACCAGATCCACGCCGGTGACTGCCTCGGTAACCGTGTGCTCGACCTGCAGGCGCGGGTTCACCTCCAGGAACCAGGCGTCGGTCCCGGTGACCAGAAACTCGACGGTGATGACTCCGCGGCACCTGACCGATTCCGCGAGTCGCGTGGCGGCCGAATGCAGTCGGTTGCGGACCGCATCGGCGAGATCCGGGGCCGGCGCGATCTCGATCAGTTTCTGCTGACGCCGCTGCACGCTGCAGTCGCGGTCGCCGAGGGCGATCGCCCGCACACCGTCGGCGACGACCTGGACCTCGATGTGCCGGGCATCGCGCACCAGTGCCTCGGCGTAGATCGCGTCACCGCCGAAACCAGCGCGGGCTTCCGCGCGACACCTGTCGTACACCTCGGTGAGCTGGGCGGGCTCACGCAGCACCCGCATGCCGCGGCCACCGCCGCCAGCAACGGCCTTCACCATGACGCCGTCGGGGTGCGCCGCGAGCAGCGCCGCGATATCCGATTGATTGGCGCCCGCATGAGTCGCTGGCAGCACCGCCGCGTCAGCTTGCTCGGCCGCAGCGCGCGCGGCGACCTTGTTCCCGAACGTGCGCAGGACGTCCGGTGCCGGTCCGACGAACACCAGACCGGCAGCCGCGCAGGCCTCGGCCAGCTCGGGGCTTTCACTGAGAAACCCGTAACCGGGATGAACCAGCGCACCCCGACCCGCCGAGGCGGCCGCGGTGACCAGCGCATCGACATCCAGGTAAGCCGCCGCCCCCCGACCGGGCAGTTGCACCGCGTCGTCGGCCAGCCGCACTGGCAGGCTCGCGGATTCTTCCGCGGTGTGCAGCACGACGGTCTCGTCACCCCGTTCCCGCGCTGTCCGCAGTATTCGAACCGCGATCTCCCCGCGGTTGGCAATGACGACTCGCATGCTGGCTAGTCTTCCTCGAGGGGATTCCGAACCACTTGCAGCCCGGACATGGACGGCGCCCCACAAGCCGTTTCGCTTGTGGGGCGCCGTTGTTGGGTCACCGATTACCGGGCGAGGTCGAACCGGTCAAGGTTCATGACCTTGCCCCAGGCGGCGGCAAAGTCATCCACGAACTTTTGCTGCGCGTCGTCGCTGCAGTACACCTCGGCCAGCGCGCGTAGCTGTGCGTTCGAACCGAAGACGAGGTCGACAGCGGTGGCCGTCCACTTGACCTCTCCGGTGGCCCGGTCGCGCACCTCGTAGACGTTTTCGTCCGTCTTGGACACCTTCCACTCGTTGTTCATGTCGAGCAGGTTCCGGAAGAAGTCGGTGGTCAAGCTCCCGACCCGATCGGTGAACACCCCGTGGGAGGTCTGCCCGAAGTTGGTGCCCAGCGCGCGCATTCCGCCGACCAGAACAGTCATCTCGGGGGCCGTCAGGTTCAACATGAATGCCCGGTCCACCAGCAGGCTCTCCGGCTGGAGTTTTTCGCCGGTCCGCACATAGTTGCGGAACCCGTCCGCGCGGGGTTCGAGGACAGCGAACGATTCGACGTCCGTCTGCTCCTGCGAGGCGTCGGTGCGTCCGGGCGCAAAAGGCACGGTCACGTCGAAGCCGGCATTCTTCGCTGCCTGTTCCACCGCCGCGCACCCACCCAGGACAATCAGGTCTGCGAGTGAGACCTTCTTGCCGTTGGACTGGGACGCGTTGAAGTCCTGCTGGATCTGTTCGAGCTTGCCCAGCACGAGGGACAATTGCGCGGGATCGTTGACCTCCCAATCCTTCTGCGGCGCAAGCCGGATGCGCGCGCCGTTCGCGCCGCCGCGCTTGTCGGTGCCGCGGAAGCTCGCCGCCGATGCCCACGCGGTCGCGGCAAGCTGCGAGATCGTCAGCCCCGAGTCGAGGATCTTGGCCTTGAGCGCGGCGATATCGGAGTCGTCGATCAATTCGTGGTCGACATCGGGCACCGGGTCCTGCCACAGTTGCGGCTCGGCAACCCACGGTCCGAGGTAGCGCGACAGCGGGCCCATGTCGCGGTGCAGGAGCTTGTACCACGCCTTGGCGTACTCGAGCGCGAACTCGTCCGGGTGGTCCAGCCAGCGCCGGGTGATCGGCCCGTAGATCGGGTCGAAGCGCAGCGAAAGGTCGGTCGTGAGCATCGTGGGCGCGCGTCGTACGTTCTCATCGAACGGGTCGGGGATCGCATCCGCGCCCGCGCCGTCCTTGGCGGTCCACTGCCAGGCGCCCGCCGGGCTCTTGGTGAGCTCCCATTCGTAGCCGTAGAGCGTCTCGAGGAAGCTGTTGTCCCACTTGGTCGGAGTGGGCGTCCAGACGACTTCGAGCCCGCTGCCCATGGCATCGCGCCCGACACCGGAGCCGAACGAGCTCTTCCAGCCGAGGCCCTGTTCCTCGATCGGCGCAGCCTCCGGCTCGGGACCCACCAGGTCGGCCCGGCCGGCGCCATGGGTCTTACCGAATGTGTGGCCACCGCAGATCAGCGCGGCCGTCTCGACGTCGTTCATGGCCATCCGGGCGAACGTTTCACGGATGTCCTTGGCGGCCGCCAACGGATCGGGCTCGCCGTTGGGGCCCTCCGGGTTCACGTAGATGAGGCCCATCTGGACCGCGCCGAACGGCTTGGCGAGTTCGCGGTCACCGCTGTAGCGCTCGTCGCCGAGCCAGGTGTCCTCAGGGCCCCAATAGATTTCGTCCGGTTCCCAAATGTCGGGCCGGCCGAAGCCGAATCCGAACGTCTTGAAGCCCATCGCCTCCATGGCCACGTTTCCGGCGAAGACGAGCAGGTCCGCCCAGGAGATCTTCTGGCCGTACTTCTGCTTCACCGGCCACAGCAACCGGCGCGCCTTGTCGAGAATTACGTTGTCAGGCCAGCTGTTGAGCGGGGCGAAGCGCTGCGCGCCCTCGCCGCCGCCGCCGCGGCCATCGGCGATCCGGTAGGTCCCGGCGGCATGCCAACTCATCCGGACGAACAATGGACCGTAGTTGCCGTAATCGGCCGGCCACCAGTCCTGCGACGTCGTCATGACCGAGACGATGTCCTGACGCAGGGCGTCGAGATCGAGCTTCGCGAATTGTTGTGCGTAGTCGAAGTCGGGACCCAGCGGATCGGTGGCGGCCGAGTGCTTGCGAAGAACCTGCAGGTTCGGCTGATTCGGCCACCAGTCCTGATTCGTCATCGGCCGATGCGCCTTCGGCGTCGGGGATGGGATTGCCGGATTTTCGCTTTCGCTGTTGGACACGTCAGTCCTTCCTTCGGAGGTGGGTGAATCTGCGAGCAATCACGGGTGTGATCGTGAAGTTTCGTTCTGGCTGGAACAGTTTGGGCACAGACCCCAGTAGATGACCTCCGCCTCGTCGATTCGAAATCCGTTGTCATCCATGGCAGTAAGGCACGGTGCCTCGCCGGTGGCGCAGTCGACGTCTGCGATCGCACCGCACGATCGGCAGACGACGTGGTGATGGTTGTCGCCTACGCGCGACTCGTAACGAGCGACGGAACCGGACGGCTGGATCCGCCGAACCAGTCCCGCGGCGGTCAGAGCGTGCAGCACGTCGTAGACAGCTTGACGCGATACCGCAGGCAGTCCCGTGCGGACGGCGCCGAAGATGGTGTCGGTGTCGGCGTGCGGATGAGCGTGCACCGCCTCCATCACCGCGAGCCGGGGACGGGTCACGCGCAGATCAGCCATTCGCAGCTGAGTCGCGTAGTCCGGCGTTGAGGACACGAGGCAACTATCGCCCCGTATCTGGAATGAGTCAAGAGTTTTTGGACAGTAATTTCCGCGGAGTTTTACGTGCCCTCGTGACCTCCTGCATTCAGTGTGGGGGCCGCGAGATATTCGTCCGAGAGATCAATACCATTGCACTGCAATAATATTGAGTGACGAGCCTGTCGATGAGGCGGTGTGGCGCGCACCACAGGTTTGCCGGACCGCCGGTTGGGGGTACCGAACGGATCGACCGCAACCGTCGAGAGAAAGGATCGCCACAATGGCCGACGAAAACAGTGGCCCCGCCGAAGCTGTCAAGGGCGTTGTCGAGGACGTCAAGGGCAAGGCCAAGGAAGCGGCCGGCGCCGTCCTGGGTCGTGACGAGCTTGCCCGCGAAGGCCGCGCGCAGCAGGACAAGGCCGAAGAGCAGCGCGAGGTCGCCAAGCACGAAGCTCAGGCGGAGCAGGCCCGGGCTGGTGCCGAGGCTGCCGAGCAGCGCCAGAAGGCGCACCAGCAGTAGTCACTGTGATCCCGGCCCCGTCCGCACCTACGCTGTGGGCGGGGCCGGCGTCTGCATCCGGCCCGGCGACGACAACCAAGGGTAGGGGCGTTCGATGACCATCACGAGTACGCAGATCCGAATGGCCGCACGCCCGGTCGGCGAACCGCAGGACAGCGACTTCGAGACATGCACGGTGGAACTTCCTGATCTGGAGGACGGTCAAGTCCTGCTGCGCACGATTTATCTCTCCCTCGACCCGTACATGCGTGGCCGGATGAGTGCCGCCAAGTCCTACGCGCAGCCGCTGGAGGTCGGCGACGTCATGGTCGGCGGGACGGTGTGTGAAGTGATCGAGTCCAGATCCGCGGCGCGCGAAGTCGGTTCGATCGTGCTGGCCTACACGGGATGGCAGACGAATGCGGTCGTCGACGCAAAGCAAACGCGCTTGCTCGCGGACTGGCCCGCTCCGGTGTCGACCGCGCTGGGCGTGCTCGGCATGCCGGGTTTCACCGCCTATGCCGGCCTGCTGGAGATCGGCCGGCCGAAGCCGGGGGAGACGGTCGTCGTCGCGGCGGCGACCGGGCCGGTGGGCTCGGCCGTCGGACAGATCGCGCGGATCAAAGGTGCGCGCGCCGTCGGCATCGCCGGTGGCCCGAAGAAGTGCCAGGTACTGCTCGAGGAGTTCGGCTTCGACGCCGCGCTCGACCACAGATCGCCGAGTTTTGTCGAGGATCTTGCCAAAGCCACACCCGACGGCGTGGATGTCTACTTCGAAAACGTTGGTGGCCCTGTCGCCGAGGCAGTCGGGCGTCGCTTCAACACCTACGCCCGGATGCCGGTGTGCGGGCTGGTGGCCAATTACAACGACACGGAGGCCCCGAGCGGCCCGGATCGCCTGCCCGGCTTCATGCGCCGAGTCCTGACGCTGAGCCTGACCATCCGCGGTTTCATTCAGTCGGAGTTCGTTGAAACACACCAGGATGCGTTCCTGCGCGACATGGCCGACTGGGTTCGCGACGGATCGGTCAAGTACCGAGAGGACATCGTCGACGGACTCGACGCCGCACCGGACGCATTTCGCGGATTGCTCCGCGGGGCCAATCTGGGCAAGCTGCTGGTCAAAGTGGGCGACGAGCCGTCGGGATAACGACAGTCATTGCAGCGTCGGATCCGTGACCCGGCCGCTGCTTCCGTTGGCGACCAGCAGGTCCGAAAGATCGAGTAGTGGATTTGCCGGTAGCACATCGACGTATCCCCGATAGATGACGCCGCCGTTGGGACACCACACCAGAACATGAGAGCGACCGGGTTCGATGTTGTGCGCCACCACGCTTCCCGACGGGCCGACAGCGACGCTCTGCGTGTGCCGCTCGGAGTCCGGATCGACGAGGCACTGACCGGGATCGGGATATCCGCTGACGGTCACCTTGATTCGCTGCCGCCCGGCGACGACGGTGGCGGTCGGGTCTGCGCCCGCGAATCCTGGTGTCGCCAGTGCGATTGCGGCGAGGCTAACCAGAACTGTGCACGCACGTAGGAAAGTCATTACCCGATCGTATGACTTTGCGGGCGATTAGCGGGACGATCGGCGTATGGTTTGACATCATCGGATGCCGCGAGAGAAACGGTCACAGATATATGAACGGGCACAACCAGACTGACGAATCCGGCTCGGTTTCAAAAGCACGGGAACGAGTGGCCGCCGAGTTGGCCGAGCTCCGGCAACGGCGCGAGCGCATGGCCAACGACCTGTCCCGACTCGACAACGTCGGCGATCGGGGCGACGACGCCGACGAACTTGGGCAGGCAGACGCCTTGGCAGCACTGGACAATCGAATCACCGAGTTGAGCACCTGGCTCGCCGGCGGCGACGCGATGAACGCTGACGGCACGCTGCCCGACGGCACCACTGCCACCCTGCGGTTCGGCGATTCGGATCCGGAGCGAATCCGGATCGTCGCCATCGCCGACGAAGTATCCGACGACGACGCCACCACGGTCACCGCACACAGCCCCTTGGGGCGGGCGCTCGTGGGTCGGCAATCGGGCGATGTGGTTACCTTCGAGACGCCGCAAGGACCGCGACAGGCCGAAATCCTCGCGCTGAATCTGCCCGAGGACTGATAGTTCGCGACTTGTGGGTATGAGTGCGGGTGTGGAGAACCTCGATGACAGTCAGCTACTGAACCTCGGCATCCAACGCGCGTACGAGGACAACGCCGAACAGCCCGCCCGACTCTCGGATGAGACCGTGCTGGCGCTTCGGGAAGCACTGGGGCAGCCTGATCCGCAGCTCGAGAGCAGCGCACCCATCGTCGTGCATCCCGGTGACGTCTGCGACTGGGATGTCGACGGCGTGGAATTGGAAGACGGCACGAGTACCGAGTTGCGGCGCGGTGCGGTCATCGACCTGCCCCTCGGCTACCACTACGCCATCGCCAAGGATCGACGCCGCCGCCTGATTGTCTCGCCGGGCCGCTGTGTGCTGCCAACGACGCGGCAGTGGGGCTGGACGGCCCAGTTGTACGCGACGCGCTCGAAAAAGAGTTGGGGGATAGGCGATTTCGCTGATCTCGGCGAGCTTGCGGACCTCGCGCGGGCGCAGGGTGCGGGCTTCGTCCTGGTCAACCCGTTGCACGCGGGCGGGTCGTCGCGGCGTCAGGAACCGAGCCCGTACTTTCCGACGAGCAGGCAGTTCCTCAATCCGGTCTATCTGGCGGTGCACGAGGTTGCGGGCGCGGCGCAGCTTGGTTCACGGTTGGCGGAATTGGAGTCGATGGGCCGGGCGCTGAACGAATCCGTGCACATCGACAGGGACAGCGTGTGGCGGTGCAAGCGCGAAGCGCTGCGAGCGATCTTCGATCACACCCGCGCGGGGGAGTCCCCGGAGTTCCTCGAGTGGCGGCGGCGACGAGGCGCGGTTATCGAACAGTTCGCGTGCTGGACACTGCTGAGCGAACGCTATCCAGGCGGCTGGCCGACGTGGCCGGGGGAGTTCCGCCGCCCCGACTCGCCCGCCGTACGTTCGTTTGCGCAGCGTTGCGCTGACGATGTGGCGTTCATCGTGTGGCTGCAATGGCAGGCCGAGCAGCAGTTGCGGTCGGCCGGCAGCGGGTCCCAAATTCTGCAAGACCTACCGGTCGGCGTCGATCCAGAGGGCGCCGATGCGTGGGCGTACCAAGACCTGCTCGCGCTCGGCACCGGGATCGGGGCGCCCCCGGATCCGTTCAACGCGGCCGGCCAGAACTGGCAGCTGCCGCCGTTCGTCCCGTGGCGCTTGCGTGCGGCTGACTACCAGCCGTTCATCGACGCCATTCACGCCACTATCGCGCTCGGCGGTGGGCTGCGGATCGACCATGTCATGGGACTGTTCCGGCTTTGGTGGATACCCGGCGGAATGTCGCCGGACCGCGGCGGATACGTCCGGTACCCGGCGTCAGATATCCTCGACATCGTTGCGCTGGAAAGCGTTCGCGCCAACGCGCCGGTGGTCGGCGAGGATCTGGGCACCGTCGAAGCGGGCGTTCGGGAGGAGCTAGCGCGCCGCAACATTCTGTCGTACCGGCTTTTGTGGTTCGAGGAGAATCCGCCGCGGCAGTGGCCGCGACAGGCGCTGGCCGCGGTGACCACTCACGACCTGCCGACGGTCGCGGGCGTCTGGTCGGGCCGCGACCTCACCGACCAGCGCGAGGCGGGCATCGACGCCGATGCCGAGGCGACCGCGCGGCTTCGGCAACTGTTGGTTACCAAAGCCGGTGTCGGTGCCGGTGCCAGTGCCGCCGAGGCCGTCGACGCTGCCTACGATCTGGTCTCACATGCGCCGTGCTTGATGGTATCGGCGACCCTGGACGACGCTTGTACCCAAGAACATCGACCAAACCTGCCCGGCACCCAGGTGGCCAGCAATTGGAGTCGCGCGCTGCCGTTGACGCTCGCGGAAATTGCCGAAGACCCGCGGGTCGACGGGCTCGCTCGCCACCTCACCGCTGCCGTCGGCGAAACTACAGAATGACACCCGGCTGCTCTGGCGGGTGGATGTTCTCCGGGTCTACCCTCGACTTGTGGGGTTCGGTCTGGCGCAGACCGTTGGCCTCGGCGAATTTGGCGCTCACGACCACACTGCGAGAAGTCCTCCGTGCACGTGCATGGTTTCCTGCGAAACCATCCGCACCAGCAGTCCGCCTGTGCTCCCGATGATTTCGCTCGATCGAGGATGCGCGGCGTGAGCGTTGGAAGGGGGTGTATGAGGCGATGTTTTCCGCAGTCTGCGGCAGCTTAGGGAGTCTAGGGAGCCTGTGGCTCTGGGGTAGCCTCGGCAGCTGCATATGTTGACAGACAAATCCGGGCGCGGAAGCCGCGCTGAACGACGCGTCGTCAGCCGCTTTCCGCGCCCGGTATCAGTCCCGTCAGCGGTCACTCTTTGTCGAGCCGATGCACGATCCGGCCTGCCACCTTCCGGGCTGCCCGGCCGACCGGTTCGGGAACGACGTGGCCCGGGCTGGCGTCGAAGCTGGACTCGTCAAGCATGTCCTTGACCATCTGCATGGCGATGCGGCTGCGGTTTGGCGTGCCGGACTTCATTGCCGAGTACAACTTCTTGACCTGATCCTTTTTGACCTTGGCCGGCATGGGTGGCTCGTGCTGGTCGACAACGCACTCGATGATCACCGGTCCGTCCCAGGACATGGCTTCCCGCAGCTGATCTGGGCAACGGGCCGGGTCCTCGATGCACATTCCACGGGCACCGCAGGCCTCGGCGAACTTTACGAAGTCCAGCGGCGCCATGTCGACGCCGTACTCCGGGTTACCGAGAAAGACCATCTGCTCCCACTTGATCAAGCCCAGCGAATTATTGGCTAGCACCACGACTTTCACCGGAAGTCGGTGTTGCACGCAGGTGAGGAAGTCGCCGAGTTGCATGGTCAGTGAACCGTCGCCGGTGAACACCACCACTTGCCGCCCGGGGTAGGCGGCTTGGGCGCCGATCGCATAGGGCAGTCCGGCCGCCATCGAGCAGTTGGTGCCGCTGAAGCTGAAGCGTTGCTGCGCACGCAGTTTGATCTGCCGGGCTACCCAGGTGGTGACGGTTCCGGAGTCGCCGCAGACGATGGCGTCGTCGGCGAGCACATCGTTGAGGTACCAGGCCGGGACCTGCGGTTTCATCGGCTTGTCGGTACGAGTGCCGCGCTCACGCATCAAATCCCACCAGTCGCGCATCCCCTGTTGTGCCTGCTCGAGGAAGGAGCGGTCGGAGTTGCGCGGCAGAAATGCGAGCAGTTCGGCCAACGTCGCCTTGGCGTCGCCACACAGGCCGATGTCCACGGGGTGGCGAAGTCCGATTCGCTCGGGCTTGTCATCGATTTGGACGCATACCACTTGGCCGGGGCTCGGGTAGTACTCGGTGTAGGGCATGCTGCTGCCGACTATCAACAGCGCGTCCGCCTGTTCGAGCGCCTCCTCGCTGGGCCGGCTGCCGACCAGCGCGATAGGCCCGGTGGTGTACGGGCTGTCGTCGGGCACGCAGTCCTTACCCAACTGTGCCTTGATGATCGGGGCGCCCAGCTTGTCGGCGACCTGTTCGAGTTCGGGACCGGCGCCGCGAGCGCCCGCGCCGGCCAGAATCGCGATCCGTTGCTTGCCCTCGAACAACTCGGCGGCCCGCCTGAGCAGGTCACGCTGCGGCACCCGGATCGGTGGCTGATACGACGTCGAGGTGTGTCCAGGGACGTTGCGCTGGAAGCGGTTTCCGCTGTCCGCGGGTGCCGCCTGATAGTCGATCGGGAAGCTGATATGCGCGGGACCACGTTCGGAAAGTGCGGTGCGGCAAGCGAAGTCGACGACATTGTGGACGTGCTGCGGTCCCATGATGCGCTGGTTGTAGAGCGCGACATCGTTCATCCAATAATCGGTGTTGATGTCTTGGAGGTAGGCGGTGCCGATGAGGTCGTGGTAGGTCATGCCGGTGATTGCGAGGATCGGCGCTTGTTCGACCTTAGCGTCGAGCATGCCGTTCATCAGGTGGACCGCCCCGGGTCCGGACGTCGAGAAGCACACGCCGAGCTTTCCGGTGAACTTCGCGTACCCGACCGCGGCCATGGCCGCCACTTCTTCGTGGCGGACATGGATGTACTGCAACTCGTCGTGCCGCTTTCGCAGCGCATCCATCAGGCCGTTGATTCCGTCGCCGGGAAGGCCGAAGATCGTGTCGACGCCCCATTCGATGAGTCGGTCCACCAGCACATCGGCGGCAGTCTGTTGGTCACTCACGGTGCACTCCTTGCTGTTTGTCCTCAGATGTCCAGACAGGACCGTTCCGGCAGATCGCCGGGCGGCCCGTCGCGGCCGAACCGTTGCGCGAGTTCGAGTAGTTGGGCCAGGTGAATCGCACCGCGATCGGTGAGTTGACCGATTTGCTCACGGCAGCTGAACCCGTTGGCCACCACCAGCGTTCGCGGGTCGGCCGAGCGCACGGCCGGCAGGATGACGCGCTCGCCAACCGCGACGGACACCGCATGACGCTCGCCCGCCTCATAACCGAAGCTGCCCGCCATGCCGCAGCACCCTGAGTCGGGATGGTCGATGTCCAGGCCCATCTGCTCGAAAAGTGCTATGTCGCACTCGGGTCTGAGCACCGCATGGTCGTGGCAATGAGTTTGCAGGAGAATCCGACGGTGCAGCGGTGGGGGTTGATACTCGCGGCCGCTCAGGTATTCACCGAGACTGACCGTTGCCTTGCTAAGTCGCTGGGCGTCCATGTCGTCGGGAAAGAGGTTGGTCAGCTCGTCCCGGAAGACCGCCGCGCAACTGGGTTCCAGCACCACGACGGGAAGTCCGTGCGAAACAGCTTCGGCGAGTTCAGCGACGGTTCGGCGCAGCCAGCGCTTGGCGGTGCGCAGCATGCCGTAGTCGTACAGTGGTCGGCCGCAACACAACGGCTTGGTCGGAATGCGCACGGCGGCGCCGGACGATTCGAGTACCGCGACCGCGGCGACGGCCACTTCCGGCTCGAAGAAGTTGGTGAAGGTGTCCGTCCACAGCAGCACCGGATCGCCGTGCGTCGTGGGATGGGCGCTGAACCATTCCCGAAAAGTGGTGTGCGCAAAGCGCGGTGGCGTTCGCTGCGGTGCGATACCGGCGGCGCTCTTCAGCGCGCCCGCAATGCCCGGGGTACGCAGGCCGGCGTTGGCCAGTCGCGGCGCATGCGCGGCCATGCGTGCCCACGTCGGGATCAGACCGAGCGCGTACGCGCTGCGCGGCCGCAGCCGTCGGCGGTAGTAGTGCGAGAGAAATTCGGCCTTGTAGGTGGCCATGTCCACGCCGACCGGGCAATCGGATTTGCAGCCCTTGCACGACAGGCAAAGGTCCAGCGCCTCTTTCACGTGCGGGTCGCGCCAGCCGGGCCCGTCGGCCAGGTGGCCGCCCATCATTTCGAACAACAGTCGCGCGCGACCGCGAGTCGAATGCCGTTCCTCGCGCGTCACCATGAAGCTGGGACACATGACGCCGCCGGAGGTGTGTCGGCATTTGCCGATCCCGAAGCAGCGGTTTGTCGCGTCGGCGAAACCCTTTTCGTCGTCGGGAAAGGCGAAGTGGGTCTGCAGCCGCCGCGGCCGGTAGTCCGGTCCGGTCGCCAGATTCTGGTCCGGGCGGTAGGGCCGCACAACTTTGCCAGGGTTCATCAGCGATTGCGGATCCCAGATCCGTTTGAATTCGTCGAACGCGGTGACCAGCTCCGGGCCGAACATTTTGACCAACTGGTTGGCGCGCAGTTGACCATCCCCGTGCTCGCCGGACAGTGACCCGCCGTATTTGACCACCAGGTCACCGGCGTCGTCGAGGAAGCGGCGGAAATTGGCGACACCGCGGGCGGTCTGCAGATCCAGGTCGAGCCGATTGTGCATGCAGCCTTGGCCGAAGTGACCGAACATCACGCAGTGGTAGCCGTACCGGGAAATCAGGCTGCAGTAGTCACGGATGTAGTCGCCGAGTTGTTCGGGCGCGACGGCGGCGTCCTCCCAGCCGGCCAGTCCAGCGTGTTCGCCCGGGATCCGGGTGAATTCGATGGTGCTGCGCCGCACCTCCCACACCTGCTCCTGCTGCTCGGCGTCGCTGAAAACCTTGCTGTGCCCGGGCCCGGTGATCCGACCTGCGGCCGCGCGTGCCACCTCGTCCACCGTGCGCTGGTCGTCGGCGCCGTATTCTGCGAGCAGCCATGCCTGCCCGTCAGGGAGTTGATCCATACCGGGGATGTGCAGGTTGTGTTTGCCCAGGTTGTCGAGCACGCCGGCGTCGAAACATTCCAGCGCGGTCAGCGACGAATCGTGCAGCGGCGACATGTGATCGGCCGCGGTGGCTGCGTCGGGGTAACCGATGACCAGCAACGTTCGGTGCTTGGGCTCCGGCAGCAGTCGCAGCGTCGCCTCCAGCACGAAGACGCAGGTGGATTCGGAACCGACCAGCGCCTTTGCCAGGTCGAAGCCATTCTCGGGCAACAGCGAATCGAGGTTGTAGCCGGAAACGCGACGTGGAATCTGCGGGTAGCGGGCGCGGATGTCGTCGGCATAGCGTCGAGCCAGATCGGCGAGCTGCCGGTATATTTCGCCGCGGCGTCCGGGTTCGGAGCACAACGCGGTCAGCGCGTCTGGGGGAGTGCGACCAACGGTCATCCGGTGCCCGTCGACCGTGACGACGTCCATCGAGACCACGTTGTCCACCGTCTTGCCGCCGAACACCGAATGCGTTCCGCAGGAGTTGTTTCCGATCATGCCGCCGAGCGTGCAGCGGTCATGGGTTGCCGGGTCCGGCGCGAACGTCAAACCGAAAGGTTTTGCCGCATCGCGCAGTTCGTCACAAATGACACCAGGCTGGACGCGGGCGATGCGCCGGTGCGGGTCGATTTCGAGGATGCGATTGAAGTGCTTGGAGAAATCGAAAACTACGGCGGAATTGACGGTTTGGCCTGCCAACCCGGTACCGCAACCGCGGGCAAAGACCGCCGCGCCATGTTCATGACAGATGCGCAGCGCGTCCAGCACGTCCTCAGCGGTCGACGGAAGTACCACGCCCGTGGGCACCTGCCGGTAGATCGAGGCGTCGTTGGCATAGAGCGCCCGGGCGCCGTCATCGAAGCGGACTTCGCCCGAGACGGCATGCGCGAGTTCGACGGCCAACTTGCCTCGGTCCAGCACCGCCCGCGTGCGCGCCATGTCCGCCCCTTTTATGTCCCCTTTATCCGAAACTGCCGGAAAGTTTTGCCGGTGCCGATAAGAAAGCCGTACCCGGCGCTTTGCCCGTCAAACGTCCGGGGAACCTATGCCGGTTCTGGATGCGGACTGGCTTCATCCTCCGTCGAAGCCGGCTCCGGCTCCGCGTACAGCAACTGGGTTATCGGCGCGTGGGCGAGGCCGGTGATGCCGAGGATGATCAGTAGGCCAGCCCCCGCAATCGCGGCAAGCGAGCCGGGGCTGGTGGGCGCTGGGGCGTTGAAAGCCAGTAGGCCCACGGCATAGCTCATGATCGGGTTCGTGACGCTGATCGAGGCGACCGCAGGCGGCAGCGCTCCGCTCGCAAACGCCAACTGGCCCAGCAGTAGCCCGCTCAGGGTCGAAACCGCTAGCGCGTAGCCGGGCCAGTCGGTAGCCGTAGCGCCGATGCCGTGATTGACCAGCTCTTCCGTCGTCAGCTTCATGAATACTGCAGTCATGGCGTGGCAGATGCCAGCCGAGATCCCGACCAGCATGCTGGCGATCCAGACCAAGGTGTGGCGACTGAGAAAGAGGAACGTCGCGACCAGTGCCACCGCGCACGCGGTGGCCAACAATATTCGCCCTATCCGCGGCGAACCGTTCAACGGCGCGGCGCCCTCCGTGATGACGAACAGGACGAGCCCTCCGCACACGGCGAACGCCGAAGCCCAGTCTCGCGGTCGCGGCCAGTGGCGGCGTTCGATCGAAGCGAAGGTAACCACGAACAGCAGTTGCGCGGACATCAGTGGTTGCACGGCCGCGACCGATCCCAGCTTGAGCGCGGCTCCGTGCGTCATGAACCCGCACATGTTGGTGAACCAGCCGGTGAGCCACGTCTTGCTGCGCGGCAGCTTCTTGATCAGCTCCTTGATGCCCGACGATTCCAGCACCGACGAGTCCGGGCGGCCAACGGCCTTGCGGGCAGCCCGTTTCTCGAGGTACGCCGAAAGCGCGAAGAGAAACGCGGCCAGGAGCCCCAGCGCGGTAGCGATCATCGACGCCTCTGTGTCGTCGTCCCATTTTCAGCATCGTCTCCGGTAATCAACCGCGCACCCACCTCCATAGCCTCGCGGTTCTCCGGTTACCCCATCTGTCGGCCTTTTAGTTGGCGCCGCCACGGTTCGTGCAGGTCGTCACAGCACTAGAGTTCACGAATATAGTGGTGGTTATCTCTGCGGCACACGAAAGGAGCGGACCTGTGCGCCTGTTGGTCACCCGCGACGACTACTTCGCCGCAGCCATGAAGCTTTTGGGCAAGCAGGGCGCCGGCGCGCTCAAGATCGCACCGCTGTGCAAGGCGCTGAAGGTGACCACCGGTTCCTTCTACGGCTACTTCGGCAGCTTCGACGGCTTCGTCGCCGAGTTCCTCGACTATTGGGAGGAGGCGCAGACCAAACGGATCGTGGAACTGTCCAATGCGCCGTCGGATCCCGCCGAGCGGATACATCTCATGAAGGAACTCACGGCCGGGCTTCCGCATGAGGCCGAAGCCGCGATCCGATCGTGGGCTCATACGAATCGCCAAGTGGCAGAAGCGCAAAGGCGCGTGGATGCGCGGCGGCAAGATGCACTGACCGAGATTCTGGTGCCGGTAGTCGGCTCTGTTCGGCTCGCGCAAACCCTGGCCATGATGGGTCTGACGTTGCTAGTTGGGTTGCAGCAGTTGCGCTCTCCGGTGACCAGGCGCGAGTTCGATCCGCTTTTCAACGAATACGAGCAGGTGATCTTCGCGCATGCAGAAGGTCGAGCTGCAGCGTCGTAAGTCCAATCAGCCCTCTCGCAATCGGTACAACGGTCTAGCGCCGTCATAACCCTTCAACGCGAATTGCCCGGCGGGTTCACACGAGAAGGACTTCGGGTCGAGATGGGCGTACATGGCCTCGTCGAGGTAAATAGTGTCCCGTTTCGCAGTTGCCGCAATTCGGCTCGCGAGATTGACCGTTCGCCCGATCCAGTCGCCGGCCCGCGGCAGCGCCGGACCCCACGCAATGCCGGCATGCAAAGGTGGCAAACCGTCGGCACGCGCGGCACCGAAAATCCTTGAGATTGTGCGCGCTAGCGCATTCGGGTCGGAGGAGATCAGCATGACGGCGTCTCCAACGGTCTTGACGAACCGGACCGGGGGTTCGATCGACTCAGTTGTCAGTCTGTCCAGCTGCTCGGCCAGTTCCGCAAGCTCAGTGGGCTCGGCAACCTCCCCGAGCGAGGTGAAACCGACGAGATCCGCGAAGCCGACCGCCAGATCTCTGCTCGGCACCCCCTCGTCGGTGAGCGTTGACGATGCCAGGCGTGTCGCGACGAGATGGGCCAGAATGTCCGCCTGGAACTGGGCGAGGCGGGTGACCTCAGAGGCGAGTCGAACCGCAACCTCGGAGTCGTCGCCTGCCGCGCTCAGCCGCAAATTGGTCAGTGATTCGACGGCGTCAGCCATCGCCCACAGGTTCCTGCCGAGGATGCGCGCCGCTGCGAACAATCCCGTTTCGTCGAGCCCGATTTGCCGGTACTCGATGAGGACCTGCGCCAACCGCAGATCGGCATCTCCATAGTCGGGTTCGGTCCGGCTCGCGACGCCGCGGCCCATCGCCCGAAACCAGCGTTCGACATCGTCGAGCGGTAGCCCGGCGAGTGACGCTATCTCCTCGAGGGTGTACTTCGGCCCGCGCGGTGTGAGCGCTTCTCGCATGACGAGATGTGCCAGCCGACCCTCTGCGGAGGCCTTGACCAGGCGCGGTGTCGAAACCCCCGCATCCGCAAGCCGAGAAAGCATTGCAAAGCGCTCTTGCCTTGCTGAAAAGTTGAGCCCGCGCAGTAGGCCTGCTTCGGAAAATTCTTGGAAGCGCGCGGTACGGCGCGTCCTCGACAAAAACCAGGACTGTGCTCGGCCGAGCGCCTCGTCGACACGCATGCAGCTAGTTTCACATTCGGGTCATTACCCACGGACCGATTCCCGCCGAAGCGAGTCTCGCCGAATCAGCGAAACGACGCCAATTGTGCGATCATTCCGAACTCCGGGTCCGCAGTTCCCCAAAAAGAATGCTGCGCCTTGCGGCCACCGGTCCGATACGCGGTTTCCAATAATGGCGGCAGCGGATCCCATGAGCCGATATCACAGGCGAAGGCGCCTTCGCTGTTCTCATAGACCAGCACCCGGCTGATACCGCGACCCATGAAGTGACCTCGGTGCGTGGTCAACTCGATGTAGGCGATCGGTTTCGATCCGGCGAAGAACGCGCCGACCCGACGGGGCATCGCTGCGAGGTCGCGCTCGATCTCCGACTCGTCGAGGTGCACAGCCGTGCACGTGACGTAGCCGCGGGTCGGGAGCAGCAGCTGGGTCACCGGATGCATGGCGAGATGGATCTCGAATGTCTGCCCAAGCAGCCCGCCGCGCCGCAGCGGGGTGAAACGTCCTGCGGCACAGGAGAAATCCGGCCAGGCCGCGGGGTCCAGCAACAGCCGCAGCGCGGTGTCCGGGTTCGGGAGCGGAACGGGCGGATAGGTGGACCAGACCTGGTCGGCGCCGGCGTTGCGGGGCGCGGCCAGCGGGCCGAGTCGGCCGTTGTGCAACCGGGCGGCGGGGTCGTAGGCGTCGCGTTCCACCCGGGTCGGAAAGGCAATGCCGTACGCCCGGCATTCGGGATCGGCCCACGCCCGGGGGAACCAGTCACCGACCAGTGCGGCCGCACCGGCGAGCAGTGCTTGCTCGTCCAGCGCTGGTCCGGATTTGCGGTGGCTGAGCGCATCGCCTCCGAACGCATCGCGAAATGCCGCGTGATCCTGTACGGAGATGCGTCGGCCGGTGCGGGCCCAGTACGTCGCGAGAACACCGTGCGCGAGCCGCAGATCGGCGACCGAACGCTGCTCCGGAGGGCGTCGGTAGAAGGACGAAATGAGGAATCCGGTGACCCACCATCCCGCGGTGGGCGCAACAATCGATGACCCCGCGAGCATCGGAGCGCCACTGATCAAGCTGCGCATACGGTCCCCCTCACGTCGGTGCGCGGGACACCAAGTGTCATTTTCGGCGCTCGACTGGCACCTGGTGTCCCGCGGCGGCCGTCAGTCGTTAGCCCCCGCCAACGCGGAATTGAACGTCTTGCTCGGCCGCATGACGTCCGCGGTCTTGTCCTTGTCCGCCGCGTAGTAGCCGCCGATGTCCACCCGCTGGCCTTGGACTTCGTTGAGCTCGCGGACGATGGTCTCTTCGTTCTCGCGCAATGTCTTGGCAAGTTGGGCGAACTGCTGCTGCAACTCCGGATCTTCGTCCTGCTCGGCAAGCTCCTCTGCCCAATACAGGGCGAGGTAGAACTGGCTGCCGCGATTGTCGAGCTCGCCGACCTTGCGTGACGGGCCCTTGTTGTTGTCCAGCAGCTTGCCGGTGGCCGCGTCGAGCGTCTTGGCCAGGATGGCTGCCTTTTTGTTGTCGGTCTTGCGGCCCAGGTCTTCGAGGCTCACGGCCAAGGCGAGGAATTCACCGAGCGAGTCCCAGCGCAGATGGTTCTCCTCCACCAGCTGCTTGACGTGCTTGGGCGCCGAACCGCCCGCACCCGTTTCATACAGGCCGCCACCGGCCATCAGCGGCACGATCGAGAGCATCTTCGCGCTCGTACCCAATTCCAGGATCGGGAACAGGTCGGTCAGGTAGTCGCGCAGGATGTTGCCGGTCGCGGCGATGGTGTCCAGGCCACGCATGGCGCGTTCCAATGTGTAGCGCATGGAACGCACCTGGGACATGATCTGAATGTCGAGGCCTTCGGTGTCGTGATCCTTCAGGTAGGTCTTGACCTTCTTGATCAGCTCGTTTTCGTGCGGGCGGTACGGGTCCAGCCAGAACAGCACCGGCATGCCCGAGTTGCGGGCCCGGGTGACGGCCAGCTTGACCCAGTCGCGGATGGGTGCGTCCTTGACCGTGCACATGCGCCAGATGTCGCCGGCCTCCACATGCTGGGTCAGCAGTATCTCGCCGGTCTCGATGTCGACGATGTTCGCGTCACCGTCCTCGGGAATTTCGAACGTCTTGTCGTGGGAGCCGTACTCTTCGGCCTTCTGTGCCATGAGCCCGACGTTGGGCACGGTGCCCATCGTGCGAGGGTCGAAGGCGCCGTTGGTCTTACAGAAGTTGATGATCTCCTGGTAGATCCGGGCGAAGGTGGATTCGGGCATGACGGCTTTGGTGTCCTTCGGCCGGCCGTCGGCGCCGTACATCTTGCCGCCGGCGCGGATCATCGCGGGCATCGAGGCGTCCACGATCACGTCGCTGGGCGAATGGAAGTTCGAGATGCCGTTGGCCGAATCGACCATGGCGAGTTCGGGGCGGTGTTCGTGACAGGCGTGCAGATCCTGAATGATCTCGTCGCGCTGCGAGCTGGGCAGCGTCTCGATTTTGTCGTACAGGTCGACCAGACCGTTGTTGACGTTGACGCCCAATTCGTCGAACAGCTTCTGATGCTTTTCGAAGGCGTCTTTGTAGAAGATCCGCACCGCGTGACCGAACACGATGGGGTGCGACACCTTCATCATCGTGGCTTTGACGTGCAGCGAGAACATCACGCCGGTCTTGCGGGCATCCTCCATCTGCTCCTCGTAGAACTCCAGCAAGGCCTTCTTGCTCATGAACATGCTGTCGATGATGTCGCCCTCGCCCATCTTGACCTCGGGCTTGAGCACAATGGTTTCGCCGCTCTTGGTCACCAGTTCCATCTTCAGGTCGCGTGCGCGGTCCAGCGTCATCGACTTCTCGCCGTGATAGAAGTCGCCGTGCTTCATGTGCGCCACATGCGAGCGCGAGGCCATCGACCACTCGCCCATGCTGTGCGGGTGCTTTCGGGCGTACTCCTTCACGGCCTTGGGTGCGCGACGGTCGGAGTTGCCTTCGCGCAGCACCGGGTTCACGGCGCTGCCCAGGCACTTGGCGTAGCGATTACGAATCTCGGTTTCTTCCTCGGTCTTCGGATCCTGCGGGAAGTCCGGCAGGTCGTAGCCCTTTGACTGCAGTTCTTTGATCGCCGACACCAACTGCGGCACGGACGCGCTGATGTTGGGCAGCTTGATGATGTTGGTGTCCGGCTCCTGAGTCAGGCGTCCGAGTTCGCCAAGGTTGTCGGGTACCCGCTGCTCTTCGGTGAGGCGGTCGGGAAACTCGGCCAGGATGCGGGCAGCCAGGGAGATGTCGCTGGTCTCGATGTTGATGCCGGCCGGCTCGGTAAACGCGCGCACGATCGGCAGAAAGGCGGCAGTCGCCAAAAACGGCGCCTCGTCGGTCAGCGTGTAGATGATGGTCGGCTGCTGGGCATTCATTGTGTGTGCTCCCGGCGTGGAGTGTTCTGGTCAGATTCAGGTCAATCTTTCCAGTTCCCTCCTGCGCGTGCCGATGGAAGGCGGGCAGGATGACCAAGAAATTGATTCTCGACGTAAGGACGCGCCGATGGACAGCCCGCTCGATATCGCCACACAAGGACCGACGCAGGTCTGGACGATCAATTTGCCGCGCGTGGGAAACGCCATCACGGACAGGTCGTTCATCACCGCTTTCGAGGCTGCGATCGACGCAGCCAACGCCGACACCGACGTTCGGGCGGTGATACTCACCGGTGCCGGCAAGATTTTCTCCGCCGGTGGCAACGTCAAGGAAATGGCCGACCGCCGGGGCATGTTCGGCCTCGATGAACGCGCCCAGCGGTACGCCTATGTCGATGGGATTCAACGGATTCCGCGGGCCCTTGCGCGTTTCGAGGTGCCGTTGATCGGTGCGATCAACGGAGCTGCCGTGGGTGCCGGATGCGATCTGGCGATGATGTGCGATCTGCGAATAGCCTCCGAGCGCGCGTCGTTTGCGGAGAGTTTCGTGCAGGTCGGTTTGATTCCGGGGGATGGTGGCACCTGGTTTCTGCCGCGGGCGGTCGGTTGGGAACGAGCCGCGGAAATGACATTCACCGGCGACCGGGTCGACGCCGCGACGGCGCGGGATTGGGGGATGGTCGGTCGCGTGGTGCCGCACGAGGAACTGTTACCGGCCGCGCACGAATTGGCTGACCGCATCACGAAGAACCCCGCCCACGCCTTACGCATGGCCAAACGACTGCTGCACGAATCCCGCACCGGTGTGCTCGAATCGGTGCTCGGTATGGCCGCGGCCATGCAGCCACTCATGCACGCCGACCCCGAACATGCCCAGCGCGTGGCGAAGTGGCGGACAAGCTGACTCTTGTGCGCAGCGCACGAGGCGGTGGCCGGATTTCGGGTTGTCCGACCGTTGTTTCACCCCCGTCGGCTGACTAGCGTTTTCGGTATTCCGCCAGCGCCGAATGGGAAGCTCGACGAAGCGTCGGATGGTGTAATGCTGAGGGCGTCAAGCACTTTCACGAACATCGTAGTTATTCGGAGCTGACACCTCACGCTTCCCGACGGCGCCATCCGCGATCAGACAGGGGACGCCCATGGCTTCGACCACCGTTATCAATTCGGCGCTGCCGCCCTCGCTTACGGCAGACCGCCTGCAGGTGCTTGCGGGACATGTCACGGCGTCCGGCGAGGAGACCGTAACCGCCTATGCTCCCTACACCGGCGCACAGATCACGAAACTGCCGGTCTCGAGCCAGTCGGACGTCGCGACGGCGTTCATGGACGCGCGTATCGCCCAACAAGCGTGGGCGGACACACCGATTCGCGAGCGCGCCGCGATCATGTTGCGCTTTCACGACCTCGTTTTGCGTCGCCAGGCCGAGGTTCTCGACCTGATTCAGCTCGAGAACGGCAAGACCCGCCGGGATGCGTTTCTCGAAGTGCTCGACATCGGGCTCACCGCCCGGTACTACGCCCGCACCGCCGCGAAGCTGCTCTCTTCGAAGCGGCGACGCGGGGCATTTCCGGTGCTCACCCGTACCGCGGAGCTGCGTCATCCGAAGGGCGTCGTGGCTATCGTTTCGCCGTGGAACTACCCGCTGAGCCTCGCCGCCGGCGACACCATTCCGGCGCTGCTCGCGGGCAACGCCGTGGTCCAGAAGCCCGATACTCAGACGGCGCTCACGGCGCTGTGGGCCCATGACCTGATGCGCACGGCGGGGCTTCCAGAGGGCTTGTGGCAGATTGTCATCGGGTCGGGCAGCAAGATCGGCGGAACGCTGATGAACAACGCCGATTACGTTATGTTCACTGGCTCCACAAGTTCCGGGCGCCGGATAGCGAGCGAGGCCGGCAAACGCCTGATCGGCTCGTCACTGGAGTTGGGCGGCAAGAACGCCATGCTCGTGCTGGCCGACGCGGACATCGATCGTGCCGCCGGCGGTGCGGTCGACGCGTGCTTTCCGTCCTCGGGCCAGTTGTGCGTCTCAGTGGAAAGGCTCTACGTCCACGAGGACGTTTACGGTCAGTTTGTCGCCAAGTTCACCGAGAAGACAGGCCGTCTGCGGATTGGCGCCGGTTACGACTTCAACTATGACGTCGGTTCGCTGACCAACCCCGCCCAACTCGAGACCGTTTCCGCGCACGTGCAGGACGCAGTCGAAAAGGGAGCGGTCGTGCTGGCGGGCGGGCGGGCAAGGCCTGACCTGGGGCCGCTGTTCTTCGAGCCGACCGCGCTCACCGGCGTCACGCCCGATATGAAGCTGCACAGGGAAGAGACGTTCGGACCGGTGGTGTCGATCTATCCGGTCTCCTCCGATGACGAGGCGGTGGCCCTGGCCAACGACACGTCGTATGGTCTGAACGCCAGCGTGTGGAGCCGCAGTGCCTCTCATTCGCAAGCGATCGCCGCCCGGCTGCACGCCGGAACCGTGAACATCAACGAAGCGTTCGCCGCCGCCTGGGGCAGCGTCGATGCTCCGATGGGTGGGATGGGCGATTCGGGTCTCGGCCGCCGCCACGGCTCGGAAGGTTTGCTCAAGTACACCGAGCCGCAAACCATCGCTCGGCAACGGCTCATTGGTTTCACGCCACCGCGCGGCGTCCCGTACCCGGTGTGGGCGAAGACGATGACCACGGCGCTGAAGGTGATGAAGGGCGCCCGGGTCAAGTAGCGCCCTTCACGTCATCGCGGTCTTTGCCTCACCTCAGTCGCGCGGCACCCGCCCGGCGCCCGGTGACACCGAGGTATATGGCGATCAGAATTGCGGCGACGACGATTCCTATCAGGAACGGGATCCATTCGAAGCCGCCGTTTTCGTTGTGGTAGCCGAGCTTGTAGGAAATCCATGACCCCGCCAGGGATCCGACGAACCCCAGGACGATCGTCATGATGATGCCGATGTTCTGCTTGCCCGGCATGACCAGCCGAGCGAGCGCTCCGATGATCAAACCGACCACGATTGCGCTGATAATCGTTCCAATCACGGCTTCTCCTTACACCTCGGCCCAACACCAGTTGTTGGGGCAGCGACAGAAGTAAGGTTCCCAACTTTGGTGAATATCTAACGCTTTCCGCGATGTATACCGAGACTGTGATGTTTCTTTGGTTGGCCGGCTCGAGGTAATCCGCTGTCAGCCCACCGGTCCGGCGACGAGTTGGATGGTCGACGAATGCGGCTGGCCCTGGGGATCGGTCCAGTCCACCGACACGCGGTCACCCGGGTGATGCTGGTCCATCGCCGCGGTCAGGGCGGTCGCCGACGTGACCGGCGCGGCGTCGAGTTTGGTGATAACCGCGCCGGTGACCAGTCCCGCTTGCTCGGCGGGCGCGCCCGCGACGACGGCGTGCACCAGCGCCCCAGAACCGTTGGCGTCGCTCACGGAGACGCCGAGCATCGCGGTCGCACCGATGTGCACGGCGGTCGACGCGGCGCCAGCTTCGATCTGCCGGGCAACCGGTAACACGTCGTCGATCGGGATCGCGAACCCCTCGCCACCGCGTGAGCCGAGCCGGTAGCGGGCTGTGGCGGCGGTGTCGACTCCGATCACCTGGCCGTTGGCGGACACGAGCGGACCACCGGAATCGCCGGGTTCGATGTCGGCGGCGACCTGGATCAGACCGCGCAATTGCTCCGCGCCACCGGTCACATCATCGTTGGCGGTGATGGTTTGGTTGAGCCCGGTGATCCGGCCGGGCGCTACCGTCGGTGCGCCGCCGACGCCGCCGGCGTTGCCCACCCCCGCGACGTCGTCACCCACTCGAGCCGCGCCGGAGGCGCCGAGCGGAGCCGTCGTCAGCCCGCTCGCATTGGTGAGATGGAGGACGGCAATATCGGAGGCACGGTCGAAGCCGGTGACAACGGCGCCGTAGGTCCTGCCGTTGCCGATGTCGGTAACCGAGATGTCGGTGGCGCCCTCGACCACATGGTTGTTGGTTATGACGTCATCGGCGGGCGTCACCACGATGCCCGTGCCGGCGCCGACCGCACCTTCAAGTCCCAATTGAGTATTGACATCGACGAGTCCCGGAACGACGCGCGCGGCAACGGCTTGCCAATCCGGCGCAGCCGTCTGCGAAAGTCCCTGGGCCGCACCGACTGCAGTGCCCGCGGCGCCGAGAACGAATGCGGCACCGACGATTCCGGCAATCCGGACAGATACACCGATCGGGACAGCTGTGGAGCAACCAGGTCGAATGTGCATGGTTACCTCCTCCAATGCCGCAGACTCTCAATGAATCTAGGCGCTTGTTGTGATGCCCGGGTTGGCCTGGTGGCAAACCGTATTGTGAGTCACGCTAAGGTGCGACGCGCCCGCGCGCGGGTTATTGACGCCGGCATTCGGCGCGGCGACGATTCTCAATCATTGCTCCGACAGGACGGCGGGTGGGCACGATGGTCGACACTGTGACTGTGGCGACGAAACCTGCCCGGTCGAGCGGAGAACTGCACCGCTCGGTGGGCTACTGGGGGCTGATGTTCATTGCCCTCGGCTCGATCATCGGATCGGGTTGGCTACTCGGCGCGCTCGGGGCCGCACAGACCGCCGGCCCGGCATCGGTGATCTCGTGGGTCCTTGCTGCGGTGATGCTGATGATCTTGGCGCTCATCCATGCCGAGTTGGGCGCGACCTATCCGGTGGCGGGAGGCAGCGCGCGATTCCCGTATTTCGCCTTCGGCACGCTGGCCGGTTTCACGGCGGGCTGGGCCGCATACCTACAGGCGGTCACGATCGCGCCGATCGAGGTCATGGCCAGCATTTCCTACCTGGCCAGTACCGAATGGTCCAAGCAGCACCTGCATGTGTTGCAGCCCAACGGCACGCTGTCGGGAACCGGACTGCTGGTGGCTTCGGCGGCAATGCTGGTGTTCACGATCGTCAACCTCTTCGGTGCCAAGCTGATGTCGTCGAGCAACAACGTCCTCGTTGTCTGGAAGTTGGCGGTTCCGATTCTGGCGATCGTGGTGATCGGCGTGCTGAGCTTTCATGCGTCGAACTTCCACGCCGGTGGGGGATTCATGCCATTCGGTGTGCACGGGATCTTTGCGGCGCTACCTGCGGGCGTGGTGTTCTCGATGCAGGGTTTCGAGCAGGCGGCCCAGATGGGCGGTGAGGCGCGAAACCCGCGCCGGGACCTGTCCCGGGCCATCATCTCGGCGATGTTCATCGGTGCGGCCGTGTACATCCTGCTGGAGGTCGTGTTCATCGGGGGACTGGCGCCGAAGGATCTCCTGCATGGTTGGGCAAACCCGATCGGCCCAAGCGATTTCGGCCCGTACTACACGCTCGCGATCGCTGCCGGGGCCGGCTGGCTGGCGACGATTCTGCTCATCGACGCGGTGGTTTCGCCGTGCGACACCGGCCTGATCTACGTGGCCACCTCCGCCCGACTCTCGTACGCGCTCGGCGAGGACGAGGTGCTGCCCAACAAGCTGACCGAAACCAACAAGCGCGGCGTCCCGGTGTACTCGATCTTGCTGGCCTTCATCATCGGCGAGATCGTCTTTCTGCCGTTTCCGAGCTGGAACTCACTGGTCGGTCTGGTGACCGGCGCGACCGCGATCATGTACGCCTTCGCGCCGGTGTCGCTGGCCGCGCTGCAGGCCCGTGATCCGGATCGCTCGCGGCCCTACCGGATTCCGTTCCCGAAAGTGCTCAACCCGCTCGGCTTCATCGCGGCAAATTTGATCATCTACTGGGGTGGTTTCGAGGCGACCTGGAAGTTGTTGACTGCCTTGTTCATCGGGCGGTTACTCTTCGAAATCGCGTTGCGCCGTCAGAAGGACGTGCGGCGGTCCGACATCGATTGGCGCGCTGCCTCGTGGATCTGGCCGTGGCTGATCGGGATGACGATCATCGGGCTGATGGGCCGGTATGGAAAAGGCTCCCACAACACGCTGCCGAACTGGGTCGACCTCCTGGTCGTGATCGCGTTCAGCCTGGTGATGTTCTACTACGCCGTGAGTCTGGCGATGGAATCGGACAAGATCTCCAAGGCCCTGGAAAGCGAAGATCGCCAGCTGGCCCACGCCGCCGAATTGAACCTGCCGGGGTAGGTCGAGGCCGACCGTCGAATTAGGTGTTTTCGACAAAAAATCGCCTTCAGGCGGGCAAAACACCTAACTCAAGTTCGCCGAGAGCCGTGGGATCGTCGGGCATGTTTCGCCGCGGTGACCGTCATCTATTATTTGCATATGAATGCAGATAGACAGCGCTGTCAGCGGGTGCTCGCCGACGACCAAGTTCTCCTGGTGGTCGAGGTGTTCCGGATGCTGGCCGACCCCACTCGTGTGCAGGTGCTGTGGGCGCTGGGCGACCGCGAGATGTCGGTCAACGAGTTGGCTGACCACGTCGGTAAGCCGGCCGCATCGGTATCGCAGCACCTGGCGAAGCTGCGGATGGCACGGCTGGTCCGAACTCGCCGCGACGGGACGACGATCTACTACAGCCACGAGAACGATCACGTTCGCCAACTCGTCACCGATGCCGTCTACAACGCCGAGCACGCTGGTCCCGGCATTCCGGCGCACCACCGCAGCGCCGGCGAACTCGCCGAGTTGCACCATCGGGAACCCGCGCGCCGAGAGGCCGGGAACTCTTGACTCGCAACCATACCCACGCAGGTTCCGTCGTCGGGCACGGCCATGGCCACGGGCACGGGCACGGCCATGCACCGGGTGTCGCTGGGGCGATCAAGGAGATCTTCGCCCCGCACAGCCACGACGCCGCCGACAGTGTCGACGACGCTCTGGAATCGAGCGCGGTCGGCATTCGGGCCGTCAAGATAAGCCTTGTCGGCCTTGCGGTCGCGGCTCTGCTGCAACTTGCCATCGTGGTGCTTTCGGGGTCGATAGCGTTGGCCGCGGACACTATCCACAACTTCTCCGACGCGTTGACCGCGATCCCGCTGTGGATTGCCTTTGTGCTGGGCCGCCGGCCGGCCACCCGTCGGTACACATACGGTTACGGCCGCGCGGAAGACCTCGCCGGGCTGTTCGTGTTGATGATGATGTCGTTGTCATCGGTCATCGCTGGATACGAGTCGATACGACGGCTGATCCACCCGGTCGTGATCGGCAACCTCGGGTGGGTCGCGGGCGCGGGAGTTGTCGGCTTCCTCGGTAACGAGATCGTCGCCCTCTACCGGATCCGCGTCGGCCGCCGAATAGGTTCGGCGGCACTCATGGCCGACGGTTTACACGCTCGAACCGATGGATTCACCTCGCTGGCAGTAGTTTTGGGCGCCGGGGGAGTGGCGCTCGGATTTCCGATCGCGGACCCGATCGTCGGTCTGCTCATCACCGTCGCGATCCTCATGGTCTTACGCACCGCCGCCCGAGACGTCTTTCGGCGCCTGATGGACGGGGTCGAACCTGAATTCGTCGATCTGGCCGAGCAGGTGCTTGCTGCGCAACCCGATGTCGTCGGTGTGCGCAGTATCCGGATGCGCTGGATCGGTCACCGTCTGCACGCGGAGGCTGAACTGGACATCGATTCGCGAGTGAGCATCGCCCGAGGGCACCAGATCGCCCACGATGCCGAACACGCCCTCATCGCCGCGGTGCCTAAACTCGACTCCGTGCTGGTGCATGCCTATCCGGCGCAGTCCGACACGCACGGCGTTGCGGTCGGTGAGCGGGGCTTGTAGTTCAGGTGTGGGAGGTGGGACGTGCGGGCATTGACCGAGCGTCCCCGCCCGAGTGCGATCCGCGACCATCCTGCGGCGGGTTGGTTCGCTGTCGGGTCGGTCTGCTTCGGTGCGTTCATGGGCCAGCTCGACGCGAGCATCGTGACCCTGATCTTCCCGGCGCTGCAGCGCGAGTTCGCCCAACCGCTCGCGGCGGTGCAGTGGGTGTCGTTGGCGTATCTGCTGGCCTTGATCGGGTCGCTGGCTGCGGTCGGGCGGTTCGCGGATTCGTATGGACGAAAGCTGCTCTACGTTTACGGGTTCGCGGTTTTCACGGCGGCCTCGGCAGCTTGCGGCGTGGCGCCGACACTATGGGTACTGATTGTTTTCCGAGTGTTGCAGGCCATCGGAGCCGCGATGCTGCAGGCCAACAGCGTCGCGCTAGTGGTCACCAGCGTCGGCAAGTCTCATGCGCGGGCCGCACTGGGGGTCCAGGCTGCCGCGCAGGCACTAGGTCTGGCCGCGGGCCCGGCCGTTGGTGGGTTGCTGGTCGACAGCCTCGGGTGGCGGTATGTGTTCCTGGTCAATGTGCCGGTCGGAATCCTCGGCCTGATTGCCGGCCAATTTCTCTTGCCTCGCACCCGCGACAGTGCGCGGCCGGGGCGCTTCGATTGGCTCGGTGCGATCCTTCTGGCGACGGCGAGTACGACGCTGTTACTGGCGGTTTCGGTCTTTTCCGGCCTGGCCCTACCGCTTTGGTCAATTCCGACGATGGTTGTCGCGGGCATCGCGTGTGCCGCCGCGCTCATTCGCCGTGAACGGCGAATCGACCACCCGGTCATCGACCCGACGGTCCTGCGCCCGGCCGCGGTGTCGATGGGATTGGTCGGCGCGTTATGTGGATATCTGGTGTTGTTCGGGCCGCTGACGCTGCTGCCTCAACTGCACGGCGGGCATGGCGGAGTGGGCCTCGTTTTGAGCTGTCTGCCAGCAGGATTCGCTCTTGCCGCGGTCTGTGGCGAACGGATCCTGCCGGCGAGCGTGGGAACCCGGGTTCGTGCGGTCGGCGGGGCGGCCGTCGCCACGTTCGGGTGCCTGGCGCTGCTGCTCAGTCACCGACCTGACGTCGCCACGGCCGCGGCTTTGTTCGGCACCGGAGTCGGGCTGGGAATGTTCATCCCGGCCAACAACGCCGCGATCATGCGGGCGGTTCCGACGCGGATGTCGGCGACCGGCGGCGGCATGGTGAACATGGCCCGCGGCCTTGGCACGGCACTCGGCGTGACGCTCGTCGCGCTGTGCCTGCATACAGGCGGGAGCGCCGGTGCTCAGGTGGCGCTGGGCGTTCTGGCCGGCGCCGGCGTCATCGCTGGCATATCCGCAATTCGTTCTCCTGCCGTGATCGTCACGCCGTAGCAGCAGGAGCTTGATCGGTGCCGCAGTAGCGGCACTTCGATGCGCCTTCGGGCAGGTCGTCGGACAAGCATGCCGGGCACGTCTTGGTCGGTGCCGGGTCGCCGAACACGGTCTTGCCCAGGCGAGCCTGAATATGCTTGTACGGCAAGACGATCAGGAAGTAGACCACCGCCATGAAGATGATGAAGTAAATGATGGCGGACACGAACGAACCGACGTCGACGTAGGTGGCCTTGTTGCCTTTCGCGCCGAGTTGCCAGCCGAGCCCGAGGGTATGGCCACCCTGAACCGAGGCAATCAGCGGGTTGATGATCGTGTCGGTGAACGCCTTGACCAGGGTAGAAAACGCCAAGGCGACAACCAATCCGACGGCGACCGTGATGACGTCACCGCGCATCAAAAAGTTTTTGAAGCCCTTGAGCATCGATCCGTTTCCTTCCGTGTGCACCGGATTGCGTGGCTGACTGTGGCCCCGCCCCGGAAATTACCCGCAAGGCCGCGGGGTCGGGCCGAATCGGGCCACCGAATTGCGCACCGGGCGACTAGCCTCGCAATCGCGGCTACAGACGGGAGTGCGGGTGCGACATCAGTCGGGGACCGAAGGAGATCTGGCCATCCTCGTGGAGGGCGTCACCAAGTCCTTCGGCCAGGTGCACGCGCTGCGCGGGATCGATTTGGCGGTGCCACGCGGCACCGTGCTGGGGATCCTGGGCCCCAACGGTGCTGGCAAGACGACCCTGGTCCGGGTATTGACGACGCTGCTGCGCCCGGGCGGCGGTCGAGCCCTCGTCGAGGGCCATGACGTGGTGCGCGAGGCCGCGGCCGTGCGGCGCCGGATCGGGTTGGCCGGACAATCTGCGGCGATCCAGGAGGAACTCACCGGTCGGGAGAATCTGCAGATTGTCGGTCGCCTGTATCACTTGGGGCGGGCGAAGTCCCGACAGCGGGCAGCGGAGTTACTCGATCAATTCGACCTGACCGACGCCGCGGACCGGCCGGCCAAGACGTATTCCGGCGGCATGCAACGCCGCCTCGATCTGGCCGCGAGTTTGGTCGCATCCCCGTCGGTGCTGTTTCTCGACGAGCCGACCACCGGGCTCGATCCGCGCAGCCGTCTGGGGATGTGGCAGGTGATTCGTGAACTTGTCGCTGCCGGCACGACCTTGCTGCTCACCACCCAATACCTCGATGAGGCCGATGAACTGGCGAACGAAATCGTGGTCATCGACCGGGGCCGCGTCATCGCGGCCGGCACCGCAGAGCAACTCAAGGACCGCGTCGGCGGAGATGTGCTCGAATTCGTCGTTCCGGATCCGGCGCGCCTGTCCGCGGCGGTCGCCGCCGTGGCCGAACTTGGACACAGTGCGGTTCAGTCCGACGAAGAGACCGGCAAAGTGTCGGTGCCCGTCGGCGATCGAGGCTCGCAGTCGTTGGTGGAGGCGGTGCGTCGCTTGGACGCGGCCGGGGTGAACACCGACCAAATGGCACTTCGGCGCCCGTCGCTCGACGACGTGTTTCTCAGCCTCACCGGCCACATTGCCGAAGACGAACAACCGGCGCAGCGATCCGGCGTGGGCCGCGGCCGCGGCACCCGCTCGAAGCGAGGAACCCGATGATCACCATGGCACCACGCCCGCAGAGTCCGCCGCCACTGACGGTGGCGACCAAAGCCCGCGACGCGGTCTCGGACACCGCCACGATTACCTACCGAAACCTCTTGGTGTGGATGAGGGTTCCGGCCTTTCTGGTGTTCACTCTCGTGCAGCCGGTGATGTTCGTGCTGATGTTCCGCTACGTCTTCGGCGGCGCGATCCACGTCGGCAACGCCGGGGGGTACGTGGACTACCTGATTCCCGGAATCATCGCGCAGACCGCCGGTTTCGCCTCGGTGGGCACCGCGATCGCGTTGTCGATGGAATTACAGAAGGGTGTCATCGACCGGTTCCGCTCCATGCCGATGGCCCGCTCGGCGGTGCTCGGTGGCCGGTTGGTTGCGGACGTCGTCCGGATGCTGATCACGATCCTGGTGATGATCGGCGTGGGCTACGCAGTCGGGTTCCGCTTCCACAACGGCGTCGGCGCGGCCGTGCTGATGGTGGTTGTGGCCACCGCGTTCGGTTTCACGGTGTGCTGCGTGTCGGCGTTCATCGGCCTGGCCATCAAGGACCAGGAATCGGTGCAAGCGTTCGGCATGATCTGGTTGTTTCCCTTGACGTTCGTCAGTTCGGCGTTCGTGCCGGTGCAGTCGATGCCCGGCTGGCTGCAAGGATTTTCGCGCAATCAGCCGGTCAGCCAGGTGGTGGACACGATGCGTTCACTTGCGCTGGGCGGGCCCGTTGCTACGCACTTGTGGCCGGCGATCGCGTGGATGGCCGCCACCCTGATTATCTTTGCGCCACTGGCGGTTCGGGCGTACCGGCGGGCATAACGGACGGGCTCGGTTCGTGAACGTCCGGAGTCGGGTCCGCGGCGTACAAGCGATCGATCTGGCCCGCGTACTTGTCGCGGACCAGATTTCGCTTGAGCTTTCCGGTAGGCGTAACGAGGTCGCTGCCGGGCTCCCAGCGGTCGGGGAGGAGGACGAACCGTTTGATCTGTTCGATCCGGGACAGGTGCGAATTGCCTTCGGCAACGGCGTTGCGCACCATGTCGATGATCCGCGAATCCTGCACCAGCGCATTAGGGTCGCGGTCGAGGTTCCATTCCTGCGACAGCGACCCCGCGACCTCCCAATCGAGGGTAATCAGTGCGACGTTGTAGGGCCGACCGTCGCCGTGCGCGAAGGTCGGGCCGACAATCGGTGACGCGCCGCTGATGGCATGTTCGATATTGCTCGGCGACATGTTCTTTCCGCCGGAGTTGATGATCAGCTCTTTCTTCTTGTCGATGATCGTCAGATAGCCGTCGTCGTCTCTGACGAAAATGTCGCCGGTGTGCAGCCAGCCGTCGCGGTCGATAATTTCGGCCGTCTTGGCCGGATCGTTGCGGTATCCGCGCATCATGAATGGCGCACGAATCAGCAACTCGCCATCCTCTTCGAGCCGAACCTCGTACCCGGGCAATGGCGTTCCGACCGTGCCCGCCTTAGCCTGTGCCGGGGACGCCGCAGTGGCGACGCCGATCTCTGACATGCCCCGGATGTCGGTTACCGGAATCCCGAGCTTGACCAGGAAGGCGAACACTTCCGGCGGGATGCCCGCCGAGCCGGACAGTGCCCACTTCACCCGGTCGAGTCCAAGTTTCGCGCGGACTGCGTCGACGACCTCGGGGACACCTGCGTCGAAGTCGGCCCGTAGCGTTGGGTTCGCGGCAAGTTGCAACTCGATGCCGGTCTTCAACTTTTCCCACACGCGCGGCACCGCGGCGAAGGTCGTCGGGTGGACTTCGGCCAACGCGGCCGGAAGCTGCTTGATGTCGGCGACAGTGGTGATCTGCGCGCCGTTGACGGTGTGGAAGTAGTAGAGAACGCCGCGGTCGGCCAGGTGCGCGGCGGGCAGGTAGGAGACGGCTGTGTCGGTGCTGTCGATCGGAAACCGTCGGGTGTGAGCGTGCGCCATGCCCAGGAATCCGGCGTGGGTGTGTTCGACGCCCTTCGGTGGCCCGGTGGTGCCGGAGGTGTAGATCAGGCAGAGAACGTCGTCGGGCTGCACGGCCCGCCACGCTGCCTCGAAATCGAAATCGGCTGCCGGCGTGAGGCTATCGAGATCGCCTTCTTCGACAATGAGTACGTGGGGGATCGCTGCGCCTGATTCCTGGACCGCGTCGATGAACTGTCGTTCGGTTACCAGCACTTTGGCGTCCGAGTGCTCGAGCAGGTAGCGGATCTGTTCGGGAGAGCTGGTGTTGTATATCGAGAACGTCGTGGCGCCGAGGTGGTTCGCGGCCATTTCGGTCAGGTTGAATTCGGGGCGATTGGCCAGCATTGCTGCGAACGTGTCTCCGCGTCGCAGCCCCAGCTTGGCGAATCCGCCTGCGAGGCGGCGTACTTCGTCGCCGTACTGGCGCCAGGTGAGACTGACCCCGCCGCCCACAGTGCGGAGCGCGACGTTGTCAGGCTGGGCGCGGACCTGGTGCTGAAATGCTTCCGGCAAGGTTGTGGGAATAGTCATGATTGGTCTCCCTCGGGGGCGACGGCGATAACTGCGAGGACTTGGTTGGTTTCGACTTGTTGGCCGGCAGTGACTTTCATCGCCGTGGCAATGCCGGCGGTTGGTGCGGTGATGGTGTGCTGCATCTTCATCGCCTCGAGCACGACGACGGGCTGCCCGGCGGCGACGGCGTCGCCCTCATCGACGTGCACTGCGACAACCACTGCCGGCATCGGCGCAAGCAAGGATCCCGCCGCGGTGCCCACGGCGGGATCGCAGAACCGGGGGATCGGGCGCAGGGTGACCGCGCCAAGCAGCGAGTCGACATCGATCCGGCCGTCGTACATTGCGATGGCGAACCGGTGTCGGGCGCCCGCGACATCCAGAACGACTTCGTCGGCGGTGTTGGCGATGACTCGCACATCGTCGAATCCGTCGGCCATCAGCCCCGCTCGGGTGCGCCGATACTCGATCTCGATTTCGCGGGAACCCGCCGAGTAGGCAGCCCGTTGCGGGCCCGACGTTACGTTGCGCCACCCGCTGGGGAGGTCGGAAAGGATGCGGGCAGAGGCGTGGTTTGCGGCGGATTCGGCGAGGGCCGCGGCGAGCGCACTCAGTCTGACCGCGACCTCGTCGGCAAGCGGAGCGGCAAGTTCGCCAAAGTCATCCCGCTCGAAGAAGGCGGTATCGATACGTCCGGCGATGAACTCGGGATGGCGCAGTACGCGCACGAGCAGATCGCGATTGGTGACGGGTCCATGCAAGTGGCTGGCGGCCAATGCACCGGCGAGCCTGCGGGCCGCCTGTGCCCGGCTCGGCGCCCACGCGATGACCTTCGCCAGCATGCCGTCGTAGTGCACGCCGATAGTGTCGCCCGCGCCGAATCCACCGTCGAGACGTAGGCCGAATCCGTTCGGTATAGCGAACTCCGAATCGACGCCGTGAATGGCGAACTGGTGAATCGGTCCGCTGGTCGGCATCCACGAGTTGCCGGGATCCTCGGCGTAAAGGCGGGCCTCGATCGCGTGCCCGCGCAATACCGGCAGGTCGGTGGTGGGCAGTGGTTCGCCCTCGGCGACGCGCAACTGCCATGCCACCAGATCGATACCCGAGACGCATTCGGTGACGGGGTGCTCGACCTGCAACCTGGTGTTCATCTCGAGAAAGAAGAACCGGCCGTCGTTGTCGGCCAGGAACTCCACGGTGCCGGCGCCCACGTAGTCGACGGCTTTGGCGGCGGCTGTGGCCGCCGCACACAGTCGCTCGCGCAATTCGGCATCGACCAGCGGCGACGGCGCTTCCTCGAGCACTTTCTGATGGCGGCGCTGAATCGAGCACTCGCGCTCACCCAGCGCCCACACCTGACCGTGCCTGTCGGCCAATATCTGGACCTCGATATGACGGCCGGCTTGCAGGTACGGCTCGCAAAAGACGGTCGGATCGCCGAACGCCGAGGCCGCCTCTTTTCGAGCGGCATCGACCGCGCCGGCGAGTTCGTCGATGCTGCGCACAACGCGCATGCCGCGGCCGCCACCGCCCGCCGATGCTTTCACCAACACGGGCAGATCGGCGTCGGTGATCGTTTCGGGTTCGAGTTCACCGAGGACGGGAACGCCTGCCGCAGCCATCAGCCGTTTCGATTCGATCTTCGAGCCCATCGCCTCGATGGCCTTCGGGTCTGGGCCGATCCAGGTCAGGTCCGCTTCGATGACCGCGCGAGCGAAATCCGCGTTCTCCGAGAGGAATCCATACCCGGGATGGACGGCGTCGGCGCCCGACTTCTGCGCCGCCGCGATGATCAGGTCGCTGCGTAGATAGGTTTCTGCCGGCGTTGTCCCAGGCAGCGCCACCACGATGTCGGCCTCTCGTGCGTGTGGTGCAGACAGGTCGGCGTCGGAGGCGACAGCGACGGTGGCGATGCCGCTGTCACGACAGGTACGAAAGATGCGGCGGGCGATCTCGCCGCGGTTGGCTACCAGTACTCGGTTGATCATGGTGGTCACATCCTGAAGACGCCGAAGGCGCTCTTGGCGCCTTCGATCGGGGCATTGTGGATGACGGACAGGCAGAAGCCGAGGACGGTGCGGGTGTCTCGCGGGTCGATGATGCCGTCGTCGTAGACCTTGCCCGACATGAAGGTCGCGAGGGATTCCCGTTCGATCTGGTCCTCGACGGCTGCCCGCAGGTCGGCGTCGGCCTGCTCGTCGAACGGACGCCCGCGGGCCGCGGCGGACGAGCGCGCGACTATCGACATGACGCCGGCCAGCTGCGCGCCGCCCATCACTGCGGTCTTGGAGTTGGGCCAGGAGAACAGGAATCGCGGCCCGTAGGCGCGACCGCACATGCCGTAGTTGCCGGCGCCGTAGGAGGCGCCCATGTTTACGGTCAGATGCGGAACCTTGGAGTTCGACACCGCATTGATCATCATGGCGCCGTGCTTGATGATGCCGTTCTGCTCGTATTCCTTGCCGACCATATAGCCGGTGACGTTTTGCAGGAACAGCAACGGAGTGTCGATCTGGTTGGCCAACTGGATGAACTGGGTGGCCTTCTGTGACTCCTCGCTGAAGAGCACGCCGCGCGCGTTGGCGAGTATCCCGATCGGGTAGCCGTGCAAGGAAGCCCACCCGGTGACGAGGCTCGTGCCGAACAGCGGCTTGAATTCGTCGAACCGGGATCCGTCGACGATGCGGCCGATCACCTCACGCGGGTCGAAGGGTTGCTTGAGGTCGGTGGGGATGATGCCGAGCAGATCCTCGGGATCGTGCACCGGCGCATCCGCGGGCAGGGTGGGGCCGGGGCCACGTTTGCGCCAGTTGAGCCGCGCGACGATCTGCCGGCCAATCCGGATCGCATCCATCTCGTCGACCGCCAGATAGTCCGCGAGACCGGATGTGCGCGCGTGCATTTCGGCACCGCCAAGCGATTCGTCGTCGGTATCCTCCCCGGTGGCCATCTTCACCAGCGGCGGGCCGGCCAGAAAGACTTTGGCGCCTTCCTTGACCATCACCACGTAGTCCGACATTCCTGGAACGTAGGCCCCGCCCGCGGTGGAATTGCCGAAAACCAGCGAAATCACCGGGCGGCCGGCCGCCGAGGCGTTGGTCAGATCGCGGAACTGCCGCCCGCCCGGCACGAAAATCTCACTCTGGGTGGGCAGGTCGGCTCCGCCGGATTCGACCAGGCTGATGATCGGCAGGTTGTTTTGTGCGGCGATTTCGAAGAGCCGCAAGAACTTCTTGACCGTGTATGGGTTTCCGGTGCCGCCCTTGACGGTCGGTTCATGGGCGAAGATCGCGCACTCGACGCCCTCGACGGCGCCGATCCCGGTCACCAGGCTGGCGCCGACGTGGAACTGGGTGCCCCACGCGGCCAGCGGGGAGAGTTCCACGAATGGCGAGTCGCGATCTATGAGCATCTCGATCCGCTCTCGAGCCAGCATCTTGCCCCGTCGACGGTGCCGCTCAACATATTTGGCGCCGCCCGCAGCCACGGCGGCGGCGTGCTCGGCGTCGACGGCAGCGATGCGGTCGAGCAGATCCGCGCGCTTGGCCTGATGGGCCCCGTCGGTTGGGTCGACGGTCGTGGTGAGGACCGGCATGGCATCTTGCCCTTCGCGCTCAGAAAATAAATTAGTAGTAACTAATATACGAGTGGCCTATCGTTTAAGCAACGGGTAGAGACGAGGAGAAGCATGCGGAAGCTCGCTGAATCCACCGACCGCAGGGCCCGGCCGCCCGGCCGGCCGCGAGCCGACGAAGGCCGAGACACGCGCGGCGACCTGCTACGCGTCGCGCGAGAACTGTTCGCTGCCAAAGGGTATGCGGGGGCGTCGGTGGCCGAAATCGGTGCTCGTGCCGACGTTACAGTGCCCGTGATTTACCAGCGCTTCGGCAGCAAAGCAGGGTTGTTCGTCGCCGTGGCCGACGATGTCTACGCCTACGGCGCCACCCGATTGCGCGCCGGGTTGGCCGCGGCTGACTCCTTCGATGCCGCGCTGGCCGCCGCGCTGCGTGACTTCGCGGGCTTATACGACGAAGACCCGACTCTGGCCGCCATGGTCGTCACCGTGCTCGTCGAGGCTGAGCGCGACGACAAGCTTGGACGGGCCCTCAAGCCGTCCCTGCGAAAGCTGCGCGAGTACTGCGATGATCTCGCCCGCTTCGCGCCTGCGGACCTCGCCGCGAACGACGCCGAGCGGCTGGACCTTTCGCGCGCGCTCGTGTCCGTGCTCAGCGGGCTGATGGTCTCCTCGGTCTTGCTGAACAGGGCGGCCGACTACGAGCGCATGGTCGGGGCGGTGGGCAAGCTGCTGCGTGTCCGCGAGCGGGCTCGGTAGCCGCAGCCGGCATGTCACTGCGTGTGGTCGATGCGGCCCTCGCCGCGGTGCGCCGCGGTGTCAGCCCTGAGCTTGGCGACGGCCTCCGCGACGCTTGCACAGACGGACACAGCCGAATCGAAATTGGCTAGCCGCAGAACTTTTGCGACCACCTGAGCGGACACGCTGATCACCACCGACTTGGCCATATCCGCAGCCCAGATGCCGGCATCGATCAAGTGCGCTACTCCGGCCGAGGACAGGAAGTGCACCTGATCGAGGTCGACGACAATCCCGGGTCCCCACGTTTTCAGCAACTCCGCCCGCAGCGGCGGATCGAGCTCCGGTGCGGTGGCAAGATCGATCTCGCCGGCGAATGCGATCACCGGCACGCCATCGACTCGTCGTACCTGAACGGACAGATGCTGAATCGGCGGCATGGGCCGGCGCGTGGATAGGTGTGTTGACGCGACCCGGTCGGCAAGTTCGTCCTGGATCAGAATCAAGCGGACGCGTTCCGCGTAGGTTCGGCTGCGCAGTGCGCGCAACGCCTGTTGCTCGCCGCGAAGTTCTGCGACCGACATTTCCCAGGGTTCTTTGTCGTTCATTCTCAATTTCAATCAAGTTCGCTTATCAAAAGTAGAGATGACATCCTTTGTGGGGCACCGAATATTGAATTTTAGAATAGGTTTCTCCACCCGCGGGCCGATGTGGCGTTTTGATTTCCCGACGGACGTACTTCAGGTCTACACCATGGGATTGAGACGTGGGAAGGGCTTCATTCTCTTTGACGGGTGACCAGTTTCTCCCGCAGCGCGATCACGAACGCGGATCAGTAGCGCGAGAAATGCCGCAATAATGCAAAGGACCGCCACGATCGCGAAGATCTCGTCGTATTCGGTCATCTGGGCAGCGTCCACCGACGCGCGGTAGGTCGCGAGCGCGCGCTCGAAGTCCTCGTTGGATTGGTACTGCATCGGTAGGGGCGGGTTGAGACTGCTCGTGAGGCTGTGGAATCGGTGCAAACCGAACGTGGACAGCGCCGCGATGCCGACCAGCATTCCCGTCATCCGCGCCACCACCACCGCGGCGGCAGCAGTGCCGTACCGAGTGGCCGGCACCGTCCGCAATGCGACCGCCGATATCGGCGCGATGATCAACCCGAGACCTGCGCCGGCAATGATCAGGTCGATCACCATGCGCGGAAGGCCCAGCGGGTAGCTGCTCGAGGCAATCGCGAGTGACCAGCCCGAAACCAGCCAGTACCCGCCCGCGGCGACCAGCATGCCGGCCACCGTGATCGGCCGGTCGCCGAACCGGGTAGCCAGAACGCCGCCGAGCACCGCGGCAATCGGCAGCGCAGCGAGAAACGGCAACAGCGTCAGCGCCGCGCTGGTGCGGTCGCGCCCGAGTACCGCCTGGGCGATCAACTCGATATCCACCAGCGTCGCCATCAATGCCGCTCCCGCCAGCAGGCTGACGCCGAGCGCCGCAGCCAACGGTCGCAGCGCCACCCCGGCGGGGTCGAGTAGTTTCCGACTCGACCACCGTTCCCACGCAACGAGTGCCACCAGGCACACTGCAGCGGCCGACAGCACGGGAATCGCCCACGGCGCGAATGCGCTTGCATTCGGGTCTGGATTCTGCAGCCCGGCGACGAGGAGCCCGAGCGTTGCCGCGAGCAGTGCACCGCCGACGAGGTCGATAGTTGTTTTCTCGCGCGGTTGGCGCGGCACGATCACCTGTACCGCCACGATCGCGACCGCGGTGAGCGGTAGGTTCACCCAGAACACGCCCCGCCAGCCGGTGAGTGCGGCCAGACCGATTCCGTAGAAGGGCCCGAATACGCTGCCCAGTTCTTGCGCGGCGCCGACGACGCCGAGCACCTCGGCGCGCCGCTGCTGTGACCACAGATCGGCGACGAGTGCCATTGTTACCGGCAGCAGCGCGCCGCCGGCGATCCCTTGCACGGTGCGACCGGCGACGAGCCAGGTCACCGTCGCACCCACCGCGGTCACCGCGGACCCGACGGCAAAGAGCACTAAACACAACTGCAACAACGGTTTCCGGCCCAAACGGTCCGAGGCTTGACCGAGCAACGGCATGGCAGCTACGTAACCGAGCAGGTAACCGGTCACGATCGGGGTCGCTCGTTCCAGCCGGTTCACCGGGATCCCGATGTCGCGGACGATGTCGCCGAGGAGGCTGACCACTACATAGGTGTCGAGCGCGCCCAGCAGTACACAGAGCCCGGCGGACGCGACAACCCAGCGCCGTGCGCTGGTGGTCACGACGGCGGTGTGACCGTGAAGGGCTTGTTGAAGTTGCTCAGCGTTGCCTGGACCGTCGGGTTCGCGCTGCTGTTCGGCAGTTGCAGCCAGAGTTGAAGGAGATCGCGCTCACCGTCCGCCCGCAGCCAGTACGTGACGTCTACGTCGTTGCTCACCCCCGGAACGATCGGCGCGATCACCGCCTTGGTGACCTTGCCGGACACCTTGTACGCGCGGACGTCACCGACGTTGTCGACGGCGTCCGTCTTCGCCGCTGTGGTGTGGGCGAGCACGTTGGCGATGCCGCGCTGGGGGTCGAGCAATGCCGAGGAATCGTAGATGCTCGCGGTGCGCTCGGCCGACAGAGTCTGGAAACCACCGGTCGGGCCCTTGAAGTACGCGGTCTTGCCGACAACAACGAACTCACCCTCGATGAGTGCGCCGGAAAGGTTGAAACGCAGCGTCCCGCGGGCATTTCCGCCCGTCGCGACATCACCGTCGACGCCGCGCAGCGCCATTCCCGGCGGATCGTCGTTGACCGTGAGGGTGATGTGCACACTGTGCAGGTTGCGCGCCGCGGCGGCCGCCTCGCGCAAGGTCGTGGCCGCGTCGGGCAGCTTTTCATTCGAGGACGAGGAGCATCCCGTCATCGCGAGCAGCGCAGCGACCAGGGCCGTGATGAACAGTGCAACCTTCGAACCCGCCACGAGTAAACGATAGAACGATGACAGCGCTCACGGTCCCGCTTCCACGGCGAGTCCGATGGCTGTCCGCCGACAGTCGCCCCCTTCGCGACGGGGTGGGGATTTGCGCACCCAAGGGTGCCTATCCGCGACCGGATCGCCGATTCACGCTTGCGGTGTACCTATTCCCGATAGCAGGGGCGGTGGGTCTGGTGAGCAACCGGGGAAGCCTACAGTCATCTCCTCCGGCCGAGGAGATGCCCGACGCGCTGTTTCGTATCCCGGAACTCGACAGGCGCGTATTGATCCTTGCCTACTACCGCCGGATGCCGCTGACGGACGTCGCTGCCCTCGTCGGCGGAGACGTTCCCGCAGTGCTCGACTGCCTCCATCGCGCCGCGCACGCCATCGTCAGCGCCGAGCGACCTCGCGTAGACGCGCCGTAACCGCTCCCATATCCCTCAGTACACAGCAAATCCCAACACCAGGGAGCAATGATGTTCCAGCGTGCCGTGCGGAGTCTAGTGCTGGTACTGGCCGCGGTTGCAGCGATCGCGATTGGCGCGCAAGCGGCGGCCATCGCGTGTCCGGCGAGCAATCCGGCGCCAAATCCGCCACCGTGCTACGAGGTTTACGACATCTACAACGACGTTTTCCACTGCGAATAGGCGCGGTGGCAGCGACGGCGTGTAACTTGCCGTGCTATCTCCTTGCGAACGTCGGCCTGCTGGGGCCGGGGTATGACTTCGACGGAGGTGGCGGATGGGGCTGCGGCCACAGCGACCTCGTCATCCGGCGCCGAGCGGCGTCCCTGATGCCGGGCGGGGACTGCGGGTGATTCGCGCCGACGCCTATCCGGACTGGCAGGCGATCTACGAAGACAACGCCGTGTGGGTGTATCGGCTGATGTTCGGCAAGGTCGGCAACAAAGCTGACGCGGAGGACCTGACTGCCGAAGTCTTTGTTGCGGCATTGGGGCCGTTGCGGGTGTCCGCCAGTGTCGCGGAGGTGCGAACGTATCTGCGGGCAACTGCGCGAACCGTGCTCGCGGCGTATTGGCGGCAGCGAATGGGTCGACCGATCACCACGATCGATGACGACGTGCGCGAGGCCGAATCGGCGGAAGCCGGACCCTCGGACGCACCGGCGCGGGTCGATGCGGTCCTGGACCGGCTGCCGGATCGGTACCGTCGAATCCTGGAATTACGGTTTCTGCAGGGCCACTCGGTACGGGAAGCCGCCGCGGCGCTCGGTGTGAGCGTCGCCAACGCGAAGGTCATCCAGCATCGGGCTTTGCAGATGGCCGCGCAGTTGGGCGAGGAGGTGGGTGACCGATGAGCGATCGACAGCTCCGGCGGTTCGTTGACCAACTGCTTCGCGGACGCCGCCCGACGGCATTTCGGCCCGATGACGCCGAGGCACAGCAGATGCGGATGGCGATCGAACTGCGCGCCGCGCGATCCGGCGCCGACCTGCCGAGCGAAGAGTTTCTGACCGGCCTGCACCGCCGCCTCGCCGAACTTGCCGACGACGACGCGGGTGCGAAGCCGCCCAAGCTGTCGAGCACCCGCAGGCAGGTGATCGGCGGGGTCTCTATCGCGGCAGCCGCGGCAGCGGTGGCGACGGTGGTAGACCGCAGCATCTTCGAGAACTCGCCCGCGCAGACGACCGAAACCGCGCAAACACTTTCGCCTGTCGATGGGGAGTGGCGTCCGGTCGCGGCGGTCGCCGACGTTCCGGAGGGCGCCGTGCGCGCCTTCAATTTCGGCGCCGTCAACGGATTCGTCCATCGCAAGGACGGGCAGCTGGCGGCCGTGTCGGGGGTGTGCACCCACCAAGGCTGCAAGCTGTGGTTCGACGCGTCGGCTGAAAATTTGCGCTGCCCCTGCCACACAACGTCGTTCGCGGTGACTGGGGAACTGCTCAACCACCAACTGCCCATCGCGCCCCGGCCGCTGCCGCGCATCGAGGTACGTCAAAATGCCGGGATGATCGAAGTTTTCGTGCCCGCGAAGCCGGCCTGATCGCCTCGCGTAACCGGGGCCCTATCTAGCTGGTGAACACTCGCTCCGGTCCAGGAGCAGTGTCACGATCTTCGAAGGGCTCGCTCATGATCGCTGTCGCACAAGGCTATCCGCGTATTGTCGGCACCGCGGTGGCCGCCGTTGCTGTTGTCGCTCTGCTCGCCGGCTGCGACGACTCCGCGCCGCAATCGGTTTCGCCAACGGTGGACTTCGGGTCCCGCACCGGCCCGACGCCCGGTATGCCCGGACACGGAGCGGCCGCGCACAACACGCCCACGATGCCCGCGACGACCGCTTCGGCTGGGACTGCCGCGGGTATGAAGGTGCAGATCGACAACTTCATGTTTTCCCCTGCGACACTGACGGTTCCGGTCGGCACCACAGTCACGTGGACCAATCACGACGAGGAACCGCACACGGTGGTGGCCACCGACGGGTCATTCCGATCCACCGCCCTTGGGTCGGGGGCGACGTTTGCGTTCACCTTCACAACGACCGGCAACTTCGACTACGTCTGCTCGATCCACCCGTTCATGCACGGCACCGTGGTGGTTGTGAAATGAACGACCCACAGTCGATGACGCGGCGGCAGTTGCTACGCCACGGCGCCTGGTTCGGCGCAGCCGTCGGGCTCGCAGTGGTCGGCGGCGAAGTCATCTCGCACACAGCGGCATCCCCGACACCCGAGGCTGCGGCATCCGACCGCCCGACGTTGCGGTTCGCGCAAATCAGCGACAGCCACATCGGTTTCCACGGCGCAGCCAATACGAACGTGACCGACACCTTCACCGAAGCGATTCGACAGGTGAACAGCCTCGGCTACACGCCGGATTTCGTCATCCACAGCGGCGACCTGACGCACCTGTCCACCCCGGACCAGTTCGACCAAGTCAAACAGATGCTGAGCGACCTCGACACCCCACACGTCTTTGTCGTTCCGGGAGAACACGATTCCATCGACGACGCGGGCCAGAAGTACCGCGCCGCGTTCGGCGCGGGCACCCGCGGCGACGGCTGGTACAGCTTCGACATCGCGGGCGTACACGTTGTGGCGCTGGTCAACACGCTGAACCTGAACCGGCTAGGCCACCTCGGGCGGGACCAGCTCGACTTTTTGCGCACCGACGTCACCGGACTGTCCAACGACACGCCGATCATCGTGTTCAGCCACATTCCGTTGTTCGCGATGTATCCAACGTGGGGGTGGGGCACCGACGACGCGGCCGAGGCCCTCAGCTACCTGCGCCGATTCGCGTCGGTTACCTGCCTCAACGGCCATGTGCACCAGCTGTTCACCAAGACCGAGGGGAACATCACCTTTCACAGCGCCACCACTACCGCCTACCCACTGCCGCAGCCCGGCGTCGGTACCGGACCGGTGCCGGTAACCTTGCCCGCCGGAAAGTTGCATGCCGCGTTGGGCATTCGTGAGGTCAGCTACCTGCGCGGCCAGCAACCGCTCGCCGTCAAGGAGCAGATGCTGGCCGAGGCCTAATCGGCGTGCTTGCCGTCGTGACGGTCACCTCGATGGCGGAACCGATCAACGACGAACCCGCCGGCCGCCAACGTGGCCGCAACCGGCCATTCGATGGTGCCGGCGAGCGCCAGGGCGCCGAGGCCGCCGTAGTAGAGGTAACCGGTGGGCAGGGTCATCGCGACCGGGCCGACCTTGACCGCTGCACCCGGGCCCGGCACCGTGATCGAGGCGCTGACGAATGGGACTTGGATTGTGGCGCTTTGTTTCTCTTCCGACGGTGCGTCTGGCTTGGCGGCGGCTTTGGTGGCCTTGGCCGCCGCGCGTTTGCGGGGCGTCGAGGTACCGGCCGTCCGGTTGTTGGTTGCCATGTCGAGGTCCTTTCTCGAGGGTGGATTCGATCAGTGCGTCTGTGCCTCGTGGCGCTGCGTCGTCGCCCGCGCAGTGCCGGTATTCGCCATCTTCACCAACAGATCGGGCGCGAAAACCGACAGTGCGGTGGCCGTCCCCGTCGCGGCGACTACGCCGGTCCAGGCGACCGGTCCCAGTGGTGTGCATCCGAAAAAGTGACTGACGACCGGTGTTTGGACAATGGCCGCGAGGGCGAGCGCACTGCCGACGGCCGTGGCCATGACGAGCGGACTGTGCCGCCGGGTGAGCAACGTCTGCGCCAGCTGGGTGCTTACCAATGCCGTCAATCCCATTGTCTGGGTGCGTCGCTGGGAACCTGGAGTCCAGTTGCCGATGGCCCAGGCGGCGGTTGCGCCGGCAGCCGTCACCACGCCGCGATTGATGATCTGACGCGTCAATGGCGCGTCGAGCGATGGCGCTGGTTGGGCCAGCAGGGTGTTTCGATGCTCGCGGCGGGCGGCTTCGAGTTCGTCGCCGGACAATTCGGCCGACTCCTCCGGATCCGGATCGCGCGGAGTCAGCGCGACGGCGAGCGCAGGAAACATGTCGGTGAGCATGTTCACCAACAACACTTGACGGGTGCCTACCGGCGCCCGCCCTGAACCGAGCGCGGTGCCGATGAGGGTGAACAGAACTTCACCGGCGTTGCCGCCGACGAGGATCGCCAGGGCATCGCGGACGCTGCCCCACATGTTGCGACCCTCGACGAGTGCGTCGAGCAAAATGGTCAGATCGTCTCGGGTGAGAACGATGTCCGCGGCACCGCGGGCGGCCGACGAGCCGCGACCACTGACTCCGATGCCGACATCGGCAAGGCGGATCGCCGCGGCGTCGTTGGCGCCGTCGCCGACCATCGCGGTCACCCGATGGCAGTGCTGCAGTGCGGCCACGACCTGAACCTTTTGCTCGGGGCTCACCCGGGCGAAAACATTCACGTCGACGGCGAGTTTGGCGCGCGCGTCCTCGTCGAGCGCACCGAACTCGGCGCCGGTGACCACCCGGACATCCTCGGGCATACCGAGCTGGTGCGCGATCGCGCGCGCGGTGACCGGATGATCGCCGGTGATCAGCACGACCTGACGGCCCGCCTGTTCCAGCGCCTCCACCAGCGGTCGCGCCGAGGCTCGGGCCACGTCCGCCAGCCCGACAAAGCCAACCAATTCCAACTCGGTTGCGTTCGAGTCGATCACATCGGCATCCGAATCTGCTAATTCGCCCTTCCATTTGCGTTGCGCCACAGCGAGAACCCGCAAACCCCGCGCGGCCAGAGTTTCGCTCAGTTCGTCGGCGCGGTGGCGGTCGGTGTCCGGGTCGGCGAATCGGCAACGCGGCAGAATCTCCTCGGGCGCACCCTTCAGCACTAGCATCGGTTCGCGGCTGGAAGGTTCGGAACCGACCGCCGCCGCGTATCCGCGGCTCGACTCGAAGGGAACTTCGGCGCTGGCAGTCCACTGCGCCACCTGCTCACCGCACAGCTCCTCGGCCGCGTTCACGACCGCCTCGTCGGTGGCGTGGGCATGGCCGTGGCCGTTCTGCGGTTGCGGGCAGGCGTGGGCCGCCACGCGCAGTACCTTGACGGCGCGCTTGTCTTTGAGGCCGGGGAGCCGGCGGTGCGGATTCGTCCCGCCGGGGACCGCGGCGACGACGTGCAGACGGTTTTCGGTCAACGTGCCGGTCTTGTCGAAACACACTGTGTGCACCCGGCCGAGCGCCTCGATCGCCCGTGGGGTGCGCACCAGCACGCCGTGCCGGGACAGTCGCCGGGCGGCGGCGAGTTGGGAAATCGTGGCCACCAGGGGCAGACCTTCCGGAACTGCCGCCACGGCGATGGCCACGCCGTCGGCGACGGCTTGGCGCAGCGAAGCGCGATGCAGCAGCGCCAACCCCGTGACCGTCGCGCCGCCGGCGAACGTCAGCGGCAGCACCTTGCTCGTCAACTCACGCAGTCGCGCCTGAATCCCCGGTGCGGGTCCCACGTCGGCCACCGCCGATATCGCGCGACTGGCGGCAGTGGCGCTGCCGGTCGCCACGACGATTGCGCGCGCCTGCCCGGCTACGACGGTGCTGCCCTCGAAAAGCATGCTGGCGCGGTCGGATTCGTCGGCGGAGACGGATTCGACTTGCTTGGCCACGGGCACCGACTCGCCGGTGAGGAACGACTCGTCAACCTCGAGATCGTCCGCGGTGAGTATCCGCGCGTCGGCGGGTACGACGTCGGGGGCAGCAAGATCGATGACGTCACCGGGTCGCAGTGAGTGCGCCGCGACCTTCACTGTCCGCTGGCCGTGCCGCGCCGTCTCGAGACGGCGCCGGGTCGTGGCAACGACGGGTACGACCACGCGCCGGGCGAGCAGTTCCTGTTCCGCGAACAGAGCGGCGGCAGCACGTTCGGCCCGAAGCCGTTGAATACCACCGACAATCGCATTGACCGTCATGACGCCGGCCACCAGGACAGCGTCGACGTTACTGCCGAGAATCGCCGACGCCGCCGCGCCGACAGCCAACACCGGGGTCAACGGGTCGCTCAGTTCGGTCCTCGTTGCGGCCCCCAATCGTGCCGCCGCCTTTGCCGTTCCGCGCAGCGGCGCCAGCACGGGCGTGTCGGTGATCTCGGCGATTCGGCGCCGCCACGGCGACAGGCTCGGCGCAGTGACGAGCGCGGCCCCGTTACCGGCGAGTCGTGAATACACGATCTCGGGATCCAGCGCATGCCATGCGGTCAGCGGTTGTGGCGTCGGTTCGGGCATCCGCAGCACTCCGCGGGCGGCGAGGGTGCCCGCCACGAGCGCTGTGCCGGCGGCCGCGTGCACCGGACTCACCCAGCGCCGCAAACTGATTCGGCTGGCGGTGCCGGACTCCCCGGTCACCAGCAGCAGGCCGGCCAGCGTGCTGCCCGCCTTTGCGAACCGCACTGCGGATTCGGTGGCTCGGCGGGCGGCCGGTAACGCTGCAAGCAGCCGTACCGCCGCGGCCAGATCGGGCCCGGTGATGATGTCGGCGGTCCAGGGCGTCGCCGCCTTCGGATCATCCAGTGCCACAGCGACATCGGCGATGGCTAGCGCCGCCAGCGTGTCGGTCGACGCGAAGTCGGGATGCAGACCGGTTATGAGCATGACCGGCCCGCGGTCGGCCCGAAGCTCGCGCACCAGTTCCAGCAGTGGCGTTCCCGCCGGGCGTACTTCGGCGACGCTGCCAGCCAAATCGTCGGTGCCGGCGACATGGCGCAGCACCACCCGGACGTCCGCGTGGTGTGCCGTCTGGAGCAGGGGAGCGGCGAATGGATCTACCTCCCACCCGACCTCGACACTGCCGACGCGCTCGCCGTCGACCATCAGATCGGCGTGCTCACGGCCTTCTGCGGGCGTCGCCGACGCATGCTGGCGAATCCAGCGCAGTCGGGCCCGTGCCGCGGGCGGCTCATCGGGATCCGGCTCGGGCGCCCGCTCGCCGTGGAGCAGAGCGTCGGCCACCTCGTAGACCCGGTCGTCATCCCAACCCGGAGCCAGGGGGTGTGCCCGCAGCACGGCACGCGCGTCACCGCGTAGCGCCGCGCCGTCGACCACCACAACCCGCACCCGATCCAATCTGCGTAGCGCGCCGGGATCGAGAACGAGTTGTCCGGCGTCGGCCAATCCCCGTCCGAGCACCGCGGCGAACGCCTCCCGGCCCAGATGCGCGGCTTTCGGAACGCCCGCCAAAACGGCGTCGGCAACCTGTTCCGATCCGCCACCGGCGAGCAGTGCGCCCGCGGCTGCGAGCAACGACCCATTGGCGGCCTGGTCCGCGTAGTCCTCGATGGCGCCACCTGCCGCGCCCTTGGCGGAATCGACGGCGACGTCGATGGCGCCATCCACCACCACATGCGAGACCTCGCCGGCCGCGGTGACCGCCCAGCCGTGGCGCGGTTGCTCAGCGCCGGCCGACGAGATCACCGGAACCACGGCCGCTTGCGGGCGATCGGAGGACGCGAGGTCTGGTTCTCGCTGTCGCCAGGTGCGCCGCTGGGCAGCCGCCTCGGCGATCTGCAACCCACGCTGGGCCAGATCGAGGGCGGGACCGCCCACGGACTGGCTCAACCCGTGCGTCACCGCCATCGATGCGCTCAGCAGGATGTCCGTGCCCACCCGTCCCAGGTGTGATTCGAGCAATGACACCACCCGCGGTTGGTGGTTGAGCACCGCTGCAGCCGCTCGTGCGGTGCGCGGCACGGCCGGCAGTCGGCCCACCCAGCCGGTAACTGCCGCACCGATGGCCACCACGTCCATTGCGGCAGCAGTGACCGGCAGTAGCAGGGCTAGTGGGTCGCCAGGGTCGGCGAAAGGTGCTGTTCGAGAAGGTGGTTCGCCGCCAGGCTCCGACTTCAGCGGCTCGAGCACCGCACAGACCGCCCCCCAGATCCGCTCGGCGTCGGCCTGCTCCCGGTGCTCGACCACCAACCGTCCGAGCGCACGTTCGACGTGCGCGGACGTGACTCCGGGCAGCTTGCGCACCGCCTCTTCGACCGCTTCCGCGTATTCGGACCAATGCGCGAACGGCAGCAACGGTTCCAGATCCAGGTGCACACGCCGACCGGTGTGCCACGCGACCGACGGCGGAACCCGCGGCGGCTCATGGTCATTGCCGACGACCGCGAGCAGTCGGCCGGTGGTTCGCTCGACCGAGGTCACCATCGGATTGGTCAAGGCCTGTACCGCGCTCGCCGTGCCGATCGCGCCGACCGCCCCCGCGCGCAGCACGCGGAGCCCCGCGCCGCCCACACTGCCAACAACCGTCATGGGTGCCACCTCTATCCCAGTTGAACCGAAGCAACGGGTACCCGTTTCGCCGCGGATCGCACCACCGCGGCCCAGGACATGGCCGTATTGTCCGATGTCGGGCGAAACGTCGTTATTTTCCTGTCCCGACACGAGATTGACGTTTCGTGCGCAACGCCGTTGCTGGTCGTAAGCCAGTACGCTTTGGCCGTGAGGAAGGCTTCACGTTGACGGTTGCCGTGTCGGTCAACCCACGCCGCGCCGCGGCACTGATGGGCCTGGCGGCGCTGCCGGTTATCGCTTCGGGTCTGTTGGTCCAACAAACCCTTGCCCAGCGCGTCACGGTCGCGGAGGCCGCATGGTGGATCGGGGGAGTGGCGGCCTTCATGCTGACGCTCTTCGGGGTCGGGCGTTGGCTGGTGCCGCACGCCGATCCGGTGCTGCTGCCGTGTGTGGCCATGCTCAACGGTGTCGGGTTGGTGCTGATCTACCGCCTCGATCTGGCCGGCCTGCCGATCGGGCACCGCTCGGTAGGACCGAGTCTGGAGTCGGATTCCGCGCACCAAGTGCTGTGGACGCTGATCGGTCTCTGCGTGTTCGTCGCGGTGCTGTGGTTCGTGGACGATCATCGAGTCCTGGGCCGCTACGGCTATACCTGCGGGCTGGCCGGGCTCGTGTTGCTTGTCGTTCCGGCGGTGCTGCCGGGCAGCATCAGCGAGGTCAACGGCGGCAAGAACTGGATCCGGGTGCACGGCTTCTCGATTCAGCCGGCCGAGTTCTCCAAGATTCTGCTGGTCGTCTTCGTCGCCGCATTCCTGGTCCATAACCGAGACCTGTTCAGCCAGGCGGGCCGTCGGGTCGCCGGAATGACCCTGCCGCGCGCCCGCGACCTCGGTCCGTTGATCGTGGTGTGGGCCATCTCGACGCTGGTGCTCATGTTCGAGAAGGGCCTCGGCGTTTCGCTGCTGATTTTCGGCACGCTGCTGGTCATGCTCTATGTGGGCACCGGCCGGGCCAGTTGGTTGTTGATCGGGTTGGTGTTGTTCGCCGTCGGCGCCACCGCCTCGTACTACCTTTTCGCGCACGTACGGGTTCGGGTGGAGATCTGGAACGATCCCTTCGCGACCTACGCGACCACTGGCTACCAGATATCCCAAGCACTGTTCGGAATGGCCACCGGCGGAATACTGGGCGCCGGCCTGGGCCAGGGCAGTCCAGACGATGTGCCGTTCGCGAAAACCGACTTCATCGCGTCCACCATCGGTGAAGAACTTGGGTTGGTGGGCCTGACCGCGGTGTTGCTGATCTACCTGGTAATCGTGATCCGGGGAATGCGTGCCGCACTCGCGGTCCGCGACGGATTCGGCAAGCTGCTGGCCGGAGGCCTCGCCTTCTCGATTGGTTGGCAGGTGTTCGTCGTGGTCGGGGGAGTCACCGGTCTCATCCCGCTGACCGGGTTGACGGCGCCGTTTCTGTCCTATGGCGGGTCCTCGGTGGTGGCCAACTACGCGCTCATCGCGTTGCTGCTGCGGGTCTCCGATGCGGCGGCGGAACCTGCTGTACCGGCCCGACCGGCCGCAGCGACGCCGCTCGATGCTGCGCAGACCCAGCAGATCTCACGACGCTCGACCCCGCGAATCGCGTTCCGGCGGCCCGCCCGGCCATAGGATTCCGGAGGTTGTTGATGGGATGCGCGACAACGGTGTTCGGCGCTGATGGGCCAGGAGGTCATCGATGACTTTGCAGAGCGAGAGTTCGCGGTTGCCGGCTTTTGCCCCGGAGTCATTGGGCTACGCGGTCAAACGACTGGTCCTGGGCAAGCCGTTGATCACCGAGCAACTGCGATCCGAGCGGTTGTCGAATCCGGTTGCGCTGGGCGTGTTGTCACCGGACGCTATCTCCTCCTCGGCGTACGGCACCGAGGAGATATTGCTGGAGCTGCTGCCGTATGCGGGGTTGGCGGCGTTCACGCTGCTCTTGCCGATCACCGGAGTGATCCTGGTGATCCTGGTGCTGGTAGCGGCGTCGTATCGACAGGTCGTCATGGCCTACACGCGTGCCGGTGGCTCGTACGTGGTGGCCCGGGAGAACTTCGGGCCGCGGGTGGCGCAAATAGCCGCCGCGGCACTGCTGATCGATTACGTGGTGACGGTGGCGGTGCAGTCGGCGGCGGGCACGGTGGCGGTGGTCTCGGCCGTTCCGGTGCTCGGCCCGTACAGCCTCGAGATCACCGTCGCGGTAGTGCTGCTCATGTGCTACGCGAACCTGCGCGGGCTGCGGGAAGCGGGGCGCCCGTTCGCGATTCCGACCTATTTCTTTTCGATCATGGTCATTTTGATGATCGTCGTCGGCGTGGTGCGCGAGATGTGGGGCGGGTTGCCCGTCTACGATTCGGCGCATCTGTCCGGTGCGGTGGCTGTGCATCAGGGCAGCGGGTTGGTGATGGGCGCGACCATCTTGGTGTTGTTGCGTGCCTTCGCCAATGGTGGTTCGTCGCTGACCGGGGTGGAGGCGATTTCCAACACCGTCAGCACATTTCGGAAGCCGGAGGGCCCCAACGCGCGCAAGGTGCTGACGGTGATGGCCACCACCCTCGGTTTCTTGGTAGGCGGGGTGTCCTATCTGGCCTACGTCACTCACGCGACGCCGTACACGGCGGGCTACCCGTCGGTGCTGTCCCAGATCGCGCGCGCTGTTTTCGGCACCGGCATCATCGGTCACGTCCTTTATGCCTTGGTGCAGATCGCCTCGGCCGCAATCTTGTTCACCGGAGCCAACACCAGCTTCAACGGGTTTCCGGCCCTGGCCAATTTCGTTGCCGAGGACCGGTTTCTGCCGCGGCAGTTGACCAAGCGCGGGCATCGCCTGGTGTTTTCCAACGGCATTCTGGTGCTGACCGTGTTGTCGGTGGCCCTGCTCATCGCCACCGGCGGCACCGTCAACGCGCTGGTGCCCTTCTATGCGATCGGCGTGTTCACCGGTTTCTCGATGGCCGGGTACGGAATGACCAAACACCATCTGTCCCACCGCGAAACGGGGTGGCGGTACAAGCTGGCGATCAACCTGTCGGCGGCGGTTCTGTCGACCGTCGTGGTGGCGATTTTCGCGGTCGCGAAGTTCACCGAGGGCGCATGGCTGGTCGTGGTGGTGTTTCCGCTGCTGGTGTGGATCCTAATGAGACTCAACCGCGAATATCGCGCTGAGGCGGCGATTTTGGAGGAGTTCCGGACCAACCGTCCAGACATCGTCAACTACGCGCGCCATTACGTGGTCGTCCTGGTCAACACGGTCGACCTCGCCGTCCTCGAGGCCCTGCGCTACGGCCGCGGTCTGGGCGCGGACAAGGTCACTGCGGTGCATTTGATGATCGACGCCGCCCATGCCGAGCGGTTGCGAAATCGATGGGACCACTTCGACATGGTGACGCCGTTGCGGGTAGTGGACTGCCCGGATCGACGGATCACGCGCGCGACACAGGAACTCGTAATGCAGGCGCTGTCGCAATATCCCAACACCCACGTCACGGTGTTGCTGCCGCGCCGCAGCTACGCCCCGCTGCTGGGCCGGCTGTTGCATGACCGCACCGCCGACCGGGTGGCGCGGGCGGTCAGTCGCATCCCGCACGCAGCGGCCACCATCGTGCCCTACGACGTGCAGTCGCGGATTCGGCAAGCCTTCCCCGACCTCGCCGAGGAACGCATCACCCGCCGGGTCGAGCGCCTGCAGGCGCGGATCACCAGCGCGGACGAGCGCCAAGTGGAGACTTACGAGCACCCACATCAGGCATCGGCCACGATCGGAATCGGCGGTTTGATCAGCGGCCACCGGGGCACGGTCGAAGGCCGGATCAGTGAGCTCGACACAGACGCAAACGGTCGATGCGTCGCTCAGATCGGCGACGACACCGGCAGTCTCACCGTGGTCTTTCGGCATGGTCACGGCAAGGACCTTGTGCCTGGGCAACTGATCCGGGTAAGCGGCAAGGCACGCCAGAACGGCCACAATCCGGTGCACATGGTCGACCCGAGCTACAAGATGCTCGATGAACCGGACAGTTCGCCCTAGTTGGCGTGTGGCCGACATTCGAGTTGACCGCGAGCCGTTTTGGGTTCATCATTGACGGCGGTCAGCACCTCGGTAGGTGAGGTTCCTGCGCGAACACAGGCCACTGATCTGACGACGTCGAGAGACGCCCAAGGTCAGGACAGGTCTTCCCGGATTAAGGGATGACCCAAAGTGGCTACCCGGACAACGGGTTACGTCGCGCAGTGCCAAAGCTCTGACGAGAGGGTGCGCTGCTGCGAGGATTCGTAGCAGGATTCCCTCTCGCCCGTGCTGATATGCAGACGGCGCCCGCGTGCGCCCCGGCGGCGAGGAGGTGAGAAGTGTGAAACCCGGTGATAGTCCGTATCCGAGTTGCAACACTTGTCCTTTCGGCCGCGACAAACGCGTCTGTGCCTGAGATCATTCGCCCCGTCGATCGGTGTGCGTCTTAGATCGCACTGCGGCGCAAGCGTTCACGCGCGGTCGGTGACCTCGTCGGGAGCCGATCATGACAACTTTCGAATCGTTCGTTCGCCGTGTCTGGGCGCGGCGCCGGTTGTCCGCTCAGGAGCGGGCCAATCTGTATGCCTCGTGGACGCCGCCGGCGGTAGTGACCGCCTCGCTTGGCGGGCATCCGCGGCGCGGAATGTGGGGGTGAAGGTATGTCCGCGAACGATATTCGCTTCCTGGATGAGTCCGACCGGTCAGCGCCAAGTCTGCGGGTACGTACCGCATACGCAATGTTGCGCAAGGGAAAGGCGCCCGCGGTGGTCGCGAGGGTCACCGGTGTCCCGCTCGAGCTGATCGAAAAGCTATGCGCTAAGCGCGATTTCACGTAACCGGTGCGCCACAGCACCGGCTAGCCACCGAGCATCAACTGCCTGTTTCGGCCCGCCCCGTTCCGGGGAAGGGCCATCGAGGCATGAGCCAAGGAGACCGAAATGACCGCGTCAGTACCAGACAACGCCGCGACGCGGCGGCCTGTACTGCACCTTTCCGAGCTGACCAAAGCGGCAGTGGTGGCTCGCTCCGGCGAGACCATCGGGCGCGTCGGCGATGTGATCGTTCGACTGCGCGGCGCAGGCACCTATCCGCTCGTAACGGGACTCGTCGTGGTAGTCGGCGGCCGACGGGTGTTCGTGCCGGCGACCGACGTCCGCATGCTCTCCGCCGAGCGGGTCGAGCTCACCAGGAACAAGGTCGACCTTCGGCGGTTCGAACGCCGCGACGGCGAGTACCTGCTCGAGGCCGACGTGCTCGGGCACCGATTCATCGACGTCCCCAATGCCGAACTCGTACACGCCTACGACCTGGAGTTGGAAGACACCGGTTCCGGCTGGGTGCTGGCGCGGTTGGACACCCGCCGGCCCGCGCGACTGTTCGGTCTCATCAAATCCAGCGGCGGCCATCCGAGCCGGGACTGGAGCGCGTTCGAGCCGATGATCGGGCACAACCGCTCGATCCTGGTGCGTCGCGTGGGCGGCCGGGTGCACACCCTCAAGCCGGCGCAGATCGCCGACCTACTCGAGGAAGCCACCAAGGCCGAGGGTGGGGAGATCCTCGACCGGGTGCACGGCGATCCCGAGTTGGAGGCCGACGTCTTCGAAGAACTCGACCCGGACAAGGCGAGCCAGCTGTTCGCCGACATGGCCGATGCCGATGTCGCCGCCGTGCTGGCGCGGATGCGCGCGGACGATGCCGCCGATGCGGTGTTCGACCTGCGCCAGTCACGCCGCCGCGCCATGCTCGAGCTCATGCCCGCCGGACAACGAACCAAGGTGATCACCCTGATGGGCTTCAACCCTGGTTCGGCAGGCGGCTTGATGAACACCGACATCGTCACCTGCAAACCAGACGATACTGCTACCCAAGCTCTTTCGGTTATCGCCGCAGCGCGTTCGATGCAGCCCGAAGCATTGCTCAAGATGCACGTGGTTTCCGACCGTGGTGACCTGCTGGGCGTGGTCTCGGTGATCCGGCTCTTGCAGGCCGCAGACGATGCGCCGGTCCGCGAACTCATGGACACCCATCCGGTGCGCGTGTCGCCCGACGCGGATCTGACCGACATCGCGCTGCTGATGGCCGACTACAACCTGGCCACGATCCCGGTCGTCGACGAGTCCGACCACGTACTCGGCGTGGTCACCTACGACGACATTCTCGAGGCCCTCATTCCCGACGATTGGCGTCGCCGCGAGCCCGGCGCACGGCCCACCGGGAGCGGACCGGACGGAGGTCAGCGATGACGGACTTCGACCAGCACGCACGCGCCACCGCCGTACTCGATTCCGCACATCTGGGTGACATCGAGGGGGCGTTCGGGCGGATCAGTGTGTCCGGGAGCGAGAGCGCTGTCACGCTGAAAACGAAGTTGGCGACGTTGGCCGCGATCGTCGGTCCCGGCATCATCGTCATGGTCGGCGACAACGACGCAGGTGGGGTGTCTACGTACGCGCAGGCGGGCCAAAACTACGGCTATAGCTTGTTGTGGACGCTGCTGCTGTTGATTCCGGTGCTGATCGTGAACCAGGAGATGGTGGTGCGCCTCGGTGCGGTCACGGGTGTGGGGCACGCGCGATTGATCAATGAACGCTTCGGACGCGGCTGGGGCTGGTTCTCGGTGGGTGATCTGTTCCTGCTGAACTTCCTGACCATCGTCACCGAGTTCATCGGTATTGCGTTGGCCGCCAACTACATCGGGATCTCGAAGTACATCGTGGTGCCGACCGCCGCGGTGGCGCTGGTGGCGATCATGGCCACCGGTAGCTTCCGCCGCTGGGAGCGCGCCATGTTCGTGTTCATTGCAATCAGCGCGCTGCAGCTGCCCATGCTATTGCTGGCACATCCGCAATGGGATAGTGCAGCAAGGCATTTCGTCGTGCCCTCGATCAGCGGCGGAGTGTCCTCGGATGCGGTGTTGCTGATTATCGCGATCGTCGGCACCACGGTGGCGCCGTGGCAGTTGTTCTTTCAGCAGTCCAACATCGTCGACAAGCGGATCACTCCGCGGTTCATCGGTTACGAGCGGGCGGATACGGTCATCGGCGCGTTCGTGGTGGTGATCGGTGCGGCCGCGATCGTGATGACCGGCGACTGGGCCGCTCGCTCGACCGGTCAACGCGGAAACTTCATCGACGCCGGCGATATCGCCATGCTGTTGGGTGCGCACAGTCACCTGCTCGGGTCGATCTTCGCGATCGTGTTGCTGGACGCGTCGATCGTCGGCGCGGCGGCGGTGACGCTGTCGACCAGTTACGCCTTCGGTGATGTGTTCGGGCTCAAGCATTCGCTGCACCGCGGCTTCAGCGACGCCAAGCAGTTCTACCTGTCCTATTGCGCCATGGTGGCCCTCGCCGCGGCGATCGTGCTCATCCCCGGTGCCCCCTTGGGGTTGATCACCACCGCGGTGCAGGCGTTGGCCGGGCTGTTGCTGCCGAGTGCGAGTGTGTTCCTGTTGTTGCTGTGCAATGACCGTGAAGTGTTGGGCCCGTGGGTGAACCGGCCCTGGCTGAACGTCGTCGCCGGGAGCATCGTCGCAGTGCTGTTGCTGTTGTCGGGGATTCTGATGGCGACGACGCTGTTTCCCGACATCGACGTGGTCGCGCTGAGCGGGTATCTGGCTGTTGCGCTGGCCGTTGTTGCCGGTGGGGCGTGGGGTGCGCTGCGCTGGCGTGGTCGCTCTCGCCCGACCGCGCCGGTCGCAGGTTTTACCCACGGCGAGCGCAGCACCTGGCGCATGCCGCCGCTGACGCTGCTGGCGCCGGTCACCTGGAATCCCGCCACCCGCCTCGGCATGATCGCGTTGCGCAGCTACCTCGTCCTCGGGGCGGTACTGCTGATCGTGAAGGCGGTCCAACTCAGTCACGGATAGTCGCGCCGGTGATCGATTGGCACTGTTGCCTACCGCGGTGTCGGGCCGCCGTGCGCGGACGCTGACCCGCGGCGACGACCCGGTGGCCTCAGCTGTGCTCGGCCGTCGGCAGGGGCGGTGCGTCCTCTGGTGCGCTTCGTTGCACGTCCTTCTTGGTGATCGCGAGGTAGGCGACCATTACGACGATCAGCACGCCGAGGACGACGACGACCGTGCTATCGCCGACGCCCAAGCCGCTCACCGATCTCGGTTTGCCCAACCAGTCGGCGATCGACGCCCCGAGCGGTCGGGTAATGACGTAGGCGAGCCAGAAGCACGCCACCGGGTTCCAGCCGAGCCACCGGTAACCCACGGCGGGAATCGCAATGAGAACGGCGAAAAGCAATGCGGAGGAGGCGTATCCGAGGCCGGGTCACTCTGCGCGCGCCAGCAGCGCGTGCGCGTCGGTGCCCTCGGGCGCGCCGATGACATCGCGCCGGGAAACGGTCAAGTAGGCGACGAGTGCGACGATCGCGGTCAGAAACACCGCGGTGGTCCAAGTGGTGCCGAAGCCGAGTCCCCCGCTGTCGCTGGGTTGGGCGAGCAGATCGCCGAGCGACGCGCCGAGCGGCCGGGTGAGGATGTAGGCCAGCCAAAACGCAAGGACCGCATTGAGACCCAGGACTTTGTGGGCGGTGAAGATCGCGGCGATGACGGTACCGACGATCAGCGCGGACGTTCCGTAGCCGAGGTGGAGTTGTTCGCCCATGAGGTCGCCCGCGGCGGTGCCGAGCGCGAAGGTGACCAGAATCGCGAGCCAGTAGAACGCTTCGCGGCGGGTGGTGACGATGGAGTGAATCGACAGCGTGCGTTCGCTGGCATACCACGCGGCGAACACGATGACGAGCGCGACAGTGAATGCCGCAGTGGAGGTTTGCAGCGGCACTCCGAGGTTGTCGGTGAGATTGTCGGTGATGAGGGTGCCGACAACGCTGATCAAAGTGACGGTCAGCCAGTACACCCACGGTACGTAGCCGCGGCGACAGAATTGCCAGGCCAGCACCGCGGTGAACAACCCAGCCATGATCAACGTGGTGTCGGCGAGCCCGAGACCCAGATGCATGTTCAGGTAGTCCGCAGCCGTTTCTCCGACGGTGGTGGCAAGGATCTTGATGATCCAGAAGTAGACCGTGACCTCGGGAACCTTGTTGAGCATCTGCCGGGCGGTAGGTGTCTGTATCGTCACAACCGCAGTGTGGCGGTTGGTTGCTGTGATATCGCTGAGTCCGAATTGTCAGATCTCGGCGTCGGCGGGCAGGTCGACGACGAACCTTGCGCCGCTCAGTTCCGGTGCCGAAGTCACGGTGATTTCGCCGTGATGAGCGGTGACGATCTCTGCCACGATGGCCAGGCCGAGGCCGGAACCGCCGGCGCTGCGGGCTCGATCCGGATCGAGGCGGACGAACCGGTCGAAGACGCGGCCGCGGTCGACCTCGGCGATGCCGGTACCGTCGTCGTCGACCGTGATGCGGGCTCCGGATATGGTCCGCTCGGTGGTCACCGCGACCGTGGTGGCGGCATGCGCTTCCGCATTGTCGGTGAGATTAGTGATCGCCCGCGCGAGCTTCTCCGCGTCGCCGCGCACCCGCACCGGCTGGAGATTGGTCCGCACTGCAACGTTGTTGCGCAGTCGCAGTCCGCTGGTTACGCCGGCGGCGAGGTCATCGATGTCGACATCGGTGATGTGCAGGGCGAGACGGTGTTCGTCGGCTGCGGCGAGGGTCAGCAGGTCGGTGACGAGCCGCCGCATCCTGTCGGTTTCCGGAATCATGGTCTCGTTGATCAGCTGCAGGTCGATCAGCTCGGGATGGTCGCGGGCCAACTCCACGGCGGCGGTGATCGTGGCCAGCGGGCTGCGCAGTTCATGCGAGGCGTCGGAGATGAACCGTCGCTGCGCGGTGTGGCCGGCCTCGATGCGGGCCAGCATCGCGTTCATGGTTTCGGCCAACCGGCCGATCTCGTCGCGCGCGGCGGGCACCGGAACGCGCGCGGACAGATTGGTGGTTTCGATGTGTTCGACTCGTGCGCGGATGGCGTCCACCGACGCCAAGGACCGGCGCACCAACCAGTAGTTGGCCGCGGCGCCGACGATGACAAGCAACGGTATGCCGATCGCGAGCAGAGTTGCGACATCTGCGACGGTCGATTCCACCGATTCGGTACTCGCGGCAACGAGCACCGTCTCCGGTCCCGCAGCATCGGTGGCGCGACGCGCCACCACGCGCAGGTCCGAATCCGCGCCGAGCGGTTGCTGCGCGCTGTGGGCAGCGGCGGAGGTGCCGGCCGGATCGAGCAGTGGGTCCGGCCACTCCGGACTGGAGGTGCGCTGCACGCGTCCGTTGTGGTCGAGGATCTGCACCGCGGAAATCCGGCTGTCCGTGGCGAACAGGGCGGGGTCGAGTTCGCTGGGGCCGTCGTGGGCCAGTTGCAAGACGATGTCGTGGGCGCGTGCGGCCGCGGCCGCGTCTGCGGCGCCTATCAGTGACCGATGGAGCAAGAACAGCAGCACAATGGCCCCGACGATCCCGGCCGCGGCGATTACCAATCCCGCCGCCGCGGCCGAGCGCGTCCGGACACCCCATTGCGCGGGCCGTGCGACCCCCGTCGGCGACCAGCGCCTCGCCATGGTGTGTGCTCCTCTACGGTTCAGCCGCCGACGCGGCTGACTCCATTGTGTTATCCACCGGCGCCGTCGGGGGTGTCGCCCGGTTCGGGAGTGTCGGGCTTACCGGGCTGATCGGCGTGATTGCCGGGGCCTGTCTGCATACCTGGGCCGTCGTAATCGGCGGTGCCCGGCGTGTCGGGGGTGTCGCCGGGCTCGGCTCGGTCGGGGACGCCTGGTTGATCCGGCGCGTTGCTTGGCTGCGCCGGCGCCGAGACAGCCGGCGAATCGTGCGCTCCGGAAAGCGTGGCAGCGGTGGCGATTCCGGCGCTTACCCCGCCGAGCGCGATGACGGCGGCGGCGGCACCTAGCATCCGTCGTGTCGTAGACAGTCGAGACTTCATAATTGCTTCCCTTCGTGATAGCCGTCCGGCGCGGACGTGCCCCGGACGCGTCGTCCACAGTTGCGACCCGCAGCTGAAAAACCGCTGTGACTCCTACGCGCTTCAGCGTTTTCACAGCGGAACCGAGTCAGGGTGGCGCTGTTGGTCTTGACGATGAGTAGGGGAATGCAATGAAGCTAGGAGTGGTCGGTTCGGGTTCGGTCGGCTCGGCGTGTGGATTGGCGCGCTCGCATCCATGCCGCCGTCGCCGCCGCCAACCGTCATCGTCGGCTCGCAGCATCGAGTACGTGACGGACATTCGCATCCCGGCACGTCGACGGTGGAGGAGAGTGAAGCGGTGCGCGTGTTGATCGTCGACGACGAGGTGCGCCTGGCAGAAACAGTGCGCCGGGGGCTGGTCGCGGAGGGCTTTGTCGTCGACGTCGTCAACGATGGGGTCAACGGACTCGACGCGGCGCTGGCGGGGGAATTCGACGCGATAGTGCTCGACATCATGTTGCCGGGCATGCACGGCTACGAGATTGTTCGGCGGCTGCGCGCTGCACGCGTGTGGACGCCTGTTCTGATGCTCTCGGCCAAGGACGGTGAATACGACCAGGTGGATGCGTTCGACCTGGGCGCCGACGACTATCTGACAAAGCCCTTTTCGATGATGGTGCTGATCGCGCACCTGCGGGCGTTGCTGCGACGCGGCGCCCCGGAACGACCGACGGTACTGTCGGCCGGCTCGCTTCAATTGGATCCAGCGCGACGTCGGGTGGCTCGCGACGGCAACGAAATCGCCTTGACGCCAAGGGAATTCGCATTACTGGAATTTCTGCTGCGGCACAAAGGGCGGGTCGTCAGCAAAACCGACATCCTGCGCGGTGTCTGGGACAGCCATTACGAGGGCGATGACAACGTCGTCGAGGTGTACATCGGCTATTTGCGGCGCAAGATCGACGCACCGTTCGGCGAAGACAGCATCGAGACCGTTCGGGGGGTGGGCTACCGCTACCGCGACGAAAGCGGGTGACCGCTTACCAACCGCGGTGAACTCGCCGCCGGCGGAGCTCTCAGCGGGCTCTCAGCGCGGTCGGGGCAGACTGTTTCGAGTACCCGGTACACGACGAGACTGGAGGACTGGTGTCTTTCGACAGCACCTCGATGCAGCAAACCGGACAGCAGCGGTATGTCATGCGCAAGTTGCCGCACATTACGGCCGTGTTCTGGATCCTGAAGATCGTCGCGACCACGCTCGGTGAGACCGGGGGCGACCTCCTCGCCCAGACCCTGCAGGTGGGGTACCTGGTCAGCACGATCATCTTTTTCGCCTTGTTCGCAGTGGCGGTCGTTTTCCAGCTTCGCGCCCGGCAGTTCCATCCGGCGATCTTCTGGACCGTCATTGTGCTGACCAGCACCGCCGGCACCACCCTGTCTGATCTGATGAACCGCACCGGCGATATCGGCTACACCGGCGGGGCGATCGTGCTCACGAGCTGCCTGGCGGTCGTTTTCCTGTTGTGGTGGCGTAGCGGGCAGACGTTGGATGTGGAGAACGTGGCCACGTTCAAGGGCGAACTGCTGTATTGGGTCGCCATCTTGTTCTCCAACAGTCTGGGAACCTCAAGCGGGGACTTCATGTCCGACAGCCTCGGTATCGGTTTCCGCGACAGTGCGCTGATCGTGTCGTTGGTGATGTTGGCTCTGCTCGCGGCGCACTACAGCACCCCCATCAACAGCATGTTGCTGTTCTGGCCGGCGTTCGTGCTGACCAGGCCCCTTGGCGCGACCGCCGGCGACGCGTTGAGCAAGCCGCGCGATCACGGCGGACTCGCGTGGGGTACGGAGTGGACCACAGCCGCGCTGGTGGCCGTTCTCGTCGGTCTGGTCGTCTACCAAACCATCCAGGTCCGTCGGCACCCGCTGGATCCCGTGCCGGCGCTGGTCAATCGGCGCACGGGCGAGCCAGAACAACCTAACGGCGCGCTGGTCAGCGTCAGCTGAGGTCCGCTGGTTATCGCGCGACTATCGATAGCCGCGCTTCAACAGGTATCGCGCACCGGATTCCATCGCCGCGGGACTGGCGACGTCGAAGTTGAACGCATCGGCGAGCCGGTCGGTGGTGTTGAAGACCAGGCACACGGCCAGGGCGTCCTCGAGTTGCGCTTTCGAAACGCCGGCCGCCATCACGTCCCGGACATCGTCCGCATCGATGTGATGCTCCCGCGTGAGCTTGCCGAGCAGGCGAAGCGTCGCGCGGAGCGGCTCGTCGATCGGCGCGGTCTCGATGTCGCTGAGCGTGGCGGCTACCTTTGCGCGATCGCCGTACCAGAGGCCCGAGGTGGCCGAGTGTGCGGCGATGCAGAACTCGGTCTGATTGACCTTGGAAACGAAGGCGGCCATCAACTCGCGATCGCCGACCGACCACGCCGACGGCCCGCGCATTGCTTCATGAGTGAGATCACCGCCGCCGTAAAACTCCGGGCGGTACAGCGCGAGCTTGACAGCATCCACCACCGGTTGGCGCGAGACCAGCCGAATCACCGCAAACAATGCCTTAGTCCGGAGCCCGTGGCCGTGGTCGAGGATCGATAGCCGCATCGTTCAGCCCTGCCCGGTTGCGGCGGACACAGCAGACAGCGCGTTTTGGTAATCGCGACTGGCTTGTCCGACGGCCGCGCATACCACGATCTCGAAGATCTGATCTTCGCTCAGGCCGGCCGCCCGGACGGCGGCAACATCGGCATCGGTGACGCTGGTGGCGCGGTGGGCCACCTTCTCGATGAGCGTGCGCATCGGTTCGGCGAGCCCGGAGTTGTCGAACGCGGCGCGGCGCAGTTCGGGTGGTGCAGTCGCAGCATCGTCGAGGATGCGTGCAACGAGCGCGCTGTGCAGCGCGGCGATGTCAGACATTGCCTGTCTCCCTAGTGATTTCGTGTAGAAGGGCGGCGAACCGGTTCAGGTAGAGCGGCCATCCTTCGCTGCCGCCGACACCATCGCGGACCGCTTGCCAACCTGGACCGTGCCGGTCGAGGTGGCTGTGCTCGACTTCAACGCGTGTGCTGCGTGATGAGGTGGCGCGGAAGCGCACCTCGACCTCGCTGGTGCGGTTTGGATCCGATTCGATTCGCCACTGGGGGCTGATGTTCCAGCTGAAGACGAGCCGCCGTGGCGGATCGTAGACGATGATTCGTGCCCACCGGCACTCCTCGCCGGTGGCCGCGCGATCCACGATATAGCCGCCCACCCACGGCTCGAGTTGGGTCGAAACGATGGGCGCGCCAAGCAGGTTGTGCTCCGGCGGTTTGAAGTCGCCGAGGCGCTCGGTGAAGACCGCAAAGGCCGTTTCGATCGGCACGGGAACGTCGATGCTCTTGTGCACCACGGCTTGTGAAGAAGTCATCGATCCTCCTCGGATTGGCTCTCCTCGCCAGAGACCAGATCTGCATATCCGGCCAACGTCCGCCTCCAGTAGGTGTCCAACTGGTCTCGCAGCGCCGCCAAGGCCACCGGGTTGACGTGATAGATACGCCGAGTACCCGAGGCTTGCTCGCTGACCAAACCGGCGTCTTTGAGCACCTTCAGATGTTGTGAAACGGCAGACCTCGTGACCGGAAGCCCTTCAGCAAGTTCACCGACGGCACGCGGCCGCTCCGCGAGACGGGCCACGATCGTGCGTCGGGTCCCGTCTGACATCGCGGCCCAACCGTCTGGTGCTTGGTCAGCATTCACTAACCGTTAGTAGACGCTCACACATGGCGCCGAGTCAAGAGCCGACGGCCTTCTCGCCGCGCGCGGTTTTGCTGTGCTGGCCTACACCCGCGCCCATGCAGCCTTGCAAAGCACGCGCGGCGAGTGCGCTCACTCGGGGTGCTTGTCCAGGGCGCGATCGCCCCGAGCGCTGCCGAGGTTCGTCACGGTCCAGGTGGCGAGCAGGGTCATCGCGTCGTCCGACGGCGAACCGGGTTCGGGGCTGTAGATCGTGAGCACGAGGCCGGGGTCGGCTGGCAGCGGCATGGTTTCGTAGCTCACTTCGATGTCACCTACGACGGGGTGGTGGAAACGCTTGGTGCCGGTGTAATGCAGGCGCACATTGTGTTTGGCCCAGCGGGTACGGAATTCTTCGCTGCGCGTGGACAATTCGCCGACCAGATCGGAGATGCCGCGGTTATAGGGGTCGCGGCCAGCGTCGGTGCGCAGCAGGTTGACCGCGCTGTCGGCCATCTGATCCCACTCGGGATAGAACTCGTGCGCGCGCGGATCGAGAAAGCAGAAGCGGACGAAGTTGACCGGCTGGCTCGGGTCGGGATGCAGCGGATCGGGATAGAGCGGGCTGTAGAAGGCGTAAGCAAGTTGGTTACCGCACACGAAGTCATGGCGGGCGTTGCGGACGAAGGCAGGCACGGTCATCGCGTCGCACAGGCGCTGGACCATTGGCCGGATCGTCTTGGTGCGCCGCGGCCGAGACCGCTGCGGGCCGGTCGTGACCGCGCGGTGCAGGTCGAAAAGGTGTGAGCGCTCGGCTTCGTCGAGTTGCAGCGCGCGGGAGATCGCGTCCAGAACGGATTCCGAGACGCCACGAACCTTGCCCCGCTCGATCTGGGTGTAGTAATCGACCGAGAGCCCGGCCAGCGTGGCAACTTCCTGGCGACGCAGTCCGGCCACCCGGCGCTTGGCCGCGTCGTACACCGGCAACCCGACCTGGTCAGGGGTGATTCGGGCGCGCCGCGACGCAAGGAACTCACCGATTTCCGCTGCACGTTGCTGGCTGTCCATACCGGCGACATTACGACTGGGGCGACCGCCGCGACCAGGTGTTGTCAGAGGGGTGTTGGCAGCACCCCTCTGGTCATCACCTCCCACGTGCGCCGAATTCAGCGTTGCATGAGAGTCAGTAACCGATGGGGAACCAGGAAGAGAGCACATGTCACTGCGACACGACAACGCGCCGACCCGGCTGCCGGCTGTGGTCTATGTGATCGGTGCAGGCATCTTCCTCATGGGTACCACTGAGTTCATGATCGCCGGTCTGCTGCCTGAGGTCGCAATGGATCTGGGCGTCGACGTCGCTCGGGCGGGTTTGCTGGTCACCGCGTTCGCGGCCGGGATGATCATCGGGCCGCCGGTGATGGCCTTGGCCACCGTGCGACTTCCCGCCCGGGCGACCCTGGTGGGCGCGCTGGCCGTGTTCGCTGCCGGACACATCGTTGCGGCGGTGAGCGATTCGTTCGCCATCGTGACCGCTTCCCGAGTCATCACCGCACTGGCGACCGGAACCTTCTGGGCGGTGGGTGCAGTCGTGGCGACCGCCGTAGCAGGTCCAGGAGCGAGCGCACGAGCGCTGGCGGTGATGTCGGGCGGGCTGAGCCTGGCCGTGGTTGCCGGGGTGCCGTTGGGGACCTTCGCCGGTCAACTCACCGGATGGCGTGGGCCGTTCTGGATGCTGGCCGTCCTCGCGATCGTGGCGATCGGCGCGGTTGCGCGGTTCGCTCCCGCGGATGCGGGCGAGCCGGGCGATCGGTTGTCAGCCCGCGACGAGGTGTCCGCGGTACGGCCGTGGCGAATGTGGGTTGTGCTCGGCGCGATCATGCTCGCCCAAGCCGGGTTCCTCGGCGCCTACAGCTACATCAGCCCGTTGCTCACCGACCGCGCCGGGATTCCCGCCGGGCTGGTGCCGGTTGTGCTGGTCGGGTTCGGGATCGGTGCGCTGGTCGGCACGGCAATCGGCGGTCGCATCGGCGACCGCTACCCGCTGGCCACGGTCGCGGCCGCCGTTTCGCTCACCGCGACCGCGCTGCTGGTCCTGGCCGCCGCCGCGAGTCACTCGCCGATCGTCGTAATCCTGGTCGTGCTGCTCGGCGCCTGCGGGCTCGGCGCCAACCCGGTACTGATCGCCCAGACACTGCGTCAGGCCGGTGGCGGCTCGACGCTGGCGTCGTCGCTGGCAACGGCGGCTTTCAATCTCGGCACCGCCGCCGGATCGGCGCTGGCCGGCGCCACGCTGACGACCTCACTGGGACTCGTCGGTCCAGCTGTGCTCGGTGCGGTGCTCACCGGATCCGCGCTTGCACCGATAGCGGTGCTGGCCGCAACAACGACACGACGGAGCCCGACGGGCCCACACGAAGACGGCAGGGCCGTGCCGGTCGCAATCGGCTGACACGCCCCGAGCGCACATAGAAGAGAAAGGAGCCAACCATGCGTGGAGTTGTGATGGACGCCCCCGGCCAGGTTCGGGTGGTCGAGCGAGAGGACCCGAAGATCGAAGAGCCGACCGATGCGGTCATCCGCATCACCGCAACGTGCATCTGCGGGTCGGACCTCTGGCCCTACCGCGGTGTCGAGGCTGTCGACCACACCCTGATGGGCCACGAGTACGTAGGCGTCGTCGAAGAGATCGGCGACGCGGTAAAGACCTTGAAGGTGGGCGACTTTGTGGTCGGCTCGTTCTGCATCTCCGACAACACCTGCGAGATTTGTCAGGCCGGGTATCAATCGCGTTGCGTGCATGGTGGATTCGTAGCCGGGACGATCGGAACCCAGGCCGAGCGCGCTCGCATTCCCCACGCGGACGGAACCCTCGTCGCCACCCCCGGTAAACCTGATGCGGAGCTGATCCCGTCGTTGTTGGCCGCTTCCGACGTGCTGGGCACGGGGTGGTTCGCGGCGGTGGCGGCCGACGTCGGGCCCGGCAAGACGGTCGCCGTGGTCGGCGACGGTGCCGTCGGACTGATGGGCGTGCTGGCAGCGAAGCAGCTTGGTGCGCAACGAATTATCGCAATGTCTCGCCACGCCGACCGGCAGCGTTTGGCTCGGGAGTTCGGGGCGACCGACATCGTCGAAGAGCGCGGCGAGGCGGGTGTGGCCGCGATCAAGGAACTCACGGATGGCCTTGGCGCACATTCGGTCATCGAGGCGGTGGGCACCCAAGAGTCGATGCTGCAGGCCATTCGGTCGACCCGACCCGGCGGTCACATCGGGTATGTCGGCGTCGCGCACGAGGGTGTCGCGCTGCCCGCCGACGAACTGTTTTTCTCGGAAGTGCACCTGCACGGCGGCCCCGCACCGGTGCGGCGGTTCTTGCCCGAACTGATTCAGCTCATCTGGGATCGAAAGATCAACCCGGGCAAGGTGTTCGACCTTACGCTACCGCTCGATGAAGCTGCGGAGGGCTACCGGGCGATGGATGAGCGTCGCGCGATCAAGACCTTGCTGACGGTCTGAGTGGACGGCGTGTCAGGGCTATTTGTACATGCCGTCGCGCAGGTTGATGCCGTACTCGATCCAGGCGTCATGCGTCTGGTTCGCGCACTGTTTAGGCGGTTCGGACCGGTTGTAACCGCACCGAACCGGTAGGACGGGGAGCGAAAGCATGGGAACTGCGCGAAACCGGTCGGAGTAGACACTGCCGCCGACACCGACACTTCGATCACGAATGAAGAAGCGTCACCGGCATCGTCCGGCCTAGCCTTCGTGACAAGGCCGGCAGCACGCCGAGCCAGTGACCCAAAAGGAGGCGCGACAGATGCCAGCGAAGAGTTCCCCAACCGAATCCGGTGGCTTCACCGATGCCGAGCGCGCGGCGATGAAGCAGCGCGCCGCGGAGTTGCGTGCGGAAGGCAAGAAGGGTGCCAAGCAGGCCGACGGACTGCAGGCGCTGCTCGATGCAATCGAAAAGATGACGCCGGAAGATCGTGCGCTCGCCGAGCGCGTCCATGCGACGATCACGGCAACCGCGCCGGAGCTGTTGTCGAAGACGTGGTACGGGATGCCCGCCTACACGAATGCGGACGGCAAAACTATTGTGGCGTTCAAGAATTCGGGCAAGTTCAACACTCGCTACTCGACGCTGGAGTTCCAGGACGCGGCAAACCTCGATGACGGGGACGTGTGGCCGGTGTCGTACGCAATGCAGAAGTGGAGCCCCGCGGTCGAGAAAAAGCTCATCGAGCTGATCAAGGCCGCGGTCTCCTGACTCCCGAGGTCTGTCATGACCGGCGCCGCGGATGCGGCACCAGCATCGGCACCTGCCGGCGGTATTGGCGGTAGCGGTCACCGAACGCGGTGACGAGGTCATGTTCCTCGAAACGGACGGCGACGAGAACGTAGCCGGTAACCACTGCGGCGAACAGCAATCGGCCGTCGGTCATCGTCGGAGCCGCCCAGAAGGCGATCAGAAAGCCGAGGTAGAGCGGGTGCCGCACCATCCGGTACAGCGTCGGGGTCCGGAAATCGATGGGACTGGGCGACTTTCCGGCGCGATAGCGAAACACCTGCCGAAGTCCGAACAAATCGAGGTGATCGATGGCAAGGGTGGCGATCAGCGCGAGGGCCCAACCGGCCAGTGACAACGTGTAGATCGCAATCCGCGCAGGCGTCGCATCAACTTCCCAGACAATCCCGGTCAGGGGCCGCCACTGCCACATAACCAGCGCCAGTGCGGCAGTGGCGCACAGGACATAGGTCGAACGCTCCATCGGTGGTGGGATGACGCGGGTCCACCGCCGCTTGAACGCCGGGCGTGCCATCACCGAATGCTGCACGGCGAACACCGACAGCAGCGCAAGGTCGATGACTATGGCGACAGCCGTCGAAGCCTCGTGACCCGAGTCGATGGTCCGCGGCACGACAAGTCCCTCCACCCAGCCGATGGAATACAGCAAAGTGGCCAGAAACAGCAGGTAGACGAGACTGCCGTAGACGGTCATCGCGCTCGCAGAGCGGCGGTGCGGCGCCGCGTCGACGGCGCGATACCTGGGTGCGGTTGTGGACATGGCGTACTCCTGAGGTTTGCCGGTCGAAGCGGACGGTCGGGTGTTCACGAGCATGCGCGGGCGCGCAGGTACCCAGCCAGCGACCCAAGGGTGCGAAACCCTCCACCTCGATTCGGCCTGATGCGTGGCGACACAGCAGTGAGCGTGGGACAGTTCCCTCATGACGGGGCGGCGAGTCGCTGTGATCGGATCCGGACCTGGTGGGCTCGTGGTAACGCGCTGGCTTGTGTCCCAGGGATTCGAGCCGACGATCTTCGAGCAAAGTCACACGCTCGGCGGCCAATGGGCGAGAGTTCCCGGCAGCAGCGGGATCTGGCCGGCGATGCACACCAACAGCAGTCGGGTCCTGACGGCGTTCAGCGACCTCGAACACGTCGACGGTGCTGTCTACCCGTCGAACAGTGCGGTGCTCGACTACTTGAAGCGCTACGCACAGTTGTTCGGTCTCGTGCCGCTAATGAGATTCGGCACGCCCGTCGAGGACGTACGTCGAGACGACGACAGGTGGCTCGTGCGGCACGCGAATGGCGAGGAGACGTACGACCGCGTCGTGGTCGCGAGCGGCCGCTTCCACGCCCCGGCGATACCGCCGGTTCCGGGGCTCGAGACCTTCGCGGGTTCAGCCGGCGTGATCAGCACCTACCACTACCCGGGACCGTCGAGCTACCGCGGGAAGCGAATTCTCGTGGCTGGCTGCGCCGTGAGTGCTCTCGAAATCGCTGCCGAACTCGCCCAACTTGGCGCCGCTCGCGTGGTAGTGACACAGCGGCGCCAGCGGTACGTGCTGCCCAAATTCGCCGCAGGTGTTCCGTCCGACCACAGGATGTTCACCAGATACGGCACGCTCGCGAGCGAACGACTACCGGCAGCCGAAATCGACCGGCAACTCAAGGAAATCGTGCTCGACGCGGGCGGAAGCCCGGAGCAGTACGGGGCCCCAGCGCCGGACCGCTCGCTCCTCGCCGCTGGCGTGACGCTGAACCAGCACTATCTGGCGTTGGTTGCCGAGGGCCGAATTGCGGTGCGTCCGTGGATGACTTCCGTTCATGACGCCAGGGTGACGTTCGCCGACGGCCATGCCGAAGACTTCGACGCAATAGTCCTGGGCACCGGATTCCACCTGCACGTGCCGTTTCTGAGCGATGAGGTCAAAGCGGTGCTCGACATCGACACGCTGCACCTCGACGCCGACCGGTATACGTTCCACCCTGACCTGCCGGGGTTGGCATTGATGGGGATGTGGGACCAATCCGGTGGCTATTTCGTGCCATTGGAGCTGCAGGCTCGATGGATCGCATACACGTGGGGCGGTGCCATCGCGTCACCAAACGAGCCAGACCAGCGACGGTCGATCGATGCGTACCGCGCCCGGCGCGGGATGCCGCAGAAGACGCGAATGAACCTGGCAGCGCTCGCCTTTGCCCGAGCCGCCGGGGTGGAGCCGCACCTGGACAATTGGCCGAGCCTGCGCCGAGCGCTGCTCTTCGGACCTCTGGCGCCAAGCTGCTTCCGGCTCGAGGGACCGGATGCACTGCCCGACGCGCCGCACCGAATTGCGCGCGACGCCGCCGCGTTCGGTGCCATCACGTCCAACGAGCTGTCCGAACGTGAACAGCGGTATTGGTCGCTAGTTTCGAGCGCGCTCTAAGGCTCACTGGCGATCACGGTTGGGCGTCGAGGTGGCGTTCGAGGTAGTCGAGGTTTTGTCGAAGTTGTGCGATCGCTCTGGCCGGCCCGTCAAGAGACTGGGCTGCTTGCCCTTCGATCACCAGGCTGTGGATTGCCATGTCTGCCAGTTGGTTTGCCACGGCCTGGTCCTTGCTCGCGCCCCCGCCAGGGCGATACCACCAGGCGACCCAGTTCAGCATGCCGATGATGCCGAGGGCAGCCGTTCTCGAGTCGAGAGGACGGAACTCGCCGGAAGCGATCCCGTCGTCGATGACGGTGACGAATTCCTTGAGCACGCGGCGCCGACTCTGCTGATATGACTTGGAAAGTCCCTCGGGGAGTTCGGCTTCGGACCTGATCATTACCTGGAATCGTTCCGGGGACTGGGTCTGGTGCAGCGCGATCGCGCTGGCCATCGCTCGCAGCTTATCGACCGGTCCAAGATCACCACGCTCGTTGATCCCGTGCAGTAGCGCGGCCGGTTCCTCGGTGATCTCGCTGACCAGTCTGGCCAACAGCTCGTCCTTGTTCGCGACGTAATGATAGAGCGCCGGGCGGGTCAACCCGGTCGCATCCGCGATGTCCTGCAGGCTTGTCGCCGCGAATCCCCGTTCAGCAAAGAGCCGGGTGGCGTGCTCCATGATCTGCTTCTCGACAAGGTCACGGCGCGGATTGCTGGCGGCCGGCGCAGACCGGGTCTTTTCGCTCTTGCGGCCGCGTCGCGCTTCTTGCTGGGCTGGCATGGGCGAAGAATAGCCCTCCGCAACGGTGCTTTTCATGCGTGTGCCTGAAGATACAGTTCTGCCGCCGGGTCGGTGGATTGTGCCGCGGCATCGTCGATATGAACCAGATCTGTTCTGGCGCTGGCTAGTCCGGCGGCGAGATCACCGGTATACGTGCTTGGGGCCTCGACGACAACGCGCACTTTTTGGTTGCGGAGCCGCTCGGCGACGGCGAGCCGGGTGAGCACGCTGGACCGGTCGCCAGCGCCCGTGAGCCACAGCGTTCCGGTGCTGGGGATATCACGCAACAGCGCATCGGCTTCGGTGCCCCAGGCGTCGTTGATCGCTACGTTGATCACAGACGTGTCGGCGTCGTCGCGCAGTTCGGCGGGCGCGATCCGGGTCGGGTGGCGGGCCGAATCGCCGTCGAGCGGGCGAGAAAGAACCCACTCGATCACGTCGGTGCCCGGAACGGCCGCGCGGTCGACTCCCGCATAGGCGGCCAGTCCGTCGCGCGCGAGGTCCGGCGCCGACCGGAGGTAGTGGTCGATATCGACCTTGCCGGCGCGGGTCATGTAGCTCAGCATGAGTTGTTCGACAGGCAGATGCAGCCGATCCGGGAACGACTCCCACCACAACTCGCTGCGGTGCGCCACCGTCTGGAAGTGCTCCACGGCGGGACGGCGCGCCGAGTCGTAGTCGGCGAGGGCGGTGGCGACGTCTGGCGCGGCGGTGATCGCGGCGTCGAGCGCGATAGCGTCCTCCATGGCGAGTTTGGTTCCGGAGCCGATGGAGTAATGCGCGGTGTGCGCGGCGTCACCGAGCAGGACGACGTTGCCAGCGTGCCAGTTGCGGCATTTGATGGTTCGGAACTGCGTCCACCTCGTCCGGTTGCCGATGAGCGGGTGTCCCTGCAGTGGGCCGGCGAACGCTTCCTGCAGATAGGTGAGGGAGGCCAGGTCGCTGTCGCTGGGCAAGGTCTGCTCGGTGGAACGGTCGAATCCCGCATTGCGCCAGGTGTGTTCATCGGTCTCGATGAGGAAGGTGCTGCGGTCCGGCGCGTATGGGTAGGCGTGCGCGACGAACGTGCCGTGTTCGGTGGTCACCGGCACGAACATCGCGGTGGGCAACGCGAAATCGGTGCCGCACCAGAGATACAGGCCGGCGCCGGTGTCGATGTGCGGTTGAAATCTGTCGGCCAGTGCGGTGCGCGTGGCACTGTTTATGCCGTCGGCAGCGATGACGAGGTCGGCGTCGAGAGTTGCGATGTCGCGCCGAGACCCGTAATGCAAATGAACACCGGCCTGTTCGGCCTTGTGCTGCAACACCTCGAGCAGAGTGGTGCGGGCGATCGCGAGCAGGTTGCCGCCGGGCAGGCGTGCCACCTGATCGCTGACCTGCATCGACATCTCGTGCGGATAGGCGACGTCGACGATCGCATCCAGCGAAGCGGGGTCGGCCTCACGCAGATTGCGCTGGGTCCGCGACGCAAGCCCGACGCCGAAGCCGAACGTTTTGTCCGGCACGCCCTGCTCGTACACCCTGACGTCCGCGTCGGGATTGCTGAGCTTGAGAAGGCGCGCGGCGTAGAGGCCGCCGGGACCGCCGCCGAGCACGGCGACACTATCGAGTCGCATAGTGTTCACTTCCTTTCGCCGCCGTGGCGTTTCGCTCGGCGTCCAGCTTTGCGACGACATCGGCGCGTAGCGACTTCTTGTCGATCTTGCCGACATTGCTGCGCGGCAACGCCGCTACCCACTCCAGTCGCTCCGGCCATTTGAACTTGGCCACTCCGAGATCGGCGAGGTGTGCCTGGATGGCGCTGAGCGGTAGTTGACTTCCATCCGTGGAAACCAGGTAGGCGCAGGTCTTTTCGCCGAGCCGTGGATCTGGCATGGCGACGACGGCGGCGTTGGCGACCGTCGGGTGTTGCAGCAGCAGCACTTCGAGTTCTTCGGCATTGATCTTTTCACCGCCGCGGTTGATCAGATCCTTGATTCGGCCTTCGATGGAAACGTAGCGGACTCCGTCGACCGTGGTGATGGCCGCGAGGTCGCCGGTGCGATAGAACCCGTCCGTCGCGAAGGCGGTGCGATTGTGCTCGGGCGCATCGAAGTAGCCGGGAATCGTGTAGGGCCCGCGGCAGCACAATTCGCCCACCGCGCCGTCGGGCACCGTGTCTTCGGTTCCGGGTTCGAGGATACGAATTTCGTCCTCTGCACAGACCGGGACGCCAACTGTGGTGAGTCGTGCCGTCGCCGGCGACTCGAGCGGGGTGACCATGAACATGCCCTCGGACATGCCGAAAAGCTGTCCGGCCCAAGCTGTCCGCTCAACGTGCTGAAACAGCGCGGGAGTCACTTTGGCTCCGGAGAGCACCACCCGCTGCAGGTGTTGCCGGGCCGGTTCGAACGCCGGTGACAGCAGCGCCTGATAGTGGCCGTGCCCGATCAGTACGTCTGTCGCCCGCGCGCGGGCCATCAACTCGAAGGCCTTGCCGGCGTCAGTCGTGGCGAGGATCAGGCACGCGCCGACCGAGTGCGCGGCGTGCAGGCCGCAGGTGATTCCGGCGTTGTGAATGATAGGAATCAAATGGGCCACTCGAACGTGCTCGTCCCAGCCGAGCGTCCGCGAGTACATCACCGCGTTGTTCCAGTACTCGGCGTGGATGCGCGGTATCACCTTGGGGGTGCCGGTGGTTCCACCGGAAAGTTGGAAGGCGACCACGTCGCACGGGTCTATACCAGATTGGATGCACTCGACCAATTCCCGTGCGGCGCCGGCGTCGATGTCCTCGCCGAGCGATTCGCCCGCGATGAAGAGGTGCCGGATCGTGGGATGTCCTTCGGCGTGCGCGCGGGCGAAGTCGAGCAGACCGGGCACCTGCGGATCGACGAAATGCGCTACTGCACCGACCTTCCGACTGATCGGGCCGATCTCGTTGTCGCGGTGTGCGGCCAGGGTGGCGACCGGGACCAGCCCCGCCTTGATCGTGGCGTACCAGGCCAGCACGGTATCGAGGCGATTGGTGAGCTGGAAGATCACCGGGTCTCGGGGCTGCAGACCCAGCCGCACCAGCGCCGCGGCGAGTTGATCTGTGCGCCGGTCGAGTTCGGCGTAGGTGATGGACTCGTCGGCGGTGATCACGGCGGGCCGGTCTGGGAAGCGGGCAGCGACGCCGTGGAGCCGCTGCCCGGTGGTCTGGTTGCTCCATGCTCCGCTGGCGCGATACTGCGCAGCGCGCTCGGTCGGGTAGGGAACCACCCTCCCGTCCCAGTTGCTCATGAGTGGAGGTCCTTCCTGAGCATCGCAGTGAGTACCGCAGCGACGAAGGAGTGAGGAACGGAGCGAGGAGCGGAGGGAAGGACCGCAACGGGCAACACAGTCATGAGTGGAGGTCCTTCCTGAGCATCGCAGTGAGTACCGCAGCGACCAAGGAGCGAGGAACGGAGCGAGGAGCGGAGGGAAGGACCGCAACGGGCAATACAGTCATAACGCCACCGGCGCCGCCGGGAGTAAGCGGGCGATGTCGAGCGCGTAGTCGGGATGGTCGGCGGGCACGATGGCCGAGTACAGCGCCGTCCAGCAGCCAGGGCAGCACAGCTGGCGGAACACGACCGGCGCGTCGACGTACTCCGACGGATCCGAGGTGACCTGTGGGCCGGCCGCCGATGATGGTCCGTCGAATCGAGCCAATTGCAGTGCGGCGTCGTTGCGTTCGTCGCCGAGCAGCCGCCCGCAGTGGGCGCACGCGATGACCCGGGTGTCGCCGACGGTGACTTCGGCGATGTTGTCGTCGAGGCGACGTGCCCTGCTCAGGTCGAGTGTGGGCGCGTCGGCTGGCAAGTGGCCGGAGCGCTCGCGTCGGTCGCTGCGCAACTGTTCGCGACGACGCGTCGTTGCCGCATCGTCGACCGATCCGTCCGCAAGCACTACGCCATAGACGCTGTCCGCGCCACCGATGCTGACCTTGCCCTCACGTACATCGTCGGCCACCGCGTGCGGGTCGCGGAGCAGCGGGTCGCCGTAGCCGCCGCCGCCTTGCCAGTGCATGTAGAGCACTTCTCCTGGGGCTACATAACTTTCGGCATAGCAGGCGCCGAGTTCGCGTGCGCCGCCGAGCTCATCGAGTGCGCCGGGGATTTCCCCGCGGCGGAATTGTTCGCGGACATCGGTGTTGCGGGCCAGGATCTCCACACCGGTGTTGCCGGGATAGCCACCGGCCAGTCCGTTGTTCTGTGAGACCGCCTTGCCGGCCGAGGCGAGAACGAGACCCATGGGCAGGCTGGTGCCATACGGTGTGACCGCGATGGAGGCGCTCACGCCGCCACGCTGACGGCCGGGCCCACCCGAGTCCGGCTCCTCGCGGCGCCACAGCGTCAGCAACGGGTAAAGGAACTCGGTCATTTCGGTGTCGGGGACGCGTCCCATCGGGATGCAGAAAAGGCCGCCGGTGTCCATGCCGTCCGCGGTCGGGCGGGCACCGTACCCGCCGGCCATCGGTTCCATCATCACGTTCAAGAAGGGCACTGGTTGCTCGTGACGCTCATCGAGGCCGGCGAGCACGGCGGTGTCCCAGGTGCCACAGCAGGCCGCCTGCACGTTCTTGCCCAGATCGACGGAGCGGTCGAGCATTTGGGACAGGCACTCGGCGATCAGGGTGCCGGTGAGCCAGGCGGGACCGATCGGACCGCGGCTGACCGCGGCCGGGAAGGTGGCGTTGTTGATGGTGCCCGGCTCGGAGATCAGATCGAAGCAGCGCATCAATCCGCCTGCCGACCAGGGGATGTCGCCGGCCAGGATGGGTAGCAGGGCGAGCATGACGCCGCCGCGCATTCCGGCATAGGTGCAGTTGATGACGCCGGCCTGCTTGTCGGTGCCGGTGAAGTCGAAGGTCAGGTGATCGTCCTTCTTGGTCATGGCGACGGTGATCTTGTGCAGGCCGCGGTCGCCGGCGTGCGACTGGTCCTGGTATCCGGTGGCCTTCCAGGTTCCGTCCGGCAGCGTGGTGAGCTTGCCGCGTAGTCGTTGTTCGGCGTCGGACATCATCCGCTTCATCACGGCCTTGACGGTGTCGGCGCCGTATTGCTCGATCACCGCGAGCAGGCGGTTGCGCCCGACGGTGTTGGCGCCGATCTTGGCGCGCAGGTCGAGGCCGACGAGCATCGGCACGCGGGAGCGACGTACCCATAGGTCGGCGACATCGCTCTGCAGTACACCGTCGCGAACCACCTTGACGGGCGGGGTCGGCAGCGATTCGGAGAACACGTCCTGGGCGGCGGGGGAGAACGAGCCGAGCCCGACGCCGCCGAGATCCGGTTCGTGACACAGCGCGCTTGTCCACCCGAACAGCTTGCCGTCGTAGAAGATCGGCTGATAGACGATGACGTCGTTCTGGTGCAGGCCGCCGCCCACCCAGGGGTCGTTGCACAGGAACATGTCGCCCTCGGCGATGCCGGGGTTGGTGGCGCGGTGCTGCAGGGTCCAGTAGATGGCCAGGTCGACCGCGCCGACAAGCATTGTGTTGTACAGACCGACCTGTACCTCTTGACCGACTTCGTCGCTGATGGCGAAGTCGAAGTCGTTGGCGTCGGTCACAATTGGCGACCCGGACATGCGCTTGAGCGCTTCACCCATTTCTTCGGTGACCGACCAGAGCCGGTGCCGGACCACCTCGTAGGTGAGTGGGTCGATGCTGTCGATCTGGTCTTGGGTGACGGTGTGCACCGGCAGTGAGGGCGGCAGCGTGCTGGTCAGCTCGTCGGGGTCGATCGGTCGGCTGGCGAAGACTTCCGAGCCGGGAATGGGCATGGTCATTATGGCTCCTAGTGGGCGACGATATTGAGATTGCCGAGGCGGTCGACGGTGCCGGTGGTGTTGTGCGGGACGACGACGGTGGTGGTCGGGACCTCGACGATCGCGGGCCCGCTGAGGGTGTGCCCGGCCAGCAGCTTGCTGTAGTCGTACACATCGGTGTCCACGTAGCCGAGGGCGCCGTCGAGGCAGACCTTGCGGCTGCCGATCCGAGCCACGGCGGCGTCGGCGGAGTCCCCCGACTTGAGTTCCGGTAGAGCGGGGGAGAAGGGCAGGATGCCGGTAGCGCGTACCCGGAAGGTGATTGCCTGGATTCCGGCTTCACGGAATCCGCTTCCGGCGCCGTACAGTTCGGCGTAGCGCTGCTCGAACAGGTCCGCGGCTGCGGCGATGGCGGCGGCATCGAGGCTGCCGTTGGGGACTGCAGTGGCGACCTCGGCGAGCTGCATCGTGAACCGCATGTCGATCTCGCGTTCGATCTCGATGCCCGAGTACTTCAGCCCTTGGCGGTCGAGCGCGGCGCGCACCTGCGCCTCGAGCCGCTCGAAGTTGCGTTCGACGCGGCCGGGGTCCATCCGCATGGCGCCGGGGTCGGACAACTCGGCGGCCAGCACGATGTTGGATGCGGCCAGGCCGTAGGCAGAGAATGCGGAGGCGACCTGGCCCAGCGGCACGATGACCTCCCGAACACCGACCTCGGCCGCGTAAGCGGCGCAGTGGGCTGGCCCGGCACCGCCGAACGCGTACAGCACAAAGTCGCGGGGGTCGTGGCCGGCTTCGACGACCGTCTTGCGCAGCAGGTCCCCCGTCTGGGCGTTCTGCACTGCATAGATGGCCGCGGCCGCGTCCTCGACCGAAAGCCCCAGCGGTTCGGCAATTTTGGTGCGAATTGCCTCGCGCGACAAATCTTTGTTGAGCGGCTTGCGCCCGCCGAGCAGGCCGCGCTCGGGCAGGATTCCGAGTACCAGGTTGGCGTCGGTGTTGGTGGGTTCGGTACCGCCTTGGCCGTAGCACGCGGGACCCGGTACTGCTTGGGCGCTGCGCGGGCCGACCTGAAGGTTGCCACCGGCGTCGATCCAGGCGATGGCGCCGCCGCCGGAGCCGATGGCATGTACTTCGAGGGTCGGCACGTTGATGGGGTGGTGATTGATGACTGTGCTGCTCGCGCGCACCGGCTCACCGTCGACGACCAAACCGACGAGGAAGGTCGTTCCGCCGACGTCGGTGGCGATGATGTTGCGGTGGCCCAACTGCTTACCGAGCGACACGGCGCCGACCACGCCCCCGGTCAGCACCGAGCCGACGGTGCTGATGGCGTTTCTGGGTGCTTCGGCCGCAGCGACTGCGCCACCGTTGCTCTGCATCACCAACAGTGGCCCCGCCAGCTTGCGTTCGCGCAGCTGCGATTCCAGCGAACCGAGGTAGTCGCGCAGCCCGGGGCCGATCTGGGTGCTCATGATTGTCGTTGCGTTGCGCGAGAATTCGCGGATGCGCGGGCTGACTTCGCTCGACAGTGAGACGAACACGGTCGGGTCGATCTCGTGCACGAGCTCGCGAATCCGCTGCTCGTGGGCGGGGTTTCGGAACGACCAGAGCAGCGACACCGCTATTGCGGAGACCCCGTCATCCAGCAGCGTGCGGATCGCGGTGCGCGCCGAGTCCTCGTCGAGCGCGACCACCACGTTGCCGTCTCGATCCAGCCGCTCGGTGACCTCGAGTGCGTGCTTCTTCGGGATCAGCCCGTGGGACTTGCTCTGGCCCAACAGGTTCTGCAATTCCTCGGGCGAGCGGCCGAGGTAGCGGCCCTCCACGTTCATGATGTAGATCGAGTCGCGATGTCCCTTGGTGGTCAGGAAGCCGACCGGCGGCACATTGCCCATCACCAGCGCGTTCAGTGACGACGTGGTTCCGTGCGCGATGTGGTGGGTCTCGGCGAGCATGGCCTCGACCGACACACCGAGTTGTTGTGCCAGCACATCGAGCACATCGAGCACGCCTTGTGAATAGTCCGGCGGCGTCGACGGTGCCTTCGCCGCGAGTACCGTGCCGGCGTCATCGTCGAGCACCGCGTCGGTGAACGTGCCGCCGACGTCCACACCGATCACATATCCCATGGTCGCTGACTCCTCAGATTGAACTTACGTATGCGTCGAGTATTTGACGCCGATGGTGAATTGTCAACAGTGACTTTGAGTGAAATTCGAGGGGTTGACGGTTCGTCGTTAACGTCGAATACTTGTCATGAGCGTAAACGCGCGTTGTCATGGAAGGAAGTTTGTGGATGGGTATCCATCGGATCGGGCTGATCGTGCCGAGCTCGAATGTCACCGTCGAGACCGAGATGCCAGCACTGTTGGCGCGTCATCCGGTTTCGCGATTCTCGTTTCACTCCACGCGGATGCGCATGCACACGGTGTCCCCCGAGCAACTCGCGGCCATGAATGCCCAGCGCGAACGGTGCGTCTTGGAAATTGCCGACGCCTCTCCCGACGCGATCCTCTACGCCTGCCTCGTCGCAGTGATGGTTGGCGGACCCGGTGAACACCAGCGTGTCGAGGCCGCGGTGGCCGAGCAGTTGGCCGCGGGCGGCTCCGACGCGCGAATCCGCTCGAGCGCCGGGGCGCTGGTCGAGGCGCTGCGGGCGATGGATGCCAAGCGGATCGCCATCGTTACGCCATATCTGCGACCGCTCGCCGAGCTGGTCGTGGCGTACCTGGAGTCCGAAGGATTCACGGTTGCCGACTGGCGGGCGCTCGAGGTCGCCGACAACGCCGAAGTCGGCTGCATACCGGGGGAGCGGGTGCTGGACGCGGCGCGCTCGTTGGATCTCGGCGATGTTGATGCTCTGGTGATCTCGGCGTGCGTGCAGATGCCATCACTGGATCTGGTCGAGGCTGCCGAGGTGGAGTTCGGCGTGCCTGTGCTGTCGGCGGCCACCGCGGGCGCATACAGCCTGCTGCGCAGCTTGAACCTTTCCGTGGCGATCCCGGGTGCCGGCAGCCTGTTGCGCGCCGACCTCGAATCCGTTCCTGCCTGAGGAGGCCTGTGATGACCGATCTTCCGCACAAGGTGCACGGCGTCGACCACGTCGCGTACCCGACTTTCGATCCGGCCGCGACGGTGAAGTTCTACCGCGACGTCCTGGGTTTCCCGGTGGTGCACTCGATCTGCGCGGCTGGCTGGGGTCCAGACAAGCACCCGGACTTCATCCATTTCTTCTTCGACATCGGCAACGACGACCGGCTCGCGTTCTTCTATTACTTTGGGCTCGAGCCGTTCGAGGGCGGCCCGCAGGGCGACGCATACTCGCGCTTCGACGAACATGTGCCTATCTGGTTCATCCGCTCCCGCCACCTGGCCATCCACGTCGCCAGCGAGGACGACCTGCTCGAGTACCGGCGCCGCCTCGACGGCAGCGAATGGCCCGTCGAGATGCAAATCCAGCACGAGACCATCGAATCGATCTACACCCACGACCCCAACGGTTACATGATCGAGATCACCCGAGCGATGAGACCCGTTACGCCGCAAGAAGACTTGGACGCCAACCTGACCATCGACGCGCTCGTCGACGTGGTGCAAGGCCCCGACCCGAGCATGGCGGCGCTGCTCACCCGTAAAGCCGAACTCATTGTGGAACGGGCCGCGGCATGGGAAGAACAGCAGAAGGTGGGGCAGCGATGACCGAACTGTTCATGCTCGACGTGCCGGAAAACACGTCGATCGTCGCGGTCGCCGACAAGGACGCGGCGGTGACCGTCGACCGCGTCGGACCGTACTTCCGGATCAGCTCCGAGTCGGCCATCGTGATCGACCGCCGCGCCACCGGCTGTCGGCACGCCGTCTGGTACAGCAGCGTTGCCGGTCTGGTCGGGTCTCGAATCACCCAGTGGGACAAGGACGCCATGCGAATCGAGCCGATATGACAGACACCGTCCAGCGACTCGGTGCGGGCCGCTACATCGAGGCTGCCGCCGCACCCGCCAACACGGTAACAACCGTGCACGAGTTGGAAACGCATGACGGGGCAAAGGTTTCCGGCGTACTGCGGACGGTTCCCGGCGCGTCAACCGTCGTCACGCTCATGCATCCGCGCCAAGATCTCACCCACCACGTCCTGGTCCCCGAACTGCTGGCTCGCGGATTCGCGGTCTGGACCCAAGGCACGCGGTCGGTCAACAACGACATCTCCCTCGTGCACGAACAGGCGCTGCTGGACGCGGCCGCCGGTCAGGCGTTTTTACGCGACCGCGGATTCGAGCACGTCGTCACGCTTGGACATTCCGGCGGGGGAACCCTTTTCGCCTTCTACCACCAGCAAGCCGGGCTCGAGCCGGGGGAGCGCATCGCCAAGACTCCTGCGGGACGCCCCGTGGACCTGGCCGGGGCCGACATGCCGGTGCCTGATGGCGCCGTGTTCATGGCACCCCACCCGGGTCAGGGCGCGTTGCTACTGAGGTTGATCGACCCGTCGGTCACCGACGAAAACGACCCCATGTCCGTCGACCCGGAACTGAACCCCTTTGCACCCGAAAACGGATTTGCCGAACCACCCGAGAGCTCAACGTATTCGACTGAGTTCGTGACGAGGTATCGTGCGGCGCAACGAGATCGGGTAGCGCGATTGGACGCGGTGGCCAAGGACCGGGTCGCGGACGCCGCTGCTGCGCGTAATCGGTTCAAGGCCAGCGAAAATCCTCACGATCGGCGTGTCGCCCTGGCGCCGCGGGTGCTCACCGTCTACCGAACCGACGCCGACCTGCGGTTCATGGACATGTCGTTGAGCCCGAACGATCGCCCCTACGGCTCGCTGTTCGGCCGCCGACCCGACCTGACCAATTACGGCCTGGTCGGCTTCGCCCGGTTCGCCACGCCGGACGCCTGGCTGTCCACCTGGTCGGGCCTGAGCAGCAACGCCGACTTTCTCCGCTGCGCGCCCGGGGTAACCACGCCAACGCTGTTCGTCGAACTGAGCGGCGACCAGGCATGCTTTCCCGAAAACGCCGAGGCGATGGTCCACGCACTCGGCGCGCAGGATAAAGACCACGTCCGGGTTGCCGGCACCCACTTCGGCGGCCCGATCGCGAAGGGGCAGCCGACCGGCGCCAGTCTCGCCGCAGCCGAGATGGGTCACTGGCTCGCGGAGCGTTTCGGCTGACCCTGCTGAGGTTGGGTTGCTCGCCGCGCCGGCGGAACCGGGTGCAGCACAGGCCCGTTCACTACGGTGTTGTGGATCGTGCCGATGCCCTCGACGGACATGGTCACGGTGTCGCCGATGCGCAGCGGCGGCGGTCGCAGCTCACCGTGCCAGCCCCACAGTTCGGCGAGGCAGCCACCTCCGCAGGTGCCGGAGCCGAGCACGTCGCCCGGCCGAACCCAGGTGCCTCGGCTGGCGTAGGCGATGAGCTCGGCGAACGTCCACGCCATGTTGGCCAGCGTGTCCCCGCCGATGCGGACATCGTTGACGAACACGTCCATGGCCAGGTCGTAGCGGCCGTTGCGCTCGTGGTGGGCGAGATCGTCCGGAGTGACCAGCACCGGACCCAGCGTCGTCGCGGTGTCCTTGCCCTTGGCCGGCCCGAGCCCGACGCGCATTTCCCGGCTCTGCAGGTCGCGCGCCGACCAGTCGTTGAGAATGGTGAACCCGGCGACATGGTCGAAGGCCTCCGCCGCGGACAAGTTGTAACCCGCTCTACCGATCACCACCGCGACTTCCAATTCGAAGTCCAGCGTTTCGCATCCCGGCGGCATCGGGACCGGTTCACCCGAACCGATGGCGGCGTGCGGGTTGGTGAAGTAGAACGCCGGCGCCTCGTACCACGCTGGTGGGATTTCGCTGCTGCCGGTGACCGAGCGCAGCGAGCCCGCGGTGTGTTGCTCGAAGGTGATGAAGTCGCGGATGCTGGCCACCGGAACCGGCACGGCCACCGTGTCATTGGAGTTCCACGGCAACTGCTGACCCGCCAGAAAGGCGCCGGGATCGGCAGCGGCAAGCACGTCGAACACGTCGGCCGCCTCGAAAAGCAGGTCGATGCGATCGCCCTCGACGACGCCGTACCGCCGAACGCCGTCGAGAATCACCGACCCGATTCTCACGCCGACTCCTCGTCGAAGATCGCCACCGCGCGGGTCCAGCCGGCCGAGGCCTGGTGCACCTTCACGGGGAAGCACGCCACCTGAAAGCCCTGGGAGGGAATGGATTCGAGATTGCCGAGCTTCTCGATGTGGCAGTAGCCGATCTCGCGCCCGGCACGATGTCCTTCCCAGATGATGCTTGGGTCATGGTCCGTGGCATAGCGCGCGGCGGTGTACACGAACGGGGCGTCCCAACTCCAGGCATCGGTGCCGGTGACCCGGACGCCTTGGCGGAGCAGGTGCAAGGTCGCGTCCCGTCCGACGCCGCAGCCGCTCACCACGTAGTCGTCGTGGCCGTACCGGCTGCCGGCACGTGTGTTGACCAGGACGATGTCGTACGGCGCGAGGGTGAAGCCGATGCGGTCGAGCTCGCGGTCGATGTCGTCCGGGGTGACCACATAGCCGTCGTCGAGGTGGCGGAAGTCGAGTTTCACGCCACGCCCGAAGCACCAGTCGAGCGGGACCTCGTCGATCGTGATGGCACGTTTGCCGCCATCCATGGTGGAGGCGTAGTGATACGGCGCGTCGAGGTGGGTGCCGTTGTGGGTGGAAACCCGGACCCGCTCGATCGCCCAGCCCTCGCCGTCGGGCAGGTCATCGACACGGGCGCCGGGGAAGAAGCGCAGCATGTCTTCGCGGGTGTCCTGATGGTCGAAGTAGTCGATTTCGGGCAGATGCCCGGGCGGGTCGGAGGCGATGCCCGCCTGCAACGACACGGACAGATCGACGATTCGTCGCATGAGCGTTCCTAACGTAGGGGCGTCTTCGAAGCTACCGCGCCGGGATCACCGGTAGCAGCAGCGAAGTTCCGGAGTCTGGGCCGGTGTACAGGGTGGTGGTGCCGTCGAAGACTCCGGCCGGGCGGTCGTCGGGGTCGTCGTGGACGAAGACGCCGTTGCCGCGTTGTTGGATGCCATACAGCACCGGCCACGGGCCCTCACCCGGCATCTCGAAGTCCTTGCCCGACAGCGTGACTCCCAGGCGATAGCCTCGCGGCACGACGATGGATGTCGGCCAGATCTCGACATCCAGATCAACCGGATCGCCAGGGGTGAGCGGCAGAGCACGGGTGTGCCGATGCCACGGCTGGTGCGGCAGGCTTGCCTGCTCGTCGAGTTCGCGATGCGAAGCACGCAGCCAACCGACCGCAAGGACGCCGTGGGCGTCGATGGCGGACACGAGCGACGCCTCGTTGCCGTCCGGATCCTGCACCCGGAGCGTGACGAAGGCGTCAGCGTCGGTGGTTGACGAGGCCAACCTGATTCGCGCGCTGGCCGGTCCGGTGATCTCGAGTTGCTCAGTCAGCGGTTCGGTCCAAAAGTCAACGCCGGGACCGAGCGCCGCGAAGTCGATGGTGTGCTCGGCCGACGGTTCGCTCGTGCCCAATGTTCCAGACGCCGCGTCGAGATAGAAGCGGGTCCATTGGGTCCGTGCCAACGGCCACTCCTGCTCGTCGCGAAGTTCGAAGGAACCATCGACGTGGCGGACGTTGAGCCGAACCGGTGGCTGCTCGTCCCACCCGGTGTCCTCGCCCTTGAGGAAGTGTCCGAAGAACCGTTTCTGCAGGGCGACACCGTAATCGGTGTAGAACTCCGCGTAGTGCTCGTTTCCGTGCACTTCGAGCCACTTCTGTGGTGATGACACCTTCGCCCAGCCGTCGAAGTTCCCACGGGTATGCAGGTGATGTGCCCAATTCGCGGGCGAGAGCACCGGCACCTCGATGCGAGTGAGGTCCGGAGTGCGGGCGCGGGCGAAATCGTCGAGCAGGTTGCGCTGCTTGGCTTCAGCGATCGTCTCGACGCGGTTGGCCGCCAACTCCGTTTCGCTCAACGTCGGGGGTCCGGCGACCAGTTCGCCGTTATTCGGATTGCGACGACCGTGCTCGCCGACGCCGTGCTGCACCGTGAAGATCTGGTAGTCCTGCCACGCCTGGCCGAACCGGCTGAGGATGCCGCCGTGCCGGTTGAGGTCGCGATAGAAGTCGGTGAAGCCCTCCCACGGGCAGATCGCGGCCAGATGCGGCGGCCGCAGCGCCGCCACCAGCCACTGATTGGCCGCGTAGTAGGAGATGCCGAGCAGGCCCACCTTGCCGTTCGACCAGGGTTGGGTGCCGGCCCATTCGATCGCCTCGTAGTAGTCGTGCGCCTCCTGTGGACTGAGCATGTCCAGCAGTCCCGGTGAACGTCCGGCGCCACGGGAATCCACCCGGATGCACACGTATCCGTCCGGAACCCACTTCTCGGGGTCGACCGTTTCCCAGACCTGGTAGCGATTCGACGAGCCGGCTACGGCATCGGGATAGACGCTGGCCAGTCGCTGCCACATACCGGCGAACCCCTCCTGGAATGCCAATCCCTTGCCGTATGGCCCGAGCGTCATCAACACCGGATGGTGACCGTCGTCGTTGGGTCGGAACACGTCGGCACGCAGCAGCGCACCATCGGCCATCGGCACCGGGACATCCCAGTCGATCCGCATTCCGTCCGCGGTCTCGTTACGTTCGGTGATCACCAGGTCCTCCAAAGTCTAGGAACTTGCATTAACAGTATGTGCTGGGTCACTCCTCAAATGCAAGTGTCTTGCGTTAGATTGAAAGCGTGACCGACAACGCGACTCCCCGCCGCCCCGGCGGACGCTCCGCCCGGGTCCGCCGCGCGGTGCTCGACGCCACCCTCGATGCGCTGCACGCCCACGGCATGGCAGGGCTGACCGTGGCCGACGTCGCGGCGCGAGCGGGGGTGCACGAGACGTCCATCTACCGCCGCTGGGGAACTCGCGAGAACCTGATGGTCGAAGCGCTACTGGAAGAAGCCGAGGAACTGCTGCCGGTGCCGGACACCGGGTCGCTGCGCAAGGACTTGCTCGCGTACGCCACCTCGCTGGCTGCCTACCTGAGCAGTCCGATTGGCAACGCCTTCGACCGGGCGTTGGCAGCCACCGGCGATGACCCGGCGAGCGTTCGAACCCGTGACCAATACTGGGAAGCCCGTTACGGGCGCTCCGGCGACATCATCGAACGAGCGATCGCTCGCGGGGAGCTTCCGGCCGACACCGATCCGCGTCATGCCATCGAGATGCTCGTGGCCCCTTTGCATTTCAAGGTAGTGCTCACTCGGGAGCCGCTCGATCCGAAGCTTCCGGAACAGATCGTCGACACCCTCCTACACGGACTCCTTGCGGATGGAGCTAGCCCGACCGTTCGACACGTGCGCGAACCGCAGTGAGCTGTTCCGGGGTGCCGACGGCGAGCAGGATCGTCCCCGCGGCGAGCACGGTGGAGTCCGGCGGGTTGGCGTGAAACTGGCTGCCCGCCGGTCGAATAGCCACGAGCAGTGCGCCGGTCGTGTCCCGGAGCGCGGCGTCGGCGAGCGATTTGCCGACCAACCAGGAATCGGGACGGATGTCCACCTCTTCGAAGCGAAACTCGAGGCTCGCGTCATGCATGACGATGTCGAGAAACTCGGCGACGTTGGGTTGCAATGCGAAGGCGGCCATCCGTCGGCCGCCGATCAGTTGCGGGTTGACCGCTCGATTGGCCCCCGCGCGAAACAACGCCGGCTTCGATGCTTCGGTGCGGGCGCGGGCAATGATGGTCAGATCGGGGCGTAATGCCCGGCTCGACAGCGTCACGTAGATATTGCCGGCATCGGTGTCCAGCGCGGCGATCAACGCGTCCGCCCGGGCGATGCCCGCCGCTTGCAGCACCGTGTCGTCCGTGACGTCGCCGTTCACCGTCGGATGCGTCAGACCGGCGAGTCGGGCCGGATCACGGTCTGCCACAACGACCGATCGACCGATGGAGGTGAGGTACTCGACGCACGCCCGACCGACGCGGCCCCAACCACAGACGATGATGTGGCCTTCCATTCGACCTGATTTGCCGGTCCATCCGCCGCCTCCGTAGCAGTTGGCGCAGGTCGTTGCTCCGAGATGGTCACACCCGCCTCGAGATGGAGCTGAGCGACTTCATCCGATAGTGAACCGCAACTCGGGGTAATCGATCTCGTCATAGTCGACCGACGCCGACTGCGCGGGACCGAAGGGCCGCAGGTGGGTCTCGGCAATGACGCGTATGTGCCGGTGGCGGCGGAAGAAGTTCAATCAATTGCTCGGCCAGTCGGCCGCCTGAATTTTCACCGAGTCCGTCTACGACGAGTACGAGCGGTTCATGCAGATCGTCGAGCGCCTTCGATGAGCGCTTCCAACAGGACACCGAACATGTACAACGCAGTGCCGACACCGATGAGGATGAGCACGATCGTGAATATCTCGCCCGCCGGGGTGAGCGGCCGCACCTCACGGAAGCCGACTGTCGTGATGGTCGTGACCGTCTGGTAGATCGCGGCAAGCAGACCGAAGCCCAGTAACAGGTAGCCGATAGTTCCGGCGAGCATGACGAGGGTGAACGCGCCGAGTGCGCGCATGATGCGTCGCAACGGTGTCAGCATCGAAAATCCTCTCGACCATGATCATTGTGCGTGATCAGCGCCGCTCGATGGTCGAGTTCCTCCAGGTACGCCGACCGAAGCTAATGCCGCCGGTCGCTTTTGGATTCGCCAAGCTTGATGCGCCGCGTAACCCGGCAGCCGATCACGTGACGTACGGACCTCGCGCAGCCGGTGAGCCAGCCGGCCATCTTGCGGTTGTGGCCCTTGCGGGTCGTCGCAGTGCTGGTCAACGTGCGATCCCAGGCGGCGAGTTCCAGTTGGGGGAACGCATCGATGACGGCCTGTGCGGCGGCCGTGTTCGCGAGGACCTGATCACCGAGCACGCCGTCGGATCCGACCAATGTGAGGCGCACGCCGACGCGGCCGACGGGCTCGATCACGGCGTTCGCCGAGCCGCCATGGCGCTCGAGAAACCGTCCGATCGCCGCCGACACAGCCCTCGGAACCGCGGCGCTGTTCGGGTGGCCCTGATCGGCTGCCGCACGCTGATTGCCCATGCGCTCACATACTGACGCATCTTCGGATGCCGCACCGGCGGATTGTGCCGATGCACAACGTCGACTGCGGGCCGAACCATATCTGGATTGGCACGAGACTGCGGCACTCCGTCGGCGATATGGTGAGCCTGCAGTTGTTTGAGTTCCTTGTACCCCGTCCGGCTGGAGCGACCTCATGGACGATTCGATGACGATCACAGCGAAGACGACGGGCAGCCCGTACGGGGGCGAGGCCGACAATCCTTGGCCAGCAGGGCATCCAGCGGAGGGGGAGCGGGTCGCGATTTTCGCCTTCGAAGTGACCAGCGTCGACGGGGAAAGCGAAGACATTCGGACGTACCACGTTGCGCCCGTCGATTCGGCCACCCAGGGTCGCGTCTCGTCGAATCATCCAGATCCGCAAGGACTCACGGTGCAATGGACCGGGTGTGGCGCAGGAACCGTTGTGCGCGCGCCTGCCGGCGGCCACGCCGAAGCGCTCTCGGATGATCCTGATCGCGCCGACGCCATCTTCGACTGCGAGGTCAAACCTGATGACATGCAACTGATCACCGTGCAGCAATGACCCTATCCCGGGAAGGACGGTCACGATTATGAGCGACAAGAACGCACGCGAAGAAGCCATCGAGAAGGAAGAGGAGCGTCGCGAAGAAGAGCGCAAGCGCCTGGAAGAGGAAGAAGAGCGTCGACTGCGCTAGCCCGGGCTCGGTCCGGCTTGGTGCGCCGATCCTCAGTCGCTGAGATCGATCCGGATCGTGAGCAGGTTGGTGCCGGCCACGCGTACGCCCAGGCTGTTGAGTCCGCCCAGGTCCGCCAGGCGCGCGCATGGATCGTCATCGGGTAGCAGATGCGCAACTCCGCTGTGCCACTGTCCGCGAAGGCGGAGCCGCACAGCGGGATTGGCCTGGATATTGCGCACGTAGTCGGCGTCGGTGCCGTGCTCGGAAACTATCCAGAAACTCTGGCCCCGACGACGACCGCCGATGGGCGTCAACCTCGGTTTGCCGCTGCGGCGCCCGACGGTCTCGATCAAGGTCTGGCCGCCGATGCGCCGTGCGAGGGGGTTGACGAGGTGTCGCTGCCCCCAGGTGACGAGTTCATATTTGCTACCGCCCATGTGCGTGATTTTTCACCGCCTGCGGTGAAAAATCACGCACGGGCGGTCGCTTGTTCCTGGTCTAGTGGCCGTAGGCCGCGGGTGGTGCCTGCGGCCGTGGAGTGCCGGCCGCTTTGGGTCGAAGTAGCCAGATCCGCACGACACCGACCGTGCTGGCGATCACCGCGGCGGTGTAGAGCAACAGCCCCAAGGACGGGGTGGCGTCGGTGAAGTCCTGGACACCCGAGTACCCGCTGAGACCGACGATCGCCAACACCACCAGAAGCCCGACCGCGGCACTCAGACCGATGAGTCGCCACAACACCATTCGTGATCCGGTGATGGCAGGAACCGCACACCACGCCGCGCCGGCGCTCAACAGAATGACGGCGAACTTGCCGACGCCGCCGAGCGCAGTTTCTTCGTCGATACCGAGAACGGCGTCCGTACCGGTCTGCCAGGTGAGGAATACGGCGATCACACCGACGAAGAGGCCTAGGTACAGCGTCCACGCGGTGGCGGACAATCGCTTTGCCGCGGTTCTGACTTTGTCCAGTCCCTCCGAGATCGACATCTCAGCGGCCGGCGCCGGCTGGTACGGAGTGGACTGGTACGGGCCGGACCGGTACGGGGTTGGCCCCGCGCCGGGCGGTTGCGCTGGCGGCGCCGGAAAACTGGGCTGGCCCGGAGGCTGCGACCGATAGTTCGGATGGGTTTCTGGTGGATAAAACTTCGCGTCGGAGGCTTGCCACCAGCCAGGCCCCATCGGTTGTTCGCTCATGAGTTTGACTTCCGCTGACTTACCTCCGTCAAGGGAGGCAATGGCGTTCTAGCGGTGAATCTCAGTCGAATTCAGCTGAGATGCGTGATGTGTGGACGTCCTTGGGCAAGCAGAGCTTTCATCGACCCGTCCCCTCCTGGGATGTGGAGTGACGCCCCATCTCATGTGTCCGCACGGCTCTAGCGGACGGTGCTGCCGTGTGTTGACAATGCGACTCACCTGGCCTTATGTCAAGGTTTCGCAGCACTGGCGTAATCATTTGGTCGTGACCAGCTCGGTCACTAGGCACGAACTGTCAGCTCGGCTCGTCATCGACCTTGTGCCCGGGTTGGTGAAAGTCAACGTCGATGTCTTCGAATCCCTTGGCGCGCTGTGCTTTTGCTTGTCCGCTGTAGGTGCGACGGTCGGCACCCGTGAGGGTGACGTTGTCGGTGAACGGGGTCAGCAAGGCGCGCGGGTGCAACTTGGCGTCGGCCACCACATTGATTTCTGCGCACAACACGACCGCGATGGCGCTGATGTAGAGGAATCCCAGCAGACCCAACACGACCGCGAAAACGCTGTTGGTGTTGCTGGCCGATTTCACGACATGCGCGACATACACCGACCCGAAGTTCTGCAGGATTTGCCAAATCAGCGCCATTAGCGCGGCTCCGGGCAGCACTTGGCGGAATGTTAGCTCGCGGGCGGTACCCACCCGAAAGCCGATAGCGAAAACTCCGGTGTCGATCGCGATCGTGAGAATTGCGGCGCCGACGGTGGCTGCTACGCCGAACCGGTTGGCGTGTGCCACGACCGCGGTGATCGCCGTGGTGGCCAGGAGTACGGCACCCAAGACGACGATCAACCCGAAACTGCGCAGCCGGGACCGCAGCGGGTCCGGTCGGTTGTTTCGCGGAATCGCCCAGACGGTGTCCATGGCATTTTGACTGGCTTGTCCGACGCCGGAGGCGCCGTAGAGTGCGCCGATGACTCCGACGATCACGCCGCCCATACCGCCGCTGAGCCGTTTCGGGTGACCGAGTTGGTCGCCGATGACCGGAAACTGGTGCAACGCAGAATTCAGCACATCAGCTTGCAGCGCTGGATGCCCGGCCAACACCACGCCGGTGACAGTCGTCAGCAGCAGCAAGAGCGGAAAGAGCGACAAGAACGCGTAGTAGGCGATCAAGGCCGCCAGATAGCCACCCTGATCATCGAGGTATTTGTAGATCACGGCAATCACAAATCCGAGGCTGCGATGTCGCTGCTGAATCCGATCCAATCGGTGAATCATATTGGAGCCCTTATTAACTGCTTCGGGCGCGCCGGACGAGACGGTCAGTCGAGGGCGCGGCAGCGAGCCACCGGAGTGCCGACGAGTCGGAAGTCGGTATTCGTGTCCACCTCGGGATCGACTCCGGCCTGGAACAGGATGATGATGTCGGAGCCACCGAATTGGAAGTAGCCGAACTCGTCGCCCTTCGCCATGTGCGTCCCGGCAACTGCGGTGAGAACAACCGAGGCGACGTGCGCCATGCCGACTGGGATCACCGCGACCACACCGATATCGCCCATTCCGGATGCGGCGGTGTCAAGTGTGACGACGCCCCGATTTTGGGAGAATTCGAAGCCGCTGGTGGCGCTGTCCTTGGCTTTCAGCTGATGATCTTGCAGATCGACCTGCAGGAATACCTTGCCGCTGATTCCGAAGACCTCCTTGACCATCCCTGCGACCGGCAGGTGGAAACGGTGGTAAGCCGACGGGGGCAGCATGTAGTGCACGAACGTGCCGCCCGCAAAGCTGTCGGCGTACTCGCTGCCTTCGATCAACTGGCCGATGTTGCCGTACTTGTGGTTCTTCTTGATCGCCGTCGCTGGAATGTTCGAGTCGGCGTCGATCGAATACGCGTGCGCAAAGCTGCAGTCGGCGGGTGAGGTGACGACGAGGTTGCTCGTCGGATCGGCGATGGGACGCAGGCCACCGTTGAGTTGGCGGGCGAAGAACTGATTGAACGTCTGCCATCCACTCGGCATGTTTGGCGAACCGTTGATCATCGACTCCTCGACCCGGTACTCCGGCGCGTCAGCCAAGAAAGAGGACAAGATGTCGCGATCGAACGATTCGGGAGTGTCGAGGAAGCTGCCCCATTGCTGAGCGAATTCGGTGAGCCAGTCGCGGAAGGGTCCACAGTCCTCGCCGATGGCGCCACGATCGTCGATCTGCTGGTCGACGAGCCAGAAGAAGTGCGAGAGGCGGTCGCTCACCTCCTGCGCGTAGCGCTCGTGGGCAGGGCCGCCCTGCCACGCCGGATTGTCGGACTGGCGTGGGATCCAGCGCTGAAATCGTCGGAGATACTCTTCGTACTCCTCGAGGTTCCGCGGCCATTCCAATGCGCCGAACAAGTCGGGATCCAAATCGTTTTCAGCACGTTTTCCCGCGCGCACCAAGGACTCCTCGAGCCATGCCGTTAGCGTGTCGTCGCCGTCGAGAACCTGCCTCAACCCTTTGATAATCGTGTCCGTTCGACTCACTGGCGATCTCCTGTCACTGGTGTCGGCGAGGACGAGCTGCTCGCTCCGACTCGCCCAGGCAATACCCACCTCCTCTCGGCGTAACACGCGCCCGATTCATCGACGTGCGGGCCTGGACTGGCCGGGTTCGCGTTCCCGGCGCGACCTGCTCATCAGCAGGATGATTTTTAGGGTGAATTTCCCGCCGTTTCGGACGGGGGATATTGCGCGGGGATCGGCTACCTCGAAACGATTGACCGACTCTGGCGGCATTGTCATCGTCAGGTGACTGCCGACGGGCCGAGACGGGGCACCGTGTGCACGTTCGCGGCTGCGGTGTACCTGCGGTTCGAGGGGGAGAGGGCGATTTCGCTGTACGGTAGCGCACTGGCGGCATCCCCGTTTCAGCCGTCGCTCATTCTGGAGCGCCCCCGATTGCTGGGTCGGTTGAGTTCGGATGCTCGGCTCGTGGTGGTGCGTGGGCCGCGTGGTTGCGGTAAGTCGACGTTGATCACGTCGTGGCTGGCCGGCTTCGACGGGCAGCGGCACGTGGTGCGTTTGTCCGCGCGCGGGTTGGATGCCGACGACTGGTGGGGCGGCGTTCTCGCCGCCTTGCCCACCGAAGTACTTTCGCGCGCGGGCGCCGCCGCAGGGTCTTTTGACGCGGTGGTGACCGCGCTCGACGATCTGCATGAACCGCTCGTACTCGTCGTAGACGGACTCGGTGAAAATTCAGGCGGCCGACTGGCCGAGCAATTGATTGAACTTCTCCGCCGCCACCGGCACATACGCGTCATTGCCGAGACCCACCTGCGGCCCTTCGGTCCCGCGCAGTCGGCGTCGGTCGACTATGACGAGATCGATTACCCCGAGTTGCGGTTCACTATCGATGAAGTCGCTCAGCTCCATCTCGAGGCGGGTCTGACCATCTCGGAGCAGGCCTGCCAGCGCCTGTATCGCCAAGTCTCCGGGACGGTGATGCCGACGGTGTTGGCCGTGCGAACCGCCGAACGAATCGGGCATCCGGTCATCGACCAGTTCGGCTCGCCCTGTCCGGAATATGTGACGGCGTTGGTCGACATGGCCGAGGAGATGCTGGCCGAAAGCGAGATCGCGCCGTGGCGGACCGCCGTGACGAAGTGCGCGCTCGCACGAAAGCTCTGCGCTGACACGATCGCCATCGTCGGGATCGATGATCCGGAAACGACCTTGCCCACGCTGGAACAGCTCGGCCTGCTGCAACGTCGACGCGACAACGTCCCCGAGTGCCCGCCGGGACTGCGGTTGCCGCTGCTCGAACTCGCCCGGCGAGCGGAGCCGGTGGAAGTCCGTGAAACGCTCGATGTGCTGGCGTCACAGCGGCTTTCGGCCGACGACGTGACCGAGGCGATGCACTACGGCAGTGATGCGGGCAACTGGACACTCGTGGGCGAGATCATCGAAACCCACTTTGTGCGAATTCTCGGCGAGGATCTCGACGGCATCCACCGCGTGCTGCAGATGTTTCCCGCCGCCGACCGCGCGCCGTTCCCGATCGTGCGCACCGTGCGGGCCATCCTGACCGGGCTCAACGAGGTGCCGATCCTGCCGGTGTTGCTGCCCGAGTCGATCGAGGAGTTGGCAGGCATCGGCGCCAGCCGCGACGCCCTCGAAACAGCCGGGCGGGGGACTATCAATGCGATCGGGTTGCGTCGCCGCGGCGCTTACCATCAGGCGGCCGTGGTTGCCGGGCGGGTCGCAACGATTCTGGATGCTGCCGAACCGCACCTCGACCCGGCATGCAGCGCTTACATGGCGGTGCTGCGCCAGCAGTTGGGCAACACCTGCCAATTGGCGGGTGCGCTGGCGCAATCCACCGCGTTGTTCCAGCAGGCATACCAGGCCGACTCGGCGTTTGCGGCCAGGTTGTCGGCGGGCTCGATCGCCCTGAACCGGGCACTGCAAGGCGACATTCGGCTGGCCGAACAATGGTTGGTCACCGAAGCCGACGAGCCCTACCAGCGCGGGCTGTGGGGCGAAACCACGCGCCTGCCGGGCCGTTGCGCGGCGGCGATCGCCGAAATGGAGTGTTTCGATATTGCTGCGGCAACCGCGATCCTCGAAGACATCGGCGAACCAGACTTCCGACAGGAGCGGTGGGCGTTCATCGCGTACGCCCGCGGACTGTGGTCGCTGCTTCGCGGCGAGCCGGTGGAGGGAATCGACTGGATCGACCGAATCATCGCCGAGCATGCCCGCTTCTACGCGCCTGACTCGCTCGCCTTCAGCTTGCTCACCGCGATGAAGGTCGATCTGGATCTCGCTGCCGGGCACACCAATGCCGCGCTGGCCACCGTGACCGGAATCGAGGCATCTGGCTATGTTCCGCTGGCCGTCTCGCGAGCGCGCACCGAACTGCTCACCGGTCAATACGAAGCCGCTGTCGCGGCGGCAACCGAAATTGCTTGGCGCCCAGAGTCATACCCGCGAACCCGAATCGACGCCCTGCTCATCGAAGCTGCCGCGCACGTGCACCTGGGCGATGAGACCGCAGCCGTCGACGGCTGGCGTACTGCGGTAATGATTGCCAACCGGTCCGGCTGCTGCCTGCCGTTCGTTTTCATCGACGACCGTGTTCGGGACCGGCTAACCGAATTGTCGGGGGTAGCGCAGCCACAAAGGGTTCCGCCAACGACGGTGTTCGCGCCGGGACCATTGCCGATCGTTCGGCTGACCCCGCGTGAACAGGTCATGCTCGACAAGATCATCGAGGGCGGCACAATCGTGCAGATCGGCAAAGAGCTGCACGTTTCCACCAACACCGTCAAAACGCAGCTGCGCAGCCTGTACAAGAAGCTCGGCGCGAGCAGCAAAGAGCAGGCCATCGCCCAGGCCAAACGGTTACAGCTCGTTCACGACCGTCACGACACCGAGGCAAGCCGCGCATCCCTCGACACCGGACCCGTCGCCGATTCCGCCGATGCTTACGAGCCATCGATATACAAAGCGCTGATCAACCAGATGTCGGTGGCGGTTGTCATCCACGGTGCGGATGGGCGGGTTGTCGAGGCTAATCAGGCCTTCGCCGACCTGCTCGGATACACCCTGTGTGAAGCACAGAGATTAACCGCCACCGACGTCGTCCACCCCTCGGCGATGAGGGAGCGCAATGCGGACGCGACGCGCCTGATCAGCGGTTCCGTGTCGGAGTTGGCGACCGAACGCCCCTTGGTGCACAAGGACGGAACGACGCTGTGGGCGAAGGTGCGAAAAGCTGCGATCGAGATCGACGGTGAACCGGTCGTGATGGTGATTATCGAGAAGGCAGAACCTGGAGTCGGATTCCGAACCGGATAACTACCAGTACTGATGCCGTTTGCCGTCGGTATCCGCGATAAAAATGACCGCGTCGGCGCCGTTGATGACCTCCCGGCTCAGCGGGACATGGCCGGGCACAATCGGTGTGCTGGCACCGATCGACGGCGGAAGCGCTGCGCGCAACTCCGGTGTCGGGAACAGAGCCCGCCGGCTGGTCGCCTCGGCAAGCGCACGCTGGAGTGTTCCGGGGTCGCTGTCCGGGCTCGCGTCGGTAGCCACAAAGAGGTAGCGCTCGCCAAGTGTGAGCCCAATGAGCTCGCCGGCGCTGCCCCATTGAGCCGCACGCGCACCGATCTGCATATGAGACGGCATTCGTTGTAAATGCACGTTATGCGCGAATACCAGGCAAGGCCCACGGCTACTCTCCTGCGCATCGATCGCGTGCAGGTTCTCCGCCATCATCTCGGCGCGCACGCTGAGCATGCTCGCGATCCGATCGGGCCCGGGACTGGCCATGGCCGCGTGATAACGCAGCAGTCCCTGAGCGGTGCGTGCGTGTGAAAGTGCCTGGTCGTGGGCGCTCGGATCGGCTGGTCGCAGGCTGGGAGCCGAGCGGCGCAGCGCGCTGGCGAGATCCTCGGCGACGATGCGGAGGGCCTTGGCGCTGTCGGAATCGCCCACGGACGCCGTCGCGTCGTACATAGCCGCCGGATTCGTCCAGTCGGCATTCGAGCCCAGCAGGGAGTCGAGATCGCGGGCCGAATCCGGTCGCAGCGCCGCCGGCAGGTAATCGTTGACCGCGTACAGATGACGCCGCGGGCTCGGTATGTCGGTCTGATCGCCCGGCATATCAAAGCCGTAGAAGCGAACCCGATCCTGCGGCGCACACCGGGCGTTGTGCGTGCGGAGCCATTCGACGAGTTCACGGTTGCCAGGGATGGCGCCGAACCGATGGCTGAACCCGCTCGCGAGCACGGCGTCGATGTCGCCCGTTGTCCCGGCCACAAAGTCGTCGACCATGGATGCGGCGAAGAAGTCGATTTCCAGGGCGACCGACCGGCAGCCGCGTTCGACGAGATGGGCGAGTATCTCGTTGCGCAGCAAGGGAAATGCGGTGATCCCATGGGTCGGCTCGCCCAACGCGAACAGGGCCGGCGGCGAGCTTCGGGCGCTGAGCAACTCATCGAGGGCTCGGCCAAGCCTTTCCGGGTCGGCGATTTCGCGGCCGATTCGATGCAATGCGGCGGCAGTGGACATGAACACCTCTTTGCGGAAGGAACTGCCTTCGACAGTATCGTTGAAGAATCGGGTGAGACTTCGGTCGAAGGAACTCGGATAACGGAGTCAAAGCCTCAAACGGAGGTGCGCACTGCGACCTATCGACCTCGCTCGCGAACACGGGTTGTCGGCACAAGCGATTCGCAATTACGAGGATGCCGGCATCCTTCCGCCGGCGCAGCGCAGCGAGGCTGGCTACCGCCGGTACACGCCGCTGCATGCGCAGGCCGTACGGACCTTCGTGTCGTTGCGCCGCGGCCACGGCCATCAGCAGGCATTGGAAATCATGCGGGCGATAAACCGGGCCGACACCGAGCACGCCTATCGACTCATTGACGCCACACACGCTGCACTGCTCGCCGAACGCGGCACCCGCAGCCAGGTCGCCGGTGCCCTTGGCAGCCTGTCTACCGCGAAACTGCTTGCCATTCACGGCCCGCCGCTATCCGTCGGTGAACTCGCACGCCGCCTCGGCATCCACCCGGCGACGTTGCGCGCTTGGGAGCGGGAGGGCATCGTCCGACCGGAACGCGACAAGGCGACGGGTTACCGCCAATACGGATCGGAATGCGTGCGCGATGCCGAGATTGCTCGGCAGCTACGCCGTGGCGGTTATCCGCTGCGACAGATCGCCCAGTTTGTGGAGTCGGCGCGGGAGGCTGGCGGGGCAGCGGCGTTGAGCGGCTTCCTTAGTTCGTGGCAGGACCGACTGAATACGCGCAGCCGCGACCTTCTCACCGGCGCAGCTCACCTCGACGCCTATCTCTCGGCGCTCAGTCAACTATCCGAGCACTGTTGAGCAGCAGGAGTTCACTTGTCCGAATGCGAGAACAGATTTGCATAGTCCGGAAGTTCCACGGGCGTGGTCCCCGCCTCGACAGGGTCGGCGTCAGCGGTCGCCCGCGCCGCGACGAACAATGATTGCGGGTCAGGGGTTTGTTCTGCGTCCATGGTGACGCTCCGATCTCAGCGCCGTGACGCCGTTGTAGTGGTCTCGATCGGATTCCTTGATCCGTACCGAAGACGTCGATTCCGCGACGATATTTGCTGCGGTTCTGCGGCCCGTCGGGGCCGCTCGATGCCTCCACCGTACCTCAGTACGGGCGCCATCATCCGCGCGTCACGGCCAGTTCCTCGGCCAGGATCTTGACCGTGTCGCGGATTTGCTCCTCCGAGTGGCAGGAGGTGATGAAGAAGCGAAGGCGCGCAAGGTCTTCCGGCACAGCCGGATAGATGATCGGATTGACGTTGATGCCCCGCTTCAGCAGCGCATCCGAGAGCGCGAGAGTCCTTCGTGAATCACCGACGATACAAGGGATCACGGGTGTGTCATGGCTGTCGCCGGTATTGATGCCGAACTCTTTTGCCAGTTCCAAGAACAACCGTGAATTCTTCCGCAACCGCTCCAACGCTTCTGGTTGTGCTTTCAGCTGTCGCAGCGCTGCGAGCGACGCGGCCGCGTTGGGTGGAGTGATTCCGACGCTGTACACGAACCCGGGGGTGGTGTACTTGAGGAACTGAATGAGCTCACGGCTGCCGGCGACGTAGCCTCCGCAACCGGCCAGCGCTTTCGACATTGTTCCGCACCATAATTCGACGTCGGCACGGTCGATGCCAAAGTGCTCCCCGGCGCCGCCGCCGTGCGCGCCGAGCACGCCGATACTGTGTGCCTCGTCGATCATGAGCAGTGCCTGGTGCTTCTTCTTGACTTCTATGAATGCCGGTAGGTCGGGGATGTCGCCGTCCTGGCTGTAGACACCCTCGATCAGGATCAGCACCCGACGGTATTGGTGGCGGACGGCCGTGAGCAGTTGGTCCAGCGCCCGGTGGTCATTGTGTGGGAAGGGATGCCGCGTCGCCCCAGAAAGCTTGCAGCCCTGCAGGATGCTGTCGTGCGCCAGGCTGTCGTGGATAACCAGGTCGTCCGGGCCCATGAGGTGCCCGATGACCGTGACGTTGGTGGCGTGTCCGCTGACCAGCGCCATCGCGTCTTCGGTGCCGATGAGCTCGGCGAGTTCGGTCTCCAGTTCGTGGTGGACGGGTTTCTCGCCGGACAGCACCCGACTGGCCGAGCACGAACTCCCGTACGCGGCGACGGCGTCCTGGACCGCCTTGATCACGGCCGGGTGACCGGACATACCCAGATAGTTGTAGCTGGAAAAATTCACCACCTGCTGGCCGTCGATGATCGAGGTGTCTCCGGTGATGCCGTCGTTGATCATGAAGTACGGGTTGCGCACTCCGATGGCGTCGGGCATCTTCAGCCGTTCAGCCAGCGCCTGCACTTCGGGAAAGTCGGCCACCCGATATTCCGCGGTCGGTGCCGGACGCGAATCAGGCTGCGCCACCGGCACTGCTATGGGTTGCCTCCGTGATTCGATGTGCTCGATCAGCTCGTCGAGGGTGCGCTTTCCGGTGAGCCACTCCGACGGGATGTCCACGTCCGCGAAGCGATGGCCGAGGCCGATGAGCAAGTCACTTCGCATAATGGAATCGAAGCCGAGCTGGTCGATCGTCTTGCCGAGAGTCATCTGCTCGGCCGGAAAGCCGCTGACCCGCGTCGCCTCGGCGGACACCGCTGAGGCGATCGCCGATCGGTCGGATGCCGGCACGCTCGGTGTGGCAACAGGATTGCCGGTGCCTGCCACCGACGCAGCCAGCACGGCGGCCTGCTCGCGAAATAGCGCAATGAGTTGTTCCATGGTGGATGCCTTCGTCGATGCGGGTGGTTGGGGATGGTCGGCGGGCGCCACTGGATCGACCCAGTAGCGGTGGGCGGTAGCGAATTCGTATCCGGGCAACCGGTGCGGTCGGCGGGATTCATTGCGGTAGAGGAGGTCCCATGTCGGCGTCGCTCCGTCTCGATACAGGGCGGCGGCGGCTTCGGCTGGGCTACCGGCAAACATCATGCGTGGGCTGGCTTCGGTGGACAGCCGCCGGACGAGGGGGGTCAGGACTTGCTTAGGTCCGATCTCGAGCACATGCGTCGTTCCAGAAGTCAGCGCCACCGTCGCTGCCGCATTGAACTCGACTGTGGCGCTGATATGTTCGATCCAGTAATCCGCGTCCATGGCCTCGTCGGAACCGAGCAGTCTGCCGCGCACGGTGGAATAGATCGGCACCGCCGACGTGCGGTAGGCGCAGTCGCCGGCTATTGCGGCGAAGTCCGCGAGCATCGGTGCCATCAACGGTGAGTGAAACGCGTGAGAAACATGGAGTCGACGAGCCGCGACACCGTCGTCACGTAGTGTCGCGGCGATTCGATCCAGGGCCGCGACGGGACCTGACAGCACCAGATCTCGTGGGCCGTTGACCGCCGCGATCGACGTTTCGGGTTCGGCCGCAACGAGTGTGGTCACCTTGTCGGTGCCCGCGCGGACGGCCAGCATGGTGCCGCCGACCGCTAACTGCTGCATGAGCTGACCGCGTGCGACGACGAGTCTGCACGCGGTGTCCAGGTCGAACACACCGGCCAGTGCCGCGGCAGCGTATTCGCCGATGCTGTGGCCCAGCATCCAGGCTGGTCGTAGATCCAGCTGAATGAGCGCCAGTCCCAAGGCATATTCGGCTGCGAAGATTGCTGGTTGCGCAAATTCGGTGCGGTTGAGCAGATCACGGCCGCTGAACATTACCTCCCGGATCGACTGCTGCAGGTGCGGGCGCATTCGCGAGTCCACCTCGTCGAGCGCTGCACGATAGAGATCGTCGGATTCATAGAGCGCACGGGTCATTTCCGAATGCTGCGAGCCCTGGCCGGTGAACATCCAGCCGGCGGTGACGGCGGCCGCGACACCGGTGTCGGCACCAGCTCGCAGCGTCGCGACCGCATGCTCGCGGTCTCGGGTGACGAACGCGAGACGATACCGGCCGGACGCCTTGACGGTGTTGCTGGTCCAGCACGCCGCCGCCAGCGGCACCGATGTGTCGGACAAGTGTGCCGCCAAGGCAACGGCGTTGCGTCGCAGTCCTTCGGCATCGTTGGACGACAACGTCAGCACGCCGGCGCCGCCGGCCGCGGCCGTTGCCTCCCTGGGCACACTGCTCAGCACCAGGTGCGCGTTTGTCCCGCCCAGACCGAAGCTGCTCACCGCGCCAATGGCATTGGCTGGCAAGGAGGTAGCTTCGCGGGCAAGCTGCAAACCTTTGTCCGCCAACCGGAGCTGTGCGTTTTCTTCGTCGGCGTACCGCGTGGGCGGCAAGGTGCGGTGGTGCAAACTCAAGGCCGCCTTGATCACTCCGGCAATGCCAGCGGCGCCTTCGGTATGGCCGATGTTGCCCTTGATGGAGCCAACGACGCACGGCTGCGATCGGCCCGCATGTACATGTCCCAGGGCTTTCGATTCGATCATGTCGCCGAGCACCGTTCCGGTTCCGTGTGCCTCGACGAAATCGACTCGTGTCGGGTCGATCCCGGCGCGGCGGCACGTCTGGAAGATCAGGCGTTGCTGCGCCCACCGGTTGGGCGCCGTGACGCCGTTACTGCGACCGTCGCTGTTGACCGCGCTGGCCTTGATCACCGCGTAAACCGGTAGGCCCTCGGCGCGTGCGTCTTCCAGCCGACGCAGCACCACAACGGCGACGCCCTCGCCGCGGCCGATGCCATTGGCACGCGAACTGAACGGCTTGCAGCGGGCGTCAGGTGCGGAGAGCCCGGCCTGGGTGTAGAAGACGTTCAGGGTCGGCGTCACCGCGATATTCACGCCGCCGGCCACCGCCTGGTCGCACTCGCCAGTGCGCAACGCATTGCAGGCCAGGTGCGCGGCAACCAATGACGACGAGCATGCGGTGTCAACGGCCATGCTGGGGCCGGTGAAGTTGAACTGATAGGAGAGCCGGTTCGCCGTCATGAAGTAACCGTTTCCGGACCCGTGCTGCGGGGTGATCTGCGCGTAGTCGCGCATGGTGACCTGCGCCCACTCGTTGGCCATGACGCCGACGAAAACGCCCGTGTTCGAGCCGGATTGCGACCGCGGGTCGAGGCACGCATCCTCCAGTGCGCGCCAGGTCGCTTGCAGCAGCAGCCGCTGTTGTGGGTCCATTGCTTCGGCCTCGCGTGGGGTGATGCCGAAGAATTCGTCATCGAATGCGTCAGCGTCGGCGAGGAACCCGCCGCTGCGGTTGTTCACCCGCCCGGCGCCGCTGGGATCGTGAAATTCGGCTGCGTTCCAGCGGTTGCCGGGCACCTCGGTGATGGCGTCGGCGCCGGTCATCAGTAATTGCCACAGCGCAGCGGGGTTCGGAGCCTGAGGGAACCGGCAGTCGAGCCCGACAATGGCGATGTCCGAGTCGAGCGCGCTCATGCGGCTCGCTCCGTCCGCAGTGCGACCTCTGCGGCGATGAAGCCGGCCAGATCGAGGATGGTCGGGTAATCGAAGACCATGGTGGGGTCCGCATCGATGTCCCATTCGTCCTCGACTTCTCCGCACAATGCGACCGCGGTAAGCGAAGCGATGCCGAGTTCTGCCAACGGAATTGTGGTGTCGATGAGGCGTCGCGGTTGCTCGGTGTGTGCAGCAACGCGGTAGATCAGCCAGTCGACGATATCGGCGGTGGTCATGAGTACTCCCGGGGTTTCGCCGAGGATCAGGCGTGGACGTAGGTGGGGGATTGGTGGCGGAGGCGTTGCACGATCGGGTCGATCTCCTCGTGCAGACAGTCGAGTTCGTTCGCGAGGAATGCGGCGAGCATCGAGCGGCGCTGCACCTTGCCGCTGGTGGTGCGGTGCACACGGCGGCGTCCGACGAACACCACGCTGGGCGCGGCGATGTCGAATGACCGGGCTACGGTCGACTTCAGCTGCCGTGCGAGTGCGGCAACGTCCAGTGCTGGAAGTAGCTCCGTTTTGAGTTCGTGCACGACCACGACTCGTTCCTGTCCGGCGGCCTCCACCGCCAGCACGACGCCGGTAGCGTCACGGAGCGCCGGATGCGATTCTCGGACCACCTCTTCGATGTCCTGCGGGTAGATATTCCGGCCGTTGATGATCAGGAGGTCCTTCAGCCTGCCGGTGACAAAGATTTCGCCGTCGACGCACACACCGAGGTCGCCTGTGCGCAGGTACGGTCCGTCGCCGTCGATTCGTGCGCCGAAGGTTTCGGCAGTTTCGGCCGGGCGGTTCCAATAGCCTGCGGCGACGCTGGGACCACGCATCCAGATCTCACCGACGTGCCCGTCCTCGAGTGGCTTTCCGTTCGTCGGGTCGACTATTCGGATCTCGACGCCAGCGGGACGACCACTGCTCACCAGCGTCCGGCCGCCTCGAGCAGCAACGAATCGATTGGCTTCGAGGGCAACCGGATCCACGGTCCGCAGTATTGGGCCGGCGCCTGGTTCGCTCGCGGTGGCGAGCAGGGTGGCCTCGGCCATGCCATAGGCGGTCAGCAGCGCTCCGGGCCGCAGCCCGACCGGGGTGAGCCGGTGCGCAAACGCGGCGAGAGTGCGCGGCCGGATCGGCTCGGCCGCGTTTAACGCCACTCGCACCGAGGAGAGGTCCACGCCGCTGAGTTGTTCATCGGTGACGCGTCGAGCGACGAGGTCGTACGCGAAGTCCGGAGCGACGGTGATGTCCGCGCGGTAGCGGTCGATCATCGTCAACCACCGGTGTGGGCGTTTGAGAAATGTCAGCGGCGACATGAATGCCAGGTTGAAGCCGGTAAACAGGGGCAACAGCATCATGCCGATCAGCCCCATGTCGTGGAAGTGCGGCAGCCAACCGGCGCACATTCTCATGTCCGCGGCGCCGACGGCGGCGCGGATGGTCGCGATGTTGTGTAGCAGGTTGCGGTGGGTGACCATGACCCCCTTGGGCGCGCTGGTCGATCCCGAGGTGTACTGGAGGAAAGCCACTGCGGCGCTGTCTAGTTGCGGCATCACCCAGGTCTGCGCATCGGCCAGTGCAGCGCCGTCGGTCGCGACGCAACGAACCGAGTCCCCGACAGCGCTCTGGAGGAACGGCTGGATTTCTGACCCGGTCAGAACCAGGCGCGCGTCCGCGTCGCGCATGATTGCGGCGACTCGCGCAACACTGCGCTGATCGTGCGGCACCGGAGCGGGAACCGCGATCACGCCGGCATATAGGCAGCCCAGAAACGCTGGCAGGAAATCGATTCCGTCCTTAAAGAGCAGCAGGACCGGATGCTTGGACGCAGGTTGCTCGGCGAGCCACACCGCTATTTCGCGTGCCTGTCGGTCGAGGTCCGCGTAGCTGTGCCGGTCTTCGATCAGGTTGCGCGCCACCTCACGGAGATAGACGTAATGGCGGGCGTTGCCATGGTCGGCAACCTGGGCGCGGACGTGGGATACGAAGTCGGGATGCATTCCGGGGAGGTCTCCTCGCTGGCCCGTGCCTTGTCGCAGCACCGGTTTCGGTTCGGTGTGTTAATCCTGCGATCGTTGGCTACGGCGAACCAGATACCCCAGGGGGAGCTTTTCGCACCCCCGAATGCGTCGCGCCGCTACTTCGGATCGGCCGCTCGACGCTTGTTGTACAGGTGCAGCGACCAGAGGTAGCTGACGCCCGCGATGCCCACGCTCCAGGCGATCGCGGCGATGGCGTGACTGCCGACAGGGGTGCCGGTCAACAGCCCACGGACCGTTTGGGTTACTGGGGTGAAGGGCTGGTATTCGGCGAACTGACGCAGGCCGGTGGGCATGCTGGAGGTGGGTACGAATCCGCTGCTGAGGAACGGCAGCAGAGTGAGGAACATCGGTGTGTTGCTGGCGGTTTCGACGCTCTTGGCGGCCAGTCCCAGTGCTGCGGACAGCCAGATCAGGGCGTGCGCGAAGAGCGCAAGGATTCCCAGTGCAGCCAGCCATTCGAGAGGGCTTGCCGTAGAACGGAATCCGAGACCAATGGCGACACCGACAACGATGACAAGGACAACGATGGTTTGCAACAGACTGCCGAGCACATGGCCGGTGAGCACTGCCGCGCGAGTGATGGCCATGGTGCGGAAGCGGTCGATGATGCCCTCGGTCATGTCCATTGCCACCGAGATCGCGGTACCGAGCGCCGCAGAGGCGACGGTCATCACGAGGATGCCCGGTACGACGTAGGTGAGGTAAGCCGCGCGGTCGCCCAGTTGTTGGCTCGAATTGAGGCCGGCGCCCAGCTGGCCGCCGAAAACGTAGACGAACAGCAGCAGGAAGACGATCGGGAAACCGGCCAGCATCAGCGTCAGCGACGGATAACGCAGCTGGTGTTTGAGGTTGCGCCGCAGCATAGTTGCGGAATCGGCGACAGTGTAGGTAAGGGTGCTCATGGCTGCAGAACTTTCTCGGGTGTTTCGGCGGCATGACCGGTGACTGCGAAGAAAACATCGTCGAGGTCAGGGGTGTGAATCGAGAGGTGCTCGACCTCGATGCGAGCCGTGTCCAACTCGTCGAGCAACCGGCGCACCGCGGCTACCGTGCCGTTGCCCGGTACCTGAAGCGCGAGTTGATCGTGATCCGCTGCAGCCGCTGGAATTATCTCGGCGGCTGCCTGCAATACCTGTGGGTCGCTGAAGTGCAGCGTGATGTGTCCGCCGGGAATCCGGCGCTTGAGTTCGGCTGGCGTGCCGGCCGCGACGACGCGGCCGCGGTCGAGCACCGCGACGCGACCGGCCAGGTGGTCGGCCTCGTCGAGGTACTGGGTGGTGAGGAAGATCGTGACGCCACTGGCGGCGAGTTCGCCGATGATTGCCCACATGGTCCGGCGGCTGCGTGGGTCGAGGCCGGTCGTCGGCTCGTCCAGGAAGATCACTCGCGGGTTGCCCACCAAGGTCATCGCAAGATCCAGTCGCCGGCGCATACCGCCCGAATAGGTGGAGAGCGGCTTGTCGGCGGCCGCGGTGAGGTCGAACTGGTCGAGAAGTTCGGCCACGCGCTGGCGTCCGGCCCGGCGGCCGAGGTGACGCAGATCCGCCATGAGTTGCAGGTTCTCTGCGCCGGTGAGCAGATTGTCGACCGCGGAGAACTGTCCGGTCACTCCGATGGCGGCCCGGACCTGGTCCGCCTCGGTGACGACGTCGTGGCCCGCGACGCGGGCACGCCCGGAATCGGCGCTGATCAACGTGGACAGAATGCGGACCATAGTGGTCTTGCCGGCCCCGTTCGGGCCGAGCAGCGCGAAGATTTCGCCGGCGGTGACGTCGAGGTCCACGTTGTCCAGGACGACGGTGTCGCCGAAGGATTTGCACAGACCGCTGACGGTGATGACCGAATTCATTGCTGGACCTCCTGTGTCGGAGCGTATGTGACCGTGAGGTCACCCATGCTGGTGCGAGCGCGCACTCGCACAACGGGATTGCCCAGTGACGGGGCCGTGGCTGCTTTCAGTTCGTTGATTACCTGGCCGCAGCTTGTGTCCAGGTCGAGCCACGCCGCGGTACCCGGTGAGACGCCGACTGCTACTGAGCCACAAGCAGTTTCGGCCACAACATCGCCGCCGCAGACGCGCGCCAACGTGATGGTACCGTTGGCGGTCTTGGCACTGACATCGCTTCGGGCGTGGTCGATAGCGATATTTCCGTTGGCGGCCTTGACCTCCGTGCGACCGGCGCAGCGGCCGAGCCAGCTGTCGCCGTTGGAGTTCTTGACTGTCGCGTATCCCCCGACTGCGTCCAGCCGGACAGCTCCAGTTCCGGTGTTGACTGTGGCGCCGCTGTCGATGGGCCCGGCGGTGACGTTGCCGTATCCGGTACGCGCGTCGAGGGCGGCGGTTTCGCCCACCATGACGTCCCCCATGGAGGTGTGAATGCGAACCTGGCCCAGTGTGCCCTCGGCGTAGACCGTGACCATCGGTCCGGTGACCGTGAGATTCGCGCCTGGCGGACACTGGATTCGCACCGCGGTCGATCCGCCGTCGCCGCGCCAGCTGTAGCGCCGCCACGTGCCGGACGTCCGTACCGAGAGCCGGCCCTGCGTGTGCTCGACCCGCGTGCGCTCGGCGGCCGCGACGTCGGCGGGTTTGCCAGGATCCGACGCCGTGACGTCGACGGTGGTTCTATTCGGTTGTGTGGCAACGATGGTCACGATTCCGACGGCGTTGTCGACCGACACGGTGATGGGTCCCGGAGTATCGAAACTTGGCATCGCGAAATCCTTCACTGGGCCCAGCCGGTGTAGCGCTGGGATCCTGCGGGTCGATGCGGATGCGGTGTTGGAGCCGTCGAACGGTCGGCCGCGGCGGCCGCCGCGCGGACGAGCCAGGCGTTGATCGACAAACCCTCCCGCTCGGCAGCGTCTTCGACGCGGGTCTTGAGAGTTTCCGGTAGTCGCAGGTTGATCCGCGCCATGCCGCCTTCGGTATCGAGTCCGGGGGAGGGGGCGACGGGCGCTTCGGTTACCGGGGACGACCCGGCTTGCGGTGGGTTGACAACAAACTCCGGTTCTCCGGCGCGCAGCCGTAATTCGACTGAGCCCGGCGCCATCTCACCCGTGATCTCGGCGGCCGCCGCGCTGAGCGCCTCCAGCAATACCAACCGCAGGGCCGTCTCCAGTGGGGCGATCACGCGCTGCACGGTGGCCTGGGCCTGCTCATCACCGGTCGCCGCGATGGTTCCTAGATGTCGATTGATCTCGTCGACGAACCGTCTCAATTCCATGGTGCCATGATGGCATCATTACGGCATCAGCGCAATGCCAGAGCGGCACTGTTGTCGGGGCAGATTTCAAGTGCGAAGATTGCACGATGAGGTTTCGCGCATTCCTCGGCGCGGCCATCCTCGGTATCGCGGTTGTTGGGGTGGCGCCAGCGCAGGCTGATCCTGTCGCGCCCACGCCGGTCGTCGATATGTCGTCGTGCCCATCGGGACCGGTTCTCTGCCCGATATATGGAGTCATGCTCGACGTTGCCGAGGTTATGGTCGTCAACACCCTGGGGCTACTGACCTATGGGCTGTGCTTCGGCCCGGTGCCACCGGGCCACGGCGCCATCATTCCGCCGGTTGTCTACAACTACCGGCCTTGGTGTCCGCCGCAACCGCCTAGCTGATGGGCGGTAGGGCCACGACCTGCGCCGCATAACTCAGGCCGGCGCCGAAGGCGATGAGCAGTGCGATATCGCCGGGGTTGGCTTCACCGGCACGGAGAAGGGCCTCCATCGCCAAGGGGACCGAGGCCGCGGATGTGTTGCCGGCATCGACAATATCGTTGGCGACGGCGCAGGTCGGTGGCAGTTTCAGCGTCCGCGCCATCACTTCGGTGATGCGACCGTTGGCCTGGTGTGGGATCAGCGCGTCGAGGTCCTCGGGTGACACTCCCGCCCTGTCCAACGCGTCGCGGCAAACCTTCTCGAGCGAGTGCGCGGCCCACCGGAAGACGGATGTGCCACGCATCTCCACGTAGGGGCGTACCGCGTCGGATCCTTGCGTGCCGACGTCGTTTATGTAGGTCAAGAAGTCCTTCGTTTGTCGGATCGCGTCGGCACTGGTCCCATCCGAGCCCCATGATGTCGGCCCGATACCTGCGCTCTCCGAGGCGCCCACCACCACGGCGCCCGCACCGTCGGCGAAAATGAACGCGGTCGATCGATCGGTGAAGTCCACGGCGTCCGAGAGTCGCTCCGCGCCGACGACGAGCACGTGCCGCGCGCTGCCTGCGCGGACCATGTCGTCGGCGAGGCTGAGGCCGAAACAGAAGCCCGAGCAGCCCGATGACAGGTCGAACGCGGCGGTGTCGGTCAGGCCTAACGCCGCGCCGATTTGGGGCGCTGCTGCCGGCGTAAGGGAGAAGTTTGTCGAGGTTGCCAGAATGATGCAATCGACCTGCTCAGCGGCAATGCCTGCGGCATTCAGCGCAGCGCGCGAGGCGGCGGCGCTCATGTCGACCAGCGTCTCGTCCTCGGTCGCGTAACGCCGCGAGCGGATACCGGACCGGGTTTGGATCCATTCGTCGCTGGAGTCGATGGGCCCGGCCACCTCGTCGTTCATGACGACGCGGCTCGGGCGGTAGACACCGAGACCCAGAAGCGCGGTCTGGGTCGGTTTCTGCGCCGGTGGCCGAGTAGAAATCGTGGCGGGCATTGTGCGCTCCTTCGTTGGCGGCACCTCAACGAACAGATTCGAGGTGCCCTACGCCATTAGAACATGAGGAGCCCTCATATTAAAACGAAATCAGCGCGTCGGGCGAGTGTGGCCGGGCGGATCGACCTTCACCGGCCGGCCGAGGCGGAAAACCGCCAGGCTCGGCGCGAAAACCTAGCCGCCCGGCGGCGACCAGTGCACCACTTTCATCGCCGTCATCTCGTCGAGCAGTTCGGGGCCGTATCCGAAACCCATGCCGCTGGCCCGTCGCGGTTCCGCGCTTCCGCCGGGCGCCCCGCCGAACACCGCGTTGATCTTCACAGTTCCCACCGTCAAGGTGCGCCATGCTTCTTGCGCATGGGCCATGTTCGGCGTCAGCACCGTCGCGGCAAGGCCGTAGCTGTCATCGTTTGCCTCTGCGAGTGCGGTTTCGAAGTCCGGGACGGTCCGGACGGGCGCGAGCGGCCCGAACGTCTCTTCTTGAAAGACAAGCATTTGCGGGGTGCAGTCCGTCAGCACCGTCGGGGGGTAGAAGGCCCCATGCCCGTCCGTCCGTGCTCCGCCGACCAGCACACGAGCCCCGCATTCGACGGCGTCCGTCACGTGCCGGTGCACTACGTCGAGCTGCCGTTCATCCACTAGTGGGCCGATGCGCGCCGCCCAGACTCGCGCTTCGTCGACAAGGGCGCTCGTGAAGGCATCGGCAATCGTGTCGACGACGAAAATCCGCTCGACCGACACGCAGATCTGACCGGCATTGGCAAAGGCGCCCAATGCTGCTTGGCCTGCGGCCCAGGACGGGTCCAGGCCCTCATCGACGATCAGTGCGTCGTTTCCGCCGTTTTCGAGGATGGCTTTGGCGCCGCGTTCGGCGCACGTCTTGGCTATCTCGTGTCCCGTTCGGCTGCTGCCGACGTGTGCCACCACGTCGACATCGGGGGCTGCCGCCAGTTGCTCGCCGACCGAACCGTCACCGTCGAGGATCTCGAGCACACCGTCGGGCAGGTGTTGGGCAATCAACTCGGCGAACCGCCGGCCGGTGCGCGGGCATCGCTCACTCGGCTTGTGCACCACGGTGTTTCCCGTGACCAGCGCCGCGCCCAGCAGGCCGGCAGCAACGGCGACCGGGTCGTTCCACGGCGTCAGCACGGCCGCAACACCGCGCGGCTGTGGAAGCATGAGGTCCGTTGCCGAGCAACCGCCTTGCAGCGTGCGCCCACGGTGCAGTGGTCCGAGTTCGGCGTACTGGACAAGAGTGCCGACGCCTGCTTCCACGCCGCCACGGGCATCGTCGATCAGCTTGCCGGTTTCGCTTTCGTTGAGTGCGGCCAGCTCGCCTGCGGCATCGCGCACATCCGCAGCGGCGTCGTGAAGGGCTTTGGCCCGTTCGGCGGCAGGTGTTCGCGACCAGTCGGAGAACGCGGCGCGGGCACGCTTCACCGCGTCGAGACAGGTCGCGGAGTCGGCGACGGCGACTTCGGAAACGATGTCACCGGTGCGGGGGTTTCGGACGGTCATCGACTGTGGCACGCCACCGCTTACCCGGCTCGAGGACCGGCAACACCTCGGGAGGGTTGTTGCCGCATCGGTGATCATCCGTCGGCGGCAATAACCACACCGGTGAACACGGTTGCCGGGCCGCGGGGCTGGGTAACCGAACTGCGGAGACAAGTCACGCACGAGAGGAGGTGACTTGGCATGGGACTCGGGTTTGCGCCAGATGTGTTGTATTCCGGGCTCGCTGCTGCGGTCAACGTCCTGCTTGGAGGAACGGTGACGAGCCAGCGTTAGGGAGTTAAATTCCGAACGCGATCACTCGCTCCGGGTGGATCCGAATAAGGGCACCCGACATTCCCGGTCGCAGTGGCGGCTCATCTCGCAGGGCCTCGGCGTACCCGCGGATCTCCACGCACCGCACCTGCCACGGGTCGACCGAGGGTAGATCATCGACCACGAACGCCACCCGGTTGTTATTGGCCAGGTTGCGAAACTTCTTGCTGTGCGCCAGATTGCGACCGCCGACGTCGATGGTGCCCAATTCAGCGTTGTAGCGGAAACCGACTGGATTGTTCTGGGGTGCACCGTCGCGGTCGACCGTTGCGAGGCGGCCGAGGCGCTGGGTACGAAGGTAGGCGACTTGGTCGTCGCTGAGCGTCTGGTGCGTAGTTGGCATAGCCGCCACGGTAGAACCTGAACCACGCTCGAGGTCAAGCCGAGAGTCGTAATCCATCGACGGTCAGTTCCGCCCAACGCGTTATTCCGAGCCGCTCGAGAAAATCGATGTCGTGACTGACAACCAATAGTGCACCGCGGAAGCTGTTGAGCGCCTGAGTCAGGTGCTCGCGACTCGCCAGGTCCAGATTGTTCGTCGGCTCATCGAGCATGAGGAACTGTGGCGCGGGCTCACCGAGGAGCAGGGTTGCAAGCGCCGCCCGCAGGCGCTCGCCACCCGACATCGACTTCGCCGGCACGTCGGCGTCAGCACCGCGAAACAGGAAGCGCGCCAACTGCGCCCGAATCGCCTGGGGATCGGCGTGCGGGGCCTTGCGAGCGACATTCTCCAACACCGACATGTCCTCGTCGAAAATGTCGAGTCGTTGCGGGAGCATTCGCCACGGCACCCAAGGTCCGGCGGCGGCGATAGCTTCGAGCAATGTCGTTTTCCCGACTCCGTTCGGTCCGGTGAGCGCGATTCGTTCCGGACCGTCGATCGACAGCGACACAGTCGGTCCACAGGGTAGTCGCCGATCGTTCAGCTCGACCACCTGCTGACCTGAATAGAGTTGAGTCGCCGGAAGTTCCACTCTGATCTCGCGGTCATCGCGCAACTGGCGTTCCTTGTCCGCCAGGGCCGACCGGGCCGAATCCAGCGCCTCGACATGGTTGTTACGAAGTTTGCCCGCCGATTCTTGCGCCTGCATCCTGCGCAGCCCCATCACGATCTTCGGCTCCCGCTTCTGCGCGAACATCTTCTTGCCGTACCGGTTTCGTCGATCCAGTTTGATTCGGGCTTCGGTCAACTCGCGACTTTGCCGTCGTACGTTGCGACGTGCGTCGGCGACCGCCGCCTGTGCGGCTTCTTGTTCGGCGTCGATGGCTTGCTCGTAGTCGGTGAAATTCCCGCCGAACTGGCGAATCTGGCCACTGCGCAGTTCCGCGATCGTGTCCATCCGATCGAGCAGTTCCCGGTCGTGGCTGACCAGCACAAGCACGCCGGTGAACTGTTGCACCGCGTCGTACAGCCGATGACGAGCGGACCGGTCCAGGTTGTTTGTCGGTTCATCGAGCAACAACACTGCTGGTTCAGCCAGCAGCAGCGCACTCAGCGCCACCAGTACCGTTTCCCCGCCCGAGAGGGTAGCGACTGTGCGGTCGAGATCGGCTGCGCTCCCGATGATCTGGTCGAGACCCAGCTGGGCGAGTACTGCTATCGCGCGTTCCTCGACATCCCAGCGACCGCCGACAACGTCGAAGTCATTCTCGTTGGTCGACCCGGCTTCGATCCGGTGCAACGCTTTCCGGTAGGGGGCGATGCCCAGCATTTCATCGATGCGCGTTCGGGAGCGCAGAATGATTTGTTGCGGTAGGTAGCCGACGTCGCCGGAAACGGTGACCGACCCGCGTTCAGGTTGCAGCTCGCCAGCGATCAGGCGCAAGAGTGTTGATTTACCGGACCCGTTGAGACCGACCAAGCCCGTCCGGACGGCGCCGAACATGGTGTTCAGGGAGTCGAACTGTCGTGTGCCGTCGGGCCAACTGAACCCGAGATTGGAAATTGCGATATGCGGCATGCGAATTCTCCAGAGGTTGCTGCGGATACAGCGCGCGAATGCGGCTGAGTGGCATCGACCACGCCGAGCGCGCGGTCACCTCTGAAAGAGCAAGTGTCCTTCTCCCTACACCGAACAATGACTTGAGCAACGGTACGCAGTGCCGAACAGGCCGGCAATCGAATTTTCAGCGTCGTGCCGTCTGGGTCGCGAGCTGTTCGATGATCCGGCCAGCGGTATCGCGCTGTTGCTGATAGAGCAGTCCGTAGGTGAACCCGTTTTCTCCCTCGACCGTGCCCGCGCGGGTGCCGAGACGCCGCAGCAGGTCCGCGGTACTCGTGGCGAGGTCCCAGGCGGCAAGCGCTTCGTGAATGTTCTTGTGCGACTTGCGCATCTTCCGTCGATTCTTCTTGTCGACGAGCCTCGCCGTCATGTCGCTGGCGTAGCGTGCAGACAGCAGCGCTTCGTAGCCGTCCCGGATCTCGCTGTCGTCGGGTGTCGTAAGAGCAGTCACGAGGCGATCCTCAGCAGCGCGAGCGAGCCGATTGACACGCTTGCGCAGTACTTTTCCGGTGAGCGCGTGATTCACCGGGGAGCGGCGTGACCAGTTCGACAGCATCGTCAACGTGTTCTGGTATCGGGAGGACTGCATCGCTTGGTGAAGCGCCGTCCGGTGATCGCGTTCACGAGCCGCCATCTCAGAGGAGACCCGGGCTCGCACCGGTCCGAGAACCAACTGGTCCCCGAGCGTGGCAACGGCCTCATCCAGCAGCTTCGACTGGGCGCGTTGGTGCCTGACGGCCCGCAGTAGTCCGCGTAACCAGGCAAGATCGGCCACTATGGTGGCGTGATCATCAGTCTCCAGCACATGATCACCCAATTGGACTGCGGCACTGAGATATTCAACTGCGGTCAGTTGCTGGGCAAAGCCGTCGTCGTCCCGACGGATCTGCAGGTCGGCGTGGAAGAACGCTGCTATCTGCGCAGCGACCGCAGCGCCGAGGTCGCGACACGTCCTGGTTTCGGCGTGCACCGGTGACGCGGCGGTGTAGCCGAGAGCGTGTGCAAGTTTCGACGGGTCTGGGGACGGTTCGGCGCCCGCGGTGCGGAGACGCTGCTGCACGGCACGGACGACCGTCGGTGCCGCGTGTCCAAGTTCGATCTCCACCTCACGCCACGAGCGCGCAGTCGCCGTCGGACCGACGACCGTGGCAGACACGCTGTCGTCATCGAGGTCGAAGAGCACCTTTCCGTCGGTGCCGCGGTAACGATGACGCGTGCGGTGGGTGCTGATGATCGCCACCAAGGAGAGCGGCTTGCCGAGGCGCGCGCCCCACAGTGGATCGGCGAGTTCCGCTGGAACTGCGGCGGCGGCGTCGGCGTTGACATGCAGCTCTTGGCGAGCGCTGGTGGTCTCCTCGTCCGTTACCGAGTTGGGTTGCGGAATCTTTGCCTGCCATCCGGTTTCCGCCTCATCGCCGCGCCGGAACCGCAGTGTGATGCCGTGCGCCAGCAGATCATGCTCGGCGGTGTCGTAGTACGAATTCTCTAATTCGAGGGTTTCGACCTCGGGTTGCACGCCATCCGTGATGTCGTCGAATGACGGAAGGACGGCGGCCGGGGCGATCGACCATTTGGACTCACGCTCGAGGTACATGCCGGAATTCATCACCTACTCCTGTGGCTGCGGCGTACCCATTGCCTCGCCGCGACTAACCCGGGATAAGTACCTCTGATTAAGAAGCGATCGGCTTGGGTACTACCGGCGCGCTGGGCGCAACGATGATGGTCGCGGAGGCAATCATGAGCGGAATGGACAAGGCCAGGAACAAGTTCGATGAACTGACCGGCAAGGCCAAGCAGAAGTATGGCGAGGCGACCGGCAATGCCAGCGTGGAAGCCAGGGGCCGGCGTCGGCGCGTCGGCGGGAACCTCCGGCAGGCCGGCCAGAAGATCAAGGACGCCTTCAAGAGGTAGCCTGCCGGAAAAGTTCGCACATAGACCGATGAGTTTCGATGCAAGGCCGAGTCATATGTGGTGTCCTTTCCCAAAACCAGGAGGCACACCATGTCCAGCACCAAGACCGGCCTTACATCGATCAGCCTCGTTTGCGTCCCCACGCCCGACCAGGACAAGGCCGTCGCGTTCTACGAGTCGCTCGGCTTCGAGAAGCGGACCGACGAGCCATTCGGCGGAGGCTACCGTTGGATTGAGGTGTACCTGCCGGAAAGCAACACCGGAATCGCCTTGGCGCCGCCACCCCCACAGGGCGGGCCGGTCGAGCCGGCGGAGACCGGAATTACGCTGACCACCAACGACATCGACGCGACCCACGAGGCGATGAAGGAGGTCGGTGTCGACGTGGACGCACAGGTGTCGCGGATGGGGGAGCCGGTGCCGCCGATGTTCTGGTTCCGCGATCCGACGGGTCACACGCTGATGGTCGTGGAGTCCTGATCGTCGACGCAGAAGCGGGCCGCGAGTTCACCGAACTCGTCGAGCAGCACCGGGCCGAACTCCATGCACATTGCTACCGCATGCTCGGCTCGGTGCACGACGCCGAGGATGCCCTGCAGGAGACCTTTATCCGCGCGTGGCGCGGTGCGGCTGGGCTGCGAGACGCCGACTCGGGTCGATCCTGGCTCTACAAGATCGCGACGAACGTCTGCCTCACCGAACTCGAACGCCGCCGCCGACGGGTGCTGCCGCACGACTTCTCCCCGGCCGCCGAGCGCGGGACGCCACCGGGGATGCCGGTTACCGAGTCGGTCTGGCTGGACCCGTACCCCGATCAGGCGATCGGCCTGCTGGCCGGCAAGGCCGGTCCGGAGGCACACTACGAGCAACGCGAAAGCATCGAACTTGCTTTCGTTGCTGCCCTGCAACATCTTCCGGCCAATCAGCGCGCCGTGCTGATTCTTCGTGATGTGCTTGGTTTCAGCGCTAACGAGGCCGCGACGATGCTCGCTACCTCGGTTGCCTCGATCAACAGCGCGCTGCAACGGGCCCGCGCCGCGGTGTCCGAACGGGTGCCTGAGCGCACCCAGCAAGCGAACCTCCGGGCACTCGGCGATCGCGCACTCCAAGATCTCGTCGACCGGTACGTGCTGGCGTGGGAACGCTGCGACGTCTCCGCGTTCACCGCCATGCTCGTCGAGGACGCGACCTTCGCCATGCCGCCGCTGGCCACTTGGTACACCCCGCGCGACGTCATCGCCGAATGGGCGCGAACGTCACCGCTGTCCGGGGCATGGCGGTGGAAGACCGTGCGCACGCAGGCGAACGGTCAGCCAGCGCTGGGCTTCTACAGCTGGGATGATGCGGCCGGCGCGTACTTGCCGTTCGCGCTCAACGTGTTGACGCTGCGCGGCGGGCTCATCAGCGACGTCACTGCCTTCATCGTCCGCTCGACCGAGGCTACCGAGCCCGAGGCGTACCAGAACTTCCCCAACGAGCCCTTCGACGCCTCGCGCTATTCCTCCGCGTTCACGAGATTCGGGCTGCCGGAGCGGATCGGCGCCTGATCAACCCTCAGATCGGCCGGAACCCGGCGCCCACGCCACCGCGGGCATTGATGTCGCCGATGATGGAGGCGATGTTCGTCCCCACTTCCGGGCCGAGACAGGCCACGAGAAGGTAGGCATTGACCATCGCGACCAACGTGGTGCCGTTGACGACGGGCGAGCCCGAGTCGCCTTCGATGACGCACATCTGCGAGTATGTTTCGGTCCCCGCGCCGAAGACGTCGCCATAGTCCAGCCCGCAGGTGCTCCCGGTGGTCCGGCCCTGCTTGCAGACGATGTTGCCGAACTGCGGCGGTCCGCCGATACCGGTAATGGTGGTGTTACCGATGCGGTTCACCGGCACAACCGCCGACGGGTTGAAGGTGATCACTGCATAGTCCAGGTCGGAATTGGTGTAGTCGAACGTGCCAACCGTGCCTGCGGACTGATTGGACTCGGACACCACCTGTGATCCGCCGTTGCCGCAATGGCCGGCAGTGATGCCGACAAGACGCCCAGCGTTGTCGTGGCCGATTGTGGTGAGAGTGCACTCGAATTCGCCGTCGATGATAATTCCGGAGCCGCCGCCGAGGACGGCCGGAGCAGCGTGCGCGGGCCCCATTCCCACCAGCAACATAGAACACAGAGCGACGGTGAAAACTGCGAGCCTGCTGAACATTTCGCGCTCCAGGGGTCAGCGTCGTGCACTCCGCACGGATTACAGATTAGGCGTTGCGCGTATTTCTCAAACCTAATCCAGCCGGCGACTTTGCGGCCCGCGTATTTTGTCCCGATTAATATTGCTGCGGATACTGCGCCTGCGCCGGTTGCTGCTGCTGGTGATGCTGCGGAGGCTGGTTTGCCGGCACGACATACACGGCAGTTCCGTAGGCCGCGATTTCGCTCGCGGTGCCTCCGATTTCATTGCAATCGAACCGCATGGCAAGCACCGCGTTGGCGCCCTTGGCCATGGCTTCCTGACAGAGCCTGCCGAGCGCCTCCTGCCGGGATTCGGCCAGCAATTTGCTCAGCCCCTTGAGTTCGCCACCGGCCATCGCCTTGAAGCCGGCGCCCATGTTGGAGAAGGCGTTTCGGCTGCGGACGGTGAGGCCGAACACCTCGCCCATGACGTGCGTGACCCGATAGCCGGGCACGTCGTTCATTGTGGACAGCAAGATCGGAAACTGTTGCGAATTCGGTTGTCCCATCGCAGCAGAATAATCACTCGAGACCGGACAAGTCAGGACAAACGTGCCCCCCGCTTTCACTGCGCCATCTTCAGCGAGCGACCGCGTTCTCGTAATAGGCTCGGAGGTCGAAGAGTTACTCTTTTCGGCAATGCGAGCGAAAGGCGCAGACGGTGGATTGGGACATCCCGCGTACGCCGACCAGCGTGCTCGTGCTGATCCAGCTTGCCGCCGACCATGGAGTGTCGGCCGAGGTGTGCCTGCGCGGTACCGGACTACAGGTGGACCAACTCCAGCAGCCCGACTTCGAACTCACCGCGCGCCATGAGCAGACCGTCATCGCGAACCTGCTCGCGGCGCTGCCGAACACCGACGGCCTCGGATTGGAGGCGGGCAGCCGTCATCACCTCACTACCTATGGCATCTGGGGCTTCGCATTGATCAGCAGTCCCACGCTGCGAAGCGCGGCCGAGGTTGGTCTGCGCTATCTCGATCTCACGTTCGCCTTCACCCGAGTACGCGCCCGGGAGGGCGACGACGAGTTCCAATTCGTCCTGGACACCTCTGGGGTGCCCGTGCAGACGCAACGATTCGCAGTCGAACGAGACGCTGCGTCCATCCGGCTACTGGAGCGCGAACTCTTTGCCGCACCGGTTCCCGTGCAGCGTGTCTCCTTTACCTTTCCGGCCCCCGCCCGCCTGGACCTCTATACCGAAACCTTCGGCGTAGAACCAGAATTCGATGCACCGGAAAACATCATCGCCATGCCGCCGGCCTTGCTCGACCGGCCGCTGCCGCAGGCCAACGAACACACCTCGGCGCTGGCCCAAGCCCAATGCCGCGATCTGCTGCAACAACGGCACGCCCGGGCCGGACTCTCCGGTCAAGTGCGCGACCTCGTGCTCGCCAACCCAGCCCGCCCGCCAAACGCCGAGCAGGTGGCGAGGCAGCTCAACATGAGTGCTCGGACGTTGCGGCATCGACTCGCCGGCGAGGGCACCTCGTTCCGCGACCTACTCGAAGAAGTGCGGCAACGCCTGGCGGAGGAAATGTTGCTCTCCGGCAGGCTGACCGTTGCCGAAACCGCCCAACGCCTCGGTTATCTCGAACTGTCCAGCTTCTCCCAAGCGTTTCGACGCTGGAACGGGGTGGGGCCTAGGGCCTACCGCGCGGCGCATCGCGTGACGGTCGCGCGCTGAACGCCACGCGTCAGTTTCGCAAATCGGGGTGTCGGGTACCTCTCGGCCAAGAGTCCATCCAACAGGCGTCAATGAAGGAGGCCGACGTGGACGCAGACACCGACTTCGAGTTGAGCCACCAGGCTGCGGAAGATCTCGATCAGCAAAAAGGAAAGTCAGCGGAATCCGGGGACGAGAAGGACCCGGTCGAGCAGACCATCGAGGTTCCCAAAGACGGCTCCGACGAGGAGGCCGTCAAGTCCGTTCAGCAGCAGTACAAAGAGAAGTCTGGACTGGAACTCGGCGACGACGTAGCGCGCGAGATCAGCGACGAGGTCCGGGGCAAACAAGACACTGAGACACAGGATAAAGAACCGAAGGACGAAGAATCCGCGAGCGACAAGGACGACTGACTCGGCGATTCCCCCCAGCGGAGGTCGTACCCGGATAGATTGAAGATCTCCGGAGCCGACGGTGAGGAATCGAAGATGGCCGATGCGGTGACGCCCAATGACGCGATCGCGGCGATCCGGGCGACCGGTGGTGCGCAGCCGGGTTACCGTGCGCTGCATGCCAAGGGCACGCTGTATCGCGGAACTTTCACGGCGACCGCCGAAGCGGCGAGCCTGTCACGCGCGGCGCACCTGTCGGGTGAACCTGTCGAGACTCTCGTACGGTTCTCCAACGGGTCTGGCAATCCGAGGCAGCGCGACGGGCTGCCGCACGTTCGTGGGATGGCACTGAAGTTCAGCTTGCCCGATGGCTCCACCACGGACGTATCCGCACAGACCGCACGCGTGTTCACCTCCAGCACGCCCGAGGGATTCGTGGAGCTGCTCAACGCGCTTCGACCAAGCATCTCCACGCCGATCCGGCTCACGAAGTACCTGGCAGGACACCGAGGGCTGTTCAAATCCGTCCGCGCGAATGGCGCGGTGACCCGAATTCCCGCCAGCTACGCCACGCTGGAATATCATGCGCTGCATGCCTTTCGGTGGGTTGACGCGAGCGGCGGTGCGAGATTTGTTCGCTATCATTTGGTTCCGGAGGCGGGGGAGCAGTTTCTGGCCTTGCGCGATGGCCTGCGCAGAGACGCAGACTTTCTCACCGATGAGCTCAACGAACGACTTCGCGACCAACCGGTGCGCTTTCAGTACCGCGTGCAGATTGCCGGACCGGACGATTCCACGGTCGATCCGTCGCAGCCGTGGCAGAGCACGCAGACCGTCACCGCCGGCCACCTCGATATCACCGGATTGGATACCGCACGCGAACACGGCGACGATATCGTCGTGTTCGACCCGATGCGGGTCACCGACGGAATCGAGCCGTCGGATGACCCTGTCTTACGATTTCGGACCCGTGCCTACTCCGAGTCGGTGAAGTTGCGCACGGGCGTGGAACGCGGGGCCGAAGCGCCGCAACTGTGAAGCGCCGTCACTCCATCAGGTGTCGGTAGCGGCCCTGTGCCTTCGGGGTGACCACGGTCGAGAGCACAAAGCGCAATTGAGCCCGGATGTATTGATCCAGGGTGTACAGCGGCCCGAAATGCCAGTGCTTCAGCGCCCAGCCGTGCGCCAGCATCAGCATGTCGAACACGACGAGGTCGGGATTCAGGTCGTTCATGACCTTGGCGTCGACACCCGCCTCGACGGCCGCGCGTAGCGGCGCAGCGGTGCCGACTTCGAGTTCCTTGATTTGTTCGCGCCCTTGCGCATCCAGCGTTCGGCTCTCGCGGTAGGTGAGCACCACGGCGTCGAGGTTTTCGTCGACGATTTCGACGTAACGGCGAAACCCCGCCGCCAGGCGCTCCACCGGATCAGTGCCGGCTGCGTCCATGGCAGGTTCGAGTTGATTGCGAAACGCGTCGAGGATGTCGACGATGGTCGCGAGCAGCACCTCTTCCTTGCCGCCGAAATATTTGTAAATGAGGCCCACGCTCACCTCGGCTTCGTCGGCAAGCGCCTGCATGGACATCTGATGAAACCCGGTGCGCTGCATGACAGTTACGGCGGCGTCGAGGACCTGGCGGCGACGCGAACTCGCACGGACCGCCCGCACGGCCTCCTCGAGCTCGATCGGTGTGCTGCTTCGTGCCATTGTTCCTCCACGGCGGTGAATGCCTGTTCGCTGCAACTGTAAAGGACGTCTACAGACCGAGGTCCTTAGCGACTATCGTTTTCATGATTTCGGTGGTGCCGCCGTAGATCGTCTGAATGCGGGCGTCGACGAATGCCCGCGAGACCGGGTACTCGCGCATGTAGCCGTAGCCGCCGTGCAGCTGCAGGCAGCGGTCCGCCACTCGGACCTGAAGTTCGGTGGCCCACCACTTCAGCCGGGCCGCGCGGGCTGCGCTCAGTTGCCCGGCCAGGTGTTCTGCGATGCAGTCATCGAGGAAGGTTCGGGCGAGATCCAGTTCGGTGGCCAGTTCCGCCAACACAAATTGGGTGTTTTGGAAGCTGGCAATCGGCGACCCGAAGGCCTTGCGTTCCTTGACGTAGGCGAGGGTCTGGGCGAACACGCCTTCGGCCGCCCCGACGGCGCCGACCGACAGCGATAATCGCTCCTGCGGCAGATTGTGCACCAGTTGGTAGAAGCCTTGCCCCTCGTCGCCGAGGCGGTTGGCGACTGGGACCCGCATGTCGGTGAAACTCAACTCACTGGTGTCCTGGGCGTGCAGACCGATCTTCGCCAGGTTGCGTCCGCGGCTGAAGCCGGAGGTGTCGGCCTCGACAACCAGCAGCGTCAGTCCCTTGTGTTTGTCCGCGGAGGTGCGCACGGCGACCACGAAGAGGTCGCCGTTCTGTCCGTTGGAGATGAAGGTCTTGGCGCCGTTGACCACGTAGTGGTCGCCGTCGCGGACCGCAGTGGTTCGGATGCCGGTCAGGTCGCTGCCGGCCCCGGGTTCGGTCATGGCGATACCGAGCACGGTCTCGCCGGTGACCACACCCGGTAGCCAGCGTGCCTGCTGCTCGTCGGTGGTCAGGTCGGTGAGGTAAGGCAGGACCACGTCGTTCTGCAGCGAGAAGGCGATGCCGGCCGCGGCCGCCCCAGCCCGGGTGACCTCGTCGACCAGGATCGCGTGGTAGCGGAAGTCGTGCACACCGGGGCCGCCGAACTGTTCGGCAACTGGGAATCCGAGCAGGCCCAGCTTGCCTGCTTCGGTGAACGGCGACCGGTCCAGGCGCCCGCCGTGTTCCCATTGCTCGTGTACCGGGGTGATGGTGTCGCGGACAAAACTGCGCACTACGTCGCGGAACTGGCGGTGTTCGGAGTCGTATTCCAGCCGTGCGTTCATGAGTGGGGCATTCTTTCAGCGAAAGGCGTTCTGGCCGGTGAAGGCCTGGCCGAGGACGAGCTGATGCATTTCCGGGGTGCCCTCGTAGGTGAGGACCGATTCGAGGTTCACCATGTGCCGGATGACCGGGAACTCGAGTGAAATGCCGTTGCCGCCCAGGATGGTTCGTGCCGTGCGGCAGATCTCGATGGCTTCGCGAGTGTTGTTCAGTTTGCCGAAGCTCACCTGCTCGGGTCGCAGCCCGACGGTGTCCTTGAGCCGGCCCAGATGCAGCGAAAGGAGTTGGCCCTTGTGCAGTTCCAGCGCCATGTCGGTGAGCTTGGCCTGGGTCAGCTGGAACCCGGCGATGGGACGGCCGAATTGGGTGCGCTGCATCGAGTAGTCGCGGGCAGCCTTCCACGCGGAGCGGGCGGCGCCCATTGCGCCCCAGACTATTCCGTAGCGCGCCTCGGACAGGCTCGATAGTGGTGCCTTGACGCCTTTGCCGTTCGGCAGCAACGCGTCGGCTGGCAGTCGCACATCGTCGAGCACCAGTTCGCTGGTGACAGACGCGCGCAGCGACATCTTGTGTTTGATGGTGTGGGCGCTGAAGCCCGCAGCGTCGGTGGGCACGATGAAGCCGCGGATGTGCTTGCCGGCTCGCTCCGTCCCTTCGCTTTCGACCTGTGCCCAGATCACGGCCACATCGGCGATGGATCCGTTGGTGATCCACATTTTGCGTCCGTTCAGGATCCAGTCGCCGCCATCGCGCTTGGCGTGGGTTTTCATCGACGCGGGGTCGGAACCGGCGTCGGGCTCGGTCAGTCCGAAGCACCCGATGATCTCGCCGGCCGCCATGCCGGGCAGCCATTGCTGTTTTTGTTCCTCTGACCCGTTGTTCCAGATGGAGAACATGGCCAGCGATCCCTGCACCGAAACCAGCGAACGGATTCCGGAGTCACACGCCTCGAGTTCGAGGCAGGCTAGGCCATAGTGCACCGCGGAGGATCCGCCGCAGCCATAGCCGTGCAGGTGCATCCCCAGCAGGCCGAGTTTGCCGAATTCCCTGGCCAATTCACGCGCGCCCGGGAGATCGCCCGCCTCGAACCACTCGGCGATGTGCGGACTGACATGCTCGGCGCAGAACCCGCGCACGCTGTCGCGCACGGCCAGCTCGTCATCGGAGTACAACGTGTCGATGTTGAGCGGATCGAGCGCGTTGAACGCGGAGAGTGTCGTGGTGCTCATGCATTGTCCTTTGTGACGCAGGTGAACAGGCCCGCCGCGACATCGTCGCGCGCCGCCTCGGCGGCCTTGTAGTGCAGCTTCTTTCCGGTGGCCGACAATGGCAGCGAGTCGACGAACCGGTATGCGCGTGGGCGCTTGAATTTCGAGAGCATCGGGTGCGAGCGGCAGTGGGCGTCGAGTTCGGCCACGGACGGCCGGGGTTCGGTGGCCACGATGTAGGCGACCACCACCTGACCCCACCGCTCATCGGGAATGCCGACGACCAGCGAGTCGCTCACGCCGGGATGCTCGTTGAGCGCCTCCTCGACCTGAACGGGGTGCACGTTCTCGCCGCCGGAGAGCAGCATGTCGTCCTTGCGCCCGACGATGGTGACGAATTCTTGCTCGTCCCAGGTGGCCAGGTCGCCGATGTGCAGCCAACCGTGGTGGAACTTCTCCGCCTTCTGGGCGGGGGAGTCGAAGTAGGTGTTGGCGCCCTTGGGGGAGCGCACGATCACTTCGCCGACCTCGGTGCCGTCCTTGGCGACCGTCTCGTGCGGCTCGGCGAGGCGGTCATCGAACAGCTTCACCACCGCAACGTCGTCGTCGATGCACGCCCGGCCGGCGGTGCCTGCCATGGCTGGTAGATCGGTGGGTCGCAGGAAGGTGTTCCAAAATCCTTCGGTGCTCCCATATCCGTTGAAGATGTTGGGATTCAAAACCTTCTGGTAGCGCAGCGCTGCCTCGCGTTCCAGGGGTGCGCCCATGGTGACGATGCCGCGCAGGCTGGACAGGTCGCGCCGGTTGGCTTCTTGAGCGCGGGCCAGCATGGCCAGGTTGGTTGGCGCGCCGATGAGGAAAGTAAGCCCGTAGCGCTGCACGTAATCGAGAGTGGTGTCCGCGTCGAAGGTGCGCATCGGCACCAGCGACGATCCGAGATAGAACGTGGGGTTGGGTCCCGCGCAATACAATCCGCCGCGGTGAAACCACGGTGTCATGTTGAGCGTCTTGTCCTCCGGCGCCAATGGGAAGTGCATGATCACGTCATGCGCGCTGAAGATCTCGACGAGGCTGTTGAGCGGAACGCCCTTGGGCATGCCCGTGGTCCCGGAGGTGTAGAGCCGGGTGGTCTCGTCCCACGCGGTGCGCTGCGTCGCGATGTCGCGAGGCGATGACGCGAGCAGATCCTCGAACCGGACTGCGCCAGGTAACGGTTGTCCGTTGCCGACCGCGACCAGTACGTCGGGACGAAAGTTGCTGCGTTCCAGCGCGGCCCGCACCATGTCGGTGAGGTCGGTGTCGTAGATGTAGACCTTCGGTCGGCTTGCGCCGAGGATGTAGGCGGTTTCACCGGGGGCTAGGCGGAAATTCATCGGAGAGCCCACGGCGCCTGCGGCCTGCGTGGCCAGGTACAGCTGGGCAAATTCGGGGCCGTTGAACAATTGATAGGCCACCACGTCGCCCGATTGAACTCCGGCATCCGCGAGTCCGGTCGCGAGTTGCGCGACCTGTCGACCGAGCTCGGCGTACGTCCAGGACTGGCCGGTCGTAGGGTCCTCGAGCGCGGTCCGGGCCGCGTAGCGATGCACGTTGCGGCGAAAGCCGTTGAGATAGGTGAAGTCGTTCTCGAAGTATCGCCGGTAGGCGCCGGCGTTGTAGGCGCACATGTCGATTCGTTCCTCGGAGCTTATCCGGCCATAGTGAGTCCGCCGCTGACGCTGATCACCTGGCCGGTGATGAACGATGCGTCGGGAGAGGCGAAAAAGATGACGGGCGCGGCGACTTCGTCGGGCCGTGCCAGCCGTCGGAAGGGAATTGCCTTGATCAGTGCGGCTTTGAGCCTTTCGTCTTGGGCCTGGAACAGCGGCGTGTCCGTCGGTCCCGGGCACACGCAGTTCACGGTGATGCCGTAGCGGGCCATCTCGCGGGCCAGTGACTTGGTCAGCGCAATCACGCCGCCCTTGGCGCCCGCGTAGATAGTCTCGCCGGAACTACCTACACGACCGGCGTCACTGGCCACATTGATCACCCGGCCGCCGTTGCCGGATTCGGTCATGCCGGGCAGGAACGCGCTGCACATGTGAACGGGGCCAAGGTAGTTAATGGCGACGACCTTTTCCGCGAATTCCGGGGTGGCGTTGAGGAATTGATCGGTGCGGTCCCACCCGGCAGCGTTGACCAGGATGTTCGGCACGCCCACCTCGTCATGAACCTGCGCGCGTAGCCCGTCCACCCGCGTCCGGTCGGCGACGTCGACATCCATGGGGAAGATTCGGTCCGGATTGTGTTCGGCGGTTTGCTTGGCGGCGTCGGGGTTCACATCCGCGGCCACCACCTTGTCGCCTTGCGCGGCGAACGCCAGCGCGATTGCCCGGCCGATACCTGAACCCGCTCCGGTGACCACCACGATGTTTGGCTTGCTCACTGTGTTGCCCCCTGTAGAGTCGATTCATATTGTGCGGAAGGGAAATTCGGCGCCCGCCTCTCGCGGATGGCGGTGTAGCCCTCCTTGACGTCGGGTCCCATGAAGCAGAGCATTTCGTAGGCCGCGGACTGGTCGAAGATCGGTCCTGCCTGCTTGAGCCAGTTGTTGAGCGCTTTTTTGGTCCATCTGATGGCCAGTTGCGAACCGGTCGCCAGCTTGTGCGCGACAGCCAGTGCGTCATCGAGCACCTGCTCGCGCGGAACCGCGCTGGTGACCATCCCGATCCGTTCCGCCTCAACCCCGCCGACCATTTCGCCGGTCAGCAGGTAATAGCGCGCCTTGGCCATTCCGGACAGCAGCGGCCAGATGATCGCGGCGTGGTCACCCGCTGCCACTCCGAGCTTCACGTGCCCATCGCCGAGCTTGGCGTCCTCGGCGCAGATCGAGATGTCCGAGAGCAGGGCCACCACGAGTCCCGCGCCCACCGCCACGCCGTTGATTGCGGCCACGACGGGCTTATCGCAGTTGATCATGTTGTAGACGAGGTCGCTCATTTCGGTGAGCATGTTCGCCACCCGATCGTGGTTGCCGGCCATCCGTTCGACCATGGCGAGGTCTCCGCCCGCCGAGAATGCCTTGCCCGCGCCGGTGATGACAGCGACCCGGGTTTGCGGGTCGTTCGAAACGTCGTTCCACACCCGCGCGAGTTCGGCGTGCATCTGCTCGTCGGCGGCGTTGTACTTGTCCGGTCGGTTGATGGTGATCAGGAGTACGCCGTTCTCGCGCCTTTCGAACACGAGTTGGGAGTAAGTGGAGAAATCCATGTCGGCTATCCCTTCCGAAGAGTTGCCAGATCGGCTATGAACTTGACTTCACACGCCATGAATCGGCGTTGCACTAGAAATGAATGTACGTTCACTCGGCGCTGTGGTCAAGGGTTGCGTCGGCGCAACACGCGACCCCCGGTGGATCACGCAGCGCAGCAAACTCACAGCCACGCGACAGCCTGATCGCAGTGCGCGCGACTTCCATGAGACCCATGAACGCGGAAGTCGAACCCGGCACTCCCTTTGAGCGCATCGCTCTCGTCCTCAACGCCCAGGGCGAGAAGGGGCGAGCGCTGACCCTGGCGCTTGTCGGTCAGGGTTACCGCGTTGTCCTCACTGCCCGGCACACCCGCGACCTCGCGCCGCTGCTGGTCGGGCTTTCCGCGCGCCAGGCGTACGCCGTCGCGGTCGACATCGCCAGTGGGTGGCAGGTCCAGCGACTGCACGAGATCATCCGGTCGCGCTGCGGGGCAGCGGTGGTGATGGTGGTCGATGCGTCCGCAGCGCCGCTGCCGGTTGCGTCCGCGGCAGCGTGAGGGGAACTAGGGTCAAGGGCTGGTGCCCGTCGCCCACGCCGGGGGCAAAACCAACAGTCAAGAGATGAAGTGCGCCCACGACCACGCCGTAGCCTCAAAGCCGCTGCCGCCCTAGCGACTCTTGTATTCGTTTGGCTGCCCGGGGCTTCCGCCGACGCGCCCGCGAACGCGAAGCTGGTGGTAGGTCTCGGGGATTCGGTGGCTGCGGCGACCAACTGCCCGGGTTGCCGTTCGTTTGTGGCGTTGTTCGCCGGAGCATTGTCAGCGAAGTACCGCACTGTGGTTCGGGAGTCGGACTTGGGAGTGGACGGTGCCACAACCGCAGATCTGCTCGACAGCCTCAACCGGCCCGGTCGGGTCGCGGCGGAAACTGCCGCCGCGGATTTTGTCACGGTCACGATCGGCGCCAATGATGTGGCGGGACTGAACGATACGTTGGCCAGGGGCGGATGTCCGCAGGGCAGTTGCGTAGATGCTGCCACGCTTTCCGGCATCCGGGACAGGCTCGACGAGGTGTTGACCAGGATCGCCGCACTGCGCGGTGGTAGGCGCAGCGACGTCTTTGTCACTGGATATTGGAACGACTATCCCGATGGCCAGGTCGCCGTGCAACAGTCCGGCCGCCTGTTCGTCATGCAAAGTGCAGCGGTCACGCGGGAGGTCAACGCGGTCATCGCCCAGGCCGCGTCGGACACCGGCGCCGTCTACGTCGACCTGGTTTCCGCCTTCAAAGGCATTGACAGCAGCCGTGATCCGACGGGCTTGCTCGCCGGGGACGGCGACCATCCGAATCAAGCCGGCCATCGGGCGATAGCGCGGCAGCTAGCGGCCGCCGAAGACGATAGTGCTGCGGGGTGACTGGGCCACGCCACCGCAATAGTGCTGTGCCGCTGCCCAGTCCCGCCGCGGCGATCTCAGATGCAGAGCGGAATCGTCATCGACCCGAGGTTCAGGTTCAGACACAACGAGGCCGAGCCGTCAACCGGTGTACGCCCGGGAAGTTCGGTGGCAGCCGATGCGATTGGCGCAACGAAGGCCCCGACACCGAGGGCGATGGCGGTGGCGGCAAGGGACGTAACAACTTTTCGACGCATGATTGTCTTCCTTTGCTCGTGAAAAACGGCGCACTTCAAGACACGCCACGAGCAGTTTGGCTGTGACGCGGCGTTCAACACAAGGCGATCTGTTACCGATCCGGTACCCACTCGGTAACGGAATTGTCGCGACGTACGCACGATTTGATGGCGAATTACCGTGTGACCAGCGGGTTTTCGATTACGCTCGGCGAGCGTCGGCGCGTTGCGGTATGTCGCTTTCGGCGCTGCCGAATCGAATAGCCTTGGCCTCCTTGCCGACCGCCGTGAGCAGTGCCACCGCTAGCAGCACGGGGACAACTGTCACGGCGAGGGCAAACGGATAGCCGTGGTGGGCGGCAACGCGCTCCTGGATGGGCAAATTCAAGGATGCGAGCAGGTTTCCCAGTTGATACGTCACACCCGGGTAAAAGCCTCGAATCGCATCGGGCGACAACTCGGTGAGGTGGGCGGGGATAACACCCCAGGCACCCTGCACTGCCACCTGCATGAGGAACGAGCCTAGGCACAGCATCGCCGCCGACTGCGAGTAGGCGAACAACGGCACGATGGGCAATCCGAGTAGCGCGCAGAAGATAATTGTGTAGCGGCGACCGTAACGTTGTGAGGCAGCACCGAATACCAGGCCGCCGATGATTGCGCCGATGTTGTAGGCGACGGCAATCCATTTCGCGGTCGTCGATGACAATCCCGCTCCGCCATGCCCGGTTGTCGAGAGGAATGTCGGGTAGACATCCTGAGTCCCGTGACTCATCCAATTGAATGCCGTCATGAGAATGACCAGATAGATGAACCGTCGAACGATCAGGGGGTTCACGATGATGTCGCGAAACGAGGTCTGGGTGAGCGCAATTCGCTCACGGCTCTTTTCCCACACCTCGGATTCCTCAGTGCGGGCGCGGATTATGAAAATGATCAAGGCCGGAATTATCGACAGCGCAAACATCCACCGCCACGACAGGCCGAGCCGGTCCATCACTATCAACGAGGCAATCGAGGCGAGCAGGTAACCAACCGAGTAGCCGGCTTGCAGCAGGCCGGAAAAGAAGCCGCGGCGTTCCGGTGGGATTTTTTCCATGGCCAGCGCAGCGCCGAGTCCCCACTCGCCGCCCATGCCGATTCCGTACAGCATCCGCAGAATCAGCAGCACGGTGAAGTTGGGCGCGAACGCGCAGAGGAAACCGACCACCGAATAGAAGGCCACGTCTGCCATCAGCGGAATTCGGCGACCGATCCGGTCAGCCAGCAGCCCGAACAACAGGGCCCCGACCGGACGCATGATGAGGGTCGCCGTGGTGATGAAGGCGACTTCGGCCTTGTTCATGTGGAACGTCGCGGCGATATCGGCGTAGACGAATACCACGAGAAAATAGTCGAACGCGTCCATGGTCCAGCCAAGTTGGGCTGCGATAAAGGAACTGCGCTGGTCAGCTGTGAGGCGTTGCCGTCCTGCGGTGGCCATTTCGGTAGCCAATCACACCGCCAATCCCCAGCGCGCGGTTACGAGCGGTGTTTCGCTTTTCGCGGTGCTGGGTAGACGGGAGCGACCACAGCGCAGAGACAGGAATTGGGCAATGACGAGTGACGCGGTAACGGCGAGAACGCCCGACCCATCGATGGCCTCGCCGGTCGGGCAATTCCCTCAGGTGATCGGGCGGTCGCTCATCGCCGTCTGCCGGTCTGTCGCACCGGGAATGCTGGTGATCGTCGCTATTGCCCTCGGACTCCTGATCATGCTGATACCGACGAGGTAGCCAGTAGCGCGCTTGGAAGCCCGTTGTGACGGGCCACACCCTTGCGGGGTCGGTGTTGTTCTGGTGACCATCGTCTTCGGATCTGGTTCACATCACCATGGATAACAGAAACCGACAGAACCGTCCGAAAGGGTCCCCGTGGCCACCTTGAGCTCAAATCTTGTTGCCTCGAAAAGCGCTCATCCTGACCGCATCGCGCTGCGGTGCGACGATCTGACCTTTACCTACGCGCAATTCCACGCTGCCGCGGCACGCGTTGCCACCCTGCTGGAACGTGCCGGCGTCGAACCGGGCGACCGGGTGGGGATCATGCTGCCGAACACACCAGCCTTCGGGATCGTCTTCTACGGCATCATGCACCGCGGCGCGGTGGCGGTACCGATGAACCCGCTGCTCAAGGCACGGGAAGTGGAGTTCTATCTGTCCAACACCAGCGCCAAGGCGTTGTTCGCCACCTCTGCCTTCGCGGAGGAAGCCAACGAAGGCGCGGCGGCGGTTGGGGCGCACGCCTGGATCATCGATGACGCTGCGCTCGCGGAGCTTATTGCCGATCTGCCCGAACAAGGGGAACCGGTCGAGCGTGACGACAACGACACCGCCGTCATCCTGCACACCTCCGGCACCACCGGCAAGCCCAAGGGTGCCGAGCTCACCCACGGCGGCCTCGGCCGCAACGCCGAAGTGACCGGGCGGACCCTGGTGCACCTCGGCCCCGACGACGTGGTGATGGGATGCCTGCCGCTGTTCCACGTCTTCGGTCTGACCTGCGGACTGAACACCTCGGTGCTGGCCGGAGCCACGCTCACCCTGCTACCGAGATTCGAACCGGGCAAGGCGCTCGAGGTGATCGAACGGGACGGCGTCACCGTCTTCGAGGGCGTGCCCACCATGTATTCCGCACTGCTCAGCGTCGCCGGAACCGCCTCGCCGACCGCGACAAAGACTCTGCGTGTCTGCGTGTCCGGCGGCGCGGCGATGCCGGTGCAGGTGATCGGCGACTTCGAAAAGGCCTTTGGCTGCGTGGTTTTGGAAGGATATGGACTGTCGGAGACGTCGCCCGTCGTGTCCTTCAACCACCCGGACAAGCCCCGCAAGGCCGGATCGATCGGTACTCCGATCGAGGGCGTCGAAATGCGCGTGGTGGCCGCCGATGGCGCGGAAGTCCCCCAGGGCGAGGCCGGTGAAATCCAGGTTCGCGGGCACAACGTCATGAAGGGCTACTGGAATCTTCCCGACGCCACGCTGGCGACCATCGACTCCGACGGCTGGTTGGCTACGGGCGACATCGGTCGCGCCGACGAGGACGGCTACTACTTCATCGTCGACCGAAAGAAGGACTTGATCATCCGCGGCGGATACAACGTGTATCCCCGCGAGATCGAGGAAGTGCTCTACGAGCATCCGGCGGTGGCCGAGGCCGCGGTCGTGGGCATCGCCCATGATTCGCTCGGCGAGGAGGTGGGCGCTGCCGTTGCGCTGAAGGAAGGCGCGAAGGCAGAGGCAGCCGAACTGCGTGACTTCGTCAAGGCCCGCGTCGCCGCGTATAAGTACCCGCGGCGCGTGTGGCTGGTGGATGCGTTACCGAAGGGGCCGACCGGCAAGATCCTGCGCCGCGAGGTCACCATTCCGGCCGACGAGAACGCCAAGTAGGACTCCGACATGACCATCGAATCCGTCACCGCTCCAGCTGATTTGGCCGAGCAGGTGAATCGTGTGAAGGCTGTGTTCGCCAGCGGGCGCACCCGTAGTTATGAATGGCGGCACCGCCAGCTCGAGGCTATTGCCCGCTTGTGTGACGAGTGCGAAGACGACATTGTCGCGGCACTGGACGCCGACCTGGGCCGCCAGCGCGCCGAGGCCTGGCTGGGTGACGTCGCTTCCACCAAGGGCGAAGCGGAATTCGCCCGGAAGCACCTGCGTAAGTGGATGAAACGCCGCAAGCGTGGTGTCCCGATGGCGCAGCTACCGAGCTCGGCGTGGGTGCAGTACGAACCGCTGGGAACGGTGCTGATCATCTCGCCGTGGAACTATCCGGTCTACCTCGCGCTGGGACCGCTGGTGGCCGCAGTCGCGGCGGGCAATTGTGCGGTGATCAAGCCGTCCGAACTGGCGCCGGCAACCTCGGCGCTGCTCGCGCGGGTGGTGCCGAAGTATCTGGACCCGGAAGCGGTCGTCGTCATCGAAGGCGGCGCCGAAGCAACCCAGGAGCTGTTGTCGCTGGGCTTCGACCACGCCGTGTTCACCGGCGGCACCGCCATCGGCAGCAAGATCATGGCCGCGGCGGCGGCGACGCTGACGCCGGTCACGCTCGAACTCGGGGGCAAGAGCCCGGTGGTGGTGACCGCCGATGCCGACCTCGATGTCGCTGCGCGGCGGATCGCCTGGGGTCGGTTGCTCAACTCCGGCCAGACGTGTGTGGCGCCGGATTACGTGCTCGCGGAGAAGTCGATCAAGTCCGACCTCGTTCGGCGAATCACCGAAAACGTCACCGCTTTCCGGGCCGGCAACGACATGGGCATGCGCGTCATCAACGATCGGCAGTTCGACCGTCTTACCGGCTACCTGGAAGCGACCAAGGGCGACATCGCCATCGGCGGCGGTACCGACCGCGCCGCCCTGACAATCGAGCCGACGGTGATCGTCGACCCGGATCCCAGTGAGCCCGCAATGACCGACGAGATCTTCGGGCCGATCCTGCCCGTACTGGAGATCGAATCTGCTGAGCAGGCAATACGGTTCATCAACGGTCGGCCCAAGCCGCTTGCCCTGTATGTGTTTTCCAATTCGAAGTCAACCAGTCGCGAGATCATCGACGCCGTTCCGGCCGGTGGTGCGGTGGTCAACCACGTCGCGATGCACTTGCTGGTGCCGCAGTTGCCGTTCGGTGGCGTCGGCGCCAGCGGAATGGGTGCCTACCACGGCGAGTGGGGATTTCAGGCGCTCAGCCACCGCAAGGCGGTGCTGGCCAAGCCCGCCAAGCCGGACCTGAAAATGATCTACCCGCCCTACACCGACAAGGCGATGCGGATGCTGCGCAAGCTGCTGTAGAAAGGACGGCAGCACTGGAGAGGAGCTCGCGACGTGGCTGAGGTACCGGTGGACGCCTTCTACCTGCCCGATCCCTCCGATTCGAGTCGCTTCACCTCCACCGAGCTCACTCGCGGTCCGTGGTCGCCGGACGCGCAGCACGCCGGCCCGCCGTCGGCGCTGCTGGGTTACGCGATCGAGCGATGCGAGCCGCGGCCCAGATTCCAGGTCGGTCGTGTTGCGGTCGAGATTCTCGGTCCGGTGCCGCTCGCGCCGCTGACGGTCGACGCCAAGGTCACCCGGAGTGGAAAGAGTGTCGAGCTGATCGAGGCCGTGCTCAGCAGCGACCGGGGGCCGGTGTTGAAAGCCAACGCCTGGCGGTTCCGGCTCGCCGAGCCGCCGCTGGACATCCCGCCGCCGGCGATGCCGACAGGGACCCGTCCCGGACCGGATACTGCAATGGGCCGCAACAGCTTTCCGTCAGCACATGCCGTCGGGTTCCATACGGGCGTGGAATACCGGTTTGTCACCGGCGGGTTCGACGAGCCGGGTCCGGCGGTGTGCTGGATTCGGCTGCGCTACCCGATCGTTGCGGGGCAGACCCCGAGTCCGCTGCAGCGCGCGCTGGCTGCCGCGGACTCGGGCAATGGCGTCAGTGCGGTACTCGACTGGAGTCGATACCTGTTCATCAACACCGACCTGACGGTCACGCTCTATCGGCAGCCGGTGGGGGAGTGGGTGTGCCTCGACGCGGTGACGTACCCGCAACCGCACGGCATCGGGATGGCGGAATCGGTGCTGTTCGATGAGCAGGGACCGATCGGCCGCAGCACCCAGACCCTGTTCATGGGGCCGCGTTGACCGTTATGCGATGGCGCTCGGATGACGGGTCAGCGCATTGATCTCGACTGTCATGTACGCGAACAGCGGTAGATTCCACAGTATTTCGTGCAGCTCGTCGGCGGAGTCGACGTCGAAGATGCTGATGTTGCTGTACTTGCCGACGATCCGCCAGATATGCACCCACTTGCCTTGGCGCTGCAGCTCCTGCGAGTAGGCCTTCTCGCGCGCGATGGTGTCATCGCGCACTGCGGGATCGAGATCGTGCGGAAGGTTGACGTCCATCCGGACGTGAAAGAGTGCCATCAGTTTCGACTCCAGGTCTTTACCGCGTCGGGGTTCAATTCGACGCCTAACCCAGGCCCGTCAGGCAGGTGTACTTGTCCATCCGCGTAGCGCAGCGGCGTCGTGAGCAGTTCCTCTTCGAACAGCAACGGCCCGAACAGTTCGGAGCCGAAATCGATTCCCGGTTCGGCGCAAGCGAAGTGGATCGATGCCGCGGTGCCGATCGGGCCCTCGATGGATGTGGCGCCGTGGCAGGCGATTCCCGCTGCGCGAGCTATTGCGACCGTCTCCCGGCTGCGGCGCAGGCCGCCGAGTTTGGTGGTCTTGATGGCGATGACGTCGGCCGCCCGCTGCCGCACGACGTCGAGCGCATTGTGTGGTGACTGCACGCTCTCGTCGGCCATCACCGGAACCGGCAGTAGTTGATTGAGTTCGGCGAGCACCTCGATCTGGTCACCGGGAGTCGGCTGCTCTATCAGTTCCACGCCGCCGTCGGCCAAGCGCGGTAGATACTTCAGCGCCGTGAGGCGGTCCCACCGGGCGTTGATGTCTACCCGCACACCGGCTTTGACGTGCAACGCCTGAGCGATCTGCACGACGCGCTGGGTGTCTGTCTCCGGGTCCAGCGCCCCCATCTTCAGCTTGAAACTGAAATGCCTTCGCGTCTCCAGCAGCTCGATGGCTTCGTCGATGATCTCCGCAGCCGGCGCGGCGCCGAGCGCCCAGGTCACGTCGATACTGCGCCGAAACGCACCGCCGAGCAGGGTGTGCACCGGCACGCCGAGAGTGCGCGCCCACGCGTCGTGCAGCGCAATCTCGACCGCAGCCTTGGCGAATTGTGCTCTTGCGACGACCTTTTCGATGTCGGCCATGATCGCGGTGATGTCATTGACGCGGCGGCCGGCGAGTACCGGGGCCATGTAGCGTTCGATCAGCGCCTGCATGGTCTCCACGGACTCGCCGCCCCACCACGGCCCGCCCGGCACCACGCCCTCGCCGTGGCCCACCGTGCCCGCTGCCGTGCGGATTGCGACCAGCAGCAGGGGCTGCGCGGTCATTTCGGTGGTGGCGAACTTGTGCGCGCGGACGAGCGGAACGTCGAGAATCGTGGTCTCGACGCCGACGATTGTCAGGTCGTTGCTCACGCCGGATCCAGGGCGAAGTTGTAGGTCACGTGGTTCTTGCCGTCGTCGCCGGGCTGCGGGTCCAGGATGAGCTCCGGCTTGACCGCCGAGGCGACATCGTTTGCCACCCAGTCGCCACCCTTGAAATACAGCTGGGTGGTCACCGACTCTTTGCCCGGTGCGGAGACGATCAGGTGTAAATGCGCGGGGCGCCACGGGTGGCCGTTCTGTGCCTCGATGAACTGGCCGGTAGGGCCGTCCGTCGGAATCTGGTATGGCGCAGGCTGAATCGTAGTGATCTCATAGCGGCCCTCGTCGTCGGTGACGATAGTGCCGCGCAGGTTCCACTTGGGCAGGTGCGGGGCGAACTGGGAGTAGTAGCCCTCTTCGTCGGCGTGCCAGAGTTCGATGATGGCGCCGCCGATGCCGTTTCCGTCGAGATCGGTGACCTGGCCGGTGAACACGAGCGGTGTCGCCTTCTTGTCCTCCTCGCGCATCGGCAGCGTGCAGACCGACGGCAGCTTGGGCGCGTTGGGCACGTAATAGGGGCCCTCGATGCTGCCCTTGGTGCCCTTGCGGCTGCGTGCCAGCACTTCCTCGACAGCATGCTCGATGAATACGTCGAGGAACAGCGGCCACTCGCCACCCTCGCCGACGTCGATCAGCCACTGCTTGAACACGCGGTACTCGGGGTAGGTGACGCCGTGGTCGAGGATCACCTTGTGCAGCGCGCCCAGCGCGTCCTTCGCGATTGCGGCCAACCGTTCCGGCGATGTGTCCGCGCTGACGCGCTCCCTCTTGAACTTGTCGGTGGCGGCAGTGCCTGACCCGGCGGCGGTCGGCGATTCGATGGTCGTCATCGTGATTCTCCTGTTGCGGGCTGAAAACCTGATGTACGCTATGCGTACGTCGATAACGCAGTGCGTACATCAACCACTGTGCGCGCAGTCACAGGCCGTTGTCAACAGGCACCGTGGGAGGAATTGTGAGCGAGCAGCCGGGCGAGAACGACCGCGATTACATTCAGAGCATCGAACGGGGATTTGCAGTGTTGCTCGCGTTCGACGCGGAACATCCCAACCCGACCCTGGCCGAATTAGCAGTCAAGACAAGTCTTTCCAGGCCGGCGGTGCGCCGAATCCTACTGACGCTGCAGCGACTCGGATACGTGACCGGCAGCAACGGACGGTGGTCGCTCACGCCTCGGGTCTTGAGCATCGGCCAGCATTACTCCGCCTCCCACGCGCTGCTCGAGGCCGCGATGCCGCGGTTGGTGCGGGTGGCCGAGACGACGGGTGAATCGGCGTCGCTGGGTGTACTCGACGGCACCGACGTCGTCTACGCGGCGCGCGTGCCGGTGCGCCGAATCATGAGTATCAACGTCTCGGTCGGTACCCGCGTGCCGGCATTTGCGACATCGATGGGCCGAGCCTTGCTCGCGTGGGCACCCGCCGACGTAGTGGCGCCGGTGCTGGCTCAGGCGCCGTTCGAAAGGCTGGTGGAGGGCACCATCAGCACTGCCGACGAGCTCGAGGCCGAGCTGGCCAAGGTCCGCGAACAGGGTTACGCGTTGACCGCAGAAGAGCTGGAGCCCGGCCTGATCTCGTTGGCCGCGCCGGTCCGCGACGCCTCCGGCACGGTGGTGGGCGTGGTCGCCTGCTCCACGTCGACTGCCCGAAACACCCCGGAAGAGTTTCGCGTGCAAGCGGTTCCATGCGTGCTGGAGGCGGCGGCCGCGCTCAGTGCAGACATGGGGTATCGGGGGTAGCGACAAGACCCCCGCCCCCGGCTGTGCGTGAATTTCCACCGCCCGCGGTGAAAATTCACGCACAGGGGAGCGGGGGCGCTAGGCGGTTGGGCCAGTGGCCAGTCCTAACCAGTACTAGGCAAATGCCTAGTGTGACTGCCGCCACAGGCTGCGAACGTGGACGTCATCGCCCCTATCTCCAGGAGTTCCCGATGACCGAAACTTTGGACCGAGTCAGCGCGCAGTTGGCAAACGCGTTGGTGGAGAACGCCGATGCCGGCCGCTATCAGGTGCGGCGGTCGATCTTCACCGACGAGGAGATCTTCGAACTCGAGATGAAATACATCTTCGAGGGCAACTGGATCTACCTGGCCCACGAGAGCCAGATCCCCAACCCTGGCGACTACCTCACGACGACCATCGGCCGCCAGCCCGTCGTCATCACGCGAAGCAAGGACGGCACGCTCAACTGCCTGATCAACGCCTGTGCGCACCGCGGGGCGATGATCTGCCGCCGCAAGACCGACAACCGGATGACGCTGACCTGCCCCTTCCACGGCTGGACGTTCCGCAACGACGGCACGCTGCTCAAGGTCAAGGACCCGGACGGCGCCGGCTACCCCGAATCGTTCGACACCGCCGGTTCGCACAACATGATCAAGGTCGCGCGCTTCGACAGCTACCGCGGATTCCTCTTCGGCAGTCTCAACCCGGACGTCAGCACGCTCACCGAGCACCTCGGCGACACCACCAAGGTCATCGACATGCTCGTCGATCAATCGCCGGACGGCCTGGAGGTGCTCCGCGGTTCATCGACCTACACCTACGACGGCAACTGGAAGCTGCAGGCGGAAAACGGCGCCGACGGTTACCACGTCACCGCAACGCACTGGAACTACGCGGCCACGACGTCGCGCCGCAACACCGGCGAGTCGGCGAACGCCACCAAGACTCTCGACGCCGGCAGCTGGGGCAAATCCGGCGGCGGCTACTGGTCCTACCCCAACGGCCACCTGTGCCTGTGGACGTGGGCCGGCAACCCGCAGGACCGGCCGCTGTGGAACCGGATGGATGAACTGAAGCAAAAGTTCGGCGATGCCAAAGGCGAGTTCATGGTCAAGGGTTCGCGCAACCTGTGCCTGTACCCGAATGTCTATCTGATGGACCAGTTTTCGACGCAGATCCGCCACTTTCGGCCGATCGCGCCGGACAAGACCGAGGTCACCATTTATTGCATCGCGCCGAAGGGGGAGAGCGCGGAGTCCCGGGCCTGGCGAATCCGCCAGTACGAGGACTTCTTCAACGCTTCCGGGATGGCCACACCCGATGACCTCGAGGAGTTCCGCTCCTGCCAGCTCACCTTCCGCGCGACGGCCGCGCCCTGGAACGACATGAGTCGCGGCGCCACCCACTGGCTTACTGGGCCCGACGAGGTCGCGAAATCGCTTGGCATGGAGGGAGTTATCTCGGCGGGCGTGAAGAACGAAGACGAGGGCCTCTATCCCGTCCAGCACGGCTACTGGCGCGAGACGATGTTGGCCGCCGTGGCCCGCGAGGAGGCAGCTGCCCGCCACAACGCTGCGAACGGAGACCGGAAATGACCACCACGAATGAGACCACCGCGAGCACCCGCCTGATCACCCAGAACGCGATCGAGCAGTTCCTCTACCGCGAGGCCCGCTACCTCGACGACCGCGAATACGAGAAATGGCTCGAGTGTTACGCCGACGACGTCGTCTATTGGATGCCCTCGTGGGGCGACGACGACCTGCTCGTGCAGAACCCGCAGACCGACATCTCGCTGATCTATTACCCCAACAAGGGCGGCCTCGAGGATCGGGTGTTTCGTATCCGCACCGAGCGGTCGTCGGCGACCTCGATCCCGGAACCGCGCACGAGCCACAACATCACCAACGTGGAGGTCATCGACCGGCGCGGGGACATCGTCGACGTGCGGTTCAACTGGCACACAATGTATTTCCGGTACAAGACAATCGACCCCTACTACGGCACGTCCTTCTACACGATCGACTTCTCCGGTAAGCAACCGCTGATTCGGCGCAAGACCGTCGTGCTGAAGAACGACTACATCCACCACGTCGTGGACGTCTACCACTTCTAACGGGCGCATCGGAGCAGCAAGCCATGACTATCGAGACTGCCGCTGGCGTCACCACGCATCAGGTGGCGCTGGCCTTCGAAGACGGCGTGACCCGGTTCATCACCTGCCGCGCCGACCAGACCGTCGCCGACGCGTCGTATCGCCAACGGATCAATATCCCGCTCGACTGCCGGGACGGTGCCTGCGGCACCTGTAAGGCGTTGTGTGAGTCGGGGTCCTACGACGGTGGCACCTATATCGATGACGCATTGTCGGCAGACGAGGCCGCTCGCGGCTATGTGCTGCCGTGCAGCATGCGCCCGCAATCCGACCTCGTGCTGCAGATAGCCAGCACCTCGGAGGTGGCAAAGACCCGGGCCGCCTCCTACACGGCTACCGTGACCGATCTGCGGCGGCTGTCTGCGACCACCATGGAGTTGGCCGTAGAGATTCCGAGCCGTGGCGAGTTGTCGTTCTTGCCCGGACAGTACGTCAACATCGCCGTCCCGGGCACAGATGTGACCCGGTCCTACTCCTTCAGCAGCGCACCGCACGAGGAGCGGTTGACCTTCCTCATCAAGATCAGTTCCGGCGGTGCGATGTCGAGCTACCTCACCGAGCGTGCGAAGGTGGGCGACGAGTTGACCTTCACCGGTCCGCACGGCTCGTTCTTCCTGCGGGAGACCGAACGGCCGGTGTTGTTGCTGGCCGGCGGGACCGGGCTGGCGCCGATCCTTTCCATGCTGCGTAAGTTGCGCGCCGACGGCAGCACCCGTGCCGCGCACCTCATCTACGGCGTCAGCACCGACGAAGACCTGGTCGCGCTGGACCAGATCGAGGCGGTCGCTTCCGCGCTGCCAGGGCTCACCTGGGATCACTGCGTGTCCGACCAGGCGAGCGCCGCCGCCAACAAGGGCTACGTGATGAGCCTGATCCGGCCCGAGCATCTCTACGACGGTGATGTGGCGATCTACCTGTGCGGTCCGCCGCCGATGGTGGAGTCGGTGCGCGCGCACGTCGCCGACGCGGGGATCGAGCCCACCGGCTTCTACTACGAAAAGTTCGCGCTCGCGCGCCCAGCAGCCGACACGGATTCGCTTGCCGGAGTGGATAAACCGGTCGAGGACCTCATCACGAATGGTGACGCACGGGCGATCGCGGGCCAAACCGTCCTTCCGGCAACCGAAATCGAGCGGTGGCAGGGCGCGACACCGACAAGCGAGCCGACGGACCTGGCACGAAGAGTCGCGGGTCAGCTGATTCTGCCGGGCGACAACACATCCGGCGCTATCGACCTCGACCCGGACGGCGACGTCCTCGCCGGATCTGCGTCCCGCACGGTCGCCGGCCAGGAAATGTTCCCCGCCGCTGTGCAGTCCGAGGCCCCGCGCGACACCGACGAGCCAGAACCGCCGACCACCGCACCCGACGGCTACCAGATCGGCGAGGAGCACCCGGACGTGCGGTCTTCGGATGCTCTCTTCGAGGCTCGGGAGGCGCTGGAACTCGGAGCGCTGGAGGTGACCATCGGACGGATGTCCTCGCAGCAATTGGCCGGTTATCGGTTGCTGGCCGATGCGACGCTGCCCTATGTCGAGGGCGAGCATTTCGTCGACGCCGCTGCCTACACCGAAACCAACGCCGCGTTCCACGACTACCTTTTTGTCCAGACCCGCAATTCGCATCTGTTGCAGGCGTATCAGGCGCTCGGGGTCAAGGGTCGCATGACCGACGTGCTGCGCAACGCCACCTGGTGCCACCCCCGCTGCGCGACCGACCATGTCGAGATCGTGGAGGCATTCGCCGCTGGAGACCGCGAGGCGGCCAGGGCGTTGATCATCGCCCACGCCGAACGGTCGAAGCAGACGATGCGCCGGGCCATGGCCGATGCCACCCGCCCAAAGTTCGTGACTCCGGGCCGGTTCAGCGGCAAGGTCGTGATCGTCACCGGTTCAGCGCAGGGCATCGGTGCCCAGGTCGCGCGCCGGATCGCGGCTGAGGGTGGCAACCTCGTCCTCGCCGACCGGTCACCGCTGGTGGCCGAGATCGCCCAGGAACTTGCGCGCCACGGCTCCGACGCAATCCCGGTCGAATGTGATCTGGAAACGTTCACTGGCGCTGCATCTCTCGTGGCTGCCGCAATGGCGCGGCACGGCCGGGTCGACGTGTTGATCAACAACGTCGGCGGTGCGATCAACTTCAAGCCGTTCACCGAGTTCACCGCCGAGGAGATCCGCGCCGAGGTGGATCGCTCCCTCCTCACGACGCTGCTTGCCTGCCGGGCCGTGCTGCCCGACATGGTCGAGGCGGGGTCGGGTGTGATCGTCAACGTGTCCTCGGCGGCGACCCGAGGCATCCATCGGATCCCGTACTCCGCGGCCAAGGGCGGCATCAACGCGATCACGGCCTCGCTCGCCCTCGAGTACGCCGAACACGGTATCCGGGTGGTTGCGACCGCGCCGGGCGGCACCGAGGGGCCGCCGCGCCGGATCTCGCGGGGGACACCCGAACCCCGTACTGATCAGGAGCGCGCCTGGTATCAGGCACACATCGACCAGACCATCGCTTCCTCGTTGATGCGGCGGTACGGGACGCTCGACGAGCAGGCGGCGGCCATCACGTTCCTCGCCTCGGATGAGGCGTCGTACATCACCGGAACCGTGTTGCCCGTTGCCGGCGGCGACCAGGGCTGACGGCGTTACGGTGGGTGCATGACCGCGAGTGGCCCACTGGTCGGGCGGCGCCACGAATTGGACCGGCTCGAAGCGATGCTCGGTTCCGGTTCCGCGCTGATCGCCGTGGTGGGCGCAGCCGGAATGGGCAAAACCGCTCTCCTCGAATACTTTCGGTCCACCCACGCCGAGCTGCCCAGCGCTGCGGCGGTGGGCACCGCGTGGGAGGCCGATCATCCATTTGGGGTTATCGAGCAGCTGACTAAGCGCTCAACCGCGGGCGCGGTCGATCGGGTCGCACGGGAACTCGTCGCCGACGGGATGCCGGCCCTGATCCTCGTCGACGATGCGCATCGGGCGGATGTGGAATCGATGCAGGCGCTCGCCTCGGCGGCCTGGCTCACCGACCGGCCGCTGCTGGTCGTGGCTGCCTACGATGCGGGCGCAGCGATGCCCACTGCGCTTCGCGGGTTGTTGGACGGCGTGGCCGATCGAATCGTGTTGCCGCCGTTGACCGTGTCGGATGTGCTGGAACTAGCACACCGCACGGCGCGGATCGAGTTGTCGCCGCCGAGGGCACGTGCACTGGTTGACCACACGTCGGGAATTCCGCGCCACCTGGTGGCAATTCTTACCGAAACACCGCGGAGAGACTGGGAAGGCTGGCAATCGGCGCTGCCGGTGCCGAAAGGTGTTGCGGCAGAGATCGAGTCCGGGCTAGCGGAATGCTCCGCGCATTCGCGTGCGTTGGTGGAGGCCGCCGCGGTGCTCGGAGAGCCGGCCTCGTTGGCTGAGGTGGCGGAACTGGGCAAGCTGGACGATCCGATCGCCGCCGCCGACGAAGCTGGGCAGCATTTTCGGATCATTCTGCGCGAGCGCAACGGCGACAACGTCATCGAATTCAGAAGCCCGCTGCAGCGTGCGGCCGTGCTGGCGGCGATGGGCCCGATTCGACGCCGCGAACTGCATCTGCGCGCGGCAAAGCTCACCACTGACCACGGCGCAGAGTTGCGGCACCGGGCCGCCGCGCAGGCGCTGCCCGACGCTGCGCTCGCCGCAGAGTTCGAGCGCCATGCCGCCGAGCAGGCAGATGTCGGCGCCTGGTCCGCTGCCGCCGATGCTCTGATCACGGCCAGTCGGCTCAGCACCGATCGCGCGGACCGTGAGCGACGGCTCATTCGCGCGGTGGATGCGATAGTCGGTGCGGGAAACCTACCGCGGGCAAAGGAATTTGCGCCCGATTTGGAGAGGTTCGCTTCCGGTCCGCTGCGCGATGCTGTGCTCGGTTACTTGGCGATTCAACTCGGCCGCAATACCGAAGCGGACGCCCTGCTGCGACAAGCGTGGGCGAAATGTGATCCGGACGCCGATCCCGAGATCGCGGCGATGATCTGCCAACGCCGGGTGCTGGACGCCCTGAGTCGCTGTCACGCAACTGATCTCGTCGAGTGGAGTCGGCGTGCGATCGCGCTGGTGAAACGCGACGATCCCGCGGCGGTCGAGTCCGCCGCTATCCTCGGCTTGGGGCTGGCCGCGTCGGGCCGCGCTGACGAAGCGCGCGTGGCCTATGCGGACCTGGCTGTGGTGCGTGGCGCGCAAACCCAACGCTTCCGAATGGGTAAGGGCTGGTTGGATCTGGCCTTGGACGATCCCGAGGCGGCCCGTCATGAACTGGAGTACGCCGTGCCGACGGTCTTTCGGTCCGGATCGGTGCGCATCTCGGTGTGGGCGGGAGCGTGGTTGGCGCGCACCTACTTTGCGCTCGGCGGCTGGGACGATGCCCTGCGGACGGTCGAGCGTACCGCTCGCTTGCTCGATGACGTCGGGATGGACTTGGTTCGCCCACTTGTGCACTGGACCGGCGCACAGATCAACGCACTGCGCGGCAACTGGGATGCGGCCGATGAGCACCTACGACGGTTGTCGGCGGATCGACACGATTACCAGATCATGTTCATCCCCGCCGCAATCGCGCGTGCCCAGTGCGCCGAGGTGCAGGCGGACTACGCGGGCGTGATCCGTGCGCTCGAGCCGGTGACGCGGCTAGAAATGCGGGACGGCATCGACGAGCCCGGATTCTGGCCATGGCCGGACATTTACTGCAACGCGCTGGTGATGGTTGGCCGAGTCGACGATGCCGACCGCTTTCTGCGGCCGCACGAGGCAACAGCGCAGGCACGGCAGCATCGTTCCGCGAGCGCGCGACTCGGCTACGTGCGCGGCCGGATCCTGGGCGCGCGCAACGATATCGACCGCGCGCGAAAAGTTTTCGAAGGCTCGTTGCAGGCCATCGCCGACCTGCCGCTGCCGTACGACCGCGCGCGAATCAACTTCGCCTACGGGCAGACCCTGCGTCGGGCCGGGAAGCGTCGTGCGGCGGACGCGGTCATGCACGCAGCGCGTGACGCCTACGCGTCCCTCGGCGCGACGTCGTACGTGCAACGGTGTGACCGCGAACTCAAGGCCGGCGGTCTCAACATGAAACGCAGCGCCGACCCGCTGGCCGACCTGACTCCGCAGGAGCAAGCCGTGGCCGCTCTGGTAGCGCGGGGCGCCAGCAACAAGGAGGCCGCGGAAGAACTGTTCCTGTCGGTGAAGACGGTGCAGTATCACCTGACCCGGGTGTACGCAAAAGTCGGCGTGCGGACCCGCAGCCAGCTCGCCACGGTGTTGAACGGTTAAGTTCGCCCGCGACGCAAGGTGTCCGACGGTGATTCACCGAACTTGCGACGGTAGGCCGCGGCAAAGCGACCGGTGTGCGTGAAGCCCCAGCGCATGGCGACCTCGGCGACGGTGAATCCAGTCGCGTCGCGCAGCAGATCCTCGTGCACGCGCGAAAGACGCAAATCCACGAGGTAGTCCCGCGGGCTCACACCTACGTAGTCGCGGAAACCCTCCTGCAGGCGTCGAACGCTCACGCCGGCAACCTCGGCCATGTCTGCCGCGGTCCAGGGGCGTGCTGGATCGTCATACATCTCGTCGATAACCCGCTTGACGATGCGCGGCCGCAGCGCCGCGGGCGGCTCCTCGGGGACCGCAGCGAGCACAAACGCCGCCGTCACCGCACCGGACAACTGCTCGTCCACCAGCGGGTTCCCGAAAGACTGCCCGGCCAGCGCCTGCACCAGTCGCAGCCAATTCACTCCGTTCCCGCGCAGGTCCAGATGGTCAGGAAGGCAGGTGGGTCGGGCCAGGATTCGCGTCACTTCGCGATCGAGGTATTCGCGTTCGAACCGCACACCGACGATCCGGCAGGATTCTGTCCACCGGGTGATGCTCGCTTGGGTATCCGGCGGATAGATCGTCGCCCGTTCGGGAGTCGCGACGAGTTCGCTGCGGCCTATCCGCGACTCCAGCGTCCCCGATAGCGGAATGTTGACGGCATATCCGCCGGGATGGTCGGTGTCGACGGTAACCGGTGCGCCCCAACTGATGTGGGCGATGCGAACTGGGCCGATGCGCGCACCGTCCACCGCGACACCCGCCGCCGTCGACGGCTGCTGCGGATGCAGCTGGTGCGGAAAATACGCATCCGACACCGCGTGCGATGCCTCGTCCCAGTCAGCTGTCACCTCGATCACCTCATCCCCAGTGTGACCCCGATCTCGAGCCGCCGCGCAAAACGGATCGAAACCGCGCTCACCGGATCGACGTCGCGTTCGCGCCGTCCTACGTTCGGTTCCCACGAAATATCGAAAGGAGGCCGACCATGGTCGAGCAGCGCGAGCTCCGAAACGTCTTCGGGCAGTTCGCCAGTGGTGTCACAGTCATTACCTGTCGCAACGGCGATGGAAGCCCGCACGGCGCTACGGTGACCGCGTTCACCGCGGTGTCGATGCAACCGCGGCTGTGTCAGATCACCATGACCCGAAAATCCAAAGCCTGCACGTACCTGCGCAACGCGCCGTTCGCCGTGAACGTACTCGCCGCCGACCAGGTCGACACCGCCATGCACTTCGCGGGTCGCCCGTGCATCCCGGAACCGAGCTGGGCCGAGGGGCCCACGGCGCCGATCATCTGCGGCGCGGCGGCGACCTTCTCGTGCGAGCCGTGGGCTGAATACGACGGCGGTGACCACATCATCTTCATCGGCCACATCGTCGACGCGGTCGCCACCGGCAAGCAACCGTTGATCTTCTACCGCAGCACCTTTCACGAGCTCGGCGTGCCGTCCGCGCACGTGCCGTGGAACGGGTCGTGCGATGACCCGCTCACCGGCTGGTTCGGCGCCACCGCATCTTTCACGCCCATGTATTCGCACACCCATTGATCCAGGAAGGAAATCGACATGACCATCACCGAACCCGCACCGACCGCTGGGCGCGAGCACTACGCGAGCAGGCCGATGATCGGCGACGAATACATCGAGTCGCTGCGCGACGGTCGCGAGATCTGGCTGCAGGGCGAAAGAGTCGCCGATGTCACCACGCATCCCGCGTTTCGCAACCCGATCCGGATGACGGCGCGACTCTACGACTCGATGCACGCCGGTCCCTACGTCGACGAGGTGACCGCTCCCACCGACACTGGAAACGGCGGGGTCACTATGCCCTTCTTCAAGGCCCCGACCAGCGCGGACGACCTGCTCAAGGAGCGCGACGCCATCGCCCGCTGGGCGCGGATGACCTACGGCTGGATGGGCCGCAGCCCCGACTACAAGGCCAGCTTCCTCGGCACCCTGCACGCCAACAAGGAGCTGTACGCGCCCTTTCAGGACAACGCCGAGCGCTGGTATAGAGAGTCGCAGGAGAAGGTCCTGTACTGGAACCACGCGATCATCAACCCGCCGGTGGACAGGCAGTTGCCGCCCGACGAAGTCGGTGATGTCTACATGAAGGTGGAAAAGGAGACCGACGCCGGGCTGGTCGTCTCCGGTGCGAAGGTGGTGGCCACCGGTTCGGCGATCACCAACTACAACTTCATCGCCCATTACGGCCTGCCGATCAAGAAGAAGGAATTCGCGCTGATCTGCACCGTGCCGATGGATTCGCCGGGCATCAAGCTGATTTGCCGGTCGTCGTTCACTCAGAACGCCGCGGTCATGGGCAGCCCGTTCGACTACCCGCTGTCGAGCCGGATGGATGAGAACGACACCATCTTTGTCTTCGACAAGGTGCTGGTGCCGTGGGAAAACGTGTTCATGTATGGCGATGTGGACAAGATCAACGCGTTCTTCCCGCAGTCGGGCTTCTTGCCACGCTTCACCTTCCAGGGCTGCACACGCTTGGCGGTCAAGCTGGACTTCATCGCCGGCCTGCTGATGAAGGCCCTCGAGGCCACCGGCGCGGGTGGTTTCCGTGGCGTCCAGACCCGCGTGGGCGAGGTGATCGGCTGGCGAAACCTGTTCTGGTCGCTGTCGGAATCGATGGCCCGCGACCCGGAGCCGTGGATCGGTGACACGGTGATCCCGAAGCTCGAATACGGTCTCACCTACCGGATGTTCATGATCCAGGGCTACCCGCGGGTGAAGGAGATCATCGAGCAGGATGTCGCGTCGGGACTGATCTACCTGCCGTCGAGCTCGCTGGACTTCAAGAGCCCGCAGGTGCGGCCGTACCTGGACAAGTATGTGCGCGGCTCGGACGGCATGCCCGCTGTCGAACGCGTGAAAATCATGAAGGCGCTGTGGGATTCGGTGGGCACCGAGTTCGGTGGACGACATGAACTCTACGAGCGCAACTACTCCGGCAACCACGAGAACGTCAAGGCCGAGTTGCTTTTCGCGGCGCAGAACCGTGGCGGCGTAAGCGCGATGAAGGGGCTGGCCGAGCAATGCCTGGCCGAATACGACCTGGACGGCTGGACCGTTCCCGACCTCATCGGGAACGACGACGTCTCCTACTTCACGCGCTGACATTCTCGAAGACCGCCGCGAGGCCCTGGCCACCGCCGATGCACATGGTCTCGAGCCCGTAGCGCGCCTCGCGGCGCTGCATCTCCCGCAGCAGCGTCGCGAGGATGCGGGCACCGGTGGCCCCGACGGGGTGCCCCAGCGAGATACCGGAGCCGTTCGGGTTGACCCGGGGATCATCGGCCTCGATGCCCCAACAGCTAAGCACCGCAAGGGTTTGCGCGGCAAACGCCTCGTTGAGTTCGATCACGTCCATGTCGGTGAGTTTCAGGTTCAGCCGCGACAGTGCCCGCTCGGTGGCGGGCACAGGCCCGATCCCCATGGTGGCTGGCGGGACACCTGCGACCGCCCAGCCGGCAAGCCTCGCCAGCGGACGCAACCCGAGTTCCTTCGCGCGTTCGGGAGTGGTGACGATACATACGGCGGCACCGTCGTTCTGCCCACTGGCGTTGCCAGCGGTGACGGTGGATTCCGGGTCGATCTTGGCGCGGATCGGGCGAAGCGCCGCCAGCGACTCCAGGGTGGTGTCCGCGCGCGGATGCTCGTCGGTGCTGACGATTAATGGGTCGGATCGACGTTGGGGTACCGGCACCGGCACGATCTCCTCGCCGAACCGTCCGTCGCGTTGCGCGGCGACCGCGCGCTGATGGGATTGCAGCGCGAGCGCATCCTGGTCGGCGCGGTTGATGCCGTATTCGGCGCGCAGGTTCTCAGCGGTCTCGATCATGCCGCCCGGCACGGGAAAGTCCTTGCCGCCGGCGGTCACCCGCGCTCGGGCCAGGCGGTCGTTGAGAGCGACGCCGTCCCCCTTGACGCCCCACCGCATACCGGTGGCGTAGAACTCGACCTGACTCATCGACTCGACCCCACCGGCGAGGACGAGGTCGCTGGCGCCGGTAGCAACCTGCATGCACCCCTGCACCACGGCCTGCAGTCCAGCGCCGCAGCGCCGGTCGACCTGCATGCCTGGGACCGTCACCCCGAGGCCGGCGTTGAGCGCGGCGACCCGCCCGATCGCGGGCGCCTCGCCGTTGGGGGAGCCCTGGCCGAGAATCACATCATCGATCTGGCTGCCGTCGATCCCGGTGCGCTTGACGATCTCGGCAATCACGGTCGATGCCAGCGTCTCGGCCGGAATGTCTTTGAACACGCCGCCGAAGCGGCCTACCGGAGTGCGCAGTGGTTCACAGATGACGGCGTCAGGCATGGTCGGTCCTTGTGGAGTTGATGCGGATCAGGTCTTGGTGGATGGCTTCGACGGTGGCCAGCAGCGGCGGCAGCAGGTCTTTGCGCACCGCCGCGGCCGGGTATCGCGCCGCCTGGGTCGAGATGTTCGCGGCCGCCACGACGGTGCCGGTGTGGTCGCGGATGGGGGCGGCCAGTGAGCGCAAGCCGGCCTCGAGTTCCTGGTCGACGATGCAGTAACCGTGGTGTCGAACCCGGGAGAGCTCCTCGCGCAGCGCCTTCGGGCTGGTAATGGTGCGGCCGGTGAGGGGGCTCAGTTCGACCTTCGCGAGGTAATCGGCGAGATCCGGCGCACTGAGTCCGGCGAGCATCACTCGGCCCATCGAGGTGGCGTAGGCGGGGAAGCGGGTGCCGATGGTGATCGACACCGTCATGATCCGGCTGACCGGGACCCGAGCGACGTAGACGATGTCGGCGCCGTCGAGGATCGACACCGACGCTGACTCGTTGACCTGTTTAGTGAGCGCCTCGAGGTGCGGGCCGGCTACCTCGGGGAGGGTCAGGCTGGACAGATAGCTGTAGCCGAGGTCGAGAACCTTGGGGGTCAGCGCGAACAGGGGACCGTCGGCGCGCACGTAACCGAGCTCGGAGAGCGTGAGCAGGAATCGTCGAGCGGTCGCCCGGGTCAGCCCGGTCACTTTCGCCACGTCGCTGAGTGTCTGTTGCGGATGCTCGGCGTCGAACGCGCGGATCACCGACAGACCCCGCGCAAGCGACTGAACGTAATCCGGTGTCGGATCGGTCATCGACTGTCAGCCTCCTGGACATGCTCGGTGATGAGTTTCGAAACGTGTTCGGGCTGTTCGACATTCACAAGATGGGCACCGGGATCGAGGATATGCAGTTTTGCATTGGGGATCGCGTCGGCGATGGTGGCGAGATCCGCCGGCGTGGTGGCTGGGTCCTGCCCACCGGCGATGACCAGCGTCGGCGCCGTGATCCGCCCCAGGTCGCCGCGGCCGTCCCAAGCGGCCAACGCCTCACAGCAGCGCGCATAGCCCTCGTTGTCGGTGTCGGCGACCATGGCTCGCGACCTGGCTATCAGGTCCTGGTCGTTCGCGGCCAACCCGGCGCTGAACCACCGGTCCACCACCGCGGCTGCCAGTGCCGCGGTGCCGTTGGCGCGCACGAACGCCGCGCGGTCGAGCCAGCCCTGCGGCTCGCCGAAGCGGGCGGCCGTGCACAGTAGCGTCAGGCTCGACAGCCGGTCGGGCGTATGGCTGGCGAGCCATTGTGCAATGGCTCCGCCCAGCGACAGCCCCACCACATGGGCTGCTTCGAGCGCGAGTTCGTCGAGCAACGCGAGCACCTCGGAACCGAACGTCGCGATGGTGGAACCGACCGGGGGAAGCGGAGATTCGCCATGGCCGGGCAGGTCGATGGCAACGACATCGTGCTCGCAGGCCAGGGATTCGACCTGCGGATCCCACATAGATCGCGTCGAGCCGAGCGAGCCAATCAAGACGATCGGCGTGCCCGATCGCGGCCCGGCGCGGTGGAAGGCAAGGTAAGTCATGAAACCTCGTGTTCGCTATAAGGACTTTCATGCGCAATGCGTACAGAATAGCCGAGGATGTATGTGTTCGCTATACGAACGATAGTTCATATTACGTACGACACGAGGTATGCTTGGTTCCATGATGGACAAGGTGATCTCCTCGGCCGCTGAAGCGGTCGCCGACGTACCGCACGGTGCGTCCCTGGCGGTCGGCGGGTTCGGGCTCGTCGGGGTGCCGGAAGTGCTCATCAACGCGCTCCTTGCTCAGGGCGCCAGCGACCTCGAGGTCGTCAGCAACAACTGCGGCACCGCCGGATTCGGTCTCGGGGTCTTGCTCGATGCGCACCGGATTCGTCGCACTATCAGTTCATACGTGGGGGAGAACAAGGAGTTCGCCCGGCAGTATCTGTCGGGTGAGCTGGAGGTCGAACTCACCCCGCAGGGCACGCTGGCCGAGCGGATGCGCGCCGGGGGCGCCGGTATTCCGGCGTTCTTCACACCGGCGGGCGTCGGAACCCAGGTCGCCGACGGCGGACTGCCGCTGCGTTACGACGGTAATGGGGGAGTAGCGGTGGCAAGCAAGCCGAAGGAGACCCGCGAGTTCGACGGCGTGACATACGTCCTCGAGCGAGGCATCGTGACCGACTACGCGCTGGTACACGCATGGAAGGGCGACCGGCACGGCAACCTCGTATACCGGCGCAGCGCACGGAATTTCAATCTGCCGGCCGCGACCGCCGGTCGAATCACGATCGCCCAGGTGGAAGAACTCGTCGAACCGGGAGTGCTCGACCCCGACGAGGTGCACACCCCGGGCATCTTCGTGCAGCGGGTGGTTCACGTCGGCAAGGTGAACGTCGGAATCGAGAAGCGGACGGTGCGAGGAGGCGAGCGGTGAAAAAGCTCACGCGTGACGAAATGGCGGCCCGCGTTGCGCGGGAACTGTCCGATGGGCAGTACGTCAACCTGGGCATCGGGATGCCCACCCTCGTGCCGAATCACCTGCCGTCCGACATCGCCGTCGTATTGCATTCGGAGAACGGCGTTCTCGGCGTCGGACCTTACCCTTACGAGGACGAACTCGACCCGGAACTCATCAACGCCGGCAAGGAGACCATCACCGTCCTACCCGGTGCGTCCTACTTCGACTCGGCCACCTCGTTCGGCATGATCCGCGGCGGTCACGTGGACGTGGCCGTGCTCGGTGCCATGCAGGTCAGTGCGCGAGGTGACCTGGCCAACTGGATGATTCCCGGTCACATGGTCAAGGGGATGGGTGGCGCAATGGATCTCGTGCATGGCGCGCGGAAGGTCATCGTGATGATGGAGCACGTCTCCAAGCGCGGTGAGCCGAAAATTCTGCAGCAGTGCACGCTGCCGCTGACCGGAATGCGTTGTGTGCAAAGAATAGTCACCGACATGGCGGTTCTAGATGTCACGGCTGACGGATTGCGGCTCGTCGAAACAGCACTCGGTGTCACCGTCGACGAGGTGCTCGCAGCCACCGGCGCGCCCGTCGACACGAGCGCGCTCATCGCTGCTTAACGGGGTTTACTCCCAGCCGCTCGAAGTAGTTCGAGATCGCGGTGGCAGTCCAGCCGTGCGTTTCCGCCAACCCAGCGGCGATCGTGTGCAGGTAGGGCTGTGATGGCCGTCGCCAGGCCACCGATTTTCGGCCGTGCTGGCCGGTGAAGGTGAGCATCGGAAATCCTTGATGCATACCGATTTCGAGCAGCCGGTCATAGACGGGTGGCTCTTGGGCACGGAGATCCGCGAACTGCTCGTTGGTGATCAGGTAGGCGCGCGCGGGCGTGGGCCCGGGGATTTCGGGATCATAGAAGGCGCGGCCGCCACCCCATGCGCGCGATTCGCCCGCGAAGAACAGCGACCCGGGCAATGTGATCGGGAGCGATGCCCGGGGTGGACTCGCATCGCGGGCACCTACGTAGGTCAATGTCGCGCCCGGCGGGCAGCCGCCCTCCAGATAGCACGCGAACCGGGCTATCGACATGTTGGAGGCGTAGGCGACGTACCAGGTGTAGTCGCCGTTGGTCCGCATCACCTCAACGTAGACCACGCCTGCTCTATGGTCATAGCAGCCGAAGCGACGACAAATGAAGGGGGAGTGGGTGCCCAGTCTGGGAAGCCGGATGATTCCGGTGGTGACCCCGACATCGGAAGGTCGGCAGGCACGTGCGGTGATCGTTGACCGCCTGACCGAGGCAAAGGGGTCGTAGTGGCTAGCCGTCGAAGCGTCACGCCGCTCGACCCCACTGCGATTGCGAGGCTTCGGGCCGCCGACTTCACCTACTCCGGGGTCGGCGCAACGAAAATCCAATTCCCCGTTGGCTATCACCATGCACGCCGCGAGGTATCCGTCGGCGCGGGCGAGCGGCGGTTGCGTGACCTGGGCGAAGCGATTCTCGGTTGGCAGGTTCAGCTGGGCTCGGGGTTGCGAGTTGCCAGTTCGGCGCCGCGAGTCGACACCGACGAAGTGGCTCTAGTTGGGATCGGTTTGGGACCGCTGCAAGTGATGGCTCCGGTGCGCGTTGTGTACGTCATCGACGAACCGGGTCAACGGTACGGATTCGCCTACGGCACGCTGCCCGGTCATCCGGTGGCCGGTGAGGAGATGTTCTGCGTCGAACGTCAACCGGACGACACCATTGTCTTTGTCGTGACCGCATTTTCGCGTCCGGACACGCTGCTGACAAAGGTCGCGGGACCAATGGGCAGGATCGGGCAGCGCGTGATGGCGGCGCGGTATATACGCGCCATGCGCTACTGGCACTGATCAGGGGCTATCGGCGACGTGCGGTCATCGCCAGAGTGGTGAAGCGAACCGTGATGTGATCTCCGATGGCGTCGATGGCCGCTCCGACGCCGTCGGAGATCTGAGCCAGTGCGTCCGTCGAAAGTCTCGTGAGCATGCCGGTGGTCGCGAGCAGATCGAGCCACTCGTCGCGGGTGTAGGCGCGTTCCCACTCGAGCTGGAAATGCTCTGGTTCCCCAAAAGCGTTCGTCTGCCCAACCGCGTCGCCGAAGTGGATGTACATAGCGCGGTAGGCATTGGCTGGGGTCGGTGGGCGCTCGTCGCCGGTCACTTGTGCAGCACCAAAAGGCAGATCTGGTGCAACGCGCTGCAACACCGTTCGGAGGGCATCCGAGACCGGGGGCGGTGGTTCGAAGACATGCGCAAACAGCGCGAGAATGCCATGCGGACGCAGTAACTGGGCGGCCTTGACCGCGCCCGCAACCGGGTCGACCCAGTGCCAGGCCTGGCCGGAAACCACAGCGTCAAAGCTGCGGTTAGCTGGGTCCCACTCCTCGAAACGACTCACTTCGACGTCGATGCCCGTGGTCCGCGCGAACTCGGCCATGCGTCGGTCGGGATCCACACCGAGGACGCGACATCCGGCGGCGTGGAACTGTCGGGCCTCGATCCCCGTCCCACAGCCCACATCGAGAACGTCGCGACCCGGAAACGTGCGCACGATGCGGTCGATCAGTCCCGCGGGGTACGCGGGTCGGGCGCGGTTGTATCGCTCCGGATCGACGCCGAACGACTCCGCAATCTCGCGGGCGCGATGCGATTGGTTCGACTGGGGCCCCGTCACGGGTTCACCTGCGCGAGGAGTGCCGGCAACGCGGTGGCCGCGGTGGCCCGCCAGCGAATGTCCACCTGACTAGATGCTTCCGTCTCTGCTGGATTTATTTCGGCGACGCTCGCGCCATTGCTTTGGGCGAGCTGAGCTAAACCTGCTGCGGGATAAACGATTCCGGATGTCCCAACGACAATCATCAGATCACACCGCTGCGCGGCATCGATCGCTCGTGCGAACGCGTCTTCCGGCAACATCTCGCCGAACCACACCACGCCCGGCCGAATGAGACCGCCGCAGGCGCACTTCGGGGGTGGTACGCGTTCGCCCGTGGGTTCTTCGACGTCAGCGGGATACGGGGTATGGCAGGAGTCGCAGTATGGGGTGAGGAGGCTGCCGTGCACGTGAATGACGTTGGTGCTGCCCGCGCGCTCGTGCAGATCATCGACGTTCTGAGTGACTATGCGAATGTCTTGAAACTTCGACCATGTGGCGAGTGCGAGGTGACCGGCATTGGGCTCGGCCGTCTGCAACATGGCACCACGCTTCTGATACCAGGCCCACACGAGCGCCGGGTCTTCTCGCCATGCTTCCGGAGTGGCTAGCGTCATCGGGTCATACCGCGCCCACAGTCCGGTCTGGGCGTCCCGGAAGGTCGGCAGACCGCTTTCGGCCGACATTCCCGCGCCCGTGAGCACGGTGATACTGCGTGCGGTGCGGGCTTTCTCGACCAGAGTGGGCGGGACCTCTATAACCGCAGACTAATCCTGTGTCGGCGCTGCTGTTCGGACGTGCGTCCATCGGCCGCCGGAAGTCAGTCGCCATTCCGTTGGATTGTCCTCGACGATGATGTGGTCATCGCGCAGCCAGAAGGTGGCATCTGGATCCCAGCCGCCGAGAACGGTGGCGCCGGGTTGGATGGTCATTAGCGGTCGAGTATCTGGGAGAACCGCACTGGATGTCCAAGAATGAGGCCGCACGCGCCGAATCCCTCGCGTCGGCGGCGAAGAGTGGACACCGAGTGCACAGAGGTCAGGTAGTCGCAGGCGCCGCAGCGCCGAACGACTTCGACAGGTGACCGTCGAGGTCCTGTTGCCCCGCCCCGACCCATGCAACATGACCGTCCGGGCGCAGCAGCACCGCGGGAACCTCGAGGTCGTCGCTGACGTCGACGACATGATCGACACGATCGGTCCAACCGGCCACCGAGAGCCGTCCGGTCTGGTCGAGCAGTAGCCCGCGGCCGTGCCGCATCAACTCGTAGAGGCGTCCGTCCTTCAGCGGCATATCCCGGATATGCCGGCCGAGCATGTCGTGCCCGTCGCCGAGGTCGTAGCGGACGCCGATAGCGGTGACCTTCTCAGTGAGGTAGCGGCTCACGTTCTCGAAGTCCATCAGTTCCGAGAGCAGCCTGCGCACCGCTTGCGCGCCGGGCTCGACCGAGATCAGCTGCATCTGTGCGCGGGTGTTGTCGAGCACATCGGCGGCAACCGGACGCCGTTCGGATTCATAGCTTTCGAGCAGACCCTGCGGCGCCCAGCCGTGCACCTCGGCGGCCAGCTTCCAACCGAGGTTGAACGAATCCTGAAGCCCGAGATTGAGTCCTTGTCCGCCCACCGGTGGATGAATGTGTGCGGCATCGCCGGCCAGCAGTACCCGCCCGGAACGATATCGCTCTGCGAGTCTGGTGGCGTCGCCGAACCGAGAAAGCCAACGTGGTGAGTGCACGCCGAAGTCGGTGCCGGCGACAGCCCGTAACTGCCGCTTCAGTTCGCCCAATGTCGGTGGTGCCGTGCGGTCTTCGGCCACCGCGTCAGCGGGGACTACCACGCGATGCAACCCGTTGGCGAGGGGACCGACGCCGAACCGCAGTTGGGTCTGGCGTACCTCGGCCACCACCGCCGCGACCGTCTCCGCGGGCACGGCCACCTCCATTTCGCCGATCAGTGTGTCGACCCTGGACGGCTCGCCGGGAAAGCCGATCCCGACCAGCTTGCGCACAGTGCTGCGGCCGCCATCGCAGCCGACCACGTAGCGCGACCGCAGGCGTGTGCGGTCGGCTAGCTCGACGGTCACTCCTTCCTGGTCCTGGTCGAGCCCAACCACTTCGCAGTCGCGTCGAATCTCGGCGCCGAGTTCGGTCGCGTGCTCGGCCAGCAGCCGATCGGTGTCGGGCTGAGGGATGCCAAGCACGTAAGGGTGCGCAGTGTCGAGCCCGTCTGGCTGCGGCTTGCGGATGCCCGCGAAGAAACCGCTGAGCGGATACTGGGTGCCGAGCGCGAGGAACCGCTCCAGCAGGCCGCGTTGGTCCAGCACTTCGATGCTGCGCGCGTGTAGGCCGAGAGCGCGGACGACCTCGGTCGGCTCGGCGTCTTTCTCCAGCACCACCACATTCACGTCCTGCAGCCGCAACTCGCTGGCCAGCATCAAGCCGGTCGGGCCACCGCCGACAACGATCACATCAAACATCGAGTCCCCTCAACGGATTTCGCAGGCATTTCACCTTGGTCCGCAGATTCTGCCGCAGGACCCGGGTCTTGCCGCAAGGCCCCGGTTGCGTTGTATGGTGAAGAAGGGAGGGAAAGTGCTGGGCAGTGCAGTAGTTGTCGGCGGCGGCATCGGCGGCTTGTCGACAGCGGTCGCGTTGCAGCGGCGGTCGTGGCAGGTCACGGTGTTCGAACGCCGGCCGGCGCTTTCCGAGTCTGGCGCTGGAATCACTCTGTGGCCCAATGCATTACGTGCGCTAGATGCACTCGGCATTGGAACGCGTATCCGTGGACTCGGACTGGCGCAAAGCTCGGGAGGGATGCGCGACAGTGATGGCCGCTGGCTTGTCCGCACCGACACAGCCGCACTTGCCAAGCGGTTCGGAGACGGAATCATCGTTCTGCAGCGCAGTGAGCTACTGACCGCGTTGCGGCAGGCTTGTACCGACATAGACGTCCGAGTGTCAACCGAAGTGCGCGGCGTTGACGCAAACGGCACTGTGACGCTTGGCTCCGGTGATCGGATGCAAAGCGATGTCGTCGTGGGCGCGGACGGTGTGTGGAGTGTTGCACGCCAAGCAGTTTGGCCCGATGCAGCCGTTCGTTCGACCGGCATGCTTGCTGCACGGCTGGTCGGTCGGGTTGGCGATCCCGCGTCAGTTGAAGGTGGAGAGAGCTGGGGCGCAGGGGATTACGCCGGCGTGGCACCATTGCCCGACGGCCGATTCTATGCCTACCTCGTCGTGCCGGTTACTGCTGAAGTGCCCACAGAGGCCGATGCGGCTCTGTGTTGGTGGCAGCGGCGATTTTCCCGCTGGCACGCCCCGTTCCCAGAGCTATTGGCAAACTTAGAACCGTCACAGTTGCTCTGCAACGAGATCTTTGAGTTGAAGCAATTGCCGACGCTAGCGCACGGTCGGGTCGCGCTCGTTGGCGACGCCGCGCACGCCATGACTCCGAATTTGGGGCAGGGCGCATGCCAGGCACTGGAGGACGCCGTAGAACTCGGCTCTGCTCTCGGCGTCCCGGGCGGCGTGGACGTCATGCACAAACTGGCCGTATACAACAAGCGGCGGCTCGCCCGTGTGCACAAGATTGCCAGGCGGTCGCATAGCGCCGGGTTAGCTGCGTCGTTGCGGGGACGCGTACCGACCTCAATTCGCAACACAGTTGTCAGGGCGTTGCCCGCTGCCGCGACCATGCGCGCTTTCGACACGGTCGTTGACTGGCACCCGCCGTTGGACTGACGGCACGCCGCAAACTAGGCGCCCTCGCGTCAAAGATCAGGACGGACGGTGCGGATCGCCGCGGCCACCAAACGAACGATTTCCTCGACCAGCTCGGCTCGCGACAATTCGATTCTTCCGTCCAGCCAATCACTGATGGCCTGTGCCGCCCCGACGATGAGAACCACCGCGGCCATGTCCAGACGAATGCGTTCTTTTTGACTCACTCGGATGTCTGCGACGACGCCGTCGATGAGCATCGCTGCGATCGCGTGCTCAGTCCGGTCGACGGTGTCGGTGCGTTCGTCGCCGCCCATCATGTCGACAAACAGCCGGGCGTTACGCGGATCCGAGATGAGAACCGAGACAACGCTTTCGACCACCTCTTGCACCCGGCTGAGCATGTCGGTGGCCGGCGTCGTCAGCGCCGTCCGGGCGGCCGCCGTGACTTGCTCGACAAGCCGATCGCCGAGGGCGACAAATAAATCATTGCGGGTATGAAAGTTCTCGTAGAAGTATCGCTTCGACAAACCGGCTCGTGCGATGACGTCATCAACGGTGACCGAGGCTCGACTTCCTTCCGCGAGCGCGCTCAGACCTGCGTCGAGCAGAGCATCGCGACGCTGCCGCACCCGCTCCGCTGCACTGACTCCCCGGAACGGTCGGACCACGGCTACTGAATCGTTCACTGTTTCATGTTGACACACGGCTTCGAGCAGCATAGCTTTTTAGGAACTGATTAGTTCCTAGTATTGCCCTGCGGGGGCGCAGGGGAGTAGGTCGCGCGGAAATTGGTGAGCACCACAATCTTCGAGCAAGGAGTTAGGACGTGAGAAAGATCATCGACGGCGCACGCCGAATTACGATGACGAGATGGTTGGCATGACGCCTGAGTGCCCGGCGGCGCCTGGCGTGCCAGGTCATGTCTTGTCGCCGAACGCGGGTGCCGATCGATCTCCCTGAATTCCAGCTATGACCCAGGACATCTTCACATCATCAGAAGGCGGACGAACCCCATGAACGTTCTCGATCAAGTAATCAACAAGGCCCAGGCAACCATCCCGATGGACCGGCAGGTTCAGGGTCTGCATATGTTCCAAAAGGCCAAGAAGCTGGTGCTCGGCGACAACCAGCCGGTCTTCGTCGAAGAGCCGATTCCCGACGTCAACGATGTGCCGCTGACCGCAATCGACGTCAGCAATCCGTTCATGTATCGGCAGGGACAGTGGCTGCCCTACTTCAAGCGCTTGCGGGACGAGGCGCCGGTGCACTACCAGGCGAACAGCCCCTTCGGCCCGTTCTGGTCGATTACCCGCTATGACGACATTGTCGCTGTTGACAAGAACTTCGAAGTGTTTTCTGCCGAGCCGCAGATCGTGATCGGCAATCCACCCGACGGCCTCGACATCGAGATGTTCATCGCCATGGATCCCCCGCGTCATGATCAGCAGCGAGGCGCCGTGCAGGGCGTGGTGGCACCCCAGAACCTCCAGGAAATGGAGGATCTTATCCGTTCGCGGGTGCAGGAAGTGCTCGATAACTTGCCGATCGGGGAGCCCTTCGACTGGGTCGATAACGTCTCGATCGAGCTGACCTCACGCATGCTCGCCACCCTGCTCGACTTCCCGTACCAGGATCGCCGCAAGCTGGTGTATTGGACCGACCTGGCAGCGGGCAGCGCCTCGGCCACCGGCGGTCAGAACGACCTGGACGAGATGTACAAGGGCATCGCCGAAATGGCGAAGAGCTTCAGTGCTCTCTGGCATGACAAGGCCGCTCGCTTGGCGGCGGGCGAGGCGCCCGGTTACGACCTCATCTCCATGATGCAAATGTCCGAGGACACCAAGGATTTGATCCATCGGCCGATGGAATTCCTCGGCAACCTCATCCTGCTCGTGGTGGGCGGCAACGACACCACCCGCAACTCGATGTCCGGCGGCGTGCTCGCGCTGAACCAGTTCCCGGACGAGTTTGCGCGACTGAAGGCAGACCACAAGCTCATTCCTAAGTTGGTCAACGAAATCATCCGCTGGCAGACACCGCTTGCCTACATGCGCCGCATCGCCAAGGAAGACACCGTCCTCAACGGGCAGTTCATCCGGAAGGGCGACAAGCTCGTCATGTGGTACGCGTCGGCCAACCGGGACGAGCGCAAATTCGAGAATCCGGACGATTTCATCATGGGCCGCTCCAACGCACGGCATCACCTCTCGTTCGGCATCGGCGTTCACCGCTGCATGGGCAGCCGTCTTGCCGAGTTGCAGCTGAGGATCCTCTGGGAGGAGCTGCTCGCGCGGTTCGACGACATCAAGGTGGTGGGGGAGCCGGAGTACTTGCAGTCCAACTTCGTTCGTGGATACACGAAGATGATGGTCGAGCTCACCCCGAAGCAGTCAGCCTGATCGACGCAAAACTCCGCCAGCCTGCAGCCGCAAGTTGGCGGAGTTTTTCGCGTTCCGGAGACGACGTACAGGTTGCCGACACCGATCACGGTCGCGAACTCGAGTAGGCCGTGAGATGTGACATCGCTGCGGTCGGTTCATCGCGCGGTGGGGTTATCGTGGATTTGTGGGCGTTTTCGGTGAGATGTTCCCGAGTAAAAAGCTGACGGATGAGTCGGGTGAGGACCAAGACGGTCAGACGCACCGCCCGCGCGTCGAACTCGATCTCGACGCCGGAGTGATCCGGGTGTCGGATCCGGCGGCGTCGCCCGAGAGCGTTGATCATCGCTGAGCTGCGTCGTGAGTATGGACAACGCAGCTCAGCCGGACGGCAGGGGAACGTCCCAGTGAGCGGCGGCCCAGACAGGTCCTGCCTAAGCGGCTTTCACTCATAGCCGGGTTATCCAAGTTCGGTCGTATTCATCCACCGACAGTGATCGCGGATCGCCAGCGTCAATTCGCGCTGGGTTCGAGTGTGTGACTTAGCCAACTGGCTGCCCGGCTAACCTTTTAATAGAGCACCTGCTCTGTTATGTTCTGGTCGTGCCCCGCCCACGCATCCATGACCTCGAACAGCTGATGGACGCTGCCGAGAGGCTGGCGGTCGAGTCCGGCGCTTCTGCCGTGACAGTCCGTGCGCTGTCGGAAGCCACCAACGTGTCCAATGGTGCGATCTATCACGCCTTCGGTTCGCGGGCGGGCCTCGTAGGGCGGGTCTGGCTGCGGGCGGCGCAACGCTTTCTCGACCTCCAACGCGAGGCTGTCGAACAGGCTTTTCGGCTAGGGGAGAACCCTCAGGCCAGCGCGGTTGATGCGGTTGTCGCTGCGGCTGACAGCCCCGCGAGATTCTTACTGGAGTTCCCGGTCGCAGGACGATTTCTACTGACCGTCCGCCGGGATGAACTGCTGGGGGCGAGCGAAATCCCGGACGAGATTGCCGTCGATCTCCGCATGCTCGACAGAACCCTCGTCGAACTCTTCGTCCGTCTGTCGCGGGCGCTGTGGGACCGGTCCGACCGCGAAGCGGTCGCGGTTGTTCGCGATTGTGTCGTCGAACTGCCCGCCGCTCTGCTGCTACGCGGGCGCCGTACACCCGACCCTGCGGTTCGTGAACGTCTTGCCGCGGCCGTGCGCGCAGTCGTCACACTTCCTCCACCGACCAGGACCCCTCGAGAAAAGGAACCCAAATAATGACTGCCACAGTCGAATACCGCGACAAGATCGCCGTGCTGAGTCTCGGAGACGGCGAAAACCGCTTCTCACCCGAGTGGCTGGAAACCGTCAACACCCTTCTTGACGGAGTGGAGAAGAACGCGCACGGCCTGGTCACCGTCGGGACCGGCAAGTTCTACTCCAACGGTCTCGACCTGGATTGGCTCATGGCCAACGGCGATCGAGCAGACTGGTACGTGGGCGAAGTTCAGGGTCTGTTCAACCGAGTCCTCACCTTCCCGCTACCGACAGTGGCCGCGGTCAACGGACACGCCTTCGGAGCCGGTGCCATGCTCGCGATCGCCCACGACTACCGGGTGATGCGCGAGGACCGCGGCTACTATTGCTTCCCCGAGGTCGATATCCACATCCCGTTCACCCCCGGAATGGCCGCTCTGATCCAGGCCAAACTCATGCCGCAGACCGCGATCACCGCCATGGCGACAGGGCACCGCTACGGCGGCAACGAAGCCCTCCTCGCGGGCCTGGTCGACGGCACCGCAACCGAAGCAGAGATCGTCAACACGGCGGTCGAACGATTGACTCCTATCGTCGGCAAGGACCCCGGCACGCTGGGCGCGATCAAGGCCACCATGTACCGCACCGTCACCGAGGCCTTGCGCCAGGGCCGGTCGTAAAAGCCAGAAATCCAAGGAATTGATCATCACATCCCCGAATTCACCGATGAACCCACCGAACTAACAGTTCCGGTCGACGTTGCCGACTCCGACGGAAACGTCGTTGTCAGCGCCGAAATCACGATGCACGTGTCGAAGAAGCGCGCGAAATAGGTCTCGCTGCAAGCTTTTTCGCGCTTGTCCGCCGGGTCGTTCAGATCGATGTCCGCAGTCCGCCCGACGATCGCCGGCGAGGAACTCGCCTGAGACGGCGAGGAGTCGCGCCAGAATGTCGATTAAGCAAGAATCCGAATTGTGAAGACAGCGAGGAACTCAGCCCCAAAGCCCTTCCGGTTTGGAGTCGTTGCCCCGGTGCTCACAAGCATGCAGGTATGGCGAGACGAGGTACGTCGGATCGCCGACAACGGATATTCGACATTGCTGATGCCCGATGTGCCGGCCATGCAACCTGCGCCCGCTCCCACGCTTGCCGCAGCGGCGACCGTGGCCGACCTACGCGTCGGTACGTGGGTGTACGCCGCTCCGGTACGTCCTGCATGGACCACCGCTTGGGAAGCACATTCCCTGTCCGTCCTGACCGAGGGGCGCTTTGAACTGGGCATCGGCACCGGCAGGCCAGGCATCGAAGATCAATTACGTGAACTCGGGCTGCCGGTGGTCGCGTCCGGCCAGCGCCTAACGGAGATTCGCAAGACAGTCACCGCATTACGGGAGCTCGACGGTCCGGAGCGGTACACGCCAGTGGTCATGGCTGTGCGCGGGCCGAAGGCTCAAGCGTTGGCGGCAGAACTGGCCGACACGGTCACCTTCGTGATTCCGCCGGGGGAGACAGGAGCCGAGAGCAGGCGATTGGTCAGCGGCTTCGGGGCTAACCGCGACATCGAGCTTGCCCAACACGTATCGGTTGTTGGAGATAAAGTCGCGCCATTCATGGCACCTCCATGGACTGACCCGACTGCGCTTCGCGCCGTGGATTCATTGCTTGTGTTGCCGAGCGACCCAGCAGCCGCAGCGGATGAGATTCTGCGCCGTCGGGAAGAACTCGGCTTCTCGTACTTCATCGTCGGCTCCAACGCTGCAGACTTGCTTGCGGACGTCGTCGCCGATCTTGTGGGCAGACCTTGAAGTCCGCCTGCGAGAACCAAGGCGTCATCAGCACTGGGGGCGCTCGGTCGTCGTGTGCTTGCGCGAGCAGGCGCTCGACGATGTTCCCTAAACCCCGCTGAGGTGACAGGTGTGGACGGTCAGGTCGTGTCGTCGCGCAGGAGGGTGTTGATGAGGAGGTTACGAATCTCGGTGCGGTAGCGCCTGGGTGACCATCCGCGTTCGGTCACGAGTAGCCGGTACAGGTCCGTGCTTTCCAGGGTCCAGAGCAGATCGGCCGCCTCGCGGACGGTGCGGTCGTCCCGGAGGTGTCCGCGTTCGGCCAGCTGCTGGATGACTGCGATATTGCCGCGCAGTCGGCTGGCTTCAGCGCTGTGCCAGGCCGCCGCGACGTCGGCATCGGAGCCGGACTCGGCGCGAACGATATCGACCAAGTCCGCGCCGGCCTCTGCCCATCGCTGGGTGAGCTGGACCGTGAGATCGAGCTGGCGGCGCGGGTCGCTTTCGGCCATCAGTTGGTCGAAAGCGGGGCCGACGTCGGCCGAAGCCTTGGCGCGGGAAACCAGCTCCAGCAGGATTCCCCGTTTGCTGGTGAAGATTGCGTACACGGTCTGTACGGCGACCCCGGCGCTCTCGGCGATGGCGGTCATCGTGGTGCCGCGGTACCCGCGTGCCCGGAACAGGTCGGCTGCGGCGGTGGCAATCACTGTGCGGGTCGACTCTGCGCCGGCCGATCGCGTCGCGGAACGGTAGCGGCGCGGGGTGGGCTTGACGTTCTGAGTCACCGTTGTAGAGTAGCATCTATCGAATTAGAGCCTGATCTATTTGGAGGTCGGCCATGTCCACCGCACACACTCTCGCCCGTCGCTTCGTCGAGGAGTTCCTCAACACTGGCGACCCCGCCGCCTTGGACGACCTCGTCGCGCCGGGCTACCTCGATCACAACCTGCCCAGCGGCGTGACCCCCCGCGACTCCATCACGGCCTTCCGTGCCGGCTTCCCGGACGCCAACTTCCAGGTCCGCGACATCGTCGCCGAAGCCGACCGGGTCGCCGTCCGCTACAGCATTGACGCCGTCCACACAGGCAGCTTCTACGGAGTGCCACCGACCGGTCGCGTCGTACATATCGAAGGAATTTCGATCTACCGCATCATCGATGGCAAGCTCGCCGAAGCCTGGGTCCAGTACGACCAGGCCGGCCTGATGCACCAGATTGCACCCGCGCAATGACCGGTGCATAGATCGGCTACTTCACTCAGTGCCACTCATAGGCGTTACTCACATGTGGTGGCGTTATCGAAATGCCAATGCCAGGTGGAAGACGTTGCAAGACAACGGTTGTAGCCGACATCGTCCCGCGGATCAGGACTCGAGCATCCGGAGGAGCTCCCGCCGGGTTGCCAGCCAGCGGTCGGGCATGGGGGCTTCGCCCGGTTTGTAGGTCTCCAGGAGGCTGAGGCCGCGGATCGCGTCGAGCGCTACGTTCACCCGCCGTATCCAGTCGGCGGCGCCCAGGCCGGCAGGCGCGAACGGCGGCAATACTCGCGCGAGGTTCTCCGACATCCGCCGATCCGCTGCCGCGACCGCCACATGGAGGTCCGGGTCGGCGGCGGCGGCGAGCCAGACCCGCACCCAGACGACGAACGACTCGCCCGTGAAGTTGCGCCACAGGACGTCCAGGAGCGCCCCGAGGTCTTGGGCGCCGCCCTCGAGGGCTGCTGCCTCCTCCTTGATGGCGCCGACCACGCGCGTGGCGACATGGTCGAGTGTTGCTGCGATCAGGTCAGCCCGTGTCGGAAAGTGGTGCGCCACTGCGCCCAGCGATACCCCTGCGTACTCGGCCACCCGGCGCGTCGTTGCCGCCTGGTAGCCGTCGTCGCGGATGGCGCGGATGGCCGCCTCGACGAGGAGGCTTCGCGTGCGCTCGGTGCGTTCGGCCTGAGTGCGGCGGGTGAGCTGCGGCATGAGAAGACTATAGACAAACAGATCACGCGACCGGTAACATTCTCACTTACCGGACACATGACCGGTTTTGTTCGAGCGAAGCGCGTGCCGCTTGGAGCGCCTTCATCGAGAAGCACCGCCCCGTTCCATGCCGGGCGCTGAGGGAGGACTGAAGTGAAGCGCACCATCTACGACACCGACCACGAGGACTTCCGGGCGATGATCCGTGATTTCCTTGCCGCCGAAGTGGTCCCGCACTACGAGGACTGGACCCGGACCGGGACGCCGCGGGAGCTGTTCAACAAGCTGGGCGACCTGGGGATCATGGGCTTCGGCATCCCGGAGGAGTACGGCGGTCCCGGGGCTGTGAGCTACAAGTATCAGGCGATCATCTCCGAGGAGACGACGCGTGTCGGCGTGGAGCTCGGCCATTACATGGTCACCACCGGGATCGTTCTGCCGTATTTCCTGAACCTCGCCACCGAGGACCAGCGGAAGGCGTGGTTGCCGCGGATCGCGAGCGGCGAGATCGTGCTGGCTATCGCCATGACCGAACCGGGTGCGGGATCCGATCTCGCGGGCATCCGCACCACCGCGACCCTCTCGGCTGACGGCAGGCACTATCTGCTCAACGGAGCCAAGACATTCATCACCGGTGCACGCAACGCCGACCTGACAATCGTCGTAGCGCGTACGTCGCCTGCCACCGACGACCGGCGCGCCGGGCTCTCGCTCCTGGTGGTGGAGAACCGGTCCCCGGGCTTCGAGGTCGGGCGTCAGCTCGAGAAGATCGGGCAGCACGCGATCGACACCTGCGAGCTGGCGTTCTCGGACGTCGTCGTACCGGTGGAGAACGTGCTCGGTGAGGAGGGCCGCGGCTTCTGGTATCTGGGTCAGAACCTGCCACGCGAGCGCCTCGCCATCGCCAACCACGCAGTGGCCAGTGCGGCGGCCGCTGTGGAGTTCGCCCGGACCTATGTCCAGACCCGCGAAGTGTTCGGTCACTCGCTGGCCGAGTTCCAGAACACGAAGTTCGTCCTCGCCGAGTGTGCAACCGAGGTGGAGGCCGCCCAGGCGCTCGTGGACAAGGCGCTCGAGTTGGACGACGACGAGGAACTGGGAGTCGCGGACGCGGCACGAGCCAAGCTCTTCTGCACCGAGGTCGCCGCACGCGTGATCGACAAGTGTCTGCAACTGCACGGTGGCTACGGCTACATTACCGAGCACCCGATCGCCCGGCTCTACGCCGATACCCGGGTCAACCGGATCTACGGCGGCACGAGCGAAGTGATGAAGACGATCATCGCCAAGGAACTCGGACTCTGAGGCCCGCGATTCGATGACTGCCGTTCCCCAGTCTCCACCCGGACCCGGCCTCACCACTCCCTCGGGCGTCGACCGCCGGCAGGCGATCGAGTTTTCGTGGAAGCGGTCGTGGCTCAACGGCATCCAGCCGGCCGGGCCGCAACCCGCGGAGGTCACGGTCGAGCAGGTCGACCCTTCCAACCACCTCATGCGAGCTGCCGGGCCGGTCCTCGACATGTTGACGAGCAAGCTCAGCGGTACCCGTTACAGCCTGCTCCTCGCCGATCGGGACGGCCGGATCCAATGCCGCTGGTTCGACGACCCCCGGCTGGAAACGGTCCTCGACTCCCTGGGGATCCGTCCCGGTGCCAGTGCGTCCGAGGACGTGCTGGGCACCAGCGCGATCGGCATTGTGCTCGAGACGCGACGCGGGATCGCCGTACACGGCGAGGAGCACTTCATCGAGCCGTTCCAGGCGTTCTCCTGCTACGCACACCCGATCATCCATCCGGTGTCGAAGCGGTTGGTGGGGGTGCTCGACATCAGTGGCACGACTCGCGACGCCAACCCGCTCCTGGCTCCTTTCTTGGTCCGGGCGGTGGAGGACATCGAGTTCCGTCTCCTCGACCAGGCCCGGGCCTCGGAACGATTGCTGTTGGCTGCGTTCCAGGCCGAGTCACGCTACCGAGACCGTGCCGTCGTGGCGCTGGGCGACGACGTCGTCCTGACGAACCGTGCTGCCGGTGATCTCCTGGCGCCGGCCGACTTCGCAGCATTGCGCCTTCTCGCGAACGACCTGGACTCTGCGGAGGAACAGCGGACACGACTGACCCTTGCGTCCGGGACCGACATCGAGGTCTGTCTGGCTCCGGTGCAGGGCGCGCGAGCGGCCACCCTGTTCCGTTTCGCACGGCCGCACGGGCCGGTGCGCAGGCGTACGGCGTCCTCGCGTCCGGAGCCGGTCGACCGACCGCTCCTCATCGAGGGCGCAACGGGCACCGGCCGGAGTACCGAAGCACGGCGGATCGCCCCGGATGCCGTCTTCCTGCATTGCGGGGAGGGCTCGTTAAGGGACGAAGCGGAGTGGACGGCTCGGTTGCGTGACCAGTTGTCCGGCTCGGGCGCCTTGTGCGTGGAGCACATCGAACTCCTCTCCGATGCCGCGGCTTGTGCCCTCGTGGACGCGATCGCGAACGGTAGGTCGATGGTGCTGACGTCGAGCCCGGTAGACGAGCTGACGGGACCTCGGGCGGCCCTGGCGGCGATGGTAGTCGACCGCATCTCGCTCCCGCCCCTTCGTGACCGCTGCCGCGAGATCGGAACCCTGGCGATGAGCATCATCCGAGAGGTCGATCCCGCGGCCGACGTTCGCCTGATCCCCCGTGTCGTCGAGGCGCTGGCCAGCCACTCGTGGCCGGGGAACTTCCACGAACTGCGCGCCGTGCTGACGCATGTCCTTCGCAACCGCACTGCAGGCGATGTGACGCTTCGAGACCTGCCGGAGGAGTACCGGACCGTCCGCCGAGTACGGCTGCTCGCCGGGCGCGAGCGCGCCGAGCGCGAAGCGATCGTCGAGGCCCTTCGGGCGCACGACGGCAACAAAGCGCGCGCGGCAGGCGAGCTCGGGATCAGCCGCACCACCCTCTACGCCCGGATGCGAGCGCTGAAGATCATGCCCTGACGCGAGCGCTTGTTCGCTTCCTGAACAGTCGTTCGCCTACGGGACTTTCTACGGTGAGGCACGGCGCATGTCCCTGTGCAGACGCTCGGCACCGACCACCCGCCGCACCGTCCAGAAACTGAACACCGGCGCCGCCGAGACCTCACTAGCGTGGCTAGCGCGACCGACGATCGGCTCGCAGGATCCCGGCGAGGAGACCCCATGACGGAAGTACTCGAGACCGCGTTCAGCGCGCTGGACGAGCAGTGAAGGCAGCCATGACAGAGCCGGGGAGAACGTCGTACGTCGAGCAGGTCGATCTCCTCGGTTGTCGCGTGACGGTCACGCGATGGCCCGGCGGTGGCGATCGCACGCCCATCCTGCTGCTCAACGGCGTGGGGTCAGGCGCCGACCTCCTCGCGCCGCTGGCGGAGTCCCTCAGGGACGTCGAGGTCATCACGTTCGACTTCCCGGGCGCTGGATCATCGCGTCCGCCGCTGTTGCCCTACCCGATGGCGGCGGCGGCCGCCTTCACCGCCGCGCTGCTCACCCGGCTGGGATACCCGCGTGTCGACGTGTTCGGGGTCTCCTGGGGAGGAACCCTCGCGCAGCAGTTCGCAATCCAGCACCCCGCCCGCTGCCGGAGGCTGGTCCTGGCCGCGACCGCGGCGGGGATCCCCTCGATGCCGGGCCGCCCCCGCACGATTGCGCGGATGCTCACGCCCCGCCGCTTCAACGATGCGGACTACCGCCGCCGGATCGCCGGGAGCCTGTACGGCGGCTCGGCCCGCAACGACACGAGCGTCGTGGAGAACCTCGACCACGCCATGGCGTCGATCAGCTGGCGGGGCTACCTCTACCAGGTGCTCGCGGTCCTCGGCTGGAGCAGCCAGCCCGCCCTTCCGCTCCTGCGCCAACCGACGCTGATCCTCGCCGGCGACGACGACCCGATCATCCCGCTCGTCAACGCCCGCTGGATGGCCCGGCTGATCCCCGACAGCACCCTGCACGTCATCCACGGCGGCCACCTGTTCGCGGTCTCGGACAGCAAGCACGTCGCGGAGATCATGAACGAGTTCCTCCAGCAGGAAAGGTGAGACCGATGGCGATCGATGTCGAAGCAGCAGGTGAGGCGATCGGTGGCGGCATCGCCACCGCACTGGATCCCCTGGAGTTCCGGGAGGTCGCGCGACTGCTCGTGCGTCCCGGGGCTGTGCCGCGAGAGGCGGCCCGGTTCGCCGCAGACCTGCTGACCGTCGCCCTCGGCGTCTCTGACATCGACATCCCGGCCAAGGATCCCCTCTACCGCGATGAAGCCTGGCGCCGGCATCCGCTCTTCCGGCGGCTCGCGCAAGGCCACATCGCCTTCACCCGGGCGCTCGAGCGGGCGACCGAGGACAGCGAAGCCGACTGGAAGGCGGCGGAACGAACCCGCTACGTCCGCGAGATCATCGGCGGCGCGCTCTCCCCGGCCAACCTGCTCTTCACCAACCCGACGGTGTGGCGCCGGACCATCGAGTCTGGCGGCCGGTCCCTGGTGCGGGGAGCGCTGAACGCCGTCCACGACTTCCGGCACAACAACGGCATGCCGCAGATGGTCGACTCGAGCCCCTTCAGGGTCGGGGAGAACCTCGCGTGCTCGCCGGGTTCCGTCGTACACCGGGAGGAGATGTTCGAGCTCCTGCACTACCAGCCGGCCACCCCCGAGGTGCGCTCGCGACCGCTGGTGTTCATCCCGCCCGTGGTCAGCCGCTACTACGTGCTCGACCTCGCCCCCGGGCGATCCATGGTCGAGTACGTCGTGGCGCAGGGCATCGAGACGTTCATGGTCGTCTGGCGCAACCCCAGCCTCGACCCCGCTCAGGGACACGGCGCCTGGGGCATCGAGGACTACCTCGACGCCCAGATCCGGGCCTACCGAATCGTCAGCGAGATCACCGGCTCCGAGGACGTGAACGTCGTCGGCGTCTGCTCCGGCGGCGCAACCACGGCGCTGACCCAGGCCCACCTCGCAGCCAAGGAGAGCAAGCTCATCCACGCTGCGACGTACCTCGTGACGATGCTCGACGCTCGGCAGCCCAACATGGTGACGATGTTGGCCACCGAGGGTGCGGGGTCGGTGTTGGCGGAGCGGGCGCAGACGCGGGAGGTGATCCCGGCGCGGGCGATCTCCCGGAACTTCGCGCTGATGAGGCCGCGCGACCTCGTCTTCAGCTACGTCGTCAACAACTGGTTGCTCGGCCAGACGCCGCCGGCCTTCGACGTGCTCGCCTGGAACTGTGACGGCACGAACGTGTCGGCGACCTTCGCGCGCGACATCAACGCGCTGCTGGCCGACGGCAGCATCGCCGAACCCGGCGCCCTCGAAGTCCTCGGCACGCCGGTCGACCTGACGGCGGTAAAGGAGGACACGTTCATCGTCGCCGGCCTGACCGACCACATCACGACCTGGCGACCCTGCTACCAGACGACCCAGCTGATCGGCGGGAAGTCGGAGGTCGTCATCGTGAACAGCGGCCATATCCAGAGTCTCGTCAACCCGGTCGGCTCCTCCCGCTACATGTACTGGCACGGGCCCGGAGACACCTCCGACCCCGACGCGTGGCGCGCCGGCGCACAGAAGCAGCAGGGATCCTGGTGGCCGGCGTGGTCAGACTGGCTGATCGAGCGCTCCGGCCGGTTGAAGGTGGCACCGACCGAGCTGGGCAGCGCCGAGTACCCGGTGATCGCCGAGGCACCGGGGAGCTACGTCCATGAGTGACACAGTCGGAACGATCGACCGCGAGGCAGCGTTGGCCCTCGATTTCGCACCCGTGCGGACGATCGTCGAGCGCGGCCGCCTTACCTTCTTCGCCCGCGCGACCGGGCAGACCGACCCGATCTGGACCGACGTCGAGGCGGCACGCGCCGCGGGATATCGCGACCTCCCGGTCCCGCCCACGTTCTTCTTCAGCCTCGAGCTCGAGCGCCCGGCACCGTTCGGCTACCTCGACCAACTCGGCGTCGACATCGGCCGCATCCTGCATGGCGGCCAGAGGTTCCGGCACCACGCGACCGTGTACGCCGGCGACGAGCTCGTCCTGCAGACCAGGATCGTCGACGTGTCCGTCCGCAAGGGCGGGGCGCTCGAGATCCTGGTCAAGGGCACGGACGTGTTGCGCGGGGACGAGCTGGTCGCGGAGGCGACCGCTACCATCGTCGTACGCAACCCGGGCGCCTCTTCATGAGCCGCGCGCTACAGGTCGGTCAGGAGCTCGAGGCGCTGACGCCCGGCCCGGTCACTCGCACCCAGCTGGCTTTGTTCGCAGGCGCGTCCGGGGACCACAACCCGATCCACATCGACCTCGACTTCGCCCGCGCCGCCGGCATGGAGGATGTGATCGCACACGGCATGCTGTCGATGGCGTACGTGGGCCGGATGCTGACCGACGCGGTGCCGATCGGGAACCTCCTCGAGTGGGAGGTCCGCTTCGTGGCGATCACCCCCGTGCACGCCCGGCCCACCTGCCGCGGGACGGTCACCGCCATCGAGGACGACATCGCGACGATCGACGTCCGGGTCGTCCTCGAGGACGGGACCACGACTTTGACCGGCACCGCGAAGGTCCTGGTGGCCTGACCCAAGACCGAAGCGGGGCCCGACTCGTCGAATCGGGCCCCGGTGATTCACCGATCAGTCCGCGTAGACGTCCTTGTAGCTCTCCCGCATCACCTTCTTGTCGAGCTTGCCCACGCTCGTGCGAGCTAGGCTGTCGACGAATAGGACCTTGTCCGGCATCTGCCAGGTCGCGAACTGGGGCGCGAGAACGTCCTTGATCTCGCTCAGGGGCAGTTCGACTCCGCCGTCGGTCACGACTACCGCGATCGGACGCTCCTGCCACTTGGGATGGGGAACGCCGATGACGGCGGCCTCTCGCACCAACGGGTGCGAGGTCAGCGCGTTCTCCATGTCGATCGAGGAGATCCATTCGCCTCCGGACTTGATCACGTCCTTGATCCGGTCGACGATCTTGAGGTACCCGAAGGTGTCGATCGTCGCCACGTCACCCGAGCGCCAGTACCCTTCGTGGAACCGTTCCGGCTCGTTGAGGTCGTGGTAGCTGGCGGTGATCCAGGGGCCGCGCATCAGCAGTTCCCCCTGGGCCTTGCCGTCGAAGGGGACGTCCCGGTCCTCGCCGTCGACAAGACGGAAGTCGACGCCGGTCAGCATGACCCCCTGAGACCGCTTGCGGTCCCACTTCTCCTCCTCGGGCAGCTGGGCCAGCGAGGGCTTGATGCCTCGGTTCACACTGACCAGCGGCGTGGTCTCGGTGGCCCCGTATGCGTGGATGATGTCGGCGCCGGTCAGCTCGGCGTATCCGCGCATGAGGCTCAACGGCGGCTCGGATGCGCCGCTGAGGAACCGTGCGCGGCTCAGATCCGGCTTCGTCTCAAGCGTTTTGATGTAGTCCAGCATCGGGCCGAAGATCGCGGGTGCGCCGTTGGCGACGGTCACGGTCTCCTCGATAATCGCGTCCACCAGGGGGGAGAGCTCGCCGGCGGCGTAGCGCCCGGGGAGCACGACCTTGGCCCGGGCCTGAACCGCTGCCTGGGGCAGTCCCCAGCAGTTCGCGTGGAACATCGGAGTGATGAGCATGACGGAGTCGTAGGCGCTTATGCCGAGCTCGGCCACCATCGTCATCGTGTGCAGGTAGATGCAGCGATGCGAGTAGTAGACACCCTTCGGGCGTCCGGTCGTACCGGTCGTGTAGCAGGCGCTGTAGGCGGACGTCTCGTCGATCATCGGCCAGTCCGCCTCGGTGCTCGCTGCGGCCAGGAGATCCTCGTAGTGCAGCGGGTCCGGCAGGCTGGTCTCCACCTGCTCCAGCGGCTTGTCGGTCATGATGACCCATCGCACGTCGGGCACGGTGGGTGCGATCTTCTCGGCCACCGCGAGCAGGGTTTCCTCGACGAGGATCCATGACGTGCCGCTGTGCCGGACCACGAAACCGAGATCCTCCTCGCCCAGGCGCAGGTTCATCTGGAGCATGGCCGCTGCCGTCCCCGGGATCGACCAGTACAGCTCGAAGTGGCGTCTGCTGTTCCAGTCCAGGACGCCGACGACGTCGCCGGGCTGGATGCCCAGGTCACGCAGTGCGTTCGCCGAGCGAACGATCCGGCTGTAGGCATCCGCGTAGGTATAGCGATCCCACCTGCCGTCCGAGGTTCGGAAGACGATCTCCTGCTCGGGTGACGTCCGCGCCGCGTGCCGGATGAGGGTCGTGGTGTTGAGCGGGTAGCCGTCGCCCGATGTAGACGGCCGGCCCTTGACGAGTTCTGGGTTCACGGGTGCTCCTGGGATCGGGGAAGTTGCCTTCCATCACACCGACCTTCGCGGCCAGCGGAGTGTTCAGGAATTGAACAGACCTCCCGGCCATCTCGATCCGCCATGCCCTGTTCATGTGAGCACCGGAGTAGTAGTGGAGCGCGGGGAGCGCGCTAACGCCACTGCCGTAGTCGCACTGCTGCGAGCTTCTCGATGGCTCGTACGAGTGCTGCGGCGGAGGTTCTGCAGGTCGACGGCCACTTCCTCGAGGTTGGCGGGGTAGTGGAGAGCGGTCCGCGTGGTTGATTCGTCTGATGCAATACGCAGACTAACACTGGATATCGGTGTTATCAGTATCGGTCGTATTCCCTGTTCAGAGGCCGTTGGGTCGGGCGGTTGATGGCGGGGTAGGTGGCCATTGCCACTGCGGCTCGGGCGGCGTGGATGTTCATGACCTTGGTTGAGTAGCCGAGCAGATCGGCGAGTGAGGCCGGGTCTATTTCTTTGGTGAGGTCGTGCAACGCCGCGTTTCGGGCGGCTTGGATGTCGATGCCGAGGCCGCGTAAACGGTTCATCAGTACTTGTTCGGAGATGTGTTGTCCTGCATTGGTTCCGGGGAAGAGCCAGGTGCTGCCGTGGTTCATGGTCTGGTGGTTTCCCCGGCGCCCGAGGTGCTGGTGGAAGAGGGGGAGCAGGGCTTCTGGGATGGGGGCAGGGAGATCGCCCAGTGCGATGGTGGTTCTTGCTGGTGTTGCGTCGACATCGTCGAGTGTCAGCTGACAGATCCGGCTCACTGGGGTTCCGTAGAGCAGCAGGATCAACGCGGCGATTCTGGTCGAGAGTGCGACCTGCTCGGCTGCCACGACGTTCTTGATCAGGTCGAGGCGCTGTCGCGATGAGGCCAGTGGGGTAGTGCGTGCTGTGCGATACCGCGTTCTGAACGGTGGCGCGATGCCGGCACGTGCGCGCCATTGGATGAAGTTGCGGATGAGGGTGCGGGTCGTCGTTCCCTCGCTGAGATAGGCGTCCAGTTGGGCCTGCCGAAGGTCGTTGATGGTGGTGCTGTGTTCGTCAAGTAGCCAGCGTAGGAACTTGCCGGCTTCGGTGATTTCTTGTTTGGCGCAGCGCGTGGCGTTGTCCATATTGCGTGTGGGGTCGGTGTTTTCGCGCAATCGACGTAGGTGATGCCATCGCGCGAACTGCTCCAGCGGTGTTGCGATGGCGGGCTCGTCGCGCAGAGTCTCGAGCCGGTGGTCGAGCCAGCTTTCGAAGCGGGCCAGGCGTCGGTCTCCGCGGTTGGGCATCATGTGGTGATGAACCAGCATCTCGCGCAAGTGTTCCAAGCTGCGTGATGGCGGCAGGGCGTCGAAGGCTTCGTGGTTGAGTTGCAACTCGCGCGTGCCGATCTTGGTGAGCAGATCAGCGGTGACGGGGTGGCGCATCCAGGTGATGATGCTTTCCGGGCGGGGAACAGCCGCCAGCTCAGTGACCAGCCGTTTGATGCGCATGTCGGGCGGCGTGTGCGGTCTGAGGATCTGTTCAAGGTCGCTGGTGACGACGCAGCGAGCGCAGTGGTCGCCGCGTAGGCGTTCAGCTTCGCGCCCACAGTTGTCACATTCAAGATTGGTGGTGATGCCGGCACATTCGCGGCAGATGGGTTGCCCAGTCGGTGAGACTCCGGGCAGGAGTCGATCGGTTCCGCAGAATGCGCACTGGCCGTAGGTGCGTGCCGCGGTGGTGAAACACGGACCGCAGACCGGGCCCTCCGGCCACCGCACTCGGATCCGGGAGGGCTCATGGCATCGGCTGCATTCGGTAGTGCCGGCAGTGCGGGGCCGGCCACGTCTGCGTGGTTCAGTCATCGGTGATGATTCGCGCCTTCACCGGCCGATACGCATTGAGCAGCGGCACGTCGCTGGGCGCGTTTACGGCTTTCGTGCGGGTGTGACGGGCATCGCTGGCTGTGTAGGTGATCAGGTCGCCGGCCTCGATGCCGAAGATGTCGCATAGCGCCACAAGAACTTGGAACGAGATCCGTTCGGGTTCTTGCCCGACGATGCGATAGATTTGCGACTCGGAGAGCGTGATGCCCCGCTCGCGCAGGGGGCCGACCAGGTCACGGCTATTCTTCATGCCAGCTCGGGCCATGAATTCTCCTACCCGCCAGTGGTATTGAATCTCGCGCCTCATTGCGATTCCTTTCGGGTAGTCCCGGCCAGGTCGGCGTTACTGCGAGTCAGAGTCGTGCTGAGCACCCGCTCGAGCTCGCGTGCCCGATAGTCGGGGGCTGCCAACGTGTAGATCGAGGTGGTCGCGGCGTGCTCGTGTCCGAGCTGCAGCTGCACAAAACTGACGTCGTAGCCGTACTCGGTTTGCAGGTTGGTCGCATACGAGCGGCGAACGAGTGCAGATCGAGGCCGGGCGGAAAACCCAGTTCGTCGACGAAGTTGCGCATGCGCTGCCACAGGTTTCGTTCGGGCACTAGCCCACCCTTCTCGGTGGGAAACAGGTCATTGACTGGCTGGCCGTAGCGAGGCAGCCCGCGCTCGACCCAGTCGGCAACCGCCTCGGCGGCCCAGTCGAATACGGTCAGCACCGTGCGCTGTTTGGGTGGGGAACCGCGCATCGCTTTGCCGTGCCGGATGCGCACCAGGCCCCATTCACCGAAGAACGGAGCACGGGCATTGCGGGAGAAGTCGACCAGTTGCAGGTGTCGAACTTCGTTGCGGCGCAACCCCCATCCGTACAGCGTCTTGAACGCAACCGCATCGCGCCATGCCGCCAGAGCACCTTTTCGCCCGGCGTTGAGTATCCGTTCGGGTTCCAGGTCGGCGAGATCGAAGAACTGCTGCAGCTCGGTAAGAGTGAAGGGCCGTTTCAGCGCCCGCGAGTCGTCGACCTGGACATGCTTGGCCTTGTTGAACTCGGTGACGATTTGACTGAACACGGTGCCAAACAGCCGACCGCAGTGCTCATTCCAGTCGTAGGCCGGGTTGGTGGCGTAGTCGAGAAACACCTTCACGTCGGTCTGGTAGGCCCGCACCGTACTGTGTGCTCGATTGCGAACGCCGCGCATATGGCCGAAATAGTCGTCGGCGTCTACCGGTGTCCATTGCCAGGGGAAGGTACCGACGAAGTCCATCATCCGCATCACCGATGCGCTGCGGCGGGCGACGGTACCGCTCGAATGCCCCTGCGCCAGCTGCGCATGGCGCCAGCCGGTCAACACGTCGTCGAGAAAGGCGTCCGGATCCGGGCCCGATGTACCGGCCGGCAGGTACACCAGCCGACCCATCGATTCGTCCATCCGAGCCTCCTCGTTGAATGCATATTCTGCATTCAGACTGCGAATCTTGCAGGAGATTCGGGTAAACCTGCACGTCAGGCCGGTGTCGACGCCCCAGCGAGACACCCAAATCCAGCCCCAGCCGGCCCGTCGACGCACCAACACCATCGAGGCCAAATACGCTTTACGCCAACGCAACTCGCGCCTTGGTGGGGTGGTATCAGAAGTGGACCTATTCGCATCTGATGCGAATAACCAATTTACAAGATGACATAATGTAGATTATCGGCGTAAACGCTAGGGCCAGTTAAGACGGTGAGATGACTCGCCTCGCGATGACAAAGCTCGTTCCTGCAGCTTGAGTGATTATTCGCTGACCTTGACTACCTCGCCGGTCGTCGGATGCATCTCTCATCTCGTGTGAGTTTTCGCCACTGGCAATCGCTGTCAGCGCTCTTTGAAAAATCGGCCACTGACGCCGCGTGGCCGATTTTCCACAAGCGCTACTGGCCGAAATTCAAAGAGCGTCGACAATCGCGCCGGCGCACCGTCACTTGTCCGGACTCGGCTCCCGTATGGACTCTCAGCTGCCGGCTATCAATTCGTCACTGTGACGTTTATCCGCGTGAAGCGACGGACCTGAATCCAGTGGCTCTTCAGTTGAGTACTGCTCCCATCAGCATGGCCGCTGTACCGATATCCATGACAACGTGCGGGACGACGCTGGCCCGGACTGGGAGGGTTGATCCTGGTGTCGACGCTCGACGATTGTCGGCGGGAAAATCCACGGTGGAGACGATCACAACTGTTGCCACCGCATCGATCGCAAAGAGGACAGCGCAGACGATTCCCAGCACCGGGAGGGGTAATTCCTGCGACTGGACAGATCCCATGTGACTCATGTTGTGTCCCGAGTGGCTATGTTGTGTAAACCATCGCCGCCGCGGCAAGTGGATGGTAGGTCGCAGCTGCCGTGCGTTCGGCTGAGAACCGGGCTGTCCGGCACTGGCGGAGCCTCACGACGAGAATGCACCCGTACAGGGCGGTAAGGATTGCGAAAACGGTGAACCAGAGCCGATGTGAAGCGCTCACCACGAGCATGAGCAGCATCGCGCCGGACATCGCTATGTGTGCAACCTCAGACTCTCGGTCAGCCACGTAGGACACGGCCGTACCCGTGGGCAGCCGATGCCCTGATACGAGCAGCACGACCCCGAAACACAGGCCGAATGCCAGCAGGACCGCGAGCCCAACCCGCAGTGCGTCGTGGTGTTCGAAGAACTCCTGCAAGGTGCTACCCGGTGACGAGCTGCCGATGGTTTGTGCTCATGCCGCCGGCCAGACGCGAACCTCGCATCTGCCTGCAAGATCAACCTCAGCCAACGCGGTGCCGTCGGTTGCCGCAATGAGTTGATCCACCGTTGCCCCAGACACGTGGTAGGTCCGTCCCGGGGACAAGCGCGCAAACTTCAGCGTCGCGCGGGTTGGGCCGTTGCCTGGACGCAGAACCAGTTCCAGCGCGGCCCCATCGGTCACTGCCTTGGCGACGAGCACGTCTGGATAGGCGACTTGGGCAAGCAGTGGCCCGGTCCGCCATTCCAACGGGACGACGCCATTGACCAGATCACGCATACTGTTCCGTCTCCCCCACCGGCCGAGGGCATAGCTGCCGTAGCTCCACGGCGACAGACCCTTGAACTGCCGGGCCCCGTGTGACCAGATGACGTCATGGCGAGCTGCAATCGAACGGTCGAGTGCGTTCAGGGCTTCGTCATCGCCGTGTTCGCAGGCGCCCATCATCAGGCAAGATCGCGCCTGGGCATCGCCACGGTTGACGTTGTAGTTGCCGGCGTCAATTCTGTCGAGCACACTGCGTTCGAGTTCGACGTCCTCCCCCGTTATCGTGATGCACTTATTTCGTAGGACGCGCCAAGTGTTTTCGGCGACATCCGGCATGGTTGGGTTCAACAGCGACGCGATGGAGCCGTCGTTAAACAAACTGGGTGGCACGAGCGGGCGACCGCTGCGCGTGCCGCAGCTCAGGAAGCGCCCGTTCTTTCGGCGCCATCCGTCCTTGTCGTAGCTAAGACGGACCCGCTCGATCAGATCGCCCGTCAAGTTGGTTCCGTGCAGACGGTCGTGCAATCGCAAGGTGTTCAAGGCAAAGGTATTGCACACGGGGTAGACCAGGCGCGGCTCGCACGGGTATTGCGGATGGTCCGGTTCCTGAAGCATGTTCACGCGGATCGCATTGGCGATGCCAGCAAACTCGTATCGATAGCTCTTTCGCTCGTTCCAGCGAAGTGTCAGCGACCCGGGCGCGCTGAAGCGACGATCGTCGTTCAGCGTTTCGTATAGCCCGATCATCATTCCGAAGTAGGCGGTGTACATGATGTTGTGGAAGACGATGGGGTCGGGATTCCACCGACCGTAGCCGACCAGGCGTTCGATCGCCCAGTAGCTCCAGACTCGGCGGTTGGTCATCTTGAGAATGGCGTTCCGTTGAGCCTCGGCGAGATAGCCGGTGAAAGCCGGCGTGCGGGTGTACTGCGCCATAGCCAGCGCGTACTGGCTGAAGTTGAGCTCGTACCGTATCCCTGAGAGGCCGAACTGCTCGATTACCTGGAACCCCCGCCACTCATCCAGTGGTTGCAGGAGAAGGTCGAGAAAGTAGCACTGAGTGGCCAGGTCGTCGGCGTTGGACTCCGCGACTGGAAGGTTTGCGGGTACCGGAGAAGTGTTGGCGGAGTCCATTTTTGCCTTTCTGCGTGTGAACCGTATGCCGGTGTCAGACTCGGTCGTCCATTCGGTAGCGCGGTTGCGCGTCCTCGACAATGACGCCGGGCGGTGCGCTCGAGATGGCGGCAGCGGCGTCGACGACAGCGCAAACCGTCGCTGCCTGCGTGTCCGCGCCTCGGTCGAACCCGATTTGTGCACGCCACGCGGCTGGTGCGCCGGTCACCTTCAGTTCGAATGCGGTGCCCCGCTCGATGAATTCGATGCCGATCACGCGATCAACCATCTGTGAAATGGTGGCACCGATACGGTCGATGAGCACGGTCGAATGGTCGGTGGCATGGAACGACACGCCATTTCGGCGGCAGGCCGAATCGATCTGTTCAATAGTGTCGTCAGCGAATTGACTTAACGGACCAACAAGAACGACATTCTTTTGGGCCTCGATCAGGGCAATGGCGTGGTCCAATCCGCCCTCGCCCGGGATGACGATCACGCTCGTCCCGTTTGCGATCGCTTCGTCCGTGGTGGCAACAGGTGAACATCCAAGCGCTGACGCGATCGCCTCCGCGAGTTGGCCTTCGCCCAGGACAACAGTTTTCGTCATTTGGTGCTCTCCAGGAGATTCCGGTAGTAAGGCGCGGCATCGTCGATCAATACCCCTGGTTCGGCCGCGCAGACTGACGCGACAGAGTCGACGAGGGCATGCACCGAAGCAGTGGTGATCGGATTGCCGGTGGATTCGGTCAGCTCAGTGGTTAACTGCATCGACAGCCGTCCCGGGTCTCCCTCGATTTCCAGGGTGTAGGTGGCTTCTTTGTCGCCCGGGTCGAAGGGCAGGGCATCGCCGCGGTAAGCGTGTTTTGCGCCGAGGTACCAGCACTCTTCGTTGGTGAAGAAACAGTGTTCACCGAGGTAACCACGATGCATGGCTTTCCCTATTGAATGATACGTGTTGGGGTCGGTTGTGTTGCGTCGGAAGGATGAGGTGGGCGATTGTTGGGGTCCTGGTCGGTGCACTGGGTGACAGGTTCGGTACCGGCGATGGATGGGAATCCGATTCTTGCCGCGTGGACCGATCTTGCCGATCGTGAGGTGGCGGTGGGGATCGGTCGTGGGGATCCGTTCATGGTGGGTCCGGATGGGCGGGTGGATCCGCGGCTGACCAGGTTCTTCAGCAGATCGTCGTTCGCGCGCCTTGCGCCGGCGACGAAGGTTTCCTACACCAACGACTATCGGGTGTTTTTCAACTTTTTGTGGATGCGCGGAAAAGTTTGGGATGCAACCGATTACGATGACCTGTTCGATTTCGAGGACTGGCGACGACGAGCACCGCACAATCCGGCACGGATCAGCGGAGCGAAGTGGAACCGCGAACTGGCCGCCCTGCAACGACTGTTCGGCTGGGCGGTATCGCAGCGGTTGCTCGACGCTAATCCGGTGCAGGTGAAGACGGTTCGCAACCGCTACGGTGATCCGATCGAAGTTGCCCAGGCGCGAGCCAAGGATGTGCGCTCGAGCAATGTGCGCTGGTTGACACCGCGGGCCTACCGGTTGTGGCGTGACGTCGGTCTGCGGGGTTACACGGGCGAGGATCGACGCGATCCGTCCTGGCGCGGACGTCACGACGACCGCAATGCGGCGTTCGCCGATGTGCTGTTCTGCAGCGGTCTGCGGCGCACCGAGGCGGCCTCGCTGCTGGTCACCGAGCTACCGCAGGCCACCACGATGGATCGGCGCTATGTCGATGCGCGCCTGGCGTCGGCGGTCGCCAAGAACGGGCGGGCGCGGACGTTCTACCTGTCGGCGCAGGTGGTGGCCGATGTTCAGACCTATGTCGCGACGAGTCGCCGTGCGGTGGTCAGGCTTGCTCAACAGACCGGCCGCTACGAGGACCTGCCCGAGATCCGGGTGCTCACCCATCAGTCTGGGCGGATGGGGCGGGTTTTGCACTGGAAGGACCGTCGTGGCCAGCTCGGGCAGGCTGGTCTGGACAACCTCGACCCCGACGAACGCCGTCTGCTGTTCGTCACCGGACCCGACGGGATCGAACCGCTGTGGTTGTGGCTGGCCCAGGACGGTAGCCCGTCCCGGCCGCACTCGTGGGAGGCGGTGTTCCGTGCCGGATCACAGCGTTGCGCAACGATGTTGGCGGGAAAGGTGACTGATCCACCGTTTTGCACTCCGCACATGTGCCGGCATTCCTTCGCGTTGCACATGCTCGTTGCGTTACACCACGCGATGGATCGCAAATTCGGCCTCACCGCCGAGGAACGCCGTGACTACCGGCTGCTCTACGGCGACCCGTGGCGAATGGTCAAAGACCTCCTCGGCCACGCCAGCGAGCAGACAACCCGAGACATCTATCTCGCGCCGGTCGCTGATCTGCAGATTCGCTCACTGCTCACCGGTGACGACGATCCAGATGTTGCCGAGTTGTTGACGCGGATCGCGGCGGCCTCCGAGCGCATCATCGACCGCGAGGACATCGCGTGACCCCGCCACCAGGTTCGCCGGCCGCCTTGCCCAGCGACGGTCACCGACGTCCATCGACGCTGGACCATACCGGACTGGTGGTGACCCACATCTGCGAAAAGGGTGACACCAGCATGGTTTACGACTTCGCCACGCTGCCCGTCCCGACCGCGCTGCAACGATCGTTGGCAACGGCGTTCGCCACCCAGGCAGCGGCGGGCGGACCGTGGCGCTCGGTGGTGACCAGCCAGGAGGTCTGGAGGCTTTTGAAGATATTCACCAAATTCCTTGCCGCCCAGCCGCATCCGACCGGCGATATCACAGACCTCTCGGTTGCCACGTGGAACACCTGGCGGATCAGTCGTCCCGACACCGCATCGGGACGGCGGCAGATCACGAAAATCGGGGCACTGCTGAGGACGCATCCAGACCTGCCGCAGCAGACGCACACCGCAACCCTGAAACGCATCAGATCCGTCGACAGCACTCAAGCCCCGTATTCGGGCCGAGAGCTGGAAGCGATCAGGTCGGCCGCGGCGGAAATGTTCGAGCAAGCCTGGTGGCGGGTCGTCGACAACAACAGACACCTTCGAGACTGGCAAGCCGGCCGATTCTCCCCTGACAGCACCAACGCACGGCTCGGGGAGGCATTGGAACACCTCGCCCGCACCGGTGATGTTCCACTCCACCCGACATTCCGGCGCTACGGAAGCCGGGTGCTACCAGACCGATACAACCGCGCCGTAGGAGGAACCGATCCTGAATCAAGCTGGCAGAGACTGTTTCTCACTCATGTCGAGATCGTCTCACTGGCTGCGTTGATGGTGATCTCCTACGGGTGGAACTCCACCGCCATTGCCGAACTCAACGTTCCCGACACCACGAGCGACCCCGGTGCCGATGGCGCCACGATCTACCGCGTCGAGCTCGAAAAACGCCGGCGCCGGCAGCCGCTGCGCTACGAAACACGCAACCTGACCGATTGGGGAACGAACTCGCCGGGCCACCTCATCGGCAAAGCGGTCCAAGCGACCGCTCCGGCACGAAACCTGCTCGCTGTGCATGGCACGGTGTCAACGCGATTGATGCTGTGGCACGTGCACTCGCCGCTGCTCGTGGACGACCCTACGACGATGATCCGCAGCGGATTCGACTCCGAGTCCCTCAGGAGGTGGCGCATTGTTACCGGCTTGGAGCTCAACTTGCGCCGGCTGCGCCGAACAGTGGTCGTGCAGCACCGCCGCACCCCCACCCAACACAGTCAGGATGTGCACGACAGCCTCTACGTGCTGCCGGACCCGGCCACACACGACAACGCGGCCCCGATCATCACCGCCGGAATCGACGCCGCCATCGAACAGGCCCGCGCGAGTGTGAAAGCCACGGTAACCCGTGAGGAAGGCGACGACGGACACGACACTGCCACCGCCACCTGCAGCGACTATCACCACAGTCCGTTCGGCGCGCACGGCTCGCCGTGCCGTGCCTCGTTTCTGTTGTGCCTGGCTTGTCCGAACGCCGTGGTGACACCGCGGCACCTGCCGCGGCTGGCCTACTTGCACCGTGCAATCGACAGCCTGCAAGACGTGCTGCCCGCCGCGGTATGGGATCACGACTGGCGCGAGCACCACGCCAGACTGTCGGCGCTGCAAGAATTCTCGTTCACACCCACCGAGTGGTCCGACGCTCTCGGTGAGCTGGACGCCACCGACCGAACCGTCATCGACGCACTATTACGCAGGGAGTTGGAGTGACCGCGCCATTGTCTGCTGGGCCGGCGCCGGGACCGGGACCCGACGATCTCCTCGTCGATCCGTCGACCGTCGAGGAAGCTCGCCGTGAACTGATTCCGCGCTACGGCGCGGCGAGCTGGCGGATCACCTTCGCCAGCGCGAACCCGTCGGTGGGTACTGCCGACCTGCATTGGGATACTTTTCCCGATGCACTGCGCGAGCAACTCCGTCATGCAGGCTGGGTGCTGCTGAAGTTTCCCGTTCCCGATCACCTTCTGAACGGCAGCACGCGCATGCGTGGGCACCTCAGTGCCTTGCGCAATCACCACACCCTGATTCATTGGCGGTGCTTCGCGCATTGGTTGGATCGTCGGGGAATCACCGAGCTGGCCCAGGTGTCCGAAAGCGTCCTGGGCGACTACAGCATCCACCTCGTCAAAGAACGTCGACTGCACCGCAACACCGTCGCGAGCATCCTCGGTGGGCTGACACGCCTGCACGCACATGCACCGTTGCTGCCTGAATCGGCCCGCATCCGACAACCACCGTGGGAGACAGAAGGCGTCGATGACTACCTGCCCGCAGCGACCCCGACCGGTGAGAACGCCTCGGAGGCCATCAATCCGGCAACGATGGGTCCGTTGCTGGTATGGGCGCTGCGGTTCGTGGAGATGTTCGCCACCGACATCCTCGCCGCCGATGCACAAGCCGCCCGTCTACGCGCCGCCACCGCCGCGGCAGCATCCGATCAGCGTTCCCGCGCCGCGGTCGCGGCCTATCTCGCCGATCTCGAAGCACGCGGCTTGCCGCTGCCCGCGCACAACCGTACCGGCACGGTATGGGCGGCCAAAACCTACATCGCCGCAATCACGGGCGCGCCGCTCGGAGTGGTCAGCTACGCGCTTCGCGCGCCCCGGTGGCGGCAATATCTGGCCGAGAACCCGGGACCGTGTCCCCTCGACGTCCCGATCACCGCGACCGTCGACGGACAGAAATGGATCGACGGGATCGACTTCCATGACGTGGCGGGGCTTGTGCAGCATCTCGACACCGCCGCGTTCATCGTCATCGCCTATCTCACCGGCATGCGGCCCAGTGAAGTCCTCGGACTACAGGCCGGGTGCTGTCCAGACCCGCCGGCACGCCAGGGCGGGACCCGCCGGCACCTCATCCGCGCCCGAGTGTTCAAAACCGCCTATGACGAGGACGGAAATCACCTCTCGGCGGGAGAGATCCGCTGCGCGCCGTGGGTGGCTGTCCCGCAGGTGGTCACGGCCATACGGCTGCGTGAGGCGCGGGTGGACGCCACCGGACTCTTGTTCGCCGGAGACCCAACCAATCAGCGTCCCGGTGGCCGCGCAGCGTCGTACGCCACACTGTCCAGACGCATCGAACAGTTCGTGGCCTGGGTCAACACCCATCACGGCGAGGACGCCATTCCCGCCGATCCGCACGGCAACATCGGCACCCGCCGATTCCGGCGCACACTGGCCTGGCACATCGCCCGGCGACCGGGCGGGCTGGTCGCCCTCGCAGTTCAATACGGACACCTGCGGACCATCATCAGCGAGGGCTACGCCGGGCGGCAGCGTGAGGGTATTCACGACATCCTCGACCTGGAAACCGCTCGCGCGGTCGCCGAACATCTCAGCGATGTCGAAGAATCCCTGGCCGACGGCGGCAAGGTGTCCGGCCCCGCAGCGCGTCGTCTCATCCTCGCCGCACACGAGCAACACCGCAGATTCGGTGGCATGGTCCTCAACCAGCGCCAGGCCAAGGCGCTGTTGTCCGACCCCGCGCTCACGGTGTTCCACAATCCCGAGGCCTACCTCAGCTGCAACTATGACCCGGCGCAGGCGCAATGCAATCCCGAAAATCTTGCATCGCAACGAAAGCGACCGACCACGCCGAGTCTTGACCGGTGCCGACCCAGCTGCGCCAATATCGCCCGCACCGACAGTGATGCAAGTCAGCTACGCGAGCGAGCTCAACACATCCGCTACCAGGCAGATACTGCCCTGACACCCGAGCCGATAGCCGAACGGCTGCGCCATCACGCGCGAGAACTCATCGAAATCGCCGACCGGCACGAACGCACTCGACTGGGCGACAAGGAGCCATCGTGACGCCAAACCACCGCGCCGAGATCCGCGCCGCCATGGACCGGTTACTGGCCGGCACCCCGCTGCGATCCGACGGTGCCCTCACCATCGTCTCGCTCGCTGCCGAAGCCGACATCAAAAGACACCTACTGACCCACCGGCACACCGACCTCAAAGACGAGTTCTACGCCCGCGTCCGAGCGCAGCATCACATCCCGGCCAGCGAACAGCAGCTCCGCACGGAACTGCAGGCGCTGAAAACCAAACTCGCCCGGGTCAATCGGAGCAACGCCGAGCTACGCGAAACCATCGAAGCTTTCGCGCGAATCATCAACGTCCTGACCACCGAGAACACGCAACTGACCCACCGACTCCACCAGGACACCCACAGCGTCACACCGCTGCGTCGAGGCGACGCGTCCCGGGTGTGATGGGTACCGACCAAACGAAGCGAGGGTGCCCAGAACGTTGGCACCCAGGAAACGATGCGGGATAGCGGTGCCGGGACTCATGTTCCACGCTACGGTCGAGGCCATGTGGATGCGCTTGACCGAGCAGCCGTGGTTCGGGCCTCAACCCGACTCGGGCTTCGGTTGGGCCCCTCGGTCATGGCAAGGCTGGCTCGTCGCCGTGGGATTTCTGGCGCTGATGGTCGCCAGTTGCTTCGCCTTCTCTGGTACAGCCACGACCGTGGCAATCATTGTCCTGGCGGTGACACTCTGTGGTGTCTGTGCCGTGACCGGTGATCCGCCCGGGATTACTTGAGTCACCACCCGCCCGCAAAGGCGCAATGCCGAACCATCACACCCCGTATCACGGTAGGAAGCCTGCCGATTTTCCCAAAAAATGCGCTATTCACGAATTTCCCTGCGTTGTCAGCCATGTAGCGATGTCGTCGACCACGACCGGGTCCATGTGCTGGTCGGGTTGTCGGTATTCGGCGGGCGAGGATGGCCCAGCGCCTGGAACGAACAGGTGATTGTGCTGTGGATATACCCGGATTGTGACGTTCGGGCGATCAGCCAGTGCCGCCTGCCAGCCCGCTAGATCCTCGGCCACGGTGGCCTGATAGTCGCGACCCCCTTGGAGCACCAGGATGGGTTTATTCAGATCTGCCGCTACCGCCGGCGAGTCGTAGTGGCGCAGGTCGAGCCAGTAATGGGCGGGCACGCCGAACGGCAACTCGTTGTCGGGTGTCTGCGGCGACAGTTCAAGACTGTCAACCAAGGCGGCCTGATTCGACATCGACTCGATGCTCGCCTGCGCAGCCGCACTAGTTTCCGGGTTGAGCGAGGATAGATAACGAGCCTGCCGTAGTGCAGCCCGGTGCAGTGGGTAGGTCCCCCCCGCCATGATCACCAGGCCTGCGATCGATGGCTCGGTCGCCCCGACGCGCGGAGCGGCGGTGCCTCCCAGGCTGTGGCCCAGCACGAAGACCCGCGCTGGATCCACATGTTCGGATAGCGATTGGAGCAGGCGGACAGCGGCCACGGCGTGATCGACGTATTCGTTCGTCAACGAGAACTTTTTGATCTCGGCGATCTCGCGCGGGTGGGCATAGGTCACTTTGTCGAAACGCAGCACGACAATGCCCCGCGTGGCCAATCCCCACGCCAGGTCTTTGAACGGCTTGTTGGGGCCGATTGTCTCGTCGCGATCCTGCGGTCCGGATCCGGCGAGCAGAACCACAGCCGGACATCGATGCGGCAGTCGAGGCATGGTCAACGTGCCGGCGACCGCGAGCTGGCCGGAACCGACGGTCACCTCGCGCTCATCGAGCATGTCCGGGTCCGCGTACTCCGGTACGTGCCAATCCGGTTGCGGCCCGTCCTCAGCGATCAGCGCCAGAGCGACCAGTTGTCCGGAGTCGTCGACCGATACGGCGACGTTCGTTGCGCCCTTTTCACCGGCGACGGGAAGCACGACCGTCGATGCTCCCGGCGGGCCTGCTGGTTGGCGCAGTGGATCCCCGACGCCGCGGATACGGCCGATTCGTTCGATCTCCGTGATCCATCCTGCTCGCAGGGCATCGACAGACAACAAGCCTCTGAGATTCGGCGCGAGCATGTCATAGACGTCCGAAAACTGTTCCCCCGCCAGTTTTTCGAGCACGAGCACCGCGGTTGCCGTCGGTTCAACCTCTGACATCGCCTACCCCCTTCTTGTTGCCGGCACGTCTTCGGATCACCATCGCATACCCCTCGACGCATTCAGCGGGTTCAGCGAAAATCTTCTGCCAATTACGCTCTTCGCTCCGTTCGAAACACCCTCCTACCCAATAGTCGTTCACTGATAACTAATGTTCGGTATGGAAATACGGGGAAAACAGACTGAAAGTTCGTTCACCGCTCAATTAAATTGTTGGTAATATTTACGGAAATTCCGCTAGTTCTGATGCTTGGTCCTCGATGGTGATGTAAGTTCCGATCAAACGTCGGTCAACCAGGCGGCGGCCAATATATAAGGGGGGTCAAAATGAATTTGCGGTCTCGTAAGCTGGGTGTTGCGGCGGCTTTGGCCATATCGATCGCGGGGTTTGCGACATGGAATGAGATATCTCCATCGTCGTCCGCACCCGAGCGCTCGGCGAAGGCGAGCTCCGCCCCGTCCGCGGAGGTCAAAGGCACTCGCGACGATGGAGAGAAAATCTTCCGCGCCCTCGCGTTCGGGCAGGGTGACATGGCCTACGCCTTGGGAGCCGAACCGATTCTCTCCACCTACCGCACAACCTATTCACTTAACAACCGCCCCGACCGCAAGGCTCTGGCTGACCGTGTCATTCACGATATCGACACGGCCGATTCCAACTTCTTCGCGACTTTCTCTATACAGATGCGCTCCGGCGACCCGTTCAAGGTCGGTACCGCAATCGACCGAGCGGAGTCAACTGCCGTTAGTCACCTGGCCGCCCAGCCGATTCCCACGCCTCCGGTCACGCCTCAGGGTATATACATCAACTTTCAAACGAACTTCAACTTGGTATTCAACATCAATACCTTCGTAAACGAGAATCTCGCATTCAATCTCAACATCTATCGCGCCCCCGTTGCACCGGTGCCCAACACGAACAATCTCGACTACAACAACTTCACTCGCGAGACAGCAGTAGCAGCGATAACCTCCGACCTCGGATCCAACCGGATTTGAAAGTTTATCCAGGCGTCATTTGATCTTTCAGATGCAGATTTCATCGGTTGAGACATGCGCGCGTACTGGCGATGAGCAGGGCCCGGGCGAACTCGGGGAACGGTCCGATCTGGTGGCGGAGCCAGCGCGGTCTTCACCACCAGCGCCGCCGCAAACCGTCCCCGTGCCCTTGAAGACACTCGTCGTTCTCATGATTCCCGTGGTACTCGTAGCGCTGTGGGTTGCAGAAGCCCAGTTGCCCGCCAACGTGCTGAGCATCCCGCAGCAGCTTGCGGGCGGAACGCGTGCTCTGGTCCACCTGTTTCCGCAAGGATGGGCGTTCTTCACGCGTACGCCGCGAGAAGAGCAATTCAACGCCTACGCGCCCGACGGCCCGCGATTGGTGGCGCTCGACAGAACCCCGCACTCGGAGATCAGAAATATTTTCGGCTTGAATCGCCGCTCGCGAAAGCAACTCGCCGAACTGACACTGATATTGGATCGTGTGACCGACAAAGACTGGCAATCGTGCACAGCATCGGACCTCGACTGCTTCCGATCCCTACAATCCACAACGTCAGTCGATAATCCACAGCCGTTCCCGAACTACTGCGGAACGGTGATCGTCATCGGCCGAGAGATGGTGCCTTGGGCATATCGTCAGATGACGCAAAGTACGCTCACAAACAAGCGCGTAGTGCGATTGGACGTTCATTGCAAGGCAAAATAGCGGCATGGAGCAAACGAACCGTTCGCATCCCGATTCCATGGTCGAATTGGTACGGCATAGCGCGCTCCACATTGGCATTGAGCCCGCTTCTCACTTTAATGTGCACGCGACCCGAAAACCTCTTTTTTCCAACCGAAGGCATGAACCAGGCAGTTCATTGCGACGGGTTGTCACGATACGGGTTGTTCTGCCTGGACCATGGTGACCATCTGGACCTGCTGCGATGGATCTCGATTCTGACCCTGATTCTCGTCGCCTCCGGTTGGCGACCACGAATAACGTGTATCCCGCACTGGTACGTCGCCATAAGCTTCTTCACCAACTGCGTTATCCCCGAAGGCGGCGATCAGATCTCCGCGATCATGGCTTTGCTGCTCATACCCGCGTGTTTGTCAGATCCGAGGCGCTGGCATTGGGTCGCGATGGCGTCGACTGATGGCGACAGAAAGCAAAGTACAGTCGCGAAGCTGTCGACGACGGCCGGTGCTATAGCTATCGGCGTCGCGAAGCTGCAGGTCTCTTGGGTATATCTGCAGAGCGGGATATCGAAGCTTAGTCACGATGTGTGGATCGATGGCACAGCGATGTATTACTGGTTTCGGCACGCCTATTTCGGCGCACCGGGTTGGTCGCGACCGGTATTGCTTTCGCTCTCGTCACAGCCCGTTACAGAGGCGGTTATCACCTGGTCGCCGATCGCATTGGAAGTCACTTTGGGAGTCAGTCTGCTCCTCCCTCGACGTCTCAAGGTCAAGTTTCTGCTTCCAGCCGGGATCACATTTCATTTCCTGATCGGACTGTCAATGGGGCTGTGGAGCTTTGCCTTCGCGATGTGGGGCGCCCTGATCATCTTGCTGATTCCAGCAGGGAGCCAAATCCAATCGGCGCACATAACGCGCCGCCTGCGAGGAGTCCTAAACCGCGCGAAACCACAGAGCCACGACAAGGACAAAGCCCAACACGTCGAAAACATCGACCGGGGTCGCGATACGAGTCGACGAACCGACGAACACGTCACGGCCTGCTAAATAGCGCAGTGCCCTGCAGTGTTCTCCTTCGCCCGCTCGAGCGACAGCTAAGAAAAAGTCCGCTCACTGATCCTCTCCAGTGTTCTCGAGGCATCCTCGGGACTGCCTATGCCTTGGCTGGGCGCCCGCGCGGCTTCCGCGCGGGCCAATGCGGTGAAAGTTCGGTGAGGAAGCGATCCGGATCCTCCGCGAAAGCCGACAGGCACGCCTCAACGAACCCCCTCAATTCGAGATCTCGAGCCATCAATTCCCCGTGCGCTCGACGCTTGATTTCGGCCGGCACCCGCACGGTCAAAGCAGGATCGGCGTGCTGACTGCTCACCCTTGAAGAGCTTGCCATAAATGGCTTGCCACTAACAAAAAGTCAAGATAGAATAAGTGGCAAGCCACTTAACCACCCATCGAGGTTGGTGGAGGCACAACACGGCAGGAGTTGGCAGGGAAGTCATGTGCAGAGCGGCGGCCGTGCCCTTCGCAATACGGGTGGACCCGACGGTGAAGTCTTGCTTCGCAGGGATAGCGCGCAAAGACCGCTGTACGCGGATATCCGACGTTCCGGCCCCGAACAATGCGTGGCCGACATTTCCCGTGAGATCGCCGTAGTAGAAATCTCCCGCTTTGGCGAGGAAGAACGTCTCGTCGATGTTCTTGGTTAGCTGTCCGAAGCCGAGTGCGTTCAGTCCACCCCACATGCCGTCCGGGGACGAACTGAAGTCGAGCGCCTCGATGAATCGAACGTGTCTGACGCCAGGCATCAGTCGGGCCATTCGGAGCGCGAGTCTTTCGACCATGAAGGTCGGGTGGGCGCCGGTTCCGTGCAGCGTCACGTTCCCTGCCCGGCAGGCCGCCATTAATCGCTGTGTCGTTGCCCGAGGGGGAAACCGCTTGTCGACCCGATTACCGATGACGGCATCGGTAATCGGGTCCATCGGCTTGACCGCGGTGAGCAACCGGGCCGCGCGTAGGGTCCACTTTTCTGCATCATTGCGTGCTGCACCACGTGCCTGGGATAGCTCCCGCAGCCGGGCCGTTGGTGATTGGGCCTGATTGAGCCAGTTCGGCATTGCGACGTTGTGATAGGACGCGGTGCTGACGACATTCTTGCCGGACTCGAGAATTGCGATCACATCATCGTCGAGACCCTCGGGGATTGACTGGGGTCTCGGAGTGACGATGACGCAGTCGGCATCGAGCGCGAGTATGTCTGTCTTGGACGTGGTCGCCGGGACCCCGATCGGATCGAGTCCGATGAGTTCGCCGGCATCCCGTCCATGCTTGTGCGGACTGAAGACCTTCATGCCGACAAGTGCCATGTCGTCCCGAGAATGAACGGCTCGGGCGACGGCTGAACCGACCTCCCCCGGTCCCCAGACGACCACACGTATAGCCATCAGCGGCTCACCTTCCCTAACTTACAAGATGCAAGTTAACTTATTGAGTGTAAGTTAGGATGTCAACATGCCTCCTACACAGACTCGAATGCCGGGACCGGCGCGGCAGGCGCAGATCCTCGACGTATGCCGGCGCCTCGCGGTCACGGAGGGATACGAGGACGTCACCTTGGAGCGCGTGGCGCGCGAGTGCAACATCACGCGCACGGTCATCTACCAGCAGTTCGGCGGTCGAGAAGGCATGCTCACGGCCCTGATCGATCGGGAGATCGCGAACACGGCGGCTGGATTCGCCGAAGCGACGAGCGGTGTCCGAGATGGCGATGTCGCCACGGCCGTGCGGCGTGTGCTCGAGGCGGTCGATGCCGATGCAGACACCTGGCGACTGTTCATGTTGCCGGCGATTGGGGCACCGCCGGAGTTATACGACCGGCTCGAGCGCGGTCGTTCCCTTGTTCGGCGCTATCTCGCCGAGTCGGCACGTCGCCTCGCAGTTGGCGACGCTGTCGACACAGAGATCTTTGCGCGGTTGGTCCACGCTGCCGCGGACGAAGCGGTCCGGCTGCGACTCACCCATCCCGAGGTCTACTCGATAGATCGACTGGTCAAGCAAATAGTCCGGCTAACCGAATGACCGTGTCCACCTGGTCGCGAGATTCTGCCGGTGACCGAAATCCTTATCGTGTTCGCGAAATTACAGAAGAATTGGGTCAACTATTTCGGCCCGGCAAGAATGGAGGCAACGGTGCCCTGCTGTATTGCATTAACGTACCTAGTCGAGTGCATTCGGCGTCTACTGCCGACTTCAGGGCGATCGAAGATGGCGGTTCAGGATTTCGCACCGACAGCAAGCAGGCCGGGTCCAGTAGGTACGACTCCTCGACAAGCCGCATGACGTCCCCGGCATCCATTCGGATCTGCTCAGCGAATAGCGTCGACGCCCCAATATCGGGTTGGAACTCAGGAATCTGATGTCAGATAACAACAATCGTTACGCCGCCGTTCGTCGCGCATGGATGGCACGCATTTCCGCCCTACTATCGGTCGGTGTTCTCGCTGCCCTGAGCCCAACCGCCCTGGCCGCTGCCGATCCTGGTCCTTCGCCGTCGCCGAAGGTCACCGCCGACAGCGCCGAGACACTGCTCTCCGCGGCACAAGGCGGACAACTGCTCGGAGTACCGCCGCTGCGCGACCTCGTCGCCGGCGCAGGCGCCAAGTTCGCGTCACCGGAGTACTGGAACAACTGGGTGTATGAGGCACTGCAGCATAACAAGTACCTCCTCCCCGACTCGGTGGATCCGGTGAAGCCGGACGTCTTCCTGCCGCATGCCCAGATCGACGCCGGCCCCACCGCGTCTCCCCTCCTCTCCGCTTTCGTGGACCTACGCGACGTCACCTACCAGTACGACGGCCGGACCAAGAAGCTGGCGGACTTCCTCAACGACGACGAAACCGACTCGATCACCTTCGTGCACAACGGCAAACTCGTCGGCCAGTACTTCGCCAACGGCTGGCGCCAGAGCGAACAGCACCAGGCGTGGTCGGTCACCAAATCGTTCGTCTCGGCCGCGGTCGGTATCGCCCTGGATCAGGGCCGCATCGCGTCGCTGGACGACCCGATCAACACCTACGTCCCCGAACTCGCCGGGACCGCGTGGCAAGGAACCACGATCCGCAACATCCTTGAAATGCGCTCGGGCATCAAGTGGGACGAGGAAGCCCAACAATTACAAGACAATTCGCAGTTCATGGAGTGGATCGACATGAGTCTGTACCAGTACTCGAACGGGCGGCTGGGCAAGACCCGCAACCAATACCTGCGGTCACTGCCGCGCGTCGAACCGCAGGGAGCGCATTTCAGTTACGACAGCGCCAACCCCCAGGTGCTGGCCTGGATGCTGGAGAAGTTGTATCACCAGTCGTTCGCCCAGATACTTTCCGATCAGCTCTGGAAGCCGCTCGGCATGGAGGCGCCAGCCTTCATCATGACCGACTCGACAGGTGCAGCCGTGGCGTCCGAGGAGCTGTTCGCACGCCCCAACGACATGGCTCGGTTCGGCGAAATGATGCGCAACGACGGCGTCAATTCACAGGGCCGCCGGATTCTGTCAGCCGCCTATATCCGAGAAGCAACAACCGACATGAAACAGGGCGCCAAAGACACCGGCGACGCGCCGTCCGGCGGCTACGGGTACCAGTGGTGGCAAGGCCCAACCCCAGATAGCTTTCAGGCAAATGGATTTCAGGGGAACTACATAACAGTGCAGCCGAGTCAATGCCTGACCGGCGTACGACTCGGTCACACCATAGCCTTCGATAGCACCGGTACATTTGCAGACCAGGCCAACCCCGAGTGGAGCGCGGTATTCCGCGCGGTCGCCGCAAGACTTGGCGGCTGCCCACACTAAGCCCTGCAACTGCTGCGCCGCCGCCCCAGCGATTCATTCGCCGTCAGATCGTGTCCCGGCGAGCGGGTGGCTTGTGGTCGGCGCGTCGTGTTTTTCGGCAAGTGCAGGTTTCAGTTCGCTGTGATGTGGATAACAGACCGATGACCGTGAACGTCGGTTACAGACACAGATGACGCGGACGGGGCTGAAGTGAGCAAATTGCCGGACATGGACGTTGAGCACACCTTCCACCCGCATATTCTGCGGGAGTACGCCGTGCTTGCCGACGGTGAGCGCGGCGCGTTGATCGGCCCGACTGGAAACATCGCCTGGTTGTGCGCGCCGCATTGGCATTCACCCGCGGTATTTTCCGCGTTGTTGGGCGGTGCCGGTTTCTTCGTGGTTCGTCCGACGGCGCCCAGGTTCGCGTGGGGCGGCTATTACGAGGACCGGTCGTTGATCTGGCACAGCAGATGGGTGGTCGATGACGGACTCATCGAGACCCGAGAAGCGCTGGGGATACCGGCCGATCCCGACACGGTCGTGTTGCTGCGAAGGGTGCTGGCAGTCGATGAAGACGCCGAGGTACGGGTCGAACTCAACGTACGCGCGGGCTTCGGCCGCAACCGGATGACCCGTCTGCGTGGGGAGGACGGCATCTGGACGATGTCCTCGGGAAGCCTGCATGTGCGCTTCAGCGGCGCAGCGAATGCAAAGGTTGATTCCACGGGTGCGTTGGTATTCGATCTCCGGGTCCGGGCCGGCGAGCACCATGACCTCGTTCTGGAAATGTCCGATAAGCACCTCGCCAAGGAACCGGTCGATGCTCAGGCATGTTGGGACGCAACCGAGCACACGTGGAAGAAACGGGTGCCCCTGATCCAGCACAGCCTTGGGGACCGAGATTCCGAGCATGCGCTTGCCGTGTTGACGGGTTTGACTAGCAGCGGCGGTGGGATGGTGGCTGCCCCGACATTGGCGTTGCCGGAGCGGGCCCGGCGCGACCGAAACTACGACTACCGTTATTGCTGGATCCGCGACCAGTGCTTTGCGGGGATGGCGGCCGCGGAGGTAGGCAACGAGCGGTTGTTGGCTGAGGCGCTGCGTTTCGTCAGCGAACGCATATTGACCGACGGACCCGACCTCAAGCCGGCCTACACCATCGATGGCGGTCCTGTCCCGGACGAGGCGCCCTTGCAGCTGCCCGGCTATCCCGGTGGACATCCAAAGACCGGAAACTGGGTCAACAAACAGTTCCAGCTCGACGTCTTCGGAGACGTGCTGTTGCTGTTGGCTGCCGGTTCTCGCCGCGATCAGCTCGATGTGGTGCACTGGCACGCCATCGAGAAGACCGTCTCGGTGATCGAGAAGCGCTGGCAAGAGCCCGATGCCGGGATCTGGGAGATCGATGACAAGCGTTGGGCCCATTCACGATTGAACTGTGTGGCCGGGTTGCGAGCGGTCGCCGCTGTTGCGCCGGCCCCGCAGGCGGCGCTATGGACGAGTCTGGCCGAGACGATCTTGGCTGACGTTTCTGGCGATTGTCTGCATTCGTCTGGTCGGTGGCAACGGGCGCCCGATGACGAGCGGGTCGACGCGGGCTTATTGCTTCCGCTGATGCGTGGGGCGGTGCCCGACGACGATCCGCGCACTCGGGCAACACTCGATGCGGTGCGGCGCGAACTCTGTGTCGACGGGTACGTGTACCGCTATCGCCAAGACGCACGGCCGTTGCATGACGCCGAGGGCGCATTCCTGTTGTGCGGCTACGTCATGGCGTGGGCATCACACAGAGCCGGCCACGATGTCGAAGCATTGCGGTTGTTCGAACGTAACCGCGCCGCTTGCGGTCCGCCGGGTCTGTTCACCGAGGAATACGACGTTGTGCAGCGTCAGCTTCGCGGCAACATTCCGCAGGCGTTCGTGCACGCGATCATGCTCGAGTCGGCGCATTGCTTGGCCGATCTCGATCCGGCTGACAAAGAGACCGCATCGTAGAGGTAGCTCGGAGACTCCCGATCGGAGGCAGCGCGCATGTCCGACCACAACATGGACGCCGCGGACGCGGCGAAGACCGCAGCCGAAGGCGTCGTCGAAGGCGTCAAAGGCGCCAAAGGGAAAGCGAAGCAAGCAGCGGGAGCGGTACTCGGCACCGACGAAACGGGCGACCGCGCCGCAGCAGACGAGGACTCGAGCCGTTCGAAATCCGACTCAGACGTCGGCGGCGGAGGCGGCAGAAACGCCGAGAACTCGCCTAGCAAACAATCGCCCGCGCCGGTCGATCGACCGGAAGCCAGCGAGCCGCGAGAGACCCCTGGCGTGTCATTTTTGCGCGGGATCTTCGATTTCAAATTCAAAACAACCCTCACCGAGAGACTTACCCCATCGATCTATGCAGCGGGCTTGCTGCTTGCCGTGGCGGTCCCGGTGTGGTTCGGGCTTTCGATTTTGCACTCGGACTTGATACTCGGCATTTTGTTCTTGTGCATTGCCGGACCGGTCATTTTTTTCGGTCTTGCCGCCCTCATTCGCGTTGCATTGGAGTTCTTCGTGGCGATGCGGCAGTTCGTTCGACAGTTCCAGGAACTGGTGGGACTCGCCCGGTCGCTGCAGACGAGCATGGACAACCTCGACGTCCCGATGTCCAACGTCGGCGAATTGATCGCGGATCTGCAATCGCTGCAGTTCTGGCGACGTTCCGGCAAGCCGGAGAAACCGCTGCGGGAAGAGGACTCGCCGTGACCACGACTTGGCGTGTCGATGCCGCCGCTGTATGTCCGCTTCTTTGAACGAGAAATTTGATGATCCGCTGGTCGTGAAAACTGTCTGATGGGGTGGAGATGCAGAAAATTCTTGAAGACTTCCTTAATGATTGGCGCTGGATTCCCTACCTGTCCGTGATCGTGATCGCCGGCTTGATCGGTTACCTGACGAAGTTGGCCGCAATCGAGATGATGTTCAAGCCGATCGACTACTGGGGCGTCCATCTGGGGCCGATTCCATTGGGCTGGCAGGGCATTATCCCGCTGCGTGCGGCGCACATGACCAGCGTGGCCACCAACAAGATCGTCGGTGATCTACTCACCCCGGCCGAAATATGGTCGAAACTCGATCCCGAGGTGATCATGAAAGAAATCCGCGAGCCGTTGATGGACTCGCTGGATGCGATCACCCAGGAGGTAGCCGTATCGGTTGCCCCGGAGATATGGGGAAACATGCCTGGGCCGGTCAAGGACCGGCTTCTTGTCCGGGTACGGGAGCGAGCGCCCGGTGCGATGCAGCACGTGATGGAGGACGTCGAAGCCAATGTGGAGGACGTCTTCGACCTCAAAGCGCTCACCACCCGCGCATTGGTATACGACAAGCGATTACTGCAACGGATTTTTCGCAAGGCCGGCAAACAGGAGTGGAGATTCATCCGCGGCTTCGGCGGCTTTGCTGGACTGGGCATCGGCGTTATCCAGTTGGTGTTGTACCTCATTCTGCACGTGCCTTTGATCAACCCGATCATGGGTGCACTCAATGGTTTTCTCACCGACTGGTTCTGTATCAAGTTCTTGCTTTTCGAGCCGAAACGACCGAAGAAGTACTTCGGCCTCATCACCTGGCAAGGACTGTTCTTGAAATACCAGCAGGAAGTGGCTCAGGAACTCGCCAACATCGTCGCCGACAAGGTCATCACCGCCGACACCGTCATCGACTCGATCATGCGGGGGCCGAAGTCGGACCGGTTCTTCCTCATCGTCGAACACCACATCGGCAAACTGATCGAAGAAGAATTAGGATTCACCGCACCAGCTGTGAAAACAGTGGTGGGCACCGCGAATTTCGCCAAGATCAAGGCGATGATGGCCGATCGCGTGATGGTGTCCTTGCCGGACACGATGCACGCCGCTAGTGACTACATCGAAGACACCCTCGATATCCGGAACACGTTGGCACAGCGGCTCGCCGAACTGCCGCCAGAGGAGTTCGAGGGAATTCTTCGCCCGGCATTTCATCAGGACGAATGGACGCTGATTTCCACCGGCGCCATCCTCGGCGCGGTTGCAGGTTTTCTGCAGGACGGCGTCCTGATGGTGGCTGGAATCAGCTGCTTCCATCTCAAATGCGAATAGTAGACCACCTTTTACAAATTGAGGATTATGTCATGAACCGGGTCACCGGAGTACACGAACTGCAGACCATTCCTCCTGTTGCACTCGCCCGCGGGATTATCCGTCGAGCCGGGTCGGCCTCTGTGCGGCTGCGGGCATTGCCGATCGACGGCTTGGAGGTCGCGGCTAGGTTCGTGCCGTTCGCGACGGTCCGGTCGTCGATCGCGATGACCGAGGGAATTTTGCGACAAATGCTGGGATCAGAAGACGCCAAGAAAGCCGAGGCGTCGAAGCTGTACCCCGGGGAGACCGAAAGAATCCGGGGGGACGCTTTCACGGCCCCGCCCGATGCCCGTACCTCGGTGCGGTCCATGGTTCACGACTTGCTTGATCGCTCAGTCCGCCAAAGTCCGGAGCAGGCGCTAGAGGCAAGCTACAAGCAGGTGCTGATCCAACTGGTGCCAGATGAAGCGCGCATCTTGCACACTCTCGCCGACGGCAAACCGCGAGCGATGGAACACATCGGCACCGGTCGGCTGGGCGGATCGGCCGACCGAATGCTCAGGCGCTATATCTCCTCGGTCGGCACAGAAGCAGGGGTGCGTTGTCCCGACCTGGTACCGAAATACCTGGCGCATCTGCTCGATCTGGATCTCATCGAAATCGGCGACGAGGAGGAATCGCTGCGCGAGCAGTACGAAATCCTCGAGACCTACGGCGAGATCGAGGGTGCCGAGGAGGAGGGCAAATCGGAAACATCGTTGCTCAAGCTGCAATCGGTGGTCAAAGAGAAGCACTCGGTCACCATCAGCGAACTCGGCAAGAAGATTTGGGATTACGCCCACCCCGACACGCACTCGTTCGCCATCGCAGAGCAGCGCGATGAACCATCCATCGATATGAGCGGTGACCTGCCACCCGAGCCCGAATAGCCAGCTGTCAATGACACGAACCTTGTCACTGCGGCGAACGATTTAAGCGCGAGAATTTCCTAATCCCAAATCCCGTAGTCGACGACCCAAATGCCGCCATTTCCTTGCTTTGCCGGCTGGGTCAGGTGCAACTCGACTCGGCTGCCGCCCGCGGCATTGGTGACGAACGCGATGTTCGGCCGCCCGAACGCGACACTGTCGAGCTGCCAATTGAACCTGTTGCGAACGAATGCTCGCGCGACCGAAGCCTGATCAAGTCGCCACGGCTGGTGTCCGGCGTCAACCGACTGCTGCAACTGCTGCGCTGCCGCCCCAGCGATTCCTTCGCCGTCGAATCGTGTTCCGGCGAGCGGGTGGCTCGTCGTCGGCGCACTCGTCGCTGGCGCCGACGTCATGGGGGCTTGCGACTGCGCTGGCGCATTCGACGAATTGCTGCCCCCGCACGCGCTCACGACCGCCGCCGCGGCCAACGCAACGATCAACCCCATTCGGGTCCGCGTAACAATCGGCGCCATGGCTGCACACCTCAGTGTCGACGGAATTCCACGTATCTTTAGTGCGTCTAATGAGCTGCGAACAAAACCTCTTTGTGCCTCTTTGCCCCGACGCGTACCCGAAGTTCGCAAAAATAAAACGTGGGTTTACGACCCCACTCCCCCAGTGTCAATGTTGTTCCTGCCCAGACGTTCCTGTGTGTTCGAACCAACTCTTGAGGGTCTCCACAGGATCCCAGACTTCCCTGTTGGCTCGCGTCAGTGGATAACAGGCAAGGCCGAGCAACAGCGCGGTGAAGTGGCCGATGTCGGTGAACGTGATGCGCCCGACAAATCCGAGTCCGTACCAGCCAAGCGCCCCAAGGAGATACACATAACGCCACGGCGTCGCGATCCGGTACGTCAACACTCCGACGACGCCGGCCAGCGCATAGCTGACGCCCACATCCAATGTGTTGACAGCCGACGGTCGGGCCACGCCGTCCCTGATGGCCATATACAGCACACCTTCGCTGATGTACGTGGCGCCGACATGCGCGACCGCCACTACCCACAGCCATCGAAGAGTCCCGAGCCAACGCTCCGCCGGGACATGAAAGATGTTGTACAAGAACAGATAACTGACCCAGAGCCCGCCGTCGATCCACAGCGCGCTGAGCAGCAGAACTCGAAGCGGATCTTCGGCGAGATGGTGCAGGTTCGTCGACCGGTTTCCGAGCACCACGTGCAAATGTTCCGGCGACAAGCTATGCGCCACGGCCGTGGTCGCGAACAGGATCGCCAGCCAGATCATGGTGCCAGGCGCGCGCCGCACGTAATGCCACACGCCCAACGCGACCGACGAGATGTTCCGTCGCGCCCGGACGGACGGCCGTTCGGTCACCGGGCCGGAATTCTCACTGCGCAGCGATGTTCACCATCCAGCCGATACCGAACTTGTCCTGACACATGCCGAACACGTCACCCCACATCTGCTTTTCCAACGGAACCGTCACCGTGCCACCGTCGGACAATTTTTCCCAGTAGCCGCGAAGCTCTGCTTCATCGTCGCCGCTGAGGCTGATCGACATGCTGCCCGATGGTTGCGCGTTGCCCTGGGGGTCGTCGGCGCCCATCAACGTGAAACCGGCTGGGGTTTCCAGCATCCCGTGCATGATCTGATTGGCCAGCGGTGACTCCTTGTCGCCGAATTCGCCGAACGTCGACAATGCCAGCTCGCCGCCGAAGACCTCCTGGTAGAACTCCATCGCTTGGCGCGCATTGCTGTTGAAGCTGATGTACGGATTGAGCCGAGAGGCCATGAGGAAAGCTCCTGGTAGTCGCATGTACAGGACTTATAGGACGCCATCAGCCTAGTCGCGGCGAGTTGTTCGCGGGAAGCGATCTTCGGCGGCGCTGATTCGGCTGCAAGGATTGCAGGCGTGCATCTTGCTGTTGGGCTTGTGATCGTCGTGGCGGTCTCCGCGTCGCTGGCGGCCATAGCGAGGCGATTCGGACTATCGGAGCCGCTGGTTCTCACCGTCGCCGGTGTCATCGGGTCGTACCTGTGGTTTGTTCCGGAGGTCCATATCGATCCGGAATTGATCTTGCTCGGCCTGCTGCCGCCGTTGCTCTACACCGCCGCGATCCGGACGTCACTGGTGGATTTCAAGAACAACAAGCGGGCGATCGGCTTGCTTTCGGTCGGGCTCGTGTTGTTCAGCACCTTTGCCGTCGCCGCCGTCGTTTGGGCGCTACTGCCGGTCTCGTTCGCGGTGGCGGTTGCCCTCGGTGCCGTCGTCGCGCCACCCGATGCGGTGTCCGCGACCGCGGTGGCCCGCCGCATCGGTATGCCGCGTCGGATAGTCACCATTCTCGAGGGCGAGTCGCTGCTCAATGACGCCACCGCGCTTGTCACCCTGCGCACGGCGATCGCGGCGTCGAGTGGGGCAGTGAGCCTTTGGAAGGCCGGGCTGGACTTTTTGATCGCCGCCGGCGGCGGCGTGCTGGTCGGCGTCGTCGTTGCGGCGGTGCTTGCGGTGCTGCGTCGGCGGATCACCGACCCAGTGCTCGATACGACACTCTCATTTTTGGCGCCGTTCCTTGCGTATCTACCAGCCGAGGGCATTCACGCGTCGGGCGTGATCGCCGTGGTCGTGTGTGGCTTGATCTTGGGACACGGTGCGCCCGCATGGCAAAGCGCGGCGTCGCGGATTTCCGAGCGCATCAATTGGCGCACCATCGAGTTCATTCTCGAGAACACGGTGTTCCTCATCATCGGCCTGCAAGTCCGCACCATCGTCGAGGGCGCGTGGAACAGCGGCCTGGACCACCCTGCGTTGATCGGCGCGTGCCTGGCTGTGCTGGCCGCGACGATGCTGGCCCGGCCGATCTGGGTATTTCCCGCAACCTACCTTGCGCGACTCATTCCGCGCGTCGCACGCAAGGACCCGGCACCGAGCTGGCGACACCCCGCGGTGATCTCCTGGGCGGGCATGCGCGGGGTGGTCACCCTGGCGGCCGTGCTGTTGTTGCCCCAGGACACGCCCGAGTTGGCGGTGCTGAGACTTCTCGCGCTCGTTGTCGTGGGCGGAACGCTACTGGTGCAGGGCACCACGCTGCCGTGGCTGGTGCGGTTGCTGAAATTGCGGGGTCCGAGCCGCGCCGAGGATGCGTTGCAACAAGCGGCGTTGCTCCAGCAGGCCGGGGAGGCTGGTCTGCGCATTCTCGGTGAAAACATCACTGCCGATACCCCCGACGATGTCGTGCAGCAGTTGCGCGAACGAATCGCCAAGCGCACCAACGAGTCCTGGGAACGCCTCGGACCCAGCGAGGCGGATCGGCCCACGCCGAGTTCGGAATACCGGCGGTTGCGCACGGCAATGCTTGCCGAGGAGCGCAAAACCGTGCTGGAAGTGCGAGATTCGGGCGCCGTGGACCAGGAGGTGCTGCAGGCAGTGATGGGCATGCTCGACCTCGAAGAGTCGACGATCGACCGGCTGGATGAGGCTGAGGAGGAGATCCGCGCGGAACCGCTGAAGCCACCGGCTAGTGGCATCTGTGAGCACCTGCAGTCGGCGCCGCACACCGCCATTGCCGACCGGCCCGGCGAATGCCGCGAATGTGTGGCAGAAGGTCTGGCCTGGGTGCACCTCCGAATGTGCCTGACCTGCGGGCATGTCGCGTGCTGCGAGTCGTCGGTGGGCAATCACGCCACCAAACACTTCCGCACCAGCCAGCATCCGGTGATGCGCAGTGCCGAGCCGGGCGAAGCCTGGCGTTGGTGCTATGTCGACTCGCTCCTCGGTTGAGACACGACTCGCCGGACGACGCGCCGAATCCGCCTGGCGAATACGACGGGACTCCTCGGCAGTTCACGTAGCATTCAAGCTGGTCAGTCACCGAAATTGACGAGGTTGCCGTGCGCGGAATTGTGCTTGTCACGAGCTCGCTGCTCGCGCTCTTTTTCATGGCCATGGCCGGGTCCCCCTACGCCAGCGCCCGCGCGGGCGGCGACCCGCAGCTCGCCGCGGAATGGCAGCGCGCATGGCAGTTCGAGGAGACCTATGAGGCGTTGGTGGCGCCGCTGCCGACAAATCCGCGCAGTTCGGTCACCCGCGAACTCAGCGTCGAGGTCAACGCTCCGGTCGACCAAGCCATGGCGGCTTTCGCGGCGGTCGAAAACGAGGCGCTCGGGGCGGGTGGCCGTAGGTACGTCACGCACCGGACCTGGACCGACGACGCCGGCTCACACGCCGATTTCACCGCGATTTCCGAAGCCACTCGCGGTCATGCCGAGACCCGGATTCACGTCAAGCAAATCGTGCACCGCGACCAACCGGTCATCGAGCTGCACACCTGGGCGGCACCGAACATTGCCACTCACCACCGCTTTGAATTCACCGACTTGGGCGGCGGCCGGACTCGAATCACCCAGCAGCTCATGCTGCTTGCGCCGCGCCCGCTTGTCGACGCGGCGGTGCTGTCTCGGGTCGCGGCGCAGCTGCGTGCAAACGCGACCATCGCCCGGGCTCTGTCGCGCTAGCGCAACCGCTCTGCGTCTCTGGCGAGCGCCACCAGTTGCTCGCATAGTTCGCGCAACTCTTGCGGGTCGGCGCCCTCCCCCAGCGCCGTGACGACGTCTTCGGCTGCGCAACGCGCGGCAAATGATCGGTCGGCAAGATCGGCGGCTTCCTGCGCCGACAAAATGACGGCATCGGCGGGCAGTCCGGTGTCCTTCGTCGCATGGCGATGCTCGTAGGCGCGTTGCCGACACGACTGCCGGCAGTACCGGCGCCGCCGTCCCATTTCCGCTTCGGCGACCTCACGGCCGCACCAGGCGCACGATTGCGAACGTCTCCGCATGGTTGCAGCGTATTCGCTAGGCTCGCTCAGCCCGGAAAGGTGCAGACAGCGTTATTGGCCGTGTCGCGGTTCGCACGGGTAGAATTTCGCAGTTCGCGCTGTCCGGGGAACCTTTTTCGCCACTGTGACGTTGGACAGTGCAGATACAGCGCTTAGTCGGGCGAATGTGGAGAGGACCAACATGGCAGATCGCGTACTTCGGGGCAGCCGGCTCGGGGCCGTGAGCTACGAGACTGACCGAGACCATGATCTGGCGCCGCGTCGTGTCGCGCGGTACCGGACGGACAACGGCGAAGAGTTCGACGTGCCGTTCGCCGACGACGCAGAAATTCCTGGGACGTGGCTGTGTCGCAACGGCCTCGAAGGCACCCTGATCGAGGGTGCGGCACCGGAAACCAAAAAGGTAAAGCCGCCGCGCACGCACTGGGACATGCTGCTCGAGCGCCGTTCGGAGGCTGAGCTGCAGGAACTGCTCGAGGAGCGGCTCGAGTTGCTGCGCGTCAAGCGCCGCGGTGGTGCAGCGACGCGTTAAAGACATCAGCAAAAAGGCGGGTGACCTCCATGTCACCCGCCTTTGTTGTTTGGTTCTCAGTGACTGGCCACCTTGCGGTACTGCGCCAATGCCAGCGGGGCGAATACGGCCAGGATCACCAGCGAACAGATCACCCCATACAGCGTTGCGTGCTCTGCCGGCCACCCCGTGGGCCGCGGGAAGAACGGCGGCGCCGCGTTCTTGAACAGGTCGCGACCGGAAGCGGAGATCGCGGTGATCGGATTCCATCGCGCAATGAACCGTAGCGGACCCGGCAGCGACTCCGAGGGAATGAACGCCGAGGAAATGAACGTCAGCGGGAACAGCCAGATCAGCCCCACACTCTGCGCAACCTCGACGCTGCCCGCGGTCAGGCCGGTGAGCGCACCAACCCAGGACATCGCGAAAGCGAACAACAGGATGATGCCGAAGGCGATCGCCGCGTCGGCCAGGGTGCCGTGAATGCGCCAGCCGACGATGTAGCCGCAAATGGCCATGACGATCAGGCTGATAAAGCTGACGAGTAAGTCGGACAGTGTTCTTCCCAACAGCACCGCCATCCGCGACATCGGGAGTGCGCGGAACCGATCGATGATGCCCTTTTGCAGGTCGCTGGCCAGACCGACGGTGGTGAACGCCGCATTGAACGCCACCGTCTGGGTGAAGATGCCGGCAAGCAGGAATTCGCGGTAGGCGCCGCCGCCCAGGGACGCGCCGAAAACATAGGCGAACAAGAACACGAACATCAACGGCTGAACGGTGGCCGTGACCAGCAGTGTTGGCACCCGAGCGATCGTGAGGACGTTGCGGTAGGCGACGATCGCGCTGTCCCTGAACAGGCGTGTCGATCGAGACGGCTCCAGAACAGCAACATGAGTCACGCGGTGACCTCTTCCGGTTCGTTCGGGATCGGAGTGGCTGGCTCGCCGGTCAGCGAAAGGAAAACCTCGTCGAGCGTCGGCTGATGCACGGTGGCGTCCTGCACGTACACCCGCGCGTCGTCCAGCCGGCGGAGCGCTTCGACCATGGTGCGCGAGCCGTCGCCGACCACGACGACGATCTCGCGGCTGGCCGGGTCGTGGGTCGGTTCGCCGATGCCGACCTCGGCCAGCACCCGTAGCGCGGCCCGCACGTCCTGACCGTCAGCGAGGGTGACGGTCAGGCGCTCACCGCCCACCGTCGATTTCAGCTCTTCCGCCGAGCCGCTCGCGATCACCTTTCCCTTGTCGATGACGGTGATGCGATCGGCGAGTTGATCGGCCTCTTCGAGGTACTGGGTGGTGAGCATGACGGTGGTGCCGTCGTCGACGAGGTCACCGATGACCGCCCACATGTCGCGGCGGCCGCGCGGATCCAGGCCGGTAGTTGGCTCATCCAAAACCACCACTCGAGGACGGGCGACCAGCGCCCCGGCAAGGTCGAGGCGTCGCCGCATGCCGCCTGAGTACATTCCCGCCCGCCGATCGGCCGCCTCTGTGAGGCGGAACGACGACAACAACTCGCGCGCGCGAATGCTGGCCTGGCGCTTGGACATTCCGTACAGCCGGGCCACCATCCGCAGGTTCTCGAAGCCGGTGAGGTTCTCGTCGACAGCTGCGTATTGACCGGACAAACCGATCCGGCGGCGCGCTCCCATCGGATTGCGCAGCACGTCGATGCCTGCCACGTGAACCGACCCGGAGGTGGGCCGCAGCAGGGTGGTGATGATCCGGACGGTGGTGGTCTTGCCCGCGCCGTTCGGTCCGAGCAAGCCGAGCACGGTGCCGGACGGCACCTCCAGATCGATACCGTCGAGCGCGCGGACGCCGCTGCGGCCGCCGTATTCCTTGACCAGGCCACTCACTTCAATTGCGGCGCTCATCTTATTGCGGCCCCGTTTCCATCGCGTCGTCCATAGCATCGGCAAGGCTGCGTGGGCGCATATCAGTCCAATTCCGATCGACGTAGTCGACACATTCCGGCCGCGACCCCTCGAACACCTCGTCCCAACCGGGCGGTACCTCCGCGAACGTCGGCCACAACGAATGCTGGCCTTCCTCGTTGACGAGGACCTTAAACGTCGCGTCGGGATCGTCGAAGGGATTCGTCCCGGTCACGACCGGTGTCCCTTCAGGTAGCGGCGCAGGATCGGTCCGATCTGCGCCAGCGACTCGGGTGTGGTCATCGCCGAATGTGCGCAATCAACGGTGTAATCGTGGATTCCACCGCGGATGAACGGTCGCCAGGCCGAGGCGTTGCGCATCGGATTCGCCATGTTGATGGGATCTTTGGCGGCGGTGAAGAACAAAACGTCGCCATCGAAGGTTCCGGGCTCGAACTTGTAGGCGAGTTCGAAGCCGCTCTCGTAGCCGGCGTACAGCCGCTCCAGATGTCGGCTGGTCAACGCCTGGAAAGGACCAGACCGTTTCTGAATGGCCGCGGCTGCGTCCTCCAGCGAAACGGCGGTGTCCACCGGCAAATCGAGGTCACCGCCGAATTCACCGATCAGATCCGCGATCGACGGGTTCGACTGTGCCACAAGGTCGGCCGACAGCAAGAAGCTGTCCATCATGGAAAGCAGTGCGACATCATCACCGGCCGAGCGCAATTGCACGGCCATCTCATGTGCGATCAGCCCTCCCAACGACCAGCCCAGCAGGTGGTAGGGCCCGCTGCCCTGGACGCGCTTGATCTCGGCGATGTAGCGTGCGGCGAGTTCTTCGATCGAGCTGTAGGAAACGTCCTCGACCACAAGCGGTGACTGCAAGCCATAAAGCGGCCGTTCGGAATCGATGTGCGAGAGCAGACCCGAATAACACCATGCCAGGCCGATCGCCGGATGAACACAGAACAGCGGCTCGTGAGTCCCATTGGAGCGCACCGGCAATAGCGGTTCGAGCGCGGAGGAGAGAGCGATCTCCGCGGCGTTGCCGGGCGCGGCCATGCGTCGCGCGATACCAGACGGTGTGGGGTCGGTGAACAGCAACTGCACCGGAACCTCGGTGCCGTGTTCGTCGGCCATCCGCGATGCAACCCGTGTGGCCAGCAGCGAGTTGCCGCCGAGTTCGAAGAAGTTGTCTTCCGCGCCAACACTTTCTGCGCCGAGCACAGTCGAGAACGCCTCGCACAGCGCTGTCTCCAGCGGGGTGGCAGGCGCTCGGTACTGTTCGCGTGCCGCGAAGACCGGTGCGGGAAGCGCCTTTCGATCCAACTTGCCCACCGGAGTGAGCGGCAACTCATCGATGAGCATGATCGCCTGCGGGACCATGTAATTCGGGAGCCGCTTGCCCACATGCTCCAGGAGTCCGGCTACCTCGCTGACCGCGTTGTTGCGCAACTTCACATACGACACCAGCGCCGTGCTGCCGTTGTCGCTCTTATGTCCGATGGTCGAGGAGAACTCGATGTCCGGATGGGTTGCCAACGCAGCATCGATGTCACCTAGTTCGATGCGGAAACCGCGGATCTTCACCTGATGGTCGGTGCGCCCGACGTATTCGATCGCCGGTGACTCGGTTCGGCGCGACCAGCGAACGAGGTCACCGGTGCGATACATCCGCTCCCCCGGCTTGCCGTACGGGTTGGCGACGAACCGGCCGGCCGTGATGCTGGGCCGCCGCTGGTACCCGCGAGCGAGGCCGGGCCCGGCGAGGTACAACTCGCCGACAACCCCGACCGGTACCGGGTTGAGTCGAGAATCCAGGACCACGGCGCTGACCCCACGGATCGGGCCGCCGATGGTGATGGGTCCGTTCGGCGCCATCGGCTCGCTCATCGTCGTGATGATCGTGGTCTCGGTCGGACCGTAGACGTTGTGCAGGCTGCGTCCAGCGGTGTGCGGGTGATCCGGCGACGTCCAGCGTGTCACCAGGTCCGGCGGGCATGCTTCGCCGCCCACCAGGACGTGCTTCATGTGGGTCACGCGCGTTGGATCGACGGTCGCAAGGGCGGCTGTGGTGATGAACGCGTGCGTAACCTGTTGCTCGGACAGCAACTGTGCTAGCGGATTTCCGCCGTACACGCCGACCGGAGTGATGACCAGTGTCGCGCCTGCCGCGAAGGCGAACAGCATGTCGAGCACCGACGCGTCGAAACTCGGGGTGGCGAAGTGCAGTACCCGCGAGTCCGGTCGCACGTCGAACCGGTCGGCGGTCTCGTAACCGAAGTTCGACAGCCCGGCATGCGTCACCACCACGCCCTTGGGGATACCGGTGGATCCGGACGTGTAAATCAGGTATGCCGGATGTTCGAGCGAAAGCGGATACCTCCGTTCGGAATTCGTGACTGCGCCGCCCGGCTGCAGCGCGATCTCGTCGGCGAATCCGGGCTCGTTCAGCTCGAGCCAATGCGTTTCCCCGCTGCCGAACCGGTGCCGGCTTTCGCTGAGGCAGATGCCGATTCGCGCCGCCGAGTCCGAGAGCATGTGTGCGATCCGATCGTCCGGATAACCGGGATCCACCGGAACAAAGGCCGCACCGGCCTTGGACACGGCCAGCGCACCCAGCACCGATTCCATCGATCGTGGAATACCCAGCGCTACATAGTCTTCCGGCCCGATGCCGCGCTCGATCAGTGCGCGGGCCAGTTGGTTGCTGCGCCGGTCCAGCTCGCCGTAGCTCATGGTGTCCGCGTGCAACTGCAACGCGGTCGCCGTCGGGTCCTTGGCCGCCGCGATGGCGAACAGCTCGGGGAATGTCACCATGTGGCCGGGTCGCCGGCCCGCCACCGGCGCCAGAGCGCGGAACTCGGTGTTGTCGAGCAGGTCGATATCTCCGACCGCTCGGTCGGGATCTGTAACGGCAGCCGCTAGTAGGCGCGCGAGGCGCTGCGCGAACGTTTGTGCCGTCGACCGATCGAACAAATCACTGCTGTAGTTGAGTGACAGCGCGATTCCGCTCGGTCGCTGGTTTTCGCGACGCTCGGTCAAGGTGAACTGCAGGTCGAACTTGGCGATGCCCGTGTCGATTTCGACCGCTTCGATATCGACCCCCGGAAGCTCGACCCGGCTCGGTACCTGGTTGTGCAGGGACAGCATCACTTGAAACAGCGGATGGTGCGACTGCGAGCGAGCCGGGTTGAGCACTTCGACGAGGCGCTCGAACGGCACATCCGTGTTTGCGAACGCATCCAGATCGCTTTCCCGGACGCTGTCGAGTAACGCGGCGAATGACGTCCCACCCTGAACTCGGGTGCGTAGCACGATGGTGCCCACGAACATGCCGACGAGCCGGTCCAGCACGGCGTCACCGCGTCCGGCGACCGGGCTGCCGATCGCGACGTCGTTCGTATTCCCGAGCCGGTGCAGCAACGCAGCAAGGCCGGTGTGCAACACCATGAACAAGCTGGCGTCGTGGTGACGAGCCAGATCGAGCAGGCCCTGGTGCACCGACGCGTCGAGTTCGATATCCACCGAGCCACCGCGGAAGCTGGCCACCGCTGGGCGCGGGCGGTCGCTAGGCAGATCGAGGTGTTCCGGAAGGTCTGCGAGTGTGTGCCGCCAGTAGTCGAGTTGGCGGGTTGCGAGCTCTGAAGGCTCCTCGTCGGTGCCGAGCAACTCGTGCTGCCACATCGCGAAATCTGCGTATTGAACGTCGAGTTCGTCCAACTCCGGGCGCTGGCCCGCCGCGCGAGCCGCATAGGCGGCCGCGATGTCCGCGGCCAGTGGCGCGAGCGACCACCCGTCGATGGCGATGTGATGAACGACCACAACCAGCACATGCTGATTGGCTGCGGTGCGCAGCAGCAGGGCTCGAATCGGCACGTCGCAGGTGAGGTCGAATCCGTCGGCGGCATATCGTGCCGCGCGGGTTTCGACGTCGGCCGCAGTGATCTCCTCGACGAAAAGTTCCGGTGGAGAGTCCGATTCCAGGACGAGCTGGTGCGGGCCCTCGGCGGCAGCAGGATAGATCGTGCGTAATACCTCATGGCGTTGCTGCACGTCACCAAGTGCGTCGCGGAGCGCGTCCACGTCGATGCGGCCGGTCATCCGCAAGACCATCGGAATGTTGTATCCGCCCGATAGCGGGTCCAGGCGGTTGAGGAACCAGACGCGCTGCTGAGCGTGCGACAGCGGTATCCGTTCGGGCCGTTCACGCTTGGTGATCCGGGGACCGATTGGTTCGGTCGATACCCCCGCGGCGTCGAGTAACCCCGCGAGCGCGGTCACGGTCGGGGCCTCGAACACGGACCGAACCGCGAAGCGGGTGCCGGTCGCGTTTGCGATTCGGGACACCAACTGCGTTGCCAGCAGCGAGTTTCCGCCGATCTCGAAGAAGTTGTCGTCCGCGGTCAAAAGCGTTGCACCCGTCACGTCGGACATGATGCGGGCGATCAGCCGCTCGTTCGGCGTGGCCGGTTCGCGACCCGTCGTCTGCACCGACGTAAATTCCACGTCGGGCAGCGCCGCTTTGTCCAGCTTGCCCACCGGGGTGAGCGGTATTTCATCCAATGCTACGAAGCCATTGGGCACCATGTGCTTGGGCAACCGCGCGGCGACGTGCTCGCGCAGTTCGGGCACCGTCACGCGGCTCGATTCCTGCGCCCTGAAATAGCAAGCGATGCGGTCGAAACCATTGTCGTCACGGCGAATCTCGATGTGCGCAAACGTCACTGCCGGGTGGGTGGCCACGGCCGCGCTGATCTCACCGAGTTCGATGCGGAAACCGCGCAGCTTGACCTGATCATCCTTGCGGCCGACGAACTCGAGGTTGCCGTCGACGTTCCAGCGAACGACGTCGCCGGTGCGGTACATCCGTTCGCCGCGCGCGCTCGTCGGGTCGGCGACGAAGCGTCCCGCGCTGAATCCGGGCCGGTTGAGATAGCCCTGTGCCAAACCGTTTCCACCGAGGTACAGGTCACCAGGTACGCCCGGGGCCACCGGCCGCAGGCGTTCGTCGAGGACCAGGGCCCGAACCCCGCGCAGCGGTCGGCCAATGGCGATCCGACTGTCGGCCAGCAGGGGTTCCGACGAGGTGGCGACGATCGTCGTTTCGGTTGGTCCGTACACGTTGTGCCAGCGCCGGTTCGGTGTCCAGCGTGAAATCAGCTCGCTGCCATAGGCTTCTCCACCGACCATCACGTCTTGCAGACTCGGCAGCGACCACCGTTCGGTGTCGATCGTGGCGACGGCCGCGGGCGTGATGAAAGCGTGCGTGACGCCCTCGCGGTCGATGACCTCGGCGAGGTCGTCCCCGCCGACCACGTCGGTCTCGGCGATGATCATCGTCGCGCCGGGGCGGATGGCCAACAGCAGTTCGAGCATTGCTGCATCGAAACTCGGTGTCGCGAAATGCAATGTGTGCGAGTCGGGACCGATGTGGAACCGCTCGACCTGTTCGTCGGCGTAGTTCGACAGTCCGCGGTGGGTCAGGGCGACGCCCTTGGGTTTTCCGGTGGATCCGGAGGTGTAGATGACATATGCCAGGTTGTCGACGCGTACCGGGTGGAGCCGTTCGCGATCGGTGATTGCAGCGTCCGACACCGCATCCAGAGCAAGCTCGTCGAGCAGCATCCAGGCGACCTCGTCGGGCAGCGATTCGGCGATGCCGGTCGCACTGAGCCCCACCGCCGCTCCGGCGTCGGAGATCATGTGCCGCACGCGGGCCGGCGGATACCCGGGGTCGATAGGCAGGAATGCCGCGCCGGCCTTGGTCACGGCGAGAACCGCGCCGACCGATTCCATGGATCGGGTGAGGCCGACCGCGACCATATCGCCGGCACCGATGCCGCGTTCGATCAGCCTGCGCGCCAACCGGTTCGACCAGGCGTCGAGCTCGGCGTAGGTCCATTCGATCTCCCCGCGGCGCAGGGCGACCCGGGACGGATGTTTCGCCACCGTCTCGGCGAATATTTCGTGGAGCACGATCGGCTGCGCGCCGGTCTTTCCGTACGCCGGAACCAGCAGCGTCCGCTCGTCGGCGCTGAGCAGTTCGATGTCACCGACGGCGCGGTCCGGTGCGGCGCTCACCGAAGCCAGCAGGGCGGACCAGCGCGCGGCCAGTGTTTCGATGGTCGAACGGTCGAAGAGCTCTTCGCTGTAGATGAACTCGCAACGCGTGTCTGCGCCCGCGCCGCTCACACGGAGCTCGAGGTCGAACTTTGCCAGTCCCAGGTCGATCTCTTCCGCCCGCGCCCGCATCCCTGCGACAGCCAGATCAGGAACCGCCATGTCTTGCACCGTCAAGGCAACCTGGAACACCGAATGCCGATTGGTCGAACGATCGGGACGTAGCTCTTCGACGATCCGCTCGAAGGGGATGTCCGCATTTGCCATCGCGGACAGGACGGTCGCGCGGTCCTCGGCCAGCAGCGTGGTGAAGGGTGCGTGCGGGTCGACGTCGGTCCGCAGCACGAGTGTGTTGACGAACATCCCGACCAGACCGTCCAGCGCGACGTCGCGGCGGCCGGCGACAGGCGTGCCTATCGCGATGTCGCGAACCCCGGTTACGCCGCGCAGCAGGACAGCTAGGGCTGTATGCAGCACCATGAAGAAGCTGACCGTCTGGTCGGCGGCCAGCGCATGCAGGGCCGCCGCGTGTTCGGCGGGGATCTGCGTGGTCACCCGCGCGGCGCGCAGCGTCGGCGTGGCCGGCCTCGGCCGGTCGTAGGGCAGCGGAAGTTCGAGGGGCAGATCGGCGAGCCGGTTACGCCAGAATGCGAGCTGGCGCGACGCCCGGCTCTCCGGATCTTCGTCTACGCCGAGGACGTCGCGCTGCCAGATGCTGAAGTCGGCATATTGCACAGATAGTGCGCGCCAGCCAGGTCCGGTGCCGTTGTGCCGGGCGTTGTAGGCAGTGATGAGGTCGCCGGTCAGCGGACCCATCGACCATCCGTCGGCGGCGATGTGATGGATCACGACCGCGAGCACATACTCGTTGCGACCGGTGCACAGCAAGCTGGCCCGGAGCGGGGTCTGGATCGTGATGTCGAAGGGCGTGGTCGCCAATTCCCTGAGCACCGTATCGATTTCGGCGGAGTCGACGTCCCAGGAATAGATGTCGACGAGTGCATCGGCGATCGAGTGCACAAGCTGGTGCGGTCCGGAGTCGCCCTCCGGGAATGTGGTTCGCAGCGATTCGTGCCGGGCCACGACGTCGTCGAGCGCTGACTGCAGAGCGGCCTCGTCGAGTTCACCGAACAGGCGAACCGCGAACGCGATGTTGTATGCGCCGGAGTGCGGGTCGAGGCGATTGAGGAACCACAGGCGTTGCTGAGCGAGCGAGAGCGGAATGTGTTGGGGCCGGGGCGACACCACGGTCAGCGCCGGACGAGCGCTGTCAGTGTGGCCGGTCACCAAGGCCGCGGCCAGGCCGGCGATCGTCGGTGTGTCGAAGATCGTGCGAACCTCGATCTCGATGCCCAGCTCCGACCCGAGACCGGCCGCGACCTGGGTGGCCAGCAGCGAGTTGCCGCCGAGGTCGAAGAAGCTGGTGTCGACGTCCGGGGCCGCGCAGCCGAGAACGCGCGCAAAGACATCGGCGACGAGTTGCTCGGATTCGTTGGCGGGCTTGTGGGCAGCGAGATCGCGCCGGCCGAAAGTCGGCGCGGGCAGCGCCTTTCGGTCGAGCTTTCCGGCTGGCGTCAGCGGCACCGTGTCGAGCACGGTGATCGTGGCGGGCACCATGTAGTCGGTCAGAACCCGCTTGGCTGCCTGCAGAATGCTCGCGGTGCTGGTGAGGCTGCGGGTCGTCACATACGAGGCGAGTCGCTCGACGCCGCGGTCGTCGCGATGAACGATGGTGTGCGCGAAGGTGACTTCGGGGTGCGTGTGCAGGGCGGCGTCGATCTCACGCAGTTCGATCCGGAAGCCGCGCAACTTGACCTGGTCGTCGGCGCGGCCGATGAATCGTAGGGTCGGAATCTCGTCGTTGCGGGCGGTGACCACCACCAGGTCGCCAGTGCGGTACATCCGCTCGCCCGGCTTGCCGTGCGGGTTGGCGACGAATCGCGTTGCGGTCAAACCCGAGCGGTTCCCGTAGCCACGGGCCAATCCGGCACCGGTCAGGTACAGCTCGCCGGGAACGCCGGGTGGCACCGGATTGAAACGCTCGTCGAGAACCAGCAAGCGCGTGCCGCGGATTGGCTGGCCGATGGTGACCGCCTGCCCGGGGACCAGAGGCGTGCTCATGGTGGCCGCGACCGTGGATTCCGACGGCCCGTATGCGTTGAACATGCGTCGGCCCGTGGCCCAGGTACGCACCAGGTCGTCACTGCAGGCATCGCCGCCGACGATGACGTCGGTCAGTTGGTCGAGGCCTCGCGGTGAAACCGTGGCCAACGCGCCGGGGGTCACGAATGCGTGGGTCACGGCCTTGGTGTTCAACAATCGGGCCAGATCCTCGCCCCCATACACGTCGTGCGGCGCAACGACGATTTCGGCGCCCGCGGCGAACCCCATGAGCAACTCGAGAATCGAGGCGTCGAAGCTCGGCGAGGAAAAGTGCAGAGTCCGCGATGATGGCTGGATTCCGAATCGTTCGACTTCTTCGCGCGCGAACGACGAGAGCCCGCTGTGGGTCACCATCACGGCCTTGGGCTTTCCGGTGGAACCGGACGTGTAGATCAAATAGGCCGGCTGCATCGGGTTGAGCGGACCGCGTCGGCACTGGTCGGACAGCGGCCGATCGGAGTAGCCGGTGGGATCGGTCGACAACCACCAGACGTGTTCCGGAAGGCCCGGTCCGGTGTTGTTGGCAATGCCGAGGTGCACTCCCGAATCCGCCACCATGTAGGAGATGCGTTCGGCGGGATAGTTCGGGTCGATCGGCAGGTACGCGGCGCCGGTCTTGGCCACCGCCCACAACGCCACCACGGATTCGATGGACCGCACCATGGCAACCGCGACCACCGATTCCGGTGCGGCGCCGAAGTGGATAAGCTTGCGCGCCAATCGATTCGAGAGCCGATCTAGCTCGCGATAGGTGAGCTTGCGGCTGCCGCACCGTACTGCTTGAGCGTGCGGAGTCTGGTCGACGGCGGTGGTCAGCAGTTCGTGCAGGAGCACAACGGGCTCGGCGTCGGACGCAGCGATCGGAGTGAGCTCCGCGCGTTCGCGGCTGCCCAGGATCGGCAGGTCACCGACGGCCGTCGACGGGTTCTGCACGGCCGCGCGCAGCAGCATCATCAACCGATCGGCAAAGGTGACCACCGTTTGGTGTTCGAAAAGATCACTCGCGTAGCCGAATTCGGCGTGCAAGCCGTCTTCGCGTTCGGTCACGGTGAGTTGCAAGTCGAACTTGGTGGCATCGAACGGAATCGGCATGACTTCGGCTTGCAGATCACCGAGGCGCAACGTTGTGCCGGAAAGGGTTTGCCCCGCACGCTCGTAGGACAGCACCACCTGGAACAGCGGATGGCGGGCTGCCGAGCGCTCGGGCGCCAACGCCTCGACAAGCCGCTCGAACGGCACATCCGCTCGGGCGAACGCGGCCAGGTCGACGTCGCGGACCTGGGTGAGCAAGTCATCGAAGCCGTGGCTGAGATCGAGACGGGTCCGCAGTACCAGTGTGTTGACGAACATCCCGACCAGGTCGTCGAGTTCGCGCGCCACGCGTCCGCCGATCGGGGTACCGACCGCTATGTCGGTGGAGGCGCTCAAGCGGGCCAGCAGCACCGCCAGCGCGGCGTGCAGCACCATGAAGTTGCTGACGCCACGGTCCCGCGCGAGGCCGCTGAGGCGGGCGTGAACGTCGCTGTCGACCGTCCAGCGGTAGGTGCCGCCCGCCAGGGTGGCCCGGGCCGGTCGCGGGTGGTCTGTCGGGAGGTCGAGGTGGTCGGGCAGACCGGCAAGCGTGTCGGTCCAGAAGCCAAGCTGCCGGCTGAGCAGGCTTGCGGGGTCGTCGTCGCTACCGAGCATCTCGCGCTGCCAGACCGCAAAGTCACCGTACTGGACCGGAAGTGGCGCCCACTCCGGTGCCGACCCGGCGCTGCGTGCCGCGTAAGCGAGCGCGATGTCGCGTGCAAGTGGGACCTGCGACAACCCGTCCGCGCACATGTGGTGCAACACGACGGCCAAGACGTGTTCCGAATCGCCGGTTCGCAACAGCGCCACGCGAAGCGGCAGATCGACAGTAAGGTCGAAGCCGCGTCGGGCGAAATCGCTCAGCGTCTGCGTGAGATCGGCCGGCGCGACAGCGACCGGCTCCAGTTGTGGATTCGCCCGGTCGGGGTCATGCACCAGCAGATACGGTCCGTCGGCCGACGCCGGATACGTGGTGCGCAGCGTTTCGTGGCGGGTGATCACGTCGGCCAATGCCTGTTGCAGCGCCGTGATCTTCAGCTCGCCGTGCATCCGCACGGCGAACGGCAGGTTGTAGGCAGGCGACGTCCGGTCGTAGCGGTTGAGGAACCACAGCCGCTGCTGAGCGAGAGACAGCGGCGGGTGCTCGGGCCGCGACCGGACGCCGAGCGGAATGTGCTGCGGCGCTGTGCCGGAGCCGCCCTCGGCGATTCTGCTCGCCAGTGCGAGCACGGTGGGCGTCTCGAAGATGTCGCGCAACACTATCGAGCACCCGAATTCTGCGTTGATCCGGGACACCGCGCGTGCGGCGACGAGCGAATCTCCACCGAGTTCGAAAAAGTCGTCGTCGAGGCCGACGTCGGCGCGGCCCAACACCTCGGCGACCAGTTCGATCAGCCGCTGCTCGACGGCATTGCGCCCGGCGCGGTGCGTCCGCTGTGTTATTACCGGGGCGGGCAACGCTTTTCGGTCGATCTTGCCGTTCGAACTTAGCGGCATCCGATCGAGCACGACGATCGTCGCTGGAACCATGTAGCTCGGTATCGCGTGGGCAACGTGGCGTCGCAGCGCCGGTACATCGACCTTCTCCCCCGGCCTGGCCACCACGTAGCCCACCAGTTCATTGCCGCCGTGGCTGGCCGATCGTGCCACGCATACGGCCTGATCCACCGTTGCATCAGAGAGCAGTGCGGCCTCGATCTCGCCGAGTTCGATTCGCAGACCCCGGATTTTCACCTGAAAGTCTGTGCGCCCGAGGTACTCCAACGTGCCGTCGGTTCGCCACCTCGCCAGGTCACCGGTGCGGTACATTCGCCCACCCGCGCGCGAGAACGGGTTGGCGACGAACCTGTCCGCGGTGAGCCCCGGCCGCTGCAGATACCCGCGCGCCAATTGCACACCGGCCAAATACAACTCGCCCGCTGCGCCCGGCGGCACCGGCTCGAGGCGTGCGTCGAGGACATAGGTCTGCGTGTTCCACACCGGTGCCCCGATGGGTACGACCGGCTGTGTCAGGTCACACTGCCAGTAGGTGACGTCGACCGCAGCCTCGGTGGGACCGTAGAGGTTGTGCAGTTCGGCCGGTACCGTTTCCAGAAACTTGCGGGCGGTCTCCGCTGGTAGTCCTTCGCCGCTGCAGAAAACGCGTCGCAGATCTGTGCACCGGTGCAATTCGGCCTCGGCCAGAAACAGCGACAGCATCGACGGCACAAAATGCGCCGTGGTCACCTCCTCTTCGCCGATGATCCGCGCGAGGTAGAGGGGGTCACGGTGGCCGTCGGGTGCGGCGATGACCAGCCTTGCCCCTACCTGCAAGGGCCAGAAGAATTCCCATACCGACACGTCGAACGTCGCGGGTGTTTTCTGCAGCACGGTGTCGGTCGGGTCGAGAGCGTATTCGTGTTGCATCCATTGCAGACGGTTGACTATCGCACGGTGAGTTACCGCTACGCCCTTGGGTTTTCCAGTGGAACCGGAGGTGTAGATGACGTAGGCAACGTTGTCCGGCGAGAGTGGCGCACGGCGCTCGGCGGCGGTGATCGGTGCCGGGCTGTAACCGGACAGGTCTATGGCATCGACGTCCAAGCTGGTCAACTCGGGGGGCAAGACCTTTGGGTCCCGGGTGACGGTCAGGGCACAGGCCGGCTTGGCGTGGTCGACAATGTAATCGACGCGTTCGCGCGGATTGTCGAGATCGATCGGGAGGTAAGCCGCGCCGGCCTTGTGGATCGCGTACATTCCGACGACCAGCTCGATCGAGCGCCGGATTGCCAGGGCGACAATGGATTCAGGGCCAACTCCGGAGTCGATGAGCGCGCGGGCCAGCTGGTTGGCGCGGGCGTCGAGCTCGGCATAGCTCAGCGCGGTGCCGGCGTAGCTGAGGGCCACCGCATCAGGGGTGCGAGCTACCTGTTGGGTGAACAGCGACGTCAGCGTGGTGGGTGGGACGGCGACGTCGGTGGCGTTCCATTCACGCAGGACAAGGTCGATTTCCGCGGCACTCATCAGATCGACGCCGGCGGCCATCTTGTGGCTGCCGGCCTGCAAGAACCGACTGAGAAAATCGAGGAATCGCTGGTGGTGCCCGGTCAGCTCGTCGGAGGTGTAGCGGTTGGGATTCGCCTCGAAGTCGACGTGTGTGCTTGTCCCGGCGACACTTTGGTAGACGTTCAGCGACAGATCCTCGACGGGCCCGGTCGAAATGACATTGAGCGCACCGGTCGCCGTGCCGAGCCGGATCTGGCTGTGGAAAAGCATTATGTTGGCCATCGGGCCGAAGAAGCCGCGCTCCTCGGCGCCACGGCCGGCGTCCCGGCGCATGTCTTCGTGCCGGTACAGCTGGTGCCGCAACGCGCCGGCCAGCTGATTGTGCACGGTGTGGATGTATTCCCCGATGTTCACAGTCGGGCCCGGACGCAGCCGAAGCGGCACGACATTGGAGATGACGCCGCCGGAGGCGCGCAGTTTCGAGGTGGTGCGCGCGGATACGGGCAGGCTCATCGTCACGTCATCGGTGCCGGCGATACCGCCGAGGTAGCAGCCGAACACCGCGATGAGCAATGTCGGCACCGAGGTTTCGTGGCGACGGGCAGCCGACTCGAGCAGATCCATTGTTTCCGCGTCGAGCGTGCCCGACGCCAAGAGCCGGCCCGCTGCCGCCGGCGCGGAGCGGCGGGCCAGCGTCGACGGCTCGGGCAGGTCATGTAGGTGCTGGGACCAATATTCGCGATCCGAGGTGAATCGCGCAGAGCGTCGATAGGCGGACTCCCACTCACCGATGGCAGTGAGTTCCACTGCAGCGCACCGCGGCGGCTCCGTGTGCTCGACCATCGCGGTATAGAGCTCTGCCGTCCGCTTCAGCGCGGTCATGGCGCCATAGCCGTCGATGGCGATGTGATGCACCCGCGTGTACCAGAAGTAGTCGGCGTCGCCGAGTCGCAGGACTGTGTTGAAGACCAGGTCGTCGGTGTCGAAATCGATGGGTGAACTGGAATGGCTGTCCATCCACCGCATCGCCGCATCCCGGGGATTCGGTACATCGCTGAAGTCGATGTATCCGATGGTCGGATGAAATCCCGGGTCGATCAGCAGTTGCAGTTCGCCGGCGTCGTCGCGGATGACCCGCATGCCGCCGCCCTGCAGTTCGACCATGCATCGGTCGAGCGCGCGCTCGAGCACGGCTACATCTATAGCGCCACGCACCTCTACGTACTGGGCCACGGTGAGCGGAACGTCAGGGGCCAGATGCTGCGCGTTCCACAAACCGCGCTGCGTCATGGTTAACGGAAGGGTGAAAGTGGTGGTTGATCGGATGAGTCCTGGTTCGTCGATGTTCGTCGGCGAAATGGTCATCAAATCGCTCCGTTCCGTCAGCGAGCGGTGGCCTGTAACGGGGATCTCCACCGCCCACGTTCCATAAACCGGGCTAAGCGTACGTTTTTTATCCCTGTTTCCGGGTAGTTATTCGGCCAGCTACCGTCGTTGGATGGCGCTAGATTTTGCAAATTTCTCAGTTAGCGCCCTGTGCGCCCGCGAGGCCTGAAATAGTGCAGCTGCAAGTGCATTCACGCAGCATGACGCCGGCGCAACCACAGCCCGGCGAGGGTGGCCGCTACGCCAATTGCGCACAGTGTCAGCTCTGGCACGGGCCCGAGCGTTGTAGCCAGGGTCGATTCCGAGCGCAACGGCAGTCGCATGACCATTGCGGCTGGCACGAAGAGCGGAGTTTGTTCTTCCACTGCCCCATTGGGCGAGATGATGGCGCTGACGCCACTCGTCGCCGCGACGACCAACGCACGTCCGTGCTCGACGGCCCTGATCCGAGACATTGCCAACTGTTGGTAGGTCATTTCCGTGTCGCCGAAGGTCGCGTTGTTCGTCGGAACGGCCAGCAGTTGAGCGCCGTTGCGCACGGATTCCTCGAGCGCCCGGTCGAAGGCCACCTCGTAGCAGGTTGCCACGCCGATGTCGATGCCGGCCGCGTGGACGGTTCCATTGCCATGGCCGGGTACGAAGTGTCCGGCGCGGTCGGCGTATGCGGAGAAATGCCGAAAGAAGCTGCGCCACGGTAGGTATTCGCCGAAGGGCTGAATTATCTTCTTGTCGTGGCGCTCGCCCGGACCGTCGGCGCCGTTCCAGACAATCACCGAATTTGTCGTCGTGCCATCGTCGTTGACCAATACCGCGCCGACAAGGATCGGCGCGCCGACGGCTTCGGACGCTTCGGTGATCTCATCGGACGCGTCGGGGTTGCGCAATGGGTCGACGTCGGAAGAGTTTTCCGGCCAGATCACCACGTCCGGCTTGGCCACCCGCCCAGCTGCGATGTCTCTGGCCAGTTCGAACGTACGCCGAACGTGATTGTCGAGAACGGCCCGGCGTTGCGCGTTGAAATCCAGGCCGAGTTGCGGAACGCTGCCCTGAATCGCGGCAACGGTGACATAGCGGTCGCCAGAATCCATGCCCGGCAACGTGGTCCAGGTAATTGCCGCGACGACCGGCATGAGCACGGCCGCCGCCAGTGATCCGGCGATGAGTCGCACGTCGCGGCGGGTGTCGCGATCGACAAGCGCGCGCACCAACGCGGCTATTCCGCAACCGGTCAGGGCGATACCGAAGCTAAGGAACGGCGCACCGCCGAGGCTGGCCAGTGCCCGGAGAAATCCATCGGATTGGCCGAATGCCAAGCGACCCCAGGGGAATCCGCCGAATGGAAAGCTCGACCGCGCCCACTCGGTGAGCGACCATACCGTGGCGATCCAGATCGTCGCAAAAGGTAATCGCGCGACGATCCGGGCCAGTACACCGAAGGCGCCGACGTACAGTGCGCTTCCCGCGGCCAGTGCCAGCCACGGCAGCGCCCCGACGTACACGCCAACCCAAGGCAAAAGGGGCACAAAGAAACCCAGACCGGCGAGCAACCCGTAACCAAAGCCGCCGCGCAGCGACGGGCCGGAACGCAGCACCCATACCAACGCCGCGAACGCGAACGGCGCCAGGAACCAGAGCGGTCGTGGCGGAAAGCTCGCGTAGAGAACGTATCCGGCGGCCAGCGATCCGACGATGCGGCTAGCGCGCATAGATAACCGTCCCGCGGTGCACCGTACGCAGGCACTGTGGATCCTTCGAGTCCGCTTCCAGCCGCGGCAGTGGAGGCACCCGAGAGCGCGGGTCGGTGGACCACCGTTGCACGGAGTCGCGGGGTGCCGCAACGACGAGATCGTCGGCGTCCCACACCGCATAGGACGCGGGTGCGCCGGGCACGAGCGTTCCCGCCACTCCGTCACGCACCCCGCCGGCCCGCCACGCGCCGCGGGTGGCGGCCGCGAAGGCGGCGCGCGGCGAAATCGCGAACCCCTCGGTCCGGTGATTCACCGCCGCGCGGATGGTGGCCCACGGGCGCAACGGCGCTACCGGCGCGTCCGAACTCAGAGCGAGCGAAACCCCGGCCGCGGCCAACGGCGCGAACGGATTCATCGACGCGGCGCGGACGCTGCCCAGCCTTCGGGCGTACATGCCGCCGGGGCCACCCCACAGCGCGTCGAATCCTGGCTGGACACTGGCGATGATCCCCCAGGAACCCAGCTTCTCGATGTGCTCGGGGGCGATCATTTCCAGGTGCTCGACGCGATGCCCGCACGCGGCGACCGCGGGCGACCCCAATTCAGCGACAACACGCTCGAAGCCGGCCACGACGGCATCGATGGCCGCATCACCGATCGCGTGGAAGCCTGCCTGCATCCCTGCCTCGGTGCAGGCGCGAACATGCGCGGCAATGGTCGCGTCGTCCAGATAGCTGTTCCCCCTTCCCGCGTGGTCGCAGTACGGTTCCCGCAGCCAGGCCGTGCGCGCGCCAATCGCGCCGTCGACGAACAGATCCCCGGCCAGTCCATGGGCGCCCGTCGCCGACAGCAACGCGGAAGCCTCCGCGGCCGACGCGACGGCTTCACCCCAGTACGCGCGGACCTCGACACCGTGGTCGAACGCCAAAAGCTCCACGAGATCGGTGCGTCCATTGATCTCCGGACCCGCGCATTCATGCAGTGCGACAACGCCGTTGACTGCCGCGTCGTCCAGGGTATGGCGCCGGGCCCGGTCGCGCTGGGCCTCGGTGAGCGCGCTAAGGGCGGCGCGGCGCACCGCGTGATGGTCTTCACCCGTGAGCAGGCCGTTTCCGGCGGCTCCAGCTTGGCGCAGCAGCGCTGACGAGCACACCGCCGAATGCGCGTCGATACGCGACAGATAGACGGGTCGGTTCCCGACGACCTCATCGATTTCGGTGACGGAGGGTGGCCGTGAATCCGGCCAGCGGGAATCGTCCCAGTTCTGTCCCCAGATCAGCGGGTCGGCCGTCCGTGCCGCATAGGCACGCAATCGATCGAGGCAATCCGGCAGCGACGTCGAGTCGGCCAGATCGAGACCGGTGGCCGCTAGTCCGGTGGCGGTGGTGTGCACGTGGGTGTCGACGAAGGCCGGCGCAACGAAGGCGCCATCAAGATCAATGACCTCGGCGTCTGGATGCAGTGCACGGCCTGGTTGATCGGCTCCGACCCAGACGACAATTCCGTCGGTAACGGCCATGGCCGTCGCGTCCGGCGATGAGGGCGTGTAGATCCGACCGTTGACCAGCAGCTGCGTTCCCACGACAGGTGAGTCTGCCGGTTAGCGATCGGTGACCGGTCGCCAGGTGGAGGAAATCACCTCGCCCTCGATGACCTCGCCGGGTTCATCGACGTACACCCGGGTGCTGCGTCGCTGCACTGGTGCGCCGAGCTGGCGGGCGCTGAACCTGGCGACGACCGGCCGCACGAGCGCCCGAGTGGGCGGCAGCAGCAGGAGCAGACCAGCCACCGAGGTCACGATTCCCGGCACGAACATCAGCACCGCTCCCCCGGCCACCAGCGCGCCGTCGGCGAGCGTGCTGCTTTTGGGGCGTCGTTGGCCGTTTAGTGTGCCGCGCATGGCCTCCATCACATGGCGCCACTGCGACTTGACTAGGGCGGATCCGAGCAGCGAACCCGCAAGGACGGCGAGCACTGCCCACCCCCAGCCGACGGCGTGTGCGACGGCGAACAGCGCGACCGCCTCGACGACCACGTACAGGACGAACAGCGGGGCGAGCATGGGAATCCTTCCGGTGTAGCTACCTGGTCAACGACGAGCCGGCAGCAAAAGTGCCCGGACCCGCTAGCGTGTCGGTCGTGGCCTCTCTCGCAACCGTGGATGCCGAGTTCGTCGCGTTGCCGCTGCACGCTCTCGCGGACGCGGCGCTGTCGACCGCGCGTGCCGCCGGCGCAGAGCACGCCGATCTGCGCGTGCACCGCCTGCTCACCGAGTCGATCCGGTTGCGCGACGGCAAGGTGCAAGCGATCACCGACTCCAGCACGCTCGGGTTCGCTGTTCGCGTCTTGGTGGATGGCACGTGGGGTTTCGCCTCACACGCCGAACTGTCGCCGAACACCGCCGCTGAAACGGCCCGGACCGCGGTTTTCGTTGCGACCCGACTGCGTCGGCTGAACCGGGAACGGGTCCAACCCGCCGACGAGCCTGTCTACCCGAATGCCCAGTGGGTCTCGACGTACGAGATCGATCCGTTCACTGTGCCGACGGTTGACAAGGTGGATCTGCTCGCGACCTACAGCGACCGGCTGCTGGCCGCCGACGGTGTCGACCATGTGACCGCACATGTGCTGACCGTCAAGGAGCAGACCTTCTACGCCGACCTGGCGGGCTCGTCGATCGTTCAGCAGCGGGTGCGGCTGCATCCGCAACTCGAGGCGGTCACGGTCGACCAGGAGGCCGGTGAATTCGAAACCATGCGCACGCTGGCACCGCCGGTGGGACGCGGCTGGGAGTATGTCGCCGACGACGCGGTGTGGGATTGGGGCGGTGAACTCGAGCGGATCCCGCACTGGCTGGCGGAAAAGGTGCTGGCGCCGACGGTTACCGCCGGTGCGACCGATCTGGTGATCGACCCGACGAATCTGTGGCTGACGATTCACGAGTCGATCGGCCACGCGACGGAATACGACCGGGCGATTGGTTACGAATCAGCCTATGCGGGAACCTCTTTCGCAACGCCGGACAAGCTCGGTACGTTGCAATACGGGACCGCGATCATGAACGTCACCGCCGACCGAACCGAACCATACGGGTTGGCCAGCGTCGGCTACGACGATGAGGGCGTCGCGAGCCAGCGGTGGGACCTGGTGCGTGACGGCGTGCTGGTCGGCTATCAACTCGACCGCGAGTTCGCGCCGCGGCTGGGTCTGGCCCGCTCGAACGGCTGCTCCTATGCGGATTCGCCGCACCACGTGCCGATTCAGCGAATGGCGAACGTCTCGCTCCAGCCGGGCAGCGACGAACTGAGCACCGCGGATCTGATTGCCCAGGTGGACAACGGGATCTACATCGTCGGCGACAAGAGTTGGTCTATTGACATGCAGCGCTACAACTTTCAGTTTACCGGTCAGCGGTTCTTCCGGATCCGCAACGGCCGCCTCGATGGCCAGCTTCGCGATGTTGCCTACCAGGCCACCACCACGGATTTCTGGGGCTCGATGACCGCCATCGGCGGGCGGGAGACGTGGCGGCTCGGCGGCGCATTCAATTGCGGCAAAGCGCAACCCGGTCAGGTGGCGGCGGTCAGTCACGGGTGTCCGTCGGCGCTGTTTCGGGGTGTGAATGTGTTGAATGCGCGGGAGGAGGCGAGATGAGCGAGCATCGAGCGCTCATCGGAGCCGACCGGGTGTGGGTGTCCCGCAAGGCACAGGAGGCGAGATGAGCGAGAATCGAGCGCTCATCGGAGCCGACCGGGTGCGGGTGTCCCGCAAGGCACAGGAGGCGAGATGAGCGAGAATCGAGCGCTCATCGGAGCCGACCGGGTGCGGGTGTCCCGCAAGGCACAGGAGGCGAGATGATTTCTCCTCAGGAACTCACTGAGTACGCTCTGAAAACCTCGCGGGCCGACGAGACGATCGTGATGGTCACCGACAGCAGCGAAGCATCGCTGCGGTGGGCGGGCAATTCGATGACCACCAATGGCGTTTCGACTTCGCGCCGATGGACGGTTGTGGCGATCGTGCACGACCGGGACACCAGCCGGGTCGGGACCATGACCTCGACCAGCGTGGACGTCGACGATATCGAGGCGATGGTTCGGGCAGCCGAGACGGCGGCCGCGGACGCCCGCCCTGCCGAGGACGCGATGCCGCTGATTGTCGGTGACGCCGAAGCCAACTGGGGAAACCCTGCAGCGCACACGGACATCGAGGTTTTCGCGGAAGTGGCGCGGGCTTTGGAAGCCGGTTTCGATGGCTCGGACAAACTCTATGGATTCGCTCACCACCAGCTTGACTCGCTGTGGTTGGCCACTTCGACGGGGATTCGCCGCCACCATGTGCAACCAACTGGGTCGGTGGAAGTCAATGGCAAACGTGATTTCGGTAGTCATGTGGGCAGCGCGTGGGTCGGGGCAGCCACGCGCGACTTCCGCGACGTACGTGTCGATGATTTATTGGCCCAGTTGGCTACTCGACTGGACTGGTCGGCTCACACCGTGGACCTGCCCGCGGGCAAGTACGAGACGCTGCTCCCGCCGTCGGCGGTTGCAGACTTGCTGATCTATCTGGCGTGGACCATGGAGGGGCGGGGCGCGCAGGAAGGGCACACGGCACTGTCGCGGCCTGGCGGGACGCGGGTGGGTGAGCGGCTCACCGATGTGCCGTTGACCTTGTGCTCCGACCCGGCGGCGCCGGAGTTGGAATTCACGCCCTTCGTTGCGACGGCGGCGTCGACCGACGCGGTGTCGGTGTTCGACAATGGGATGCCGATCGAGCGGGTGGACTGGATTCGTGACGGCGTGATCAATGCCTTGGCTTATCCGCGTGCCGCCGCAGCGGAATTCGACGCGCCCGTGGCGGTCCCCGGCGACAACTTGGTGTTGACGGGCGGTTCGGATGCGTCACTGGAAGACATGGTCACGCATACCGAGCGCGGGCTGGTTTTGACGACCCTGTGGTACATCCGTGAGGTCGATCCGGCGACGCTGCTGCTGACCGGTCTCACCCGGGACGGTGTTTATCTTGTCGAAGACGGACGAATCAGTGCTGCGGTCAACAACTTCCGCTTCAACGAGAGTCCGCTCGATTTGTTACGACGAGTCACCGAGGCGGGCGTGACCACTCGAACATTACCGCGGGAGTGGAAAGACTGGTTCACGCGCACGGCCATGCCACCGTTGCGAATTCCCGACTTCCACATGTCGTCGGTGAGCCAGGCAACCTAGTTCACGCAGCGACGATCTCGATGCCTACGGTGCCCGATTTGCCGCGCCGAAGAATGCTGCCCTGCACGGTCAGCCAGCCCAGGATGCCGTATTTCTTGCGGAGCAGGTCGCGTACGCGGTCGGTGCCCTGCCCGTCCAAAATCGTCGCCGAGCCGTCGATGGCCTCGCCGGACGGTGTGCCGCGCATATCGCACGCGGCGACCGTCACCTTCGGGTTTCGCTTGATTCGCTTGACCTTCCAGGAATCTGTTGGCGTCCAGACGTACAGGCGTTCACCGTCGCGGGCACCCCACAGCGGTGTGCCGACGGGCGTGCCGTCCTTTTTGAAGGTGGTCAGCAGGACGTACTTGGCGTCACCGGCCGCGCCGAAGGGGTTCGTCATGGACGCCACCCTAGTGGCCCGTCCGGAAGCGCACATGTAGTGCGTGGATGTCCTCGACGAGTTCGGGCACCGGGCCGAACACCGCGGCAGACGGAACGACCTCGTTGATGGCCAGGGCCCGCACCGGTGCGGCGGGCACTCCCAGGGCGGTGAGCCATTCGGTGAGTTGCGTCGCCGAGGCAACGTAGACGATGCGCCCTAGCCGCACCCAGCCGTGTGCGGCCGCGCACATCGGGCAATGCTCGCCGGAGGTGTAGACCGTGCAGTCGAGACGTTCCTCGGGCGTGAGATTCTCCGCGGCCCAGCGGGCCAGGGCGAATTCGGGATGGCGGGTGTGGTCGCCGCCGCCTACCCGATTGCGGTCTTCGGCTAGCACCTCGCCGTCGGCCGAGACGAGCACGGACCCGAAGGGCTCGTCGCCGGCGTTAAGAGCTTCCTCGGCCAGTTCGATGCAGCGGCGCAGGTGTCGGAGGTCGTTGGCGTCAACCATGATCACTGCGGAAGCGCGTCGCCGGGAAAGCTGCGGGTGCCGACCAACTCGTAGGTGAATATCCCCGCCTGCACGCCCGGATCACCGTCCATGATCTGCCGGGCCTCGTCGATATCAGCGTCAAGGATGCCCACCCCTGACCAGATCTCGTGGTCGCGGATCGGGCAGACAATGACCAACTTGCCCTCCTCGCGCAGCGCGAAATTGCGCCGACCATGCTCCCAGATGATCTTTTGTGCCTCCGGATCCATGATTGCGGCCGTTTTCTTCAGCAAGACGACGGTGTACGGCCGCGTCTTGCCCATCATTTCCCGCATGAACTCGTCGGTGATGGTCATCATTCAGGCATAGCACAAAACGGGCACGGTGCTACTCGAGCTCGCCCTCGGTTTCCAGGTACACCTGCCGCAGTGCATTGAGGAGGTCCGGATCCGGTTCCTGCCACATGTCCCGCTCGACCGCCTCGAGCAACCGCTCGGCGATGCCGTGCAGTGCCCACGGATTGGACTGGTTCATGAATGCGCGGTTCTGTTCATCCAGAACATAACTCTCGGTGAGCTTCTCATACATCCAGTCGGCCACCACGTTGGTTGTGGCGTCGTAACCGAACAGGTAGTCGACTGTCGCGGCCATTTCGAACGCGCCCTTGTAGCCGTGTCGGCGCATGGCTTCGAGCCAGCGCGGATTGACCACCCGAGACCGAAACACTCGCGCGGTTTCCTCGGAAAGCGTTCGGGTGCGCACGGATTCGGGCCGGGTGCTGTCGCCGATATAGGCCTCGGGGTCGTTGCCGGTGAGCGCGCGCACGGTCGCGACCATGCCACCGTGGTACTGAAAGTAGTCGTCGGAGTCGGCGATGTCGTGTTCGCGGGTGTCGGTGTTCTTGGCGGCCACCGCAATTCGGCGGTAGGCGGTGCGCATGTCGTCGGCTGCCGGTGCGCCGTCGAGTCCGCGGCCGTACGCGTAACCGCCCCACGTGGTGTAAACCTGCGCGAGATCGTCGTCGCTGCGCCAACTCTTCGAATCGATCAACTGCAGCAACCCGGCGCCGTAGGTGCCCGGCTTGGAGCCGAAGATGCGGGTAGTGGCGCGGCGCTCGTCGCCGTGGGCGTCCAGATCTGCCTGGGCGTGGGCGCGGATGTAGTTGCGCTCGGCAGGCTCGTCCAGCGCCGCCACCAACCGGACCGCGTCGTCCAGCATCGCCAAGACATGTGGAAAGGCATCCCGGAAGAAGCCGCTGATCCGCACCGTCACGTCGATCCGCGGCCTGCCGAGTTCGTCGAGATCGATCACTTCCAGCGACACCACACGGCGACTGGCCTCGTCCCATGCCGGTCGAACCCCAAGCAGGGCAAGCACTTCAGCGATATCGTCACCCGAGGTGCGCATCGCGGAGGTCCCCCACACGGACAACCCGACCGACCGCGGGTACTCGCCGTGATCGGTGCAGTACCGCTGCAGCAGCGAGTCGGCCATTGCTTGGCCGGTTTCCCATGCCAGTCGCGACGGAATGGCCTTGGGGTCGACGGAGTAGAAGTTGCGGCCGGTCGGTAGGACGTTGACCAGCCCGCGCAGCGGCGACCCGCTGGGGCCGGCTGGAATGTAGCCGCCGTCGAGAGCATGCAGCACCCGCTGAATCTCCAGGCTGGTCCGGCGCAGTCTCGGCACGACCTCGGTCGCCGCAAATTTCAGCACTTCCGCGACGTGCGGGTCGCCGACCGGTATGGCTTGCGGATCCCAGTCCGCAGCAGCGAGTTTGGCGACAAGCTCACGCGCGCGAGCTTCGATTTCGTCGACGCGCTCGCGGGCGGCGTCGTCGGCCAGGCCCAGCGCGTCCCGCAGCCCCGGCAATGCTGATGCGCCGCCCCAGATTTGGCGGGCACGAAGCATGGCCAGCACGAGGTCGATCTCGGCCTCGCCCTCCGGTGCTGCCCCGAGGATATGCAGGCCGTCGCGGATCTGCACATCCTTGATTTCGCACAGCCAGCCGTCGACGTGCAGCAGCACGTCGTCGAAGCTGTCCTCGTCGGGCTGCTCGGTGAGGCCGAGGTCGTGGTCCATCTTCGCCGCGCGCAGCAGGGTCCAGATCTGTTGGCGGATGGCGGGTAGCTTGGCTGGGTCGAGCGCGGCGATATTTTGGTGCTCGTCGAGGAGCTGTTCCAATCGGGCGATGTCGCCGTAGCTTTCGGCGCGGGCCATCGGCGGGATCAGGTGGTCGACCAGTGTGGCGTGTGCCCGCCGCTTGGCCTGGCTGCCCTCCCCCGGGTCGTTGACCAGGAACGGGTAGATCAGCGGCAGATCACCCAGCGCCGCATCGGTCGCGCACGCCGCGGACATGCCGACGGTCTTTCCGGGCAGCCATTCCAGGTTGCCGTGCTTGCCCAGGTGAATCATCGCGTCGGCGCCGAACTCGTCGGCCAGCCAGCGGTAGGCGGCCAGGTAGTGGTGACTCGGCGGCAGATCCGGATCGTGGTAGATCGCCACCGGGTTCTCCCCGAAACCGCGCGGCGGCTGCACCATGATCGCGAGGTTGCCGAACTGCAAAGCGGCAATGACGATTTCACCGTCGCGGTCGCGGGAGCGGTCGACGAACAACTCGCCCGGCGGCGGACCCCAATGCTCGACGATTGCGTCTTTGAGCTCGGCGGGCAGCGTGTCGAACCACGCGCGGTACCTGGCGGCGGAGACCCGAATCGGATTGGCTTCCAACTGGTCCGACGTGAGCCAATCGGGGTCCTGGCCGCCCGCGGCGATGAGTGCGTGGATCAGTGCGTCGCCGTCGCCGGCGTCGAGGCCTGGAATCGGTTCCGCACCGAAGTCGTAACCTGCCAAACGCATTTCCTCCAGCAGGCGGATCGCGCTGCGGGGCGTGTCGAGGCCCACCGCATTACCGATCCGGGCATGCTTGGTGGGATAGGCCGACAGCATCAACGCGACCTTCTTGTCTGCGGCCGGGATGTGGCGCAGCCGAGCGTGTTTGACGGCGATGCCTGCCACGCGCGCAGCGCGCTCGGCGTCGGGCTCGTACCGGGACAGGCCGTCCGCGTCGAATTCCTTGAACGAGAACGGGACAGTGATGATGCGCCCGTCGAACTCGGGCACCGCGACTTGGGTGGCGACGTCGAGGGGCGACAACCCGTCGTCGTTGCCGACCCAGGTGGCGCGCCCGCTGGTTAGGCACAGGGCCTGCAGGATCGGCACGTCGAGTTCGGCCAGCGCACCGATGTCCCAGGCGCCGTCATCGCCCCCGGCTGACGCGGTGGCCGGGGTGGTGCCACCGGCCGCCAGCACGGTCACGACCAGCGCATCGGCTGCTCGCAAGGCCTCGAACAGGTCCGGCGGGGCGGCCCGCAGGGATGCACAGAAGATCGGCAGCGCCCGGGCGCCGGCGGCCTCGATGGCCTGACACAACGTCTCGACGTAGGCGGTGTTTCCGGCCAAGTGCTGGGCACGGTAGTAGAGGACGGCCACCGTCGGGCCTGTCGCCGGCGAGGTTCGCGGCAGCGGCCCCCAGATGGGTGTCCGTGCCGGTGGTGCGAACCCGTGGCCGGTCAGCAGGATCGTGTCGGAAAGGAAGTTGTGCAATTCGCGCAGGTTTTCGGGGCCACCCTCGGCCAGGTAGTTGTGCGCGTCGGCCGCGACGCCGACCGGAACTGACGAGCACTCCATCAGCTCGGCGTCGGGAGCAAGTTCACCACCGACGGCCACCAGCGGAACGCCGCTAGCGCGCAGCGCGTCCAGACCTTCTTCCCACGCGCGTCGTCCGCCGAGGATCCGGACGACCACGATGTCGGCGTCGCGAAGCAGGTCCGGCAGTTCATCGGGAATGAGCCGCGACGGGTTGGCCCAGCGGTAGTCCGCGCCGCTGGCGCGCGCGCTGAGCAGGTCGGTGTCCGACGTCGACAGCAACAGAATCACGCCGCAAACCCTATCTTGGGAGTTATGTCCAGAAACCGGCCGGACGCCTGCCCCTCGACGCTGCAGTTGCATGACGCAGCCGACGGGCCGCTGGCGCGCATCCGCCTGCCCGGCGGCCGGCTCAGCCCCGCACAACTGGAAGCCCTCGCCCTGGCCGCCGCCGACGTGGCGAGCGGCTCGCTCGAGTTGACCAGCCGCGGCAACGTGCAGTTGCGCGCGGTGACCGATGCCGACGAGCTGCGAACGCGGCTCAGCGACGTCGGCTTGCTGCCGTCGAGCACCCATGAGCGAGTACGCAACATCGTCGCCTCGCCGCTCTCGGGCCGGGTCGGCGGAGTCGGCGACATCGAGTCGCTCATCGGCGGCCTCGATGCTGCGCTGCAGGCCGAACCCGTCCTCGCAGACCTGCCGGGCCGGGTGCTGTTTTCGCTGGACGACGGGCGCGGTGACGTGAGCGGGCTCGGCGCCGACATCGGGCTGCACGCGGTCGCGCCCGACGATTTCGCCTTGGTGCTCGCGGGCGTGGACTCCGGGGCGCGGGTTTCGCGTGCGGATGCTGTTGACGTGATGGCACATGCGGCAAAGGAATTCGTTGCACTGCGGGACACCGAATGGCGTCTGCGCGAGATCGAAAATGGCGCGCAAAGCGTTTTGGCGGCGTTGTGTCGTGAGCCCACGGATACGCCGATCGAATTCAGTCCGGCTATGCCGCCTGTCGGCTGGATCGATCAGGATGATGGCGGTGTAACTCTCGGTGCCGCAGTCAAATTCGGCTCGCTGGATGCGCGTACCGCCCAGTTTCTGGCGGCAGTCGAGCGACCGGTCGTCTTCACGCCTTGGCGCACTGTCGTGCTGAGCGATCTCGACGAATGGACGGCCGAACAAGTGGTCCGGGTGCTCGCTCCGATGGGTCTGATCTTCGACGCCGACTCACCGTGGCTGACGGTGTCTGCATGTGCCGGCCGGCCGGGGTGCGCCAAGGCGCTCGCCGACGTGCGCGCCGATGCGACCGCCGCCGTGGAGAACGGCGAACTGCCGGTGATCGGGCGTCAGCACTGGGCTGGCTGTGAGCGCCGCTGCGGCAGGCCGGGCGGGGAGGCCGTGGATGTGGTTTCCACCGGGGATGGGTATCGGATCACTTGATACCTGTGCACTGAGCGTCCATTGTTGGCCGTTGCCACGCGTGATCACGCGCGTGCCGCGCCATTCCTGGACACACAGTGCACGCGCCCGAGAAATCTCGGCGAGCACTGAGCCCTTATCGTGAACCCATGCTCGACTACCTGCGCGACGGTGCCGAAATCTATCGGCAGTCGTTCGCGACGATCCGCGCCGAGGCCGATCTGGCCGGATTGCCCGCCGATGTCGAGCGTGTCGCCGTACGGATGATCCACGCCTGCGGTGACGTGGGGATCGCTGCCGACGTCGCCTACACCCCTGGTGCGGTCGCTGCGGCTCGAGCGGCCCTGCATAGCGGCGCGCCGATTCTCTGTGATGCCCAGATGGTGGCCTCCGGGATTACCCGCAAGCGGCTGCCCTGCGACAACGACGTCGTGTGCCTGTTGAGTGATGCGCGCACGCCGGTCATCGCCGAGCAACTCGGCACCACTCGCTCCGCCGCCGCGGTCGAGTTGTGGCGGGACCGCCTCGGCGGCGCTGTCGTCGCGATCGGTAATGCGCCCACAGCGCTGTTTCACCTGCTGGACATGATTGCGCACGGCGCGCCTCGTCCAGCCGCGATTGTCGGTGGACCGGTCGGCTTCATCGGCGCCGCGGAATCGAAGGAAGCAGTCATCGCCACCGACCTCGACTACGTGCTGTTGCGCGGTCGACGGGGCGGCAGCGCGATCACCGCCGCAGCCGTCAATGCTATTGCGAGCGAACAAGAGTGAGCGAGCCGATGAGCACAGCGAGCGATCAAGAGTGAGCAGCCACGGCAAGCTCTGGGGCATCGGGCTGGGTCCCGGTGATCCGGAACTGGTGACGGTGAAGGCCGCGCGGATCATCGGCGAGGCGGACGTGGTGGCCTTTCACAGTGCCCGCCACGGTCGCAGCATTTCCCGGTCCATCGCCGCGCCGTACATGCGGCCGGGCCAGATCGAGGAGCACCTCGTCTATCCGGTGACGACCGAAACCACCGACCACCCTGGCGGATACGACGGCGCGATCGAGGAGTTCTACGTCGAATCCGCGGCGAAGCTCGCGCGACACCTCGAAGCTGGTCACAGCGTCGCCCTGCTGGCCGCCGGGGACCCGCTCTTCTACAGCTCCTACATGCACATGCACAAGCGGCTGGCCGACCGGTTCGACACCGAGGTGATCCCCGGCGTGACCTCCGTCAGCGCGGCCAGCGCGGCGCTGGGTGTGCCGCTGGTCGAAGGTGAGCAGGTACTGACGGTGCTGCCCGCAACGATGGGCGAAGAGGAGTTGGCCCGGCGGTTGGGTAAGACCGACGCTGCGGCCATCATGAAGCTCGGGCGCAGCTACCCCTCGGTCGTCAACGCCTTGAAGCGCGCCGGACGGCTCGACGACGCCCACTACGTCGAACGGGCCAGCACCTCGCGGCAGCGGGTATTGCCAGCCACCGACGCGGCCGCCGAGGACGTGCCGTACTTCTCGATCGTGCTGGTTCCCGGACTCGCGCGCGTTCCTGTGCAGCAGCGAGGCGAGGTGGTGGTCGTCGGTCTCGGACCCGGTGATGAAGCTTGGACCACTCCGGAGGTTCGCACTGCGCTCGCCGCTGCCACCGACCTGGTGGGTTACGGGCCGTACCTCGACCGGGTCGCTGTCCGCCCCGGCCAGCGCCGGCATGCCAGCGACAACCGCGTGGAGGCCGAACGAGCCGCGCACGCATTGAGTTTGGCGCAGAGTGGGGCGCGCGTCGCGGTGGTGTCTTCGGGTGACCCCGGTGTGTTCGCAATGGCCGCCGCCGTGTTGGAGGTTGCGGCACAAGCAGAATGGCGCGACGTGCCGGTGCGGGTACTGCCGGGCATGACCGCCGCCAACGCCGTGGCCAGTCGGGTCGGCGCACCGCTCGGGCACGACTACGCGGTTATCTCGCTGTCGGATCGGTTGAAGCCGTGGGATGTTGTCGCCGAGCGGCTTTCGGCGGCGGCTGCAGCTGATATGGCGATCGCCATTTACAACCCGGCATCGCGGAGCAGAACCTGGCAAGTCGGCGCCATGCGCGACATCCTGCTCGAGCACCGCGCGCCAGACACGCCCGTGGTGCTCGGCCGGGATGTGGGCGGGCCGACCGAGCGGGTCCGGGTCAGCACCCTCGGCGAATTCGATCCAGCCGAGGTGGACATGCGCACGCTGTTGATCATCGGCTCGTCACAAACCCAGGTGATCGAGAACAACGGCAGCCCAGCTGTTTTCACGCCCCGGCGATATCCTGAATAGTCCGTTCCATCATGTGCACCCAAGTGCGCACGAAGGCTTCGTCGGTAACGTCGGTGGCACTGAGCAGGTGCAGGCTTTGCAGTAGCCGGTTCGACAGCAGGGCGCCCAGCCCGACCGTCGACACCTCGAGCGAGCGTTCGGCCGGAACGCCCTGGGTCTCGAGCCAGGTGGCGAAGCCCGCGAAGGTCGAGCGGATGAGCTGGTCCACCGCATCGTTGACGAGCTCCGGGTGGGTGCGCGCCTCGGTCGCGAGGACGCGCAGTAGATCCTGTTCGCGGGTCATCTCCCGCAAGGCGTAGCGCGCGAGCAGCGTCAGCTCGACGCGCAGATCACCGAGCCCCGTGAGCAATTCGCGGATGTCCCGCAGCGCCGCGAGGCGGTCGAGGTGGCGCGCGATGCCGGCCCGTAGTAGGGCGTCCTTGGTGCGGAAATGGTGGTAGATCCCACCGGCGCCCGGCGTCAGCCCAGCGGCGGCCTCGATCTGGGTGATGCTGGTGCCGCGAAAGCCCTTCTCGCTGAACAGCTGCATGGCCGCATCGAGAATGCGATCGCGGGTAGGGCTTGACGTCACCACGTGACTAAGTGAACACTTAGGTCAAGTAAGCGTCAAGGTATGCCGCCCGATTATCTGGGGGTCCGCATGGACGAGCACGTAATGCACAAGGGCCGGGTGCGGCGGGCAGCGCCGTTGGTGGGGCTGGCCGGAAGGACCGCGGGCGAGGCGGTGGTGGCATCGCTGGGCAGGCGCGTCCGTGGCCAGCGCGGTTCGACGGCGGAATTCCATGAACGAACCGCGCAACGCTACGCCGAGCGACTCGGCCGCTCCAAGGGCGTGCTGATGAAGGCCGGTCAGATTCTCTCTTTCACGTCGATCGCGCCCATGCTCGGCGAGGAAAATGCGACGATCTGGCAGAGCGCACTGGCCCGGTTGCAGGATGATGCGCCGCCGATGCCGGCTGAGCTTGCTGTCGAGGTGGTCACCCGGGAGCTGGGTCAGCCGCCGGAGAAGGCGTTCAAGACATTCGACCCGGTTCCGATGGCCGCCGCGTCCATCGGTCAAGTGCACGCGGCCACCACGGCCGACGGCGAAGACGTGGTGGTCAAAGTTCAGTACCCAGGAGTGGACGAGGCCATTCGTGCGGACCTGCGCAATACCGAATTGCTGGTGACCTTCTTCGAATTAATGCGTGGCGTTCTACCCGACATGAACCGAATCGATGCCCGCGCGGCGGCCGCAGAGGTGACCGCGCGCATCGGTGAGGAGATCGACTACGTCGTCGAGGCGCGCAACCAGCAGGCGTTCGCCGACGCTTACCGCGGTCACCCGGCCATCAGGATTCCCGACGTCATGCCGGAGCTGTCCACGTCGCGGGTTCTGACGATGACGCGTGCTGATGGCCTGCGCTACGCCGACGCGGTGCACGCGTCGCAGGAACTGCACGACGCGTGGGGTGAGGTGATCCAGCGGTTCGCGCTGGGCAGCATTCGTCGCTTCGGGATGTTTCACGCCGACCCCCACCCCGGCAACTACCTGTTCCACGACGACGGCACCGTGACCTTCCTCGACTTCGGTTGCGTGAAGTCGTTCACGCGTGCGCAGGTGCTCCGGATCAAGCGCCTGCTCAACGTGGTTGTCGCGGGTGATGCCGATGCGGCCATGGAGGCGTTCTTCGACATCGGCATCTTCGATCCAGCCGCTCCGCCGGACCGGGGTGCGGCGCTGCGCTGGTATCGCAACTCGCTGGAGCCGCTCGTCGCGCCGCAGCCCTACACCTACACCCCGGAGTTCGCGGCGCGCGTGGTGCGCGACGAGATGTCGCCACTCGGACCGTTCGGGGAGGTAGTGCGCAGCGCTGCCATCGATCCGGCGTATGTGATGCTCACCCGCATCAACCTCGGCGTCACCTCTGTGCTCGGCGGCCTGCGCTCGACCGGCCCGTGGGAGGCCATGCGCAAGGAATGGGACGCCGGCGGTCGACCGGCGACTCCGCTCGGCGTGGCGGAGGCCGACTTTCTGGCGTCTCGCGGGATTGCGCAATGACTGCCGCGACGACGGCGCCCGTACGGTGGAACGACGACATTTCCGCCTTCGAAATCACTGGCCACGCCGAGGCGTCGCACATTCTGCGCGGCACCGGCTGGAGCAGCGACCCGCGTCGCAATCCGCTTATCTCGCACGACTTTGCGGCGCTGTCCCCCGCCACGGTGCTGTTCATGGACCCACCCGACCACACCCGGCTGCGTCGGCTGATCAGCCCCGCGTTTACGCCGCGCGCCATCGAGGCGTTGCGTCCGCGGGTGCGGGCCATCGTTGCAGCCGCGCTCGACGGCCTCGATGCCGAGCCGGACTTACTGGCCGAGTTCGCCTATCTGGTTCCCCTTGCGGTGATTGCCGAGTTGCTCGATGTCGGTGCGGACGGCGCGGAACTGTTGCAAGCCGAAACACCAGCGCTGGCCAGGCTTCTCGAGATCGACGTCAGCGCTGCCGAGGTCGCGGCGGCGGCCGAGGCGGGTCTGGAGGTGACGTTGTTTCTGACGCCGCTGATTGCGCAGCGCCGTCAGCATCCGGGTGACGACTTCATCAGCGCGCTGCTGCGTGAGCCCGAGATAACCCTCGATGAGGTGCTGGCCACCACCATGCTGCTGCTCGCAGCCGGACACGAAACAACGGCGAATGTGATCGCCAACGGCGCGCTGGCACTGCTGCAATCCCCCGATCAGGTGCCGCAGCTCATCGCCGACCCGATCCGTGGCATCGAGGAGATCCTGCGCCTCTGCGGCCCTGTGAAATTGGTTGGGCGCACGGCCATCGGAGCGCACGAGGTGGGCGGCCAACTGATAGATGACGGCCAAGCTGCGCTGATACGAATCCCGGACACCAACCGCGACCCGCGGGTATATCAGCGACCCGGAGCCTTCGAACTTGCCCGCAAGCCCGCTCCCAACTTGGCTTTCGGCGCTGGCGCCCATTACTGTCTCGGTGCGGCGCTGGCCAGACTCGAAGCCGCGGAGGCGCTTTCGGCATTATTCACCCGATACCGCCATATGCGCTTGCTGAGCGAGCCTCGTTGGCGTGAATCCACCACATTTGCCGCCCTGCTCGAACTACCCGTGGAGTTGGCATGAAGATATTTGTCACTGGCGCAACCGGTGCGCTTGGCGGTCACGTAGTGCCGGCGTTGATAGCCGCGGGGCATGAAGTCACCGCGGTGGCCCGGTCCGCCGAAAAGGCCGGTCGACTCGCCGCCGCGGGAGCATTCCCGTGCGAGGTGTCGCTGTTCGATGCCGACGCACTCGCCACGGCTTTTGCCGGCCACGACGCGGTACTCAACGTGGCGACCGCGATTCCGTCGACTTGGCGGTTTGCATTCGCTCGCTCGTGGCGGGACAACGCTCGGATCCGCACCGAAGGCTCGACCGCGGTCGTGGGCGCCGCCATCGCGGCGGGCGTGCCTCGGCTCGTGCAGGAGTCGATCGCGATGACGTATCCCGACCGCGGGGATCAATGGATCGACGAATCCGTGCCGCCCGACATCTTTCCGATCGTCACCTCCTCTCCCGTCGCCGAGGGAAATGTGCAGCGCTTCAACGCGTCTGACGGTACTGGCGTGGTGTTGCGGTTCGGGTTGTTTTATGGGCCGGGCTCGGTGCAGTCGCGCCAGATGCTGGCGTTGGCTCGGCTGCACTTCGGCGTGCTGCTCGGCCGAGCCGACGGGTACTTTTCCTCGATCCATCTCGAGGATGCCGCATCGGCCGTGATCGCCGCGCTCGACGCCCCGGCCGGTGTCTACAACGTGGTCGACGATGAGCCACTGACCAAGCGCGACTATGCGGATGCCATTTCGGCTGCGGTGGGCAAGCGGGCGTGGGTGCGGGCACCGGGTCGACTGTCGCTGCTCGCTGGCGCGAACATGTCGTCGGTCAATCGCTCACTGCGCGTGTCGAATCGCCGCTTCCGCGATGCGACAGGGTGGGCGCCGCGGTACCGAAGTGTCCGGGAGGGCTGGGCTGCCACTAGGTCGTCTCAACAAGCCCGCTGAGCGCCCGTGGCAACGGCCCTGTGTGCAGGACGCCGAGGCGTTGGGTGGCGCGGGTGAGCGCAACGTAGAGTTCGGCCGCGCCGCGTGGACCCTCGGCGAGAATCCGTTCGGGCTCGACCACCAGCACCGCGTCGAATTCCAGGCCCTTGGTGTGCGAGGCAGGCACCGCACCCGGCACTTCGGGCGGCCCAATTACCACGCTGGTGCCTTCCCGCGCTGATTCGACTTTCATGAATTTCTCTACGGCAGTGGGCATTTCCGTATCGGTGACGTGCTTGGACCATGGTTGCACGCCGCAGGAACGCACGGACTCGGGTGGTTCGACACCCGGCGCGAACTCCGCTAGCAGTGCGGCGGCGACACTCATGATTTCGGCCGGAGTCCGGTAGTTCATCGACAACGATCGGTAGATCCAGCGGCCGGGAACGTAGGGTTCCAAGATCGCGTCCCACGCTGTCGCGCCCGCTGCTGATCGGCGCTGCGCGAGATCGCCCACCACTGTGAAGGATCGGCTTGGGCAGCGCCGCATCAGCACCCGCCAGTCCATTTCGGAAAGTTCCTGCGCCTCGTCGACCACGACGTGCCGGTAGGTCCAGTCGCGGTCCGCGGCGGCGCGTTCGGCGAGTTCACGGGTGTCGCGTTCGACGAAGCGTTCCGCCAGGTCCTCGGCATCCAACAGCTCGTCGGCGAAAAGTCGCAGGCCGTCGTCTTCCATGTGGTCCTTGCGACTGACCAGGCTGTCCAGGACGGCCGACGCGTACTCGGTCGCGGCCTGACGTTCGCGCGCAGCGGCATCGTCGACGCGCTTGTCTGTGCCGAGCAGGTCAACAAGTTCGTCGAGTAGCGGCACGTCCGAAATCGTCCACGCCGCACTGTTCTCGCGGAACAGTGCCCCATCGGCGCCGGCTAAGCGTAACCGCCCGGGCGACGAAAAAGGTTCGGCCAACACCGTTTCGGGCGTCAAGATCGGCCACAGTGTGTCCAGCGCGGCGGTGAACGCGTCATCGCCAGCAAGCTCTTCAAGCAGACTTGCCCGCATTTCCTCCCATGCCTCGCGGTCCTGCCGGTTCAGCCAGCCACGGCCGATCCGGCCGATCGCGCGATCGGTGAGGACGTAGGTGACGATCTCGCGAAACACCGACCGAGCCTCGTTGTGCGGCAGTCCACTGGCGCGTGCCTCATCCCTTGCCCACTCCGCAATGTCGGCGTCGATTCGTAATGCCACACCTGCGAGCGTGATTGGAATCGGCTGGTCGGGAAGACGTTGGTAGTCAGCCACGGCAGCGGCCAATACGTCCAAGATCTGCAGTGAACCCTTGAGCCCAGCGACTTCGGGGGCGTCCTCGGCCGTCACATGGAGCCCCGGCAGAAAGTCGCCCGGAGTCATGAACACGACATTGGTCTCGCCGAGTGACGGCAACACATGACTGATGTGGTTGATGAACGCCGGATTCGGCCCGACGACGAGCACTCCGTGCCGCTCCATTTGCTCGCGGTGGGTGTAGAGCAGGTACGCAACACGATGCAGCGCCACCACGGTCTTGCCGGTCCCGGGCCCACCCTCGATCACGAGTACCCCGGAATGATCGAGCCGGATGATTTCGTCCTGTTCGGCCTGAATTGTCGCGACGATGTCGCGCATCCCCTCCCCGCGCGGCGCGTTGATCGCGGCGAGCAGCGCTGAATCACCGCGCTCGTCGCTCTCGAAACCGTCCGGACGACCGAGGATCTCGTCGGTGAAGTCGACCACTTCACGCCCGCGGGTGTGAAACTGACGGCGCCGATGCATATTCTCCGGCCTGACGGCGGTGGCGACATAGAACGGCCGCGCGGCCGGCGCCCGCCAGTCGAGCAGCAACGGTTCGAACTCGCGCTCCTCGTCGAACAGGCCGATCCGGCCGATGTACAGCCGCTCCCCCGACACAGCGTCCAAACGTCCGAAACACAGGCAATTGTCAGCGACGTCGAGTCGCCTCGCCTCTTTGGTCAGCGTGCGCACCTCGACGTCGCGGGCCACAAGCGTCTCGCCATCTCGCACGCCGTCGGTCCGTCGCAACGCCTCGCCGTACCGACTCTTCACTCGCGCACGCTCCGCGTCGAGTTGCTCGTAAAGCTTGGCGACGTAACTCTGCTCGGACCGCAATTCGGTTCGGTACACCTGAGTCGACACACACCCTCATTTCCGCAGGATCTCGGACTAGAGCAGCGATTGTGCGCCATGACCCGGGTCTTGCGGCAAGCCCCCGGTCGCGATATATGTTGAAGTGGGAGGAAAGAAGTGCGCTAGCGTTCGAGCGCCAGGCCCCGCAACCATGACGCCGCGTCGGCGGCACTTTCTGCGACCGGAACATGCTCTGGTACCGGCGGTCGACGAATCATCACGACCGGCAGTCGAAGTTCGCGGGCGGCAACGAGTTTCGCTTCCGTCAGAGCTCCCCCACTGTTCTTGCTCACCACTGCATCGACGCGATGCGCCTGCATCAACTCGAGTTCGCCGTCAACCGTGAAAGGGCCACGACTCGAAAGCAATTCGTGCTGAGGGGGCAGCGGGCCATCGGGGGCGTCGATCGACCGGATCAGGAACCAGACGTTGTCCACAGCGGCGAAATTGCCGACGCCCTGTCTGCCGATTGTCAGCAGCACCCGCCGAAATCGACGAACAGCCGCCGCGGCCTCCGCAAGCGAGTCGACCTCGATCCAGTCGTCGCCTTCACCTGGTCGCCATTGTGGACGGCGTAGCAACAGCAGTGGTCGATCACCGGCCGCGGCAATGATATTCGCCGTAATCCGCTCTGCAAACGGATGTGTGGCATCGACAACCGCGTCGATTGAGTTGACGCGCAACCAGTCTCGCAAGCCTTCGGTCCCACCGAAGCCGCCGACCCGAACTGCGCCGAGCGGCAGGACCGGATCACGGACACGACCGGCGAGCGAGGACACGATGTCGAATCCTCGCTCGCCGGAGAGGATCTCGGCTAGCTCACGGCCTTCGCGGGTGCCGCCGAGAATGAGAACCTTCAGGGCTGACCGGTGAAGAAGGCGGTGCCTGCGTCGATCAGTGGCTGCCCACCGGCCACCAACAAGCCGATCACGGCACCGACGGCGGCACCCTCCGGAACAGCCAAGAACAGCGGGATACCGATCAGGGCACCAATGATCGCACCGATGCCGGCACCGGGTGCGGCCCGCTGCAGTTCGTTGATGAAGCGCTGCTGCGAACTCAGCGGTTGGTCGACGTTTTTGATCACCCCGCTCGGGATAAGGGTCAGGGTGTGTCCGTCGGTGGAAATGGACGACATCGTTGCCACCGACTTACCGTCGACACCCTTGGCCACGTTGTGAAACTCGAAAGTCGTCGGAAAGCTCTCGATAACCCGGCCGGAGCCATCAGAAACGGTGATCGCTTTGCCATCGGGCGTCAGCGCGAATGCACCGTTGGTGAGAGTTGTCGCGACGGCCCCCGTCTTCGTGAGCGCGGCACGGTAGTCGACGGCGTGATCGGCTCCGCGCACTGCAGGATCGGCCACCGCTGGCGCCGCATTTGCCGTCCCAGCGGTAACCGCGACAGCTGCGATTGCCATGACAGCTGTAGCGGTCAGTCGTTTCACGTTCACCCAAGCGTCCTTCCGGATATTTAGCGCTGCGAGCAAGATCACAGCAAGGTCTCGAAGACGATAGCGGATGATTACGACGATCCCGCCGTCAACGCGGCTTATCCGCAACCCACTGCGTCACCGGCAACTGCGGGCGCCACGCGGTGAAACCCCCGAGCGCCTCCACCCGCGAAACTTGCAGCTTCCGCAGCGTCCCGCCGTACTCATTCGCCCACGCGATGACCTGCGACTCCGTCTCGATGGTCACCGCGTTGATCACCAACCGGCCGCCTGGGCGGAGTCTGGTCCAGCACGCGTCGAACAGGCCCGGTTGTGTCACTCCGCCGCCGAGGAAGATCACGTCGGGAACTGGTAGGTCATCGAAAGCCGCTGGCGCCGAGCCGTGGATTTCAACTCCGGGCACGCCAAGGGCGAGGGCGTTGCGCCGGATCCGGTCAGCCCGCTCGGCAGTCCGCTCGAAGATGATCGCGCGACAGCGTGGATGCGTTCGGCACCATTCGATTCCGATGCTTCCGGTCCCCCCGCCTACGTCCCAGAGCAGTTCACCCGGTGCCGGAGCCAGCGCTGTCAGTGTCAGCGCGCGGACCTCCTGTTTGGTCAATTGGCCGTCGGTTTCGAAGGCGGCGTCGACAAGACCTGGGATTCGCGTGCGGCGCGGCCTGGTGTCGCCACGACAGATCACCGCAACGATGTTGAGCGGATCACCCGGCGCGTGCGGCCAAGCCGCTGCCTCGCCGTCGAAACGGCGTTCCAACGGGCCGCCGAGCTGCTCGAGCACATGCAGCGTCGAGCCACCGAAGCCGTTGTCTGCCAGTAGTTTCGCGACCGCGGTCGGCGTGCTGGCGTCATTGCTGAGCACCAGTAACCGGGCGCCGTCAACCACGTCGGGTAGCAACGTCTGCGCCGGCCGATTGACCAGAGATACGACAGGGGTATCCGCGAGCGGCCAGCCAAGTCTCGCGCAGGCGAGCGAGGCCGACGACGGTTGCGGCAGCACGCGTAACCGATCGATGCCGAGCAGACGAGCCAGCGTCACACCAATGCCGTGAAACATCGGGTCGCCGCTCGCGAGCACGCACACCCGCTTGTCGGCGAGATCGTCGAACAACCCCGGCAACGCGGGTAGCAGCGGCGAGGGCCACCGCACCCGTTCGGCGCTGCAAGCAGGGATCAAATCCAGCTGACGGCCGGAACCGATCAGCACGTCGGCGTCTGCGATCGCCGCCCGGGTTGCGTCGGTGAGACCGGACCAGCCATCCGCCCCGATGCCGACGACGTGGATGGGTATCACCGCGGCAGCCTCCGCCAAATCGGCTGGGGCAGTAGACGCATACCGAAAAACACGGGCCGAAGCAGATTCGGCACCCACACCGGACCAGACCGGCGCCGCAGCCCGTTTACTACGGCGTCGGCAACTTGGTTGGGAGTGCTCGAAAACGGCGCCGGCTTCATGCCGTCGGTCATGGTGCCGATGACGAACCCGGGCCGGACGAGTAGCAGATGAACGCCGGTGCCATGCAACGAATCTGCAAGCCCACACGCGAAGCCGTCGAGACCGGCCTTGGCGGAGCCATAGACATAGTTCGCGCGTCGAACCCGCACTCCAGCAACGGAACTGAACACGACGATGTGGCCGTCACCCTGAGTGCGCATGAGGGTCGCCAAATCCGTAAGCACGGAGACCTGTGCGACATAGTCGGTCTGGATCACCTGCAGCGCATGCGCCGACTCCCGCTCCGCCCGCTGCTGGTCGCCCAGTATCCCGAACACCAACACCGCGATTCCGATCGGTCCGTGGTCACGCACCACCGATGCCAGTACGGTGGCGTGCGAATGGACGTCGTCGGCGTCGAATTCGATCGCGTGGACTGCGGCAGCGCCCGCGGCGTGGAGTCTGTCGCGCTGTGGTTGCAGGTCGGAACTGTTGCGGGCGGCCAGCACGACCGTTCGTCCTGCAGCGACGCGCTCGGCCACGGCTTGGCCGATCTCACTGCGGCCGCCGAGGATCAGGACGGTTCCGGGCGCCAACTGCTTGGTTCGCGTTGCCACGGTGATCAGTGTGCTGGACTACCTTCGACGTATGTCGAGTGACCCCCAACCAATCGTTCTCAGCCAGGCTGCACTCGAGTTCGTCACCGACCGGCATTTGGCCACGCTGACCACCCTGCGACAGGACGGCACGCCGCATGTGGTGGCGGTCGGTTTTACCTGGGACGCCGAGAGATGCCGGGTGCGCATCATCACCGACGGTGCCTCGCACAAGGCGCGCAATGTAGAGCGGCACGGTTACGCCGCGGTCAGTCAAGTGGATGGCGTCCGGTGGATCACGCTGGAAGGACCGGCGCGCGTACTTCGCGACCGCGACTCGGTGCATGACGCCGTGCAGCGCTACGCCGCGCGGTATCGGCAGCCACGTCACAATCCGACGCGTGTAGTCATCGAGATCGACGTGCAGCGGGTGATGTGTTCGAGTGTGTTGCGTTAGGTCCGCTTTCCGCTTGGACGACTAAGAGCCATTACCAAAGGTTATGTAAAGTCATACCCATGGTTCATCAATCTCCACCGCCCTACGGTGGTCAATTCCCGCCGCCGCCTGGATTTTCGCAACCGCCTCCGGCGAACTGGACTCCTCCCCCGAACTATCGAAACGGGTTCGGCATTACCGCGCTCGTCCTTGCAATTATTGGTCTCGTCTTTGGGCTCGTTCCGTTGACAGGATTCATTGCGCTAATTCTGGGCCTACTCGCAATTCTCTTCGGGGTGCTTGGGTTTGGCAGAGTGAGGCGGGGGATCGCGAGTAATCGCGTAATGAGCGGCTTCGGTATCGGAATTGGCGCGGTCGCAACCGCACTCGGTGTATGGGGCATGACAATCTTCTTCAACGCGGTAGATGACATCAGTCACGCGTTTGACGATGTGGGGTCGCCCGCAGCGTCGTTAGCACCATCGGTGGAGGCGGAAGAACATGGACCCGGCAGCCGCGAACGGCCACTTCACATAGGAGATGCTGCGACACTGCCTGACTGGACCGTAGTCGTAAACAGCGTCAACCGCGACGCCCAGCGCGAGGTTCTAAGCGAGAACCAGTTCAATGATCCACCGAGCTCCGGCTCCGCCTATGTCATGGCGAATGTGACAACGACGTACAAGGGGCCCAAGACTGGAAACGTTCAATGGGATCTAGATTTCAAGGTTCTCGGATCGGCTGGCAACACGTTCGACAGTTCCAATCACGGGTGCGGGGTCGTACCAGACGCGCTCGGCAGCAATGGAGAGCTATACCCGGGTGCTAGTGCGACGGGAAACATTTGCGTCGAAGTGCCACAAGCGCAACTCGACCGCGCACTTTGGGTGATCTCGAAGTCGCTCTCCTTGCACAAGACCGCGGTTTTCGTCACAGTTGGTTAGCGCGGCTAGATCCGCTTTCCAGCCACGCCTTCTGCCGCGTCGGTGAGGCGCGGGACAGCCAGGCATCTTCGATGATCTCGGCGAGCTCTTGCCGGGACAGTTCACCGATGCGACTGGCGCGCAGCAGGACTGATGGATGCCCGTTGAAATGCGGCGTCGTGAAAAACGGCGACGAGGGGTCCTGCACCAGCGCCTGCTTGTCCGACTCCGACGGCACCCAGAAGATGATCACGTCTGTGTAGCGCTCCCCTGTCTCCGGGTCGAATGCGTCCGGGCGCGGAGTGCGGAAGAAGACGAACGACTTTCGACCGACCTGGTAGATAGGATTGCCGCTCGGACCCGTCTCTACGGTCACGTGTGGCATCGCCAGGGCTAGCTCGTGGACGTCTTCGACGCGCGCCTTCCTGCGACCCATCTCTACAGCACCGTCAATCCGTGCGGCTGGTTGTTGAGCACCTCGCAACCGCCTTCGGTGACAACGACGATGTCCTCGATGCGGGCGCCCCACTCGTCGCGAAAGTAGATGCCCGGCTCGATTGAGAACGCCATCCCCGGCAAGAGCGAAAGACCGTTGCCGGCAACGATGTACGGCTCTTCGTGTACGGAGATTCCGATGCCATGACCGGTGCGGTGCACGAACGCCGGCCCCATCCCGGCGGCGGCGATGACATCGCGGGCGGCGGCGTCGATCTGCTCGGCGGTCACTCCCGGCGCCACCGCGGCGACGGCCGCCGCTTGGGCCTGCTCGAGCACCGCGAACTTCTCGGCGACTTCGGGAGCAGGATCGCCCATGCTGTAGGTCCGGGTGCTGTCCGAGTTGTATCCCGGCGGCACCGGCCCCCCAATGTCGATGACCACAATGTCGCCGGATTCGATGACCCGGTCGGACACTTCGTGATGCGGATCTGCTCCGTGCGGGCCCGAGCCGACGATGACGAAGGCGGCCTCGCTATGGCCCTCGTCGATGATCGCGCGGGCGATGTCGGCACCCACCTCCCGCTCGGTGCGGCCCGGGCGGAGCCACTCCCCCATTCGGGCGTGCACGCGGTCGATTGCCGCTCCGGCCCGACGCAATGCCTCGATTTCGCTGGCGTCCTTGATCATCCGGAGCTCGCGCAGGATGGGCGTGGCCAGCGCCGGCAGAGCGCCGAAGACGGCGGCGAGCGGAAGCAAGTGCAGTGCGGGCATCGCATCGGCAACCGCCGTGCGCGGCGACGGCTTGAGTACCGAGGCGGCGAGTTGATAGGGATCGGCCCCGTCGACCCAATCGAGAACCGGTAAGCCGAGTTCGGCGATCGCCGAGTCGTTGTGCGAGGCCAATTCCAGCTTCGGAATCACCATGCTGGCCCGGCTGCCGTCGCTCGGTACCACCAGGCAGGTCAGCCGTTCGAAGGAACTTGCGGCCGAACCGACCAGATACTGCAGGTCCGGTCCGGGCGTGACCACGAGCCCATCGAATCCGGCATCGGCGGTCAGTTGCGCGGCCCGATCCAAGCGCTGCCGGTACACCTGCGCGGGGAAGCGTGTCGCCGTCGTCATACGCCCTAGGCTATCGGCTATGACTGGACCTCTTCTGCTGCTCGACGGTGCCAGCCTGTGGTTCCGCGCCTTCCACGCGATTCCTGCCTCGATCACCGCCGAGGACGGGCGCTCGGTGAATGCGTTGCGCGGGTTCACCGACATGGTGGCCGCGCTGATCAACCGGCACTCGCCGGCGCGGCTGGTCGTCTGCCTGGACCTCGACTGGCGTCCGCAATTCCGGGTCGACGCGGTGCCGTCGTACAAGACGCACCGACTGGCACCCGATGGCGCCGATGAGAATGTCGAAGAGGTGCCGGACCTGTTGACGCCGCAGGTCGACATGATCCTCGAGGTACTCGAGGCGGCCGGTATTGCGACTGCAGGTGCGGAAGGCTTGGAGGCCGACGACGTGCTCGGCACGCTAGCGACCCGCGAGCGGACCGACGACGTCGTGGTGGTCTCGGGTGACCGGGATCTGTTGCAACTGGTGGAGGATCGTGAGGTGGCGGTTCGGGTGTACTACGTCGGCCGCGGTCTGGCGAAGGCCGAATTGTTCGGACCTGCCGAAGTAGCCGCCAAATACGGTGTGCCCGAAGCGAATGCCGGTGCCGCCTACGCCGACCTGGCCACCTTGCGTGGCGATGCCTCCGACGGGCTGCCCGGTGTGAAAGGCATCGGGGAAAAATCGGCGTCGTCGTTGATCATGCAGTTCGGCTCCATCGAGGCTCTGCGTGCGGCGGTGCGCGATCCCGAATCCGATATGGCGCAGGGGGTTCGAGCGAAACTCGCGGCGGCCGAGGACTATTTGGAGGTTGCCACGACAGTCGTTCGAGTGGTGCGCGACGCCGATGTGCACTTCTCGCGACCGGACGTGCTGCCTACCGAGCCGGCTGACCCGCAGCGGTTGCAGGAATTGGCCGTCGAGTTGAATGCCGAGAGTCCGGTCAAGCGGTTGGTGGAGGCGATGAAGGGCCGCTGAACGGTACGTCCAGTCGAGGAATATGGTCCCCGACTGGGCGTTGAGTTTCAGCGAGGACAGGTGTTCCACGTTGCAGCCGGACTACGCGAAGCTACGGCTTTCGATGTAGAGAGGAAAGAACATCTCCGCGAGCAAGAGACACGCAAAGAACCATTGGACTGGTGTTTCGAGTCGAAATGTGCCCACCGAATATACAACGGGTCGTCCGCTGCTGGCACACGCTCGCGCGTCACGGTATACCCATAGAGCCACGGAGAACACGACAGCTGACAGCACCGCCGCGATCGATAGAGCGCCTTGGGTATTTGCGGCTGGAACCGAGAATGGCATTGAATCGTCCTGCGGGTGTGTAGCAGTGTAGTAGTGCTAAAGCCGACGTCACAGTTCGTCCTACGATGCAGTTAGGAACGCAAGAATGACGAATAGGATGAACAGAACGGAGATATACCCGAGTATCAGACCTGTCAGGGCCATACCTCGGCCTTGTTCACCTGTGCGGCGGATCTGCGAGCAAGCAATATGCCCGATCGGTATCGCTATGACTGGAAATACGAAGCCGAGCACCAGAGCTGCAATCGCCAGTGAATTCGTGCGCGGATTTATTGGCTGGTATCCGACGGCGCGATCAGCGGTGATGGCCAGTCCGTCTGGCGTGTAACCGACAACAGGATAAATAGGGCGGCCGTCGGCCGTGTAGGCGATTGGCGCTGCGGGAGGATTCGAAGTACTCGACCGAGTGGCGGCGCGGATGATTACCACGACTGTACCGAGAACGAAAACAAGGATTCCCAGGGACCACAACGCGGTGATCTTAAAAGCAAAGCCAGCAACAAGGAGGAGGAATCCGAATATAGGCCCTGCGAAGAAAGGCCAAAGCGCAGCCTGCGCCGGACCATCGCTTTCTGAATATGGTGATGTCGAGCCGCGTGGTTGCGCAAATTGTGGACGTCGCCCATCATCGAAATGCCGCTCGGTTCCACTGGGATGAATCATTCGTAGCTGCTCAACTTTCGCCCTTTTGTCCGCCGCGTAGATTCGCCACGCGAGCGAGCTAGGCGGATCACTAGTCGGATGCTAGACGAATTCTGAAGCCAGCAGTGTCGGTCAATTGAATGAATCGCGACGCTGTTTGGAAATACGGTGTGGAAATTGGATCAGCGACCGCTGGCTACTCTGACTTCGTGCTATCAAGACAATCCCGCTTCGACGGAATTGTTGAATGCTGACTAACCTGGGCGGCCGACCTCATAGGTCCCATTGTCGTCGGTGAACGTGACCGTCACGTCCTTGTGCTCGCCGTCGATGGTGACGGTGCAGGTGAATTGCGCGTCCTTCTTCACCTCGACGCCGCTCGGGCAGCTCACGCCCGAAAGATTCTGCACGCCATAGGATTCAGTGAGCACCTTCTTCACGCCGTCCTGTGCGGCGTTCTGGTCCAGCAGCGTCTTGTGGGTAAAGAACAGGACCAAGGCCACAACGACCGCGGCGACAACCACCAGCGCGACGGCTCCACCAATGAGCGGCAGCTTCGACTTCTTCTTCGGCGCGCCGATAGGCTGCTCACCCGGCGGCTGACCCCAGGGCTGTTCCGGTTGACCCCACTGTTGACCGGGCTGGTTCCACTGGCCAGGCTCGGCCGGCCACTGCTGGCCCGGTTGTTGGGCGTACTGCTGTCCGGGCTGGCCGTATTGCGGAGCCGGCTGACCGTATGGCGACGACCACTGCTGCTGTTGGCCTTGCTGTGGGTGCTCGGGTTGCGGTTGCCACTGTTGCTGCGGTTGCGGCGACCACTGCGGCTGCTGCCAGCCCTGTTCCTGTGGGCGTGCCCACTGGTCCTTCGGCTCGTTGGGGCCGTTAGGGCTGCTCATTGCTCGCCTCCTCTGTGATTTCCGCTAACACGTTAGCCCGCCGTGCCGCGCTCACGCCGCGTCCACGGCGACGACACCCCGGCGGACCGCCCGGACCGCCTTGGCGGCCGCCTCGCGGACCTGCGGATCATCGGCCGTGGTGCGCAACTGGTCGAGCAGGTCGATCACCTGCCGGCACCAGCGCACGAAGTCGCCCGCGGGCAGCGGCTTGCCCGCGTCACCTGCGGCAAGCAGGGCCTCGACGAGCGCCTCGCCCTTCGCCCACTTGTAAACCGCCGATACGAAACCGAGATCGGGCTCACGCATCGGCGGCAACTTGTGTCGGGCCTCGTCCGCACGCAACTCAGCGAACAACCGCATCGTCTCGGTGATGGCGTGCCGTATCGGCCCGGTCGGGCCCGTGACGCCGACGTAGCCGTCCGACTCACGCCGCGATTCGTAGACGACTGTGGAGGCCACCGCGGCGAGTTCGGCGGGGCTCAGGCCGCTCCATGCCCGGTGTCGCAGGCACTCGGCGATCAGCAGGTCGCTTTCGGCGTAGATCCGGCTCAGGGCGGCGCCATCCTCGGTGACTGCGCCGTTGACGATGTATCCGCGCTCGGACAGCAACGCCGATATCCGGTCGAATGTGCGGGCCAGCGAATTCGTTGTGGTGGAAACCTTTTGCCGCATCGACTCGGTTTCGCGGACGAGTCGCGCATAGCGCTCGCCCACCCGGGCGAGTTCCTCGCGGTTCGGCCAACTGTGGCAGGGGTGGCTCCGCAACGCGCGTCGCAACTTGGCCAGCTCGGCATCCTCGCCTGCGTGTGATTTGCCGCGTTTGGTGCGACGCGGCGCAGAGATGCCGGTGCTGCGCAACGCCGACGCCAGGTCACGACGCCCGCGGGCGGTGCGGTGATCGATGTGCTTGGCCAGCCGCATTCGACCTAGCGCCTCGGCGGGTGCGGAAAAATCGGCCGCGGACAGTCGACCGGCCCATTTGTCCTCTGTCACCACGAGTGGCCGTGGGTCCGCGCCACCGTCGGACTCCAGCACGACGGCCAATCCGGCTCGCCGGCCGCTCGGCACCGCGATGACATCTCCGCGGCGCAGCGCAGCCAGCGATTGCAAGGCGGCGGCGCGCCTGTCGTCACGTCCGCGGCGTTCCAATTGCCTCTCCCGGGCTTTGATTCGCTCACGCAACTGCGCGTATTCGAGGTACTCGCCGCCCTCGCCACCGAGGCTCTCGCGTAACTGCACTAACGCCGTCTCGTTGCGCTCGATCCCGCGAACCAGCCCAACCACCGACCGGTCGGCCTGGAACTGCGCGAACGAGCGCTCCAGCAGGTTGCGCGCTTCGGTCGTACCCATCCGGTCGATGAGGTTGATCGTCATGTTGTAACCCGGCCGGAACGAGCTACGCAGCGGATACGTGCGCGTGGACGCGAGCCCGGCGACCTCGGTCGCGTCGAGGTCCGGATGCCACAGCACCACCGCATGACCCTCGACATCGATGCCGCGTCGCCCGGCCCGCCCGGTCAGCTGGGTGTACTCCCCCGGCGTCAAATCGGCGTGCGCCTCGCCGTTGAACTTCACCAACCGCTCGAGCACCACCGTGCGGGCGGGCATATTGATGCCCAAGGCGAGTGTCTCGGTAGCGAATACGGCGCGGACGAGCCCACGGACGAACAACTCCTCGACGGTGTGCCGAAACGCCGGCAGCATCCCTGCGTGGTGGGCGGCCAGTCCTCGTTCGAGCGCTTCACGCCACTCCCAGTACCCGAGCACCTCGAGGTCGGCCCGCGGTAGCTCGCCGGTGTGTCTGTCGATGATCGCGTCGATCTCGCCGACTTCGTCGTCGGTGGTAAGCCGCAGCGTCGAACGCAGGCACTGCGCCAGCGCCGAATCACATCCGGCGCGGCTGAAGATGAAGGTAATCGCCGGCAGCAGGCCTTCATCGTCCAGCCGCCTGATCACCTCCGGCCTGGGCAGCGGCCGAAAGTCCGGGCGACCGCGCTGGCCCCTGCCCCGCGGTTGCCACTGCCGGTCCAGTGCCAACGCCTCCCGCTGGCGCAGGTGGCGCAGCAAGTCCTGATCGACGATCACGTTCTTGCTGCCTGGCTTGTGCGCCCTGGTGTCGAAGAGGTCGAACAACCTGCGGCCCACCATGATGTGCTGCCACAGCGGCACGGGACGGTTTTCGTCAACCACCACCGTCGTGTCGCCGCGCACGGTTCGCATCCAGGCACCGAACTCCTCGGCGTTGCTGACCGTCGCGGACAGGCTTACCAGCCGGACCGCTTCGGGCAGGTGCAGAATCACTTCCTCCCAAACGGCGCCGCGGAACCGGTCGGCCAGAAAATGCACCTCATCCATCACCACGTGCGAGAGTCCGCGCAGCGCATCGGAATCGGCGTAGAGCATGTTGCGCAGCACCTCGGTGGTCATGACGACCACCGGCGCGTCGGGGTTGATGCTCTGGTCGCCGGTGAGCAACCCGACGGAATCGCGGCCATACCGTTGCACAAGGTCGGCGAACTTCTGGTTGCTCAGCGCCTTGATCGGCGTCGTGTAGAAGCATTTGCCCTCCGACGCGAGCGCTAGATGCACCGCGAACTCGCCGACCACCGTCTTACCGGCACCCGTTGGGGCGCAGACCAGCACGCTGTGTCCGGATTCGAGCGCAACACACGCCTCTGCCTGGAAAGGGTCGAGAGCGAACGCCAACCCGGCGCTGAAGGCGCTGAGTTGGGTGCCGAAATGGGCCTGGGCTGTCACGTCACAGCGTGTCGGAGAAGTCGGTGGCACGCGTGAGCGGTTCCGGCGTGGGGATGGTCGATGCCGTAGGAATGACCGATGGACGGTCGTCGGGCAGCGCCTGCTTGGCGGCGGCAAGCCGGCGCGCCTTGCGCTTGTCGTTGATTCGGGCGATCTGGATGGCGACCTCGAGCAGCACGGTCAACGCCAACGCCAACGCGAGCATGGAGAACGGATCTTGGCCGGGCGTCGCGATGGCCGCGAAGACGAACAGCGTGAAGATGAGGCCGCGCCGCCACGACTTGAGCCTGCGGTAGGGCACGACACCGACCAGGTTCAGCGCGACGATCAGCAGCGGTATCTCGAAGCTGACCCCGAAGATCACCAGCAGGTTGATGATGAAGCCGAAGTATTGGGCGCCGCTCAGCGCGGTGATTTGGACGTTGTCACCGACGGTCAGCAGGAAGTGCAGCGCCTTGGAGACGACCATGTAGGCGAGGACGGCCCCGGCCACGAAGAGGCCCGCGCCGCACGTGACGAACGAGACGGCGTAGCGGCGCTCCTTGGCATACAGGCCCGGCGTGATGAACGCCCAGGTCTGGTACAGCCACACCGGGCAGGCGAGCACGATGCCAGCGGTCAGGCCGACCTTGAATCGCAGCATGAACTGCTCGAACGGACCCGTGGCCAGCAGCCGGCACTCGCCCGTGCTGCTCAGATTTGCCCGCGCCTGCGCCGGTAGCGAGCAGTACGGCCCGCGAAGCAGGTCGCCGAGGCTTTCGATTCCGAAGATCTGGTGCGAGTACCAGAAGAAGCCGACGGCCGTCGTGACGCAGACGGCGGCGAGCGAGATGAGCAACCGCTTGCGCAGCTCGTAGAGGTGCTCGACCAGCGACATGGTGCCGTCCGGGTTGGTCCGGCGACGGCTGTGCCGCGGGTCGAAGGGGATGCGCACTGGGTCTCCTACAGCCGGATCAGCATTCTCACGCGTCAAGCCGGGATGCCGTACGCATCCCGTGCGTGAAATTTCACCGCCCGCGGTGAAATTTCACGCACGGGGGGTTGCAGCGGACCGTCAGGCCGACTTCTGCTGCTCGGTGTTTACGGTGGGGGCCGGCTGCGGACTTGACTCCGGTAGCTGCGCTTGCGCCGCTGGTTCGGCGGGCTTCTGCGACTTGCCGTCGTTCTGCATCTCCTTGATTTCACTCTTGAAGATGCGCAGCGACTGACCGAGGCCACGAGCCGCGTCGGGCAGCCGCTTGGAGCCGAAAAGAACCACCAGCACCACCAAGACGATCGCCCAGTGCCACCAGCTCATCGCGCCCATAGTTTCCTCCCGAATCGAGATACGTTCGATGCTACCGAACGAATTGGCGATCGCGGTTCCGACCGCAATTCGGCCAGCAGTTCTCGTCCCGTCCAAGTGCGCCGTTCGCCCGATTCCGCCTGCCGAATCAGCTCGATCAACCGCGCGTTGACCGGCGTGGGTACCCCGACGCGCTCGCCGAGCCGGACGATTTCGCCGCTGAGCCAATCGATTTCCGTGCGCCGACCGGCGTCGAGATCGTCGGCCATCGAGGAGCGGGCGAGCGGATCGATGGCGATGACCTGGCCGAATACCCGGGTGAACACGAAATCGGGGACAGTAAGCAGCCGCGGCATGAGCGCGGGCGGCACCGGAGTAAGCCGCGCCGGTTGGATGCCCGCGCGGTCGAGCACGGCGAATGCCTCGCGCTGGGCCAACGACACACAACACCGATAGTCGCGCTGACTCAACTCCTCACGCAGCGGCAATCCGGAAAGCGCGTTCACCGCATTGTTGAGATTGAGGATCAGCTTGGCCCACTGCACCGGCAACAATTCCGTTTGCCGGACCAACTGCAGACCCGCAGCGTCGAAAACCGGGGCCAGAGCGTCGAGTCGCGGGTGGTCGGAAATTTCGATGTCCCCGTCGCTGCCCTGGTGGAACCGTCCGTCGCCGTGGTGAACGACGTTGTACATCACCATTCCGGCCAACACCGTCGCGGTGGGTAAGTGTGTGCGCAGCACGTCGGCGTTGCCTATCCCGTTCTGCAGGCTGATCACCACCGTGCCGGGTTGCACGAGTTCGGCCAGCGTTTTTCCGGCGGCTTCGGTGGCCGCGGACTTGACCGTCACGAACACGAAGTCGGCGGTCGCGGCCGCGGTGGGTGCGGTATCGACATCGAAACGCTCGGGTGGCACGTCGACGCGGGTGCCGTGCAGATCGGACAGATGCAGACCGTGGGCGCGCAGTTCGGTCGCGATCCGCTCCCTCGCGATGAAGCTCACCTCGGCGGCGTCGGTCGCGGCGAGCCGCCCGCCGACGTAGCAGCCGATGCTGCCTGCTCCGAAGATGCAGATGCGTATTTTGTCGGTCATTGCGCCTGGTCGATTTCCTGGTAGGCGGCGAGCGCGGCGTCGGCGCGTTCGCGGACGGCGGCGACGAGTTCCGGCGGGTCCAAGGCCGTCACCGCCGACCCGAATCCGAGAATCATCCGGGCCATCCAGTCCAGCGTGGCGAACCGCATGGTCGCTTCCACCGCGCCCGAATCGTCGATGCCGATCTGCTCCATCGGGTATTGATCGAGCACCCAGGTGCTCGATGAATCGATCCGCAGGCGGGCGATCGGTAGCGTGGAATCCTCGCTGAACAATTCGGAGGCAGGATCGTCGGCGGCGACAGTGCTCGGGGGCCGCGCCGGTTCGTCGAGCGCCGTGGCGGCCTCGATTCGATCGAACCGAAACAGCCGCACCGCCTCGGCCTGCCGGCACCACGCCTGAAGGTAGCTGTGGTTGTCCAACAACACGATTCGGATGGGATCAACAATTCGCTCGGTGACCGCATCGCGGCTCGCTGAGTAGTAGACGAGACGCACCGCGCGTGATTGAGTTACTGCCGAACGCACCTGCGCTGCAGCGGGATCCTCGATCGTCGCGGCGGGTGCGGGCACCGGCATGGTGCCGTTCTGCTTCTCGGCTGCCGCCCCCGCGGCCGCTTCGATCTTGGCGATGGCCCGCTGCGCGGCACTCGGATCGACCATGCCGGGCATCTCGACTATCGAACGCAGCGCTACCAACAACGCCGTCGCTTCCGTCGAGGTGAGCCGGACCGGCCGGTCGATGCCCGCGGAGAATGTGACTTCGATGCTCTCTTCGGAAAACGACAGGTCGATAAGGTCACCCGGCCCATAGCCGGGCAGTCCGCACATCCACAGCTGATTCAGGTCGCTCATCAACTGCTTGGTGGTGACGCCGAGGTCCGCGGCCGCCTCCGCCGCGCTGATTCCGGGGTGCGCCAGGAAGTACGGCACCATGTTGAGCAGCCGGCTCAACCGGCTCGACAGCCGCGCGCTCACTGTGGTCCCCCGCCGATCATCACCGCGGCTCCGCTGCCAATTGTCACCGCAGCTCCGTCGCCAATTGTCGCCGCGGTTCCGTCGCCGATCATCACTGCCGAACCTCGCTGGTCAATGCCGCGCGCAAGCGTCCGAGGACGGCCGCACGCAGATCGGCGGGCTCGAGCACGAGCGCATCCGGGCTGTGGCTCGCTATCAGCCGCGTGATCCAGTCGCGGGACCGAACGGGAACCTCGACGACGGCGCCATCGCGGCCCGCGATCCTTCGGGCGCCGGTCGATGTACCGAGGCGGCGGATCTCGTGGGCCTTACCCTCGGCAATCCACAGCGTCGCCGTGCCGGTCACTGCCGAGGAGCCGACCACCCGGTCGACGGTCTCGCGCAGATCCAGGCCTTCCGGCCTGCGCACCGCGTTGACCGGCCCGAATGCGGTGACGTCGGGCGCGATCCTGGATAGGCGGAAGGTCCGCACGGCGTCGCGATCGCGGTCATGCCCGACCAGGTACCAGCGGCCTCGATAGGTCACCACACCCCACGGCTCGACCGTGCGCCGACGGTACGGCTCGGTCGGGGTGCCGCGGTGGTCGAAATGCACCGCCTGACCGGCGTCGATGGCCGCGAGCAGTTTGCCCAGCGCCGGCTCGGAACCACGGGTGCGCGCGCCGACAGCGGTCACTGCGGCACCGGGCTCGACTTGGACCCCGGCCGCACGCAGTTTCAGCAGCGCGTTGTGCGACGCCGTGGTCAGCTCGGGCGACTCCCACAGTTGCACCGCGACCGCTACCGCGGCCGCCTCAGCGCTGCTGAGTTCGATGTCCGGCAACTCGTAGGCGTCGCGGTTGATCCGGTAACCCTCGATGGTCGAATAGCGCGACGGCGGGCCCGTTTCCAGCGGAATGCCGAGATCGCGCAGCTCGTTCTTGTCCCGCTCGAACATCCGGCTGAAAGCCTCGTCGCTCGCGCAATCCTCGTAACCGGCGACGCTGCGCCGGATGCGGTCCGCGGTGAGGAACTGCCGCGTCGACAGCAATGCGATGACCAGATTCATCAATCGCTCGACCTTCGCAACAGCCACGCGACCAGCCTAGTTCGCCGGATGGCGAACACTCGCGCGACGCTCGCGCGGGTCTCACATCGATGAGATCAACCGCTCCACGCGCTCGTCGACCGACCGGAACGGGTCCTTGCACAAAACCGTGCGCTGGGCTTGGTCGTTGAGCTTGAGGTGCACCCAGTCGACGGTGAAGTCGCGGCCCGCCTCCTGAGCGGCCGCGATGAAGTCACCGCGCAACTTCGCGCGGGTGGTCTGCGGCGGCGTACGCACCGCCTCGTCCACCATCTCGTCCTCGGTGACGCGCTTGGCCAGCCCCTTGCGCTGCAACAGATCGAAGACTCCGCGGCCGCGTTTGATGTCGTGGTAGGCCAGATCGAGCTGGGAAATCTTGGGATCCGACAGATCCATGTTGTAGCGATCCTGATAGCGCTGGAACAGCTTGCGCTTGATGACCCAGTCGATTTCAGTGTCGACCTTGGCGAAGTCCTGCCCCTCGACCGCGTCGAGCATGCGGCCCCAGAGATCAACGACCTGCAGTACCTGCGGATCCGGTTCGCGGTTGCGTAGGTGCTCGACCGCGCGGCTGTAGTACTCGCGCTGGATGTCGAGCGCACTGGCCTGGCGGCCACCGGCCAGCCGTACCGGCCGGCGGCCGGTGAAGTCGTGACTGACCTCGCGGATCGCCCGAATGGGGTTGTCCAACGCGAAATCGCGGAACGACATGCCCGCTTCGATCATCTCCAGCACCAGCGACGCGGTACCCACCTTCAGCATGGTGGTGGTCTCGGACATGTTCGAGTCGCCGACGATGACGTGGAGGCGGCGGTACTTTTCGGCGTCCGCGTGTGGTTCGTCGCGGGTGTTGATGATCGGCCGGGAGCGGGTGGTCGCCGAGGACACGCCTTCCCAAATATGTTCGGCGCGTTGGGACAGGCAGAACGTGGCCGCCTTCGGAGTTTGCAGAACCTTGCCGGCGCCGCAGATCAACTGGCGGGTGACCAGGAACGGCAGCAGCACGTCGGAGATGCGGGAGAACTCGCCGGCACGCACCACGAGGAAGTTCTCGTGGCAGCCATACGAATTGCCGGCCGAGTCGGTGTTGTTCTTGAACAGGTAGATGTCCCCGCCGATGCCCTCCTCGGCGAGGCGTTGCTCGGCGTCGACGAGCAGTTCTTCGAGGACCCGCTCGCCCGCGCGGTCATGGGCCACCAATTGCAGCAGGCTGTCACATTCGGCCGTTGCATACTCCGGGTGCGAACCGACGTCGAGGTAGAGCCGAGCACCGTTGCGGAGGAAGACGTTCGAGGACCGGCCCCACGACACGACACGACGAAACAGGTACCGCGCGACCTCGTCCGGGCTCAGTCGCCGATGCCCGTGAAAGGTGCACGTGACCCCGAACTCGGTCTCGATGCCCATGATTCGTCGCTGCACACCATCGACAGTACAACCAGCGCACGGCCCAGCGGTGGAACTGCATACGCTGTCGCATATGACCTTTTTCCGTGGTGTCCAAAACACCGGTTCCGCAGTGCGTTCGTTCGACGAACGCCTCGTCGCCGCCAGCGCCGGGCTGCGCCCCACCGGGCTCGACGGCACAATGCTCGCGCTCAGCAAGGCGGCCAATCACAGCCTGCTCTGGACGGCTGTCACAGGCGGGCTGGTGGTCGCCGGGGGCCGTGCGCGTCGGGCCGGGATCCGCGGGATCTTCGCGGTGGCGGGCGCCAGTGCAGTGGCCAACGGACTGGCCAAGCCGCTGTTTCCGCGGCGCCGGCCGCCGGCGGAGGCCGTGCCGCAGCTTCGCCGGCTCTTCCGTCCGCCGGTGTCGTCGTCGTTCCCCTCGGGTCATGCGGCGTCCGCCGCGGCATTCGCCACCGGGGTCGCCGTCGAATCACCCGCGCTGGGACTGGCGGTGGCGCCGTTGGCCCTCGCGGTCGGCTATTCGCGCGTTCACGTCGGCGTGCACTGGCCCAGCGACGTGGTGGCGGGCTTCGCGCTCGGCTCGCTGGTGGCGGTGTCGACCCGTCGCTGGTGGGCGGTGCGGGCCGAGGAGCCGGCGTCTGTGGGACCTGCAGTCGAGGCGCCCGCGTTGATCAACGGTGACGGGCTGCTCCTCGTCCGCAATCCGGGCTCGGGCAGCGCCGACGGCATCGATGCCGTGCGCAAGCGATTGCCGCAGGCGCGAGAACTAGAACTCGACATGGACAAAGACCTGCGCGAACAGATCAATGCCGCCGTGGACGAGCATCGGCCCGCAGCGCTCGGTGTGTATGGCGGAGACGGCACTGTCCTGGTCGTCGCCGATGTCGCCGTCGACCGGCATCTGCCGTTGGCGGCCTTCCCCGGCGGCACCCTCAATCACTTCGCCCGCGATGTCGGTGCAGCCGAGATCGAAGCGACCTGCGCCGCGGTCGAGTCGGGATCGGCCGTGTTCGTCGACTTGGCCGAAGTGACTGTCGACGGCGATAAGCCGCGCACTTTCGTCAACACGGCAAGTCTCGGCGGATACCCGGACTCGGTTCGGTTGCGGGAGAAGTGGGAACCGAGATTCGGCAAGTGGCCGGCGGCCGCGTTGGCGATGCTGCGTGTTCTCGCCGCCGCCGAGCCGTTGCATGTGCATCTCGACGGCCGCAAGTCACTGATCTGGATGCTGTTCGTCGGCAACGGCCGCTACACCCCCACCGATCAGGTGCCGATGTCACGTCCAGACCTCAACCGCGGCACCATCGACGTGCGTTATCTGCGCGCCGACATGCGGTTCTCACGGTTGCGACTCACCACCGCCGGATTGACCGGAATGCTCGGCAGCTCACCCACCTACGTGCATCGATCGGTGTCGAGTTTCGACGCACAGGTCGACGGCCAGAAGGTGCGGATCGCGACCGACGGTGAGGTGACGGGCAACGGCCGGTCCTTCCGGTTCGCCAGCCGGCCGCACGCCGTGCGCCTGTATCGCGGGTAGTGGTCAGGACTTCGACTGCGGCAGCAGCGTTTCCAGGGTGGCGCCGGTGAGCCGGCGAAACGCCCGCCGCGGCCGGGTTTCGTCCAGTACCGCCACCTCGAGCGCCGACACCCCGATTACGCGCTTTTCCTTGTCGCCGTTACCCGCTGCCTCGGCTGCGCCGTCCTGCAGCGCCTGCACCGCAACACCGACCGCGGCCGAGAGTTCTAGCCCGGGGCTGTAGGAGCGGCGCAGTGCTGTGGTGATGGGCTCGGTGGTACCACCCATGACGACGAACTCGCGTTCGTCCCCGATCGAGCCGTCATAGGTAATCCGGTACAGCTGGCTGGGTTTTGGCTGATCCGGGTAACCGACCTCCGCCACGCAGATCTCCACCTCGTAGGGCTTGAGCTGGTCGGTGAAGATAGTTCCCAGGGTCTGTGCATAGGCATTGGCCAGCGTGCGGCCGGTGACATCGCGGCGGTCATAGGAGAACCCGCGGGTGTCGGCGTGCACGATGCCGGCCCGGCGCAGATTTTCGAACTCGTTGTACTTACCCACCGCCGCAAAGCCGACCCGGTCGTAGAGCTCGCTGACCTTGTGCAACGCCGTCGACGGGTTCTCCGCGACGAACAGCACGCCCTTCTCGTAGGTCAGCACGACGACGCTGCGGCCGCGGGCGATACCTTTTCGCGCGAACTCCGAACGGTCGCGCATGAGCTGCTCGGGAGCAGCGTAAAACGGCATCGTCATTGCAGCGCTTCCCCTTCTTCCGAACGCTCGGCAACCACGGCACGACCGATTTCCGCAAGCACCTCTGCGGCAACCATTTCCGCCCCGTCGGCCGTGATCACCGCCGCGGTCGGGTACACCCGGCGAACGGGGTCGGGCCCGCCGGTGGCCGAGTCGTCATCGGAAGCGTCATACAGCGCTTGGACGGCGACCCGCAAGGCCTCCTGCGAGTCCATGTCGCGGCGATACAGCTTCTTCATCGACGACTTGGCGAACATCGAGCCCGAACCCACGGCGTGGTACCCGGACCGTTCCTCAGTGCGTCCGCCGACCAAGTCGTAGGACATGATGCGTCCGGCCCGCTGCGGATCGGTGATCGAGGTGTCATAACCCACGAGCAACGGCACCGCGGCCAGTCCCTGCATAGCCGCCGGCAGGTTGCCGCGGACCATCGAGGACAACCGACTCGCCTTGCCGTCGAAGGTCAACGGCACACCCTCGATTTTTTCGTAGTGCTCGAGTTCCACCGCAAACAGGCGAACCAGCTCGATGGCGATGCCCGCCGTGCCCGCGATACCAGCGGCCGAATACTCGTCGGTGACGTAGACCTTCTCCACGTCCCGGCTGGCGATCAGGTTGCCCTGTGTCGCGCGCCGGTCACCGGCGAGCAGCACGCCACCGTCGAACGAGACCGCGACGATGGTAGTACCGTGCGGTGCGAGATCGGTTGCAGCAGAGGAGTTCTGCCAATCGATACGGTTGATGGGAAGCAACTCCGGGGCGTTGCGACGTAGGTGATCGCTGAATGAGGACAGGCTGGAGGCGAACGGTAAGCGTGCATCAGCAGCGGCTGACCCGAACACCGAGCGATCTGACGTCACTGGCCGCCCTTCTGTACGTACGCGCGCACGAAGTCCTCGGCGTTTTCCTCCAGCACGTCGTCGATCTCGTCGAGCAAGTCGTCGGTGTCTTCAGCGAGCTTTTCGCGACGCTCCTGTCCAGCGGAGCCATCACCAATGGGGCCCTCGTCCTCGTCCCCGCCACCAGTCCGTTTGGTCTGCTCTTGCGCCATGGCCGCCGACCTCCTTCTGCCGCTGTGTGTACTGAACTCCAACACTACCGAGCAGCGGTGACAAGTGTGTGCAGGCCGCGCGACAAACGCGGCGTCACGTTGTCAGCTGGTCCACCAGATCGGCCGCCGACGAAGCCGAGTCGAGCAGTTTGCCGACATGCGCCTTGCTGCCCCTAAGGGGCTCCAGCGTCGGAATGCGCACCAGCGAATCGCCGCCCAGATCGAAGATCACCGAATCCCAGCTGGCCGCGGCGATGTCGGCACCGAACCGGCGCAGGCACTCCCCGCGGAAGTACGCACGCGTGTTGATCGGCGGTGTTGTCATGGCGTCGAGCACCTGTTGCTCGCTGACCAGGCGCTTCATCGAGCCGCGGGCGACCAGCCGGTTATAGATGCCCTTGTCGAGGCGGACATCGGAATACTGCAGGTCCAGCATGTGCAGCTTCGGCGCGGCCCAACCCAGGCCCTCGCGTGTGCGGTAGCCCTCCAGCAACCGCAACTTGGCGGGCCAGTCCAACAGGTTCGCGCACTCCATCGGGTCGCGCTCGAGCAGGTCCAGAACCATCGCCCAGTTGTCGAGGATGTCGCGGGCGCGCTCGTCCTCACTACCCTGCCGATCGAGGAAGTTCGCCACCCGCTCGTGGTACTCGCGCTGAATCGCCAGGCCGGTCAGTTCCCGGCCGTCGGCGAGCGCGACGGTGGCCCGCAGCGTCGGGTCGTGGCTGATGGTGTGCACCGCCGTCACCGGCCGGGCCAATTGCAGGTCGGACAGGTCAACGCCGGCCTCGATCAGATCCAGCACCAGCGCGGTCGCACCCACCTTGAGGTAGGTGGCCATCTCGGCCAGGTTCGCGTCGCCGATGATTACGTGCAGGCGCCGATACTTGTCGGCGTCGGCGTGCGGTTCGTCGCGGGTGTTGATGATGCCGCGCTTGAGGGTGGTTTCAAGGCCGACCTCGACCTCGATGTAGTCGGCGCGCTGCGACAACTGGAACCCGGGCTCGTCACCGGACTGCCCGATCCCTACGCGGCCCGACCCGCAGAACACCTGACGGGACACGAAGAACGGGGTAAGCCCCACGATGATCGACGTGAACGGCGTGTCCCGGCGCATGAGGTAGTTCTCGTGCGTGCCGTAGGAGGCGCCCTTGCCGTCGACGTTGTTCTTGTACAGCTGCAGCCGCGGCGCTCCCGGCACACTCGAGGCGTGCCGGGCGGCCGCCTCCATCACGCGCTCCCCCGCCTTGTCCCAGATCACGGCGTCCAGCGGATCGGTGACCTCCGGGGCCGAATACTCCGGGTGCGCGTGGTCGACGTACAGCCGGGCGCCGTTGGTGAGGATCATGTTGGCCGCGCCCACCTCGTCGGCGTCGATCACGGGTGCCGGGCCGGTCAGCCGGCCCAGATCGAACCCGCGGGCGTCGCGCAGCGGCGACTCCACCTCGTAGTCCCAGCGCGTCCGCTTCGCGCGCGGCACTCCCTCGGCGGCCGCATAGGCGAGCACCGCCTGGGTGGAGGTCAAGATCGGGTTGGCAGACGCCTCGGTGGGCGACGAAATGCCGTACTCGACCTCGATGCCGATGATTCGCTGCATGACACGAGCGTATGCGACCGTGTGCGAGCCGCTCGGGTAGGCCGTCTAGCTGGTCGTATCGGACTCCGGCGCGACCTCGCAGTGCAGGTAGTGCGGTGCGGCGATGGTCGTTAGTACCTGCCGCACGCCGAAGGGCGCCCAGGCTGCGCTGGCGTCTTCGCCCAGGCGCGGTGCGGTCAGCCGGATGGTGCGGCCACGGGTCTCAATCAGACAGCCCCCCTCGGCGAGGACGTTTTTGACCCAGTCGCTGTCGACGCCGTAGGTCAGCGCGAACCGGTAACCGTCGTCGTAGGAGAAAACGCTGACCGGTGTGCGGTACTCGCGGCCCGATTTGCGGCCCTTGTGCACGACGATCGCGTAGCCGGGCAGGTGGCCGGCGACGGTTCCGGTGAGCCGGTTGGTGACTTTGCGGTTCATGGCTGCGATTGCACGTGGCAACGGCACGGCAGGTCCTCTCCGCCGGGTGGTGACGCCGCGGGGTGACTCCGCACGGCGCACCCAACATACCCACGGCGCCCGGGTCGGCATCGACCACCGGGCACTTCGCGGTCGCGGCCGGTCTCGGTGATACTTCTCGGGTGAGCGACCGCGCGACCCTGTCCCGGATTCGGGCTTTTCTGGACACTGCGAATCCGCCGACCCCGTGCCTGGTGGTCGACATCGACGCCGTTTCGGACCGGGCCGCGCTGTTGCAGGCGACCTTCCCCGGCGCGCGAGTGCTCTACGCGGTCAAGGCCAACCCGGCGCCGGCTGTGGTGCACGCGCTCGCCGAGGCGGGTCTCGGGTTCGATGTTGCCAGTGTCGGAGAAATCGACCTGTGCCTGGCCAACGGCGCCGACCCGGCGGCGATTTCGTTCGGTAATCCGATCAAGAAGGCCGCCGACGTCGCCCGCGCTTATGCCCTCGGGGTCCGTGAGTTCGTCACCGACGCGAGCGCTGATCTGGCCAATATCGCGATGCACGCACCCGGCAGCCGCGTCACAGCGCGCATAGCGATCGACGCACCGGATTCGGTGACGCCTTTCGGTCGCAAGTTCGGTTGCGCGCCCGAGATGGCTGTGGAGTTGCTCATCGACGCTGCGGCGGCTGGGCTGCGGCCGGCGGGGGTGGCCTTCCACGTTGGTTCTCAGCAGCTCGACCTCGCTGCGTGGGACATTGCCATGGCGGCGGTCGCGAAGGTGTTTGCGGCGGTCGCCGATCACGGCGTCACACTCGACACCGTCAACATCGGCGGTGGCATGGGTGTCGCCTACACGGGGCCGGCACCGAGGCTGGACGACTATGCGGACGCCGTTCGCGGCGCGCTGCGCCGGCATTTCCCCCGAGCGGGTCCCCGACTGGCGCTGGAACCGGGCCGGATCATGGTGGCCGAGGCGGGTTTGCTGCGGACCGAGGTGATCTTGGTATCGAAGAAGTCGAGTGCCGATGACCACCGCTGGGTATATCTCGATATTGGCCGCTACAACGGGTTGGCGGAGACCGAAAACGAGGCGATAACATACCAACTTGCCCTTGTACGCGAGCATGCCGACGCGGTGGGACCGGTGATCGTGGCCGGGCCGACTTGCGACGGCGACGACGTGCTCTACCAGCGCACGTCGTATCGGCTTCCGCTGGACCTGAGCAGCGGCGACCGGCTCGACGTGCTCGACGCCGGCGCCTACACGGCGAGCTATTCCTCGGTGGCGTTCAATGGCATCGACCCCCTTCGTACGTACTGCTTATCCGGCGGGAGACTGATAGATGAATGCTGAGTTCGGAGCGTTTGCCGGCAGCCACGTGCTCGCCGAATTCGATGGGATCGACTCCGAACTGCTCGACAGTCCCGAAGCGCTCGAGACGTTGCTGCACACGACGCTGACCGACGCCGGGGCCACCGTGTGCGGCGTCGTTTCGCACCGGTTCGAGCCACAGGGCGTCACTGTGCTGGCCATGCTCGCCGAGTCGCACGCATCGATCCACACCTACCCGGAACGCGGGTCGGCCTTCGCCGACGTGTTCACCTGCGGGCACCGAGCCGATCCGCGGCGGGCCGTCGAGCTGATGTCCGCTGCGCTCGGCGCGGCAACGACGCGCACCACCATCGTTCCGCGCGGACTTGAGCAGCCGCGGCTGCTGCGTGAGCCCGTCGGCGACGGACTGGTCCGCAGCTGGCAACTCGACGAGGTTCTGTTCGAAACCGACACCGACTTCCAGAACGTGGTGATCGGCAAGACCGCGCAGGGCATCTCACTGTTCTGTGACGCCGAGCGCCAGAGCACCGAGGCGACCCAGCTGATCTACCACGAAGCGCTGATGATGCCCGGCTTCCTGCTGGCCGACCAGCTCGATCGCGTGTTGATCATCGGTTCCAGCGAGGGCGTCGCAAGCCAGTTGTCGGTAGCCGCCGGGGCAACCATCGTCGACCACGTGGACATCGACACGGCCGCTGTACGGGCCTGCGCCGAGTACCTGCCATATGGGTACACCCGCACCGAACTTGCGGCCGCAGAGGCCGGCGAGGGCCCGATCCGCGTGCACTACCGCGACGGCTGGGAATTCTTGGCGGAGGCGGCCGCCGGTAACACCCGCTACGACCTGGTCGTCATCGACCTGCCCGACGAGAACGACGACCCCGACGCCCAGCACAACCGCCTTTACGGCACCGAGTTCCTCGAGCGCTGCGCCGCCGTGACCCGCACGGGCGGCGTCGTGGCCACCCAGGCCGGGTGTCCGACGGTCTGGCGCAATCAGACGCTGCTGCAGGCCTGGCAGCGTTGGACCGACATGTTCGGCACCGTCGCCTACTTCGGCTCCGACGAACACGAGTGGGCGTTCTTCGCCGCGCGCGTCGATCCGATCACGGACCACACCGAGAAAATGGTTCGCCGGCTGGAGACCCTGCCATATCAGCCGAAGACGATGGACGCCGAGACAGTTCGTGCCAGTGCGGTTCCGCCGTATTCGTTGCGGTCCCGACCCCGTGCCCGTGCGTGATTTTTCACCGCGGGCGGTGAAAAATCACGCACGGGGCCAGGGTGGTGCCTACAGGTACTGGCCGGTGTTCGACTCCGTGTCGATGGCCCGGCTGGCGCTGGCGTTCTTGCCGGTGACCAGGGTGCGAATGTAGACGATCCGCTCGCCCTTCTTGCCGGAGATGCGGGCCCAGTCGTCCGGGTTCGTGGTGTTCGGCAGGTCCTCGTTCTCGGAGAACTCGTCGACGATGGAATCGAACAGGTGCTGGATCCGCAGACCGGGCGCACCGGTGTCGAGGACCGACTTGATCGCGTACTTCTTGGACCGGTCGACGATGTTCTGGATCATCGCGCCGGAGTTGAAGTCCTTGAAGTACAGGACCTCCTTGTCGCCGTTGGCGTAGGTGACTTCGAGGAAGCGGTTGTCTTCGCTCTCGGCGTACATCCGGTCGACAACCCGCTCGATCATGGCGGCCACGCACGCGTGGCGGTCGCCGCCGAACTCGGCGAGGTCGTCGGCGTGCAGTGGCAGGTGCTCGGTGAGGTACTTCGAGAAGATGTCCTGCGCGGACTCCGCGTCGGGCCGCTCGATCTTGATCTTCACGTCCAGGCGGCCTGGCCGCAGGATCGCGGGATCGATCATGTCCTCCCGGTTGGACGCGCCGATGACGATGACGTTTTCGAGACCCTCGACGCCGTCGATCTCGCTGAGCAACTGCGGAACGACAGTGGTCTCCACGTCCGACGACACGCCGGATCCACGGGTCCGGAAAATCGAGTCCATCTCATCGAAGAACACGATCACCGGGGTGCCCTCGGACGCCTTTTCGCGCGCCCGCTGGAAGATGATGCGGATGTGCCGCTCGGTTTCGCCGACGAACTTGTTCAGCAGTTCCGGGCCCTTGATGTTGAGGAAGTAGGACTTGGCTTCCTTGGCATCCTCGCCGCGGGCCTCGGCAATCTTCTTGGCCAGCGAGTTGGCGACCGCCTTGGCGATGAGTGTTTTGCCGCATCCGGGCGGACCGTAGAGCAGCACACCCTTCGGCGGGCGCAGCGCGTACTCGCGGAACAGTTCCTTGTGCAGGAAGGGCAGCTCCACCGCGTCGCGGATCTGTTCGATCTGCCGGCCCAGGCCACCGATGTCGCTGTAATCGACATCGGGCACCTCTTCGAGGACCAGATCCTCGACCTCCGCCTTGGGGATCCGCTCGAACGCATAGCCGGCCTTGGTGTCGACCAGGAGCGAGTCGCCGGGGCGCAGCTTGCGGATCGGCGACGTCGGATCTTCGATGTCATCGATTTCGGCGACACGAGCCAGTGGCTCGGCGAGCAGAACCACCCGTTCTTCGTCCGCGTGCCCGACGACCAGCGCACGGTTTCCTTCGAGGATCTCCCGCAGCGTGGTGATCTCCCCCACGCGCTCGTAATTGCCGACCTCGACGATGGTGAGCGCCTCGTTCAACCGGACGGTTTGGCCCTGCTTCATGGTGCTGACGTCGATGTTGGGTGAGCAGTTCAGCCGCATCTTGCGACCCGAGGTGAACACGTCCACCGTCTGGTCGTCGTGGGTGGCCAGCAGCACGCCATACCCACTCGGCGGCTGGCCGAGCCGGTCGACCTCTTCACGCAACGCGACCAGTTGCTGACGCGCGTCGCGCAGTGTGTCCATCAACTTGGTGTTGCGGATGGTCAGCGAATCGATGCGGGCTTCCAGCTCGCGCGCGCGGTCCGGCGAGTCCATGAGCTGACGGCGCAGGGCGGCCGCCTCGGCACGCAGGGCTTCGAGCTCGCGCCGGGCCGAGGAATCCGAGCTTTCAATGGGGCTCATGGTGCGCTCCTCCCAGTTCCGGTCTTACCACGCTACCGGCAGAACGACGGGTATGCGCAGCGACACCGTTGCAACGTGGTTACAGAAGATATGAAAGGTTTTACCCGCACCGGCGTCCGCGAACCGGTTTGTCGATCACGACATTTCAACCTTTTGACGGTCGCCGCTGCGGTTTCGGCGCCACGGTCCCCTCCGCCAGTCGGCGGGCACTGACCAAAAAGGCCGTGTGACCTTGCATGCGATGCTCGGGACGCACCGCGAGCCCAACGACGTGCCAACCACGCACCATCGATTCCCACGACCGGGGCTCGGTCCAGCACTGCTGCTCGCGCAGCGCCTCCACGACCTTAGACAGTTGCGTCACGGTAGCCACGTAAACGACCAGCACACCGCCGGGCACCAGCGCGCGTGCGACGGTCGGCAGCGCCTCCCACGGCGCGAGCATGTCCAGCACCACGCGATCCACCTGGCCGCCGGCGTAGTCCACGACGTCGGCGACGGTCAGTTCCCAATTCGCCGGTCGCTCGCCGAAGAACGTCTCCACGTTGCGCTGAGCATGCTCGGCGTGATCGGCGCGTACCTCGTAAGAGACGACGCTGCCCGTCGGTCCGACGGCGCGCAGCAGCGAACAGCTCAGGGCGCCCGAACCCGCGCCGGCCTCCAGCACCCGGGCGCCAGGAAAGACGTCGCCCTCGTGCACGATCTGGGCCGCGTCCTTCGGATAGATCACCGCGGCGCCGCGTGGCATCGACAACACGTAGTCGATCAGCAGCGGCCGCAACGCCAGATACGGCGTGCCGTTGGTGGACTTGACGACGCTGCCCTCGTCGGCGCCGATCAGGTCGTTGTGCAGAACGCCGCCGCGATGGGTGTGAAACTCCTTGTCCGGCTCGAGGACCACCGTGTAGTGGCGGCCCTTGGCGTCGGTCAGTTGCACGCGGTCGCCGATCCGAAACGGCCCGGTTCGTTTCGGCGTGGTCTCGCTCATTGGGGTTGCTGCTCTTCTCTGTCGTGTCCGGCGTGGGTGAGTAAACCTGTCGGTGCGCCGACCTACGCTGCCAAGTGTGACCCTGACCGCGCAGACGCTCGCGCCACCGGATGCCTCGAGGACGTGTGATGGCCCTGCTGAGTCCGTGTCCCGGCGGTTGGCGTTGTCACCGTCGCGGGCAGCGGATTTCAAGCAATGTCCGTTGAAGTATCGCCTGCGTGCCTTGGACCGGATCGCGGAGGTGCCGTCGCGGGTTGCCGCCCGAGGCACGGTCGTACATGCGGCACTCGAATCGCTGTACGCGCTCGAGAAATGCGAGCGGACGCTGGACCGCGCGCTCGACTTGGTCGAACCGGCCTGGACCGCGCTGCTCGCGGCCGATCCACAGTTGGCGGACGTCGTCGCCGACGTCGAGCGATTCGTCGCAGAAGCCCAAGAACTGGTACGGGCGTATTACAAGCTGGAGGATCCCACCCGGTTCGAGCCGGAGGCATGCGAACTGTTGGTGGAAACCGAACTCGACGACGGCACGCTACTGCGCGGCTTTCTCGACCGGATCGACGTTGCACCTGATGGTCGGGTCCGCATCGTCGACTACAAGACAGGCCGCTCGCCCGCGCTTGTCCGCGAAGCTCGGGCGCTGTTTCAGATGAAGTTCTACGCACTGATGATCTTGCGGATTCGCGGTGTCGTGCCCACCCAACTCAAGCTGCTGTATCTGTCCGACGGCGAGTCGCTGGTCTACGAACCCGACCGCGCGGAGTTGGCGCGATTCGAGCGCACATTGAGCGCCATCTGGAACGCCATCAGCGCCGCGGGCGCCACCGGTGACTTCCGGCCCAATCCCGGAAACCTTTGCGGCTGGTGCGACTTCAAGCAGTACTGCCCGGAGTTCGGCGGCGCGTTGCCGGACTACCCCGGTTGGCCGGATGCCGTTGACCACCCTGTGGGCACTTCGACCGCCTAGCCTCAGAAGGCGCGGCAGGAACGAATGTCCGATGCCAAGATGGCCTTGGCGCCGATCTCGGCGAGTTGGTCCATGACGACGTTGCTCTGCAACCGTGGGACCATCGCGCGAACCGCCACCCAGCTCTCTTCGGCCAGCGGCGACAGCGTCGGCGATTCCAGCCCGGGTGTAATGCGCACGGCCTGCTCGAGCAGCGCGCGCGGGCAGTCGTAATCGAGCATCACGTATTGCTGGGCGAAGACCACACCCTGGATCCGGGCGATCAACTGGTTGCGCGCACGATCCCGCGGATCCGAGCCAGTGCGCTCGATCAGCACACCCTCCGAATCGCACAACGTCTCCCCGAAGGCCACCAAGTTGTGCTGGCGCAGCGTGCGACCAGAACCCACCACGTCGGCGATCGCGTCGGCAACACCGAGCTGGATCGAGATCTCCACGGCACCGTCTAGCCGGATCACCTCCGCCTGCACGCCGTTTTTTTGCAGGTGCGCCAGCACCAGGTTCGGGTACGAGGTGGCGATGCGCTGGTCGTTCAGATCGGCGACGGTCCACTCGCGCCCGGCGGGCGCGGCATAGCGGAACGACGAGCGGCCGAACCCGAGCGCGAGCCGTTCGGTGACCGGCGCGCCGCTGTCGAGGGCCAGGTCGCGGCCGGTGATGCCGAGGTCCAGGTCACCGGACCCGACGTAGATGGCGATGTCCTTCGGGCGCAGGAAAAAGAACTCGACCTGGTTGGCCGGGTCGAGAACGGTGAGGTCACGCGAGTCGGTCCGGCGGCGGTAACCGGCTTCGTTGAGAATCTCGGCGGCCGACTCCGACAGCGCACCCTTGTTCGGCACTGCAACGCGCAGCATGGTGTGGACTTCCTTCCAGATGGCAGGCGCTTTGATGACAGGTCAGGGCGGTTCGGCTCAGAGATTCTTGTAGACGTCCTCGAGCGCCAATCCCCTGCCCACCATCAAGACCTGCACCCAGTAGAGGAGCTGCGAAATCTCCTCGGCGAGGCTCTCGTCGCTCTCATGCTCGGCCGCGAGCCAGACTTCACCCGCCTCCTCGAGCACCTTCTTGCCCTGGGCATGCACGCCGGCGTCGAGGGCAACCACGGTGCCCGAGCCCGCGGGCCGGGTAATGGCCCGTTCTTGCAGCTCTGCAAACAGGGATTCGAAGGTCTTCACGATCCACCATTGTTGCAGGTGGGGTCTCGGCGACCTATTCGGTGCTGGAGATGGTCAACTGGAACGTCGAACTCGACGCGCTCGCCGGGTTGGCGCCACAGACGATCGTGACCGTGAGCTGATGGCGCGAATAGATGTGTGCACACCCGCTCGAGGTGTCCGTGTGCAACTTCCAACCCAGCTTGGGCAGACGCTCGTCATAGAACCGTTCGAAGTCCTCCGACGACCCTTGCACGGTCCCCGAAACCACGGCGGTGACGCCGGTACCGGTGGATTCCTGCACCTTCAGACCGGGTGGCAACGGGAAGTCGCTCGGAAACAGCGCCGGGAGGCCGTCCGGCCGCGGTGGCAACAGCGTTGCAGTGGTGCTGGTGGTGGTGGACACCGCGCTGCTCGACGGCGCCACCGCGTGGTCGTTGCCATTCGAGCACGCCGACAGCAAACCGGCCCCGGCGATCAATGCCAGGATTCCCACGCGAGCGATACCCATCTTCACGCCTGGCCCTTCGTTGTGAGGTGCGATTCCAGCGACCCTATCGCCCATGGGCGTCGGCGGTGGAGAATCGTCGCCATGCCGCATGCGCTCACGTCGATTGCTAAACGAATCCCGCTGCGCTGGTCGGTGTTGCGCTTCCTGGCGTCTTCCGTGTCCCGCACCGGACAGGTCGGCGACGGCCGCGAGCGCGCGTTGCTCGACTACGTGACCGCCAACACAGGTCCCGGCGACTTGGATGGCGTGATCGAGGCGATCGACAGGTTCGCCAGGGAGAAGACGTTTCTCATGAATGTCGGCGACGAGAAGGGACTCATTCTCGACGCCGCCGTTCGCCAGGCGCAGCCGTCGACGCTGCTCGAGCTCGGTACCTATTGCGGATACAGCTCGCTGCGCACCGCCAGAGCGATGCCGGCGGATGCCAGACTGATCTGCATCGAGGCCAGTCCCGCCAACGCCGAGATCGCGCGGGCGGTGCAGCGTCACGCGGGTGTCGCGGATCGGGTGAGCGTCGTGGCCGGCATGATCGGCGACAACGGGGTAACCGTCCGGCGATTGACCGACGAATACGGCATCACCGCGGGGTCACTGGATTTCGTTTTCATCGACCATGCCAAACAGGCTTACCTGCCGGATCTGCGGACCATTCTCGAGAAGGCCTGGCTGCACAGGGGCTCGGTGGTGGTGGCCGACAACGTCAAGACCCCGGGCGCCCCCGACTACCTCGCCTACATGCGCGAACACGAGGGCGGCGAGTGGCGAACGGTCGAGCACGACACACACGTCGAATACCAGCCGATGGTCAAGGACCTGGTGCTCGTTTCGACCTACGCCGGTCCACCGCAGTAAGCCGCGGCCAGGTCAGCGCGAATCAGCCCGGTCAGGTTGCCCCGAAACACCCGCTTGGGCCCGGGTTCGACGGGAACCTCGCAGGGAACGACCAACAGTGCACAACCCGCCCTTTCGGCAGCAAGAACCCCGGTGGGCGAATCCTCGATTGCCAGGCACTCTTCCGGTCGGACGCCGAGTAGCTGTGCCGCGCGCACGTACACGTCGGGCGCGGGCTTGCCGTGCTCGACTTCGTCCCCGCACACCGTGGCGTCGAAGAATTCGCGGCCGAGCGTGTCGAGACTGAGTTCGGTCAGCGCGCGCTTGGTGTTGGTGACCAACGCCGTCGGGAGGCCTGATTCGCGCACCAGCGCCAGCGCGTCCTTGGCGCCTGGTCGCCACGGAATCCCCGCGGCGAACAATTCAGTGATGCGCCGGTCGAGCCAGGCGCCGGCGTCGGCCAGCGCGGGTGGACTGGCGTCGAGTTCGAGCGCCGCGAACATCGTGCGCAGCGCGCTGACGCCCGACGAGCCGATCAACGAGTGCCGCAGATCCCGGGTCATCTGCCCGCCGAGATGCTCGGCAAGCTCGTAAACCGCGATGTCCCAAAGCTTTTCCGAATCCAGCAGCGTGCCGTCCATGTCCCACAGGATCGCGGCGGGTTCCTCGGCCACTAGACGTTGAAGTACTTCGCCTCGGGATGCAGCAGCACGAACGCATCGGTGGACTGCTCAGGATGCAACTGCATCTCCTCCGACAGGCTCACGCCGATGCGCTCCGGCTCGAGCAATGCAACCAACTTGGTGCGATCCTCGAGGTCCGGGCACGCGCCGTAGCCGAACGCGTAGCGCGCGCCGCGGTAGCCGAGCCGGAAGAACTCCCGAACGTCCTGTGGGTCCTCATCGGCGACAGCATGCCCGTTGAGCGTGAGCTCCTCGCGGATCCGGCGGTGCCAGTACTCCGCAAGCGCCTCGGTCAACTGAACGCCGAGGCCGTGCACCTCGAGGTAGTCACGGTAGGAATTCGACGCGAACAACTCGTTGGCGAAGTCGGCGATCGGCTTGCCCATGGTGACCAGCTGGAACGGCAGCACATCGACCTCGCCGGTTTCCTTGGCGTGCGCCCGGGAGCGGATGAAGTCGGCGATGCACAGGAACCGGTCGCGCTGCTGGCGCGGGAAGGTAAACCGGAAACGTTCGGCGGCTTCGGGTTTCGGCTCGTCGAGCACAATCACGTCGTCGCCCTCGGAAACCGCCGGGAAGTAGCCGTACACCACCGCCGCGTGGGCGAGGATGCCGTCGGTGCTCAACCGGTCCAGCCAGTAGCGCAGGCGCGGTCGGCCGTCGGATTCGACGAGCTCCTCATACGTCGGCCCATCTCCGCTGAACCGATTCGCTCGGGGCGGGTTCGCTCCCGTCCTCGCTCCTTCGTCGCTGCGATCCTCACTCACCCGCCGCTTCGCGGGTTGACCGCGCAGTCCCCACTGACCCAAAAACAGCGCCCGCTCATCCAGCAAGGCCGCAAAGTCGTTGACGGCGATGCCCTTGACCACCCGCGTGCCCCAAAACGGCGGGGTGGCGACCGGCACGTCCACGGCGACATCGGAGCGTTCGGGGACGACGACGGGCGTCTCCTTGGCCTTGCGCTGCTCGGCGATTCTGCGGCTGCGCTCGTGGCGGGCCTTGCGCTCGGCGGCCTTCTCGCGTTCCGCGATGGCCTCGGGGCTGTCCGGGTCCGGTCCGCCGCCGCGTTTGCGGGTCATGATCTTGTCCATCAGCCGTAGGCCCTCGAAGGCGTCGCGGGCATAGCTGACGTCGCCGAGATACACGTCGGCGAGATCGTTCTCGACGTAGGAACGGGTGAGCGCCGCGCCGCCGAGCAATACCGGAAACTGTTCGGCCACGCCCTTGCTGTTGAGCTCCTCGAGGTTCTCCTTCATCACCACGGTGGACTTCACCAGCAGGCCGGACATGCCGATCACGTCGGCCTTCTTGTCGTGCGCGGCATCGAGAATTGCCGAAATCGGTTGCTTGATACCGAGATTGACTACCTCGTAGCCGTTATTGGACAAAATGATGTCCACCAGGTTCTTGCCGATGTCGTGCACGTCGCCCTTGACCGTGGCGAGCACGATCCGGCCCTTGCCGCTGTCGTCGGTGACGTCCATGTGCGGTTCGAGGTAGGCGACGGCGGCCTTCATGACCTCGGCGGATTGCAGCACGAACGGCAGCTGCATCTGACCTGAACCGAACAGTTCGCCGACGGTCTTCATGCCCGAGAGCAGCGTCTCGTTGATGATCTCCAGCGGCTTTTTCTCCTGCATGGCCGCATCGAGGTCCGGCTCGAGGCCGTTGCGGTCACCGTCGACGATGCGGCGCTCCAGGCGTTCGAACAGCGGTAACGCCGCCAATTCATCGGCCCGCGAGGCTTTCGCGTCGGCCGCGGACACGCCTTCGAACAGCGACATCAACTCTTGCAGTGGGTCATAACCCGCGCTACGCCGGTCGTAGATGAGGTCGAGCGCGACCTTCTGTTGCTCTTCGGGAATGCGGGACATCGGCAGGATCTTCGACGCGTGCACGATCGCCGTGTTGAGGCCGGCCTCCACGCATTCGTGCATGAACACCGAATTGAGCACCTGCCGTGCCGCGGGGTTCAGGCCGAAGGAAATGTTCGACAGGCCCAGCGTCGTCTGCACGTCGGGGTGACGGCGCTTGAGTTCCCGGATGCCCTCGATGGTTTCGAGCCCGTCCCGTCGCGACTCCTCCTGGCCGGTGCCGAGAGTGAAGGTGAGCGCGTCGATGATGATGTCGCTCTCCGACAGCCCCCAGTTGGTGGTGATGTCGGCGATCAACCGCTCGGCGATGCGGACCTTGTGCTCGGCCGTGCGGGCCTGACCCTCCTCGTCGATGGTCAGCGCGACCACCGCCGCGCCGTGCTCGGCGACCAGCTTCATCGTCTTGGCGAACCGCGAATCCGGGCCGTCGCCGTCTTCGTAGTTGACGGAGTTCACGGCGCAGCGGCCACCGAGATGTTCCAGGCCGGCCTGCAGGACGGCGGACTCGGTGGAGTCCAGCATGATCGGCAGCGTCGACGCGGTGGCCAGCCGGGACGCCAGTTCGGTCATGTCCTTGGCGCCGTCGCGGCCGACGTAGTCGACGCAGAGATCGAGCATGTGCGCGCCGTCGCGGGTCTGGTCCTTGGCGATCTCCAGGCAGCGCTGCCAGTCCTCGGCCAGCATTGCCTCGCGAAATGCCTTGGAACCGTTGGCGTTTGTGCGCTCACCGATCATCAGGATGCTGGCATCCTGTTCGAACGGGACGGCCGTGTAGAGGCTGGACACCGACGGCTCGTGCACCGGATTGCGGCGGCCGCGTTCCAGACCCTGGACCGCCTCGGCCACCTGGCGAATATGTTCCGGGGTGGTGCCGCAGCACCCGCCCACCATGGCCAGGCCGAACTCGGTGACGAAACCGCTCAGCGCCTCCGCTAACTCCTCGGGTTGCAGGGGGTACTCCGCGCCGTTGGGACCGAGCACCGGCAGGCCGGCGTTCGGCATCACCGAGACAGGCAGTCGGGCGTGTTTGGACAGGTGGCGCAGGTGCTCGCTCATCTCGGCCGGCCCGGTGGCGCAGTTCAGGCCGATCATGTCCACGCCGAGTGGCTCGATGGCCGTCAGCGCAGCACCGATCTCGCTACCGACGAGCATGGTGCCCGTGGTTTCAACGGTGACGTGGGTGATGATCGGCAGTCGGCGACCGAGCTGTTCCATCGCGCGCTTACTGCCCACGACCGCAGCCTTGACCTGCAGTAAGTCCTGGCAGGTTTCGATCAGGATGGCATCGGCGCCGCCCTCGATCATGCCTAGCGCGGCTTCGACGTAGGCATCGCGCAGCGTCGCATACGGCGCGTGCCCAAGCGTGGGCAGCTTGGTGCCCGGTCCCATGGACCCGAGCACGAAGCGCGCCATCCCGTCGCGGCCGGGCCCCATTTCATCGGCCACCTCACGCGCGATGCGGGTGCCCTTTTCGGCCAGCTCGCGGATCCGGCCGGAGATGTCGTAGTCGGCAAGGTTCGGCAGGTTACACCCGAAGGTGTTGGTCTCCACCGCATCGGCACCGGCCTCGAAATACGCGCGGTGAATCCCGCGCAACACATCGGGCCGGGTGTCGTTGAGGATCTCGTTGCACCCCTCGAGGCCCTGAAAGTCGTCGAGAGTGAGGTCGGCGGCCTGCAACATCGTGCCCATGGCGCCGTCGCCAATCACAACACGCTGTTTCAGCGCGTCGAGCAGGGCCGAATGTAAGGGTGCAGGCATGTACTCAAGGGTAACGGTCCGCACAGACAGCATTTGGCAGCCGTAGCCTGCCGAGCCTTGCCGAAAGACGCGCACGCGATCGGGCTGGAGTGCACAATTTCCCAACAGCACGTGAATGGCTGGTTAACAACCGGTGCGGCGGAGAGTGCAACGCATGACGCGGTGGGAGCAATGGCGACACCGGCTCGGCGGCGCGCTGTGGTTGCTGCCAGCCGCATTCGTGGTGGTCGCGGTGATTCTCGGCTCGGTGCTCTCGCGCATCGAGCCAGCGCGTGACTCCTGGCTCCGGCCGCTGCTGTTCGTCGGCACCCAGGACGAGGCGCGCAAGCTGTTGCTGACGTGCGCGACCTCGATCGTGGGCGTGCTTGCATTGGTGATCGGCCTCACCATGGTCGCCCTGCAGATGGCCGCCAACCGCTACTCGCCGCGGCTCCTGCGCAACTTCGTGCGCGACCGCACCACCCAGTTGATCCTCGGCGTCTTCGTCGGCGGGTTCACCTATAACGCCGCCGGGCTCTACACGGTAGGCGTTCGGCCCGGGGAGTATCCGAGGTTGGCGGTGACCGTCGGGCTGTCCGCCCTGTTTGTCTGCATCGGTGCGCTGATCTTCTACATCGACCGGATGGTGCATTCCATCCAGATCGATCGGGTACTGGCCACCATCGGAACGCGGACCGTGCACACCATCGCGGCCAGCCCGCCGGGTGTCGGACGCAACGCCGGCAGCGACCGTGTCATCACCGACACCACACCACCGACGGGCGCGATCGCATTATTGGCACCGAAATCCGGCTACGTGCAAACCGTGCAGCCCGACCGGCTGGTCGCAGCCGCCAGCCGGTTGGGCATCACCATCCAACTCGTCGCCGGCGTCGGATCCCACGTCGTCGCCGGCACCCCGATGGGCTGGTACTGGCCGACAGCATCGGCAACCGCCTGCGACCCCGTTGCGCTGCGCAAGGTGCTGGCAACAGCGGTGCACACCGACTGGGAACGCACCCGTCAGCAGGATGTCGAGGTCGGCTTCCTGCAGATTGTCGATATCGCGGTGCTGTCCATACACAACTTCGACTTCAACACCGCGGTGCAGTCCGTGAACGAACTGTCGATCCTGTTGTGCAAGCTCGCGCCGCTGCCACTTGGTCCAGAGGCCTTCGCCGATGGCTCCGGAACGACCCGGCTGATCGTGCCGGCACCGGTCATGGCCGACTACCTTGACGTCGCGTGCGGGCAGATTCTGCGTCGAGGCGCATCCGAGCCGGTCGCGTTGCACGCTCTGCTGCAACTGCTCCGTGACGTCGGCACGCTGAGCACCACGCCGGAGCGCCGGACGTTGGTCGCCGACAAGGTCAGCGAACTGCTGGAAATCGCGCGCCGCTCGCTGCAGAGCGCCGACGATCTCGCGTCACTCACCGCAGCGGCCGAGGTAGCTCTACGCCGGATCGGTGCTGCGCGGCACACTGAACCGCCGCCCGAAACCGCCGGGCCACAACCGGCGGGCCGTAGGCTGGCAGGGTGAGCACCGGCGACTTGTCCTCCGACGCTGACGCGGAATTCCCGCAGCTACGAAGTCCCGTGCTGGTCGCCGCCTTCGAGGGCTGGAACGATGCCGGTGATGCCGCGAGCGGCGCAATCGAGCATTTGCAGCTGATCTGGGACGCCGAGCCGTTGGCCGAACTCGACTCCGAGGATTACTACGACTACCAGGTCAACCGACCCATGGTCCGGCAGGTCGACGGGGTGACCAGGGAAATCCAGTGGCCCTCGACCATGCTGTCGGTGTGCTCGCCGCCCGGCAGCGATCGCGACGTCGTCCTGCTGCACGGCATCGAGCCGAACATGCGCTGGCGCAGCTTTTGCGACGATCTGCTCGAGTTCGTCGAACAACTCGGCGTCACGACGGTGGTGATTCTCGGGGCATTGTTGGCCGACACGCCGCATACCCGGCCCGTGCCCGTCACCGGATCCGCTTACAGTCCTGAGTCCGCGCAGCGATTCAATCTGGAGCAGTCTCGGTATGAAGGCCCCACCGGCATCACGGGTGTGCTGCAGGACCAGTGCGTGAAAGCCGGGGTTCCGGCGATCTCGTTCTGGGCCGCTATCCCCCATTACGTTTCACAGCCGCCGAATCCGAAGGCGACCATCGCGCTGCTACGCAGGGTCGAAGACGTCCTCGACATCGAGGTTCCGCTGGGCGAGTTGCCGAGTCAGGCGGAGAACTGGGAGTCCTCGGTTACCGAGCTCACCAAGGACGACGAGGAGATCAGCGAGTACGTTCGCTCCCTCGAGGAACGCGGTGACGCCGAGATCAACCTCTCCGAAGAGGCGCTGTCCAAGATCGACGGCGACGCGCTGGCCGCCGAGTTCGAACGGTATCTGCGTCGGCGCCGCCCGGGCTTCGGGCCGTAACGTCGCCCCGCCGCGCGCCACTTTGCGCTGCTGCATAAGGACACCGGTACCTCACCACCGCAAAAACCCGCGCGGCAGCACTCAGCGCACGCCTACCAGCGCGTCCACCGCGTCTGCCACCAGACCCGGCGCGTCCGCATCAGACCCGCCATAGCGCAGCGCGTTCTCGGACCAACCGTCGATGGCGTCGAATGCCTTGGGGGTATCCAGGTCGTCGGCCAGGTGTTGGCGAATCCGCGCGACGGTGTCCTCGGCGGCCGGGCCGGTCGGCAACGCGAATGCCGCACGCCAGCGCGCCAGTCGCGCCTGCGCCTGCTCGAGCGCATCGGCCGTCCAGGACCGGTCCTGCCGATAGTGCTCGGCCAGCAGCCCGACCCGCACCGCAGCCGGATCCACTTGCTGAGCACGTAATTTCGACACGAATACCAGGTTGCCGCGGCTCTTGGACATCTTCTCGCCGTCCAGCCCGATCATCCCGGTGTGCACGTAGTGACGCGCGAAACGCCTTCCGGGAACGATCGATTCGGCATGAGCGGCAGAGAATTCGTGGTGCGGGAAGATCAAGTCGCTGCCGCCGCCTTGCACATCGAAGCCGGAGCCGATTCTGTTCAAAGCGATTGCGGCACATTCGATGTGCCAGCCGGGTCGGCCCATCCCGAACGGCGACGGCCAGCCGGGCTCGCCGGGACGCTGCGCGCGCCACACGATTGCATCGATTTTGTCCCGCTTGCCGGGCCGGTCCGGGTCGCCGCCGCGCTCGGCAAAGAACCGCTCCATCGTCGGCCGGTCGTAGCCGGATTCGTAGCCGAACTGTTCGGTCGCATCGGCGCGGAAGTACACGTCGGGATACTGCGAGTCGTCCACCACATACGCCGCGCCCGAGGCGAGCATCTTCTCGACGAACTCGACAACTTCGTTGACCGACTCCACTGCGCCGATGTAGTCGCGCGGCGGTAACACTCGCAGCGCCTCCATGTCCTCGCGGAACAGCGCGGTCTCGCGCATACCGAGCACCATCCAGTCCTCGCCGTCGCGCGCAGCCCGCTCGAACAGCGGATCGTCCACGTCGGTGACGTTCTGCACGTAGTGCACGTCGTGGCCGGCGTCGCGCCACAGCCGGTTGACCAGATCAAAGGTCAGGTAGGTGGCCGCGTGGCCGAGGTGGGTGGCGTCGTAGGGCGTGATTCCGCAGACATACATTGTCGCCGTTTTGCCTGGTGTGACCGGGCGCACCTGCCGGTCGGAGGTGTCGTAGAGCCGCAGTGGCGGCCCCGTACCCGCGACCGTAGGAATCGGTGTCTCGGACCAGGACTGCATGACATGAGGGTAATCAGTCTCAAAACGCGGGCCACGGAATGGGCCGTGCGGTGCGGGGGCGAGGCATCACCGGATGGTCGACCAGCCGGTTGGCGCGCCGGGTCAGTGCGTCGATCTCGGCGTCGGTGATGTAGCGCGAGAGCCGTTCGCCGAGCCGGCCGGCGATTTTGGCCGGTAGCGCCGCGATGTCGCTCATCAGGCCGTCGGGTACCGGGTCACCGGCCCATCCCCACAGCACCGTGCGCAGTTTGTGTTCGCTGTGCAGGCAGATGCCGTGGTCGACGCCATAGACCTGGCCGTCGAGGCCCTCGAGCGCGTGCCCACCTTTGCGGTCGGCGTTGTTGAGCAACACATCGAGCACGGCCATCCGCTGCAACCGCGGGTCGTCGGCGTGCACCAGCGCGACCTCGTCGCCGGCGCCGTCATAGGCGCGCAGCACCGCGATGAAACCCTCCGGTACGGCGGCGGGCGGGCACAGATCCACCAGATCCATCCGGTTCCCCGCCTCGGTGTGGTTGTCCACCGTGTCGATCCAGCGCTGCACCATCCCCGCACCGTAAGGGCCATCGCGCAGGATGGTTTCCGGGATCACATCCCAGCCGAGCGCGTCCGAGATGGCATACGATGCCACCTCCCGGCCGGCCAGGGTGCCGTCGGGAAAGTCCCACAGCGGACGTTCGCCGCGGATCGGCTTGTAGACGCAGCGCAGGCAATCACCGTCGGACACGGACTCGCAGACGAGCGTGACGTTGCTGGCCGAGCTGATCCGGCCGATCACCTCGAGCCTTCCGGTACGCAGCAGTCGGGACTGCGCCGCGCCGGTCAGTGTCAAAGGTCTTCGCCGAGTTCTGTTGTGCCGCCTAGTAGGTCGCCGCGCTTGTAGCCGTTTGTGCGCACGCACATGTGCCCCTGCGGGGACAGCGGCTCGCCACAGAGCGGGCACGGCGGCCGGCCGGCAGCGATCACCATTTCCGAGCGCAGCGCAAACTGCCGCGCCTGAATCGGCGTGAGGAACACCCGAACCGCGTCGGGGCCTTCCTCGGAGTCGTCGAGCACCACGGACTCGTCGAACTCCGTCTCCGTGACGGCGAGCAGTTCGACGACGACGGCCTTCGCATCGGCGTCCCAGCCCAGCCCCATGGTCCCGACCCGGAATTCGGCGTCCACGGGGGTGATCAACGGATTGGTGTCATTGAGTTCGGACGACTGCGGCGGGATGTCGGTGCCGAAGCGGCGCTGCACCTCGTCGAGCAGCATGCCCATGCGGTCGGCCAGAACCTGCACCTGCTGCTTTTCGAGCAGCACGCTGATCACCCGGGAATCGTGAACCGCTTGCAGGTAGAACGACCGGTCTCCGGGTTCACCCACCGTGCCGGCGACGAAACGGTCGGGGGTGCGAAATACGTGGATTGCGCGTGGCATTGCACCTCCTGCATCTCTGGCTCGCGCTACTGAGCCTGCTGTTGTTCCCGTCGCTGCTTGTCGATTCCATTATCCGCACTAGAGTCGGTATTCACCTCGCCGCCGGGAACCGATCGGATATCGGCTGGCTTCGGCATGAGCGCCGACAGGTCGACGCCGGTGTCGTTCACCCGCCACACGAACGGGCAGGTCGGTGTGTATCTGACCACACTGATCGAGGCCGGTTCGGCGACGATGCGCTGAAATCCGTCCAAGTGGATGCCCAACGCGTCGGCGAGCACCGCCTTGATCACGTCGCCGTGCGTGCACACGAGCCACAGCGCGTCGGCGCCGTCGCGCTGCGCCACCCGCCCGTCGTGTTCCCTGATCGCCGCCACCGCGCGAGACTGCACGTTCGCCAGCCCCTCGCCACCGGGAAATACCGCCCCCGACGCGTGTTGTTGAACCACCTTCCACAGCGGCTCTTGGACCAGCTCCTTCAGCTCACGCCCGGTCCACTCGCCGTAATCGACCTCCGCGAAACGGTCTTCCACCACCAGCTCGAGCGACAGCTTCTCGGCGAGCGGGGCCACCGTCTGCCGACAGCGCAACAGCGGCGACGACACGATCTCGGTGATCGGCAACTGCGCGAGGCGGTCAGCGACGGCGCGTGCTTGCTCCTGGCCGCGCTCGGTCAGCTCGACGCCCTCGCTGCGTCCGGCCAGCGTGCGCGCGACATTCGAGGTCGACACGCCATGTCGCAGCAGGATGACCGTCATGGGCTCCACAATAGGGCGCACCTGCAGGCCCACGGTGCCGTGTGGATCGGCGCAGCGGTGTCGCGGTCGCTGCTCACCGCCCATGCCCACTACGCTGACCCGGTGATGAAGCAGCGATCGGTCGGGGGCAGCGGTCTGCGGGTCTCGCGCATCGGCCTGGGCACCCTCACTTGGGGCCGGGAAACCGATGGCGACGAGGCTGCCGCGCAACTGTTGGCGTTCGTCGAGGCGGGCGGGACGCTCATCGACACCTCACCGGCCTACAGCGGCGGAAAGTCACAACGAATCCTGGCCGAACTCCTCGGTGACGTTGTGCCGCGCGACGTGTTGGTGCTCACCGGCAGCTCCGGAATCGAACCGGCCAGCGTGGGGCCGGACCGGGTCGACTGTTCCCGGCGCGGCTTACTGCGCCAACTCGACGAGACGCTGCGCGAACTCGACACCGACCACCTCGACATCTGGCAGGTCGCCATGTGGGACGAGTTGACGCCCATCGACGAGGTGGCCGCAACGCTGCAGCACGCGCTGTCGAGCGGACGGGCGCGGTACGTGGGTGCGCGCGGCTACACCGGCTGGCAACTGGCGACCCTGGCGGCAAGCGTCCCGCTCACCGCGGTTCAGGCGGAGTATTCGTTGCTGGAGCGCAGCGCGGAGGCAGAACTGGCCCCGGCCGCACTCCATCACGGTGTCGGCATCTGCGCATCGACACCGCTGGCCGGCGGGATACTCACCGGCAAATATCGCAACGGCGTTCCCGCGGATTCGCGTGGCGCGGACGAGTTCCGCGCCGGGGATGTGCACGTGCACCTCACCGACCGGGGCACCCGGGTGGTCGACGCGGTCGTGACTGCGGCCGACGGGCTGGGCACCTCGCCCTTGGCGGTGGCGCTGGCCTGGGTGCGCGATCGGCCCGGGGTGTCGAGCGCGATCGTCGGCGCTCGTGACCTGGCCCAGCTGACGGGGGTGCTCGCCGCCGAAGAATTGGAGTTGCCCAGGGCGATCTCGGCTGCCCTCGACGACGTCAGCGCCTGAACCTACGCTTCCCCGGCCACCAGCACGCCTCCCCCAGCAGACGCATGATCGCGGGTACGAGCAGCAATCGAATCACGGTGGCATCCAACACAAGCGCGCCGATCATGCCGAACGCGATGTACTTCATCAGCACGAGGTCCGAGAATCCGAAAGCGCCGCAGACGACGATCAGTATCGACGCCGCGGCGGTGATGACCCCGCCCGTGTGGGCGATGCCGTAGCGGATCGACTCCGGCGTGTCCGCGCCGCCGTCGTGCGCCTCGACCATCCGCGACAGCAGAAAAATCTCGTAGTCGGTGGAAAGCCCGAAGACGACAACGACGATCAGGACCAGGGCCGCGAACATCAGCGGTCCCGGCGTGTAGTTCAGCAGTCCCCCACCGTGACCCTCGACGAACATCCAGGTGAGCACGCCCAGCGTGGCAGCCAGGCTCAGACCGCTCATCACGATGGCCTTGGCTGCCAACACCAGCGAACCGAACGCGGCGAAGATCAGCAGCGTCGTCGTAGCAACGAGGATCGCCAACAGCAGCGGAAGCCGGTCGATCAGTCCGTGAATCGAGTCACGCTCGAGCGCGGGCACGCCGGCCACCATGATCTGCACTCCCGGCGGTTCCGGAATTGACCGCAGCGCCGAAATCACCGCGTCCGCGTAGTCGGGGTTTTGCAGTCCCGCTTCCAGAACATTCACGCCGTTTTTGGTTTCCGACGCCGGGTCGAACGGACCGGTGAGCCCCGGCACGGCGCTCGCTTCCGTTCGAATGGTGCCGAGTTGGTCGTTGCTGGCGCCAACGACTACCAATCGCAGCGGCTCGGTGCGGTACTGCGGAAACAGTCTGTCGAAGCTGTGCTGAGCCTCGCGGGCGGGATTACCCGGCGCCAGGTAGTTGGCACTGAGTCCGCCGAATTCGATGTTGCGGAACGGAATGATGAGCAGCAACAGGACGACGATGATCGGTGTCGCAAGCAGCACCGGATGGCGCATGGCCCAGCGTGCAGTTCGGGAAAACAGCCCGGCGTCGATCTGGGCGACCGTCTTGGTGGCGATGCGTCGCCGCCAGGCGAACGCATCGACGCGGGTCCCGAGGATGCCCAACAGCGCCGGCAACACCGTTACCGAGAGCAGGGCGGCAAGAGCGACGGAACTGATGGCGCCGTAGGGCACCGATCGCAGCACGCCGTACGGATAGATCAGCAAGGCGCCCAACGAAACAACGATGATCAGCGCCGAGAACACGATCGTGCGCCCGGCAGTCGCGACCGTCCGCGCGACCGCTTCTTCCGGGGTGCGGCCAGACGCGAGTTCCTCGCGGAATCGGGTGACCGCGAACAGCCCGTAGTCGACCGCCAGACCGAGGCTGATCAGCGTGATCACGGCGCTGGCAAAGGCATTGACGTCGATCAACGTGGTGAGGAACCGGACGATGCCCTGCGAACCCAGGATCGTCAGGCCGCCGATCACCACCGGCAACAGCGCGGCCACCACCCCGCCGAAAACGAAGAACAACAGCACCGCCACCAGCGGGAGTGCAATGATCTCCGCGCGCCGGATATCGCGCTGCATGCCTTGGTTGAGCGCGTTCACAATTGGCTGCAGACCTGCCAATTGCACTGTCATACCGGGGATATTGAGCTTGTCCTGGATTGCCTGATAGTCGGCGAGGGTTTGTGTGCCCGCGCCGCGCAGGCCGATGCTGGCAAACGCGTGTCGCTTGGAAACGTCAGCAAAACTCGACGCGAACGGGCTGTCCCAGTAACTGTCAATCTTGAGAATGTGGTCGGCCTGTTCGCGCCGGAGCCGGTCGAACGTCGTGATGGCCGCCTCGCGGATTGCCGGGTCGTCGACCGTGTGTCCGGGCGGGGCCGTGTAGAGCGCAATGACGTCGCTGTCGGTGTCGCGCCCGAAAGTGTTGTCGGCGATGATCGATCCGCGCACCGACTGGCTACTCTCGTCGAACCAGCCCTCTTGGCTGAGTCGGCCCGGCAAATCGCGGCCATAGAGGCCGCACAACGCAGTGAAGAGCACAAAACCGACCAGCACGACATACCGGAACCGATAGACCCCTCGCCCGAAGGCCAGGAACGCCCGCGAACCGGGTGCCGGCGAACGATCAGCCGCAGGCGGCGGTGCGGTAGTTCGCTGATCGCAAGATGCCACAGAGGTCGGTTCGCGCAATCTTCCACTTTCCATCGATGGCGATGAAATGCACGGTCGCGGTCCGGATTGCCGTGCCAGTGCCATCCTTGTCCAGTTTGAAGGTGGCGGTGATCGTTCCGTCGTGATTGTCGAAAACCGGGTCTACCACCCAATATTTTGCGTTCGGGTTGTCGTGCATGGCCTTGTAGAGGTCCGGAATGCTCGACCGGAACGCCTCGCCGTCCTGGATCAGCGCCACCCGCGCGTCGTCGGGCAGGCCCGGGTTCAATGCGGACTTCAGCGTGGCATCGAGCTGGGCCGCGGTGGGAATGGGCGGGATCTGTGCCGGCGCGACCGCTTGCGCCGCTGATTGGGCGGTCGGTTCGGCCGTCGTGGAGGGTAGAACCTGCTGAGTCGTCGAACTGCACGCGCCTGCCCACAGGGCCGCCGACACGCAGCACCCGGCCATGAGGACGCGCCGTCGTTGCACAGTTCTCCTTAACGCTGTTGTGGTCGATGACCCCCTCGGTCGACTACAGCACCGAACCGAGGCGGTTGAGCATGGCCCGGACCGTTGCGTAGCCGGAGGTCGTATTCACCGGTTCGGCGGCATCGACCGCGTCTCGCACCATAGCGACGATACTGCGTTCGTCTGTGAGATCCACGTCGGTGATCGGGGCGTGCGCTACGGCCACCAGATCCGCCGGTTCCGGCACGTCGGAGTCGATTCCGTCCCGATAGATCTCGACGCGTAAAGCGCGGTTGACAATGCGGAAGGCGAACGGCAAGCCGTCCGCGGTGCGTCCGAAACCATTCGCGTAGGCGCCGACGGAGACCCCCTCCACTGCGAACTCGCCGCCAGCCTCGGCGATAGCGGAAGTGCTTGTCTCTGGCTCGCTTTCGCCATCCATTCCGTGCACTCCTTGACTCTTCGGGCGATCGATGGCGAGCAGACTCGCCAAGACCATGACACCGTAACCCGGTGTGCCGCGCACCGGTGGTGGTACCCGTGAGCGAGTGGCTGAACCTGTCGGTGACATGTGATCGGATTTAATTGTGTACGGGCCGTCGATCCGGTGACTGGCTTTCGAGGAGGCATTAGCGTGGGAGCAAGCGTGCGTCGACGCGCCGTGCTGGCGGCAGCGGCATGTGCGTTGGTCACGCTTACCGGCTGCTCGTCGGGGTCTAGCGGGGCAGGCATCCAGACAATCCAGCCCGCCACTCCAGCCAAGTCGCCAGCGGTCACCACCGCACCTGCCGGCCAGGTCGTGGCTAGCGCACCGATCCGCGCTTTGATCACCGATTCGGCCGCTGCGGCGGCCGTTGCCGTGCTTGGCGACGGCACAGAGCTCGAGTTGTTGAACCTGCGCTCCCCGGGAACGACGCCGAGGGTGATCCATCTGCCCGGCGTCGCGACGTCGTTGAGCCCGGGCAACCCCGGCGAAGCTTTGGTCACCGTCGGCCGCAGCGTGGTACGTGTCGATCTGGCGCATGCGACGACGAAGGTGGTGGATGTCTCGGGAGACGCCACGGCCGCCGCCGTCTTACCGGGTGATCGTCTGGCCGTAGGAACAGATCAGGGCGAGCTTTACGTCTACTCGACGGATGGCAGCTCGCCGCAGCGAATCTCGGGGCTCGCCTCCGTGGATGCGCTCGCCGTGACCGGGTCCCATCTGAGTGCGCTGGATCGGCGGCAGACGTCGTTGACCGAGTACGACCTCGACGCTGGAAAGCTCGGACTGTCACTGCGGGCCGGCGACGGTGCGACCAATCTCGCGACCGATCATTACGGCCGGATCCTCGTCACCGATACCGCCGGGAACGAACTGCTGGTCTACACCGCTGGACCCCTTATTTTGCGGCAGCGCTTCCCCGTACCGGGTGCGCCGTATGCGGTGACCTACGACGACCACCACAACCTCGTCTGGCTAACGCTCAGCGCGTCGAACGAGGTGGTCGGGTATGACCTCGCCAGCGGCATGCCACGCGAGGTGGCTCGCTATCCGACTGTGCAGCAGCCCAATTCGGTGGCTGTCGATCCGGGCAACGGTGATGTCCTGGTCGGTTCGGCGACGGGCGGGGGCTTGCAACGGATCGCTTTACAGGAAGGCCGCTGATGTCGATTCGGCGCACGAAATTACCCCCGGAGTGGGAGGCGTTGTCGGCCGATGACGCCTCCGACGAGTTCGACTACGTGCCGCTGCGACTGCCGCCGGACGTGACGAGGGTCAGCGCGTCCATGCGCCTGGCGATTCAGGCCGAGTTCGGTGGGTGGGAACTGTCCAGAGTTCGCCTGTACAACGATGGGAGCCGTCGGGTGCTGCTCAAACGCCGCAAACTTCGAGGCGAGGACGGTTCCGAACATTGGTCGGGGCCGGCGACACCGTCGCCCGGTATCTGAGGAGCCACGTGTACGCGCTGCTACTCAAGCTCATGTTCCTGGTGCCACCGGAGCGCATCCACCGCATTGCTTTTGGGGTCATGCGCCTGGCAACGCGGATCCCACCGTTGCGGTTCCTGCTGGCGAAGGCGTTGGTGGTCGATGATCCGGTACTGCGAAACACGGTGTTCGGCGTCGATTTTCCAGCGCCGGTCGGGTTGGCCGCCGGTTTCGACAAGGACGCCCGCGGCGTCGATGTCTGGGCACCGCTGGGGTTCGGCTTCGCCGAAGTCGGCACGGTGACGGCGCGGCCGCAACCCGGTAATCCCGCGCCGCGACTATTTCGGCTCACCGCCGATCGGGCGCTCGTCAACCGGATGGGTTTCAACAACTACGGCGCCGGCAACGCGGCAACGCATCTCTGGCAACGGCGCGGTGAGATTCCGATCGGCGCCAACATCGGCAAGACCAAGATCGTGCCCGCCGCCGAGGCCGCGGCGGACTACGTGGCCAGTGCCCGTCTGTTGGGTCCACTCGCCGACTTCCTGGTGGTCAACGTCAGCTCGCCCAACACCCCCGGGCTGCGAGACCTGCAGAGCGTCGAGGCCTTGCGGCCGCTGCTGACCGCAATCCTCGAGGTCGTCAGTGTTCCCGTCTTGGTGAAAATCGCGCCGGACCTCTCCGATGACGACATCGATGCTGTTGCGGATCTGGCTGTCGAGCTCTGTCTGGCCGGCATCGTCGCGACCAACACCACTGTCTTGCGCGACGGACTGCGCACGCCGGCCGAACTCGTCACCGAGATCGGTGCGGGCGGACTGTCGGGGCACCCGTTGGCTGCGCGCTCGCTGGAAATTTTGCGGCGCCTGCACGAGCGGGTCGGCGGTCGGATCGTGCTGATTTCCGTCGGCGGTATCGAAACCGTCGATCAGGCGTGGGAGCGGATCTTGGCCGGCGCGTCGTTGCTACAGGGCTATACCGGTTTCATCTACGGCGGTCCGTTCTGGGTGCGCAACCTGCACCGCGGCATCGCGCGCAAACTGCGTGAGGGCGGGTTCGCCTCGATCGCGGATGCGGTCGGTGCGGGCGCGCACGCCTGAACACCTGGCTAGATTCGGACAAACCACCCATACTCGAACGGGTATCCAGCTGCGTCATCCGAGGAGCCGGCCATGACAGACGTCGATATCGCCTTTCCGCACATGTCCGGGACACCGGTCCGCACCCTCGTCGAGGCATTTCAGGAGACGGCGCGCTTGCGGCCGGACGCCGTGGCCCTGCGGACTCCGGGGGATGTCGAGACGGTTACCTGGGGCGAATACGCCAACCGAGTTCGCGCGATCGCGGCGGGGCTCGCCAGATTGGGCGTCGGACGCGGCGACACGGTTGGCATCATGCTGCGCAACCGACCGGAGTTTCATCTCGTCGACACGGCCGTGCTGCACCTGGGCGCGACGCCATTCTCCATCTACAACACCAGTTCGCCTGAGCAGATCAGCTACGTGTTCGGGAATGCCGGCAATCGAGTCGTCGTCACCGAGCAGCTGTTCCTACCTCAAATACAAGCGGCCACAAGCGAAGTGGAACACGTCATTGTCATCGACGGTCGATCCGATGGCGCGTTGACGCTCGCGGATGTCGAGGCCGATCCTGCGCCCGACTTCGACTTCGAGGCCAGCTGGCGGGCCGTCGAACCGGCCGATCTGGCCACCCTGATCTACACCTCGGGAACGACCGGACCGCCCAAGGGCGTCGAGTTGACCCACCGCAATCTCATCGCTGAATTGGTCGCGCTGGCCGAGTATCTCGACGTCGGATTCGACGACCGGATCGCGTCGTACCTGCCCGCCGCGCACGTGGCGGATCGGGTGTCGGCGCATGCGGCGAATCTGGTCCGCGGGATTCAGATCACCTGCGTGATCGATCCACGTGAAATCGCCTCGGCATTGCCCGATACGCGTCCGACCATCTTTTTCGGTGTGCCGCGGGTCTGGCAGAAGGTCCGAACCGGGATCGAGGCGAAACTCGCCGAAGAATCCAGCCCGGTCAAGAAGGCTCTGGCCGACTGGGCGCTCGGCGTCGGTAAGCGGGCCGCGCGCCGCGCGGTTGATGGCCGCCCGCAAGGGCTGGCCCTGACGATTCAGCACAAGATCGCCGATGCACTGGTGCTGTCGAAGGTCCGTCACGCGCTCGGCCTGGACCAGGTGAAGCTGGCGATCTCCGGAGCCTCGGCGATCCCGGCCGAGGTGCTCGAGTTCTTCCTGGCCATTGGTATTCCGGTGCAGGAAGTGTGGGGCATGTCGGAGTCCTGCGGCGGAACGACGCTCACGGATCGGGATAATGCGAAGATCGGCACGGTCGGTAAGGCTCTGCCGGGTCTGGAGTTGAAACTCGGCGCCGACGGCGAGATCTTCATCCGCGGTGCCGCAGTGATGCGCGGCTATCGGAACGCGCCCGAGAAGACGGCCGAGGCGCTCGACGCGGAGGGGTGGCTGGCCACCGGCGATATCGGCACCATCGATGACGAGGGCAACCTGCGGATCATCGACCGCAAGAAAGAGTTGATCATCAACGAGGCCGGAAAGAACATGTCCCCCACCAACATCGAGAACGCGATGAAGGCGGCGTCGTCACTGATCGGTCAAGCAGTCGCGATCGGCGACAACCGCCCTTACGTCGCCGCCCTGATCGCCCTCGACGCCGATGCCGCGACCGCTCGCGCCAAATCGCTCGGTCTTCCTGACGCGGACATCGCCGCGCTGGCTTCCCGTCCGGAGGTCCGTGAGGAGGTCGCTGCGGCCATTCGAAAAGGGAACTCGAAGCTTTCGCGAGTGGAGCAGATCAAGCGGTTCGTGATCACCGACAGTGCGTGGGAGCCGGGAGGCGTCGAGTTGACGCCGACCATGAAGCTCAAGCGCAAGCCGATCGCCGAGAAGTACGCGGATACGATCGGTTCGCTCTACGCCCCACGGGCGGCGGACCCGGTGGTCGACGTTCGCTAAATCGCTACTGCTCGTAAGTGCCGACGATGTATGCCCGCGCGATTGCGTGCGAGAAGAGATTGAAGCCGAGGTAGGCGGGGGTCGCGTCGGGTGGCAGCCCGAGTGATTCGGTATCGACGGCGTGCACGGCGACGAAGTAGCGGTGCGGGCCGTGCCCGGGCGGCGGGGCCGCGCCTACGAACTGCCGTACCCGAGCATCGTTTTCGAGCTGCTTGGCCGGGTGCGGCAACCCGGTGCCCTCGGCATCTCCTGCCCCCGACTCGAGGCTTGTGGTGCTCGCCGGAATATCGATGACCGCCCAATGCCAAAACCCCGAGCCGGTGGGCGCATCGGGATCGTAGACGGTCACCGCGAAACTCTTTGTCTCGGACGGAAATCCGGACCACGAGAGTTGCGGTGAGATGTCGTGGCCGCCGGCCCCCATCATCCCGCTGACTTGTTCCTTCTTCAGCGGCTGACCGTCGGTGATGTCGGCCGACGTCACCTCGAACGTCGGTAGTTGCGGAAGCGCGTCGTACGGGTTGTAGGGCATTGGCGATTCCTTTCCTATTCAGCTGTGGAGCAGAAAGTGTTCGAGTACCCGAGTGCCGAATTTCAAAGCATCGACCGGCACCCGCTCGTCCACGCCGTGGAACAGAGCCGCAAAATCGAGATTGGCCGGCAGTTGCAGCGGCGAGAACCCGAAGCAGCGAATTCCCAACTTGGCGAACGCTTTTGCATCGGTTCCTCCGGATAGGAGGTACGGGACCGTGCGCGCGTGCGGATCATGTGCGAGCAGCGCGTCGTTCATCGCATCGACGAGGTGGCCGTCGAACGTCGTTTCATACGGTTCCAGTTTGGTGATCCACTCGCGCTCGACGTCCGGGCCGATCAACTCGTCCACTTCGCGCTCGAATTCGGCCTGCCGGCCCGGCACCACGCGGCAATCGACGACTGCTTCGGCCGATTGTGGAATCACGTTGGCCTTGTAACCCGCGCGCAGCATCGTGGGGTTGGCGGTGTCGCGCAGCGTGGCGCCGATAATTCGGGAAATTCCGCCGAGTTTGGCCAGCATTCCGTCGAAATCAGGTGAGGCCGTGTCGAATTCGAGGCCGGTTTCCTCGGAAACTGCGGCGAGGAAGTCGACGACTGCGTCGGTGGGTACAAGTGGAAACGTGTGCCGTCCCAGCCGGGCGACCGCCTCCGACAGCATGGTCACCGCGTTGTCGGGATGCAGGAACGAGCCGTGACCGGCGCGCGCCTTCACTGTCAGTCGCATCCAGGCGATGCCCTTTTCGGCCGTCTCGACGAGGTAGAGGCGCCGCTCGCCGCCATCGCGCGTCGGCACGGTGAGCGAGAAGCCACCGACCTCCCCCACTGCCTCGGTGACGCCGTCGAACAGGTCGGGACGGTGTTCGACCAGCCAGTGCGAGCCGTACTTGCCGCCGGCCTCCTCGTCGGCGAGAAACGCGAACACCAGGTCGCGCGGAGGCACGGTGCCGTTGCGCTTGAACTGGCGGGCCAACGCCAGCGTCATGCCGACCATGTCCTTCATGTCGATGGCACCGCGCCCCCATACGTAGCCGTCCTCGACCGCACCCGCGAACGGATGCACGCTCCAATCCGCTGGCTCGGCCGGAACAACGTCGAGGTGGCCGTGGATCAACAACGCGCGGCTGTCGCGGCCCTTCAGGCGGGCGAAAACATTGCCGCGACCAGGAGCGCCGGACTCGACGTACTCGGTTTCGTAGCCGACTTCCGCGAGTTGCTGGGCCACCCATTCCGCGCATTCCCGCTCGCCCGTGGTGGTTTCGAGTTCACCAGTGTTGGACGTATCGAATCTGATCAGGCTGCTAACCAGGTCCACAACCTCCGCTTCAGCCGGAGATTCGGTTCCGTCGCTGCGGTGTGGTTGGTTGGGCACTCCACTTTCCTACCACCGCACGGTTGCGATTACGGGTAGTCCGCGCAAACGCGGGTTCTGGCGGCGTTTCGGTGGTGCTCCTTGCCGCACGGTGCTCTAGTTACTGAGGTGAAACGTGGCCTAGGCGCGTCGTCCGCCACAGATTTCGCTCTTGGAGCGGTTCATGCCGGGCGGGTTCTTGGCGGCGGGCGCGAGGTCCGCGGCGACCAACCGGGCCGGATTTTGGCGGCGGAGGCAAATCGGATAACCTTGCTCAGCGCGCAGCGCACGCGCGCAGTGGTTGCCTGCACAGCAACCATGTCCGAGTGGCGGAATGGCAGACGCGCTAGCTTGAGGTGCTAGTGCCCTATTAACGGGCGTGGGGGTTCAAGTCCCCCCTCGGACACGCTTGCTAAACCTACCGGATGGCCGGATCGCCGCCTCGGCGATTTTCGAGGTCGCGTCGTGGATCAGTTCCAGCCGCAGCGCTTCCAGCTCCGCCCTGTCGGTGCGGTTCAGGACCTCAGCGATGTCGCCCAGTTCATCAGCCAGCGCTGCGCCGCTCTTTCTGAAATATCTTGACCATCGGCGCGGAACTGCACGTAAAAGGGCTGATCCAATACGGGTGCGGCGCCGAGGACAGCGGCGAACACCGCCTTGGCCTGGTCGAGGTCGCTGACCGGAAAGATGACGGTTCGGATGCGGGCGCTTATGGGTTTCTCTTCGTGTCACCTCTGCCCGAGCCGGTTCGCCACCCTTATGACGGACCTCCGCGGAAGGAAGCGCGCTGAACGACATCAACAAGGTGACGGGGAGGTTCGAGCAGCCGCACAAGCACCTGAAGGCTGTTGCCGTATCGGGTCGCATGCTAACCGCGTCCGAAAAGTCTTCTCTATACGAAGCATCGCTACATCAACGAAGGCGCGCGCGATCCGGAGCAGGAATCGATCCTGCCCCATTCGGTCGGACTGGTGTTGTTGGTCGCGCTCGACACACTCAACCCAGCCGAGCGCGTCGCATTCGATGCACGATCTGTTCGCGGTGGCTTTCGACGGCATCGGCGCGGCACTCGACCGCTCCCCTGCTGCGTCGAACAATTGGCCAGCCGCGCCAGGCGGCGCATGCACACTGGCGCTACCTGATCACCGCGATCGAGATGATTTTCGACCCGAACCGCCTCACCGGCTTTCAGATCACGACGATGATGTGACAACACAATCGAGTGGAGGTAACCGATGACGCCAGCACCGATTACCTTGCGCCCCATCGGGATCGTCGAATCGCCCCTGACCGATCCGGCCGCGGCGCCGTGTCAGGGCGACGAAGGAGCGCCGGAGTGTCGGCTGGTCCTCGATCAGGACATGGCTGCGGCACTGTATGGCATCGGCATCGGTGACAGCGTTGTGGTGGTGACCTGGTTGCACCGCGGCGACCGCAGCTTGCGGGCGGTGCATCCCCGCGGTGACCCCACGCGCGCACAGTTGGGCGTCTTTGCGACCAGATCCCCGCACCGGCCCAATCCGATCGGGTTGCACACCGCCCAGGTTATGGCCGTCGACGGGACATGCCTCCGAGTTTCTGGCGTCGAAGCGATCGATGGCACACCGATTCTCGACCTCAAGCCGGTGCTGCAACCACCCGGCCAGCGCTGAAGACGCGCACAACTCGGACAAGGAGTCACCGTGACCTCACCCGGCCGGCAATCGTCGCCGACGCGGTTCGACGACCTACCGACCTCGGCGGCGTGGCGCCACCACCACGGTGGGGACGGTTTCGAAGTCGCCTGGTTTCACCCCACAGCCCAAGGGGTTTCGATCCGCGGCGCCACCAGTGCCGTCGAGGGCGGAGGGTTGTGGCACGTCCGCTACGCCATTGATGTCGACAATCAGTGGGTGACGCGGCGCGTTGAAGTGACCAGCCTGTCGGATTATGGGTCGCGCCGCACGGTGATCGATGCTGACGGGCACGGCCGCTGGCGCGTCAACGGCCGCCACAGCGCCGAAATGGATTGCTGCCTCGACATTGATCTCGAATCGTCTGCCATGACCAACACCCTGCCTCTCCACCGGCTGTACCCCGATCTCGGCATCCTTGTGGATACGCCCGCGGTGTATGTGCGGGCGGCAACGCTTGACGTCGAGCACCTCGACCAGACCTATCGGCGCTTACCCGCCGAGGCCGGGTCATACCGATATCACTACACGGCAGCTAGTTTCGGCTTCGGTTGCGTTGTCGTCATGGACGCGGCCGGGCTTGTGCTCGACTATCCCGGTATCGCAACACGCAGCGCATGATGAAAAGGCACCGATCATCTATGCCGTCGGGAAAGGTTTCGGTGACCCCGACCTGATCGCGATGGGTCTGACCGCACAGGGACGGTTGGCGATCGTCTCCGGTCGGGTCGCCGAAGGCCTGGCGATTCTCGACGAAGCAATGCTGACACTCATCGACGAGGGGTTTCGCCCATCGTCGCAGGACATGTGTTCTGCGCGCTCATCGAGGCCTGTCAGTCGATTGCGGACCTGGGCCGGGGTCGAACAGTGGACGAAGGCGCTGACCGGATGGTGCGACGATCAGCCTGGCCTGCTCGCGTTCACCGGGCAGCGTGCGATTCACCGCGCCCAGTTGCTGCGTTTTCACGGCCACTTCGATGATGCGCTGAACGAATTGAGTTCGGCCGAACAACGCCGTCAGGCGATGGGTGAGACCGCCGCGCTTGCGCAGGTACATCTCGAGCGCGCCAAGCTCTTCCGGATTCGGGGCGCATGGGTGGACGCGGAATCCGAATATCGGCGGGCACGTAGACGACGTCGCCACCGCCTGCGCGGGGGCGACCACCACGCTGACCGACGTCAGCGACGCGGACACGGCGCCGGTCACCGCCCGAGTCACGGTTAAACAGCTCTCCGCAATAACCGGCACCGCCGTGTCCTAGCTGCGACATGTGGACCTAGTGCGGGCCTGGGTGAGTCGAGGAGTCTCGGTCCCCCTATGTCTGTCGACCGGAATCGTTGTCGGAATCGGCTTTTCGAGAGGATGCGCTCAACGACATCGTCTTGGCGATGTGGCCGGTTGCACTGCGCACCACTTCAGCGACCACAACGCACTGCCCGCACGCGGGCTCGTTGCACCGGTGCCGGTCAGGCGGCGCACGAGAGACGACACCGAGCACGGCAACGACCCAGCCGATCGACTCGCCAGGATTCATCGCAGCATGAGCGAGGGCAAGCAAGCCGTCTCACCGCGCAGCCACATCCAGGTCCCGGCCGCCAGCCCCTTGGGCCGCGGCCGCGCTTCTGGCCGACCGCGTTTCTCGATCTGCCAGAGCTCGGGGTCGGCACTCCCGGTCGCTGGTTTCCTGTTTTCGTGGGGCCGGTGAATTGAATGTAGCGGTTACGTATGACCGAAAATCTTTCCCGCAAACGCCTTTTCGGATTCGGAGACCTGCTCGTCGCGGCCGCGCGACGTGCGCGGCGCACGATCGGCGCGGTACTGGTAGTAGACGATCGGGTCGGAGATACCGCGTTCCTCTTCTCGGCTGGTTGACGGCGGCGGCTGGGGCGGCGTGTGAGACGACCCGTCCGCGTCAGATGCTATGCGTTACAACTGATGGCACGGTTGGTTAGCGGCGCTATTCGGTCGTTTGCCGGTCGATCTGTCCGGCGACAGCTCGAATACTCCAGCATCAGCGGGTCGGCTCAACTGCGCCGAGACTCGACATCGAACTGAACGTCATCACCGTCGATCTTGGTGATCCGCATGTGTGCGGTGTATGGGCCGTCGGGTCCGGTGAAGTGACAGTCGAATTCCGTGCCGACCTTCGCCTTCACGCCGGAGGGGCATTCCACGTCGCTCGGGTGAAAGCCGGTCTGCCGTGACACGACGTCGACAACCGACTTCGCCGCTCCCTCGGGTTTTATCGTGGCGCTGCAGCTCGCGAGGAGCAATGCCGATACGACGGCGGGCGCGGCGAATGCGGCGGTCTTCTTTGTCGACGCCAGCCGGAAGGGGTGTCGACTCGCGTGCAGATCATGCTCGAAAGTTGGGTTCATGGAAGGATTTCTACCGTGTCACCGTGCAGGTCCGCATCGGTCTAACACCCGATAATTCGCACGTGATCGCTTTTCACCACATCGGAGGGCCGCGCCCCGCGGGGATGTTTTTCGAACCCTCGGGTGTATAGCGGCAGCCGTCCGCGCGCCTCAGCATTGTGGTCACTATGTCCTCGACATGGAGTACGCAAAGGACATCAAGGACTCACATGTACTGGCACCTCATAACAGCGTTGCTGCCGCTGGCGATTGCTGGGTTTGCAGCTGTGATCGGCACCGCTCGCGACCGCGTCGCCGGCGGCCAAAACGACGGTCACGCCACTTCAGGATGGCGCGGTTACTAAAGCCGGTGGCGCTGAGGGACTCCGACGCTCCGCCACTCGCACGCGGCCAATGAACTCTTCGCACTCTTGAAGCCCTTCGTAGCTGGGCACGACGTGCATACGGGACTGCCCCGAGTTCAGTTGGCTCGCGGGGTGTGAATTTCAGGCCGCGGTTGCGACTGCTGTGTGGAGCAGTTCGAACTCTATCGGGGTGAGCCTGCCCAGCGCGCGTTGCCTACGGCGTCGGTGGTAGGTCCGCTCGATCCAGGACACGATCGCCAGGCGAAGTTCGGCTCGAGTTGACCAGCGCTGCCGGTCGAGCACGTTGCGTTGCAGAAGGGCGAAAAACGATTCCATGGCGGCGTTGTCGCCGCACGCACCGACACGTCCCATCGATCCGTGTAAACCGTTGTGCGACAG
>NZ_VLIY01000020.1 GCF_007489285.1 Skermania sp. ID1734
CCCCACCGAGCGGCTCAACCGAGAGATCCGCCGCCGCACCGACGTCGTGGGCATCTTCCCCAACCGAGATGCCATCGTCCGCCTCATCGGCGCCGTCCTTGCCGAGCAGACCGACGAATGGGCCGAAGGACGCCGATACCTCGGACTCGAAGTCCTGGGCCGCTGCCGACTCACCCTGACCACCGACACCGACACCAGCTCGCAGACGGAGGTGACCACTGATGCACTGATGCAACTACCCGCCTGATCACCAACGAAGGATCACAATTCAGTTACACCACTTCTAGGGGCTTGACCGGCCACCGCTGCCGCTGCCGCGGACGCGAAGGCGGACGCCGCACTTGCGCGCGTCGACCGGTCGCGGATCGAGATCGAACGCGACTCCGCAATCCGCGCTCGCGATTATTGTCTGATCGAGTCGCCGACATCGAAGCTGTCACTCCGTGGCTCGTTGCCGAAATTCGATACGCGGCGTCAGCTGACATCGCCGGCGCGCAGGCAAGCAGCGGCAGAACAAGCGGCGAACGTCAAAACTCGTCGCGGAAGCTGCGTGTGCTGAATCTGAAAGGGCTAAAGCCGATCTCGATCGGGAATGCAGCGACTCAATCGCTCGGATGGCAGAACTCGAGTCGCGGCACACAGCGGCCCTTGCGGATCAGACGCGTATGGCAGTGACCGAATTCGATTGGCCGAGGCCGCGCTTGCTCCAGCGGATGCGGCACGCGGTGGCGGAGCGGGGCGTCGACCGACGTTCGAGCCGAACTCGCGCAGCTACGCAGAGACGTCGCGGAACAGCGAATTGCGCAGCCGAATCGGAGCGGCACACGGCGACCACGTCGTCGTTAGCTGAGTGCTGCTGGTGTTGCCCTAGAACTCTGTAAGGGTTCGTCGGCCCGCGCGGTCAGACGCTGGCAAGTTGCCGCCTTCAGCGCTTCCACCGCCGCCTCGTCATGACCAGAACCCAAGGGGTCGATCCGGCACGAACCTCGCCTTGTCGACCACGCGATCTGCACCGCGACCGAGGCAGTCTTCAGCTTCACAGTCCGCGACAGGCCGTCGCAGCACCCTACGAACCCGGATGCAGTGTCAGAATTCCGACCTGACGCCACACAAAACCGCAGGCCAGCGACGCAACAACGCGATCGGTGTCCAATTTAGGACCATGCTCAGCCGGCTCTTCGCCGCCGCCTTCCCGATCATCCGCGCCTACGGCGGATAACGGCGGATATTTCATCGCAGGTGCCCGGAATCAGTTCCAAAAGACCAGCCAAAATAGATGCTGGCCAGGGTCAATAGACTGTGGTCCCGGCTGGGATCGAACCAGCGACCTTCCGCGTGTGAAGCGGACGCTCTTCCACTGAGCCACGGGACCTGACTGTGCGAACCGAACGCTGGAGAACATTAACACGTGTATCCCCAACTGCCCCAATCGGCTACGTGGACGGCCACAACCTGCGGATTTGTGACAACTGATGTTCGTCGGCTAATGTTCACAGGCACCACGGCGGCAAGCCGCCGAGGGCAACGAATTGCGGATGTAGCGCAGCTGGTAGCGCATCACCTTGCCAAGGTGAGGGTCGCGGGTTCGAATCCCGTCATCCGCTCGAAATGAGACAGGGTTCGACCCTCGATTTTTTCGCGGTGGAGTGGCCGAGTGGTGAGGCAACGGCCTGCAAAGCCGTGCACACGGGTTCGATTCCCGTCTCCACCTCGCGCGATTAGCTCAGCGGGAGAGCGCTTCCCTGACACGGAAGAGGTCACTGGTTCAATCCCAGTATCGCGCACCATCATTTATGCAGGTCAGACAGTATATTTCTTGATCTTGACCGCTCTGCCCGCAACGCACGCGCAATAGCGACCCAAATGAGGCATAGTAATCCCGCCGTCTATCCGACTGGCCACGCCTTAAAAATGACTACGCGTCACGCAAGACAACGAGCAACAGTAGCCGGTGCGGACACGGCGCCTTCGCCCTGACCGCATTCGGACCCCGGCGGAACTGCGCGCCCGCATACCCAGCCTTGCCGCCGAAGCGCCAGCGTCCAATCCGGTCGCCCCACGAGCGCCGTGCGTCCAATCTTCCTCAATTATCTTGCGCGGACGCGCGACCAGACGTTGCACCAACGAGATCCGCCGCCTGCGCAAGAGGAAACACTGCTGATCTACCGCAAGCTCGGCTTCTTCGTGCGTCATCGCGTTACATCACAGCCTGGCGGGCAGTCGCCCCGACCGTCCCTTGACGCGAATTAGGTGATTCACACTTGCGACGCATAGTCGTTCCTGGGATGCCTCGAGCGCATGGAACTGCTCGCGATCCAACGCGTCGTCAAGGTCGACGGTAAGCCTGTGGACCTGCTCGAGGAGCCGGTCGCGTTCCTGAGTCAGTTCATCGATGCGCTCGACGAGGTGAGCAATGAGCCGGTGAACGGCTGTTAGTTGTATCAGCGCGGATGTCATGACTAATTGCCTCTGGGGTTGTTCCTAAGGGAATTCGGGGTGCCGGGACGCGAGTCGGTATGCGCCGGAATGGAACACCAGCGGCTCCCCACCGGGCGCGTCATAACTTTCGACCTCACCGAGGAAGATGACGTGGTCTCCTGCGTCGACGCGCTGCACTGTGCGGCATTGGAAGCGGGCGACGGCGTTGTCGATCAGTGGCACACCTCCGCAGCCCTCGCTGGTGGCGACCCCGGCGAACTTGTCTTCGGCGGGGGTGGAGAACTGCCGCGACAAATCGTGCTGGTCGGCGGCGAGGATGTTGACCGCAAAGTGCGTGGCGCTGATCAGGTCCGGCAGGCTCGGGGCCTTTTTTGCCGGGCACCACAGTACCAACGGTGGGTCCATCGACACCGATGTGAACGAGTTGGCGGTGACTCCGATCTTGCGGCCATCCGGAGCGCGACTGGTGACTACGGTGACGCCGGTCGCGTACTGGCCCAGCGCGCGGCGCAGATCGCGATTGTCGAACCGGCTGCTGGCGGCCTGCTCTTTGGCGGCGAGGAACCGCGTGGCTTCGGTCGCGTCGTACCACCAGTTGTGCGTGGTGCGCGGGTCGTTGAAGGCCTCCACGATCGCGGCGGCGACGCCGGGTATCTGCTGCGCGTGTTCGAACACCGACAGCACGTGCGGCTGAATCGGGCGCAGCAAAGTATTGGTCCAGGACACCGACCATTGGCCCCAGCCCCGCCAGAACTTGTCGAACGTCTGCTGCATCCACCGCGGATCGAAGAGCTGACTGTCTCGGCCCACGATCGCGTCGAAGTAGACGCCGGCCGCCTGCACCGCGTTGTTGGATCCTTGCCCGGTGACCGGGTCGTTGAGCACTACCGCATCGGCCATGCCGAGGACGGGCGCACCCGAGGGCAAGGTGGCGACGGGATGGCGGACGGTGGGTGTGAACCGGCCGCGGAGAATGCCCTTGTCGTCGGTCAGCTCGATGTCGGCGCAGCGGGCGAACTCGCGGGGAAAGTGTTCGGCCAGAATTTCTTTCGCGCGCTGCAGGTGCTGCTCGGGGCTACGCACGTCGTCCCAGCGATCCATCGGTCCGTGTGGAATGCCCTCGAACACCATGACGTGACACGGACCGCTGGTGGTCAGCGCAGGTAGCACGAAATACTCGCCGACACCCGGGGCGATGTTCAGCGACAGGTCCGCACCGTCCGGATGCGGTCCCAGGCCACGCACGTACGCGAGCGCCAGCGCGCGCTGTGGCCGGTCGAATGGTGACTTTTCCCGATCCGGCGCGAACAGCCGACCGAGATCGCCCTTGCCGGTGCTCACGATCACGAGGTCGTGGCTGTAGGCGAGTTCCTCGAGATCGGCGATCGACGCCGCCCGGATGACGAGTTTCCCACCCGCTGCAGCGAACTCGTCGATCCACGCGGCGCACTTCACGCGCTGGTCCACCGACTGGGCGTAGTGTTCGAGGTCGGCGGCGAAGCTCACCTGTGACCCGACGCTGACCGCGACTCGCTCGATCCGCGGGCAGGTTTTGGCCCACTGGTCGGCGTCGAGTTCGCGCTCTATGGTCAGCGCAGAATCGAACATGCACTGGCTCGACATCACCGGTCCCGACCGCACCTGATCGGCGGTGCGGTCGGTGACGAGCGTGACGTCGTAGTGTCGCCGCAGCAGGGCGCGTGCCAGCAGCGCACCCGACTGCCCTGCTCCAACAATGGCAATGCGGCGCATGGTCTTTCCTCTCACATGGCCGCGGCGAGCGCTGCTTCGCGGGTCGCGGCGAGATACTCGTTGGCGGAATCGGGGCTCATGAACCAGTGGAAGAAGTCGCGGGGATCGTCGAACCCGTTGACGAACCTCCGGGCGATCCGCGGATCGCCGTTCGCCGCGCCAAGCAGTTCGAGCACGTGCGGCGGGGGCGGCGCGAGCAGCGCGTTGGTCCACTGCGAAACGTATGTGGCGTAGTCCCAATACCGTTCGAAGGCCGACTGCATGAACGCCGCATCGAAGGGACGGTCGCCGTTGTCGAGAATGCTGGCCAGGTAGGAGGCCGCACACTTGCTGGCGTTGTTGGAACCCTGCCCGGTGATCGGGTCGTTGAGCACCACCACATCGGCGAGGCCCAACACCTGCGCGCCCGAGGGCAGCACGCCGACGGGATGCCGGACGGTGGGTGGGAAGCGGCCGGCCAGAATGCCGTTGTCGTCGGTGAGTTCCACGTGCTGGCACCGTTCGGCCTCCCACGGCAGGAACGTTTCCAGGATCCACTTCGACTTGGCGAGGTGTTGCTCGGGCGTGGTGACGTCGGCCCAGCAGTCCATCGGTCCGCCTGGAATGCCTTCCAACACCATGATTTCGCACGGGCCGGTGGTGGTGAGCGCGGGAAACACGAAATATTCGCCCACGCCGGGAATCATGTTGAAGGCCACCGCGGAATAGTCAGGGCGCGGAGTCATGCCGGTGACGTAGGTCAGCGCGAGTGCCCGTTGCGGACGGTCGTAGGTCGACCTGGTGGCGTCGCGGGTGAACATCTTCGCGATCTCGCCCTTACCGGCCGCGACGATGACCAGGTCCGATTGGGCTGCATAGCTTTCCAGGTCGTCGATGGTCGCGTCCTGGTAAACGATTGTGCCGCCGCGCCGTTCGAACTCTGCCATCCAGCGCGGCATCTTGACCCGCTGGTCCACCGACTGGGCGGGAACATCGAGGCGCGATGCCCAGGAAATGGCCTTGCCGCCGTCGGGACCCGGGACAGTGAACGAGATGCCTTGCACGGGCGGGCATTCGTCGTCCCAGAAATTCAGCCCGAGTGCCCGTTCGCGTGCGAGTGCGTTGCCGAACATGCACTGGCTGGACATCACCTTCCCGGCGCGCAGCTGGTCGGGGGTGCGGTTGGATACGACGGTGACGCGGTGGCCGGCGTCGAGCAGTCCAATGCCGAGTTGCAGACCGGCCTGGCCGGCACCGATGATCACGAATGAACGCATGAGAACTCCTTATTCGGCGAGTTTGGGGATGGCGGGAACGGCTTGCTCGGGGCCCATAGCGGAGTAGCCACCGTCGACGGCCCAGTCGGCGCCGGTGACGAAAGAGGAAGCGTCGCTGCACAAAAAGGACACAACTGCGCCCACTTCTTGCGGGTCACCGACTCGGCCCAGCAAATGGAAGTCTTTGGCGACGTCGTCGGTCTTGGCGCGGTCGGATCCAGTGAGTTCGTCCATGATTTTCGACCAGGTCCAGCCGGGGCTTACCGAGTTGACCCGGATCCGATATGGGGCGTAGTCCATGGCCATCGAACGCGTCAACTGCACTGTCGCTGCCTTGCTGGCCGGATACAACCACCGGCCGGTTTGGGCCGCCTTCGCGGAGATCGAACCGAAGTTGACGATTGCACCGCCGCCGCGGGCGGCCAGGTGTGGGCGTACCGCCTCGGCGAAGAGAGCCGCGCTGATGAGGTTGACGTCGAGTGCAGCGTGCCACTGAGCGCGCGTGGACGACTGGCCGTCGTCGACGTAAGAGCAGGCGAGGTTGACCAAGATGTCGATGGAGCCGTACCGGTCGAGTGTGGCCGTGACGCATTCGGCGATCGCGGCGTCGTCGGTGATGTCGGTGCGGACGAACGCGGCATGACCGGGATGGGCGTCGACGATTTCCTTGGCGCCGATCTCATCGATGTCGGCCACCACCACGTTCGCGCCGGCGGCACACAATTCGGTGACCACTCCGTGGCCGATCTTCGTCGATCCACCGGTGACGATGGCGGTCCGCCCGTTCAGCGGTTGACCTGGGGGTTTCATGTACTCGCTCTCCTGTTCCGGCCAGTGTCCTGTGATCTACGACACTATGAAGGCGTGCTCGATGCTGCTATCCGCGTTGCGCGTGCATTGTGCGGATAACGCGGTTGGAGTAATATCGCGTATCTGTGACGGCAATGTCAGCAGCGACATATGACCGGAGTGGAGGTTCGGTGGCTCTACCGCTCGCGAATTTCGAGGTAGTGCACTCGCACGACGTCGATCAGGCGCGTGCGATCGTCGGCACGGCGTTCTGTTCGCACAAGCTGATGCCGTCAGATGGCACCGCGCCGATCGACGTCCGGTTCCACGCCGCCCGAGCTGTCGGCGTCGGTCTGTACTACTTGGACTACGGCCACGACGTCCGCATCGTGCCCGACGATTTGTCCGACTGCTACCTCATCCAAATCCCGTTGTCCGGTAGCGCGCGGATACGCAGCCGAACGGCCGAAGTAGTTTCGAACGTGCAGGTGGCGTCGGTGCTCGAGCCGGACAACCGTTTCGAGATGGACTGGGCCCGCGGCAACAGGCAATTGATCGTGCGGATCGATCGCGAATCGATCGAACAACATCTGCATCGAACGCTCGGGCAACCCTTGGGCCGGCGGCTGCGTTTCGAACTCGGCATGGACCTTACCGATCCGCGCATCCGGTCCTGGCGGAGCTTGGTGGACCTGCTTTATCGTGAATTCGACAGCGGAGGCACGATTCCCGTCGAGCCGATCGCGATGAGAGAGATGCAGCGCCTGCTGATGAGTCAGTTGCTCCTGGCGCAACCCAACACTTACAGTGGCGCGTTCGCTGGCCCTGCGGAACGGACTGTGCCGCGGGTGATCCGCCGCGCCGCCGATTTGATCGAAGCCCACGCGGCCGAACCGCTGGCGGTCGAGGACATCGCCGAAGCCGTAGACATCAGCGTCCGTGCGTTGCAGGACGGGTTCCGGCGGGCGTTCGACACCACACCGATGAACTTTCTGCGGGAGGTTCGGCTGAAGAAAGTGCACGACGAGCTCGCCGCCGCCGGCCCCCGATCGGTCACTGTGACCGATGTAGCGATCCGCTGGGGGTTCCTACACGCGGGCAGATTCTCGGTGCAATATCGGGAGCGTTTCGGTGAGTCGCCGTCGCAGACGCTGCGGCGGTAATCGGATACCGCGCGCGTAACGCGGATAGTCTCGCGCGGAATGCCCGCTTAGTGTCGTCGATCACACCATCTAGTCAGGAGGGCCGGTGCACACCGAAGCGGACGCCGTGGTTGTCGGTTCCGGCATCAACGGCATGGTTGCGGCCGCCGAACTGGCCAAGGCTGGTTGGAAAGTCGCTCTGCTGGAGCGCAATCCGCAGATAGGTGGCTTTGTCGCCAGCGGTGAGCGGACGCTGCCGGGCTATGTCCACGACACGTACTCCTCCTGGCATCCGCTGTTCGTGTCCGGGCCTGCATACGCGGCACTCGGCGAGGATCTCGCCAGGCACGGCTTGCGCTACTGCAACACGGACGCAGCAGTCACCGCGAGTGTCGCCGACAGCGGTGCGGTCACGATCGCCTACCAAGACCCGGAAACCACTGCCGCCCAATTCTCGAAAAGAGAAGACGCACAGGCATACCTGGCCGCGTTGGAACGATTCGGCCGTAGCGCTAGCGTTATCGGCGCACTGATGGGCAGTGAGATCCGCAGCTTTGTGACGGCTCGTTCGCTCGTGCGTTTGCTTCGGCTCAATGGCCGTCGCGGCAGCGAGCAGTGGTTACGTGACCTGGCCTCATCCGGGCGGGCATTCTGTGCACGGGAGTTCGCTGGTTCCGAGGTAGATCACTTGTGGGCGCCGTGGCTGCTGCATGCCGGGCTGTCACCAGATCACGCCTCGGGTGGCTTCATGATCCCGATCCTCGCGGCCACCATGCACGGTTTCGGTCTGCCGGTCGTCGCCGGGGGAGCGGGCAATCTCGTCAACGCCTTCCGCGGACTGTTCGACGAGCTCGGGATTGAGGTCCACACCGGCACGGAGGTTGAACGGATCGTTGTCGAGCGCGGCCGTGCGGTGGCCGTCGAAGCGGGTGGTCAGCGGTTGCGCTGCCGGCGGGCCGTTGTGGCGTCAGTGACTCCGACGGCACTGTACGGCTCATTGCTGTCCGACTGCCCTGCCGAACTCCACAGCGAAGCCATGCGCTACCGATACGGGCGCGGCGAAATGCAGGTGCACGTCGCGCTGTCCGCGCCGCCACGATGGAACGACCCGCGGCTGAACGACGTTCCCCTGGTGCACATTTCCGACGGCTCGGCCAGCACCGCGATTGCCTGCGCCGAAGCTGAGGCTGGCCTGCTGCCGCGGCGGCCCACCGTCGTTGTGGGGCAACAATTTTTGCTTGACCCCTCGCGCGTTCCGGCCGGCGCCGGTGCGCTGTGGCTGCAACTACAGGAAGTGCCGTTCGCCCCACGCGACACGGGCGGCTGGACAACCGAGCTCGCGCAATCGCACGCCCAGCTCGCGATCGAGCGAGTGGCGGCCCATGCCGAGATCGACGTCCTTGCGGTGGATGTTATTTCACCATCCGACCTCGCTTCCTACAACGTCAACGCCGTGGCCGGCGACCCCTACGGCGGCAGCTCCGAACTGGACCAGAGCTTTTTGTGGCGGCCCTTGCCGTCAGCCGGTCGGCATCGCACCCACGTCAAGGGGCTCTGGCACATCGGCGCATCCACTCATCCCGGCGCCGGATTAGGTGCCGGTTCTGGCCACCTTGTTGCAAGCACACTCGTAAGGAGTTGACATGTCGGTACTCGCAGAACTGTTAGGCGCCATCAACGGTGGGCGCGTCGACCTTGTGGATCTGACTGCGCCGCTAACCGATAAGACGCCAGTGCTGGCACTGCCCGAGCCATTCAAGAACACACTGCCGTTCCAACTCGAGCTGATCAGCCGTTATGACGCGGATGGTCCAGCCTGGTACTGGAACAACATTCACACCGGCGAGCACACCGGCACCCATCTCGACGCACCCATTCACTGGGTAACCGGCCGCGATGGGCTCGACGTCTCCCAAGTCCCGCTGAGTTCGCTGATCGCCCCGGCGGTTGTTCTCGACGCCACCGCGCGTGTTCGCGAAAATCCAGATTTCCTCTTGGAGCGGAACGACATCCAGGAATGGCAGCGGGTGAACGGTCCATTGCCGGACGGCGGCTGGCTGCTCTACCGCACCGGCTGGGACGAACGCTCCGACAACAGCGCCGACTTCCTCAATTCGGGCCACACCCCAGGTATTTCCGCTGAGTGCGCGCGCTGGCTGGCGGAGGAGACCGCGATCGTCGGCCTGGGCGTGGAGACCGTCGGTACCGACGCCGGCCAAGCGCCGAATCTCGACCCGGCGTTCCCGTGCCACCACCGGCTGCTGGGCGCCGGAAAACTCGGTTTGACCCAACTACGCAACCTTGATCGCCTGCCCGCCACCGGAATCGCGCTTGCAGTGCTGCCGCTGCCGATCGTCGGCGGATCGGGCAGTCCCGCACGGGTCGTGGCCCTGATCGACGCGGAGGGGTAGCGGGATGGCGGAGCGTTCTTTCGTCAACGAGGTCGCGCAGCTGCGCCACGGTGCTGGCACGACGCTGCATGTCGAGGGCATCCTCGCGGTCACCAAAGCGCTGTTGCAGTCCGGAGTTGCTTACGTGGGCGGCTATCAGGGCGCGCCGATTTCGCATCTGATGGATGTGCTCGGCGACGCCCACGACATCCTCGATGAACTCGGCGTGTATTTTGAAAACAGTGCCTCGGAGGCGACGGCCGCGGCGATGCTCGCCGCGTCGGTGCACTACCCGCTGCGCGGCGCGGTGACCTTCAAATCCACCGTTGGGCTCAATGTCGCTTCCGACGCCCTGGCGAACTTGGCGAGCGGGGGAGTGACCGGCGGGGCGCTCGTCATTCTCGGTGAGGACTACGGCGAGGGCTCGAGCATCATGCAGGAACGCTCGCACGCGTTCGCAATGAAATCCCAGATGTGGCTGCTGGATCCGCGCCCGAACGTCGCCGCGATCGTCGACGCTGTCGAAACCGGTTTCGAACTGTCCGAGGCAAGCAACACACCGGTGCTGCTCGACTTGCGGCTGCGGTCCTGCCATCTGCACGGCAGCTTCGTCGCCAAGGACAACCGGCGCCCACCGATGACCATCAAAGACGCCATCGAAAACCCGCGCCGCGACGTGGACCGGATTGTGCTGCCGCCGGCGAGCTTTCTGCACGAGAAGGAGAAGATCCAGCAGCGCTGGCCCGCCGCGATCGAATTCATCAAGCAACGCAAGTTGAACGAGGTGTTCGGCGCAGACCGTGCCGATGTCGGCATCATCGTCCAGGGCGGCTTGTACAACACACTCAATCGCAGCCTGGAACTGCTCGGTTGCTCGGATGCGTTCGGCGACAGCCGCATCCCGCTGTACGTGATGAACGTCGCCTATCCGGTGGTGGACGACGAGATCGTCGACTTCTGCGTCGGCAAACGCGCCGTGCTGCTGGTGGAGGAGGGCCAACCCGACTACATCGAGCAGAATCTGAACGCGATCCTGCGCCGTGGCGAGGTCCCGACGGCATTGCACGGCAAGGACATGCTTCCGGTCGGCGGCGAATACACCTCTGCGGCAGTGACCCGCGGCGTGCATGCGTTCCTGAGCCGCTACCTCCCCGATGCAATCGAGCACGACCCTGATGTGCTCCACGACCGCAAACCCGTTGCGCTGCCGGTGCGTCCTCGCCCGCCGGGTCTGTGCACGGGCTGTCCGGAACGGCCGATATTCAGCGGTCTCAAGCTTGCTGAGCGCGAGACTGGCAAGCACCATGTCAGCGCGGATATCGGTTGCCACTTGTTCGCGGTCAACGCGCCGTTCGACCTGGGTGCCACCACGATGGGTTATGGCCTTGGCTCGGCTGGTGCTGCGGCGCTGAATTCCAAAGACGCCGACCGGCGCACGGTAGCGGTGATGGGGGATGGCGGGTTCTGGCACAACGGTCTGACCAGCGGTGTCGGCAACGCAGTGTTCAACAAGAACGACCAATTGCTCGTGGTCGTCGACAACGCCTATGCGGCGGCCACAGGTGGACAGGATGTGCTTTCCTCGCAAGCACAGCTGCCCACGCGCTCGACTCAGCATCCCATTGAGAAGGCCTCTCGGGGCGTCGGTGTGGAGTGGGCCAAAACCATCACCAACACCTACGACGTGGCAACCGTGCGCGACACCTTCGTCGAGGCGCTCACCACCGACGAGCCGGGTCCCAAAGTGCTGGTGATGCAAAGTGAATGCCAGCTCAACCGGCAGCGGCGGGAGAAGCCGGAACGTGCAAAGAAGCTCGCTCAAGGCAAACGCGTGGTCCGAGAAAGATTCGGCGTCGATCCGGAGACTTGCACCGGCGATCACGCGTGCATCCGGATCTCCGGTTGCCCGTCGCTGACGATCACCGACAATCCCGATCCGCTGCGCACCGATCCAATCGCTACCGTCCTGGACAGTTGTGTCGGGTGCGGGGTGTGCGGCGCGAACGCGCATGCGGCGGTGCTGTGCCCGTCGTTCTATCGGACCGACGTCATCGACAATCCGAACCGCCGCGACCGCCTGTTGCTGGCGATTCGCAGCTGGTGGATAAAAATCTCTTCGCGCGGCCTCGAGCGCCGCGCCGCACAATTCGAGGTTGCCTGAATGTCTACCTGGTATAGCGGTCAACGCCCGATCACTTTGGCCATCCTCGCGCTCGGCGGCGAGGGCGGCGGCGTACTTGCGGATTGGATTGTCGCCGTTGCCGAACGAGCCGGGCACTACGCACAGAACACCTCTGTCGCGGGCGTGGCCCAGCGCACCGGCGCCACGGTCTACTACGTCGAGATCTATCCACCCAGCGAGGTTCCGGCCTCTGCTCCGCGCACCGAGCCCGTGCTCAGCGTCTTCCCGACCCCGGGTGAGGTTGATGTGCTGATTGCGTCGGAGTTGATGGAATGCGGACGGGCAGTGCAGCGCGGTTTTGTGACGCGCGAGCGCACCACGGTGATCACCTCGACGAACCGGGTTTACTCGATCGACGAGAAGATGGCGCTCGGCGACGGTCGGGTGGACAGCGCCGAATTGCTCACGGCGGCCCAGACGGCCGGCAAACGCGTGATCGCAGCGAACTTCATGGAGATGGCCGAACGCCACCGCAGCGTCATCAGCGCGGCCCTGTTCGGCGCGCTCGCCGGTTCGGGCGCGCTGCCGTTCACCAGAGAGCAATTCGAGCAACCGATCCGTGGATTCGGCAAAGGGGTCGAATCGTCCTTGGCGGCGTTCGCCGACGGTTTCGATGCGGCCGCGAGTCCGGCGAAACCGCTGCGCCGGTCGCAGCCGATCCCGCTGACGCTCGGACCGCGCCCGGTTTCGGCGGAGGAACGCAAGGCCGCCGAGGAGAAGCGTCGCAACGAAATCGCGCTGACCGAGCCCGCGGCGTTGGTGGGACCCAAGCTGCAACCTCTCGCTACTCGTGTGCTCGACCTTCCGGCTCCGGCGCGGTCGATGATTCTGCACGGCCTCGTGCGCACGGGTGTTTATCAGAGTTTTGGTTACGCCGAGCGATACCTGGAGCGGGTGGCGCGTTTTGCCGCGTTGGATCAATCCTCGGACGCACGATTGACGACAGAAGCGGCGCGGCACATCGCATTGTGGATGTGCTACCAGGACACCATTCATGTTGCGCTGCAAAAGACCCGGCAGAAACGTATGGAGCGTATCCGCGAGGAGGCGCGTGCCGATGCACATCAGCTGGTGCAGGTGCGGGAGTATCTGCACCCGCAGATAGACGAGATCACCGACACTATGCCGTCGCGACTTGGCGCGCGGATGGCACGGTCGAATCTGTTTCGGCGGTTCGTCAATAAGGTCACGCATAAGGGCATGATCCTCAACACCAGCTCGGTGACCGGTTACACGATGCTGAGCACGATGGCCCGGATGCGGCCATTGCGTCCACGCTCGCTGCGGTTCGTTCGCGAGCAGGCCGCCATCGAGGAATGGCTCGGGTTGGCGCTTCGGGCGGCCGAAACCGATCCGGAGCTGGCCCGCGAAATCGTAGAGTGCCAACGTGTTTTGAAGGGTTACGGCGCAACGTATGCGCACGGCAACGACAGCTTCGAGAAGCTGATGACCGCCGCGACCGACCTTGTCGGCACACCCGACGCTGCCGAACGCCTGGCCGATCTTCGCGTGGCAGCGCTTGCGGACGAAGACGGCGCGCGACTGCGCGCGAAGCTGGCGGCATAGCAAGATTGCGATCGCTTGCCCGCCCCGTTACGTCTGTTGTGGGCGCGCACGGGATTCGCCGTGGGCCGATGATTTCGGTGGGATGAACCAGTGGTGGCCGTTTGTCGCTGAGGAACACCTGCCAGGTGCCGTGGTGGATCATGTCGGCGGGGCCTCAGAGGAGAACTGCATTGGCCAGCGACCTTGTCGCCGCATTCGGACCAGTGTCGGATGTGGTTAGCGTCGGTACAGTGTGGTGGGCGCCCCCGTCTACCGCGTGTCATTCACGCTCCGCCTCGACGAACGTGGCGGTGCCGGCTAGGTCCTTGCCTCGGCGACCGCCGTTAGCTGGCCCCGGCACATTCCAGCCCACTGCCGCTGCGACCACCCAGCTGCGTGTCCAGGACGTCGGTAAGCGCGTCGGCGCGGCGCTGCGAAGTGCAGTGTGAGTCGGGTTCGTCGTCCTGGTCCGCGCGCGGCGAGGCTAGCGGTTCCAGGACAGAATGCAGTTTTTCGAAGGTGACCCGGTCCCGGTCACCGCGGAGTTCGCCACGCCCGCACAGGCGGTACCGTAATGGGGCCGGTTCATCTTGAGATCCTTCGTCCGCGGACTGTTTCCGCTGGGTAGCCGCCAACACCAGATCGCGGGCGTTCTTCCGCACCGCCACCGGGGTCGCCGTCGACGCCACCCGCACCAGCAGTTGTCCGGCCACAACCAGCTCTGAACTGCCGCGGCCAACCATGACTGGCAACCTTGTGCAGCGAGCGGGCCACCGCCACCTGTCTTTTGGCTGCGGCGGAATCCGCGGGACCGGATTCGACTGCCACGCCGCCGTCGGCGTCGCTCCTAGCTCGGCTGCAACGCCACGCGTTTCATTGTCAGTGAGCAGCTGCGCCTTCACTCCGGCCAGCACGTTCTCGTCCCTCGGTGACCTCGGCCCACGCAACCAGCCTCTGATCGCACAGCTCATCGGCTGCCAAGCCAATAGCGACCACTGCCGAAGCTGTTGGGGGTCGATGTGTCATGCGCAGGACTATTCGCTTCCCGCGCGCACCTGCGCTGTCGCGCGCGAACTTGCGCGCTGCCCCTCGCTTCCACGCGAAAGGGCTTTTGGCCTTCATCGGATTGAGGCCGAGAAGCCCTATTCGCTACGCGGCGGGCTCAACGGTCAAGCTGCGTGTGCTTGAAACCCCTCAAGCATGTTTACATCCATCATGAAGGCCGTACTACCGTCGTCATTGAGGAACGCGACAGGCCCCGAGCTCCGCATGATCAGCAGCATTTCCTCCTGCTGAACAAGCTCGTCGTGGACCGCGTTCGGCGGCTCGATTACGTAGTCGCCGGTACGGAATTCACCGGTCTGCGGGTGGTTCCCGGCGCCGGCGAGTATATAGATTTCGGCCTGTGCGAGATGCTGATGCCGCGGAAGCACCGAGCCTTTTTCACCTCTGATCATGATTGTCCATGAACCGGTGTCGGCATCGAGATACACGACGCGCATATGTACGCCGGGCGCCAGCGGTTTGAAGGGAATCTTCTCGGTCGCGATCGTATGTCCGCTTTCTGCAAATGCCATGTCAACTCCTGGTGACTGAATCGATTGGTGCAGGGCCCCAATAGAAAATGTTATCTTGAGCTAGTGACGAGCGTCAAGAATGCAAGATATGTGAATCGATGCTGCGGTACGGCGTATCCGCGTACCTACCCGACAACAGCGTCCCTGCACCCGGTGCAACCGCCGGCAAATCCAGCGCGCGCATCAATTGATGGGCGGTGGATACCGCCGCAGAGATCACCGGCTTGCCGAGAGTGTCCTCGACGATCTCGATGGACTGTAGCGACGGCATCTGCACGCACGCGGACAGCACCACCACATCTGCCTCCGAATGATCCAGCCCCTTGGCGATGCCTACCAGGTTGCGCGGATCATGCGCGGCCACATCGAGATTGTTCGGTATCTCGAGTGCTGTGTAGTCGCCCACCTCGAAGCCCTGATCCTCGATGTAATCGACCACGAGCTTGGTCAGCGGCCGCATGTAGGGCGCAATCAAGGCAATCTTCTTGGCGCCCAATACCTCCAGTGCCGCGACCAGTGCACCAGCACTCGTCACCACTGGGGCGGGCGCGCCGTTGTCGGCGGTGACCGCCGAAAGCTTCGCCTCTGACGCACAGTGGTACCCGTGGCCCATGCTCATGATCGCAACGAGGCACGCATACCCGAGAACATCGACGCGAGCGTCGGAAAGCTCAGCGGCGCAACGGGTCGAGTCGGCGTCCATCGCCTCGAGCTGCTCCTTGGTCACTTCCTGCATCCGCATTCGGCTGGAGTGAAAGGTGAAGCGTTCCGGCGCTACGGTTTCCCGGGCCCGAAACAGCGCGGGAATCTCGGTTTCCATGGTGACGTTCGAGCTCGGCACGATCTGGCCGATGCGGTAGCTTGACTTCGTCATCGGCCGATCTCCGAAACGTCGATCACCGGGTTACTCAGCGTGCCAATGGATTCGACAGTGCACTCGACCACGTCGCCGGGCTGCAGGAACTGTTGCGGGGTGAAGCTGGCACCGACGCCGGCGGGGGAGCCGGTGGCAATGACATCTCCGGGCTCCAGTGTCATGCCCGAGCTGATGTCGGCGATGAGCTCAGGAATCTTGAACAACATGTAGCGGCTGTTGGATTTCTGTTTCACCTCGCCGTTGACGCGCAGCGAAACATCGAGGTTGTGTGGATCGGTCAGGTCGTCGGCGGTGCGCACGGCTGGGCCAAAAGGCGCGTAGGAGTCTTGTCCCTTGGAGAAGAACCACTGCCCGCTGCGGCGCTGATCGCGGGCGCTGATGTCGTTGACGATGCTGTAGCCGAACACATGATCCATTGCGTTCTCGGGCGAGACCCGCTTGGCGGTGCGGCCGATCACCACGGCCACCTCGCACTCCCAGTCGAGTTGACTGGTGAGGTTTCGGTTGTGCTCGATCGGCTCACCCGGGCCAACCACCGCCGTGCCGGGTTTGCTGAAAAGCACTGGGCGCTGCGGCAACTCCTTGTCGGTGTCGAGCGCACGCGCGGACTCGGCAACGTGTTCGGTGTAGTTGAGTCCGACGCCGATGATCTTGCCCGGGCGAAACGGTGCGTGCAGTGCCGCGTCGGCGACTGGCAGCGAGAACTGCTCGACCGCAGCAAGATCGAGTAATCCGCGCAACGCCGATGACCCGGTCGAGATGAGCCCGAGCATGTCGGCGGGAACGTGCACCCCTGTATGGGCAGCGAGTGCGGCGACGTCGATGATCGACTCGTCTGTTTGTATGCCGAGGCGGCGCGGGCCGCCGTCGGTTGAAAAAGTAACCAGCAGCATTGTTTTTCCTCGAGTTGATGGGGGTTCAGTTGACCGGCTGGTGGCCGTCGTTTTCCGGGTAGGCCTCTTCCCGCCAGAAGGTGAGCGAGCGCATGACCGGGAAGTCGTTGAAGGAGAACAGGCACGCGTCTTCGGTGGCGCTGAGGTTGGCGTGTTCGTGCCAGGCCCACGACGGGACGCAGAAGATGTCGCCCTGCTCCCAGTCGAAGCGTTGGCCGGCGATCACCGAGTACCCGCTGCCTTTGGCGACGTTGTAGATGACCGAGCCGGTGTGCCGATGCGCTTGTGTTGCCTGGCCTGGCTGCAGCAGCTGCATGTGTGCGCTCATGGTGGGCATGACCGAACCGCCGGTCTGCGGGTTGGCGTATTCGAGAATGATGCCGTCGTAGGGCGATCCGGCGCTGGCCTTGGCGGCGTTGCGCAAGGCCGTGTAGGTCTGCTCCCACGGATAGGCGAACAGCGGCGAATACGGTTTGGTCCAGCCGTCTTCGAAGCCCCAGGGCCGCAGTTGGCCGGCGCCGTGGGTGAGCAGCGAGGAGTTGATCACCGTGCCCTGGCTCTGATACAGGTTTGGATGCACCTCGTAGAACCCGGCGTCCAGCGCGTTGACGAGGGGGATGTCCAGGCCGTCCTGCCAGATCACCGGACCGTCGGTGCCTTCATTGCCGTGCTCGTGCCAGGCGTGGTTGGGGGTTATGGCGAAGTCGCGCGGTCCGACACGTAGCTTCTGTCCGTCGACGACAGTCCAGGCGCCCTGGCCTTCGACGACGAAGCGTAGGGCCGCGGCCATGTGCCGGTGTGCCGTCATTGCCTCGCCGGGAGCCATCACCTGCAAGCCGGTGTAGAGCAGGCCGACCGCCGCGGAGATGTCTTTACGTTGCGGGTTCACGAGCGCCACTACTCGTCGTCCGGCGTCGTCGGCTTTCACCAGGTCCAAGGATTCCAAGACCAGGGGCCGCAGATCGCGGTACCGCCACCTCACGGGCACGGAAACGGGTTGCGGAAACCAGGGTTCGATTTTGTTGGCCACCGTCCACAGCGCAACGGTCTCGTGCTTGCCGAGTTCGGTGTAAAAGGCCTCGAGTTGCTCGGTGTCGGTGACCCGCGCTCGCCCGAGTACGTCATCGCTGAGTGTCATCGCTCGTCCCTCCTGGTTTTTCCGACGCAATGCCAATGTACCGCAGTATTGACGAGCGTCACAATAGCGCTATATCGTTTTCTTATCGGCTTTCAGTGAGAGGACATCGGGAGATGGCAGAGGTAACCATCGAACGGACCGTCGAGTGGTTTGACACCGACGCCGCCGGTCATCAGCACCATTCATGCATCGCGCGCTATGTCGAGGCCGCCGAAGCCGAGCTGCTGCGCAGGTACGACTTGTCCTGGCTGTTCGGTGAAATTCCCCGGGTGCGTCACGAAATCAACTACCGCAACCGACTCTGGTTCGGGGAGGTCGTGCGTGTGACATTGCGCGTCGCGCGTCTCGGCGACACCTCGTTGACGTATGCCTTCGAGGTGCACGGCAAGGAAGGGCTCGCGGCCGACGGAAAACTCGTGGTTGCGCATGCGACGCTGGATTCGCCGAAGGCGACACCGTGGCCCCAGCAGGTAGTCGACGCCTTGACAGTAGAGGCGGTGGCGTGATGAGCCTCGACATTGCAGTGATCGGCGGAGGTCCGGGCGGGCTGTACTTTGCCGCTCTGGCAAAGCAACTCGACCCCGCGCGACGGATCACCGTTTACGAACGCAACGCCGCGGACACGACCTTCGGATTCGGCGTCGTTTTCTCGGACGAAACTCTCGACGGCATCACCGCCGCCGATCCGCTGATCTTCGCCGAAATGGAGTCTCGCTTTGCCCGATGGACAGACATCGACGTGCACTACCGCAGCGAGATACTGACCTCCGGCGGCCACGGATTCGCCGCCATCGAGCGACAGACGTTGCTCCGAATCCTGCAGCAGCGCTGCGCGAGTCTCGGCGTCGACGTGCGATTCGAAACCGAGGCGCCGAGCGCTGACGAACTCGCGGGCACACACGATCTTGTCGTGGCCGCCGACGGCGTGCGCTCCCAGACGCGTAATGCGCACCCCGAAGTATATGGGCCGGACCTCGACGAACGACACTGCCGCTACATGTGGTTGGCCACCGACAAGGTCTTCGACGCCTTCACTTTCATCGTGGCCGAGACCGAACACGGGCCGATGCAGGTCCACGCGTACCCGTTCAGCGCGACACGCAGCACATTCATCGTCGAAATGAACGAAAGCTCTTGGCTGTCTGCGAGCTTCGACCGGTTGGACGAAGCGGCGAGCGTGGCCCGATGCGAGGAGCTGTTCAGCTCGTTCCTCGATGGCCATCGTCTACTGTCCAACAACTCGCGCTGGATCCGCTTCAGCACCGTGCGCAACCGCACGTGGAGCAACGCCAACATTGTGCTGCTCGGCGACGCAGCGCACACCGCGCACTTTTCCATCGGCTCGGGAACCAAACTGGCCATGGAAGATGCGTTGGCTCTCGCGGCAAGCCTGGATGTCGATGACAGCGACGTGCCGGCTGCACTGGCGCGCTACGAGATACGTCGCCGGCCGGTGGTCGAATCCACCCAGCGCGCTGCACAGGCCAGCCTGGAGTGGTTCGAATCGATCGACCATTCCGTCGGCCAAGCACCCGCCCAGTTCGCCTTCAACTTGCTCACCCGCAGTCGGCGCGTCACCTACAACAATCTCCGCGAGCGCGACCCGCACTACGTCGACGATCTCAACGTGTGGTTCCACCAAAATGCCAACCCCGCAGGTGAACTGGTGCCACGTCCGATGTTCGAACCGATGCGGCTGCATCAACTGACGTTGAAGAACCGCATCGTCGCGGCGCCGATCGCCAGCTACACCGCCGCCGATGCAGTGGTATCCGACGACGAGTTGATCCGCCTGTCCGCCTTGGCGCTCGGCGGAGCCGGGCTGGTTCTCACCGGAATGACCGCGGTCAGCCCCGGTGGGCGGGTCACGCCGGGCTGCCCCGGTCTCTACACGCCGGAACAGGTCGCGGCCTATCGGCGGATCACCGATCTCGTTCACCGGCAAAGCACCGCGGCGATCGGGGTGCAGCTCAATCATTCCGGCCCCAAGGGGTCAACTGCCGTTCCGGTCAACGCCGCTTCCGGCCCGCCACTCGGTGCCGATGGCTGGCAGACCGTGGCACCCTCGCCGATTTCGTACGGCGCCAACCCGGTACCGCGCGAACTCGACACGGCCGAGCTTCCCACCATCGCAGCCGAGTTCGCGGCCGCGGCCGCATCGGCGGATGCCGCCGGTTTCGACGTACTGGAAATTCAAGCGGGCCACGGGTTTTTGCTGTCCAGCTTCTTGTCACCGCTGACCAACCAGCGCACCGACTCATACGGCGGTAGCCTCCGTAACCGTTTGCGTTTCCCGCTGCAGGTCATCGACGCCGTGCGAGCGGTGTGGCCGGCCCACAAGCCGTTGCTGGTGCGCATTTCCGCGGTCGACTGGTGCGAGGGCGGCACCACGCTGGCCGACGCCGTGGTGATCGCGCGCGCCTTTGCCGAACACGGCGTCGACGCGATCGACGTGTCCAGTGGTGAGGTGGTCGCCGACGAAAAGCCCGCCTACGGGCGTGGCTACCAGACGCCGTTCGCCGAACGCATCCGCGCCGACGTGGGCGTACCTACGATCGCGGTCGGCGCGATCTCTTCCGACGACGACGCCAATTCCATCCTGCTCGCCGGACGCGCCGACCTGGTGGCGGTGGGGAGGGCCCACCTGCATGATCCGGCCTGGACGCTGCACGCGGCAGCCGAAATCGGCTACCGCGGACCAGGGGCGGAATGGCCTGCGCTGTATGCGGCTGGTTCGACACAGCCGCCCAGCGCCGGTCGGGCCCGTCCGCTCCTCACCCTGCGGCCACCGACGCCGCCGCCAGTGCATCAACGGTGGCGCCCGGCACACGTGAACACCACAGCGAAAGTAGCGAACTGATGGACGAATTCCCTCGTTTCACCGCTGCCGCGGTGCAGGCGGCCCCCGTCTACCTGGATCCGGCGAAGACCGTGGCCAAGGCTGTGGACCTGATTCACGAGGCCGCAGGTGCGGGTGCCAGCCTGATTGCCTTCCCCGAGGTGTTCGTCCCGGGCTACCCGTACTGGAACTGGACCATGAACCCGGTCAAGGGCGGGGAGTGGTTCGAGCGGCTCTACCGCGCGGCGATCGACATTCCGGGCCCCCACCTGGACGCCCTGCGTGCCGCCGCGGCAGCCACCAAGACCACGGTCGTGATCGGCGTCAACGAGCGCGGACGCCACAGCCTCGGCGTGCTGTACAACAGTGTCGTCACCATCGGCCCGAACGGTGCGGTGATCGCTGTGCACCGCAAGCTCGTGCCGACGTGGGCTGAAAAGCTCACCTGGACCAACGGCGACGGCTCCTCGCTGCGCGTGCACCGAACCGAGGTGGGTCCGTTGGGAGTGCTGGCCTGCGGGGAAAACACCAACACCTTGGCGCGGTTCACTCTGCTGGCACAAGGGGAGCTAGTGCACGTGGCCAACTACATTTCCCTCCCGGTGGCGCCGAAGGACTACGACATGGCCGATGCCATCGCGATCCGCACGGCGGCACATTGTTTCGAAGGCAAACTGTTCTCCATCGTTTCCTGCTCGACGATCTCGCCCGAGATCATCGACACCGTTGCCGGAAATGACCCGGAAGCGCGGGAGTTGTTGCAGCGCAAACGCAGTGCGCTGTCGGGAATCTTTGGCCCAGACGGCCGCCCGGTCACCGAACCGCTCGTCGACGACGAGGGCATCGTCTACGCCGAGATCGACTTGAGCCGCTGCATCGCGCCCAAGCAGATGCACGACATCATCGGCCACTACAACAGGTTCGACATTTTCTCGCTACATGTGAACGATAAGCCGTTGCAGCCGTTGACATTCTGCTCAGGCTTCGATGACGCCGCGGGCGTAGGCGTGCGCGGGTTCGACGAGTCGCTGGCGCAGCCATTCGAAGAGCTCCCCAGCACGGGCGCCGTCCCAGCCCTTGGGTAGCAGTTCCAGCGGTAATCCGGGGTCGAGGTAGGGGAGCCGGCGCCAGGTGGTGAGCATTTGCACGTATGCGACGAACGCGTCGTGCGCCTCGAGCTTACGGCGCCGGCGCAAATGCTCACGCAACGGTGCGAATTGAGCGATGAACTGCGAATACAGCTCTTGCAGGCCGTCGAGGTCCCACCATTGCGAGACCTTGGTCCGCAGATCACCGAAGGCTAGGTGTTCGGCGTGGAACAGGTCCACGAACTGCGCGAGATCGGAATCACGCAACGCGTCGGCAACCTCGTCGTGGACATGCGCGGGGGCTATCCACACGCCCGGGGCGGTGGTGCCGAATCCCATGCGCGTCAAGATCATTCGCATTTCGTGGCGCTTGTCCCGTTCGGTTTCCGGGATCGAGAAGACCGCCAGCAGCCAACCGTCGTCACTGGTCGCGCGGGTCATGTGAAAGATTCGCCGGTCGCCTTCCCGGATCGTTCGCAACGCCGACTCCGACAATGCATACCCGGCGACACCGTCGCGGTTTTCGCTCACCAACGTTCCGCGCCGTTTCAACCGACTGATCGACGAACGCACCGCGGGCTCGTCCACGCCGAGTTGGCGCAGGAGCCGCACCACCGACGACACCGAAAGCCAGTTTTCAGTCTCGCGCGCATAGAGGCCGTACACCGTCACAATAAGGCGGCGGGGCTGGTTGGCGGTCGCGGCACCTTCGGCCGAAGCCGAAGCTGCATAAAGGGCAGTGGGCTGCACAGCGAACAGAATACGTTCTCGCCCTTCCGACCTTGAGTATGTTGCTCTATTGACTGTCGTCACCATAACAGAATATCATTGAGCCGAGTCAGCACTGGCAAGACGGGGTTCCACATGAAACTGTCTGCATCCGCACACATCGACACCTTCTGCCGAGACAACCTGCCGCCGTATGACCAGTGGCCCGTCCTTCGGTACGACCTCGCCGAGCTCGACTATCCCGAGAGGGTGAACTGTGCGGCCGAACTGCTCGACCACACGATCGGACGACTCGGGCCGGACCGTCCATGTGTAGCCGCCGAGGACATGCAATGGAGTTACGGCGAGCTGTTGCGCCACGCGAACCAGGTGGCCAACGTACTCGTGAACGAACTGCACATCGTCCCCGGCAACCGGGTCCTGCTGCGCGGACCGAACACGCCGTGGCTGGTAGCGGCGTGGTTCGGCGTCGTCAAAGCCGGGGCTGTCGCTGTGACCACCGTTCCCGCACTACGGACAACCGAACTCGCCGACATCGTCGAGTTGAGCCGACCCTCGGCAGCGCTGTGTGACCATCGCGCACTGGACGACCTTCGTGCGGTGCAGGCGAGCATTCCGATCGTTGCCTACGGCGGCGACGCGGCGGACGACCTGGTGAATCGCTGCCCGGCGCAACCGGATGTCTTCACCAATATCGACACGGCCGCCGACGACGTTGTGCTGCTTGCCTTCACATCGGGCACGACCGGTAAGCCGAAAGCGGCCATGCATTTTCACCGTGACGTGCTCGCAATCGCGGACACTTTTTCTCGGCACATCCTCAAGCCGACCCCAGAGGACGTCTTCATCGGAACTCCGCCGATGGCCTTCACTTTCGGTCTCGGCGGACTGGTCATCTTCCCCATGCGCATCGGCGCGTCGTCCTACCTGATCGAGCGGGCCACGCCGACGGAACTGGCCGACGTGGTCCAACGAATCAGAGCAACCGTGCTGTTCACGGCACCGACCGCCTATCGGGCCATCATCGCTACCGGCGACGTCGCAAAGCTGCGCTCGGTGCGTCGTGCAGTTTCGGCAGGCGAACACCTTCCTGAGTCCGTTTGGCGTCAATTTCACATCGCAACCGGGCTGTCGATCATCAACGGCATCGGCGCCACCGAAATGTTGCATGTGTTCATCGCCTCCGCAGGCGACGACATTCGGCCCGGCGCGACAGGAAAGGTGGTGCCCGGCTACGAGGCGATGGTGCTCGACGAGTTCGGAGAACCAGTCCCCGACGGGAAGTCGGGACGACTCGCCGTACGAGGTCCGACCGGCTGCCGATACCTCGCCGACGACCGCCAACGGGTCTATGTCGAAAACGGCTGGAACATCACCGGCGACACCTTCCGTCGAGACGCCGACGGCTACTTCTGGTATGAGGCCCGCAACGACGACATGATCATCTCCGCCGGGTACAACATCGCCGCTCCCGAGGTGGAACAGGCGCTGCTACTGCACCCGGACGTCGCAGAGTGTGCCGTGGTCGGCTGGCCCGACGAGAATCGCGGGTCGATAGTCAAGGCGTACGTAGTGCTCGCGCCTGACGCGACGGGCGATGAAGACGAGATACACGCGCTCCAAGATCATGTCAAGGCCGCGATCGCGCCGTACAAATACCCGCGCGCCATAGAGTTTCTGCCCGCGCTGCCAAAGACAGCGACCGGGAAGGTGAGCCGGAAGGCGTTGCGTGACCTAGCGACGGTCGCCTAACGCGTGGCGCGCCCCTCCATAAGGCTGTTGCTAATTCACGTGACCTCGCGACCTCCTATGCGAAGGACCGATAGATCGGAGGTCCGATGAATCAGCGCGTTGTCGGGGTTGGGTCGGTTCCCTTCGCCACGCCAAGCTGGAGCGAGTAGTACGACGTAAAGGCCGAGCGCGTCGGCGCAGCCCTGACCGGCGCCGGTGTCGGCCCTGACGGGATTCAGCAAGGCCTCTCTATGAGAGGCAGTGACTACCGCGCCGGGGCAGGTTCGCAGCGCGTGGTAAGCGGCATGCCAACCGTCGTGAGCTGATCGTCGACGGCGCCCGAACAAACACGCCAACCCGCGCCCGCGCAGCAACTCGGCCTCGGCGGCCTTCAACCGCCCGGTGTACGAATGATGCTGATTGACTGTCGGCGTCGGTGACGTGCCACTCGAAGATCCGCGCATAGGAGCGTGTCATATCAATGTTCTATTTCGAAAGAGCGACAAATTATCAATATAGCGGGCTTGTGACGGGCGTAACAACTCGCATATAGTTGTCTATCGAGTCTGAGTCACACCGCGAAGGGAACAGGGACCATGACACTCGGCGGCAACGCATTCGAGAGGCGCGGGTCATGGGCTGAGCGGTTGGAGGCCTTTTACCGCGAGACCGGCAAGCGATATGGGGCGTTGTGACCGTCGCGAACGAGATCGAACCATGGTTCACGCAACCGGTTCGGGTCAGCTGCGACGGCGCCACCGGATCCACGAAACTTGGTCCCCGTCACCAGGCTGCTCGATCACGCCGACGCCGAGTGGTACACGGTCCGTGTGGGCAGATGCCGTCACTGTGTCGGCCGACATCGTCGAAAGCGATCTCGGCAAACCGATCATGTCCGCGGCCATGTCGACCTCATGAGCTAGTGCGAGCGCTGGATCTAATCGCGATCGCACCGGGCGAAGGCACCTCTTTACCCACGGCGTACGCGGAGGTTCCGTTTCATGGGTTGCTGCCGCTACAGGCGTAGCCGCACCCCTACTTGGTCGCAATACAACTGAATATTCAACACACCCAACCGAGTTGAAGGAACAAACACCGATGAGTACCTATGTCTTGGTCCACGGTTCGTGGCACGACGGCACCCTTTGGAACCCTGTCGCCGAAGCCCTCTCCTCGAACGGCCACGCGGTCCACACGCCGACCGTTGCGGGACATGGAAACGGCGTCGACAAGCACGTCGACCACAACGATTGCGTGCAGTCTATTGTCGACTACTTCGAAACCCACGACATCACAGACGCGATCCTGCTCGGACACAGTTTCGGCGGAACCGTCATCGCGCGGGTGTCTGAGGAGATCCCGGACCGCATTCGCCGGCTTGTCTTCTGGAACGCGTTCGTCCCCCAACGCGGCAACAGCCTGCTGGATGAGGTTCCACCGCACTATCGCGATCTATTCGGTCAACTGGCCGCGGCGTCAGACGACAACACAGTTGCGATGCCGTGGGATGTCTGGCGCGAGGCGTTCATTCAGGACGCCGATGTCGAACTCGCCAGAACCACTTTCGATCAGCTGTCCACCGAACCGTTCACGCCCTTCACCGACAAGCTGGCCTTGGACCGCTTTTACAAGTCCGACATTCCCCGCAGCTACATCAACGCAACGGAGGACACAGCATTGCCTCCCGGCGAATGGGGATGGCATCCCCGGATGTCGTCCCGACTCGGGATGTACCGCCTCGTCCAACTCCCCGGCAGCCACGAAGTCATGTTCACCAATCCCAAGCTTCTGGCCGCCAAAATCGTCGAGGCTGGGCGAGACTGACCTCGAATTGACCTAAGTTCACGTGGAGCCAATGACGCTGATCAACAAGCGAATCGGCGAGGCGTCAGTTCCCTCGGCAACTCTTCTTTCACGTCAGTTCACTGGCTCGTACCCCATCAAGATCCGCGCAGCGGGTGGTCCTTGCCAATTGGCCATGCCGTCGATGTATTGCCCAGGCCCGGTTCTGGCAGGCGAGCGGTTGACCCTCGCACGGGTGCCAGATCGAAGTGAAGCCTTCGCCGACCGAAGATGCGGTCCAGCGGCGTAGCCGGGCACGTGGCCGGATTGAAATGGCAACCCCATCACGCCGTAGCCGGCGACTCGCTCCAACGACCCGGCGGCAGTTGGGGATTGGCTTCGCGTTGCTCGGCAAGGTCGGCAGGTTGTTTCATGCCACACCTCCGTGGCTGGACGATGTTCGGTTGTCCGCGTTCATGTTCGCGCCGAACAGACCGCAAGTTCAACGCGGCCTCCCACCGGCGCGGATCTCCGTCCGGCTCCGCTGCCGGGTTGTGCTCGACGAAGTTGGCAGTGCACTGGCCGAAGTGCGTTCCCTTTGACGGTCACCGTGCGATCGTCCATCGTGGAGAACGTATAGTCAGCGCCTTCTTCGCCAACTACAACCGCCACAACTTTGCGGGCGTGATTTCGAGCGGCGCAGCTGTCGATGCGACAGTCTGCTGTCCATTACGCCGCCCCGCCGTCCGTGTCAGTCCTATCTCCTAGATTCACCCGATCATGGTTACTAAACTTCGAAAGTAGCTAGTTAGGGGTCGTGCGGGATCCTTCGTCGCTACTGGCGCGCGGGTCCGTCCCACGTGTGGTCGCCGGTGCCGGTCGCGGGTGTAGTCGGTTGAGGGTTTCGCCGTGCTGGCAGGAGGCGAATGATGGTCACGATTTCCGAAGTCGCGCCTGGCGACGGGCGGTTGGTTACGTTCTTGGACGATCAGCACATCACCCAGGTCGCGCGGCGGGGGGTGCTGCTCGATGTGCGCAAGCAGTCGGCACTGCTCGCCTCGAGTGACGACGAGACGGTAGGCGTTCTCACCTACGACATCGACGGCCAGGACTGCGAGATTGTCTACATGCGGGCATCCGGGCAGTGGGGTGGGGTAGGAACCGAGCTAGTCGACCGCGTCGCCGAGATTGCCCGCCGGCAGGGATGTTCCCGATTGTGGCTGGTGACAACCAATGACAACATCGACGCCCTGCGCTTTTACCAGCGGCGCGGGTTTAGGTTGGCAACGGTTCGCTGCGGGGCCGCTGCCGAGGCTCGGCGGAGGCAGGACCCGCAGCTACCCGAGGTCGGCAACTACGGCATACCTGTGCGCGACGAGCTCGAGTTCGAGCGTGACCTCGAATCCGCCACCTGAACGATCGAGGTCACATCGTGGTGGACATCGACGCGCACGATCGATCCGGGTCTTTTCGGTACGGCTACCGAGGCGTGGCGGTTGTGGTCGAAAGCGACATCGCGCCTGCCAACGTATCCGGTCCTAGTAGTCGTGACGGGCGAGCCGAGTCCCGCCGTGATCGGTGTCGCCGTCGCGGGTCAGCGCGGCGGGCACCATCTCACTGGTGACGAGTCCCTGTTCGCGAGTGACTTCATCGGCGACGTCGAAGCTGCGCGCGATGTTTTCGGGAGTGTCGACGATGACCGTCATAGTGGGGACGCGGCGTGCGAGTTGGAACAACTTGTCACCGTGGGGGCGATGGTCACCGTGGAAGCCCCACATGCCGCGCAGAACGGTGGCGCCGCGGGCGTGGTCGCTTTCCCGAAGCTTTCGCAGCAGGGCACGGTGGATGGGCTCACCATCGTAAAGCGCCGACTCGGAGGTGACCACCATCAGCTTTTGCCACAGGCTCAGGCCGTGCTCGTCGACTCCGGGTAATGCGTGGGGGCGCTCGAAGAGCTGACCATCACGCTTGCACACGCGTACGCGCTCAAGAGTCATCACGGCATCATCAACCAGAGCACTTAGTTCCGGCACGACTCGGCTGATTTTCGGGCCGTCACCGACGGCGATAATCATCATCGGGACATCGGTATTGCGGTCGAAAAACCGCGCCCGCTGACGTCGTCCGCCCACGGTGCCGTCCACACCGAGAAACACCGACGCGCCGTCGAGTCCACGCCGGTACAGCAGATCGCAGACCGCGCGAAACGCGGGCGTGCCGGACGAACGCTGTTGCCGCCCAACATAGATCGTGAGTTTGGCCGCTTCGTTGAGTTCTTCCGGCAACCTGATGCCAGCGGTGTCTACGACTCGTCGGGAGCGTTCCAACGTGAGCAGGCCCCGGCGCTTGAGGTCGAGGACGTGGGGGAGGAGGACATCGATTTTGGCTTTCGCGTCGACGGCGACGACGGCGACTGGGGGATCTTCCGACAGCGACAGTGTCTGATCGCTGCGCAGGTGATGGCGAATCCCGAACCCGCCGATGCCGCGCAGCATGACGCTGGTAGCGATCTCGCGCTGTGCGTACAAGCCGAGCAGTCGGTCGGCCAAGAACTGGTTTTCGACGCGCTGGCGTTCGCCGAAGTACGTCGTGAGCTTCAGACTGTCGAAGTCGAGGTTTGGCGCGTTCATAGTCAACCGCCTATATGTTGTCCGAGCAGCGCTGCGGCACTCATGCGCGCACCCGCGCTCGCCGCACCATGGCGGTCGCGAGGAATACCGCGGCGAGTCCGGCAACCACGCTGGCCGCCGTGTAACCCACCGCGAGCCCATAGTGACCGTGCTGGAGCATGCGCAAGGTCTCGACTTGCATCGTGGAGAAAGTGGTCAGCCCCCCACACACGCCGGTGCCGAGGAACGGTCGGCGATAACTCGACAGCGGCAGCCGCTCCAGCAGTCGGGTGGTGAAATAGCCCAACAGGAACGCCCCGACGATGTTGACGGCGAATGTCGGCCACGGCCACTTGCCAGGGTCGGTAGCTGCGAGTTGTCCGAGTGCCGCGCGTGCGACGCTGCCGACGGCGCCGCCGACGAAGATGGCGGCGAGCTCACGGCGGTCCTGGCCTAGCACGTGAACCTCCCTGTTGTTGCGTGGCGGGTGCTGATGCTAGCCCGAACCGTGACCCGATTTCCGAAGGGTGCTCCCGCGTCGGCCGCAGTTCCCCGATAGCGACGTTGTTCTGCCTAACCGGGTCATGTCCAATGGCCAGGTGCCTTCAGCCGTACCGAGCAGCGCCGTTTATGCCATCGGTGATCGACGTCGGACACTCCCTTGACCGGCACGGCGTGGGATGTCCTCATCGGAGCCTGTGCCGGGCTTTTGCTCGGGTGGGGTGTCCTGGTAGTGGCACTGGTACTCGTGCGTCCGCGCCGCGGTCTGCTACGCGAAGCGATTCGAATCCTGCCTGATTTGCTTCGCCTGTTGCGGCGACTCGCGGCGGATCGGTCGTTGCCACGCGGCGTTCGGATTCGCCTCTTTCTAGCGATCGGCTACCTCGCGCTGCCGATCGACATCATTCCCGACTTCATACCGGTCCTCGGCTTTGCCGACGATGCGATCGTCGTGGCACTGGTGCTCAGGTCCGTCGTGCGACGGGCGGGAGAAGATGCCGTGCGCCGACACTGGCCGGGTACCGACGAAGGCTATGCAGCACTCGCTAAGTTGACGGGGATCGGATAGCGGACCTGAGGCAGTCAACTTGTCCTTTCCGATGCGGTCGAGCGCTGTCACAGTGGTGGAAGGAAGGCTGTGACTCCTCACGAGAGGACAATCCCATGGCTGCCAAGCCCTTCGCCTCGTCCGCGGATCTCGACGACAAGAACGCGATACTCGACGTGCTCGCCGACGGCGTCTACGCGCTGACCGCCGAGGGTGACCCGAACATCGGCGCGATCGAGGGCCAGGACTTCGTCGTCGCCTTCGAAGCCACCGCCACCCCGGTCGCGGCCCGCGCCTGGCTCGACAAGCTGCGCGAACACACCGACAAGCCGGTCAAGTACCTGGTGCTTTCGCACTACCATGCGGTGCGCGTCCTGGGCGCGTCCGCATTCGACGCGCAGGTGATCGTCACGCACGACAACACCCGCACGCTCATCGCGGAGCGCGGCAAGCAAGACTGGGACAGTGAGCTCGCCCGGATGCCGCGGCTGTTCGCCGAACCCGACTCGATCCCCGGGCTCACCTGGCCGGATGTCACGTTCGACAGCTCGCTGACTATCGAGCTCGGCGGTAACCGGGGCGAACTGGTGCTGCAGTATTGCGGGCGCGGCCACACCGCCGGTGACATCGTTGCGTGGCTGCCCCAGCACAAGATCCTTTTCGCCGGTGACCTGGTCGAGGCGCAGGCCGCGCTGTACACGGGCGACGCCTTCCACACGGACTGGTCCACGGGCACGCTCGACCGAGTCAAGGCCCTCGGCGCGGAAACGCTCGTCGGTGGCCGGGGCGCCGTCTCGCAGGGCCGCGACGCCGTGGATGCGGCCATCGAGCAGACGCGGGACTTCCTGCTGGTCATGCGTGAGGAGGTGGGTGCGGTCCACGCGCGCGGCGGCACCATCAAGGAGGCATTCGAGGCAACCCATTGCGCGCTCGCTCCCAAGTTCGGCGCGTGGCCGATATTCGAGCACTGCCTGCCGTTCGACGTGTCCCGGCTCTGGGACGAATTGGACGGCATCGATTGGCCGCGGACGTGGACCGCGGCGCGCGACCGCGAAGTGTGGGATGAATTGCAGGGGTGAGTCCGATGACCAAACCCGCCTATATCGGGCCGCCGGTGGGCATTATCGGCAACGGCCCGGTCGGTCAGACCACTGCTTTGTTGTTGGCCCGCTGGGGAATTCCGGTAGCCCTGCTCGACACCCGCCACGACCGCGACGCCGTCGGTTCCAAGGCCATCTGCCAGCAACGCGACGTGCTCGACATCTGGTCGAGCGTCGGTGCGGGTGCGATCGCCGCGGACGGGTTGACATGGACCACTGCCCGAACCTTCTACCGTGACGAGGAACTGTCGAGTTGGTCGTTCGTGGACCCCGGACATTCGCCGCTGCCAGCCTTTGTCAATATCTCGCAGTGTCATTCGGAACAAATCCTGGACAGCCTGATTGCCGCGCAGCCGCTCATCGACGTCCGGTGGGGCCATGACGTCACCGCCATCGAGCAAGAGGGCGACCATATTTGGCTCGCCTGCGCCACCAGTGCGGGTGATGTTGAGGTGCCGGTCGCGTACGCGGTCGCATGCGCGGGCGCTCGCGGTGACCGCGTCCGGCGACTGCTCGGCGTGAGCTTCGACGGGCAGTCTTTCGACGATTTGTTCCTAATCTGCGACATCCGCGCCGACCTGCCGGGCTGGGAATCCGAGCGCCGGTTCTACTTCGACCCGGCCTGCAATCCCGGCCGCCAGGTGCTCATTCACCCGTGCCCCGACTCCATGTTCCGCATCGACTGGCAGGTGCCCGCAGACTTCGACCTGGACGCCGAGATTGCGCAGGGCCGCTTGGATGCTCGCATCCGGCAGATTGTCGGCGACCGGCCATACGAGATCGTGTGGCAGTCGGTGTACCGGTTCCATTCGCGCTGCGTCGACCGAATGCGGGTCGGGCGGGTACTACTTGCCGGGGACTGTGCGCACTTGGTTGCGCCGTTCGGCGCCCGCGGTCTCAACGCCGGCGTCGCCGACGCGGAGAACGCGGCCTGGAAGCTCGCCTTCGTGCTGCACGGCTGGGCGCCCGGCGCCCTGCTGGACAGCTATGCCGACGAGCGACTCGCCGCGGCGCATGAGAACCTCGAGATTACCAACCGCACGATGCGGTTCCTGGTGCCCCACAACGAGATCGAACGCAACGCACGCTATCGGGTGCTCGAAGAGGCCCGTGCTGCGCCTGAGGCAAGGGACCGGGTCGACTCCGGACGGTTCGCCGAGCCCTTCTGGTACATCGACTCGACGCTGACCACCCCGAGCCCCGCGCGGCGGTTCGCTGGTCGGCCGCCGCGCGGCACGATGCCCGCCGTGGTGCCCGGCGTGCTCGTGCCCGACGGGCCCGTCGCCGTCGCGGACCGCCCGGACGTGGTCCGGCTCCGGCAGCTCGTTCGCGACGGATTGCTCGCTCTCACAACGGAAGGAGTCGACGCCGCCGAGACAGCAGTCACGCTCAAGGAGGCCACCCGCGCACCGACCCGCGTGCTGCGGCTCGCCGATATCGATCGAGACGGGGTCATCACCGCCGCCCTCGAAGCGCGACCGAACGAGACGTGGTTGATCCGGCCCGACGGCCACGTCGCCGCAGTGCTCGAGTTCGCCGCAGCCGCCGATTTGTCGGCGGCCGTCGGACGAGCGCTTGCCGAAGTGCATTGAGGCAGAAAAAGAGAGGAGCCCACGATGCCGTATTACCGTTGCGCGGGAAGCGTGCCACCGAAGCGTCACACGCAGCACCGCTGCGCCGACGGCTCGTTGTATTTCGAGGAACTGATGGGGGAGGAGGGGTTCTCGTCGGACTCCTCGCTGCTCTACCACCGGTTCATCCCGTCGGCGATCAGCGAGTACCGGACCTGGGAGCTGCCGGACCAGTCGACGGTGCCCAACCATCCGCTCATCCCGATCCACGTGAGCACCCACAAGTTGTTCGACGAACCGACGAGCGGGGTGGATGCGGTCACGGGACGACGGTTGCTGTTGGGCAACGCCGATGTGCGGCTGTCCTACGTTGTGGCAGATACCATTTCGCCGTACTACCGCAATGCGATCGGGGACGAGTGCCTGTATGTCGAGGATGGAAACGCGGTCGTCGAGACCGTGTTCGGCAATCTCGAGGTGGCAACGGGTGATTACGTCGTCATTCCGCGTGCCACCACCTACCGCGTGGCGCCGACACGGCCGCTACGGATTTATGCGATCGAGGGGAACTCGCACATCACTGCGCCGAAGCGCTACCTATCGCGGTTTGGCCAGTTCTTGGAAAACGCGCCGTACTGCGAGCGCGACCTGCGCGCGCCGTCGCAGCCGCAGATCCTGGAGGGCGAGAACGTCGAGGTCTACCTCAAGCATCGCGGGCCCGGACCGAACGGCCTCGCGGGCACAGTGCACGTGCTGCCGCATCACCCCTTCGACGTGGTGGGCTGGGATGGTTGCTTATACCCGTTCGCGTTCAACGTCGCCGACTACATGCCGATCACCGGAAAGGTGCATCAACCTCCGCCCGCGCACCAGGTCTTCGAAGGCCGCAACTTCGTGATCTGTAACTTTGTGCCGCGCAAGGTGGATTACCACCCGTTGTCGATTCCAGTGCCCTATTACCACTCGAACGTCGACAGCGACGAGGTGATGTTCTACTGCGGCGGCGAATACGAGGCGCGGAAAGGTTCCGGCATCGGCCCCGGCTCGATCAGCCTGCATCCCGGCGGACACCCGCACGGCCCGCAACCGGGCGCCTACGAGCGCAGCATCGGGGTGGACTACTTCAACGAACTCGCCGTCATGGTGGACACGTTCCGGCCACTCGAGCTGGGGGAGGCGGCGCGCGCCGCGGACGACGGCGTGTACGTCTATTCCTGGGCGCGGGGCGACCAACTGCCGTGACCACGCTCGTGGTGCCCACAGATGACCTGTACGGGCTGCAGAACCTGCCCTACGGCGTCTACTCCGTGCCGGGTCAAGAACCGGGGGTGGGGGTGCGCTACGGCGACCATGTCGTGGACTTGGCGCGCCTGCTGAATGATGAGACGTTCGCGACTGGTTCGCTGAACCCGTTCATGGCGCAGGGCAGAGCCCGCTGGATTGCGGTGCGGGCCGCCATCATTGAGGCGCTGACCGGCGACGTGGCGGCGGAGGCGGTCCACGAACTCGATGCCGTGGTGCTGCACTTACCGATCGAGGTCGCCGACTACGTCGATTTCTACGCTTCGGAGCACCATGCGTCGAACATGGGCCGGCTGTTCCGGCCCGGCAGCGCGGACCCGTTGTCACCCAATTGGCGGCATCTGCCGATCGGCTATCACGGTCGCAGCGCGTCCATCGTGGTTTCCGGCACCGACATCATGCGTCCGGCCGGCCAGCGCAAGGACCCGGCCGACGCAGCCCCGGTGTTCGGCCCGTCGACGCGGCTCGACATCGAGGCCGAACTCGGCTTCGTCGTCGGCACGGGAAATCCGATGGGCCAACCGATTCCGGTCGCCGAGGCCGAGGAGCACCTGTTCGGCGTGGTGCTGTTCAACGACTGGTCGGCGCGCGACATCCAGGCCTGGGAGTACGTGCCGCTCGGTCCGAACCTTGGAAAATCGTTCGCGTGCACGGTATCTGCGTGGGTCGTGCCGATGCTCGCCCTGCAGGCGGCCAAAGTCTCCATCCCGGTTCAGAAGCCGGCCGTGCTGCCCTACCTCGCGCTGGATCGGGTGTGGGGCTTGGACATCGAGATAGTCGTCGAGTGGAACGGTCAGGTGGTTTCCCGGCCGCCGTATGCCTCGATGTACTGGTCACCGGCACAGATGCTGGCACACCTCACCGTCAACGGCGCGCCGACTCGGACCGGCGACCTCTTCGCCTCCGGCACCATCTCCGGACCGGACAAGAACCAGCGCGGCGCCTTCATCGAATTGACCTGGAACGGCGCTGAGCCGGTCGACGTCAACGGCCGGCCGCGTACATTTCTCGAGGACGGCGACGAGGTGGTGCTGCGTGCGACCGCGCCCGGCCCGGGCGGCACCCGGCTCGGCTTCGGCGAGGCGCGAGGCCGGATCGTGCCCAACCCGCCCTAGCTCAGCGGCGCGGACGGTCGCCCGATCAGCATCCGCGGACCCACGAAGTGGGCAAGGTCCAGCGCCAACATGACTGCGAGCCGACGGTTCCCGGGCGGATAGCCGAGCAGTTCCGTTGCCTTACCGACGCGTTGCAGGATCGTGTTGCGATGCGTGTGCAAGCGCTCGGCGGCCACCGACGCATTCTCGGCTTCGGCGAGGTAGATCCGCAGTGTCGCACGCAGTCGTTCGCCACGCTCGTCGTCGTGGGCAATCGCGCCGAGCGTCCCGGCGACGAATCGAGCGGCGGCGGGTTCGTCGCGGGCGGCGGGCACGATCGGCTCGACATCAGCGAACGTCACCAGTCGGTCACCACCGACATTGTCACCGACAATCTGCGCCACGAGCAGCGCATCGGCGTGTGAGCTTCGAAAGCCGGCGAGTCCAGGCAGGGTCGGGCCCACCGCTGCGCGCATTCGCGCCGGCGCTTGGCGCATCTCCTTCGCCATCGTGTCCACCGACGGAATGTTTTGCGTGCCAAGCCATGCCCACATCGTCCGGACGCCCGCGGCGATTGTCAGCGGCGGACGTGCACCGACGGCGCGTGCCAGTGCGGTCACCACGGCCTCGAGTTCTCCGTTGTCGCCGCCCGGGCCGTCAAGCCACACCACCAGTGCTGTGTGCCGGCGCGACAGTTCGTAACCGAGTCGGCCGGTGGCCACTCGCTCGTCGATCGGTGCGCCGTCGAGGATCAGCCGGACCGTCTCTGTTCGCCGTGCGAGCGCGCCGCCGAGCATCTCCTCGCGAAGTCGTTGCGCCTCAGAGATCAATTCGAGCAGCACCGCATCGACGTAGGCGAAAATCACCTCGGCAAATCGTTCGATCACCGCGATCTGGGCCGGGCCGGGTGGTGCGACGACCGACGTGAACTGCATCATCCGATGCCACACCACGTTCTGCCCGCGCCGGTAGGACTGAAAGATGACGTCCAGATCGCCGCCCCGTCGCACGACTGTGCGCACGATGTCGAAGGCCTCCGGCGGCGGATTGCGAGGTCGTCCGTGCAGCGGATCGTCGAGAACTGTATTCAGCACCTGCAAGACGTTCGCCCTGTTGCTCGCGGTCATCTCCTCGGCGATCGCGCGATCGGCTATGAGAGCCGGCGCGACGTCGACCTCGGCGATGTTCATCGCGGCGACCAGGTCGTCGAGTTCGACGAGCATCCGATTGGCGACCTCGGTGATAAGACCCGGCAGAGCGTCAGTCATCTCCCCAGTATGTGCAGATAGACATATCTGCGACGGCATTATGGATGTTGCGCCGTATCAGTCACCCCGGTGTGCACCTAACGTGATTCCTGTCATAGCCAGCAGTCACAAGGAGTCGCAATGGCAACCACAACCGCATCCACCGCTACCGATTTCGACGTCATTGTCATCGGCGCCGGAATTTCGGGAATCGGCGCCGCGTATCACCTGAAGACTCGCCGGCCATCGACCACATTCGCGGTGCTCGACGGCCGCTCCGCCATCGGCGGCACCTGGAACCTGTTCAAGTACCCCGGCATCCGCTCCGACTCGGACATGCCCTCCTTCGGCTTCGGATTCAAGCCGTGGACGCACAAGAAGTCGATCGCCGACGCGCACATCATTCTCGACTACCTGAAAGAGGCGGTCGACCAGAACGGAATCGGCGCCCATATTCGCTTCGCCACCAAGGTCGTCGGTGCGGACTTCGACACCCGGGCCGGACGCTGGACGGTGCGTGCGGTCAACGTCGACAGCGGCGAGTCCATCACCTACACGGCCGGATTCCTGTATTCGGGAACCGGCTATTACAACTACGAGGCCGGATACACGCCCGACTTCCCCGGACTCGACGCCTTCGGCGGACGCGTGGTCCACCCGCAACACTGGCCCGAAGACCTCGACTACGCGGGAAAGAAGGTCGTGGTTATCGGGAGCGGCGCCACCGCCGTGACATTGATTCCGGCGATGGCTCCAACCGCGTCCCACGTGACGATGCTGCAGCGCTCACCGAGTTACGTCTTCTCGCTGCCCGCCGAGGACGCCATCGCGAACGCGCTGAACAAGCTCATCGGTCCCGACCGGGCCTATCCGATCATCCGACGCAAGAACGTGGCTCTCAACCGAGGCGTATTCAAGGCCAGCAAGCGTGCCCCGAAGTTGATGCGCAAGTTGCTGATCGCTGATGTGAAGCGGCGCCTGCCCAAGGGCTACGACGTCGCCACCCACTTCACCCCGAAATACAACCCCTGGGATCAGCGACTGTGCATGGTGCCCAATGGCGACCTGTTTGCCGCAATCTCGTCGGGCGCCGCGTCGGTCGTGACCGATCACATCGAATCCTTCACCGAAACCGGCATCGCGCTGCGGTCCGGTCAGCACCTCGACGCCGACATCATCGTCACGGCAACAGGTTTGGACATGCTGCCCCTCGGCGGAATCGAGCTCAGCGTCGACGGGGACCCGGTCGACATCGCCGACACCGTCGTCTACAAGGCCATGATGCTCAGCGGTGTGCCGAATTTCGTCTTCGCGATCGGCTACACCAATATCGCCTGGACGCTGAAGGTGGACCTCGTCTGCGAGCACATGGTCCGGCTCCTCGATCACATGGACGACCAGGGCCATCACACCGTCACGCCGGTGCTGCACGACTCGGCGATGTAGCGCGTCCCGTTGCTCGACCTCAGCTCCGGTTACGTACAGCGCAAGGTCGCTACGTTTCCGAAGGCCGGCACGACCGGCCCGTGGACGGTCAAGATGGCCTACGAGGACGACGTCGCACGCCTGCGCCACGGGCCGGTCGACGATGCCGCGCTGGCGTTCGAATCCCGCGTCGCTGCGCGCGTAGCTCAGGAGGCATGATGTCCGCGCCGACCGTCGACGACGTTTCGTTCTACAGCCAGGGCGTTCGGTGCTCGGCCTGGCACGTCCACGCCCAGTCGGAAGACTTGACACGCAATGGGTTACGGCCGTGCATCGTGATTGCCCACGGCTTCGGCGGTACCCGCGATACCGCGCTGATGAATTTTGCCGAAGGCTTCGCCGCCGCCGGGATTGACTCACTGGTTTTCGACTACCGGGGCTTCGGCGCGTCCGACGGCGCTGCCCGTCAGGTCGTTTCCTACCGGAAGCAGCGACAGGACTACCGCGCCGCAGTCGATGCTGCGCGACGGTTGCGGGGCGTCGATGCCGACCGGATTGCGTTATGGGGCACCTCGTACTCGGGCGGTCACGTGCTGGCCGTCGCGGCCGCTGACCCGCGGATCGCCGCGGTGGTCGCGCTGGTACCGGCGACCGATGGGTTGGCAGCGGTGGTGCAAATCGGCCGGTACGCCGGACCGCTCGCGCCGCTGAAGCTGACTGCGCACGGGTTACGCGACGCGCTAACGCGGCTAACGGGTGGCGCACCACACCACATCCCGCTCGCCGCGAAGCCGGGGTCGGTGGCGATCATCGCCACTCCCGGCGCGTTGGAGGGGTACGAGGCGATCGCCGGGCCGACCTGGCGAAATGAAGTGTGCGCACGAACCACCCTCGAAGTCGCGCTCAATCGTCCGACGACCAAAGCACCGAAGGTTAAGTGCCCCACGCTTATCCAGGTCGGTGGCAACGATCGAGTCGCACCGCCCGCGGCGGCGCGCAAGACGGCGCGCCGTATCGGGGGACCCGCGACATTGCTCGAATACCCAGTCGACCATTTCGACGTCTATGCCGGCCAATGGCAAGCGAAGGCACTCGATGACGAGATCGACTTTCTGGTGCAGGTCCTGGCGTAATCACTGGGAATGGGATCATCGGACTGGGTACGCCGGTGAACCGCGCGGCGTTCCGCGACGTGGAATGCACGACCCGACGTGATGGAGGTTCCGCCATGAATCGTGCCGCCTCAATTGTGCTTGGCTGCGTTCGCGCCTTGGTGGGTGCCTCGTTCGCGGTGCACGGATCAGCGATCCTGTTCGGCACGCCGGCAATCAGCGGCGTGACGACGAAATTCGCCGAATGGCCGGGTTGGTGGGCCGGATTGATCGAGCTTGTCGGCGGGGCTGCCGTCGCCATCGGCCTCGCCACCCGGGCCGCGGCGCTGCTGTGTTCGGGTTCGATGGCGTATGCGTTCCTGACGGTTCATCTCCCGCACGGCGTCCTCCCGATCAACAACGGCGGCGAGCCGGCGGCCATGTTCTGCTGGGCGTTCTTCCTCATCGCCGTGCTCGGTCCCGGGGCCTTCGCTATCGACAACGCACTTCGCGGCCGGTCGTTCGTTGGGCGCCGGAAAGACGCCCGGCGTCGAGCCGGAGCGGACACCGTTGATCGGGCGCGCTTATCAACCGGTTGAAATCGCGTCTTGGACGTGGTCGTCCGGCCGCAGCGAGACTGACATCGTGCGAAAAGATCTTCGGTCGGCAGACAGTCCAGCGGACGCCCGTGACGACGAACTGAGTCCGTGGCGGGCCGAGCCGCGGCTTCGATCGATGTGGTGGGAACTGGCAGTCACATTTCAGGTCATCGCCGTTGCCGGCTGGCGTAAGTCGAATCCGCGGCAGGCATGGCGTTGGTTCTGACGTTCCCCAGGCGACTCGCGCTGGAAAAATCGTCATATAGGGCGGTGTCGCCGGTAAAGGTGTGTTTGAGTCGATCTTGGTAAACCGCCTCACCTCCTAAGCGAGCCGCGCCGTGAACGACAGTGCCACCTACGGGCTGGTTGTGTTGTTCGCCAGCGCCGTCGGGCTCGTGGCGGTCATGGCGAACCGCCTCACCGAACGCGTCAAGATTCCGGTGCCGTTGCTGGTGCTGACCGGCGCAGCGGTGGCTTCGTACGCGTTGCCGACGTTGGAGCCGCCGCCGGAGCGCGCCGTCGAGCGGATCATCACGATTGCGCTGGTGTTGGTGCTCTTCGACGGTGGCATGCACATCGGCTGGAAAAGATTTTCCGGTGCGGCGCTGCCCATTGTGACCGTCGGTGTGCTCGGCACGTTTCTCACCGCGGCCGGAGCCGCCGCCGTACTGCATTTCGGCTGCGGCATCGACTGGTATCTGGCCGTGCTGGTTGCCACGGCGGTGGCCCCAACCGATCCCGCGGTGGTCTTCTCGGTGTTGGGTAAGCGCGAGATCACCGGCCGCAGTGGCACCATCTTGGAGGGCGAATCCGGCGCGAACGATCCCGTCGGTATTGCCCTAATGGCAAGCCTGCTCGCGGCCGGTGGGCTGAGCGCCGCCGGATTCATCGATGTCGGCGTGCAATTCATCGAGCAGATGGTGGTCGGCGCGGTGGTCGGTGTGGTCGGTGGCCGGGTGCTGCTGCTGTTCATCCGGCACGTGCCCCTGCCCAGTGAGGGTCTCTACCCGCTGCGCACGCTGGCCGCGAGCCTGATGCTGTACGGAATTGCTTCGGTGGCGCACGGATCGGGATTCCTGGCGGTGTTCATTGCCGGCATCGCGATCGGTGACGCGCGCGCTCCGTACAAGCCGGAGATCGAGCGCTTTCACGCCGCGTTGGCCGGCCTGGCGGAAATTGTTGCGTTTGCGGTGCTCGGCCTGACGATCGACCTGCACATCATCGGGCACGCCGACGTGTGGATTCCCGGGCTCGTGCTGGGTATTGCGCTGACCGTACTGGTCCGGCCGCTGGCCGTCGGTGCGTGCCTACTCGGGGTTCGGCTGCACCACAACGAGCGGGCCTTCATCCTGATCGCCGGACTCAAGGGTGCGGTGCCCATCCTGCTTGGCGAATTCTTGCGGGCTGCCCACGTGCCGCACGCAGAGCGGCTGTACGGCATAGTCATCGTCGTCGTGGCCTTTTCTGTCCTGGTGCAAGGCAGTTCGGTGCCTGCGTTGGCCGGCTTGCTGCGGTTGCCGATGCGGGTGGCCACTGTGGAACCGTGGGCGCTCGGCGTGCGCCTGCGCGACGAGCCGGAGGTGGTGCACCGGCTCACCGTCGCTGCCGGATCGCCCGCCGACGGCGCGACCGTCGAGAGTCTCGGCAACAGTGCGGGCGAAATCTGGGTGAGCATCGTCGTGCGGGCCAGCGGCCTGGTGCCGGTCCGTGCCGACACGCAATTTCGAGCCGGCGATGACGTGGTGATTTTGGCCGAACCTGAACTTTCCGAAAAGCTTGCGGAGCTTTTTCGTGGTGCCCCAAGCTGATGCGAGGCGGGAGACCGAAATGCCCAATCTAAAGACGTCCAACATAAAGATGCTGACCAGACACAAAGACGCGGTCTGGGAGTACCTGGGCGGGGCAATGTGGTTGCTGCCGGCGGTTTCGGTCGTCGTCGCGGTCGGCGCAGGTTCGGCACTGTCGCAGGTGCAGATCGATCGCGATTCGTGGCTGCACGGCCTCGTCTTCGAGGGCACGGCCGATGACGCACGGACTCTATTGATCGGCGTGGCCGGCACGGTGATCACGGTGGTCGCGTTGATGCTCGGCCTCACCGTGGTCGCGCTGCAGCTCTCCTCCACCCAGTTCTCGCCCCGCATCTTGCGAAACTTTCTGCGAGACAGGCAGAACCAGATAGTTCTCAGTGTCTTCGTCGGCACTTTCGCGTACGCGATGGCGGGCTTGTACACGGTCGGTGTCTCGGCGGGACAGCGCACGGACGACTACCCACGGCTTGCCGTCTCCGGGGCGGTGGTGCTGTTGTTCGCGAGCCTGGGCGCGCTGGTGTACGAGGTGCACCACATTTCGCACTCCATGCAGGTGGACGAGATCATGCGCAAAGTCGAACGCGGCACGCTCGCCGTCATCCGGGGCCTGCCACGCGACGTGCCGGAGTCATCGCCGGTGATCGATACAGACTCGATCGCTGTCGCGTCGACGCACTCCGGCTACATCCAAGTGGTGCATCCGGAATACGTCACGACCTCGATTGCGGGACTGCGCGTCAGCATCGACCGGTGGGTGGGCGATCACGTCACCGCTGGTGAGCGACTCGCGCGAGTCTGGTCCAGCGACGGGACGCCGATTGACTTGGCCCGGCTCACGTCATCGATCGTCGAGGACGTGGTGCGGATCGGGTTCGAGCGAACACTGGAACAAGACGCCGCATTCGGTGTGCGCCAGTTGGTGGACATCGCTTCGAAGGCGCTGTCACCAGCGGTGAACGACCCCTACACCGCCGTCCAAGCGATCGATCACCTGGCGGTAGTTTTGGCGGAACTGGGCCGAACGCCGCTGGGTCCCTACGCTGTTCACTCGAACGGCGGACAGGTGATTGTTGCCGCGGCTGGATTTGCCGACTATTTGGAGTTGGCGACCGCACAGATTCGCCGCTACGGCGCCACCGAGCCGATCGTCGGGCTGGCCCAAATCAGAATGCTCGACGCCACTGCGACCTCATGCACGGTCGACCGCCCGTCCCGGCTGGCGGCGATTTGTCGGCAGTTGGACGCGATCATCGAGCAATCCAGCCTGTGCCCCGGCCGCGCCGCCGACTACGAGCAGGTGCGCGATGCCGGCGCGGCGCTGCGTCGGCAACTGCTGGCGGAGGGACTCGACGAATCCGTGCAACTGTCCTGATCCAGCCGACCCACCTTATGGACGAGTTCGAATCATCGTGATCGAAATTCCGCGCCAGCAGTGTCTGCTGGCGTATTGAGGTTGCCAAACTCGTCTTTTGCCAGGTCGTTGCCCCACCGGCACTGGCGGAATCGGCGCCGGCCCGGTTTGCCGCTCGTCACGGTAGCGCGGGCGCACCCCCAATCTCCGTTACGTTGCTATCTCACCAGGTCAGCGACATCGGAAGGGGCACCGTGGACGCCACGCAGCTACGCCAACCCCGCGCCGACCAGGCCCGCCGGGTCGCCGATGTGCTGCGGCGCCAACTGCACTCCTACGCCCAGGTGCTGCCGACGGAGCAGCAACTGGCAGCCGAGTTCGCGGTGTCGCGCAACAGTGTCCGGGAGGCGCTGGCCCTGCTCAGGGACGAGGGCCTGATCGAGCGCGGACGGAAGGTTGGCACCCGGATCACGCAGCCCAAGTTCGAGCACGGGCTCGACGTTCTGCTCGGGCTGCGGGAAACGCTCAAGGGGCACGGGGACGTTCGCAACGAGGTTCGGGTCGCGCAGTTGATCACCCCGCCACCGGCGGTCGCGCGCCGGTTGCAGCTGCGCGCGAGTGAACGCGCCGTGTACGTCGAACGGCTGCGTTACCTCGGGGATTTGCCGTTGAGCCTGGATTTGACGTACCTGGCGCCCGACATCGGCCTCGAGGTCATAGCCCGAGACCTCGAGCACAACGACGTGTTCGCGCTGATCGAATCTGTCAGCGGCGACCACCTGGAATCGGCCGACCTTGCGCTGGAAGCGATTACGGCCGATGCGCACTCCGCGGCGACGTTGCAAGTCCCGGAAGGGGCACCGCTGCTTTTTCTGGAGCGACTCACCCGATTGAGCGGTGAGCGGCCGGTGGACCTCGAGTACATCCGGATGCGCGGCGACCGAATCACCATGCGCGGCAGTCTTGTCCGAACACCAAGTGAGGAGCAGAGCTGATGGCACTGGTCAACCAGCGGGTCGATGTCCCAGTGACGATCGACGAATCGCTGTGCATCTCCGGTTGCACATTATGCGTGGAGATCTGCCCGCTCGATTCACTGGCGATCAACCCGGACAACGGCAAAGCCTTCATGCACACCGACGAGTGCTGGTACTGCGGGCCGTGTGCGGCGCGCTGTCCCACCGGCGCAGTCACCGTCAACATGCCATACCTGCTTCGCTGAACCATAAGGACCGCAATGAGATCCCGTGCCACCCCATTCGCCGCTGCCGCGCTGTCATTGTCACTGCTGGCGGCGGGCTGCTCGCTCGATCGCGCTGACAACGCCGGCGACACCGTGCAGGTAGTCATCGGCTACCAGTCCAAGACCATCAACACCGTCAGTGCGGGGACCTTGCTGCGCGCCAAGGGCTTCCTCGAACAGCGGCTGCAAAAAATCACCGACGGGGGCGGTGCCAAGTATCACGTCGAGTGGCAGGACTACGACACCGGCGCACCCATAACAGCGCAGATGGTTGCGGAAAAAATCGACATCGGATCGATGGGCGATTACCCGTTGTTGATCAACGGCTCGCGTACCCAGGCGAACGAGGGATCCACGACGGAGTTCGTCTCGGTCACCGGGTACAACCCGAAGGGCGCGCTCAACATGGTTGTGGTGCGATCGGATTCGACAGCCACCACCTTGCGGGATCTGGCCGGTAAAAAGGTTTCGGCGAGCGTGGGCTCAGCCGGGCACGGCACCCTCGTACAGGCGTTGAGTAGAGCCGGAATCGATCCCCAGACCGGCGTTGAGGTGCTCAACCAGCAACCGCAGATCGGCGCCTCGGCACTGGAATCCGGCCAAGTCAGCGCGCTGTCCCAGTTCGTCGCATGGCCCGGGCTGTTGGTATACCAGAACAAAGCCAAGCTCCTCTATGACGGCGCAGAATTGAATGTGCCCACCTTCCACGGCGTGGTGGCGCGGCGCGATTACGCGAATAAGCACCCGGAGGTGCTCGACGCCTTCCTGCAGGCGCAGATCGATGCGACAGATTTCCTGCACGGCAAGCCGCTCGAGGCCGCCGACGTGGTTGCCAAGGATTCGGGCCTGCCGGCGGAGGTCGTCTACCTGTACAACGGCCCCGGCGGCACGTCGTTCGACCCGACGCTGAAACCCAGTCTGATCGCGGCTTTCAAAGGCGATGTGCAATACCTGAAGTCGATAGGCAACTTCGCCGACCTTGACATCGATAAGTTCGTCGACGATCAGCCGCTGCGAAAAGTCTTCAGCGAACGCGGCAGCGACTATGCCCGCGCGTTGGCCGATCAGGCGAACGAGACGGTGGGCAGCGGAACGGAACTGTGGCTCGACGGGCAGGATCACACGCTGCCGCAGGCTTCCAGCACAGATTTGTTGAGAGCCGTGAAAGCGGCGCGCGCCCAAGGCAAGTCGGTGCGTGCCGCCTACATCATCGACGCCGAGCTAGGCACCCGGTGGTTCGCCGACAAGTCGGTCTGGGTCCGCGATGGAGCGAATTACCTGCCCTTCACCACTTCGCCTGCAGCGCAGCGGTATCTGCACGCCCACCCAGGCGCGACCACGGTCTCCTACGAGCAGGCGATCACCGAGGTGCGGCAATGACGGCAACGCTGACCACTCTCGAATCCACTGTCCGGCCGCTCGCCGTCGCCGATCCGCCGGTACCGAGACCGTCTCGCCGCTGGCGATCGCGCACCATCCGCATCGGTTCCGTGCTTGCTGCCGTCACAGCCTGGCAGTTGTTGACGGCCAACGATGTACGGCTGTGGCTTCGATTCGACACCTTGCCGACCGTCACCGAAATCGCCGCGGCCCTGCGCCGCCAACTCGGCACCGACGTGTACTGGCTCGACCTCGGGCAATCGCTGATTCGGATCCTCACCGGATTCGGGCTGGCGGCCGTGATCGGGGTCGCCATGGGCGTGGCTCTGGCACGTTCGAACCTCTTCGCGGATGTGATTGGACCGCTGACCGAACTGGCCCGCCCGATCCCCGCCATCGCCGTCGTCCCAGTGGCGATCTTGTTGTTCCCCCGTGACGAGGCGGGCATCGTGTTCATCACATTCCTCGCGGCGTTCTTTCCCATCATGGTCAGCACCCGGCACGCGGTGCGGGCACTGCCGACGATCTGGGAGGACTCGGTGCGCACGCTCGGTGGCAACCGCTGGGACGTCCTGGTGCGAGTGGGTGTTGCCGGGCAGCCTGCCCGGAGTCTTCGGCGGACTGTCGGTCGGCATCGGTGTGGCGTGGATCTGCGTGATCTCCGCTGAAATGATCTCCGGTCGCCTCGGCGTCGGCTACCGGACTTGGCAGGCGTACACGATCGTCGACTATCCGGGGGTTTTCGTCGGCATCATCACCATCGGCGTGTTGGGTTTCGCCACGTCGGCCGCGGTCGAACTGCTCGGCCGCAGGGTCACTCGGTGGTTGCCGCGGGCGCAGGAAGGAATTCGATGACAACGGCCATCTCCGCGGCCACCGGCCTGCGTGTGGACAACGTAACCCTTTCCTACACCGGCGAACCCGTCATCGACAGGCTGTCGCTGGACATCCGGCCCGGCGAGATTCTGGTGCTGACCGGGCCGTCCGGCTGCGGTAAGTCGACGGTGTTGCGCGCGCTCGCGGGGCTGCTGCGGCCGCAGAGCGGCCGCATTCTCGCCGACGGCACGCCGGTCACCACCACCTCGCGCGACCGCGCGGTGGTGTTTCAGGACAACGCGTTGCTGCCCTGGCGCACCGTGCGTGGCAACATCGAATTGGCACTGAAGTTGCGCGGCGAACCAAGGACCCATCGCCGAGCACTCGCCGAGCGATGGATCGAAGAGATCGGTCTCAGCGGATTCGCGGACTACCTGCCCAAGAGCCTTTCCGGCGGCATGCGTCAGCGCGTGCAACTCGCTCGCGGACTCGCCGGGGCACCCCGCGCGGTGATGATGGACGAGCCCTTCGGTGCGCTCGACACCCAAACGCGCGCAACGATGCAACGGTTGCTGATCGACACCTGGCGCACCCACCCGACCACCATCGTCTTCGTCACCCACGACGTCGATGAGGCCTTGCTGCTCGGTGACCGGGTGGCGGTGCTCGGAAAGTCCGGCCAGCGACTGCGATTGCTGCTCGACATTCCAGAGCCACGCGAGCCCGCAGACCGGCGAGCGTTGCGCGAGCAGATCGTGGCGGCGCTATGAACACCGGACCCGAATTACCCATCCCCGCCATCGAAGACGCCGTGCGCATGGACTGCGACGTGCTGGTGATCGGCGGCGGCACCGCCGGAACCATGGCCGCGCTCACCGCCGCGGAGCACGGTGCCAACGTGCTGTTGCTGGAGAAGGCACATGTTCGGCATTCGGGCGCGCTGGCGATGGGCATGGACGGCGTGAACAACGCTGTGATCCCTGGCAAGGCGGAGGCCGAGGACTACGTCGCGGAGATCACGCGGGCCAACGACGGAATTGTCAACCAGCGAACGGTATACCAGACGGCGACCCGCGGATTCGTTATGGTGCAACGGCTCGAGCGCTATGGCGTGAAGTTCGAAAAGGATTCCTACGGCGAGTATGCCGTTCGGCGCGTCCACCGCTCCGGCTCCTACGTACTGCCGATGCCCGAAGGCAAGGACATCAAGAAGGCGCTGTACCGCGTCCTGCGGCAACGCAAGATGCGCGAACGGATCCGGATCGAGAACCGGTTGATGCCGGTTCGGGTGCTCACTGCACAGGGGCGGGCCGTCGGTGCCGCGGCATTGCACACCCGCACCGGCGAGTTCGTCGCGGTGGGAGCCAAGGCGGTGATCCTGGCGACCGGACCGTGCGGACGGCTGGGTCTGCCCGCCTCCGGGTATTTGTATGGGACGTACGAGAATCCGACGAATGCCGGTGACGGTTATTCGATGGCCTATCACGCCGGCGCCGAACTCAGCGGAATCGAATGCTTCCAGATCAACCCGCTGATCAAGGATTACAACGGACCGGCCTGTGCGTACGTGGCCAACCCGTTCGGCGGTTACCAGGTCAATGCCCGAGGTGAGCGGTTCGTCGACTCCGACTACTGGTCTGGCCAGATGATGGCCGAGGTGAAGCAGGAGATCGAATCCGCGCGCGGGCCGATCTACCTGAAGGTGTCGCACCTGCCGCCGGAAACACTCGACACCCTCGCGGGAATTCTGCACACGACCGAGCGGCCCACCCGGGAGACGTTTCATGCCAACCGTGGCCACGATTACGCTACGCACGACATCGAGATGCACATCTCCGAAATCGGCCTGTGCAGCGGCCATTCGGCGTCGGGGGTGTGGGTGGACGAAAATGCCCGGACCACCGTTGCGGGCCTGTACGCCGCCGGCGACCTCGCCTGCGTGCCGCACAACTACATGATCGGTGCGTTCGTCTACGGCGATCTGGCCGGTTCGCACGCCGCCTCGACGCTCGCGGATATTCCTGGACCACAAGAGCTTCCGGCCGACCAACTGCGCGACGCGCACGAGTTGATCTACCGTCCGCTGCGCAACCCGGACGGACCGCCACAGCCGCAGGTCGAGTACAAACTGCGACGCTTCGTCAATGACTATGTCGCACCGCCGAAGACGGCGAACAAGCTCAGCATCGCGGTGGAAACCTTCGAGCGGATGCGTGACGAGGTCGCCGGTATGGGGGCCAGGACGGCCCACGAGCTGATGCGCTGCGCTGAGGTGTCGTTCATTCGCGACTGTGCCGAGATGGCCGCTCGATCGTCGTTGACCCGGACCGAGTCGCGGTGGGGTCTTTATCACGAACGTGCCGATCTTCCGCAGCGCGACGATGCGCAGTGGCGGTATCACCTGAACCTGCGTAAGCGAGCCGACGGGGAGATGGAGTTCATCAAGCGCCCCGTGGCACCGTATTTCGTTCCGGTGGCCGGCCTGGAGGATCTGCCGCCCGCCGACCAGCAATCGACGGTGATCGAGCAACCGCCGCTGCTGAGCCAGCGGGCTCCCGCCGAAGCGCCTGACCGCCAGCCAGCGACCGTGACGCCCGCACCGGCGCCGGAGATCGTGGCGTTGCTGACGCTCGATTCCCCATCTGTGCAGCAACTTTCGCCGTATCTGTCCGACCCGGACGAACGGGTTAGGGTGGCGGCCATTTCCACGCTCACCGAAAACACGCCGCCGGGTTTCGTGCAAGCGCTGTTGGACCGCTTGCACGACGACGCGTCGACCGTTCGCAATGCCGCCGCCGGAGGGCTGCGGGAACTGATCGAAGTGCTGCCGAGCACCGATGGCTTCGCTGATCACCTGGATTCCGCCGATCCCGTGGTGCGGGCGGCGATGATCCATCTCTTACGGGCACGGCGCGGCGGAACAGCACGCCAGTTTCGGTCGGCGTTGCGCGATCCCGACCACAGGGTCCGCATCGAGGCCGTGCAGGCGTTGGTGGCGCTGGATGACTGGCAGACGATTGCCGCCGCCGAGCGCGATGACAACCGCGAGGTCCGCATCAGCGTCGCGGACGGGCTTGCCACGGTCGCATTGGGTGGCGTCGAGACTGTGCGGCTCCTGACGGCCGACCCCGATCCGCTCGTACGTGCGGCGGCATTGCGTGCCTTTGCGAGCCTGCGCGCGTCGACGGAAGACGCTGCGACGCTGGTAGGCGCGCTGCATGATTCAGCGTGGCAGGTGCGCCAGGGCGCGGCGCAGGGTCTGGCCGGCGCAGCGCCCGAGGTCGCGGTGGCCGCCCTGGCGGAGGCGTTGCGCGATCCGCACCTCGACGTTCGTAAGGCCGCGGTGCTCACTCTTGCCAGCTGGCCCGACGACGGATCTGCTTCGGACGCATTGAAATTCGCGCTAGATGATGCCGACGCCGATGTCCGGGCGTACGCGCGGCGGGCCCTCGGCTGAACGCTGGCTCACCACCGCCGACTCGCCGCCAGCGGGTCGGCGCGGATGGCGCTCAACGAGGTGACCGTCGCGGCGAAATCCTGCACCCGGTTACCAAATCGGCTCATCACCACGGTTGTTCCGAACTGTGACTGCAAAGCGTGGCCTTGCGCGCGCAGATATTGATGTGCCACCGGGTCGGCGGTGAACGTTTGGCCACCGAGGATGATGTGGTCGGGATTGAACACGTCGCGCAGGATGGTCAGCGCTTCCGCGAGCAACTGTGCGCGGTTGACCAACAATTCGTGCGCGCTGTGGTTGCTGCTCAACCGGTAGAGGCGCTCGATATCGGACGGATCGACCGAGCGAGTGACCAGCCCGGCTTCGACCGCGCGGCGCAGCACCGAGGCGTCACTAGCGGAAACCTCCAGGCACCCTTTGCGTCCGCATTCACACGGCTGGCCTGACCCGGTGGGGAAGTGGGCAATAGACAGTGGCCCGTTGCTGGGCGAGTACACCTTGCCGTCGACCACCAGTGCCAGTCCGACGGTTTGGCGGGAGTAGAAGTACAGGGTGCTCGACGTGGTGCCGACGTGCCGAGTGGCCGGACGGGAACCGAAGAGCAGTTCCGCGGCGGCCATCGCCTCGACGTGCGCGGCGACGGTGACCGGAACATTCAACGCCTGGCCGAGCACGGCCCCGACGGGCGCGGCCTGCCACCCGAGTCGGGGATGGTCTACCTCACCTCTCGTCGGCTCGATCCGCCCACCGGTGGCGACTCCCGCCCACACCAATGTGCGCCGGGAAAACCGGCGTAGAAACTGTGCGGCGCTGACCGCGATGGTCTCCAGCGCAACCCGCTGGGCGGACTTCGGCGTGACCAGCTCAGCGCCGCCAAGAATCTGCCCGCGCAGGTCGGTGGCCAGGATCCGGGTTTTGCTGGCGCCGATGTGGATGCCGACCGTGACGAAGCGGCTCTGGTTGACCTCGAAGGGAATTCGTGGCCGACCAACGGCGCCTGGCACGGTCAGATCGGCACGTTCCCGCAGCAGGCCGGCGTCCAGGAGCGCGGCGACCGCGCGATTCACGGTCGCCGCGCTCAGCCCGGTGGCCGCCGATACGACGTCGCGGGTGGTAGGGCTCGACGCCGAGGCGGCGCGCAAGACAACCGCTGCGGGATTGTCGGCAAGAAAGAACCGGGCCGGCACGGTACCCATTCAGTCGTCCCGCGGTTGCCGAACGCCGGCGTGCGCCGGCGGAGCTGGTGTGGTGATGGCGGGCATCGACACACGGTACGACACGTGCGGCAGGTGACTGGCGGTGAGCGGCTGCGATCGATCGGGGCATGGACGGTGCCGATTGTCCAGGCCGATCAACTGCTCGCAGCGGCGGCAAACGGAGTGCCGACGGCCCGCGTGACCTGGTCCCGGTTCGGGTGCCGCCACAGCCGACGGCGTTCGAGAATGGGCAGCACGCCTTCACCGAACCAGTACGCCTCTTCCAGGTGCGGATAGCCCGACAAGATGAAGTGGGTGATGCCTAGCTGTGCGTATTCGACCAGCCGGGCGGCGACCTCTTCGTGGGAACCGACCAGTGCGGTGCCCGCGCCGCCGCGGACCAGCCCGATCCCGGCCCACAGATTCGGTGCGATCTCGAGCCGCTCCGGGCTCCCGCCGTGCAACTCGAGCATTCGCCGCTGGCCCTCCGACTCACTGCGCGCCAGGTTGGCCTGCACCCGCTCGATGTCGGCGCCGTCCACCCCGGCAAGCAACCGGTCCGCGACGGCCCAGGCCTCTTCGGCGGTGTCACGGGTGATGACATGAATCCGCAAGCCGTACTGCAGGATGCGGCCGTTGTCCACCGCTAGACGGCGGATCCACTCGAGCTTCTTGCCCACCGCACGCACCGGTTCGCCCCACGTGAGATAGGTATCGGCGTATCGCGCGGCAACCGGCCCGGCGGGTGCCGACGAACCGCCGAAAAAGATCGGCGGGGCCGGATCGGGCCGGTTGTCGAGCAGTGCCTGCTGGAGGCGGATGTGGTTGCCCTCGAACGTGATCGGCTCACGCGATCGCCACAGTTCACGCACGACGTGGAGGAATTCCCCGGTACGGGCGTATCGCTGCTCCTTGTCGAGGTAGTCGCCGTAGGCCTGCTGCTCGTGTGGTTCCCCGCCGGTGACGACGTTGAGCAGCAGACGTCCCGCCGAGTGGCGCTGGAAGGTAGCCGCCATCTGGGCGGCCAGGGTGGGGCTGATCAGGCCGGGACGAAACGCGACCAGGAATTTCAGCGTTTCGGTGGTGTCGACCATCATCGCCGTCGTGAGCCACGCGTCTTCGCACCACAGTCCCGTCGGCGTCAGCACCGCCTCGAATCCATTGTCCTCCGCGGCCGCGCCGATCTGGTTCAGGTAACGCAACGTCGCGGGACGGTCACCGGACATCGGTGTGCCGTGACCGCCGGCGACCAGGCCGCGGGAGTCACCGTAGGTGGGCAGGAACCAGTGAAACGACAGGGTCATCGGCGCTTTCCTTCGACGGGTCGGGGAACCTCTGATGGTGCCTGCCGCGTCGTCATCCGTCACGGGTTGAAATCTGGCTGGTTCTAATTGATTCGAATCGTGCTGCGTCAAACCCGTGCTCGAATAACGCGATTCGGTGATCCTCGGGTGATGACCACAACGTCCACTACCGTGACCGATGCTCAACTCGACGCCGTATTCGTACCGATCTTCGACCGGATCGCCGCGGGTGCGGTCGATCGTGAGACCGACCGCCGGCTGGCGCACGAACAGGTGGGCTGGTTGCGGGAGGCCAAGTTCGGAGCGCTGCGGGTGCCAGCCGAGTTCGGTGGGTACGGCGCCAGCGTGCGCCAGCTGTTCCGCCTGCTCATCGACCTCGCCGCTGCCGACTCCAATCTCCCACAGGCATTACGGGTGCATTTCGTCTTCGTCGAGGATCAGTTGTTGGCGAATCCGGGTTCCGACCGCTGGCTGCGCGAAGTCGCGGACGGGGCGCTCGTCGGCAACGCCATCACCGAGCCGGGCATCGGAGCGGTCGATCGTTACCAGACGCGTCTGACCCGCGCGGGTGATGGTTGGCAGCTCGACGGCACCAAGTACTACAGCACCGGTTCGTTGTATTCGGACTACATCGTGGCCGCGGCGGATCGCGATGGGGAGCGCGTCGGCGTGCTCGTCGATGCCCGCGCGGAAGGCATTCGCCAGCATGATGACTGGGATGGTTTCGGCCAACGCCTCACCGCCAGCGGAACTACTGAGTTCGACCGGGTGGTCGTGACGGAGGACCGGATTCTGGGGCCCGGCTACGGGACTGCCGGGCCCACCTATTCGACGGCATACCTGCAGCTTGTGCAGCTCGCCGTGCTGGCCGGGATCGCCGCACGCGCGCAACGCGACGCCCGCGATTGGGTCGCCGCCCGCACCCGCAGCTACACCCATGCCGCTGCGGACCTGCCTCGCCATGACCCGTTGGTGCAGCAGGTGATCGGCCGGTTGTCCAGTGCTGCCTTCACCGCCCGCGCCGCCGTCCTCGCCGTTGCGGACGTGCTGGACCACGTTCTGGCCCACGGCGCTGCCGATCAGGCGGAACTCGCCGCGACTGAGCTCGCGGCCGCCCAGGCCCAGCTCGGGGTCATCGACGCTGTGCTGCCGGCGACCAGCCTGCTGTTCGAGGTCGGCGGCGCCTCGATCGTGTCGGAACGGCTTCGGCTGGACCGGCATTGGCGAAATGCACGCACGGTCTCCGTGCACAACCCGGCCATTTACAAGGCGCGGGCAATCGGCGATCACCTGCTCAATGGCACCGAGTTGCCCTTCGCGTGGAGTGCGGGCGAGCGAAAGGCGTAACCGCCAGGCGGCGGACCGTGCGTGAGCAGGTCCGCCGCTCAGGCGTGTTCGAGGGAAGCGATGAATACCGCGGCGATGTCTTCCAGACCACGCTGGTCGATGGCATCGAACCGCTCCGGCCGCGGGCTGTCCAGGTCCAGCACCCCAACCAGCGTGCCGTCGTTACGTGCCAGCGGCACAACTACTTCCGAACGGCTGTCCGCGTCGCACGCGATGTGGCCGTCGAAGGCATGCACATCGGCGATGAGCTGTGTTGTGCGACTGGCGGCGGCTGTTCCGCAGACCCCCTTGCCGAGTGCTATGCGCACGCAGGCAGGTTTGCCCTGAAACGGCCCGAGGACGAGTTCCCGGCCATCATAGAAATAGAACCCGGCCCAATTCACTTCGGGCAAACCGTCATACAGCAACGCCGCGATATTGGCGGCGTTGGCGACGCGATCCTTCTCCGCTGCGACAAGAGCTTTCACCTGTGCGGTCAATTCCGCGTAGTTCGCGCTAGGCGATCCTGCCGGATCATTAGCATGGCTCGACACGCCGGAATCGTACAGGCGACGGCAACTGCTCAGCGACCCTTTGATTCTCGGTGATTTCATCCCTGGCCTGCCGCCTGGCTCGCCATAAGAATTCGCCGCATGACATCACAACCTTCACCGTCGCGTTCCGTCCGTTCGGCCGCGATCATCGGCGCCGGCCAGACCGGGGCGACCGCCGCACTCGGCTTGCTCGATGCGGGATTCGACGTCACCGTTTACAGCGACCGGGAGCAGCGCAGCCTGCGTGACGACGTCCCCGCGACCGGGACGGCACTCGAGTTCGGCGAGGCGCAACAGGCCGAGGCCGCCCTCGGCCTCGACTCGTTCACCGCCCGGGCGCCACGGCACACCGGCCTCAGCGTCCGGGTCGCGGGACCCGGTGGCGCGGAACTCATCGACTTCGACGGAAACTTCGACGGTTACGTTGGTGTGGCGGTCGACACTCGGCTCAAGGCCGACGAACGCCTCACGGCCTTCCAGGAGCGTGGTGGCGAGTTCGTGGTCGAACCGGTGACACCGGACAGTCTCGACCGGATCGCCGCCGCGCACGATCTGACGCTGGTCGCCACCGGACGCGGGGGCCTGTCGGAGCTGTTTGCGATCGACACCAGCCGCACCGTGTACGACGCGCCGCAGCGTTCACTGCTCACGGTCACGGTCACGGGACTCGATTTCGACAGGAGCGTCTTCGCGCACCGCAGCCCCGCCGGTGGTGGACACAGTGGCTTCTCGATTCTCGCCGAGCAGGGCGAGGCGTGGTGGGGGCCGTACCTGCACAAGGACGCCGGACCGAGCTGGGCGTTCCTCGGCTGGGCCAGGCCGGGCAGCGAATGGGAGAAGCGGTTCGCCGCAGCTGATTCCGCCGAGTCGGCGCACCGAATCGTCGTCGACCTGTACCGCGACTACATCGACTGGGACCTGCCGGAAGTGCTGGCCACCCGGGTGATCGCCGAAGACCCACATTCCTGGCTCAAAGGCGCGGTGCGGCCGGTCGTCCGCGCGGGGCTCGGCCACACCGCCAGTGGGCACACGGTGGCCTCGCTCGGCGACACCTCGGTGGCCTACGACCCCATCGCCGGGCAGGGTGCCCAAAGCGGCATCATCCAAGCGCAGCGTCTGGTCGCCGCGGCCGCAGCGCATGAGGGCCCCTTCGACGACGCCTGGATTACCCGGCAGTACGCGGATTTCCTGGCCGCACGCTCCGACGCCGCAGCCAAGGTCACCCGGCTGTTCCTCAGCGATCCGGAGTTCGCCGACATCGGCGGCGCTCTATTTGCGGCAGCCGGGGCCGATTCGCGGTTTGCCTCCGCGCTCGTCGGTCTATTGCACCGGCCGCAACCGTTCCTGGGCATCGACTCGGTCGAGGCCGCACATGCATTCATCGCCGATGTCACCGGCGAGTCGGCCAGCGCGGTGCTCGGACGCTTCCAGCCGGCGGGCACGTTCAGCAGGTCTGTCTACCGCGGGCCACTTGTCCGCGTGTAGCAACAGGTATCTCGACGACAACCAACGGAGCACCATGACCACCGAAAGAATCACCGACCGAACGCAATTCGCCTACTGGGTCCCCAACGTCAGCGGGGGACTGGTCACGAGCGACATCGAGCAGCGCACCAGCTGGGACTTCGAGTACAACAAGAAGCTGGCCCAAACCGCCGAACGCAACGGCTTCGACTACGCCCTGTCCCAGGTTCGCTACACCGCCTCCTACGGGGCCGAATATCAGCACGAGTCAACATCGTTCAGCCTCGCACTCCTCGCCGCCACCGAGCGGTTGAAGGTGATCGCCGCGGTGCACCCCGGTTTGTGGCACCCGGCCGTGCTGGCCAAGTTCGGTGCAACAGCCGATCACCTGTCCAACGGCCGGTTCGCGATCAACGTCGTATCCGGCTGGTTTGCCGGGGAATTCACCGCCCTGGGCGAACCGTGGCTCGAACACGACGAGCGCTACCGGCGCAGCGCCGAATTCCTCGAAGTGATCCGCAAAATCTGGACCGAGGACAACGTCAACTACGGCGGCGACTTCTACCGGATTCGCGACTTTACCCTCAAACCCAAGCCGCTCAACACGCCCCAGCGCCCGAATCCCGAGCTGTTTCAAGGCGGCAACTCCACCGCGGCCCGGCGCAACGGTGGCCGCTACGCCGATTGGTATTTCTCCAACGGCAAGGACTTCGACGGCGTCATCGAGCAGTTGGACGACGTTCGGGAGGTTGCCCGTGAGCACGGGCGGGAAGTCAAGTTCGGTCTGAACGGCTTTATCATCGCCCGCGACACCGAGAAGGAGGCGCACGACACCCTGCGCGAGATCATCGATAAGGCCAACCGCCCTGCGGTCGAAGGCTTCCGGTCGGCCGTGCAGCAGGCCGGCGCGTCCACCCGCGACCGCAAGGGAATGTGGGCGGACTCCACGTTCGAGGATCTGGTGCAATACAACGACGGGTTCCGGACCAAGCTGATCGGGACTCCCGAGCAGGTGGCCGAACGGATCGTCGCCTACCGGCAGTTGGGGGTCGACCTGATCCTCGGGGGCTTTCTGCACTTCCAGGAGGAGATCGAGTACTTCGGTGCCAAGGTGCTGCCGCTGGTTCGGGAACTGGAGGCGGCCACCGAACGCGTGCCGGTCGCGGGCTGATGACAACAGTCGAAACGCGTCGGGTCACCTCGGCGGGGCAGGCAGCGTCGGTCGCACAACGGCTCGCAGCCGAGTTCGCGACCGGCGCTGCTGCCCGGGACGCTCGTCGCGAGTTGCCGTTCCGGGAGATCGAGCAACTGTCCGCCAGCGGTCTGCTCGCGATCACAGTGCCCGCCGCCTACGGCGGTGCCGGGTTACCGGCCACCGCGGTAGCGGAGGTCGTGCGCATCCTCGCCGCCGCCGACCCCAACATCGCCCAAATCCCGCACAGCCACTTCGTGTACCTGAACTTGTTGCGGTTGGCGGGAACCCGAGACCAGCAGCGCCGGTACTTCAGTGCGGTGCTCGACGGCGCGCGCATCGCCAACGCGCAATCGGAGCGCACCGGTGCAACGATCGCAGAGATCGCAACAACGGTTCGGCCGGTCGGCGGCCGGTTCCGAGTCGAGGGCACCAAGTACTACTGCACCGGATCGCTGTTCGCCGATGTGCTCGCCGTTCTCACCCGGCTCGACGATGCTGCGGGCGTCAGCGGATTGCCCGACGGCGAGTACATCGTCTTCCTGCCCGCCGACTCGCCAGGCGTGCGAATTATCGATGACTGGAACGGCATCGGGCAGCGCACCACTGGAAGTGGGACTGTCGTCTTCTCCGGTGTCACGGTGGGTCGCGAACAACTCGTCGCCCGGGCTCCGGCGACATTCGCCGCGACCGGCTACGGCGCCTATGCACAGTTGCTGCATGCCGCAATCGACGCCGGTATCGCACGGGGCGCGCTGAGCGCGGCGACCAAATTCGTCCGCACGCACAGCAGACCGTGGTTCGAGGCCGGAGTTTCCCGCGCGGTCGACGACCCACTCCTCGTTCAGCGCGTCGGCGAGCTGGCTGTCACGGTGACCGTGGCGGAGGCGACGCTGCATGCTGCGGCTCTCGCGGTAGACACAGTGCTGGCCGCAAGCGAACACGAGCGCGGCGAGCATGCCGCCGACGCTTCGCTGGCCGTAGCGGCCGCCAAGATCACCGCGGACCGGGCAGCCAACGAGGTGTCGAGCGCGCTCTTCGAGGTGAGCGGAACGCGGAGTGCCGCAGCGGATCTGAACTTGCATCACTTCTGGCGCAACGCCCGCACACACACCCTGCACGACCCGATTCGATGGAAGTACCAGCACATCGGGCGTGCGCTGCTGCACGATACGCCGCCGCCCCTGCATGGCGTCATTTAACCGGTGGAGGAGCTTGCCATGGATGTGGCAGTGGTCGTCGGCAATCCCAAACCTGCCTCGCGAACGTTGGCGGCGGCGGCGCTCGTGGCGCGCAGACTGCGGCCCGATGTTGTCCCGACGGTCATCGACCTGGTCACCTACGGAACGCGACTGCTCGGTTCCGGCGATCCGTCGGTGGCGCACGCCGTCCGCACCGTCGCCGCGAGCGAACTGGCCGTATTCGCCAGTCCGACCTTCAAGGCGACTTACACGGGCCTACTCAAGTTGTTCCTCGAGCAGTTCGATGCCGACACCGGATTGGCCGGCGTCGTCGCGGTACCCGTGATGCTGGGCGCCGGACCCACCCACGCGCTCGCCCCGGATCTGCTGCTGAAGCCGGTGCTCGCCGAGCTGGGCGCCACCTGCGCGCTGCCGGGACTTTACCTGTCGGACAAGCGGTTCCATGAAGACGGCGCCATCGACCGGTACGCGGCACGCTGGCGCGACACCGTTGCGGCGCTCACCGCTGCCCGCCCTGCACCAGCGGGTCCGCCGCAGCCCCACATCGGAAGCGGGGGTCCCCTGCTGCATGCTGACGTAAGTAGCGGGCCCCCGCTTCCGCTGCAACGGGACGGAGCAGAGGTGTCCAATGGCTGACCCGGCAACCCTTCGCACCGTATTCGCACAGTTCCCGGCAGGCGTCGTCGCGGTCTGCGCCCTGGTCGACAGCGAACCGCGCGGCCTTGCGGTCAGCACCTTCACGCCCGTCTCGCTCGAGCCCGCGCTCGTGTCGATTTGCGTGCAGAACACCTCGTCGACCTGGCCAGTGTTGCGCACGGCGAACCGAATCGGGCTGAGCCTGTTGGGCTCGGGTCAGGAAGACGCGGCGCGCGCCCTGTCGGCCCGGCGGGCAGACCGGTTCGCGCAAATGTCCCTCACCCGGCGCGGCAGCGCGATTTTTGTCGACGGCGGCGCCGCGTGGATCGAGGCGTCGCTCGACGGCGAGGTTCTCGCGGGCGATCACACGGTGGCCGTGCTCCGCATTCACGGCCTCGGCAAGCGCGTCGATGTCAATCCGCTTGTGTTTCATGACAGCCGGTTCCGTGCACTCGAATCGGAGAACGGATCAGGCAGGCGGCAGCATGTTTGCGCGGCTGCACACGACCGGCCACCACAGCACGCCGAGAACGACGATGCCGGCCCACGCCAGGATGAGACCGGCGCCCGGGTGAGCGATTCGCGCCGCCTGCGTGTTCTGTGACCACAGCGCCAGGAAGCCGAGCACGGCGGTAACTGAGATTCCGAACAGGGTGGTACAGGCGACCGCCCACCGTCGCGTCAGCAATACCGTCACTGATCCGATGATTCCGAAAAGGGTTGCCAGCACGACGAACATCCGTGCAATTGCATGAATGTCATGTGGTTCTACGGCCATCGGATGCGCCAGCACGGCCCACACCGGGGTACACGAGCACGCGGGCAGCAGCAACGAAACAATCACTGCAACAACGGCGGCGGCAACCACCACGATGCGCCGGCGAGTGAGCGTCACCTCGTTGGCAACGCGTGCGGCGATCGCCGCCAGATCGCTGTGAAATGCCTCGAACGGGTCTGCATTCATGCGAGTCCCATCGTGGAGTAGTGACGACGCGCGGTGTGGTGCGATGCTGCCACACCACACCGCGCGCCCAAGAGTCGGCTCAGATGTGGCCCTGCGAGTGCAGTGTGTTGTACATCTGCACACCGCTGGCGACGCCCACGGGAACGCCGAGGATGAGTCCGCCCAGCACGCCGCCGAGACCCGCTCCGGTGGCCGCGCCCACGACGCAGCCCAGGCCGGCGATCAGTGGGTCGATCGGGCCGGTGACGATACCGGTAAGACCGAAGGTGACCGCGCCGAGAGGGCAACCGGCGACCAGGCCGATTCCACTGCCGGCCATGGTGCCGACGGTGGCGGCCAGACCGAATTGGGTCGACGCGACCGACAACGCGTCATTGAAATCCGACGTCGCATCGACGTGGTGGATCGGTAACCCAGGGGCATTGGCCGCAGCCGGGCGCGTGGGGGCCGCGGGGGAGGTGGCCGCAGTGGGCTTGGCCGCGTTCGGCCAAGTAGCGGGGTCGGATTGCAGCGTCAGCGGGTTTCCGGCGACGAGATGGCTTTGGTTGTCGAGAACCTGGAATTGGGCGCCGCGGGTGGTCAGCGTTCCGAAGACCGTCTGGATCAGCGCGGAGTTGTCGGCAGTGTCGCCGGTGTAGTGCACGCCGGGCGCGACGTCGGTGCTGATCGAGGTGGACACGGCCGCTGGTGTCGGTGCCGGATTGCCTTGGGCCGCTGCCGTTCCGGCTGGGACGGAGATTGTGACGGCCAGCGCAGCGGAGACGATGGCGGCACGGTTGAGCGTATTCATGGTGAGTTCATCCTTGAGGTAGCAATAGTGAGTAATGGGGTAGGCGGATGGTTGCGCCGATAGTCAGAAGTGGGCCTTACGCCGTGACCGGGCGGCGCCGCCGGCCAGAATCTGGGTGCGAGCGTCAACCGGAGGACCGCGCCATCGCACAGCCGCGACCAGACATTGCCGCGCGAGCCCCGCGGCCGCGGTGTCCGCGGACACCACGACGGTTGCTGCGGCTTCCTGCGGCAACACCAGCGGGATGACCGAGCGCCAAAACGCTTGTGCAGCAGTGGTAATCGGTCCGTACAGTCTGGTCGCAGCGGCGAGCAGGAGTGCGCACGCCACCGTGGCAACGGTGTGACTGACAAGCATCTGCCCGCTCATCGCGGGCATCATCGCCGATGGCTCGACCGTTTGCATTCCAAAGTGCACCAGCACCTGGCCGCCGCCCAGGATCGCGACCAACCGCAACGTGGCGGGTGACACGCTGCGCGCCACGGCGGCAACGACACACGCGACAACGACAGCGATGGCAGCAATCGGCGAGGAGATCATTTCCCTGCCGCAGCCGACGCTGTGCGCGGCGAGGCCGAGCACACCCGTCAGCACACCCGCGGCTGCGGCAGATAACCGCAACGGGTGAGCCGACTCTGATGTGATCACGTCGTTACCTTAGGCTAACCTTCCCCGACTAATTCGGGCGGCTCGGCGTATCCGCGGCGAGCGTCTGCTTGGCGTGACGGAACCGCTGCCACGCCGCCGCAATCATGTCGACAGCCAGAAACCCGGCCAGCGGTATGCCCAGCCACGGCACGAACCAGCCGATGGCCACGGCGGCCACGCCGACGGCCGCTGCCGCGACAGGGCCGACGCGGCGCAAACCGCCCCGCAGTGGTGGTCGGCCCAGCGCCCACGCGGTTCCCCGCGTTGGTCTGCGTCGCCACCACAACAGGTAGCCGCGAGCGATCACGCTGACGAGTCCCACAACGACGCCCAGCAGCGCGATCTGGTTGGCAAGGCCGAACAGGATGCCCATGTGCAGGGCGATGGCGAGCGTGGTCAATTGCGCCGGAAGCGGCCACGCGGAGAACGGCAGGGTGTCGGTGACCGTGCCCGTGGCGCCGTCGATCGCAATGGCGTCGGGGCTGAACATCCACGGCTGCCTGGTTTGGGTGACCGTATAGGCAACCCCTGGCCGGTCCGGAACCGTCACCTCCACCGCGCCGGTGACGCCATGCTCGCGCGCAACGGAAAGGACCGAGTCGATGGCACTCGCATCGACCGCGGGGGTGGGGCCGCCCGGGTGATGACCGCCGTCATGGCCTTCGTGCCCCGAAATCTGGGCCGGAGTCGTTCCGATCGTCGTGTTGATTGTCGGCGTTTGCCACCCCAGGGCTGCCCGAAGATCGGTCACGTGCTGGCCGGCAAGCGCGGACCAGGTCAGTCCGGTCGCCGACAGAAACAGCAGCACGACGCTGATCCACAAACCCACCACGCCGTGCCAGTTCAGCGTCCGTTCCCGTCCCGCGCTCCTGCGGTCCAAGGTCGCGAAACGAGCGGGCGCAACTGAGCGCCGGCGCCGGCGGTAACGCCGAAACCACAGGTAGAGCCCGCCCAACGTGACGACCCACAGCCACGATGCCGCGATCTCGCTGTAGGCGCGGCCGGCCTCACCCAGATGCAGGTCGCGGTGCAGGTGGTCGAGCCACGTCCGGAGCGGGAGTGCGCCCGCGCTTCCGTACACCGGAAGATCTCCGATCGGTGTGGCCGTGTACGGGTTGACGAAGACAGCCAGGCGCGTGGAGTCAGGAAGTGACGGGTCATCGAACAACACTCGGGTGGTGTCTGTCGGGCCCGGTGCCGGTCGAACGGCGGCGACGGTCAGGTCCGGGCGTTGTCGTTCGGCCACCGCGACCTGTTCGGCGACGGCATGCTGTTTGCCGGATGGATTGACGTGTAAATAGTCGTGATACACAACGCTTTCGAGCGTCGGCGCTACTGCATAGAGGCCGCCGGTGATTGCCGCGACGAGGATGAACGGCGCGACAAGTATCCCGGCATAGAAATGCAGTCGCAGTACTAGCGGTCGCCACGTTCGGGTCTCTTTCAGCGAGCGTGGCGGCGATTGATCGTTGGGTTCGATAGGCGAGTCAAGGGTTTTCGATGTTGTCAACGGACAGGCTCCGAATGCGATGGTGGGGTCCGGCCACGCGCGCACGGCAGTACCGCCCGATAAAGTGTTCGGGCACAGCAGAATTGCCGAAGCTAGGTGGCTCGGATGAGGAAGAGGGCTGGTTGATCAGCAGTGCGCGGGCGGGCCGCGCCTGGCCAGCCCGGGACCGACCCACAGTTGCTTGGGCGCCCAGACGTTTTCGATGACCACCGTGGAATTCGCCGGTTCGACCGGCGGTCGGCTCACTCGGGTGGCCGCAGCGAGGGTGCTGGACGCCACGACGTACAACTGTTCGGCCAGTCGAATGCCCGCTGCGGCAGCGAGGGTCGCGATTGCGTGCGCGGCCAGCATCGTCGGCGTCAAACTAGTGCTGTGCCCGATCGAAAAGGCCGTCAATGCACCATGGCCGACAATTTGTCCGGCGACCAGCAGCGCGACCACCACGCCGACGCTGGCGCGAGCGCGCAGGGAGCCGATCATCCAACCGAGCCCGACGCAGCTACAGAGCAATACGGCCGCAGAACTATGGCAGGGGAGTTCGCCACCCGCGGCCGTGTGCGCCGCGAGGCTCAGCACCCCAGATGTCGCGGCCACGGATGCACCACGCAGCGGCGCGATCACATCCCCGTGGTCCGGCATAGCCGGTCATACTACGGGAATCGGACATCTCGCCTATCTGGCCCGTGATCACCCTTCCGAGCCGTGATCATGAGGAAATCTCATCAACCGCGGAGTTGCGACTAACGATTTGCTCATGATCACCGGGGGCGGGGGAGAAGGGCAGGGAGGGCCGGAGGCTAGCCGTAGCCCCTGAGTGTCAGCGGTCGAAGATGTCGTTGACGATGTCGTCGCCGATACCGAATCCCGCGCCGGTCATGATCGCTTGACCGAAGCCGCTACCAAGGAATCGGTGCAGCGCCCCGCCGCCCTGCGGGTAGGCCTGGGACTGGTACTGCGGCGCGGCATACGAAGCGGGCTGTTGGTATACCGGCTGCTGGTAGGCAGGCTGCTGGAACTGTTGTTGCGGCGCGAACGACTGGACGTGGTTGTCTACCAAGGCGTGAATGGCCTGTAGCAACGAATTTGCGCTGGATTCCTCGTCGCGAATCGCGATGGCGATCTCTTTCAGATCGAGCTGCCATTCCCGGGCATTCTGATCTCCTGCCGCGGCGGCAGCGGAGAGCTTGCCGGCGAGTGCCTGCACGAGTCCGGCCGTCTGTTGGGCCTGCTGCTGCAACTGCGCGTATTGACGGTCAACGGTCTGTTCGTCCATCCGACGGCTCCCTCGGAGTAGCGGTAATCCGGCGTCGACGGTACCCCGTGTCGACCGCTGTGCGTCGGCGCTGACCGGAAGGACCCATTTGGCGCTTTTCCGCATTACGCTGGGTGGACGAAGGATCTGCGCTGCTTCCAGAGGTGATTCATCACGTCGACCCCGTCCCCGCCTCGCCGGCCACTGTGGCTGCCGCCAGTGGTCTCCGGCACGGTAGCGCTGCGGCCGCCGGATCCGGTGACGGCCGCGCGCCAGGCGGCTCGGGTCGCGCGCGGGCTCGCCGCCGACGGACCGCGGTATCCGCGCGAAAACTGGCGGACTCTGGCGACGACAACGACGGGCCTCTCGTGTGTGGTCGGTGTGATTGCTTTGATCAATCACTCGTGGCCCCTCGCCGTGGTTGCGCTCGCGTCGATTGCCGTCGCCGCCGTCGTGTGGCGGTTCATTGCGGCTGATCCGTTGCGGCTGACGTCCGCCCAGCGACGACGGATTCGCGCCGACCGCACCTGGCGGTCTCGACATGACTGGAAACCGCCGCTGACCGCCACGCCCGAACGCCAGTTGCTGGACGACGCACAGCAGGCGGTGCGCCGAATCGCGGCCAGCGAGTGGTGGGCCGAACCGCTTTGTCACCGGATGGTTCTCGATCTAGCGGCTGAACTCGACGAGATCGACGACCATGCCTACGCGCTAGCCAGTGCCGGGGAGGCGAGTCACAGCGCGCGGGCGGCCTTGGCCGCGCGTGTCGCTGCCCTGACCGAGATCGCCGCCGAAGTAGGCGAACACCGTCTCCAGGCGGCGCCGGACTGCCCCGACACCGTTGTGCTGACCAACGCGGTGCTGGACGAGTTCGCCAGTCAGCAGCTTGCGGCCATCACGAAAGATATTCAGCAGCAATAGAACCGAGCGGGTTTCCCCAGCGGTATTCGGTGGCGTACGACCCACGTCGAACGCGGCCCGTGTCGTTTTCCCGTTCGTAGACGGACTGCACTGCCACTCGTCCCGGTCCGATCAGGCGTAGCCACGCGTTGCGGTGGCTATAGGTGAAGCCGACCCGGTTGATGCGTTTGCTGAAGAAGCCGCCCAGCATGTCGCCGACCTTGTCGCGGGCCATGTCGCCCGCCCAGTTCGCGATCATGCCCATTGCGTGGGTGCCCATGCTGGCCTGCGGATACTCGAAGTGCAGGTGGCAGTCGACGCTCGTATCGCGGTACAGCAATGCGGCGGGCCGAATCAGAATCGTCTCGCCGGCCGCGAGGTCCCGGATGAACGTGTTGCCGGGGGAGTGCAGCAGCAGTAGCCCGGGCACGGTCGGGGCGTGGAACCGATCTTCGATATAGCCCAGCGGGTAATGGGTTTCGCTTTCGTCCCCGTCAATCGTCTCGTACCAGATCTGGCTGCGTTGCCAGTCGTAGGACACACTGCCGGTCGCCACCAATAGCCGATGCTCCCGCACGGCGACCGACTGACTGGAGTTCAACGGCAGCGCCACTATCTCGCCCGCGTCGTTGTCGGCGAGGCCGAGGCGTCCGGGACCGGCCGCTTGCATCATGACGATCGGCAAACCCGCCCGCATCCGCTTCCACGCGCCGCCGAGACCCATCGCCTGCAGTCGCGCGGTCGGCTCGCACCACAGTAAGTCGCTGTGCGAGAAGTAGATCCAGTCATTCCCGGCGAGGGCGAATTCGGCGACCGGTACCTGCTTTCCGACGATCTGCACGTGCGATTGCCCGAACTGTATGCGGGCCATGTCTTTGACCGGCGGCTGTTTGGTCCAGCCCGAGTTGCTCACTGCGGCACGAACGTCCACTGGGGCGCCGCAACACGGGCAGGACAGCGCCGAGGCATCGCTCGGCTGCCGGCAATAGCGGCAGGTGTAGGAGGCTGTGGTCATCAGATGCCGTCAGTTCGATTGGTGGTGAACGTACATCGACTGGATGCCGACCCGGCCCGGTCCGACCATTTCGGCCATGAACATGCCGCGACCGAGCATTCCGGTCTTGATCGGCAGCTGGGTGGTGTTCAGCGTGACGGTCGAATCCTTGTAGAGAAATGCGCCGGGCTCGACAACGATCTTCTCGCCCGCGGCCAGCGTCCGCTCGAGCACATCGCCATAGCCGTGCAGCATCATCATTCCCGGATCCCCAGCTGTGACAAAGCGGTCCATGTACATGCCGCCGCCACCGTAAAGGATGTTGGCCAGGCCCTTGATCCGCACGAACGAATAGCTGATGCCGTGCGACGCCAGCAGGAAGGCGTGTTCGCGGACATCGATCTCCATGCCGGGATGCATGGGCAGTACGACCAGTTCGCCGGGCGCGTCCCGCGAAAACGCGACCCGGCCGGGTCCGTGTGCGAGGGTGAGCAGGAACGGCATCCCGGCAAGACTGCGCTTCATGCCGCCGCCGATGTTCATCTGCGACAGCGGGGTCGCCTCGTCCTTCCAGAGCAGGACATGATGCTCGAAATACACGGCGTCGCCTTGACCGAGGCTGATTTCGGCGACCGGAACGAGTTCACCCTCCACTTGGCAGATGCTGGTGGAGAAGCGGAACTCGGTCATGTCGCGCAGGCGTGGCGCTTCCCGCCAGCCTGCCTCGCTGACTTTGTCGCGCACATCCAGCGGCGCGCCACACGTGGCGCAGGTCGTCGCTTCACCGGTGTTGTGGCTGTGGCACCACTGACACTCGATCCGATCCATGCGACCTCCTGGTGCGCAGGACCGCGCCTGGTGAGCGCGATTGGAATAGGACGAAATTAGCAGCGTTTGGCCGCTTCCGCTACGGGCCGGTTACCTCACCGAATCGATCAGCGCTTCCAGCGGGGATTTCGGGTCTACATTGATTGCACTGGTTCTCACCCCGGAGGCGATCATGGTCCTCTTCAGCCGCGAATTCATCGCGGTACCGGACGATCGAAAGCAGCAACTCGTCTACAAATGGCCGGATCACAGCATCCGGCGCTTTACCCGGGCGATCGTCAATGCCGACGAATTGGCCATTTTCGTCAACACCGGAATGGTGGCGGCAACGATGGGTCCGGGTCGGCATCAGATCGATGCCGACGAAATCCCCGGCCTCGGCGCGCTCATCGACGTCGCGACCGGTGGCCGGGCATACCGGGCCGAGTTGTATTTCGTCGCCAATCGGGAACTGACGGGCTTCACCTTCGGCGGTCGCATCGATGACGTGCAGGATCCGCAGACCGGCCTGATCGTCACGCTGCGCGTGTTCGGCGACTATGCGCTGCGGGTGACCGATCCGATCACGCTGATCACGAATCTCATTGGGACCGTAGATCTTACCGACAACGGGAAGGTGAGTGGCTGGGTAAGCGACCAGTTGCTCAAGGTCCTGCGCACCGACATCACCACCCAGATTGTCCGAAATGGCTGGCCGATCCTCGGGCTTTCGGCCTATTCGCCCGAGATCGAGGAGCGGATTGTCAGCAATGGAAACAAACAATTGGCGACGTACGGGGTCGCCATAACGCGAATGGGCAACTTCGATATCAATCTGTCCGCGGAGGACCAGGCCCAGTTGAAGCGGTTGGCAAAGGACACCAGCTACTCCCGACTGGCAGGCAGCTTCAATCAGTACGCACAAGGTGAGATGGCACTCGGCGCGGGGGAGGGAATGAGTAAGGGCGACGGCGCCGTGGGCGGGGCATTTCTCGGGCTGGGGCTCGGCATGGGCCAACAGGCCAACCAGTATCCGCCCGCCGCGCCGCCGGAACGCGGATTTGCCGGTGGGGGCCCGAGCGGCTATTCGGGACCGCCGCCGAGCGGTGCCGCCGCGGATGTTCAGTCGGCGGTCAGCTGTCCCAACTGTGGTCACAACAACACGGCCACCGCGAAATTTTGCCAGGACTGCGGAACGGCGCTGGCGCCGAAGACCATGCACTGCACCAACTGCGGAACGGAACTTGCGGCCGGGGCAAAGTTCTGTGGCGAGTGCGGCACACGCGCGGCGGGGGTCTGAGCGGTGGAAGAGACGCCATCGGCTGACCTTGCGACCGTGCCTGACCGGGCGCACCGGGTGCGCCACGCCTGGCAGGCGACTCTCGAGCGTGGAGAACAGGGAGCGGTCCTGGCCTGGGCGTCGTTCACCGCAACGTTCGCAGGGGTGCGTCTGCTGACGCATTGGATACGCAACGGGCACGGCCCGTCCGGCGGGGGAATCAGCGTCGGCGGCAAGCATTTCCATCACTACAACATCGGCATCGCCACGTTGGCGGGGGTCGGTGCAATCGCGGTTCGCGGAGCAGAAGAGCATCGTCGCCACCCGCTGGTTGCCTTGTCTTATGGCGCCGGGGCGGCGCTGGTGGTCGACGAACTGGCACTGCTGTTGGACTTAAAAGACGTCTACTGGGCCAACGATGGGCGCAAAAGCGTCGATGTCGCAGTGTGTGTGATCGGGCTCGGCGGCCTCGCCAGCGCGGGGATGGCGTTCTGGCCGGCAGCGCACAGGGCACTCCGGGGACGCTGAAGACTCCCGGAGGAAAACGCCACCGCGGCGTGTGAGGGTTGCGCGGACGGGTAGACCCGGTCGGTGATCGGCATGTCGCGCCGCGCATTCGGCCAGCTAGCCGTGTTGGGAGCCGCTGGCACCGCGGTGCTCGGCTGCGGCGGTCCGAGCACACAAGGTTCGCCCGCATCCAGTCCTGCGGGTAACACGTCCGGCCACAACATCGGATTCGTCTTGGCGCACGAGCAATTTCGCACCGATGATCTGGTCAGGCAGGCGGTGGCGGCCGAGCAGGCCGGGTTCCGGTACGTGTGGGCCAGCGACCATATCCAGCCGTGGCAGGACAACGAGGGACACGCGATGTTCCCCTGGTTCACCCTGGCACTCGTTGGCCAGCGCACCAACCGGATCTCGTTCGGTACCGGAGTGACCTGCCCCATCTACCGCTACGACCCGGCAGTCATCGCGCAGGCTTTCGCGTCGCTAGCGATCCTGACGCCCGGCCGCGTGTTCCTGGGTGTGGGAACCGGCGAACGACTTAACGAGCAGGCCGCCACCACGCAGTTCGGACCGTACACCGAGCGACACGACCGCCTCGTCGAAGCGATCTACTGATTCGGCAACTGTGGAGCGGGCAACGAATCTCCTTCGCCGGTCGCTATTTCCATACCGATCAACTGAAGCTGTACGACGTGCCGACGTCGCCACCGCCGATCTACGTGGCGGCGGGCGGCCCGAAAAGTGCGAAGCTGGCCGGCCAATTCGGTGACGGCTGGATCACCCAGTCCGCGTCGGTCAGCGACCCCAAACTCCGCGCTGCGTTCGACAGCGGCGCCCAAGCCGCGGGCCGCGACCCGGCCAATCTTGTGAGGTGGGCCGAGATGTTTGCTGTTGTGGGCGACGCCGACGAAGCGCGGCACGCCGCCGAACTGTGGCGGTTCACCGCCGGGGCCGTCGATCAGCCCAACCCGGTGAACATCCAGCGCGCAGTCGAATCGAACCCGCTCGACAAGGTGCTGGCCAAGTGGACCACCGGCACCGATCCGGCCACGCACATCAGCGCAGTCGGTGCGGTTCTGGCCGCGGGTGCCACGCCGTTTATGCATTTCCCGGAGCGCGATCCTGCCGTCGCCATCGACTTCTACGGCAGACATGTGTTGCCACAATTACGTTGATCCGCTCCTCGGCGGGTGCCGCCGCCTAGTGTGCACAAGACGGCGAAGAGAGGGCGGTGGCGATGGCGAAGGACAACGCTCGACGCGCATCACGGCGGCTCGACAGCGGCTGGGCGGCGCACCGCCACCGGGACGTGTCCGGTGGGTGGCTGCGCCCAACGGTTTTCGGCGCGGTCGACGGGCTGGTCACCAATGCCTCGTTGATCGCGGGCGTCGGTGGTGGCGGTGTTGCCGCGCACACCATCGTGTTGACCGGCCTGGCCGGTTTGGTTGCCGGCGCATTTTCGATGGGCACCGGCGAATACGTGTCGGTGTCCAATCAGAACGAACTGGTTCAGTCGGAGGTGGAGATCGAACGCGAGATGCACGCGCGGTTCCCGCAACAGGAGCAACGGGAGCTGGCCGAGCGATTCGCCTCCTATGGCGCAGACGTCGATACGGCACAGCGTATGGCGGCCGCGGTGTCCTCGGACAGCGATCTGGCGCTGTGGCTGCACGCGCGCGACGAACTCGGTGTGGACCCCGACGACCTGCCGTCGCCGGTTCTTGCCGGGGCCGCCTCGTTGACAGCCTTTTCGGTGGGCGCCGTGTGGCCGTTGCTGCCCTACCTGTGCGGCTTCGCGTCCTTGCCGGCGTCGCTGGTGCTGACCGCAATCGCGCTCGTCACGGGCGGGGTCGGGGTGGGAGCGCTGACCGCCCGCCCGCTGCTGCGCGCCGGGTTGCGGCAACTGGTGCTTGGCGCCGTGGCGGTGATCGTGACGTTCGCTGTCGGTCACCTCATCGGCGCGTCGACGGTCTGAAGCGAGGCAGTCGCATGAGTGTGCGGACGTATGCTCGGGAAATGAGGTCTCCCGACGCTGCGAAACGTGCGGCGACCATGCCTGGCCTCCTCGCTTCGCTGGTTATGGGGACTGCGCCATGACCGTAGGCCTGCAGCACGATGCCCTGATCTACGAATCGGACGCCGAATTCGTCGACGCCCTCGCCCCCTTCGTCCGCGAGGGCCTCGAGCGGGGGGAGCAGGTGCTGGCGGTGACGACGCCCGCGAACCAAGCCAACCTCGCGCGATCGTTGGGATCTCGGGCGGATGATGTTCGGTTCATCGATTCGCAGCAGTGGTATCAGACGCCGGCGCGCACCATCGCTGCCTATCACTCGGCGATCAACGACGGGCTGAAGTCCGGCGCGAACCGACTGCGGGTGATCGGCGAAGTCGACTTCGGCACCACCGAGATAGAACACGCCGAGTGGACGCGGTACGAGTCCGTGCTCAATGTCGCATTCGGTCCGCGCCCGGCCTGGATTGTCTGTCCATATGACGTCCGCCGACTGCCGGACAGGATCATCGATGATGCTCGCCGCACACATCCGCACGCGATCGCCGGCGGCGAACGGCTCCCCGTCGAGCAGTTCACCGACCCCGCACACTTCGCCGGGGCGTTGCCGCTGCCCACGCCCGACCGGCTGCTGGGCCAGGTGGAACATGACGGGCGATTGCGGACAGTCCTACAACTTGTCGAACACACCTGCGGGCAAGTCGGCTTGACCGGTGAGCAGGTGACCGATCTCAACCTGGCCGTTGGCGAATTAGCGACCAACGCGATGGAGCACGGTGTGCCCCCGGTGCAGGTCCGCGCCTTCTCCGGCAAGGATTCGCTGGTGTACGAGATATCGGACGCGGGAGAGGGTCCCACCGATCCCTGGGTGGGTTTCGTACCGCCGCAACCGAATCAGATACGGGGCCGCGGGCTGTGGCTGGCGCGCCAGCTGGCGGATCGGGTGGAGATCGCCTCGACTCCGCGTGGCACGTCCGCCCGGGTCGAGGTGCGGCTGCCGCGCTGAGTGGCCTGTCATCCCACGCGGATATGCTCGGTCGGCAAGGGCGAAGGCTGCTGTGACGGGCCACGCTCGACGACCGCAGTGTTTGGCGTGGGGAAGGAATGCAATCGCATGAGCCCAGATCCGCAGGCGAAGGCCGCGCAGTTGCTCGACGCGCTCGTCGCCTATGTCGTGGCCGATGCGACCGAGCGATTCGACGAGGTTGTCGTCCGCGAAGTCGACCTCGTCCTGGCCGCAGCAGACACGCTGAAGCTGGGCGCTGTGGTTTCCCCGCAGGATGTGCAGGCTGCGGCCCGAATCGGGATCGATCGCGTCGGCGGCAGTTCGGTGGTGTCCGAACTCGTGGCGCCGTTTGCCGACACGTTCTACAACCTCGACGCGGCGTCCGATTACCAGCTCGGTGAGGTAATCGACCGGGATCAGATCCAGGCGCTCACCGCGGCGATCCTGCGGATGACGACGGCCCAGGAGCGCTTATTCGACAAGTTGATGTTGAGTCCGCTCGTGGCCCAGCTTGCCTCGCGGTTCGTCGGCAAGATCGTCGCGGACTTCGTCGCCGGCAACCGCAAGCGTGCCGAGCGGGTACCGGGCGTCTCGTCGTTGTTCTCGGTCGGTGACAAGGTCGCCTCGACTGCCGCGAAGGTCGGCAAGGGACAGCTCGACGCCATCTCGGGTAAGAGCGCCGAGTACACGCTGAAGCAGACCGAAAACGCCATCTCCGACCTCATCGAGAATGCGCCCGTAGAGGAGACGGTCCTGCAGGTCTGGGATCTACACGCCGACGAGCCCGTGTCCGAGCTGCGCAAGTACCTGTCCGAGGAAGAAAACCGCGAACTGACCGGCATCGGCTACGACCTGGTGATGTCGACGCGGAACAAGGATTACATCCTGGCGCTCGTCGACGCCTGGGTGGAGACGTTCTTCGCCCGCTTCGGTGAGACGTCGTTGCGGGAGCTCCTCGAGCAATTGGGCATTGGTCGCGAGCAACTGCTCGATGAGGCTCGGCGGTTTGCCCCGCCGGTTATTGACGCGCTCGTTGCCGACGGCGTTCTCGCCGATCAGATCCGTCAGCGCTTCGAGCCGTTCTTCGCGTCCGAGGCGGCGCTGACGGTACTCGGTGCTGAATAGGGAGTGACGCTGCTCACGTGAGTTGGTCGCGGGAATCTCAGTGCTGTCTACTTAGTTAGCAATAAGCAACTAAGTAGGGCTTGGCTGATGGGGTGTACCGCGTGAGTAGTTCCGATAACACCGATCTCGATGTGGGTGACGTCGCAACCATCCGGCGCCGGATCCGGGTCGATCGCGACCATCCGCACTACAAGTGGATCGCGCTGACCAACACGACGCTCGGCATTCTGTTGGTCACCATCAACTCCTCGATCGTCATCATCTCGCTGCCGGCGATTTTCCGGGGCATCCACCTCGACCCGCTCTCGCCGGGAAACGTCAGCTATCTGCTATGGATGCTGATGGGCTTCTTGCTCACGTCGGCCGTCCTGGTGGTCATGTTCGGCCGCCTCGGCGACATGTTCGGCCGAGTCAAGGTCTACAACCAGGGCTTCACCGTCTTTACCGTCTCTGCCATCGCACTATCGTTCGACCCGTTCGACGGCGGTGGTGGCGCGCTGTGGTTGATCGGCTGGCGTGTGGTCCAAGGCGTCGGCGGTGCCATGCTGATGGCGAACTCCTCGGCAATCCTCACCGACGCGTTCCCGACGAACCAGCGCGGAATGGCGTTGGGCATCAACCAGGTCGCTGCGGTCGGCGGGTCGTTCCTGGGCCTCATCATCGGCGGCGTACTCGCCGACTGGGACTGGCGCGCGGTGTTCTGGGTGAGCGTGCCCGTGGGCCTGCTCGGCACGGTATGGGGCTACAAGTCACTGCACGAACTCGGCGAACGCAATCCCGGGAAGCTCGACTTTGCCGGAACCGCGCTATTCGCTGTCGGTTTGACCGCGTTGCTGGCCGCCATCACCTACGGCATCCAGCCCTACGGCGATTCCTCGACCGGGTGGATGAACCCCTGGGTGCTCGCCGGTGTCATCGGCGGGGTGGCCATGCTCGTCGTGTTCTGCATCGTCGAGACCAAGGTCGCCGAGCCGATGTTCCATCTGGGCCTGTTCCGGATTCGGGCGTTCGGCCTGAGCAACTTCGCCGGGCTGATGGCCTCGGTGGGTCGCGGCGGCCTGCAGTTCATGCTGATCATCTGGCTGCAAGGCATCTGGCTGCCGCTCCACGGCTTCAGCTACGAGTCCACGCCGCTGTGGGCAGGCATCTACCTCCTGCCGTTGACCGTCGGCTTCCTTGCCGCCGGCCCGCTGTCTGGATGGTTATCGGATCGCTTCGGCGCGCGCCCATTTGCGACCGGCGGATTGATCCTGGTCGGCGTCACGTTCTTACTTCTGCTGCTGATTCCGGTGGACTTCAACTACGGCCTGTTCGCGTTGATCGTGTTCCTCAACGGCGTCGGCTCGGGGCTGTTCTCCTCGCCGAACACTGCGGCGATCATGTCGAGCGTTCCCGCCGACCAGCGCGGCGTCGCCTCCGGGATGCGCGGCACGCTGTTCAACGGTGGTACCGCGTTGTCGATCGGCATCTTCTTCTCGCTCATGATCGTCGGCCTGTCCAACACGCTGCCCGGTGCCATGAGCAGCGGGCTGCAGAGTCAGGGCGTATCGGCTGGAGTGGCACACTCGGTCGCTGGCCTGCCGCCGGTGGGCAGTCTGTTCGCGGCATTCCTCGGCTTCAACCCGATGCAGGAGCTGCTGGCACCGAGCGGCGAGCTGACCCGGGCCGGCGTCAACCACGACGTCCTCACCGGTCAGAGCTTCTTCCCGCACCTGATCTCCGGGCCGTTCCACTCGGGATTGATCGTCGTGTTCGTCGCGGCCGCGGTCATGATGTTCCTCGGCGCGGCGGCCTCATGGCTGGCCGGTGGCCGATATGTGCACGACGAGCAGGTCGAACTCGCCGAAGCGTCACGCGAGGGGCTCCTATCCGACAGTGGTATTGAGGAAGAGGTGGGAAAAGAAGCCGTGCGCGTGAGGGTGTGACTGGTCGAGACGATGGATGAGCAACTGCTGTCGGAAGCATCCGATGCCTACCTGGCGATCGCCCGGATTGCTCGCTCCATCCGGCGCTCCGGAGACACCGGCGCGCTCACACCCGCCACGGCCGCCGCGCTCGCAACGCTCACCCGCATCGGCCCAGCGCGAATGAGCGATCTGGCTGCGGCCGAAAGGGTTTCGCTGCCGACGATGTCGCGCATCATCGCCGCCCTGGAACGGACGGAGTTCATCACCCGTTCGGAGGATCCGGATGACCGGCGTGCCAGCCTGCTCGCGGCGACCCCCGCCGGGATCGAGCTGATTTCGGGGCTGACGTCCGCTCGGATTCAGCGCTTTGCTGCGGCCCTGAATCGGCTGTCGGACGCGGACCGCCGTGCGCTCACTTCCGCCCTGACGTCGTTGGATCGTGAATTGGCCGCCCAGACGCATACTTGATCGTGTGAGCACCCACCAACCACCGGCGCGAGAGTTCGTCCGAACCTCGCTGGCGGTGCCGGGTGTCTCGGCCGTGTACGGGTATCTGTCCGACGGGCTTACGCCCGGTCTGCACCGCGGGTTACCGTCGCGGTATCTGACGTTCATCATCAGCCTCGAGGAGCCGATCACCTCGGCCGACGGCCCACAGGCCTGGGCGCAGGGCCGGCTGACCCGTAACGAGGTGCTGATCGGCGGTATGCATACTCGCCCTGCGTACGTGCTGCAGCCGAAGCGTCAGGTGGGCATTCAGCTTGCGGTTCATCCGCTCGCCGCTCGTCGGCTGTTCGGACTGCCGGCGGGTGCGCTGACCGCGTTGACTCACGAAGGCGACGACGTTCTCGGTCGTGAGGTCGCGATCCTGCGCGATCGGTTGCACGACCTGCCGACCTGGGAAGAGCGGTTCGGCGCGGTCGAACAGTTCCTGTGGCGCCGCGCTATGCGTGCGGAAGACCATCCCGGCCCGCGGCGCGAGGTTGCCGCGGCGTGGCATTGGCTTGCCAGTACCGGCGGCAATGGCTCGGTGGAGGAACTCGCCCGCCACACGTCGATGAGCTCGCGACAGCTCGGTACGCTCATCGGCCGCGAGATCGGCGTCGGGCCGAAGATGCTTGGCCGGCTCATGCGTTTCGACCGTGCGCTGGCCGGCCTCGGAGCGGAAATCCGCAATGGCCGCACGCCGAATCTCGCCGATCTTGCCCAGGACTGCGGCTACTACGACCACTCCCACCTGGTGCGCGACTTCCAGCGCTTCACCGAAGCGTCACCCACCCAGTTCGTCGCCGAAGAACTCCGAAATATCCAAGCCGGCGGCCACCAGCCGGTCACAGACTAGGACCATGACTACCGCTGAGAACCCCACCGATACCCGCACCCTGCCCGCGCCGACGGTCTGGCCGGGCCTGCAGGCCCACGACGCCCGCGCGTTGATCGACTGGCTGGTCAACACGCTCGGCTTCGAGGAGACCGCTGTTTACGAAGACGAAAACGGCAAAATTGCGCACGCCCAACTCGATTGGCCAGAGGGTGGCGGCATCATGCTGGGTGACCACAAGCCCGGCGGCCAGTGGTGTCGCGAGCCGGGAACCTCCGGCGCCTACGTCGTCACCGACCATGTCGACGACCTCTACGAGCGGGTGGTGGCCACCGGAGCAAACATCGTCCGTCCGTTGGCGGACCAGGATTACGGCAACCGCGAGTTCGCCGTGGCCGATCCGGAAGGCAACCTGTGGAGCTTCGGGCCCTATCGCGGGGAGCCGCGTAAGCGCTGACCCAGTCGGCTTACTGCTTGTTGGCGACGCTCGTCGCCTTCTGCGCCATCAGGGCGCCGAACTGTACCGGCTGATCGGATGACGGTCCGGCATACCCGATCAGTTCGTAGGTGCCCGGTGACGCGTTGGAGTCGACGGTGAACGTGATCGGGCGGTCGACGGACTGACCGGGTTGCAGGGCGACGTCCTGCGGTTGCAACAGCGTGGCTTCCTTCGTGCTGCTCGGCAACGTGTAATTGGCCCACACCTTGCCGGAGTAGGCAGCGTCGGCCGGCGCCGTGATCCGCAGCGCGGCCTTGACCGTGCCGCCCGACGCCGGTAGCTGCGCATCATCGCTGACTACCGAAACCTTCACGGGTGAAGTGATTTTCGGTACCTCCGGCCCCGTCGATGACGGCGAACCGTCGCCGACCTCGGGCCACCCGTCGGCCCAGGTGATGCGGTCGATCATGCCCTCACGACGCTGGGCCCCGCTGGGCAGTTCCAGCCGAGCCCGCGGGATGGCATGGTAGACAATCCAATCGGTGCCGGCATCGTCGGTGATGATCGAATTGTGGCCGGGCCCAGCCCATTTATCGCTGCCGGCGAGCACCAGTGCGCCGCCACCGTTGTTCAGATCGGTGCCCTTGCGATCCACGTACGGGCCGGTGAGCGAGGAGGAGCGTCCCACGAGGACGCGGTATGCGGTGTTCGCGTCGCGGCAGCAGTTACCGGCGGACACGAACAGGTAGTAGTAGCCGTCGTGAAATTGCACGTAGGGCGCCTCGAAGCGTTTGTCGGCAATCTGCACCGGCTTACCGGCGGGTGCGTGCCCCGCAGCGTCGAGGGGGATCGCGTAGATGCCGTGAAAGTTGCCCACGATCATGGTTTTCGACGTGCCGTCATCCCAGACGAAGGGGTCGATCGTGCCCTCCACCCCGACGTCCTTGGCGCACAACACGGCCTTGCCGAGGTCTGTCCACGGGCCGGTCGGCGCCTGCGCGGTCGCCAGTCCGATGCACGGGTTGGTGGGATCGCCGAGCGCGTAATACAGCGAGTACTGGCCGTTTTTGTAGTGCGCGTCCGGTGCCCAGCCGACCTTGCCGGCCGGATGCCAGCTGGGATGGTTTTTGAAGACGTCGCCGGAGTACTTCCAGCTCTCCAGGTCGTCGGAGGTGAAGATCGACATGTCGTGGGTGCCGTGCCCGTCACCCCAGTCGTCGCCCGTCGTATACATGTAGAACTTGCCGTCGGCGGCTCGAATCACGCTCGGGTCGGCCGCGACCGGTTGCACGACGGGATTGGCATGCGCGGGGGCGGCGACCGCCGCGATGGCGCAGACAGTGATGGCTGACAGAACCCATCGTTGCGCTGTTGCACTTCGGGTGCGCACCGCCACCTCCACGCCCGTTGAAGAGTCGAGACACGCCGAGTCGGCGTGAATTTCGACCGAATTGTGATCAATGTATAGAGCTGAGGCAAAAGGGGAAGGTGTTGCTATCAAATGGCATCGGACACGAGACCAAAGCGAGTCCAAATGGTGGCGTGTCGGGCTGGAACAGGCGGTCATATCGTCGCGGACTGCCGACACCGACGCGGCGCAGGGTAGTAGCGTCGGCGCGGTGAGCGCTTTCGAGGATTGGCGAGCGTCTGGGCAATACTTCACTCATCGCGGGCACCGAGTGTTCTGGCGCTCCGGTGGGGTCGGTGGATCCGGGACGCTCGTGTGTATCCATGGTTTTCCGACCGCGTCGTGGGATTGGCATGCGGTATGGCCCGCGCTCGAGCAGCAATTTGCGACGGTGATTGCGATTGACATGATCGGCTTCGGCTGGTCGGACAAGCCACGCGACTATCAGTACTCGATCCTCGACCAGGCCGACATTCACGAGAATTTCCTTGCCGACCAAGGGATTTCGGATTATCACATCCTGGCTCACGACTATGGCGACACCGTCGCGCAAGAACTGGTGGCGCGTGACAACGCGCGTCCGACTGCACGGATCCAGTCGGTATGTCTGCTGAACGGCGGGTTATTCCCCGAGACGCATCGCGCGTTGTTGGTGCAGAAGTTGTTGCGAACGCCGATCGGCCCGGTGCTGTCGCGGTTGTCGACGCGCCGCGCGTTCGGTGCAAGTCTCGCCTCGGTGTTCGGACCGGACACGAAGCCGAGCGCCGCGGAACTCGACGAATTCTGGCGGCTTGCGCACTACAACGAGGGGAACCGACTCTCGCACAAGCTGATTCGTTACATCGACGAGCGACGTCAGTACCGCGAACGGTGGGTCGGGGCACTGCAGGAGGCCAAGGTTCCGGTGCGGGTGATCGATGGACTGCTCGATCCGGTGTCCGGCGCGCACATGGTCGCTCGGTATCGCGAGCTCATACCGGACGCCGATGTGGTGGAATTGCCGCAAATCGGACACTACCCACAGGTGGAGGACCCAGAGGGCACGATTTCGGCGTTTCGGGCGTTTCATACCTGATTGGTGAAACTCGACGAACGACCAGGAGAATTGTGAGCAGCGACGAACAAAGCGTGAGCCGCTGGGCGCAGCAGCTGCGGGCCAAGATCGCCGAGTCGCCGACTCTGAACCTCATTTACCGCATCGCGATCGCCGTGATTGGTACGGCAGTGCTGGTCGTCGGCATCATCACCGTGCCCTATCCGGGGCCGGGGTGGCTGATTGTCTTTGCCGGGCTTGGCATTCTGGCGTCCGAATTCGAATGGGCGCATCGTGTACTGCGCTGGGTGCGCGCCCGCTACAACCGCTTCATGGCCTGGTTCGCGGAGCAAAATGTGGTGGTCAAGGGAATGGGCGTGCTCTTCACCGCCGTCGTGGTGGTGGCGACGCTGTGGGTACTGGGCACGTTCGGATTCATCGGGCGGTTGGCCGGGGTCGATTGGGCGTGGTTGCAGAGTCCGGTGGGGAGTTAAGCCGGGGCGCGTAGCGAGAATTGACCCACGTCGCTGCGGACCTTCGCTGCATCCTCGATCCGTCCGATGCTCGACCGACGCGCCAATCGATGGGCGATCAACCGAATCTCCCTGCTCGGCGATGCTGCCGCCGGGTTCTGCCAACTGCCGGCGCCGCCATGGCCGTCGAATCCGCCGGCGTGCTCGCAAATCACGTCGCCGCCGCCGCGCTTGAGAGTGTGCCGCGATGTCTCGTCGCGTTCGAACGATCCAGCGTCTCCATGTGGAAGCCGCGCAGAACCAGTCGCGGCGGCTTGCCAAACTCATGTTCCGTCGGGAGTCGTCGCGATCCCGCCGTTCGAGGAAAAGCTGCCGACACAACGACGTGCCGTTCGACAAATTCGCGCGCGGCGGTGCGAATTCGCGCGCGGCAGCGCAAGTTCGCGCGCGGCGGTGCTGGTGAGGGGTGAATGTGTCGGTTGTCGAAGGTATGTTCGAAGAATGATGATCATCGACCCCGAACATGTGATGTCTCAGGACATGGGTGACAGTTCTGTATTAGGACATCGGTGACAGTTGATGTCTCAGGACATCGGTGACGTTTGGGTCTTGGGGACCAGTCCGGAAGGTCGCCCGTTGCCGACGTATTTGACTCCCGGTGCTGCTCGGGTGTGCTCGATGAGGATTTCGCCGTGCAGGTCGGCGACGATGATCTGGTCACCGTCGGTGATGATGTAGACCTGCTCGAACCCGTGCCCGCCGGCGACCTTGTAGGCGACGCCGTCGAGCCAGAAGGTGCCGGTAGAGGTCAGCGTCTTGATCCAGGGCAGCGAAGCAAGGGTCGTGTTTGGGTCGTGGAGCCTCGGCTTTGGCGGTGGCGTGCCACGCCGTCTGAGGCGTGATCCGACCGGGTAGACCCTGGTGCGGACGCTCGGTGTTGTAGATGTGGTCGAACGCGTCGACCTGGGTCTGCAGCTCGGCCAGCGTGCCGGCCAGTGGCTGCTTGTCCAAGTAGCGGAACAAGGTCTGATGAAAACGTTCGTTCTTGCCCTGGGTGGTTGGTTTGTATGGCTTGCCGGTGATCGCCTCCACGCCCAACTGCGCGAGGTGTTTGACGAGCTGGCCCAGGAATCCACGCCGTGACGGGTTGAGCGCGACACCGTTGTCGGACAGCAGCCGTTGCGGCACACCGTGTGCGGCAACGGCCTTGTCGAACACGGTGATCGCCGCCTCCGAGGTTTCGCCCCAAGCGACGTGGGAGGCGACCGCGTAACGGGAGTGGTCGTCGATGAGCTGGAAGATCACGCATTTACGGCCGCCGGTCAGCACGTACTCGGTCGCGTCCAGCTGCCAGCACGCGTTCGGTGCCGGGTAAACGAACCGGCGCCACGCCGAGCGCGGTTTCTTGCGCGGCTCGAGCCGCGCTACACCTGTTTCCCGGAAGATCCGGGCCAGTGAGGCGATCGACGGCACCTGGACCAGTCCCATCACCCGCATCTGGTCGTGCACGCTGATCGGCCCGTGATCCAGGCCCGAGGATTCCAGCGCGGCGCGGACCCTGAGGGCTTGTTGCCGGGTCTCGTCGGTGATCTTGGTCGGACTGTTCTTGGGTCGCCTGCTGCGCGGCTGCAGGGCCGCTGCCGCGCCGTCGGTTCGTGCCCGCGCGCGGATCGCGTAGAACGTTTTCCGGGAAATCCGGTGTTCGGCACAGAATGTCGTCACCGCTCCGCGTGGCGCGTCATCAGGCCACTGGGCGATCGCGAGGCGGACACGAGGATCAACGGGTTCATTGGCGGTCGGCACCGCTCAAGAAACCAGAAGTGTCACCACCAAAACCACTCAAAACGCCACCGATGTCCAGATACAGAACTGTCACCGATGTCCTGCGACATGACA
>NZ_VLIY01000021.1 GCF_007489285.1 Skermania sp. ID1734
AAGCAGCTTGATCCGCTTGTGTGCCTCCCGCAGTTGCGCGGCTACGTCGTCAGCGGGCGGTGACGCACCTGGCCGGCTACGGTCGTCCTCCCGCTCGGCGATCTTGAGCCAGCGATGCAGGCAAGCCTCCGAGATCCCGAAATCCTTCGCGATCTGGCGCAACGGAGCCTCACCCTTGCGGGCCACGGCGATGACATCGGCACGGAACTCGGCAGGAAACGGTTTCGGCACGAGAATGATCCTTCCAGCAAGGACGAATCCTCACAGGTCAGGAGTCAACCAAACCGGGGGCAGTCCCGGTCGAGAGTTTCGTTGGAAGTTTGTGTGGTCATGAGGTCTCCCTTTTCACCGTCGTCCTGACCATCCGTCGACATCAATGGTTGTGACGGTCGACACCGTCGCGGTGTATCAAGGTGAGACATCGGCGCAGGAGGCGGCCGAACCGCACGGAACGGTTCAAAACGCCTGGTCAGCACGGGTTAAGGAGGCATCCGCAGAGCGACTCACACGTCGTCGGACATCACGTATCGCGCTCCGAGCGTCTCAAACTGAGCCACTGCGATACTTTCCAAATCTGTGCAGGACACGGCCGTGTCGACACACGGCACTTGAGGCAGCCGTCACCGGGCGTTACCTCATTCGTACTCGTCATGATCACCCCAGAGCTAGATCTAGAGGGTCACGCTCCTTGGCGGTAGCGCCGCACACCTACGCGATCCTCTGAAACAAACAGCCCGACGTTGCTTCGCTGCACTCGCACGCGACGACAAAGGCAGAGACCGATCCATCCGAGAGGGAATTGCTTCAAGTCGAGCACCGAAAATTGTGGGTAATTGCTGCTGCCGCAACTATTTTAACGCCGCAGCAGGTCAACGATGTTCTGTTACAACTGAATCCGTAAAGGTTTAGGGCGCAAGTCCCGTCGGACGCCCCTACTCACCTGCGCCCGCTCGCGGTGTCGACGAGACCGTCGATCACGACCTCGCCCGGCACGGGGCTGCACGAGTAATGCCGCCGTCGCCTGAGTCAGGATGATCCGGATTCGTTTGCTTCGATGTAGCTGCGATACACCGAGATAAGTGCGCGCTTCTGTGTCGGGGTCAATCTTTTGTCAGCATTCAGAGCATTCTCGGTGGCGTTGCCGTCGTCTGCGGCAGAGTCGGCCGCCGGTCCGGTCTCTTCGAGGAGCCCAGCTTGTTCGAGCATTGCTTCAGCCGAAAGGTTGAGCGCGGAGGCGATCGATTTGAGAACTCGTACGGACGGTTGGTGCATGCCGCGTTCGATCTGGCTGAGGTACGGATTTGAGACCGCGGTCATAGCAGAGAGCTGGCGCAGCGACAGATTAGCCATCTGCCGCTGCGCCCTGATGAATTCTCCCAAGAGTTTGGCGTGTTGATCTGGTTCGTTCAGCATGTCGTCCCCTAAATACTCGAGGCGGCGGATGCCTTCGAACCTACTTGCTCAGGCAGGATCGGCCGGTTTGACAGCTGCGGCAACGTTGACGGAGAAGTCGCGCTGGAGTGTCAGCAGTTCGATGGCGACGTCGTACCCTTTGATCCAGACAGCCTGGATGTCGGCCAGCGCCGGCACGCCCGGGATGAGTTCATTGCCGGACTGGACGGAATTGGTCGCTTCCGCAAGGGAAGTCGCCAGATCGAGGGTGACTTTCTGTCCCTGCCTCACCGCGGATACAAGTTGATCGCCAGCTTTGGTGACCGCGTCTGTCAGCGGGGTAGGGGTGGTCGTCGTCGTGGCGGTGGCGGCCATGATGGGCTCCTTAGGATAGCGGTTGAAACTTGCACGCTAAGTATGGCGAGCGTGCGCTTGGTATTTCAAGCAGTACTGAAGTGAGCCACGTCACTCTTGTCTCGCGGACATGTCCGTTCCACAGCGCCCAGTTTTCGGAGCACACCGCCAGGTGTTGGTTCGGCTAGTCAACGCAACGACAATTGATTGCCGTGCAGCGCTCCAGCTGAACTGCGCGAAAGTCGTTCGAGTCTGCTCGACCAATGACCTGGGGACGATGACCACCCGTTCGGGTGGACCGGAGCCGACGTCTGCGCCATATCGTCCTAGCCGTTACCAACGACCGCTCGGACACAGCAGCGGTAGACGCTCAGCCAGCTACCGGAAAGGATCACCATGAAGGCGTTGAAGCTCGTTGCGCCCGGGAAGATCGAACTGCGGGACGTTCCAGTTCCAAAGATCTCGGATAACGAAGTCCTGGTTCGGATCGCAGCTGCCGGACTGTGCCACTCCGACTTACACATCCTTCACCAGGACGACAGCTGGCCGTTCTTCGGAACGACCATGGGTCATGAAACCGCCGGTTTCGTTGAAAGTGCTGGTGCCGGTGTGAACGGGATCAAGCCCGGAGATGCCGTGCTGGTTCGGGCGGTCTGGTCGTGCGGAACATGCCGGTCTTGTCGCAACGGCCGGGGCAATGCCTGCTCGATCAATGGCAGCCGCACCCAGTTTCCGCTGACGCCGGGGCTCGCGGTCGACGGCGGAATGGCCGAATTCATCAAGGTCGACGCTCGTCACTTGAACGGGATCGGCGCACTCGATCCGGTCGCGGCGGCCCCGTTGGCAGATGCCGGGCTGACCCCGATGCACGTGATCAACACCGTCCGGGCGAGGTTGGCCGACGACGCGACGGTAGTGGTGATCGGGATCGGCGGACTCGGCCACGTCGCACTACAAATCCTTGCCGCGGTGTCGAATTCACAAATTATCGCGATCGACGCGGACGCTACCCGGGTAAATCACGCTACGTCGTACGGAGCCGATCTCGCGCTGCTCGCGGGTGAGGATGCGGCCACTCGAATTCTCGCCGAGACAGACGGGTTCGGTGCCGACATCGTCATCGACTTCGTCGGAGTGCAGCCGACCATCGACCTCGCACGCCAGATCGTGGCGCCGGAGGGAGCAATCCGGATCGTCGGCCTGGGTGGCGGGTCCTTCCCGTTCAACGCCAGCCTCGAAGGCGAGGTGCTGCCGTGGGGAGTCAACGTGCAACGTCCCTACGGCGGAACCGAAGTCGATCAAACCGAGGTCCTCCAACTTGCCGACGACGGTAAGGTCGCGGTGCAGACGGATACCTACCCGCTGGCCGACGCGCAACGTGCATTTGACGACCTCGCCAACGGCAAGTTGAAGGGTCGCGCAGTTCTGATACCGGGCTGAGACGTCCGCCGCGAGGAATCTCAGAGTTCGTCACTCGTTCGTGTCGGGACGTTCTGGTCGAAGCCTGCGACGACGCGCGCTGCGCGACGTCGATCCCACGGACCTTCTTATCAACCAGTCAGTCAATTCGTAGGAGATTCTCAATGAAGATGTCAAGCCGCGAGAGCGGTAGGTGAGTGGTCGTGGGGCGTGTAGGTCGCGCCGTCGCGCAGCATCGCCCACAGGACGTTGACTCGTCGCCTCGCCAGGGCCAGCACGGCTTGGGTGTGGGCTTTGCCCTCGGCTCGTTTTCTGTCGTAGTAGATGCGAGAAGTGGGGTCGAGGCGTACAGCGATCATCGCTGCCAGGTAGCAGGCGCGCAGCAGGCCACGCCTGTCGTAACGACGGGGCCGCTTGAGATTTCCGCTGATCCTTCCCGAATCGCGCGGTACGGGTGCGAGCCCGGCGACCCCGGCGAGGCGGTCGGCACTGGTAAAAGACTTCATGTCACCACCAGTGGCGGCGATGAACTCGGCCGCGAGCATGATTCCGAAGCCGGGCATGCTCAGGATGATCTCGGCGTGGCGATGGCGACGAAATCGTTCCTCGATCAGCGCTTCGGTCTCACCGATCTCGCTGTCGAGGGCCATCACCTCCTTGGCCAGGCGCGCGACCATGGCAGCGGCGATCTGCTGACCGGGCACGGTCGCGTGCTGAGCTTTGGCGGCAGTGATAGCGGTGGCAGCGATGCGGGATGCGTTGCGGGCCTTGTGGTTACGCAGCCAGGTCTCCAGGCGTGCGGCTCCGAGGCGGCGCAGTGCGTCCGGAGTTTGGTAGCCGGTGAGCAAGATCAGCGCGGCTTTGCTGTTGCTGTAGTCGAAGGCGCGTTCCAGTGCCGGGAAGTATTCCAGCAGCTGGGCGCGCAGACGGTTGATCACACGGGTGCGGTCGGCCACGAGATCGGTGCGGCGCGCGGTGAGGATGCGCAGGTCGACGGCGATGTCATCACCTACCCGCAACGGTTGCAGGTCGCGGCGCATGCGGGCTTGGTCGGCGATGATCGCAGCGTCTTTGGCGTCGGTTTTTCCGTCACCGCGGTAGCTGCCCGAGGCGTGGTAAACGGTGCGTCCGGGGATGTAGAGCAGTCGCTGATCGCGGGCGAGCAGCAGTGTGATCAGCAAAGCAGCGCCACCATGGTTGAGGTCGATCGCCCAAGTGACGGGTCCGCCGTCAGCGAGAGCGGTCACCGCGCTGATCAATTCGAGCAGCACGGTTTCATCGTTGGCGATTCGCTGCGACAGCAGGCGCTGCCCGTCAGTGTCGATGACCACGCAATGATGGTCGGCTTTGCCGGCGTCAACGCCGGCCCACAGTTGTCGTGCCATCAACGCCGCCTCCGTGCTCGTCTGGCTACTTCCGTTAGACGACCACGCCGACGTGTCCTTACACAGCGATCCAATCGCGTCTCTCAATTAGCGGTCGAGTCGTCTCGGAACGACGGGCGGCCAATCTCCTACGGCCATGAACACCAGCAAAAGCATGAAAGCCATACCCGTCGTCCCTAGGTGAATCGAACCCTACGGCCGACGGCCCGACCACCCTACGAAAGAAAGTAAGGAAAAGCCTTGATCATTGGGGTCTTCAAAGAAGCGCGCCCCGGTGAGACTCGGGTCGCGGCTACACCCGATACCGTCCAGCAACTCCGCAAGCTCGGCTACGACGTCATAGTGGAGCCGGGAGCCGGAGAATTGGCATCCTTCTCCGACGCTGCATACGCCGCTGCGGGAGCTGCGATCGGTGACCCCTCACGCGCGCACATCCTGTTCGGCGTCAATCCACCCTCGTCCGACCAGCTCGACGGCGTGAATGCGGGCGCAACGTTGGTGAGCCAAATGGCACCCGCGTTAAATGCGGCGCTCATCGAAGACCTCGCGCGCCGAAGCACCACGGCGCTGGCGATGGATGCGGTGCCGCGGATCTCTCGGGCGCAGTCGTTGGATGTGTTGTCGTCGATGGCCAATATCGCGGGCTATCGCGCGGTGGTGGAGGCGGCGCACGCGTTCGGCCGGTTCTTCACCGGTCAGGTGACCGCGGCAGGGAAGGTTCCGCCGGCGAAGGTGTTGGTCGTGGGTGCCGGTGTCGCCGGACTGGCGGCGATCGGTGCGGCGGGGTCGCTGGGCGCGATCGTGCGGGCGACCGACCCGCGGCCCGAGGTGGCTGATCAGGTCGAATCACTGGGTGGCGAGTACCTTTCCATCGCCGACTCCGACGCGGAGGTGTCGTCCACCGGCTACGCCAAGGAGATGGGCGCCGATTACAAGGCTCGCGAAGCGGCTTTGTACGCCGACCAGTGCGCCGACGTCGACATCATCATCACCACCGCCTTGATCCCGGGCCGCCCCGCTCCCCGCATCATCAACGCCGGCATGGTGGCCTCGATGAAACCCGGCAGTGTGATAGTCGACATGGCCGCCGCCAACGGCGGCAACGTCGAAGGCACCGTCGCGGGACAGGTTGTGGTGACCGACAAGGGCGTCACCATCATCGGTTACACCGATCTCTCTGGACGCCTTCCCGGGCAGGCTTCGCAGCTGTATGGCACCAATCTCGTCAACCTGCTCAAGCTCGTCACCCCGGGCGAGGACGGCGAGTTCGTCCTCGACTGGGACGACGTGGTGCAGCGCTCTATGACCGTCGTCCGCGACGGCGAGATCACCTGGCCACCACCACCCGTGGCAGTATCGGCGGCACCCGCGGTCAAGGCCCCGGAACCCGTTGTCAAGCCCGTGAAGGAACCGCTCTCGGCCGGACGACGGCTCGGGATAGTGTTCGCAGCCGCGGCTGTGCTATTCGGGTTGATCGCGATCTCCCCCGCCGCATTGCAGGTGCACTTGACGGTGTTCACGTTGGCGATAGTGATCGGCTACTACGTCATCGGGCACGTCCACCACGCTCTGCACACCCCACTCATGAGTGTGACGAACGCGATCTCCGGGATCGTCGTCGTCGGCGCACTGCTACAGATCGGGCACCACAATGTCGCGATCACTGCCGTGTCCGCGCTGGCGATCCTGCTGGCCAGCATCAACGTCTTCGGTGGCTTCGCGGTGACCCGCCGCATGCTGGCCATGTTCTCCCGAAGCTGACGATCCGGAAAGAGACCACTTCTATGTTCTCGGTGGAGACCACCGCGACGTCGGCCTACGTCGTCGCGGCCCTGCTGTTCATCCTTGCCCTCGCCGGTCTGTCCAAGCACGAGACCGCCAAGACCGGCAACTCGTTCGGGATCGCCGGTATGGCCATCGCGCTGCTCGCCACGGTCGCAAAGGCCATCGACGGAGACATCGAACACCTCGGACTCGGGCTACTCCTGATCGCGAGCCTGATCGGTGCCGCGATCGGCCTGTGGCGTGCCCGTGTGGTCGAGATGACCGGCATGCCCGAACTGATAGCACTGCTGCACTCGTTCGTCGGTTTGGCCGCGGTGCTGGTCGGCTGGAACGGGTATTTGCACATCGAACGTCACCCCGACGGTGTCGACGCCCAACTGTTGGGTGCCCACCGACTCCTCGGCATTCATTCGGCCGAAGTCGTGATCGGCGTGTTCATCGGTGCGGTCACCTTCACCGGCTCGATCGTCGCCAACCTGAAACTCTCCGCGCGCATCACATCGACCCCGCTGATGCTGCCCGGCAAGAACTTCCTAAATCTCGGCGCGCTCGTCGGGTTCTCCGCCCTCACCGTGTGGTTCGTCATCTCACCGTCGATCTGGCTGCTCGCCATCGTCACCGCGCTCGCCCTGCTGCTCGGCTGGCACCTGGTCGCCTCGATCGGTGGCGGCGACATGCCCGTCGTCGTCTCGATGCTCAACAGCTACTCCGGATGGGCCGCCGCCGCCTCCGGGTTCCTGCTGTCCAACGACCTGCTGATCATCACCGGCGCACTCGTCGGATCCTCCGGTGCGTACCTGTCCTACATCATGTGCAAGGCCATGAACCGGTCGTTCATCTCCGTCATCGCCGGCGGCTTCGGCATCGAGGCCGGACCGGCCGACGACAAAGACTACGGCGTTCACCGCGAAATCACCGCCGCCGCCGTCGCCGAACTCCTCACCTCCGCCGACTCCGTCATCATCACCCCCGGCTACGGCATGGCCGTCGCCCAAGCCCAGTACGGAGTCGCCGACCTAACCCGCACGCTCCGCGAACGCGGCATCGACGTCCGCTTCGGCATCCACCCCGTCGCTGGCCGGCTCCCCGGCCACATGAACGTCCTGCTCGCCGAAGCGAAGGTCCCTTACGACATCGTGTTGGAAATGGACGAGATCAACGACGACTTCGCCGACACGTCGGTGGTACTGGTGATCGGCGCCAACGACACCGTCAACCCGGCCGCCGCCGAAGACCCCGGTAGTCCCATCGCCGGTATGCCCGTCCTCACCGTCTGGGAAGCCGACAACGTCATCGTTTTCAAACGCTCCATGGCATCCGGCTACGCCGGCGTCCAGAACCCTTTGTTCTTCCGCACGAACAGCGCCATGCTCTTCGGCGACGCAAAAGAGCGTGTCGACGACATCCTCCGCGCCCTCTGAACGCAAATCGTTTGGGCGCTGGCCGTTCAGCTGTAGTAGCGGAAGACAAGATCGGCAACGCAGCACGGTTTCGGTTCGTTTTCAACCTCGTAAGTGAGGTGGTAGACCGCTTCCGCACCGCCGGCCAACTCGGTGACGGCCGCGAGTTCGGCATGAACACGTACACGCGCGCCAACCTTCAGGGGCGCGGGAAACCGAACCTTGTTCAGCCCGTAGTTGAGGACGACCTCGAATCCGGAGACCGTGCAGATCGACCACAGCAGGCCGGTCGACATGCCCAACGTCAGGAACCCATGTTGGACCGTCGTCCCGAAGGGCCCGTTTCGGGCACGCGCCGGGTCGACGTGAATCCACTGCTCGTCGCCGGTCAGCCGCGCGAACGTGTTCACGTCGTCCTGCGCAACGTCGATCCACTCACTGACACCGAGCACGGTGCCTTCCCGTTCGCGCAATCCGTCGAGACCCTCGAGAACAACCGAAGTCATTGCAGCCTCACATATTCGCCCGGGCCCTCGCCGAGCACTCGGTGTTCAGCGCCACCGACCGGCGGCGGGTCGACCATCTGACCACCCCGCTCGGCGGACCACACTGCCCAGTCGTCCCACCACGAGCCTGGGTGTTTCTCAGCGCCCGCGCGCCACTCCTCGGGGGCGGCCGGGGTCTCGTCGGACGTCATGTACCACGCCTTGGGGTTGGGCGGGTTCACGACGCCGGCGATATGGCCACCGCTGGAGAGTACGAACCGAACCGGACCACCGACGTAATCCGTTGTGGCATAAGAGGATTTCCATGGAACTATATGGTCGTTCACGGCGGCGACGATGTAGAGCGGCTGCGATAGGTCGCCCAGGTGCAGGCGCCGGCCAGCCAACTCCAATTCGCCAGCGACGAATCGGTTCTCGACATAGCACGCTCGAAGGTAGAAGGCGTGCATCCGTGCGGGCATCCGGGTCGAGTCGGCGTTCCAGGCCAGCAGATCGAACGCCGGTGGCGACTGCCCCATCAACCAGTTGGACACGACATAGTTGAAGATCAGATCGTTGGGCCGGAGCATGTCGAAGGTGCCCGACATTTCGGTGCCGTCGAGATAACCCTTGCGGGCCATCTTCTTCTCCAGTATGGCCACTGTCGACGGATCCGTGAACGTCCCCAGCGGACCCGGTTCAGCGAAGTCGACCATCGCGTTCAACAGGGTGATCGCTCCGATCCGGTCGTCTCCTGCGCTGGCGAGGTACGCCGCCGTCATCATGGTCATCGCGCCACCGAGGCAGAGCCCGACGACGTGAACCTTCGCCGAGCCGGTGATGTCGCACACGACATCTAGCGCGGTGCCGAGTCCCTGGATCAGATAGTCGTCCATCGTGGTGTCGGCCATCGTCCGGTCGGGGTTGCGATAGCTGATCGCGAAAACGGTGTGCCCGTGCTGGACCGCCCATTCGATGAAGCTCCGGCCCGGCGCGAGATCCATGATGTAGTACTTGTTGATCCAGGGCGGGCTACACAGGATCGGGATCTGATGCACCTGCTCGGTCTGCGGCAGGTACTGCAGGACTTCGATGAGATCGTTGCGGTGGACGACCCGGCTCGGGGTTGCCGCGAGGTTCCGGCCGACCTCGAACGGTGTCCGATCCACCTGCTGTGGACGGCCGTTGTTGTGGAGGACGTCGTCGGCGAAGTTCCAGAGACCGGACACGACGCTACGGCCACCGGTTTCAAAGGCCCGTTTGAGCGCGGCGGGATTGGTCAGCAGAAAGTTCGTCGGCGCCAGCGCGTCCGCCAGGAACTCGAGCGCTACGTGCGCCTTGCGCGCTGCGACCGGGTCGAGTTGGGCCGCCTCGGCCGATCCCAGCGCGTACTGACGTAACGCCAGATAGGCCTGCCTGATCGCGTAGTAGGCAGGGTTGTCCTCCCAGGTAGGGTCGGTGAACCGCCTGTCCTTGGGATCGATCGCCATCGGCCCGGGCGTGGACAGGCCGAGTGAGCGGTTGACCGTCACCAACGCTGTACCGATCAGCTCGCTGCCGACTCGATAGGTGAGTTCGGTGCCCTTGAACGGATGGCGCGCCACACCGAGGACTGCCGAAGCAACTGCGCGTCCGAACAACGCGGTATCCGGATCGTCGATGAAGCCGACGGCCTCGGCAGCCTGGACAGCTTTTTCGAACATCGTCTCAGCCCTGAATCCGTACGACTGCGTGACCCCATTCGGCATCGCGCAGTTCCTTCTTGCGGACCTTGCCTGTAGACGTTTTTGGTAACTCGTCGAGGAACTCGACGGACCGTGGCGCCTTGTACGACGCGATCTGGGCCTTCGTGTGCGTGGTGAGCTCGTCGGGAGTTGTCGTCGTGCCGGGCACGAGGACAACGAACGCCTTCGGGCGCTCGCCCCACTTGTCATCGGGCACGCCGATGACGGCGACCTCGCGGACGGCAGGATGGCTCGCCAGCGCCTGCTCGACTTCGACCGTCGAGATGTTCTCGCCGCCGGAGATGATGATGTCCTTTGCCCGATCCAGTAGTTGGACATATCCGTCGGGATGCATCACCCCCAGGTCGCCAGAGTGGAACCACCCGCCCGCGAACGCTTCGGCGGTGCGCTCGGGATCGTTGAAATACCCCTTCATCACCATGTTTCCGCGCATAACGATCTCGCCCATCTCGACGCCGTCGGGTTGCACGTCGATCAGGGAACCGTCGGCTGCGCGCTCGGTGCGGACGACCCGCATCCTGTCCGCAGTGAGCATGCCGACGCCCTGGCGAGCGAGCTTGCGGGAGAGCTCGTCACCGGGGAGTGTGTCCCAATCCGTGCCGGGTTCGCAGACCGAGTACGGCCCGTAAGTCTCGGTGAGCCCGTACACGTGGTTCAGCGTGAATCCGAGTCCGCGCACCGCGGCGATGACCGTAGGACTCGGCGGTGCGCCGGCGGTGGTGGCGGTCAGCGAGCGCTTCAGCGGGTGGGCCCTGGCGGACGTGGCCAACGTCACGAGAACCGTTGGGGCACCGTTGAGATGGTCGATCCCCTCGTTGTCGATCAGCTCCCACATCACGTCGTCGCGTACAGCACGCAGGCAGACGTGGGTTCCGGCCACGGCGGTGACCGCCCATGTGGTGCACCATCCGTTGCAGTGGAACATCGGCAGCGTCCATAGGTATCTGGTCTCGATGTCGAAACCTTCGTGGTGGATCGCCCCCAGAGAGGCCAGGTAAGCGCCGCGGTGGGTGTACATCACCCCCTTCGGGCGGCCCGTGGTCCCGGAGGTGTAGTTGATCGAGATCACGGCATCTTCATCGTCGACCGACCACGGAATCGGGGCATCCGATCCGCGAGCCACGAGTTCGGCGTACGGCAGGGCGATCCCCGCGTAATCGCCGTCGACGCCAGGGGTTTCGACGAATTCGCGGATCGTCGCGAACGTAGCCGCGCGAACGGGTTCGAGAAGTGCTGCGTCGCCTACGAGCAATACCGCCCCTGAGTGGTCGCAGATGTAGGTCACCTCCTCGACCGACAACCGAGTATTGATGGCGACGAGCACCCCACCCGCCAGGGGAACGGCGAAGTGCGCAACCAACATCTCGAACGAATTCGAAGTCAGATAGGCGATCCGATCCCCCACCTCGACACCCGAAGCGCCCAGCGCGTGCGCGAGTCGGGTCACGTGGGCGGCCAACTCCGCGTAGGTGATACGCCGGTCACCGTCGACGACCGCGGTCTTATCAGGGTGCACCTCCGCCGCGCGTTCCAGGAAACGCAGCGGTGTCAGCGATGTGTTCAGACCGGGCACCGGCTTCTCCTTTCTCCTCGTGGATTCCGCGGGGTCATTCCCACAACCGAGGCGTCCAGCCGAGGCGGTAGAGCTTTCGAAGGTGCGCGCCGACGGCCTCGAGCGCGGCCCTTCCCTGGTCCATCACGCCGGCGAGATTGGCTGCGAAGGCGTGGATCTGGCCGTCGTAGCGGTGGATCTCTACGTCGACGCCGGCGTCGCGCAGCCGTTCGCCGTACGCTTCGCCCTCGTCGCGCAGCGGATCGAACTCAGCGGTGATGATGTAGGCGGACGGCAGTCCCGATACGTCTGCGGCCAGCAGCGGCGACGCCCGCCAGTCGGTGGGATCGGCCTGGTAGTGCTCCTGGAACCAGGCGATCAGTTCAGTGGTGAGGAAGTAGCCTTGGCCGTTCTCCCGCGACGAGACCGTGTCGCGAGTGAAATCTGTTGCGGGGTAGAGCAATACCTGACCGATAAGGGCAGGGCCGCCGTTGTCCCGCGCGTTCAGGGCGACGACCGCGGCGAGATTACCCCCCGCGCTGTCGCCCGCGACGGCGATGCGTTCGGGATCGATGTTCAATTCGGCCGCGTGATCGGCGACCCACTGGGTCGCCGCGATGGCGTCATCCACCGCTGCCGGGAACGGGTGCTCGGGCCCCATCCGGTAATCGACGGACACCACCACCGCGTGTGCCCGGTTGGCCAACAGGGTGCACGGCCCGTGCACGACCTCGCGGTCGCCGATGACCCAGCCGCCGCCGTGGAAGTAGATCAGGACGCCGAACGCGCCGCTGCCCTTCGGTGTGTAGATGCGGACCGGGATCTCGCCGTGCGGTCCTTCGGCGGTCCGATCCGCGATGTCGACGACCTCTTCGGCCGGCAGTCCGCACTGCGCGACGACCGCGAGATATGTGGCCCGCGCGTCGGCTACGGGCATCTCGTTCAACGGGGGAACACCGGCGTCGGCGATGCTCTGCAGCCAGCCCGCGGCCTGCGGATCCAGTTGGCCTGTCGTTGTCAGTGTCATGGTCTTCCTCGATTCCTTCGGAAATTGAATTTGGTTTATGCGAACGAGAATGGGGCGTAGTCGGCGACGGCCTCGTCGCACAACCGGCGGTATTCAGGGAAGCCGCCGCACCACGACAGCAGGCCGCTCGGCTTGCCGTTCACATTCGTGCCGGTCCACCACGAGGCGGTGCCAGGAATCAGCGTCGCGTTGGCGATCGTGTTGTGCATCTCCATGAACCCCTCCTCCGCGGACGGGCTGGCATCGACGTAGGTGTATCCGTTGTCGCGCATATGGGCGAGGAAGTCGCTGATCCACTTGCCCTGCTGCTCGATGAGCGTCGGCCCGTTGGTCAGGATCGCCGGGTTCTGCGGACCGCAGTAGTGCAAGAACATGTTCGGGAAACCTGGAACCGTCATGCCCAGGAAGGTGCTTGGACCGTCAGCCCACCGCTGGGCCAGACTGACACCGTCGATGCCGCGGATGTTCATGTCGAACAGGGCACCGGTGTAGGCGTCGAAGCCGGTGGCGAACAAGATGATGTCGACGTCGTGCTGGGTGCCGTCGGCCATCCGAATGCCAGTCTCGTTCACCTCGGCGATCGGGTTCTCCTTCATGTCGACGATGCTCACGTTGTCCCGGTTGAACGCTGCGTAGTAACCGTGCTCGATGGGCGGGCGCTTGCTGACGAAGGGGGAAGTCGCGGTCAGTCGCGCCGCCCGCTCGGGGTCGCGGACGACCGCCGCGATCTTCTCGCGAAGAAAGTCCACGACGACGTCGTTGGTCGCCTTGTCGAGCGCGACGTCGCTGAAGGTGGAGAAGGCGAGCGTGAGGCCACCCTTGCGCCAGATGCGCTCGAGGACAAGGCGCTTCTCGTCGTCGGTCATGGCCGCGCCCTCCCCCGCCATGTCCGGGTAGGGGAAGCCGCCGAAGTTGTTGCGGGCCTGCTCGAAGATCTCGAGGTGGCTGGAGTGAATCACCTTCCAGTCGTCTTCGTCGAGTTCGTGATTGCGGCCTGGCAGGCAATGGTAGGGATTGCGGGAGAATTCCTGGACATGCGCGGCGGTGCGCGCCACGACTGGAATTATCTGCACGGCGGTCGCACCGTTGCCGATGACCGCGACGCGCTTGCCGCTGTAGTCCACCTCGTCTTCGGGCATCCGCGAGGTGTGGAACCATTGGCCACCGAAGGTTTCGAGGCCAGCGATATCCGGCATGTTCGGCTTGCTCAGCACGCCGACAGCGGGGATGAAGTAGCGGGCGGATACGGTTTCCCCGCCGTCGGTGGTGATGGTCCAGCGGTTCGTCGTCGCGTCGAACTCTGCGCCGACCACCTTGGTCGAGAAGGTTATGTATTTGCGCAGGTCCTCGCGGTCGGCCACCCAACCCAGGTAGCCGCGGATCTCCGGCTGCGACGGGTAGCGCTCACTCCAGGTCCACTCGTACAGCAGGTCGGAGTTGAAGTAGTCGGAGAAGCTGTACACCGTGCTGTCAGAGTCCGACCTAGCCCCCGGGTATCGATTCCAGTACCAGGTTCCGCCGACATCGGATCCCGCCTCGAATGCGCGGGCCGACAGGCCCAACTCGCGCAGCTGCCGCAAGGTGTACAAACCGGAAAAGCCGGCACCGACGACGACGGCGTCGACCTCGTGCGAATTCGTCATTGAAAATCTCCCTACTCGAAAGGTGTGCCGTGGTGTGGGTCACAACGTATGTCGGGGATGCAGGCCCACCCCCACCCGAACGGGTGGCTTCTCGACATGGAGGCGGGTAGTAGAACTGTTGCTATGAGGTGCCCATGACATCGCCACCGGACCCGCACCTGAGGCGGCGCACTCCGCCACCGCCCATGCCGCAGACACGATTCCGGCCACCGGTGGCGTCCAAGACCCTCGTCCCGCGGACACGCCTGCTCGCGGACCTCCGCGCCGGCGGACGAGCGCGGCTGACCGTGATCCACGCCCCCGCCGGCTACGGCAAGAGCACGCTGGCCGCTCAGTGGTGCGAGGCGCTCGCCCAAGAGGACGCGGCGATCGCGTGGCTGTCGGTGGACACCGACGACAACGCGGTCGTGTGGTTCCTCATGCATCTGATCGAGGCGATCCGCCGGGTCCAACCCGCACTCGCCGCGGAGCTGGGGCAGGTCCTCGAGGACCACGGTGGCGATGCCGAGCGATACGTGCTCACCACGCTGATCAATGACATCGACGAGCACGGCCGCCGGTTCGCCCTCATCATCGACGATTGGCATCGCGTGACCTCGCCGGAAACAATTGCTGCGCTGGGCTTTCTGATAGAGAACAGCTCGCACAACTTGCAGATCGTCGTGACCAGCCGGACGCAAGCCGGTTTACCGTTGAGCGCCTTGCGCATCCGCGGCGACCTGATCGAGATCGATGCCGCCGCACTACGTTTCGACACGAGCGAATCCCGGTCCCTGCTCGTCGACCTGGGCGGTCTGTCCCTCGAATCCGATTCCGTCGCAGAACTCACCGACACCACCGACGGGTGGGTCGCAGCCTTGCAACTCGCCGCGCTGTCACTGCGCGGTCGCCGCGATCCCGCCGAATTCGTCAGGACGATGTCGGGGCGCCACCATACGATTGCTGAGTTCCTCGCCGAGAACGTTCTCGACACGCTGGAACCGGACATCCTCGACTTCCTGCTCGCCACCTGCGTGCCCGAACGCCTCAACGGCGATCTCGCGGCCAGTCTCGCCGGAAACCGGCGCGGCCAACTGATGCTCGAACGGGTCGAAGAACGCGACCTATTTCTGCTGCGGCTCGACGAGGACGGAGAGTGGTTCCGCTACCACCATCTCTTCGCCGACTACCTCCGCCGACGCCTCGAGCGAGATGATCCCGATCGGATACAGCGGCTCAACACCGTTGCCGCACAATGGTTCGCCCGCCACGGGATGATCAAGGAAGCGGTTGTCCATTACTGCGCAGCTGGGGACGTCGAGCACGCTGTCGACCTGGTGGAGCGGGAGGCCATGGTGCTCGTCGAGCACAGCCGGATGGTCGACCTTCTCGGCCTCGTCGGACTGCTCCCCGTCGAATCGGTGGGCGATCAACCGACCCTGCTGACAGCGATCGCGTGGGCGAACTGCCTGCTGCAACGGCCAAATCCCGCGCAACACAGTCTCGATCGCTTACGGGAATTCCTGGCGCGGACTCCGGTCGACGCGGCGATCAACGCAGATACACAGTGCGAAGCAGACGTGGTCCAGGCATGCATCGACGTATACGGTGACCGTCTCGACCGCGCGTCCGCGCTCGTCGGTCCCGCTCTGGAACAGGCTGAGGATGGGCAGCCGTTCGTCGTCGCCGTCGCGGCCAATATCGACTCCTTCGTCGATATCCAGAACTCCCGCTTCGCAGCCGCGCTCACTCGGCAGCGGTGGGCGCGCCCGTACCAATACCGTAGTCGAGGCCCGTTCGTCGGTGTCTACGGGCAATGCTTCTCGGGCATTGCGGCGTTCGCCGCGCTGGATCTCGATGCCGCCGAGCGATACTTCAACACGGCGGTCGACCTCGCTCGGGATCTGGCCGGCCCGCATTCGCACGCAGCTCAGCTGGCCGGCGCTCTGCTCGGCGACCTGCGCTACGAGCGCAATGACCTGGACGGAGCCGCAATGTTGCTGGAGGAAAGCCAGGAACTCGGTGCTGAGAGCGGCGTCGTCGAATTCATGCAGGCAAGTTATGGCACGCTCGCCCGGATCAGGGCGCTGGCAGGCGATCGAGTGGGAGCCCTCGACCTGCTGAGCGAGGGCGCTGCGGTAGCCGACCGGCTGCACCTGCCGCGGCTCGCATCGCGGATAGGCGCCGAGCGGGTGCGGATTCTGCTGCAAGCGGGTCAGATCCGAGACGCCCGCCGTGCTGCGGATGCACTGCCGAGCGGTGCGGGTGGGCGCGGCGGGGTGGCGGCGACGATCATGCATACCCGCAAGTCGTCGGAGGCCATGGTGCTATCTGCCGAGGGAGACCATGCGGCCGCGATCGGCCACCTCACCCGTTTGGTCGACGAGTTGACCAGGCTCGGACAGTTACGGGCGGCCGTGACGGCTCGAGCGCAGCTGGCGGTGGCCTACCAGGAGGCCGGCCGGCCCCACCAGGCGATGCGTGCGCTGGGCGTGGCATTGTGTGCCGCGTCGCGGGCCCGGCTGCGGCGCAGCGTGCTCGACGCCGGTCCCGGATTGCTCCCGGTGCTCGGCAACATCAGCGACGCGACCCGCGCTGGACGATGGCCCGTGGACGCCGAGCAAGTGCCGCCGGACTATCTGGCCGAGCTGATCGCCGCGGGTGCCGCCGAGTCCTCTGGCGCGACCGCTCGCACGCTAAGCCCCGAATTGCGCGAGCTGTCCGCACGCGAGATCGACGTCCTGCGACTACTGGCGGCCGGACTGACCAATCAGGACATCGCCGAGCGGCTGTCACTGACCGTCAACACCGTCAAGTGGTATCTGAAGAAAATCTACGCGACGCTCGGGGTCACCAATCGAACCGAATCCGTCGCGGCCGCCCACGCCGGCGGTCTGCTGAATTGAGTTACTCGCCTTACCCATCATGTCCGGCTCGTCCTCGCCTGCGCCGCCGAATGGCCCAAGCTATCGGCAGATAGGCGCTAGTCGTACTTGTAGAAGCCCCGACCCACTTTTCGACCCAGCCGACCGGACTCCACCATTCGGCGCAGCAGCGCGGGCGGAGCGAGATGTGGTTCGGCGAACTCGGCGTACAGCGATTCGGCCGCGGCGAGGGTGATGTCGAGGCCGATGGTGTCGACGAGCGTCAGCGGACCCATCGGGTAGCCGCAACCGCCCTTCATCGCCGCGTCGATGTCCTCGGCCGTGGCGTATCCGGAGTCGAGCATCTTGATCGCTTGGCACAGATACGGAATGAGCAACGCGTTGACGATGAAGCCCGAGCGGTCACCGGCCTGCACGGTGGTCTTACCGAGTGTGTTCTTCGCGTAATCCGTCACGGCCGCAGCGGTTTCCGGCGACGTCACGAGCGTCGAGATGATCTCGACCAAGGGCATCAACGGAACTGGGTTGAAGAAATGCATTCCGAGCACCTGCTCGGGACGCTTGGTGGCGGTCGCAACCTTGATGACCGGGATCGACGAGGTGTTCGTGGCAAGAATGCCCGACGGCTTCACGATGGTGTCGAGCTTGCCGAAGATCTCGAACTTCAACGACTCGATTTCGGGGGCGGCTTCGACGACGAGATCGCGATCGGCGAACTCGTCGATGTCGAGAGTGACGCGGACGCGGGCGATCGCGGCGTCGGCGTCGTCCTGGCTGATCTTGCCCTTGGCGACCCCACGTGAGATCGACGTCGTCACCCGTTTCGTCGCGGCGTCGGCGAACTCCTGCTTCGTCTCGAGGACCAGGACATCGCTCCCAGCCTTGGCGCATACCTCCGCGATTCCGGCACCCATGGTGCCGCCACCAACTACTCCGACCAGCTTCACCCGTCATCTCCTCGAGTCCGACCGCTGGCCCATCCGGGTCCCAGCGAGTTCCGCTGAACCTTACCGCGCCGCCTTCGCACGCCCACCGTGTCGAGTCTGCGTTAAGTCGCCAGCGCAGCCTGAGGGGACGCACAGCCGCCAGCGTGACAGTCAGTTCACTCGCCGGCGAACTCGTCATGGCCCGCTGCATCCAGACCAGCACGCCATCGTCAGGGCGCGGACCACCAGGCGTAGACGTAGATGACCATCGCGGTCACCAGGCCGACGATCGCCCACAACACGACGGTCACATCGATCCAGGCTCCGGGTTCAGGGGCGCCGGGTAGCACGGTGCGCAACGGGATGATCGCAAACAGCAGCGCGGCGAACCATGTGGTCATCGGTGGGTAGAAGATGCGGCGGGAGCGAGCGGTCTGGACGGCCACGAACAACCCCAACACCGGCAGCACAGCGATCATCGCAGTCAACAGAATTGCGAAAATGAGGGCGCCGAAGGACCTTTCGACGACCAAGCCCGGTGCAGCCAACGCCGGCGTTGGACGCTGAACGTCACCGGTGTGCACGTCCCAGCCGTGCAGCTCATCGAACACTTCTACCCCGACACGTAGGGGCGGCCCTGGGTTGGCACCCATAGGACGCACGGCCGCGATCAGGGCTCCGCTGGCATAGTGGTCGAACGGCCATACGAGATGGTCGCCGGAGACGGGCAGCGTCGTTTCCGCCGACTGGGTGGGTAGATGCCCCTGATGCAGTAGTACCGGACCGGCATCCAACGCGGGATAGAACAAAATCTCGATGTCACCAGTCAGTCGACCGGTCATTGGATCGGTGAAGGAGCGGGCGCCGCTCAGCCATATCCTGGCAGTGATCTTGTTGTTGACCTCATCGATGCGTTCAAGATCGACATGGGCTCGAGCGCTGCTGCCGGCAACTGAATCCTGGTAGATGATTCCAGTTCCCGGCATCGACCAGTACGCCAGAATCGTAGCGACATAGGTCAATGCGATCACGGTTACCACGAGCACCAGCACAGACACTGGCGCCCAGCTGTGCGACCGACGACCGCCAGCAGCGCCGGCCACCTCGGCCGCACCGGTCGTCACCGGTTGCTCGGGGGTCATGTCCGAGGCACCCCGCGACAGTCCGTCGCGCTTTGCACGCACAACTTTAACGCGAAACTCGTTGTCTACCGAGGTGAATCAGCGAAATGCCGGCCGCACGCAACGGGGTCCCTACCCGCCGGAATGCGTCGAAATCTCGTTTACTCTCGGATGGTCATGCGGGTGACTCTGTCTTCGGTGGTGGCGAAGGTGAAGGTACTGGGACCGTTGAATCCATTGCCACCGACGGTTGCACCGACGATCGTTTCGCCGCCTACAACCTCGACCCGGTCGACCTGCAGGCTGACTTGTTTGCCGACGTATTCCCGATCGCTCCACCCGCGAATCTCTGTGCGTCCGGTGAATTCCCGTCCCCAGTCGTCAACGACGCCGTCGTCGGTGAAGGCATCGAGAAACGCGTCGACATCGCCGCGGTTGGTTGCGTCGATGACGGCCTGAACCGGCGCAGGCAACAGCTGTGTCATTGTTCGTACTCCATTGCGAGTCAGCGGGTGGTGTAACCACCGTTGGCGAAAATGGTTTGTCCGGTAATCCACCAGCCGTCACCAACGAGGAATTCGACCACGGGCGCGATGTCGTCGATCTTGGTCAGCTGATTACCCATGGCTTGCGACTTGTGGAACTCGACGCGTTCGGGTGTTTCTTCTGGATAGAAGAAGGGCGTGTCCATGGGGCCGGGGGCCACGTTGTTCACGGAGATTCCGCGTGAGGCAAATTCTTTTGCGGCCGCGCGAGTGAAGTGTTCGACCGGGCTTTTCGCGCCGGCATACGTTGAGTAACCGTCCGTAAAGGCCGCCAACAACGACGTCAGGATAGTGACGATTTTGCCGTTGTCGTTCAAGTGTTTGCCGGCCTCCTTCAAGAAGAAGTACGCCGCCTTTGCGTTGATGTCGAACATCGCGTCGTAATCGGCCTCGGTGGTCTCTATGACCGGTTTGCGCAAGACTTTGCCGACCGTGTTGACGGCGAGGTCCACTCCCCCGAACGCGTCGACGGCAGCGTCGAACAGCCTCTCGACATTGCCTGGCACGGTCAGGTCGGCCTGGATTTTGATCGCCTTCACCCCAGCCGCCTCCACCGCCTCGACGGTTTCGTCGGCTGCCTCCTCGGTCGCGTCACTGTTGTAGTGCACCGCCACATTCGCCCCGCGCTCGGCCAGCCTCCTGCTGATCAGCCCGCCGAGGTTCTTGGCTCCCGCCGCCACGACCGCTGACTTTCCCTCGAACTTCCGTGTCACTTCGCCTCTCCCGGATTGTGTCGCTATTACTGCCACCTCCGACGCTAGGCGGCTTTCCGACAATTGGGAAACAGCATTATCCGATCAAGCTACAAAGAATGTTTGTAGGTGCCGGACGTAAGATGGGCTTGTGCCTCGTACCCGACCAGCCTCCGCCTCGCGCCCGCTCGACCTGCACCGGCTCGGTCAATTCCTCAGCGTTGCTGAGCATTCCGGGTTCAGCAACGCAGCTGCGCAACTGCACATCAGTCAGCAAGCGCTGAGCACGTCGGTACGCCAGCTGGAACGCCACCTTGGGGTCACGCTTTTCGATCGATCCGCACGCCACGTCACCCTCACCGCCGCCGGAGAAGTCCTCGCGCAAGGCGCGCGCACGCTGCTCGCGGCCGCACAGGCGCTGGAACGGCAGACCCGCGACGCGGCAGCCCACCACCCGCGCCCATTCGTCATCGGACACACGCCCGCGATCACGGCCGAGGAAGTCTTCGATCTAATCGAACCAGCCTGCCGGGCCCGTCCCGACGTGTCTTTCACTGCCCAGCAACTTTTTCCCGACGCGTTGAGCACCGCGCTGTACGAGGGCACCATCGATCTGGCGCTGCGGCGCGGTGTCGTCACCCCGCCAGACCTATCGGCGGCCGTAATCGCCTATCACCCACTGCGACTGGCCGTTAGCGTGCGCCACCGCCTGGCACACCGAAAACGCATCGACATCGGTGAGCTGCGCGACGAGAAGATGGTGGTGTGGGCGCCGCCTGGGTCGTCCTTCTACACGGACTTCATCGTGAGCACGTGTCGCCGAAGAGGATTCGAACCGGACATAGTCGTCAACCGTGTCCAGGGGACTCCGCCGGTCACCGCCGTCGTGGACAGCGACAACATTGCCTTCGTCACCGCCCCGCCCGGCGCGACGCTCGGTGGACGCGTCAACGTCATCGAACTCAAAGATCCCCCGCTAGTGCCCATTCAAGCACTGTGGTTGCCGCACAATGTATCTGCTGTCCGCAACCTGATCACTCGCGGACGGGCGCGGAGTGGAAGAAGCTGACCCTGTCGATGACAGTTGACGGCAGGCGATCTGACCGGCCGATATGAACCGCGAGCGTATTGCCCCTACCGCACAACTGGTTCGGCGGGCACGTGTACGTCACCGTTTGGCGTAGTACTCCAATCGGTGCTTCCTCGACGACGTCCCGGCATTCCTGAACCTGTACAACTGTCGGGCGGGTGGGCATGTGGTTCATCAATTGTGGGCCGGCGGAGTGTGCAGATATCTGGACAGTTTTTGCATTCGCAGCCCCCATAACGTCGTGACATGTCATTCAATACAAAGACCGGCTTCGATTCCATCGAGCCTCTCCCGACCGTGATGGCCACCCGGACGCGCAAACCTGCGCGGTGGCTGATTGCCGTGGCAGCCGCCGTTCTCCCCGGTTTGATGGCGGCCGAGCCCGCGGCGGCCGACACCGCCCACTATCGCATTTATGTGCACGGGTATCTCAGCGATGGCATTGCGGGCTACAACGCTTCCGACACGGGCAATCCCACCGCGATCGCCGGGCGCGCTTCTTCCGGGTTGCCTAACTGGCCCGAAGCCGCGTCGCGCGACGGACGTTTCCTTTATGTCGCGCCGACCGTCAACCCCAGATTGATTCCCTACGCCATCGGAGCCGATGGTGCGTTGAGCCCCGCAGGTACCCCTCTCCCCTTGCCCGACATACCGATCGACATCACCTTCGCCCCGAACGGCCGCGACGCCTATGTGATCGTTGGGTTGATGAACGGGGCAGTTGTGCCGGTTCGATTCGGCGGCAATGGAGTTCCGGTCCACAACGGTCCCGTGACACCGCTCGGCACTGTCGGTGACGGCATTGCCAGCGCCGCGGTGTCACCAGACGGCCGCAACCTGTACGTGGCGAGCGTGCCCGACCGACAGTTGCTGGTATTCGACATCCACGCTGACGGCACACTTTCGGCGGCGAAACAGCGAGTCGCCGGCGGCATCAATCCGCTGTTCCCCACGCTGACCCCGGACGGGCGCCATCTGTTCTTCACCAACGAACTCAGTGGCACCGTGCAGGCTTTCAACCGTTCCGCAGACGGCACACTGACCGAAGTCGCCGGATCACCGTTCAAGGCGGGCATTATGCCGCACGTTGCGAGCATCACCCCGGATGGCCGCTATCTGTACGTGCCGAACACTGGCTCAACATTCATCAGCGCCTACGCCATCGAACCGAACGGCGCTCTGCTGTCGCTTCCGAACGTCGAATTCGCTCCCGACAAGATGGGCGTGTTCACCGAATCGTCGGTGATGTCGCCGAGCGGGAGAGCGCTGTGGGTACTCGGTACGGACCCGCTTCGCGCTGGAGAGGAGTTGTTGCGCCGCTTCGCCATTGGCCGTGATGGCACGCTCATGCGTGACGAGTCCACATCCATCTACACCGGCACGACCGTCGCGGATGGGCGGACGATGACGCTGGTGCCGCAACCCGGCTGATTCGCGCACCAATGGCCGCGGTCCGAGAAAGCGAGGGCCACCGGTGGTTTCGGTGGCCCTCGCTTCCGAACGTGTCGAGCGATCAGCCCAGGTGCTTGCGGTAGAACGGCACCAGGCTTTCCAGTGCGACACCGGTCGGGCCGGGCTTGTCGTACAGGTCGTAGTGGGATGCGCCCTCGACCACAACGAGTTGCTTGTCCCTGGAAGCGGCGCGGCCGTACAGTTCCATGCTCAGCCGCTGCGAGGCGAACGCACCGACCTTGTCGCCGATGACGATGCACAGCGGCTGGGTCAAAAATACCTCGACACGGTCGAAGGCGTCCCAATCAACCAGCGCAGCTTGGCGAGCGAAGTTGAAGCTCGTCTTACCGCCGGGCGCCTGGCCGCGATCGGTCTTGTAGTAATCCGTGGCCTCGACGATGTCGATGTCGGTGACACCCGCCTGCTTCGCCGCCTCGACCGAGGGAGGCAGCAGATCGTTGATCACCTCGGCCTGCCCGCGAGCCTCCGCGGTGCGCTGAGCGGCGATGGCCTCGAGCATGCCCATCGGGTCGTACTCCGAGAAGCCTTCGCGCATCAGCCGACCGACGTTGCTCCCGACGACGGTGCCCAGCGCTTTGATCCGGCGGTCGATCTTGGTGGCCGCCACCCCGTAGCCCGCGCCGCCGCAGATCGCGAGGACGCCGATATTGTCCGCGTCCACATAGGGCAGGGTGACGAGATGGTCGATTACGAAGCTGAAGTCGCTGGTCCGGAAGCCGGGATCCTCGACCGACCGTGGATGACCGCCGCTGTCGCCCTGGAAGCTCGCGTCGAAGGCCGCCACCACGAAACCCGCCTCGGCCAGCGCCGAACCGTAGACATTGCCCGAGGTCTGCGCTTTGCAACTGCCCGTCGGGTGGCCGGAAACGATCGTGGGATACGCCTTCGATTCGTCGAAGTCCGGTGGGAAATAAATGTCCGTTGCGATATCCCAGGCCCAGCCCTTGACCGCCACAGTTGAGATGTTGTCTGCCATGATCTTTCGTCCCCGTCGTTGGCTATTGTTTGTCTGTAAGGCCCATGCCACTCTTGAAGGTTTCATTTGGCCTTTGATCGCGGCGGCGTTGCCGACCGGATGAAATCCAGACTGTCCCCTTTCGACTGATCACAACAGGGGCGAGAATTGGCCTGGGACAGCACTGTCCCAGGCTCAGACTCAACTTTCTGCAGGGGCGGGCAGCAAACCCAACTGGGTCAGGAAGCTGACGTTGTCCCAGTAGCCTCGGTGCTCGACAACCTTGCCGCTGCGCATGGTGAAGATGTCGATCAACGGAAAAGTCACCGGGCGGCCGGACGGTGGCACTTCACCCTGTGGGGTGGCCAGTGGACCGGTCTGGGTGCCGGAGAAGGTTACTTCGGCGACCGCGGTATCGCCGTCCAGCCATATGTTTCGCCGGGTCAGCTTCATGTCCGGGAAGGCTGTGATGAAGGCCTGGATCAGGCCACGAAGGGCGTCGATGCCCGCCAGCGGGCCGGAGGGAAATTCGGACGCGACATCGTCGGCGAACGGGCTGGCAGCCAGCTCGAGATCGCCGGATTCCAGGCCGGTGTAGTGAGTATGGACGAGGTCGAGTAACTCGCTCATGATGCGAACCTTTCGGGTTGGGTGTTGTTCGAATCGAAGTCGGGCCGCCTGCAAGCAAGTTAAAGCCGATGGCCGGCGAAAACTGTCCAGTTTCTTGGACACTTTCGCGCCCCAGATCCGGCTTAACGTCATTCGCATCACTGACTGAAACGACAGACCAAGGAGGTTGCTTTGAGTGCTCGGAATTCACCTGCGACCGGAAAGATCCAGTCGATCTGGCACGAATTGCGGATATGGGCGCCGAGGGTCGGACTGATCCTCGGAATTGCCGCGGGTGGTGTGGTCATTGGCCCGGCAGGCGCGGCGCCAGTGAACGAACAGATCGCGCCGAGTTATCTGCTCGTCGGTGGCACGGGCTCATCGAATATTTCGGTGCTGCGCGACTCGGGCGGCATGCTGACGAGCGTGGGCCCGACGGTGCCCACCGGCACCGGTACGCTCGCAATCGCCGTCACACCGAACGGATGCTACGCCTATGTAGCGCACACGATTTCGGGAACTCTGCAGGGCTTTCACCTTGGCGGCGATGGAACGCTGCAGCCGATCCAAGGCGCGCGACTCGCCCCGGGCCGTCCGATAGTCGGTGCGGTCGTGAGCCCGAATGGCAAGTGGCTCTTCGCTACTGTCGGGTCGATCACCAACGAGGTGCAAACCTATGCCATCGCGCCTTCAGGTGCACTGAGCTTCGTTGGGTCAGTGCCCATTCCCGGCGCCACGAGCGGACTGTCGATTCCGACGGTTTCACCGGACGGCCGATTCCTGTTTGCCCCAAGCTTTATCGGTGCGACGATGGATTCGTTCGCGATCGGTTCCGACGGGCGGTTGAGCCCGGCCGGACCGCAAGTCCCCACCGGCGATCGGCCCGCACTTCCGTCGGTGACGCCGAACGGAAAGTTCCTCTACATCACCAACGAGGGCAGCAACGACATCTCCGCCTACCGAATCGACGCCGGCGGCGCGCTAACTCCGATCGGGCGCTTTCCCACCATGGGCACTCCGCACGGCATGGCGATCACACCCGACGGACGGTATATGTATTTCCCGCAGTCCACGGGTCTGGGCGTCGGCGGATACACAATCCTCGACAACGGCACACTCGCTCCCCTGCCCGGCGCCAACATGCCCAGCCCATTCGGTCACATGCCCGGACGGGTAGTGCTGAGTCCGGACGCGCAGTGGCTCTATGCCATCGACACGTTGGCAACCTCCGGCACGGCCCAGATCTTCAGCTATCGGGTGATGCCGGGCGGCGCGCTCGCACCCTCCGGTCTGGCTCCGGTCGATACCGGCGTGACGTTTTCCGACGGTGCCACCGGCGTCTTCGTCAGGCCACGGTAAGCACCACTCTCGACCCGACAGCCCGAAGGGTCTTCTCGCGGCGATTCCATGTGCAGCGGTATACGGCGCATGAAACTGGCGATCGACGTTTTCACCTATTTCATTTTCCGATCATCGCGGGCATCATTGTCGCGGCTCTGGGAGTGGAGACGGCCATGTCGCACCTAGGCAGCCATCAGGTCGTCGACCCCTGGGGTCCGTCGGCGGCTGGGCCCTTGGTGGCGGCATCGCGCTGTTTCTTGCCGGCACCATGGCCACGGCGGCGCGCGCGTGCGGAGTTTGGTTGATACCCCGATTGGTAGCGATTGTTGTGCTGCTGGCGATCTCGCCGTTGCTCTCGTCCACCGGCCCACTGGTCGGCGTCGGGGTCGTGGCCGGCGTACTTCTCGTGCTCGCATTCGTCGAGCAGACTCAGATCAACCCGCGGTCACCATCGTGACAGCGTCGGATACAGCGGCGCGCCTGGTTCTGAATTGGTTTGCCGGATGGTCGTTGTCGGCATATCCGAACGAGACCGCGCACACCACGAGGCGGTCCTCCGGCAGTTTCAGGAACTCCCGAACCTGGTTGGAGTACATGGCAATTGCGGCTTGCGGCACGGTGGCCACGCCGAGCGATTGCGCAGCGAGGAGAAGATTGGCCACGTAACCGCCGCAGTCCACCGCTCCGTAAACGCCCTGTTCGCGATCGGTGGTAATTACGGCCACATGCGGAGCGCCGAAGAACTCGAAATTCTTCAGCGACTGTTCCAAGCGAGCGGCTCGATCCTCTCGCTGTATGCCCAGGCTGTTGTACAGCGCGTAGCCGGTTTCGCGTCGACGCTGTTGGTACACGCCTCGATATTCGCGCGGCATCTCGAAGTCCGAACTCTGCTCGCCGCCACGCGCGTGCTCGAGCAACATATCGCTGAAACGTTTGATCGCCGGAGCGCTGATGACATGTGCATGCCAAGGCTGCGTGTTGCACCACGACGCGGTGCGCTGAGCGGTGTCGAACATTTCGCTGATTACACTGCCCGGCACCTCGTCCGGTAGGTATGCCCGGCAACTCCACCGCTGTTCCAGCATGTCTTTGAACTCCATTGGCCCTCCAGCCAGTCCCACTCCACCTTTTACGGCCTTCTCACCCGCTCCAGGAATTTGCCGAGGTGCGCGGTGAATACAGCGTTGTCGTCGCCGGTGACCATGTGCCCGGCGTCGACCTCGACCAGCTCTGCTGTCGGAATGAGCTGCAGCAGTTCACGTGCACTCTCGGCGCTTACCAGGTCGGACTCTCGTCCGCGAACCAGCATGGTGGGCACGGTGATGCACGCCGCCGCCCGATTGAGCCGATCGACCGGCGAATTGCGGTCAGGATCCGCACCGAACTGGAGAAACTTTGGGTCCCAATGCCAATACCAACGGCCGTCGGTGCGCTGACGCAGGTTCTTTCGAAGCCCCTGCAGGTTTCGTGGACCACGCCGATTCGGTTGAAAGGCATCGATCGCGGCGGCGGCCTCGTCGGGCGATGCGAAGCCTTGTGGCGCGCCACCAAGGAAGGCCTGCACTCGTTTTTGCCCGTCCCGATTGACTCGCGGGGCGATATCGACCAGCACCAGGCCAGCGCAGACTCCTCGGCGCTCTCCCTCGGCAACCAGCGCGACGCGACCGCCCAGCGACGCACCGACAAGCACCGGTCGATCGTCGAGCGTGTCGATGAGCGCATAGAGGTCGGCCACAAAATGGTCGAGTGCATAGTCACCGCTCGGTGACCACTCGCTCTCACCGTGTCCACGGGCGTCCACAGTGATGCTCAACCAACCCTCGTCGGCAAGCTGCTTCGCGGTGCGCGCCCAGGAATGTCTGGTTTGGCCGCCGCCGTGGAGCAGCACTACCGTTCCGCGCCGGTGGGACGCGGGCAACCAGCGATCAGCGACCAGCCGCAGCCCCTGTGCACCAGCAAGTTCGAGCCGGGTCACGGCCGCGCCTGGTGCAGCGTCTCGGAAGGCAGGATCCCGAAACGTTCCCGATACTGGTGCGCGAACCTACTGGGATGGAAGAAGTTCCATCGCGCGGCCACATCTGTGACCGCGCTGGCTGCGCCCGAGGATAACTCCAGATGCACGCGATCCAGACGGACATTGCGCAGATACGCAACCGGTGACACGCCGACCACGTCACGGAATCCCGTTTGCAGGGCGCGGGCGCTGACACCGGCCATCTCGACGAGGTCGGCGATGGTTACTTCCTCGTCGGCGTGCTCGTCGATGTATTGCACGATCTCCCGGATCTTCGAGCGCCGGCTATGCGCCGGGGTCCGGTTGAGCAGCGCGGTGAGCTGACTGGGCACTGTCATGAGCACCTGGGTCATGACGGCCGATTCCAGTTCCGAGCGCGCAGCAGGGATTGTGGAGATCCCGCCGTCCCGGGTGAGTTCGGCGTAGAGAAAGCCGGCCATGGCCACGAGTGCCTGGCCGCGACCGTTGCGCAGGTCGAACGTCAGGTCGAAGCGAAGCTCGTCCACCGGCTGACCGACCAGCCTGGCCGCATGTGCCTCTAGTTGATCCTTCGCCAGCTTGAGGTGGTACTGCCACGCATCGGCACTCCACTGGACGAGCACCGGAGCGTTGGGGCCGAAGGCCACCCCAGCGCTGCCTCCTTCGAAACTGCGCCGAACCCCGTTTTGCTCCACTGTGCTCTGCCCGGCCGCCAACAGGTTGATGTGGTAGCAGCGCCGCATCGGCGGTCCGATGAGGGTCGCCTCCGCGCCGTAGGACATGCGTCCGGCGGTGAGCCGAGGCGAGCTGGCGACGTCGAGCCGAAAGTCCAGCTTCTCGGCATTGCGAACGGTGAGGTCGTGGCGGGCGAACGCCGTCGAGACAGTTTCATGTGCCGCGTCCAGGTCGGACGTGCGTACGTTGAGCAGTCTCGGACCGGTCTCATGCGGCATCACAACTCCTCCTACCACGGAAATATATCATATTTGATCTGAGACCGCTATCTTGCTTCGCCGCGCGGCTTCGCAAAGTGGCTGCTTCTGCTTCGCTCGGAGGATGGTGATCTAGCTCTCACTCAGCCTAAATTTTATATACGAACCTTCAACGAGCTGCATACGGGAGATACGTCGCATGTCCGAACCTGAAAACTCCGGCGATTCGCTGGTTCTCGAGCGCACCCCGGTCGAGGGCAGCTGTCCGCGCTGCGGCGCGGAAGAGCTACGCCGCTACCCCGTCATCGCAGAGACCGGCTGGCTCGAAGTGGTCAAGTGCCAGAACTGCCTGCTTTCCACTGAGCGCACACCGTGGAACCGGCTCGGGCCGATCCAGCTGCTCGTGGACATGATCTAGAGAGGTAAGAAATATGTTTGCAGTCGATGTCGGCGGCACCTTTACCGACGTCGTCGCGTGGCGCGACGGCACGATCCACACAGCGAAAGTCTCCACCGACTACCGAGATGTTTCGGGGTCCGTGCTGCAGGGCGCGGAAACCCTGGGCGTCGAAGGCTCCCGAGTGTTCAACCACGCCAGCACTCACGGCCTGAATGCGGTCATCACCCGCCGACTGCCCAAGGTCGGTTTCCTCACCACCGAGGGTCACCGCGACATCCTCGACATGGGGCGAGTGTGGAGACCGGCGGACGCCATGCTGAACCCACACTGGCGACGCAGCTTCGGTGACGCCTCCCGGCCGCTCGTGCCGCGCTACCTGCGCCGCGGCATCCGCGAGCGGATCACCGCCGACGGTAGCGTGCTGTTCGAACTGGACGAAGCCCAGGCTCGCGCCGAACTCGAGGTTCTGCGCAAGTGCGGGGTCACCGGCATCGCCATCTGCTTACTCAACGCCTACATCAACGACGCGCACGAGGTGCGCTTGCGTGAGCTCGCCCGCGAAATCCTCGGCGATATCCCTTGCTCGATCTCGAGCGAGGTATCGCCACTAGCCAAGGAATACGCGCGCGCGTCGACCACGCTGGTCGACACATTGATGAAGATCATCTACTCCGACTACACCGCGCGGCTCGAGAAGGGCCTGACCGATCTGCGGTTCGACGGTCAGCTCAACTTCGCCGACTGCGCCGCCACACTCGTCCCATCCAATCGTGCGATGGAGCACCCCTTCCGCATCGTCTTTTCCGGACCGGCCGCGGGCACCATCGCGTGTGCCCACTTCGGGGCGTTGCTGGGTGAGCAGGATCTGCTCTGCGCCGACGTCGGCGGCACGTCGATCGACATCAGTGTGGTGACGGCAGGCGAGCCCTTCGTGAATACGACGTTCGAACTCGAGCACGACCTCGTCGTGAACGCCTTGGCCAACGACATCTCCAGCATCGGCGCCGGCGGCGGCAGCATCGTCTCAATCGGGCTGGCCGGCGAAATCCAGGTCGGACCGGACAGCGCGGGCTCCGATCCGGGCCCGGCCTGCTACGGCCGGGGCGGAACGCAGCCCACAACCACCGATACCTGCCTACTGATCGGGATCATCAACCCCGACGAGTTCGCCGGCGGTGAGCTGCATCTCGACCCGGAGCTGTCAAAGCAGGCGTTCGAGAACCTCGAGTCCGAATTCTCACTGGCGCAGCGAGTTCGGTACGCCTACGAAATGGCGGTCAACAACATGGCCGAGGGCGTCTTCAACGTCGCGATCCGCAACGGCGTGGACCCGCGAGACTACAGCCTCGTGGCCTACGGAGCCGCCGGCCCGATGCTGCTGCCAGCGGTACTCGACACGGTGCACTGCAAGCAGGTGATCGTGCCGCCGAATCCGGGACTGTTCTCCGCGCTGGGACTGCTCTCGGCAGACCAGGTCTTCACCGTGAACCGCAGTGCCTACATGATTCTGACGCCGGCGGCGGCGCCGAAGATCGATGCCCTCTACGCAGACATGGAAGCGCAGTTGCGGGAGCGGATCGACACCGGCAGCGGCATCACCTTGCAGCGCAGCATGGACGCGCACCTGGCCGGACAAAGCTGGGACACGCCGTTCGTGCCCATTCCCGACGGCACGATCGACGAAGCCGCGTTGGAAACCATCATCCAGAATTTCCACGACACCTATGAAGCCCGTTCCGGCAACCGATTCGACGTCATGCCGGTCGAGGGTGTCACGTTCCGCGTGCGTGCCGTTCTCGACACCGAGAAGGTGACCTACCCAGAACTTCCCGAACGTGGCGACGAACCCCTCGAACCGGCCCGGACCACGGTACTGCGCTACCTCGGCGACATCGAATCCGATGGTGTGGGAGAGCAAGTGGCGAACGTGTACGACCGCTCCGCGCTGCGCGCGGGCGACGTGTTGGATGGTCCGGCAATCGTCAACGAAGGACTGTCCACGACCCACATCGGCGCCGGGCAGAGCGCCACCGTCGGCCGCTACGGCGAGATGATTATTCGGAAGAAGTGACGCAATGACTACTGAAACCACTCGCCTGCGCGAGATCTCCGACGACGAGTTCACCGATCGGTACCACTGTGACCGGTTCACCGCATCGGTCATCGTCAATCGACTGCACTACGCGGTCGAACACATGTCGGCCGGATTCATGCGCGAGGCGTTCTCGCCGATCATCCGGGACTGGTACGACTTCGCCTGCACGGTGAGCGGACCGCCAGAGCAGGGCTACCCGATGGCCGTGGTGAGCAACAGCCTGGTCGTTTTCCTCGGCACGATGGGTGACGCGGTTCGCAATGCAGTCGAGGAATACGGCGCGGAGAATCTACGTCCTGGCGACATCCTCATCTGTAACGACCCCTATCGCGGTGGCCGCCATGTCAACGATGTGGCCTTCACCCGGCCCGTATTCGTCGACGGCAAGATCGTCTCGTTCGTGAACATGTGTGCGCACCAGCTCGACATGGGCGGCACGGTGCCGGGCGGGTTCTCCGCCACGAAGGCCAACGTCTACGAGAACGGCCTGGTCATTCCGCCGATGCTGTTGTGGTCTGCCGACAAGCCGGTTCGATCGGCGTTCAGCTTGATCTTCGACAACACCCGTTGGGGCGGAATGCTATTGCCCGACTTCAAGAGCATCTACCAGCAGCTCAAGCTCGGTGAGCAGCTCGTTCTCGACAACATCAACCGCTACGGTCTCGACGCCTATCTGGGCACCCTGACCTATGCCTGCGACACCTCCGCCGAGCGGATGCGGGACGCGATCGCGCTCGTTCCCGACGGCGACTACGAGGGGTCGGCGCTGATCGACGCCGACGGACTCGACGACACCATCGACTACACGGTGCGGGTGAAGCTGCGCAAGCGCGGCAACGACATCGAGGTGGATCTCTCCGGCACCTCACCGCAGGCTCGAACGTGCATCAACTGTGGCGTGCTCGACGCAAAAACGTCCGTCGGTGTCGCGCTGACCATGCTGCTGGACCCGGAGACACCGTTCACGTCAGGGACATGGCGCAATATCGACTTGGCCGCTCCCCCAGGCACGTTGGTGTCGTCGCTGCCGCCAGATGGCGGAATCATGATGTTCTGGGAAGCGTCCGGGGCGGTCGTGTCGGCGATCTTCGACGCGCTCAACCCCGTGCTTGGCGAAAAAGGCGTGGCCGGTGACTACGGTTCGACCAACACGCACAACGCTTCAGGAGTGCGGGCCGACGGCACGCCATGGACCAGCGCCACGCAATGCGGCGGCGAGCACGGGCCTTGGGGCGCAACAAAAGCCGGTGATGGAGACAGCTACACAGTGTTGTTCTTCCTCAACAATCTCGACCCGGCCACCGAAACCATCGAGCACGATTCACCGGTGGTCATGTTGCGCAAGGAACACGCCATCGACACCGGCGGACCCGGAACCTTCCGCGGTGGAGCCGCCAACCTCAAGGACACCTTGTGGCTGACCGATGCCAACCAGTACCTCTCGCCGTTCCGGACGAAGGTGCCCAGTGGCGTCGGCGCGGACGGCGGCAACGCCGGACCCAACGGGGCGATGTGGATCTTCCCGCCGACAGACACCGAACGGAACGGGCTGATCGCCACGACGCCCTGCGTCTATCGCGACAGCATCCCGGTTGCGGGGGTTCTCGACCCCGAGACCAAGGCGCTGGACCCCGAGCACGGCAGCTACCACTACTTCGCCAGCGAGGCGGTGTGGAAGACGAAGGCGGGCTCTGTGCTTCGTTGCCTGACCAATGGCGGTGGGGGCTGGGGTGATCCGTTCGCCCGCGACCCGCAGCGCGTACTCGCCGACGTGCGCGACGAATACGTCAGCATCGACGGTGCTGCTCGCGACTACGGCGTAGTGGTCGTGGGTGATCCACACAACGACCCCGAAGGCCTGACGATAGATCGCCAAGCCACCGAAAAGCTGCGCGCCGGTCGGTGATCGAGCTTCGCCAAACTGAAAGGACCATCCTCCGTGATTCCCGAATTCAAAGACCGCAACCTCTTCTTCGCCTTCTCCACATTCACCGGGGAACGTGCCGTATTCGACAAGTGGTACGACGAAGAGCACATCCCGCAGGTAACCGACGCTACCGGGATGGTGGGGGCGCAACGCTTCGTCGTAGCAGACACCAAGCCGCTCAACGGAACTGAGCCGATCGACTACGGCCACCTGGCCATGTACGAGCTCGAGGGCAGCCCAGCGGCCTTCCGCGAGGAGGTCAAGGAGATGCTCATGTCCGGTGAAATGGTGTTGCCGGACTTTATGGTTCAGCCGTTCAAGGCGCTGTTCCTGGAGCCGCTGAGCCCTCCGCAGTATGGCGACGCGGCCAAAGAGCTGGAGAATCTCGATGACCGGCATCTCTGGTTGGTCTTCAGCCGTCCGCCGGCCGACCGTGCGACTTTCGAGAAGTGGTACGACGAAGAACACATTCCGGATGTCTTGTCCGCGCCCGGTCTGGTTCGGGCGCAACGGTTCGGGATGTCGCCGGTTAAGCCACTTCCCGGGGTCGTGGTGCCCGAGTGCGAGCATCTGGCGGTGTACGAGATCGCCGGCGATCCGGGACCGCTTCGTGAGCATGTCAAGCAGCAACTCATCTCGGGCGAGATGGTGCTGCCCGACTTCATGAATCAGAGCTTTCCCGCGATGTTCCTGCGGCCGGTGAGCCCGTTCTGGTTAGCAGCGGGGGCACTGCAGAAATGAACCTCAACTGGGTCGTGGACGCCGTGTCGAGCCAGGTTCCGCTGACTGAGCCCGACCGGATCGCGCTCAGTTTCGATGGCACCGTACGCACCACTTACGGCGAACTCGAGGAAGGCACCCGCCGCTACGCGCGAGCGCTACGAGACCTGGGTCTGAACAAAGGCGATCGCCTCGGTCTACTGCTGTACAACGACGCTGAATACCCGGCACTGCTCATGGCGGCCGCGCGTCTCGGCGTGATCGTGGTCCGCCTGAACTTCCGGCTGACGGCGGCGGAAGTGGAATTCATCCTCTCCGATTCCGGTGCATCGGTGGTGATTGTGCACAGCAGCCTGCTCGATCGAGTTGCGCCCGTGCGGGAAAAGTCGGGCGTCGCAAGCGTTGTGGTGGTCGCCGATTCCGACGATCCGATTCCTGACTGGGCGCAGGCTTTCGAGGAGCTGAAGGGCAAGGATGCGTTGACCCGGGCGGAGTTACCGGTGGTGGCGCCGTCCGACCCACTGTGTCTGATCTATACCTCGGGCACGACCGGTCTGCCCAAGGGCGCGATCTGGTCGCACGCCAATACCGTCAATATTGCCGCCATGCAGGCCCTGCGCTGGCAGTTCGGCAAAGACACCGTCGCGCTGGTACCCGGACCGATCTATCACGCCGGCGGATTCGAGGCGGTATTCCTGCCGGCCTTGCTCATGCAAGGCCGTGCCGTATACCTGCAATCGGGCGGCTTCTCTACCGACCGGTTCCTCGAGGTCCTGCAGGCCGAACAGGTCACCGACTGTCTGCTGTTCCCGTTCATCCTCACCGACCTACTCCATCGCGACGACCTCGAGCACATATTGCCAAAGTCATTGCGCCGGTTCATCCTCGGCGGTGACATGCTGATGCCGTCGACAGCCCAGGAGGTCAAGCGCCGGCTACCCCACATCAAGCTCTGTCAGGTGTTCGGCCTGACCGAGGGCGGTGCCATCGCCACCACGCTCGAAGACGACGACTTTTTGACCCAACCCAAGTCCATCGGCCGTCCGTTGCCCCTGGGCGAGGCACGCGTCATCCGAGAGGACGACACTCTCGCCGATGTCGATGAAGTCGGCGAGATCGAGGTCCGAAACGCCGGCGTGTGCGCCGGATATTGGAACAGACCTGAGGCCAACGCTGCCACGTTTTATGACGGCTGGTGCCGCACAGGCGATCTGGGCTATGTGAACGCCGATGGCTTCTTGCACTTGTCCGGCCGCGCCAAGGACATGATTCGCAGCGGCGGGGAGAACATCTACCCCGCAGAGATAGAGAAGGTGCTTTCGGCGCACCCAGCGGTGCAGGCGACGGCGGTCGTCGGCGTCCCCGACACCCGCTTCACCGAGGTGGGCTGCGCCGTTGTGGTGGCCGAACCCGGACCCACACCCGACCCCGCTGAGCTGCGCGCGTTTTGTCGTGAGCAACTCGCCGGGTACAAGGTGCCCAAGTATTTCGTATTCGTGGACGAACTGCCCATGAACGCCTCCGGCAAAGTTCTCAAATACCAACTGCGCCATACCTACGCCGATATCGAAGCTCGATCGACAGGAGAGAAGTCACCAGCATGAGTACGCTCGATCGTGGACACAAGCCTGAGTTCGTGCTGATCAGCGGCGCGGCCGGCGGTGTGGGTTCGGCGACCGCTCGCCGCTTTGCCGCCGACGGAGCAAAGGTCGCAGTCACCGACATCAACGCCGAACGGCTCAAGGAACTCGCGGATGAGATCGGTGGGCTGGCATTGCCCGCCGACGGCACCCAGCGAGAGGCCGTGCGCGATGTGGTCGCTCAGGCCGTCACCGAATTCGGCGGGCTGGATACCGTCATCGCGGGGCAGGGCGCCGCGGTCTCCGGAAACGCCAGCGCCAAGGGGGATCCCGCTTGGTTCAAGGCGTTCGACGTGAACCTGCACGGTGGCTTCTATCTGGTGAGCGAGGCCCTCCCCCACCTCGCAGCGCGACGCGGTTCCATCGTGATGATTTCCTCGTCGGCTGGGACGCACTCGGGACCGCCGGGAACGGTCGGCTACACCGCGGCCAAGGCGGGCGTGATCGGCCTTGTGCGCTGGCTGGCCAGGGATTTCGGACCGCGCGGTGTCCGGGTCAACGCCGTGGTGCCGGGCTGGGTTCGCACCCCGCTGGGTGAGGGCGCAATGAGTTACCTCGCGCAACGCGAAAACATCACCGTCGATGAGGCGTACGCGCTGGCAACGAGCCACGTACCCTTGCGTCGGGCCGCCGAGCCGGAGGAGATCGCTGCTGTGTGCGCCTTCCTGGCGTCGCCGGATGCCTCTATTGTCACGGGGCATGCACTCGTTGCCGACGGTGGCGGCGCTGCGGTGGATACCGCGACCATAGTCTTCGATTGACCCGCCTTGCCACCTAGTCGATTTCGACAGATTCAGCCTTGAACCACGTCGAAAACGGCTAGGTGGCAATCTCTCTCATTCTGCACGCTCTGACAGCGCAGCAACTTCAGCACATGCGCTCGGCGCCCACTTGCGGCGTCAAAGTGCTGATCTCACCTTGAGCTGCCCACAACTGGGCGCTCACCACAATATCGTCGCGCTCCTGCCGGACGCATCGTCCGAATGTCGTATCGGAATCCGACCGAAGACAGATGTCCCTCGTCTGTGTCGTGGGCCACAGTGTCACACACCACATGTTCATCAGCAGACAAGGAGCGCACATGACAACGGCAACGGCAACGGCCGCACCTGCGGCGGGGCCACGCCTGTCGCTGCGTGACCGGTTCGGGCGCGCCGAGCAAGCCTACTTCGTCCTCGGCATCACAGTGGTGCTTTGCATCGCCGGTGCGCTCACCACGCAGAACTTCCTGACATCGGGCAATTTTGCGAGCCTGCTTCGTCTTTCGGCCGCATTCGGCATCCTGGCAATCGGCGAGGCAATCGTCATCCTCGGCAAGGGCATCGACCTTTCCGTCGCCGGTATCGGCCTCGGCTGCGCCCAAGCCACCCTTGCCTTCATCAGCAGCGGGATGCCCGAGTGGCAGGCGATCACCCTACTCACGCTCCTGGCGTTGGGAATTGGCGTAGTCAACGGAGTATTGATCGCATATTTCGAGGTACCGGCACTGTTCGCGACGCTCGCGACCGGGATGCTTGCGATCGGCGGTATCGACATTTTGTTCCTCGACCAGAACGTCTACACGGTGCCGGGCTCGTCGATCATTGCCGCGCTGAGCCACGGCTCCGTTTTCGGCATTCCGCGTCCCGTGATCATCGCCGCGGTCGTCTTCGTCCTCGCGTGGCTGTTCATCTCCTACACGTCGCCCGGCAAGCTGATCCGTGCGATGGGCGACAACTTCGACACCGCACGCTCGAGCGGCGCTCCCGTCCGGCCGTTGCAGGTGCTCACTTACGTCATCGCGGCACTGTTGGCGGTGCTGGCCGGCTTTGTCACCGCCTCGATTCAGGGCAGCGTTCAAACCACGGTGACGTCGTTCGACCCGATTCTTTTCACGGCGTTGACGGTCGCGGTAATCGGCGGTGTTTCACTCTCGGGCGGCCGCGGCTCGATTCTCGGTGTGCTGGCCGGTTCCTTGTTCGTCGGCGTACTGAACAACTTGCTTGTGCTGCACGGCCTTTCGAGCGCTGTTCAGGACTTGATCCGTGGCGCGGTGCTGATCGCTGCGATTGCGTTCGACGCCTGGCTGCATCCGCGCAACGAGGAGACAGCGAAGTCCGGCGAATTGTAGACACCTCCCTCAAACCCTCGACGACCGTAAAACTCCAGGAGCACATCATGAAACGCAAAGTCATCGCCCTCGCAACCGCAGTGGCTGCGGCGACCGCCATCGCCGGTTGCTCGGTCAACAGCGGCGCAAGCGCCGATCAGGCCGGCAACGGCAAGGCAGCCTTCGGGCCCAACGTCGAACTGCTGCCCGCGCAGCAAAAAGTGCACGACATCATGAAGGGCAAGCGCGTCGCGTTTGTTCCCATCCTCTACAAGGGCTACACCCTGACCGAGAACTGGGGCTCGACGATGCAACGCTCCTTCGACAGTCTCGGCGCCGATTTCAAGGTGTACGACTCGAACTTCAGCAGCGACCGGATGATCAGCATCATCAACGACCTGATCGCCCGCAAGGCCGCCGACGTGCTGGTGTTGCAGAACCAGGATCTCGGGTTGTTGGACAACGCAATCCAGCAGGCGCAAAAGGCGGGCATCTACACCGTCGTGCTGAACATGATGTCAGGACGGCTCGGTGACGCGTTCGTCGGCGTCGATGTCGTCGACGCAGCGCAGAAGATCACCAAACGGGCGATGGACGACTGCAACGCCCGCGGCGGCCCCAAACAGTTCGCGATCATCGACGGTCCCGGAAACGACCCCGCTTCGGTGCAGTGGGACAAGGGCATCCACGACGTCCTCGATCCGGCCGGTTACAAGGTCGTATCGGTGGCCCACTCGCAGTGGCAGAACTCGCTGGCTCAACAGGCCGCAGAGCAGATCCTGCAGCAGCAGAAGGGCAACGTCTGCGGATTTCTGGTGGCCTACGACCTCAACTCGGTCACCGTCGGTGAAACCGTCCAGAACGCCGTATCTTCCGGCCAGATCCCGCCGAATTCCGTCGGCGTGTACACATTCGACGCCGATCGGCAATGGTGCGACGCACTCCGCAAGGGCACGGTGACCGCGTCCGTGGCCTATGACGTGCAAGGTATCGGCGCGGCAGCGGCGGTGACCACCCAGCAGCTGCTCGAGAGCGGTAACGCGCCGGGCAGCACCCACTCGGTTGCCTTTGTCTCGGACGTCCTCGTCGACAAGAACAACATCGACAACACCACGATCGCTTGCTACCAGGGCCAGTAATCATGACTACTCACACACTCGGTGATAGCTCGCCGCCCTTGCGGCCGCCAAGGCTGCGCCTCGGTCCGTTGTCTCGAGGTATCGACGCCTTCGCCCTCACCGGTGGACGCTGGACCGACCGCATTGCCCGCTTTCGCACCGTCTCCGAACTGTTCGAAAAGCGGTGGATGGAAGGTGCGGTGCCGCTGGCGCTGGCGGTGACGCTGCTCGTTGTCGTACTGGCCACTACGCCGGTCGGCTTCGACAACGCCCCCCTCATTCTCGATGAGACCTCGGAATACGGACTGCTCGCCGTGGGTCTGACGGTGGTGCTCGTCGGCGGTGGCATCGATCTGTCGGTCGGTTCGATCGTGGGCGTGAGCTCGATCTTCGTGATGGTCGCCAACCGCGTCTGGGCCTGGCCGATGGCCATCGTCGTGCCGGCGGCGATCGTCGTCGGCGCCTGCTTCGGAGCCATCAACGGTTTTTTGATCGCACGCATGCGGATGCGCCCGTTCATCACCACGCTGGTCACGCTCGTGGCGTTCGGTGGAGCAGCGGCGGCACTGCAAAGTGTTTACAGCGCTCAGATCGGTCTGTCTCGCCCGGACATCGTCTGGGACTTCCTCAGCATGGGCCAGATCGCTGGCATCCCGACCGAGTGGTTCATCTTCCTGGTGGTGCTCATCGTGGCGCATCTGGCGCTCACGCGGTCGCGATGGGGCTGGTGGATCACGGCGGTCGGGTCGGACCGGCGCTCGGCCCGGCGCAACGGAATTCCGGTCAGCGCAGTTACCTTCTGGATTTACGTCATTTCTGGAGCGCTGTCGGGCACGGCTGGATTGCTCACTGCAGCAAGGCTCGGCCGCACCGACCCGAACGTGGGGCAGGGCTGGGAAATCATCGTCCTCACCGCCGTCGTGCTCGGTGGGGTCAGCCTCAAGGGTGGGCGCGGATCGGTGATCCGAGCGACTGTCGGGGTCCTCGTGGTCGCGGTGATTCAGCAGGCCACCGTCGCCCTCGGCGTGCAGGGGTCCTACTACACCGTGATCCTGGCTGCGGCGCTACTGGTCTTCACTCTCCTTGATCTGAAGTGGGGCAAGTATCGTCAGCGCGCCGTCGAGAAACTCAAGATCGATCCGGCGCGGGTGCAACTCGGGCCGCTGCTCGACGTCGCCGCCCCCGGCAGCGTGTGGGCGCTGAATCGGGACTTGACCGATGCGCCGCCGGTGGGGCTCGGCCAGATACGCGGTGCCGAGGACTGCGCGGTCGATGCCGAGGGCAACGTGTACTGCGGTGACCAGCGCGGCTGGGTGTGGCGGTTCCGCCCCGGCCACGCAGAAGGCGAGATCTTCTCCCGCACAGGGGGCTTCCCGTGCGGTCACGTGTGGGACAGCGAGGGCAAGCTCGTTGTGGCCGTCGGCGGCATGGGCGTTTATCGCATCGACGCCGATGGCGAAGCGGAGCTCATCGCCAACAAGGTTCGCCGAAGCCCGTTTTCGTTGCTCGACGACTCCGGCCTCCGCGCGATCGACGACCTCGACGTTGCTCCCGATGGCTCGATCTATGCCTCGGACTTCTCCACCCGCAACAACACGGCGGACTACCTGATCGAACTCGTCGAGTTCCGGTCGAACGGCCGGGTCATCCGGATCGATCCGGACGGCAGTACCGAGGTGGTCGTGTCCAATTACACCTTCCCGAACGGTATTTGCACCGCCCACGACGGTAAGTCGATTCTGATTGCCAGTACCGGCCTGTGCCGGGTGGACCGGCTGTGGATCGATGGGCCCAAGAAGGGGCAGCTCGAGCCGGTGCTCGAGAACCTGCCCGGCTACCCGGACAACATCAACAGGTCCTCGGACGGTAACTACTGGTTGCCGCTGTGCGCCATGCGAACTCAGATGTCCGATCTGCTCGGCAAGTATCCGGCGGTCCGCCGTCGGATGACTCGCGAAGTGTCGCTGGACAATTGGTTGGTTCCGCAGCTGAATGTCTCCTGCGTGATCAAGTTCAACGACCGCGGCGAGGTGTTGAAGGTGCTGTGGGACGAAACGCTGGCGAACTACCCCATGGTTACCGCCGTCAAAGAAAGCGCCGGCCACCTTTACCTGTGCGGGGTCAGCAACAATCGCATCGGCCGGTTGAAGCTGGATCCGAGCGAAATCGGCCCGATCGACCCGGCTCAGGTCCCCGGCACGCGACGACCAGCGCGAGCACTTGCGGAGGTGGATCGATGAATCGCACGCTGACCGCCGTCAAGGAGTTCCTGATCCCGTCGCTGGGTCGGCACCGGACCGTCCCGCCGATGGAGGCGGGCATGCGGCCCAACTCGCGCCTGGACGCGGCGGAACTGCTGCTTCCCGCCGGCGAATACGAGCCCGAAGACGTAGCCTTGACCGACTCCGGGGCGCTGGTGTTCTCCAGTGGCAAGTCGGTCTTCGAGGTCGTCGACAGCCGGGTGCGCGAGCTCGCGTCGCTGCGTGGACTGGTCGGCCCACTACTGGCCAACGGCGCTGGCGTTCTCGCTGCGGTCGAAGGGGTCGGAATCGTTTCCGTGGGCGCGTCGGGTGCCACCAATCCGGTGTGTGACGACCCGCTCGTGTCCTCGTGCGTGACAGACATGACCCGCGCGCCGGACGGAGCGCTGCTGGTGACCGTGGGTTCCCACCGGCATGGCCGCGACGAGTGGGCATGCGCGCTGGTCGCCGACGACAGGTCAGGACGAATCGTCCGCGTCGACGGGTCGCAGGTAAGCGTCGTCGCCGATGCGTTGGCCTGGCCGTCTAGCATCGAAATGTGTTCGGACACCGAGGTTTTGCTTTCGCTCAGTCTCGCGCACCGCATCGAACGACGTTCGCTGGCCGCTCTCGGCAAGTCGGCGGGTGCCATGGTGGCGAACCTGCCGGCGTATCCGGGCAGGCTGGCGGCCGACGACGACGGCTGGTGGGTGGCGGCACCCTACGTGCGCAACCGGTTTACCGAGTTGCTCCTCGACGAACCGGAACTGTGCGCCGATATGACCGAAACCATTGCGCGCGACGAGTGGTTCGTACCGAGATTGCGCTGCGTCAATCCGTACACCGACACCATGCAGATGGGACAGCTTCGGGTGCTCGGCGTCGTCAAGCCATGGGCACCGGCCCGGTCGTACGGCTTGGCATTTCGGCTTGATCACAACGGTCGCATCACCACCAGCGTGCACTCCCGCGTCGACGGCGATCGCCACGGCGTCACGGGCGTTGCCGCGCACAATGGCAAATTGATAGTGGCAGCGCAGGGCTTCGGCAATCTGCTCGCGCTGCAGGACGGGAAGGGCAGTGACGACCATGACTGAGCAGGATGTGCAGGACGTCCAACCGGTTATCGAACTCGCTGGAATCAGCAAACGCTACGGCGGCACCTACGCGCTGCGTGAGGTGAACTTCGATGTGCGCCCCGGCGAAATTCACGCGCTGCTTGGTGAAAACGGCGCGGGCAAGTCAACGCTAGTCAAAATCGTCTCTGGAGCCATCGCGCATGACAACGGAACACTCACGATCGACGGTAGGGTGCAGAGATTCGCCACGCCCAAGGATTCGGCAGACGCGGGCATCGCGATGGTCTACCAGGAAGGCTCGCTCGTCGAATCGATGACCGTGGCGCAGAACCTGTTTCTCGGCCAGGAGAAGGTCTTCAACAATCTGGCCCACCTCAATGTGGTGGCCCGGGAATTACTGGAGTCGCACAATTTTCACATTCGACCGGAGGCGACCGCGGGCGCGCTCGGTATCGGACAGAAGCAGATGGTCGAGATTGCCCGTGCGGTACACCGGGATGCGAAGGTGGTCATCCTCGACGAACCGACCGCCTCGGTCACGCCCGAGGAACGGCTGCAACTGTTCCTGTCGATGCGCCGGCTCAAGCGCAAGGGTATCGGCGTCATCTTTATCACGCACATGCTCGATGAAGCCTTCGACGAGGCCGACCGCATCACCGTGCTGCGCGACGGCGAGGTGCAAGGCACACTGGCCAAGCCGGAGTTCGACCGCGAGACAGTGGTGCAGATGATGGTTGGTCGAAACGTCGAAATGGGTCGGGTCACGCCCAACCGCGAACCTGATCCCACCCCCGTGCTGCAGGTCGAGGACGTGACACTGCTACCTGTCGTCCGCAACATGTCGTTCTCGGCGTACCCCGGCGAGATCGTCGGCATCTACGGACTCGTCGGCGCCGGCCGAAGCGAAGCGGCAATGATCATCAGCGGAATCATGAAGCGGCGCAGACTGCGTGGCGGCAAAATCCGACTGAACGGGCGAGAGGTGCGGTTCCGCACGCCCCGGCATGCGCGCCGAGCCGGCATCGTGTACATCACCGAGGATCGCAAGGCGTCGGGGTTCTTCGGGCACCTGTCGATCGCCGACAACATCTACCTCGGGCACCTGTGCGGCAGTCCTCGCCTGCCGATGCTTATTCGGCCCGGCGAGCGAAAGTCGGTGGCGCAGCGCTTCGTCGAGCGCTTCCAGGTGCGCACACTGGAACCGAATCGGGCAACGTTGGAGGAACTCAGCGGCGGCAACCAGCAGAAAGTGGTGTTGGCCAAGGGACTTACCCGCAAGCCGCTCGTCGCGATTATCGATGAGCCGACGCGCGGGGTTGACCTGGGCACCATTCCCGAGATCCACGCGATGATTCGAGCGCTTGCCGACGACGGGGTCGCGGTGGTGGTGATTTCTTCTTACATGCCGGAAATCCGCGCACTGGCGGACAGAATACTGGTGGCCAAACACGGAACCATCGCCGCCGAGTTCGACCCGGTGGAAGCCGACGAGACGAAACTTATGTTCGCCGCGGTGCATTGAACGTGCAAGACTTCGACGAGACCGAACAGATGGCCGCGATACGGATTAGGTAAGCGGCCATTTGCTCGGTCTCGCCGTCGGTTAGCTCACGGCCGAAGCCGGTCCATGATCGACCTGACATCCTCGACGTCCTCGAGCGCAAATACTGCTTCTACCACGGCGTCGGCATCCGCGTCGTGGAGCACGCCGTCGACGTTGCGCCGGAACTTTGCAGTCAGTTCGTCGTTGGTCATGTAGCTCGATGGGTCCGGTGACGGGCTGCCCTTGGGGTAGTGCCGCTCCCCCGCGAAAGTCGTTCCGCGAGCCACCACTTCGATCCGCGACTGTCGCGCTGCCGGGTTCGACGTCAGTGCCGCAGCGTAATCGGGGTGGGGCTGATAGGTCACCTTCTTCATCAGGTTCATGACCGACGGGCTCGATACGAACTCGGGGTCTTGCCACTGCCTGCCGGGCGGGCGCCGATGCGCGCCGACGGCGAGCCCGTGGGCCATGCTGAACTGTGCGTCGCGCGGGTCTTCGACCGTCTCGTTGAGCCACACCGGTTGCAGCACGAAGCTTTCACCCCAGGCCCTGATGGAGTCGATCTCGTCGGGCTTGATGTCGTTGTCTTCGACTATGTCGGTCAGTGCGTCGAGCAGAGCATGCAGCACGCGGCAGTGCGGGTAGGGCTTGAAGGACTGGAACGGCGTGAATGTCCATTCGGTGCCCAGGTTCGCGGTGATCGGCTCCGGCACCCACCGGCCTGTGCCGATGAATCGCGGAAAGCCGAACTCGCGGTCGTCGAGGATCTGGCGGTCGCCGCGATGGCCGAACTCCGCCAGATGCGCTGCGGTCATTGCCACCAGCGCCTGCCCGCCAGCAAGCTGGTACTTGATAGTGGTGGACGGCGCATGCATCATCCAAGCCCGTTGGTAGTTCACCGGCGCGGTGCAACCAGCGATTCCGAGCGCATCGCTCACCGTTTCACGCGAGAACGAGTTCACCAACCCGATCGCCGCGGTTGCCCCGAAAATGGTGCTGCTGTAACCGATTACCGGCGGTATCGTGACGACGCCGTCTTTCATGTCGCGGAGGTAATCAGTGGCTTTGCCGATTCGATACGAGATTTCGTGCGCTACCGCGATCGCGGTGAGCAGGCGCGCACCGCTGCGGCCGCCCACCTCGGCCGCAGCCAGCGCACCGGGCAGGACGTAGGGCGTGACGTGGCCGGGCGGCAAGACAGGGTCCTGATCGAGCGCATTGATCAGTTCTGCATTGGCGAACGCCGCACCGAGTTCCGATGTGCACTCTTTGGTTCCGATGATGGAAGCGTGGCCGTTGTCTCCGCCGAGAACCCGTCCATACCGCACGGCGATCTCCGCGCCCCGATCACCCAACGAGGCGACGGCGCACCCGAGCGAGTCCAACAGAATTCGCTTCGATTCTTCGATCACCTCCGCAGGCAGAGACGCGGTCTCGACGTCCACCGCAAACTCGGCGAGCTGTTCGATGATTGTTGGCATGTATTCCCTTTCAGGAGTCGTAGATGATAACGCCGCGCAGGTTCTTACCGGCCTTCATGTCCTCGAAGCCCTTGTTGACATCCTCGAGTCGGTAGCGGGTGGTGATCAGTTCATCGAGTTTCAATGACCCCCGTTGGTACATCTCGAGCTGCGCCGGTATGTCGGCAGTGGGCGAACTTGCGCCGAACAGTGAACCCTGTAAGCGCTTCTGGTACAGCGTCAATTCGTGCAGGTTGATATCGCCGTCCTTGACGAACGTGTCGCCGATGCCGACGGCGACACACGTGCCCGCCTTGCGAACAGCCCCCAACCCCCGGCCGACGTCATGCCCGGTCAGTATTCCCACAGTCACGATCGAGGAATCCGCGCCCTGACCGTTGGTCATCGACCGCGCAACCTCGGTGGCCTCCTCGATCGTTGCGAGGGCATGCGTCGCGCCGAGCTTCAAGGCTGAATCGCGTTTGAATTCCACGGGATCCACCGCGATCACCGCGTCCGCGCCGGCGTGTGCCGCGCCCTGCACCGCGTTGATGCCGATACCGCCGATACCCATGACAATGACTACCTGCCCAGGCCGAACCTGAGCCGAGTTCACCGCGGCACCCCAGCCCGTGCCGACGCCGCAACCGGTCAAACAGGCGACGTCCAGGGGGATCGACGGATCGATCTTGATGGCCGACGCGGTGGACACCACGATGCGTTCGCAGAACGTTCCCAGCGCTGCAAGCTGCCCGACGGGTTTGCCCGCCAAGGACAACCGGAACGATCCAGGATCGTCGAAACGGCAACCAGTAGCGAGAAATGCGCCGAGATCACACAGATTCTGCAGTCCGCGCGCACACCAGGTGCACCGTCCGCACACGGGCAGGAACGAGAACACCACGTGGTCGCCCTCGGCAAAGCCTGCGGTGGCCGGCCCGACCGCTTCCACGACGCCGGCACCCTCGTGACCGCCGGCGATCGGCAGAATCGCCGGGGTTTGGTCCCCGGTCGCGAAGTGGTCGTCGGAGTGACACAGACCCGCAGCCACCATCTTGACGCGAATTTCACCTTGCCGCGGGTCGTCGAGGTCGAGTTCGACCACCTCGTACCGACCCGGCGACGTGCGCAACACTGCACCGCGAGTCTTCATTTTCGGCTCCTACCGGTCACCCTAACGAATTCGCCAGTGCCGGCGGCAAGCCATAGGACTTCAACTCCACGTACGCCTCGAAGCCCTCGATACCGGCCTCGCGACCGATACCGCTTGCCTTGAAACCGCCAATTGGAGAATGGAATCCGACGACATGGCCGTTCAGCTCCACAGTTCCGGTGCGAATGCGCCGCGCTACGGCAAGGGCGCGTTCGTCATCCGCAGTGAACACCGACCCGTTGAGTCCGAACTCCGAGTTGTTGGCGATCGCCACGGCCTCGTCATCGTCGCCGAAGCTCAGCACCGAAAGGACCGGTCCGAAGATCTCTTCCTGAGCAATTCGCATATTCGGTTGCACCTCGCTGAAGATCGTCGGCTCGACAAACCATCCCCGGTCCAGCCCGGCCGGACGACCACCACCGATCACCACCTTGGCGCCCTCACCGCGGCCGATCTCGATGTAGCGCTCCACCATGTCGCGCTGGCGGGCAGCAACGAGGGGTCCGACCTCCGTGGCATCGTCCGCAGGGTCACCAACCGGCATGGACTCGACCATCGCGGTCAGGCGGTCGAGCAATTCGGCCTCTCGCGAGCGGGCAACCACGACCCGCGTCTTGTTACTGCAGGCTTGGCCGGTGTTGCGCAAAGACAACTTTCGAATCTGCGCGACGGCCAGATCCAAATCCGCATCCTCGAGAATCACCGCCGCGGATTTGCCGCCGAGCTCGAGCGTCACCCGGCGTAGGTCCTGCCCGCACAGCGCCGCGACGCGGCGCCCGGCCGCAGTGGAACCGGTGAACGAAACCTTGTCGACATCACGATGGGTGACCAGGTATTCGCTGACCTCCCGATCGGCGGGTAGCACGCTCAGCACGCCCGGTGGCAGTCCAGCCGATTCCAGCATTTCGGCGAACAGATAGGAATCGAGCGGAGCCTCAGGCGAGGTCTTGAGGATCGCCGTGCAGCCGCTGAGAAGAGCGGGCGCAAGCTTGAGCATGGTCACGAGCATCGGTGCGTTCCACGGTACGACCGCGGCCACGACGCCGACCGGTTCCCTTGTCACCAGACCGGTTCCCGTGCTGGACCGTCGAATGGTGCTCCATTCGACCTGCGGGGCGAGGTCGATGAAGCTGTCCAGCAAGGCTTTCGCGCCCGCGGACTGCATGGTGCGGGACAATGAGATCGGACAGCCCATTTCGTCGGAGACGATGCGGGCCAACAGTTCCTGTTGCTCGCCCAACTTTGCGCTGACTCGGTTGAGCACGTCGATCCGTTCCGTCAGCGACAGTTGGGGCCACGGTCCGTTATCGAATGCGTTCCGGGCCGCCGCAACCGCCCGATCGACGTCAGCCTTTGTCGCCGCCGGCACCTCTGCCACGATCTGTTCGGTGAACGGCGAGATCACGCGGATCTTGTCATCGGATGCTGGCTTCTCCCACCGACCGTCGATGAACAGCCTTGTGTAATTGCCCTGCCAGACCATGTCGCTTCCCTTCGTTGCGCACGCTGAATGGCGAGTCATGTGACGTCACTAACAACTGTCGACCACCCGGCGGCCGGTGTAATCGGCCATAGGTCGGATTCGGTGTACGACTTTCGGACGACTTGGCGGCGGCGGTACGAGAAGGTTGCGAAAATTGCTGATAGCGAATAGTATATGATGTACTAAATCAGCGTCCCTGGAGCGATTGTGGCAACCGGAACGACCGATTCGAGTCACCGCGATGTGGCACTCGACGACGACCTCGGCAGGCGCATCCGCGACTTGACGGCGGACGCCACGTCCATTCTCGGGCGCACACTTCCGGTCCGCGACCTAACCCGCGCCATCCCGGCCAAACAGATGCTGCGCCACCTGTGGGATGCCACCGTCGCGGAGTTGTTGCAGGGCGTGGACAACCGCGCGGTCCCCGACCGCCTTGCGGATCTGACGGTGCTACTGGCGCGCATCCGCGAGGCCGAAGCTGCCATCGACAACGCACGCGTCGATGAGGGCGTCATGATGCTTCGGAGGGTCCGCCGTGCTCTCGCTCGACTCCAAGAAACTGCCACCGTCGACGACCTGCTCACGAGTGCAGCAGAAGCTGCATGCACTCTCGGGTTTGACCGCGCGCTGCTGTCCACCATCAAAGACTCAACCTGGAACTTGCACACCATGTACATCACGGGTGATCCGGTGTTGGCCCGGGAGATGGAGGCGGCCGGTCGGGAAAACCCGCGCAAACTGGACGGCACCCTCGTCGAAAGCGACATCGTGACCAAGGCGCGACCTGGTCTCGTGTACGACGTCCAGCACAACCCACGGGTCAACCGGGATCTGACCAAACTCAGCGGTTCGACCTCATACGGCGTCGCCCCGCTGACCATCCGCGGAAACGTCGTCGGCCTCGTACACGGCGACTGCTATCGACCACACAGAGAAGTCGATGCCACCGATCGCGCGGTGCTGAACCTCTTCGCCGAGGGACTCAGCCACACGCTGGCCCGGGTGACTGTGGTCGAGGGCCTCGCCAACTTGCGCGCGGGCATCGACAACATCGGCTCCGCAATCAATATCACTGCGCGCCAACCTGTTGCACCGCAACCGCTCCAGCACCCGCTGCTGTCCACCCGCGAAGTCGAGGTCATCGAACTACTCGCGGCGGGCGAGTCCAATCGGCTGATAGCGCGCAAGCTGTCGATATCCGAAGGCACCGTCAAGACGCACATCACCCATATCTTGCGCAAACTGGGCGCCGCAAACCGTGCCGAAGCGGTGGCCTACTGGCTTCGCGACGCAAAGACGCGGACGTAGCCTCGGCGCTGCGCGAGGGAAGGACAATCGGGCCTCTTGATATCATCGGATATCAGGAGGCGAAACCGGTGACAGACATTCTGATCCGAGACGTACCAGACGATGTTCTACGTCGCATCGACGCAGACGCCGCGCGGGCGGGATTGAGTCGGAACGAGTATCTCCGGCGTGAGGTCGAACGGCTCGCTCGCCGTAGTGCAAACCCTGTCACCGTCGCTGATTTCCGACGGTTCACCGACCTCACCGGCGACCTGACCGACGATGCCGTGATGCGGCGGGCGTGGTCGTGACGGACGGATGGGTCGTAGACAAATCAGCGCTAGCTCGGTTTGGGCGGTCACCGGACGGTGAAATGTGGGCGGCCCGTACTAGCCGCGGACTGGTGCGAATCACCGTTATAACGCTGCTCGAGGTGGGCTATTCGGCCCGCTCCGCCACCGACTGGCACGCGAGCATTGCCTTGCCGCCCGTTGCCTCGATGCCTGTCGAGAATCTCACTCCCCGCATGGAAGCTCGTGCCGTTGAAATCCAAGGGCTGCTTGCCCAAAGGGGGCACCATCGTGCTCCGTCGATTCCCGACCTACTCGTCGCCGCGGTGGCCGAAGCCTCGGGCTTAACGGTGCTGCACGTGGATAAAGCTTTTGATCTCATCGCTGAAATCACTGGTCAGCCAGTCGAGAGGTTGCGGATATAACCGGTTGGGTTCCCGGGATAAGTGGCCGCCAGAAGGAGCTAGAACTCAATGACGGCCTTGCCGCCGATCTGCTTGTCGAACTCCCGGTATGCCGCCTCCGCGTCATCCAATTTCCAGTGATCGGTGAAGATCTTGTCGACCTCGACACCGTGGCGCGCGATGAAACGAGCACAATCAGTCTGTCCCACAATGGAGAACGTGTACGAGCCGAGGATTGTCAGCTGCTTGCGGATGACCTCCGGGCTGACGTTCAGTGTCACGTCGCGGCCTTCGCCGACGAAACCGACCCGGCCCCACAGCGCGCTCGACCGAACCGTAGCTGAGCGGGCCGAGGGTGCGCCCGAGCAATCGAGTGCCCGGGACACACCCTTCCCGCCTGTCAGTTCCCGCACGGCCTCGATCGGATCCGTTGCGGTGGAGTCGATCACCGACGCGGCACCGAACTCTGTTGCTCGCGCGACCCGTTCCGGCTCGATGTCCACCGCGATCACTTCAGCGCCCATCGCCGCGGCCAGTTGCACAGCGGATTGCCCGACCGGCCCCAGCCCGAAAACCGCGATAGTGTCGCGCGCGTTGAGTTCCAATCGGACCAGCGCCCCGAACGCTGTCCCGGTTCCACACGAAATCGCCGCCCCTGCAGCAAAACTCAGCTCGTCGGGTAGTGGTACCAGAGTGCGGGCCGGCACCTTCAGGTAATCTGCGTGGCCGCCGTGTGCGGTCGCGCCGAAGATCCGCGCGCCCTTCTCACATGATTGCATCCATCCGGTGCGGCACGGGTCGCAGAAGCCGCAGCCGTCGTAGTGGTAGACCATCACTCGATCCCCGATGCGATACGGACCGTTGGCAACATTGCTGCCCAGCGCGGCCACGACCCCGCACGGCTCGTGCCCGGCGATGATGCCGGCGCTGTCGCCCTGCAGGCCGTACACGGCCAGCGCGTCAGCGGCCGATGCCCGGTAAAACCGCAGATCGCTACCGCACATGCCCGATGCCTTGATCTCGACGACCGCGTCGTCAGGTCCAGGTACCGGGTCATCGAACTCGGCGATGTCGAGTTTGCTGTTACCGCTGAAGACAACGCCTCGCATCACACGCTCCTTCTACGTAGGTCGAAACAACTGTCGCCCAGTGCACATTGCGGCAACATCTGCCGCGAGTCGGATTCCGGTACGACTTTCGGCGGACTGCAGCCCTAAACCCGCAGCAACGCTGCAAAATCGGCAGCAGGGCGATCGAGATCGCCCCCGCGAATCGCCCACAGCAGCGTTTCGCTGCGCTCCGCGCCCAACGTGGAGACGGTCACGTCCCGGAACTTCGCGTCCAGGTCCTGCTGCGACATCGGATTTTCCGCTGTGCCGATCGGGTTGTCGACGAAGACCCTGTCGCAGCTGCCGTCGATGTAGTCGACGGTGATGTCCCCGACCCAACGGCCCGGGTAGGCATCGTCGAGTTCCGGTTTGACCTCGATTTTCACCTTGTGCGCCAGTACAGCCACGTCACTGCCCTCGCTGACGTCGAGGTGGCCGGCCAGGTACGCGTGATGGGTGGAGAAGCCGTTGCCCTTGCCGAGCATCGACAGCGCGAACTGGAACGGCAAGCTGTACTGCAAGTGCTCGATGATCCTGGGCGCATATGCATTCGCATTCTTGTTGCCGACAATGACGTTGCCGCCGGTCTGGATGCCCAGCACTACCGAACGAACCTCGCCGGCCCGTGCCGAAAGTTGCCGTGCGCCATCGATGTAGGCGTGGCTGATGCCGCAGCAGCAGTAGGGCTTCAACCATACTCGGGTGATCTCGAAGGTCTGGTCGAGACCGAAGGTACGGGCCAGGTCGTCGGTGACCGGTCGACCCGCATAGGTGCGATAGAAGCCTTTGCCGCCGCTGAGGAACGTTGTCGGCCCGGTGATCCCGGCAGCGGCCATCTCCGCGGCCCGAATTCCGTTGCGAGTTCCGATGCCCGCGTGCACCCGCTTGATCGAGCCTCCCGAGGAGGTGTACTCGGTGGTGCCGGAGGCGTGACTCAATGCGATGGCGAGGGCGTGGACTGTCGTGGAGAGGTCGAAGCCCCGCATCTTGGCCACCACGGCGGCGGCGCCGAAGTTCGACAATAATCCGTGCGGGTGGAAGCCACGCTCGAGCAGTTCCGGGGCCGCGAGCTTGCCAATGCGGGTGTACACCTCGTATCCGGCGACAATCCCGGTGATGACCTCGCGCATGCTGGTACCGAGTTCCTCGCCGACGGCAAGCGCGGCGGAGACGACGCAGCTGCCCGGGTGGGAGGAACTGGACCGGTGGGCATCGTCGTACTCGAAGCCGTGCCCGTAGGTGGCATTGACGAACGCGGCGTCGGCGGCGCTCATCTCCTCGCCGCTCGCTGCGACATGCGATCGTCCCGGCGCGTGCGCGGTCCGGGTCAGCTGCAGGACCGCCTGACTCCACGGCAGCGCGGCGCTGCCGACCTGAAGGGCGAGTTGGTCTTGCATCAGTCGTCGGGCGCCGACAAGAGCGTCGGACGGAATGGTGTCGAACGTCAGGTCGGTGACGAGGCGGGCAACCGCCTCTTCGACCGGCGGGATGTTTCCCATCGCGGCTTACCTTCCAAGAGTTGGGAGCACATTTGCCCTCACGTGGGCACAGTTGACTACACAAACCATTGATCATATATTATATACATCACTAATTGAAGGTGGACAACATGCAGCACAAGCCACTGGATGGCATTCGGATTCTGGAGATCGGGGGCTATATCTCGCTCCCGTTCGGGACCTCGCTGTTGTGCGCACTCGGCGCTGAGGTGGTCAAGGTGGAAAAGCCTGTGACGGGCGAGGACTTCCGCCGCCATCAAAACGACAGAAGCCCGTACTTCCGGCAGTACAACACTGGCAAGCACAGTCTTTCGGTGGACCTCAAGACACCCGAGGGCGTGGCACTGGTCAAGGCGTTGGTGCCGCACTTCGATGTGGTTCTGGAAAATATGCGACCGGGAAAGCTTGCCGCGCTCGGCCTGGGACCCGAAGACTGCCGGGAACTGCGTCCCGACATCGTGTATGGATCGGTCACCGGGTTCGGATCCAGCGGTCCCCTGGCGAACCGCCCGGCATACGACACCATCGGTCATGCGTTCGGCGGTCTGTACTCGCTGTTCAGCGATGGTGAACACCCGCAACTGGCCGGCGGTCTCAGCGCCGATCTGGTGACCGGGCTCAGCACCGCCACGGGCGTTCTCGCGGCGCTCGTGGGGCGGCTGAAGACGGGACAGCCGCAGCGGATGGAAACCTCGATCATGGAGGCCGTGAGCACCCTGACGATCGACGGGATCACCCAGTCCTTCGAACTCGGCCGCGACCCGAGCCGCACGAGCCGTCACCCGCAGGCTCAAAACTTTTGTGTGCCAACGTCTACCGGTGAATATCTGGCCATCCATCTGTCGTCGTCGCAGAAGTTCTGGAAGTCGCTGTGCGCGGCCATGGACCGGATGGATCTCACCGAAGACCCGCGGTTCGCCGAGTACCGTCCCCGTGAGGCGAACTACTTCGAGCTGGTGCCGATCGTGGAGGCCGAGTTTGCCACCAAATCCAAGGAGCACTGGGAGCGCGCGCTCACCGAATACGACGTTCCGTATGCCCCGGTGCTGTCGATGACCGGCTACCTCGATCACCCGCAGGTGCAGCATCTGCACCTTGTCGAGCGGGCCGACGACGGTCTGGCGTTGATCCGGCCCCCCTGGATGTTCGACGGTGAGCGCCCCGACCGGGGCGGGCGGGCACCGAAGGTGGGTGCTGACACTCGCACCATCGCGCGTGAAGTGCTCTCGGAGGAGAAGATAGCTGCTTTGCTGGCATCCGGTGTGCTGTACGCGGACGAGTCCTGAATCCCTCATGCCCGCGGAATGTCCAAATATTTGGACACTTTCACCCCGCAGCCTCGGCCTAACGTCAGGAAGGAACGTCGCGCCACGGTGCGCAGCCACCATCGATACCTCCAGAGAACCAAGGAAACGACATGGGATTACTTGACGGCAAGGTCGTCTTCATCACCGGAGCAGCCCGCGGACAAGGGCGCGCACACGCGGTCACGGCCGCCAAGGAAGGCGCCGACGTCATCATCAGCGACATCTGCGCCCCCATCGACGGACTGCGGTACGAACTGGCGAGCAAGGACGATCTTGCCAAGACGCAGCAATTGGTCGAAAAGGAAGGCCGGCGCGCGGTCAGTGCCATTGCCGATGTCCGCGAGCAGGATTCGCTGGACGCAGCGGTGCAACTCGGCCTCGATACTTTCGGCCGACTCGACGCGGTAATCGCGAACGCGGGACTGTGGGATCTCGGTCCCAAGGCATGGGAGACCAGCGAACAAATGTGGACAACCGTCACCGACGTGGTGATGGGCGGGACTTTCCGGACGATCAAGGCCACCGCGCCGCATCTGGTCGAACAGCGCAACGGTGCAATCGTCTGCATTGCGTCGGTGGGTGGCCTCGAGGCGACCGCCGGTTACACCGCGTACATCTCCGCCAAGCACGGCGTCATCGGCCTTATGCAGAACACCGCACTCGAGATCGCGGAATACAACGTCCGGTGCAATGCGGTGTGCCCCGGAGCGGTCGACGCAAAGATCTGGGATAACCCGATGGGCTACGGACTGTTCGTTCCCCCGGGCGAGACCGCCGACCGTCAGGTCGCGATGAACGTGATCTACGGATACGCACCGCTGGCCGGGCGTGCTGCACTCCCACCGGACGCCACCAGCAAGGCAGCCTGCTTCTTGCTCTCGGACTACGCCGAGCACATTACGGGCGTCGCGCTGCCGGTCGACGCCGGCCACCTCCTGTTGCCCGGCGTGAACTTTGCCCCGCAGACGGAAGGTCCAGAAGCCGACCGGTACCGTCCGCCGGCGGTATCCCCCGACGATCTGTAACACCGGTCCCGAAGTGAGCCCCGATCACCTGATCGGGGCTCACTTCGTAGGGGGCACTAGTGAAAACCGGTGCCGACGGTGAGCTCTTTCCATTTCTCGACTTGCCCGCGCAACTCGTCGTCGACGGCAAGAAACCAGTCGAAGGCATCTTGGCCTAGCAGCAGCAGCGCTGGCGAGTCGTCAGCTTCTACCGCCGTCACGATCGCATCCGCTCCCCTGGCCGGGTCACCGATCTGGGTGCCGTCCATGGTGTCGTTGGCTTTGCGTCGCTTGCCCGCGGTCTCGGCGTAATCATCGATCACAGTTACTGATTCGACCAGCGAGCGACCCGCGAAGTCGGTCCGGAACGCACCCGGTTGAACGACCATGACCTTGATGCCCAAGGGCGCCACCTCGCCGCGCAACGAGCCGGACAGGCCCTCGATCGCCGCCTTGGCAGCCGCGTAATATCCCGAACCAACCGGGGTGATCCGTGCCCCGATGGAGGAGATGTTCACTATCGCGCCCGCGCGTCTGGCACGCATCCCCGGAAGCACTGCTTTGATCATGGCGATCGGTCCGAAAAGGTTGGTGGCGAACAACTTTTGGACGTCGGCGTCCTCGCCCTCCTCCACGGCCGCGCGGTAGCCGTAGCCGGCGTTGTTCACCAGCACGTCGATCGATCCGAACCGCCGTTCGGCTTGCTGCAGGACCGCAGCGATCTGCGCTGGTTCGGTGACATCAAGTGAGCAGGCCAGCGCTGTGTCGGGATAATTTTCGACAATGTCGGCCAATCGGCTTGCGTCCCTGGCGGTTACGACCGCATTGTGGCCGCGGCCGAGAGCCGATTGAGCGAGCGCACGCCCGAGTCCGGTCGAGCATCCGGTGATCAACCACGTTGGCATACGTCACTTCCTGTCATGAATCTGCGGAATGGGGTGCGGAATCTTTTGGCCCACCGGAATGCCTTCCAGCGCTTGCGTGTCGCCTTCGATGATTTCACTGAGGTAACCGTCGGGGTCGCTCGTCATACCGATCTTCAAGGCACCGAGGTCCAACGGCTCGATCGCCGACTCGAATCCGGCGGCCGCAACCGTAGCGAGCGCTTCGGCGAGATCGTCGACGTTGAATACCAACGGTGTCCACCCCGCGGTGATCGACGGCACCGGCATGATGTCGCTCTGAATAAGAACCAACGGCCGAGCACCGTCACGATTCTCGAGGATGACCTCGGTGACGTCCGGGTTGGTGAATTCGACGCGAGCGGCTTCCTTGAGCCCGAAGATGCGGTAGTAGGTGAGCGAGCGCTCGAGGTCGCTGACAACGAGCTTGAAATTGAGCAGCGTGGCGTCCATCTGGGTGACCTCCGTGGTGGTGTCGAATGCTGTTGCGTTTACCTGCGATCCGACACTAGAAGCGATTGCGGACCCGAACTGTCCAAGTAGTTGGACACCATCACTCGATCCGCAGGGCGCGCATCCGGTTGTAGAGCGTCGAACGGCTCACGCCCAGGGCGCAGGCGGCGCGCAGCTTGTTTCCACCCGCGGCCCCGATGGCCGCGATGATGACCTCTCGCTCGGCTTGCTGAAAAGGTGACGCGGGTGCCGGACCGGCACGGTGAGACGCCGGCAGATCCGATGGGACAATGTCACCGGCGGAGCGGGTCGCAGCAACCGCCTGCACGACGCGCCGCAGCTCGGCCAGGTTGCCAGGCCAGGGTTGACCGGCCAACACACGCAACGTGTCGGCGGTGAGCCGGACCCGACTCGAGTCTGTCACCTCGGCCAGCATCCGCTGCGCCAGATGCGGAATTTCCTGCCTCCGCCGCCGTAGTGGCACCAGTTCCACCCGGGTGTCGCACACGGCGGCGAGCGACGGGTCCACGTGGTCGCCCGGCGTAACGGTCAGCGCAACTCTTCGTCGCGCAGTGCGCAGACACTTGGCAAGCAATGCCGTCAGCTGTTCAGACAACACTTGCAGGTCCTCGATGATCACGGCAGGACCGTCAGCTTCCAAGAGACTCGCCATGACATTTGCCCACGCTTGCTCGCCCTGCCGCACTACCTCGGTCGCCTCAAGCACGAGCGAGCCAGACCCGGCCAACCGCTTAGCCTCGGTGGTGCGGCCGGTACCGGGCTCACCGACAACGAGCAGCGGCCATCGGAGGGTCAGGTCAGCACCCGTTGCATCGCCGTTGTCCTTCGATGCGCTGATGTCGACGAGTGTTCCGTCGACGCCCTCCACTGGGACGCAGCGAAGCCGAACGACGCGACCGGAGTTCAGGGTCAGTTGATGCAGTGTCTCCCCGAACGGGCGCGCATCTTCGGCGCACGCGCGAACCGCCGCATGGTCGGCGGGTTCGAGCAGGTCCAGCGCGGCCGGGGTGGCGAGCACCAATCCTTCACCAACGACGACCACGGCGCGCCCGCGGCGACTTGCGGCTCCTTGAAATGCATCGAGCAAACGACGTTGCGCGCGTGGGGAATCGAGCTGCAGTCGGTCCTCGATGTCACTGACGACGCGCCGGACCAGCGGTGGAAACAGCCGGTGTTCCCCGGCCGAAGGGCCGCCAATGATGAGCACTCCTTCCAGTCTGCGCGTGACCGGATGAGTGATGGGGTGTCCGTAGCAGGTGAACTCATGAAATGCGGCCAGGTAGTGCTCGCGACCGCGCACCAGAATTCCTCGCCGGGTCTCCACGGGGGTGCCCACAGCGTTGGTGCCTATTCGATCTTCACCGACTCCGACGCCGGCCCGGATGCCGGCGTGGCCCAGCGCGCGGTGAAATGACTCGTCCGGGGACTGGATATCGATGATGCGCGCGTCACGGTCGGCGAGCACGAGACCCAGTCGGGTGCCGTCGAGTTCGGCCGTTGCGCGCAGGAGCACCGGACCCGCAGCGCGCGCGAGGGCGCTGTCGGGGGCGAACGGCACCTGCTCCAACCGAGGCATCGCCTCCGTGGATAGGCCATACAACTGTGAGCGCGCCCAGGACAGGCGAATGTCGGGGCGACGCCGTTCGAGCTCCGGCTGCAGTGATCTCATGGGCACGCCACAACCACCTCTTCTCGGCAGGCTCGTCGCCCTGGTATGGCCTAGATCACAATATAATATGCGATGTACAGAGGCAACGGTCGCCCGTCAGTCAGCCAAGAATCGCTCGATGATCTGGGCGGCCCGGGGTGTTTCATCGAACAACAGCATGTGACCGGCACCTTCGATCGCCCGCAGTTGGGCGTTGGGAAGCCGCGACGCCAGTAGGCGGGCGTTTGCCGGCCGCACGACCGGGTCGGCGCTACCCGCCAGCACGAGCGTTGGCATGCGCAGCGCTGGCAGCCACCGGAAACTGGTCCACCCGAGCACCGCGTATTGCTGATAGCGATAACCCGCTCGGGTGGGCGGGTGGCCCTCTCGCCCGTCGAGAATCGCGGCGAGCATCTTCGGATCACGCGCTGTGCGCCCACCGGCCAACAGTGGAATCTCCCGCTCGGCGGCAACACGATCGCGATAGCGCTTGGTGGACAGCAATGCTCGCTGCGCGCTGAGCTTCGGAGGGTGCACCCATACACCGCAGATGGTGGCGACCAGGACAAGCTTGCGAACGAATCTCCGGTGGCGGTGAGCGATTTCCTGCGCCACCAGGCCACCGAGCGAGTAGCCCAAGACGTCGGCCTGCTCGACCCCGAGTTCGCCAAGCGCATCCACGATGTAATCGGCGAGGGCCGGCACCCGAATCGGCAGCCTCGGCCGGGCGGAAAGCCCCGCCCCCGGACAGTCCACCATGACGACGTCCCGGTCCGGTAGAGCCTCGAGCAACGGCGCCCAGGATTCGAGCGATCCGCCCAGGCCATGGATCAGCACCAGCGGCGGCTCGCTGCCACCGCGACGGCGTTTGGTATGCAACCGCAGCCCCCGGATTACCACATCTTCCTCGGTTGCCTCGACCATTCACACTCCTATTCTGTTCGCGCAGCGGGTATTACCGCTGCGCCGCGTTCGATCAGCTCTGCCGCAGGCAGACCGGCCTCGCGCAACACCTCAATGGTGTGCTCGCCGGGAGCCGGTGACGGCCCAGGCAACGAATCCGCGGTCGCGGCGAACCGCGGCGCCAGACCCGGCTGAATCAGCCGACCATTGACGAGCACACTGCGCCGCGCGAATACATGTGGATGCTGAGCACCCTCGCGCAGGCCGAGCACCGGCGCCACGCAGGCATCGCTGTCGTGGAAGTGTTTGGCCCACTCCGCGCGGCTACGAGTACGGAAAATCCCCGCCAGCGACTCCCGTAGGCGGGGCCATTGGGTGGTGTCGTGCTGGTCGGCGGGATCGTATTCATCCGGACCTATGTCCAACTGCTGCAAGAGGATTGCGAAGAACTTGTTCTCCAGCGCTCCGACCGACACCCACTGCCCATCCGACGTCTCGTAGACGTTGTAGAACGGGCTGGCACCGTCGAGAGTGTTGGTGCCGCGTTCGTCTTTCCACTCCCCTGCGCCCAGCATCGAGTACGTGGCGGCCATCAGATGTGTGGTGCCGTCGACCATTGCGACGTCGACGACCTGCCCGCGCCCGGTGCGGGCGGCTTCCAAAAGCGCGGCAAGGACGCCGATCACCGTGTATGCGCCACCGCCGCCATAGTCGCCGATCAACGGCAGCGGCACCTGCGGCGGGCCGCCCGCAGAGCCAAGCGCGCCGAGCAGTCCGATAACCGACAGATAGTTGATTTCGTGGCCGGCGGTCTGGGCCAACGGGCCGTCTTGGCCCCATCCGGTCATCCGCGCGTAGACCAATCGAGGATTGCGCTCGAGCACAATGTCGGGCCCGAGGCCCAGTCGCTCCATCACTCCTGGCCGGTAGCCCTCAACGAGAACGTCAGCGGTTTCGATTAGTCGCAGCAGCGCCGCGTGGCCGTCGGGGTTCTTCAGGTCGAGAACGATCGACCGTTTGCCGCGGTTGAGCACATCTTGTTCCGGCGGTGCTGTCTTCATCTCGGCTGGTACCGGCCGATCCACCCGAATCACGTCGGCGCCCATGTCGGCCAGCGACATCGCCGCGAACGGTGCCGGACCGATGCCAGCCATTTCGATGACACGGAAACCGGCCAGCGGGCCCGCAGCTCTGCTCATACTCGACGCTCGCGGCCGGCCCAGAGCTTGTCCCTCAACTCGACCTTGTTGATCTTGCCGGTTCCGCCCTTCGGAAGTTCGTCGATGATGATCACCCGTTTGGGCACCTTGTAGCCGCCGAGGTGCTCCCGGCAGTAGTCGATCACTGCGTCAGCGGCGAGGTCGCAGCCGGAAACCAGCGAGATGACCGCGGTGATCGCCTCGCCCCACTTCTCGTCCGGTGCACCGAGAACGGCGACCTCGCGCACCCCCGGGATTCGCGACACAACGTTTTCGATTTCGCGCGGATACACGTTGAACCCGCCGGTGATGATCATGTCCTTACGCCGGTCGAGGATGAACAGGTAGCCGAATTCATCGATGTAGCCCACATCGCCGGTGTAGCACCAGCCGTCGCGGAATGCCTCGGCGGTCGCTGGGTCGTTACGCCAGTAGCCAGGGCCGACGTGTGCGCCGCGGGTGGCGATCTCGCCTGTCTCGCCATGAGGCAGGGGTTGATGGTTCTCGTCCACGATCGCAACCTCGACGAAGGTGGTCGGCTTGCCCGCCGAGGCCAGCCGCGGAAGGCCGCGGTTATTCTTCACTGTCACATGGTCTTTCGGCGACAACGCCGCGATCGGCATCTGGGCCTCGCTGGCACCGTAGAGCTGCTGCATTGCATCGCCGAAGTACGCGCGTGCCTTTTCCGCGCGGTCGGGTTGGATGGCAGATCCTGCGTACGGCACGATCTTGACGTTGCCGACCTGCCCGGTCGGGGCCCCCCGACGCTCGAGTTCCTCGAGCAGCATCGTGATCATGGTCGGCACCAACGGCAGTACCGTGATCTGTCCCGATTCGGCTAGATCGGCAACCTTCGGCGCCTTGAAAGCCGCCTCGTACATGTTGAGCCCGCCAGCGGCAGCGACCACTTCATTGATCCCACCGCTGAAGTGACTGATCGGTGCGGTATGGACCGCGACGTCTTCGGCTCCGAGGGAGGGCAATTCGTTCCGGATGCCGCGAATCCGAGCGCCCGCATTGTTGTGAGTTAGCTTGACGCCCTTGGGCAGTCCGGTCGACCCAGAGGTGTAGAGCACGGCGGCAAGATCCTCACCTTCGGGCAACTGCGCCTCCTCGTCGCGGCCGGTGGCCACAAACTCGTCGAATCGAGTTGCGCCGTCCGGCACAGCTGCCGGACCCATCGCGACGACGCCGCGTACCTGCGGTGGAATCCAATCGCGCCCTTTTGTTTTCAACCAGTCGGCATCGGCGAACACCACGGCCGGATCGGCGTCGGCAGCGATCTGCGCCAGTTCGGCCGGGTGCAGTCGCGTCAACAGGGCGACGCGGACGAAGCCGCCGATCGCCACGGCACGTTCGATTTGCGCCCACTCGACGCTGTTGGGCGAGATGATGATCACCCGGTCGCCCTTGGTCAGCCCAAGACCGCGCAACGCTGAGGCCAATCGTCGCACTCGGCCACCCAGTTCGGCGTAGGTGAGTTCTTCTCGGTCATCACGCACGGCCGGACGATCGGCGAAGTTCTCGAACGTGCTCGCATACATCTGACCGAGCGGGACAAGCTCGGTGCTGGTCATCTGCTACCCCACCCGCGAGGCAGGCCAGTCGCGCGCCGGCGAACGCCACGCCGGCCAATTGTCTTCGGGTTCCGGGCGCGTCACCGACAGGTGGGTGAAGCAGTCCTGACATTTGACGACCATCCGGGGACCGAGGTAATTGGCCACCGGGTACCGGGCGACATTGCGGCTCCCGCAGGAGGGGCATTGCGCCTCGACGGGTTTGCGTTCCACATAGACCCGGTCGGTCTCGGGTCGCGGAAACAGCAGGCGATCTACGGCCATGGCTGAATTCTCCTAATCTACTCAGACGATCCAGTGAACGGGCGCGGCCAGCGGAACCTGCCAGGTCCCGGCATCGCGTTCGGCAGACAGTTCCGCGCGTCGGACTTCGGTTGCGGCCACGTCCACGGCGTCATCGGCGATAACCACGCCGTAGCAACGCTCGGCCGACTCCCGACTGACGAGTCCATTGCGCACGTCCGTGAGCACCCTGTCCGGATCACGGCGCAGCGGGTCACCCCAGCCGCCGCCACCGCCGATGAGCAAGCGAATTCCATCGCCGGCCTTCAGGAGCAGGTTGGAGAACTTGCCGGTCTTGTAGCGGGCACCGAGCCCGAACTCACCGTTGTTTGGGTCCGGACGGCCCTGCTGGTCGAAGGTGCCGAAAAGCGGTTCCGCGCCGCGCAAATCGAGCGGGTCGGTGTGGCGGGCGGGATCGAAGTTTTCGATGTACCAGCCGCAGGCGGGCATGCCGGCGCCGCCGCCGTTGGAGCCTGGCGCGCCACGACGGAGTCGATCGGCGACAACGGTCACATACGTGTCGGATTCGGCGTAGATCGCGTAGACGGAACCGAGTCCGCCGCGGAATTGTCCGGCTCCGGCGGTGTCGATCACCATCTCGTGTTCGGCCACCACTAGGGGGCTTTCGATTTCGACGTGTTCCTGAACCGAGGTGCGGCAGTTGCCGATCGGGACGACGCAGAAGGAGACTCCGTCTTCCTTCCAGGTGCCGCCCCAACCACCGCCGGCCAGTCCGTATGCGCCCCAGGGCGTCCCTTCATGGCCCGGCCGGGTGTCGATGCCGCTGAATCCGATGTACACGGCGGTGCCGGTGTCGGGGGCGAAGGACTCCTCCGTGGCCTGGCTCAGCGCCTGGGTCACCACGTTGATGGCGCGCGGACCGATGTCGGCATGGCTCGAGCAGCTCGACGGCGGCAGCACCTGCACCACGCTGCCGGCCGGCAGCAGGACATCGATCGGGCGCAGCGTGCCGCTGTTGACCGGTGTGGAGGGGTCGACCATCAGTTTTACGGCCTCGATGCACCGGCCCGCCTCACACCAGGCGGTGCCGCAGTTTCCCAACGGTTGGCGACCGGAGCCGGAGAAATCGATTTCCATCGAATCCCCGCGCACCCGCACTGTCGCTCGCACGGGGATCGGGTCTTCGGTAACGCCGTCCTCATCGAGGAAGTCCTCGGCGGTGTAGTCACCGTCGGGGATGGCCGCGATACCGCGACGCATGCTGGCCTCGGTGGCGTCGATGGCGTATCTGCCTGCGGCGCGGACCTTGTCGAGCCCTCCGCGGGCAATTAGGTCCTGCAGCTGGCGCTCGCCGACTACCAGGCACCCGTGCAACGCCCGCAGATCACCGAGGACCAGCTGGGGCACTCGGTTGTTCTCGAGCAGGAAGTTGAAGGTCGGACGGACCGGAACATCGTTGGCGTACAACAGCGTCGGCGGCAGCTTCAACTGTTCCTCGAAGTGCGTCTGCGCGCCGTTGGAGAAGCCGCCCGGGATCGGTCCGCCGAGGTCCACCAGATGCGAGGTCGACTGCACGAGGAACTCCACCCGGCCGTTGACGAACACCGGCCGGAACAGGTTCACGTCGGCTTGATGCAGGGCCCCGCGCCACGGGTCGTTGGTGAAAATCACGTCGCCGGGCTGCATCGTGTTGATGTCCCAGTCGTCCATCACGAAATTGGCGATGTGGGGGGCGATGAAGGCGTGCTGCATGCAGCCCTCCCACAAAGCGGCGACTTCCCAGCCCTCGTCGGTACGCATATGGATAGCGACAGTGCAGTCGAGGATGTCGCGGCAGACCGGCGAGAAGGCGCTGCGCATCAGCGAATCGAGCATCTCCCGGGCGACTTCGATGAGACCGTAGCGAAGAATGTCGAGCTCTACGTCAACCGCGGGGCCGGTGCTGTCTTGGGTGGTGATTGTCATGGCTTGGTTCCTCAGCTCGGTGCTAGCTCTGCGGCTCGATGATCAGGTTGCGGTCGTCATCGACGTAGGCCACCCGACCGGGCAGCACGACGGTGGTGGCGAACTTTTCGGCGACCAGCGCCGGTCCCAGTACCCGCTCGGTGGGTTCGAGTCGCTCCCGAACGTAGATCGAGACCTCGACAGGTTCGGTGGTGCCAGGAACGGTCATGTGCGCCTTGCGGAGGAACGCGTCGCCTTCTTCGGCGGACAGGTCGGGCTTGCCGTGTTCGCGCGGGATGATCGCGGTCACCTCGACCGTGGAGACCACGACGGGAATCTCCGTGGCGGCGAAACCGTAGGAGTCCTTGTAGAACTCGTGGAATTGGGGAACAAGGTCTTCGACTCGCTCGGCGGTCAGGGTGTCGGCATGGATGGGCATGCGGTTGTCCCACGTCTGGCCGCGGTACATCGCAAAGACCGCGCGCTCGAAGCGGATGCGGTCCACATCGGCACCCTGGCTCTTCAACTCCTCGCGGATGCGCTGTTGCAGGGCAGCAAAGGCGGACTCGATCGCCTCGGCGCTCTCGGGCGCCAGCGGCGTCATGATCGACTGTGCACGGGTGACCATCAGATCGCTGCGCAGCAGACCCAGGGCGGAGAATTGCCCGGGACTGTTGGGCACGACCACGGTGTCCAGGCCCAGGATCTGGCCGACCCGGTCGGCGAGCATCGGCCCGGCCGAGCCCGACGGCTGCAGTGCGAAGTCGCGCACGTCCAAGCCGCGGTAGACCGAGATCGTGCGCACCTTGGCGGCAATGTCCTGACACGCCACCTCATACGCGGCAGCGGCAAGCTCGAGCGCCGACATCCCCCACTGCTGGCCGGTCTTTTCCAGCGCCGCGCGAGATGCGTCGACATCCAATGTGATGGCACCGTTGGCAAACAGATCCGGCTGCAAGATGCCCATCATCGCGCACGCGTCGGTCAGCGTCGGCTCGGTGCCGCCTCGCTGGTAGCAGACCGGACCCGGGTTGGAACCTGCGGAAGCGGGACCGACGGCCACGTTGCCCAGTGCGTTCGGTGCGATGATGCTGCCCGCGCCGGACCCGATGCTTTCGACGTCGACAAGCGGCATGGTGAGAGTGAGCCCGGTCTCGAGCGTCCACAGATCGGTCAGAGGCGTCTTGCTGTGTCGAATCGCCGCCACGTCTGTGCTGGTGCCGCCGACGTCGATGGTCAGCAAGTTGGAAAAGCGCGTTTCGTTGGCGAGTTTGACGCTGCCGCTGGCACCGCCCACCGGGCCAGACACCAACTGGAACACGGGATTACGGCAGGCATCGGCAAACGAGGCGATACCACCGTTCATCATCATGATCCACAAGGTGCCGCGGTACTCGCCCTCGGCGAGGCGGTCCATCAAGCGATTGAGGTAACCCACGACCGCCGGTCCAACGTAGGCATCCAGCGCCACCGTCGTGGTGCGCTCGTGCTCCTTGGTCACCGGGTACAGCGCCGAGGTCTGGATATAGGCATCTGGCAGTTCTTCGGCGATGATTTCAGCAGCGCGTCGTTCATGGTCGTCGTTGGTGTAGGAGTTCACCAGACACACCGCGACCGCCTGCGCGCCTTGCCGGCCAAGTTCCCGGGCCGCCTCGCGAACGGCGTTCTCGTCCAACGGCAACAGCTCCGAACCGTCGTAACGCAGGCGCTCAGGGATTCCGAACCGCGATCGGCGCGGCACGATCGGGCGCTCCTGATGTGGGCGCAGCCAGGTCGGGTCGTAAAAGCGGTCACCGAACTCTCGGTGCATGCGACCGATGTCGAGCAGATCCTTGTGGCCTCGGGTCGCAATCAGGCCAGTCGGGGCGCCGGTCCGGCTGAGCAGAGCATTGATGCCGACGGTGTGGCCGTGCACGATCTCGGCCACCTCCGGTATCTCGACGTCAATGGCGGCGATGCTCTGCAGCACCCCCTCCTCCTGCTGAACCGTGGAAAGGACCTTGCCGTCGCGAACCTCACCGGTCTTGCGGTTGAAGCCGATGATGTCGGTGAACGTGCCGCCCACGTCGATCCCGACGATCCACTCGCCGGTTTGCTGACCAGGTCCGGCACTGTCGAGTTGAGTGGTCACTAAAACGCCTCCGTGTGATCCGCGCCACTAGATATAATATATGAAATCAAGTGCTGTGTTCCTTGTCAATGTGTTGGCTCGGCCGCCGCTCGAGAAAGGTCACCCGTGGCTGATCACCGAACGCCGGCACGGCCGCGCACCGGCTGGTCGCGCCTGGCTGCAGCGAGTGCCGCACTCAACGCCTGGGGCATCCGCGCTGAGCGCGCGGCCCGGCGCACCAACGGATCGACGATCCGGCGTCGACGCGCCGCGGAACTGGCCGGCGCGCCGGGATGCTGGGCGCCACGTTGTGCCGTGCACTGGCACGAAGGCGGCGCCGGTCAACCGTTGCTGCTCCTCAATGGTTTCGCGGCAAGTGGGCTCGTTTGGCCAGGATCGTGGGTCCGCGACCTGAAACAGCGCTTCCGGGTGATTCGCATCGACAACCGCGGCACAGGCTGGTCACGCAACGCACCTGCGCCCTTCACGATCGCCGACCTTGCCGATGATGCGGCCGCAGTTCTCGATGCGATCGGCGTTGAAAAAGCTGTGATTCTGGGCTTTTCGATGGGTGGGGTGATTGCCCAAGAGCTGGCAGTTCGCCACCCGGACCGGATCGCCCGGTTGATATTGGTGTCGACAATTCCGCCGGCGCCTGCGCATGTGCCCACCGACTTGCGCGTCCTCATGCCGCCTCCGGCGAGAATTCCCGTCGGCAGCAGGTCGCAGTCCGAACTGCTCGCCCGGTTCTACCTGGGCACGTCCGCGCGTGCCTTCCATCCCGAACCGGAAGTTGTCGACGAACTCGCCGCGCAACTACACGCCCGTCAAACCCCGGTCATCAGCGCGTTGCAGCAATGGCGCGCGAGCATCGCGTGGCGCGGACCCGGCAGGCTAGCCGCGATCACTGCACCAACGACGATCGTCACGGGTGCTGCGGACCCGATCGTGCGGGCCCGCAACGGCGACACACTCGCGAGGCTCATTCCGGGCGCACGCTGTGTCGAATTCACCGACGTCGGCCATCTGGTGCCGTGGGAGGCGCCAGAGACGCTCAGTCGATTGCTCGAATAAACGGGAGCATAATATAGGATATTGCGTTACTGATGTCTCGGAACCAACCTGGGAACCGCCGAAAGGCCTGCCATGCCCAACTTGCCCAAGCTGCCCGACCTTCCGAAGCTGCTGCGCCGGGTTGGCGTGACGGCGGTGAACGCCACCGACGTTGTCCGTCACGGTGGCCTCGAGACGGACAACGAGTACTCGCCCTATGAGGTAGTGAGCAGCCACAGGATCTACAAGCTGCGCCGGTACTTTCCCGACGACGTGCCCGAGAACGCGCCGGTGATGTTGTTGGTGCACCCACTGATGATCAGCGGCGACGTGTGGGACATCGCGCCGGACACCAGCGCCGTCGCCGCCCTGCACAGCATGGGGATCGATGCGTGGACCATCGACTTCGGCGACCCGCAGCATGAGCCCGGCGGCCTCGAGCGCACCCTCACCGACCACGCGCTCGCCGTCAGCGACGCCGTGGACGAGGTACGCGCGGCGACCGGACGCGATGTAGTGCTCGGGGGGCAGTCCCAGGGCGGCATGTTCAGCTACCAGGTCGCGGCCTACCGGCGCGGCGATGGGATCGACTCGCTGATCACCTTCGGCTCGCCGGTCGACACCCGGGCGCCGATGGGCGTACCGATGTCGCCGGAAACTGCGGCGACGCTCGCGCGAGCATACTTGGATTCAGGTCTGGCACGGCGTATTTCGATTCCGGGCTGGGCGATGCGCGGTGGGACGCAGATGCTCACGCCCATCGGCGTGGCAAAAGGCAAGGCGCAGTACTACTTGAACCTGCACGACACCGAACGCCTGCTCCCCCGTGAGCGGCTGCGAAAGTATCTGGACGGCGAGGGTTGGACGGCATACTCGGCCCCGGCGTTTGCCGAACTGCTCGAGCAGTTCATGGTGCACAACCGGATGCTGGAAGGGGGCTTCGTCTTCCGCGACCGGCTGGTGTCGCTCGCTGACATCGACGTGCCGATCCTGACGGTGGTGGGAACGACCGACCTGCTTGCGACTCCACCGGCGGTACGGGCAATCCGTCGGGCCGCGCCGCGGGCCGACGTCTACGAATTGACCATCCCGATCGGTCATTTCGGCATCATCGGCGGTGCCCGGGCTCGCAAAGTCACCTGGCCGAATGTCGGGGCGTGGATCAAGTGGCGCAACGGCGAAGCGGAATTGCCCGAGGCGATCGTGCCGGCCGACCAAATCCCGGAATGGGACCCAGTCGACGCCGGCACCGTGCGCCGGGTGATCGGCTGGACCGCCGATGTCGGGGTAACTGCAACGGCGCGAGCGATTTCGACGGCCACCGGGGCGATCAAGGGCGCCGAGGAGCTGCTGCACGCGGGCATCGATCAGCTGCCGCGACTACGTGAACTGGGCGACTTCAAGCCAGGTACCCAGATTTCGCTCGGATTGCTGCTCGACGAGGCGGCGCAGCGCGACCCGAACAGCATCGTGTACGCGTTCGGCGACCGGGTGATCCGCCACGGTGACTTCAAAGTCCGCGTGGACAGCATCGTCAACGGCATGATGAGCCTCGGCATGCGACCGGGCGAGCGTATCGGCGTGCTGATGAGCTCGCGCCCCTCGGCGTTCAGTGTGCTCGCCGCGATCAGTCGGCTGGGAGCCACCGCAGTGCTGCTGCGGCCGGACGGCGACCTCGAGCGTGAGGTGCGACTCGGCAAGGCGAGCTGGTTGATCTCCGACCCGCAAAATGCCCGCAATTCGGAACTGCCCGGCGTCACCTGGTGTGTCCTCGGCGTCGGCGCCGACAGTCGCGAGCTGCCCGCGCACGTGATCGACATGGAGCAGATCGACCCCACCCGGGTCAGGGTCCCGAGCTGGTACCGGCCGAACCCGCGAAAGGCATCCGACATCGCCTTCGTGCTGTTCACCGGAGAGGGCGCCGACACCCGAGACATTCTCATCACCAACCGGCGCTGGGCACTCTCGGCCCTCGGAGCCGCGTACGCCGCCGGCCTGCAATCCACGGACACCGTCTATTCGGTGACCCCGCTGTATCACTCTTCGGCGATTCTGCATGCGATGGCTGGCGCGATCGCTTCGGGGGCGCGACTCGCACTGGCCAGCGGTACCGACCCCGACACCTTTTGGGAGGAAGTGCGGCGCTACGGCGCCACGCACGTCTCCTACACTTGGGCGTCGCTGCAGGGGATCACCGATGGCCCGACGCATCCGAGTGAGCGCGACAATCCGATCCGGGTGTTCATGGGATCGGGTATGCCACATGGCATGTGGCGCCGGGTCAGCGAGCGCTTTCCCTCCGCTCGCGTGGTCGAGGTCTATGCGTCGGCGGAGGGTGATGCAATCCTGGGTAATCCGACCGGCGCAAAAATCGGTTCCGTCGGCCGGCCGCTGCCCGGCACACCCGAGGTGCGGGTGGTCGAGTATGCACTGGCGTCGCAGCGCATCGTCACAGGAACCGACGGATTCGGTCGCGAGGCCAAACCGGGCACCGTCGGCATGCTCGTGGTCCGCGGGGAAAACACGCCGCGGCGCAGTGTGGTGCCGCTGCGCAACCTGTTCGAGTCGGGCGATTCCTGGATGTCCACAGGCGACTTGTTTGTGCGCGACCACGACGGCGACCTGTGGTTCATCGACCACATCGGTTCCTTGGTTTGGACCGAAAACGGTCCGGTGCCCCCGTCGGTCGTCACGCACGCCCTCGAAGACATTCCGCAGGTGGCCCTCGCGGCCGCGTACGGGGTCGGCCCCACCGGGCAGGAGGTGCTCATCGCGACGGTCACCCCGCTTCCGGGAGCGCGGGTGGGTGAGTGGGAGATCAATCGGGCGGTTCGCGCACTGCCCGCCGACCACCGCCCGGCATATGTTCAGTCCGTGCAGATTCCGCTCACCGCGTGGTCCCGGCCACGGGTGGAGCCACTGCGCGCCGCTGGCATTCCCCAACCCGGCGAGAACGTATGGCGTTTGGACGAAAAAGCTTGAGCGTGTTGTTGTTCAGGCCCACCGGTCCAGAAGTGCCTGAACAACAACACGATCAATCTCTGCCAGTCACCGGCTCCCAGAATCCCCGCGCCTCGAGAAACGCGACAGCCTGGTTGCCGCCGTGCAGGAAATGACTCTCCGTGAGAGCGCGCGCGGTTGAGCCCGACCGCCCCTTCAGCGCCTCGAGAATCTCTCGATGATCCCGGTGCCCGGTCTGCGCCCAGTCCGGGTGGGACTCGTAAAAGCCGAGCGGTATAGCGCCATTGAGGCGTTTGAGCTCGGAGTTCAACCGCCGTGAGGCGGCTGCCTTGTTGATCAACCGATGGAACTGGAAGTTCAGCTTCTCCTCGTCGGCATTGGCCGCGCCCGATTCCATCTGGTCGGCCAACTCGGCCAACTCGGCCAGCGACGCCGCGGAAATCCGGGAGGCGGCGCGTTCGGCGGCCATTCCGGAGATCACGCCGAGCATCCAGTAATGATCGCGGATGTCGTCACGGGAAAGTCGGGCGACGAAAGCCCCTCGGCGCGGGACGATCTCGACAATGCCCTCGACCTCGAGCCCGATGAGCGCCTCGCGTACCGGCAGCTTGCTGACGCCGAGCCGTTCCGCGATCGAGTCCTGGTCGATCCTGGACCCCGGCCGCAGCCCGCCCGCGAAGATCGCCCGGCGGATCTCCTCTGCGACGGACTCCTTCAACCCGGCAATGGCACGCCGCGGCTGACCGAGCTCGGCGTAGTTCACGGCAGCCATGGTCGAATCACCGCCTCACGCGTGTGCGCTCACCGCTTCGGCCAACGCAATGACACCTTCGGCCGTCTTCACGTGGGCGATGTCGATGTGCTGACCCTCGAAGTCGACAGCGGCGCTGCCCGCCGCCTCGGCCTCGCGGAAGGCATCGATCATGCGGCGGTAGAACGCAACCTTTTCCGGTGCCGGGGTGAACACCTCGTTGGCGATCGCGACGTGCAAGGGATGAATGCAGACCAGGCCGCGGTAGCCGAGGCCGCGGTTGTCTTCGGCGAACCGACGGCAGCCGTCGAGGTCTTTGATGTCTTGCCAGACCCCGGCGACCGGGTGATGCAGGCCGGCGGCACGGGCGGCGAGAATGATTCGGCTGCGCAGATACAGCGTCTCCAATCCCGCTGGAGTGAACTCGAATCCGAGTTCGCGACCGACGTCGGCGTTGGGACCGGTGGCGCCCAGCAGGCTGGCGACACGAGGGCTCGCCGCGGCGATTTCTTCGCAGTGCGCCATGGAGACCGCGGTCTCGAAGCTGACGATCAGTCCGACAGTGTTCGGTTCGAGGCCCTTCCTTTCCTCGAGGTGGGACACCACGGCGTCGATGCGCACAATCTCCTCGGCCGTGAACACCTTGGGCAGGAACAGGCCGGCAAGTCCCCGCCGCACAACGGCTTCCAGGTCGCCGCCCAGCAGACCGCTCACCGAGCTGTTGGGCCGCACCCACAGGTCGGCGCGGATGTCTCGAGAGCCGAGCCGGTCCAGCGTTTCGGCGACGGCCTTGCGGCCCTGCGCCTTGTCGGCGATCGGCACCGAGTCCTCGAGGTCGAGGATTACTGCGTCCGTGCCGGACGCAAGCGCCTTGTCAGCCCAGCTGGGCTTATGGCCGGGTACGAAAAGCATTGAGCGGTAGGGTTTCACAGAGTTCTCCTAAGTGTTGACGCGTTCGATGAGTGCAACTTTGACGTGGTCGGGACGCTTGAGCGTCTTGTCCGGAACGAGTTCGACTACGGTCTTGACGTTCAGCGCCGACCGGATCCGTTGCTCGATCGTCGATTTCAGCGCGGCACGCTCCTCGGCGTCGAGCCCGTCTGCATGTTCGACCACCAACGGCAGCGGACGTTGGGTTGAATGGCCGTCGAAATCGGCCCGGATCCGCATCTCGCCGGTCGTCGCCGGCACCAACTCGCCGATGAGTTGTTTGATCGCCGACGGAAACACGTTGATTCCGCGCACGATCAGCATGTCGTCGGTGCGCCCGACACAACGCACCTTGTAACCCGTGCGCCCACACGGACAGTCGGTCCCAGTCACCACCACGTGGTCGCGCGTGCGGAACCGCAGCAGCGGCGAAGCCTGTCGTCGCAATGCGGTGTAGACCAACTCGCCCTGCGCACCTTCGACCGGCGCTACCTGTTCCGTCGTGTCCGGATTGATCAGCTCTGCAATCATCAGATCCGGTGACAGGAAGTGCATTCCGTCGCCGACCTCGCACTCGCCCCAATACGTGCAGGCAATGTCGGTTCCGCCGAGCATCTCTCGGGCCGTTGCGCCCCACAGTGATTCCAATTTGTCCCGCACCGACAGCAGACCGCCGCCCGGTTCTCCGCCGACGCTGATCGTGCGCACTCCGAGATTGGCCGCCGCCTGCCCGACGATCGCCGGCGCCTGCTCGGCCAGGTGAGTCAAGAAATACGGGGTACCAATCAGTGCGTTCGGGCGCTGATCGGCCGCGACCCGCAACAACCGCTCCGCTCCCGCCTCCGCCCCGATCGGAATGTCCACGATCCCCATGTAATGCAGGATCTGCACCACGGGTAGCCCACCCACGAAACCTTTGCTCATCCCGAATGCGTGCAGCAACCGATCACCGGGGCGAAATCCGTTCGCATACAGCGCTCGGGCTCCCAGCTCGCACCACGTCGCAATGTCGCTGCGCGTCAAACCGACATATGACGGGCTGCCGGTAGTGCCCGACGACGCCTGAATCTGCACGATGTCGTCGCCGTCGGCGGCAACGTGCGCACCCAGCGGCGGGAACTGGGCGAGGCTGTCACGCAACTCCTGTTTTTCGGTAAACGGCAAATCGGCAAGATCGGCTACTGTCTTGACGTTGTCCGGATCGACACCGTTTTTGGCGAACTTGTCTAGGTAGAAGGCGCTATTGGCAGCCAGGTAGGCGATCTGTTGACGCAGTCGTTCGTCCTGCGCCGCACGCGTGTGTTCAGCTGGCATTGCTTCGATTGCGTTCCAGTAGCGCGCGGAGAATGGAGCGGCGGCCATGCATGCCTCCCGGTGGTTCTCTTGCATCCGAATCTGATGATATTATATTTTTTATCACGAGCACAGCCCTAGGAGCGACCCGATGCCGGCAGTGAGTCCCGAAGACTTCGAACAGATCCGCGCGCTCGTTCACGAATTCATCTGCAGCAAAGTGGTGCCGCGTGAACAAGAGATCATGGACACCAACGCCATACCGGAGGATCTGCGCAAGCAGGTCGCCGAAATGGGCTTGTTCGGGTACGCGATTCCGCAGGAGTGGGGCGGGCTGGGCTTGGACCTGACCCAGGACGTGGAACTGGCCTTCGAATTCGGCTACACGAGCCTGGCGTTGCGGTCGATGTTCGGCACCAACAACGGCATTGCTGGGCAGGTGCTGGTCAACTTCGGCACCGACGAGCAGAAATCGCAGTGGCTCGAACAGATCGCTTCCGGTGACGTCGTCGCGTCGTTCGCGCTGACCGAGCCAGGCGCCGGATCGAATCCGGCAGGCTTGCGGGCTAAGGCCGTTCGCGACGGTGACGAGTGGGTGATCGACGGCCAAAAACGGTTCATCACCAACGCGCCTATCGCGGACCTGTTCGTGGTGTTCGCCCGTACCCGCCCGGCCGATAAGTCCGGCACGGGCATCGCGGTGTTTCTCGTGCCGGCCGGCACCCCCGGCGTCGAGGTCGGCGTCAAGGACAAGAAGATGGGCCAGGAGGGCGCCTGGACCGCGGATCTGAGTTTCTCCGGCGTGCGAGTGCCGGCCTCGGCGCTGGTCGGCGGCGAGGAGGACGCCGGGTACCGCGCCGCGATGACCTCGCTGGCACGTGGCCGCGTACACATCGCCGCACTTGCGGTCGGCCAGGCTCAGCGCGCCCTCGACGAGTCCGTCGCGTATGCCGCCGCAGCCACCCAGGGCGGCACCCCGATCGGCGACTTCCAACTTGTGCAGGCGATGATCGCCGACCAACAGACTGGGGTGATGGCCGGCCGCGCGTTGGTGCGCGAGGCCGCTCGACGGTATGTCAGCGGCGAGGACCGCCGCATTGGTCCGTCGGCGGCGAAGCTGTACTGCACCGAGATGGCCGGTAAGGTCGCCGACCTCGCCGTGCAGATTCACGGCGGCACCGGATACATGCGCGAGGTGCCCGTCGAGCGCATCTACCGCGACGTGCGTCTGCTGCGTCTGTACGAGGGCACCAGCGAAATTCAACGACTCATCATCGGCGGCGGGCTGATCCGCGAGGCAAAGAAAAGGGGCGGGCAATGACATTGACCGAGGACGAGCAGCAGATGGTCGGGTTGGTCTCGGAATTCGTCGACGAGCGGGTTCGTCCGCGGGTACGCGAGTTCGAGGCCGACGACGTCTACCCCGCCGAATTCATCGACGAAATGAGGAAACTCGGCTTCTTCGGGTTACTCGCCCCCGCCGAGTACGGCGGTGTCGACGTGAGCACCGCCTGCTTTGCCCGGGTCACCGAGGAACTCGCGCGCGGCTGGATGAGCCTGGCCGGCGCGATCGGCGGGCACTCGGTGATCACCTATCTGATCAAGACCTTCGGCACCCCCGACCAGAAGCGAAAGTACCTGCCGAAGATGGCCGACGGCTCCATCCGCGCGACCATGGCTCTGACCGAACCCGGCGGCGGCAGCGACCTGCAGGCCATGCGCACCTATGCCACACGCACCGCAAACGGGTGGTCGATCACCGGCTCTAAGACGTGGATTTCCAACGCCGCGCACTCCGGGCTGATCGGCCTGCTGTGTGTCACCGACCGCGACGCCACACCCGCCCACCGCGGCATGAGCGTGATTCTCGTCGAACCCGGTGCAGGCCTGACCATTTCGAAGAAACTGCCCAAGCTCGGATACCGCGGAGTGGAGGCGTGTGAGCTGGTCTTCGACGGGCGCACGGTCGGCGACGACGCGATCCTCGGCGGCACCCCCAACCTGGGCTGGTCACACATGATGCGCGGTCTCGAGGTCGGCCGGATCCAGGTGGCCTCCCGCGCACTGGGGGTCGGACAGGCTGCGCTCAACGACGCGGTCAAGTATGCGCAGGAGCGCGAATCGTTCGGTAAACCGATCTGGAAACACCAGTCCGTGGGAAATCTGTTGGCAGACATGGCCACCAAGATGCGCGCCGCCCGCCTGCTCACCCTCGACGCCGCCGAGAAACTCGACGCCGGCGAACGGGCCGACATGGAAGCCGGCATGGCCAAACTGTTCGCCTCCGAGGCAGCCATGCAGGTCGCCCTCGACGCTATCCGTGTGCACGGCGGCTACGGCTACTCCAAGGAATACGACGTCGAACGCTACTTCCGCGACGCACCGCTGATGATCGTCGGCGAAGGCACCAACGAGATCCAACGCAACGTCATTGCCGCACAACTGATCGCGCGCAACAAAATCTGACGCACACAAACAGCCAGGAACGGAGCTACCGCGCTATGACCCAGCCGGCCCTGCGGCGTGCTGCAATCGTCGCCCCAACCCGAACACCCGTCGGCACGTTCGGCGGTTCACTGCGCGACGTCCCGGTCGAGGACCTCGGTGCCATCGTGGTTCGGGAGGTCCTGAGCCGTTCGGGCATCGACCCGGAGCGCATCGACGACGTTGTCTTCGCCCAGTCGTATGCCAACTCGGAGGTGCCCTGCGTAGGACGCTGGATTGCGCTGCACGCCGGATTGCCCATCGCCGTTCCAGGCATGCAGCTAGACCGTCGCTGCGGTGGGGGCCTGCAAGCTCTGGTTACGGCCGCAATGATGGTGCAAACCGGTTCCGCCGACGCGGTTTTGACCGGTGGAGTGGAGTCGATGAGCCGCATCGAGTACTACTCGACGGCCACACGCTGGGGCGCGCGATCCGGCAACACCCAGCTATACGACCGGCTGGACCGCGGCCGCGAGCGTTCTCAGCCGGAGGCCCGGTTCGGCCGCATCTCCGGAATGATCGAGACCGCCGAAAACCTCGCGAAGGACTATGGAATCAGCCGCGCCGAGGCCGACGCCTACGCGGCGCGCAGTCATCATCGCGCCGCCACCGCGTGGAAGGACGGCCGGTTCACTGACGAGGTGGTCGCGGTGTCGGTGCCCCAGCGCAAGGGAGATCCGGTCCTCTTCACCGCCGACGAAGGTGTACGCCCCGATTCCACCGTCGAATCGCTGTCGAAATTGCGCACGATCGTCCCCGATGGAACTGTGACTGCCGGCAACGCAAGTCAACAGAACGACGCTGCTGCGGCGTGCTTGGTGGTCGCCGAGGACATGCTCGACGAACTGGGGCTGAAACCCCTCGGATACCTCAGCGGGTGCGCGGCGGCGGGATGCGATCCCGCGCGCATGGGGATCGGGCCAGTTCCCGCCGTGGCCAAGCTCGCCGCCCGATCCGGCACCGACACGAAGGTCCTCTTGGACGAACTGGATCTAGTCGAACTCAATGAGGCCTTCGCGGTACAGGTCCTCGCCGTACTCGCGGGCTGGGGCTGGGCAGATCACGATCGGCTCAACGTCAACGGTTCCGGAATTTCGCTCGGCCACCCCATCGGCGCGACAGGCATGCGGATGGTCACTACATTGCTGCACGAACTCAACCGGCGAGGCGGCCGAAAAGGTCTGGCCACCATGTGCATCGGTGGCGGGCAAGGCCTGGCCGCCGTGATCGAGTCGGTGCACGCGTAACACGGACAGACCGTCGCGGGACTCGCTACCGCAGCAGCTACGCGAACGGAAGTAGAGGTCCCCGACTTGTGTTGGCATGCAGTCGGGGACCCCCACTTCCATTTGGTAGGGCGGACGATCAGCCCGCCAAATGCTTACCGAAGAATTCGTCGAGCTTGGCGACGGCCTGATTGACGTAGGCGTCTTTGTCGTACAGTGCAACGTGAGTGGCGCCGTCGATCACGAACAATTCCTTGGGCTCCTTGGCCTTGTCGATGGCCTCTTCGCTGAAGTAGGCGGTGTCGGCTTCCGAGCCGGCGATCATCAGCAGCGGCCGGGGCGAGATGTAGTCGATCATCGCGAACGAGTCGTATTGGGGTTCCGGTAGTAATCGCGCGGAAAACAACACATATGGCTGGACCAGCGGCGATGGTGTTGTGATCGGTTCGGGCTGCGGGCGGGTGCGGTAGGTGCTTGGCTTGGCTGCCGATGAGGTTGGTCGGTGTGCTGGAGGTCGGGTTTCATGGCGACGCAGGTATTCGCGGCTGAGGAGTTGGCGCGTCTGCGGGAGTTTCCAGAAGTCAGCCGCGAGGAGCTGTTCCGGTTCTTCACGCTGACGTCGGCCGATATCGCGTTCGTCGCGCCGGGGCGGGGGCGTGGTCCGGAGGATCAGCTCGGTCTGGCGGTGGCGTTGTGCACGCTGCCGTGGCTGGGGTTCGTGCCGGACAAGGTCGCCGCCGCGCCGCCGGTGGTGGTGGCACGGTTGGCGGATCAGCTGAAAGTCGATGCGTCGCAGATCCGTTCGTACGGCCGCCGGGCGCAGACCCGCACCGCGCATCTGCACCTGGTGGCCCAGTACCTGAGCTGGCAGAGCGCGGGTGCGATGGAGTTGAAAGAACTCGACGAGTTCCTGTTGGCGCGGGCGATGGAGCACGATTCCCCGACCCTGCTGTTTCGGTTGGGGTGTGAGTATCTGATCTCGGCGCGGGTGATCCGGCCCAGCCCCGACACCGTGGTCCGCCGCGTCGTGCACGCGCGTGAGCAGGCCCAACGAGAGACCTACGACCGGTTGGCGCATGAGCTGACGCCGCAACGCTGCGCGGAGTTGGACGGCTTGCTGGTCACCGATGTCTCGATCCGGATGTCTCGGTTGCGGTGGCTGTCGACGCCTCCGGTGGAGGCGTCGACAGCCGCTGTGCGCAACGAGGTCGAGAAGCTGGAGTTCGTGCGCGGTTTGGGCGCGGACACTCTTGATCTGTCGGTGTTGCCGACTGAGCGTCGCCGGTTCCTGGCCATGCTGGGCCGCCGTCTGACCGGGCAGGCGTTGGAGCGTCGCGATCCGCAGCGCCGGTATCCGATCTTGTTGACGGTGCTGGCGCAGTCGGCCGCTGATGTGCTCGATGAGGTGGTGGCGTTGTTCGATCAGGCGCTGTCGGGGAAGTTCAGTGCCGCGGAGAACCGGATGCGCGAGCAACTGGCCGACCGGGCGAAGACCGGGGAGGACCGGCAAGCGCTGCTGGATGACCTCCTATCCATCCTCATCGACCCGCAGATCCCTGATGAGGATGTGGGCGGGTTGATCCGGGGCGGAAGCATCGGGTTGGAGCGGTTGCGTGCGGCGATTGCGCAGGCCCAGCCGCGGTTGCCGCGTGATCACGGGCATCTGGCCGCTCTCGATAGTTCGTATTCGTATCTGAGGAAGTTCACTCCGGCGGTGTTGTCGGCGGTCCGGTTCTCCGGTGGTACGGCGGCGACGGAGTTGCTGATCGCGGTGGACATGCTGCGCGAACTCAACGCGACCGGTCGCCGCAAGGTGTTCGACGACGCACCGGCGGGGTTCGTGCCGACCAAGTGGCGCGGTTATCTCGAGGAGGCCCGCAAGACCGGCAATACCGTTGCCTATCGTCACTTTTGGGAGCTGTGCGTGCTGCTCGGGTTGCGGGACGGGCTGCGTACCGGGGACGTGTTCGTGCCCGGATCACGCCGCTACGCCGACCCGGCCGCCTACCTGCTCACCCCGACCCAATGGGAGCCGCAGCGAGCCGAATTCTGCCGCCTGGTCGACAAACCCGCCGACCCGGCCGCCGCGTTGGCCGCGCTCACCGACGAGTGGTTGACGGCGGTCGGTGAGCTGGAGCAGATGCTCGCCGCCGGTGACGGGCCGGTGCGCTTGGACGAGACCGGTGATCTGGTGATCTCCCCGCTGAGCGCCGAGGACATTCCGACCGAGGCCATCGAGTTGAAGGCCGAGCTGACCGAGATGCTGCCGTTCGCGCCGATCGTGTCGGTGCTGATCGAGATGGACAAGCGCACCGGCTACCTGGATTGTTTCACCCACGCGGGCGGCAAGCAGACGCGGAGCCCGGAGTTGAAACGCAATCTGATCGCGGTGCTGCTGGCGTACTCGACGAACCTCGGTCTCACCAATATGGCTGCGGCGTCGGGGATCTCCTACGACATTCTGTCCTGGACCGCGGAGTGGTATGTGCGGGAGGAGACGCTGCGCGCGGCGAACCTGGCGATCATCGGCTACCACCAGAGACTGCCACTGACCACGGTGTTCGGCACCGGCACACTCTCGTCATCGGACGGGCAGAGGTTCCCGACGCGCGGCAAATCGGTCACCGCCCGTGCGGTGAATCACTTCTTCGCCGAGGAGGGCCTGTCGACCTATACCCACGTCACCGATCAGCACACCACCTACGGCACCAAGGTCATCGTTACCACCCGCCGCGAAGCCCACTACGTCCTGGACGAAATCCTCGGCAACGCAACGGATCTGCCAGTCACCGAGCATGCGACCGATACTCACGGGGTCACCCTGGTGAACTTCGCGCTGTTCGATCTGCTGGGGATGCAGCTGTCCCCGCGTATCCGGGATCTGGGCAAGATCACCCTGTACCGGCCGGTGCCGCGCGCCGAGGCCGACACCCTGTTCCCGCACGCCGGCGCTCTGCTGACACGGAAGTTGAACCTGGACCTGATCGCCGAGCATTACGACGACCTGCTGCGGCTGGCCGGATCGCTGAAGTTCGGGCACGCCACCGCCTCGCTGCTGGTCGGCAAGCTCTCGGCGTCGGGAAGACAGAACGCCCTCGCCGCAGCATTGAAAGAGTACGGGGCGATGCGCCGCACCATCTATGCCTGCCGGTATCTGACCGACCCTGACTACCGGCGCAAGATCTCGCGCCAGCTCAACAAGGGCGAATCCATCCACGCCCTCAAACGTGGCCTCCTCTATGCCCACGAAGGAGCCTTCCGCGCCCGTCACTTGGAAGCCCAGACCGAGCAGGCATGGTGTCTGACCCTGGTCACCAACGCCCTCATCACCTGGACCACCGAGTATTACGGGCTGGCGGTCGAGCAGATGCGCCGGGCTGGGCGGCGCATCGACGAGGAGGTCTTGGCCCACATCTCGCCCGCGCACAGCGCCAACATCAACTTCTTCGGCGCGATCGAGGTCGACATCGACGCCGAGTTGGCTCAGCTCGGACCCACCGGCTACCGGCCGTTGCGGGTCCGCGACACCCTGTTCTGAATCCGAACCGACCGCGCGCCGGGGTGCGCAGACGAGGCGATCGGGCAGCGTGGCAGGGCTTTTGCCGACTACCCGCGGTGGGCGGTGAGGAAGTCGTCGACCAGGCGTGCGCAGTCGTGGTGGTCGATGCTGTGCAGCCCGGTCAGGCGGGCGAAGACGATCGGGCCCAGCAGCTGGATGATGGCGAAGCTGGTGTCGAGATCACCGAGGTGGGCGCGGGCCTCAGGGCTGGTGAGGATGTGGTCGAACGGTTCGCGGTAGCGGCGGATGACCTGGGCGCGCAGGGAGGTGACCGCGCCCGAGTCAGGGGGTGCGCCGGGGTCGGGGGTAATGGATCCCATGGCCAGCCAGGACAGGGTGGTCAGCTGGAGGGGAGCGTTCTCGATCAGGTCGGCTTGGGCGGTGAGCAACGCGATCAACTGCTCGCGCACGGGCCCGTCGTCGGGTGGGGTGTCCACGCGCGGGAGTAGGCGTTCGAAGGTG